>NZ_JBIUAF010000005.1:0-18341 GCF_044547285.1 Nocardia sp. NPDC052566 | reverse complement strand
AGGAACCGCGATAACCGGAACCGCCCTGCGAGGAGCCGCGGTAGCCGCCGCCCTGCGAAGCACCACGCGAGCCGGAACCCGAACCGCGATAACCGCTCTCACCTTGCGACGAACCGCGATAACCGCCCTCGCCCTGCGAAGAACCGCGCTGGCCGGAGCCGCTGCGGGAGTTTCCGCGATAGCCGTCCTCACCCTGAGCGGAGCCGCGGTAGCCGCCGCGCGAGTTACCGCGTTCGGCGCCACCCCACTGCGATCCCCCGCGCTGGGTGCTTTCCCCTCGTGCCGGACGGGCGCCGCGTGCGCCTGCGTCTCGGCCTGCGCCGCCCCTGGTGGGCTGGTCGCTGCGTTTTCTACGATCCGGTGTGCCATCTCGGCGAGCGGGCGTATTCATTTTGTCCTGTCAGTCCTCGGTGCCGAGGTCCAAATCGGCCTCGGCGGGTTTCTTCATCCTGGTGTAACGGGGATCCGTATCCAGGCTCTCGTTGATCTCATCGATCAGGTCGACGCCCGGCAAAAGGGGCGCCAGTGGTGGCAGGTCGGTCAGCGACGCGAGCCCGATCCGTTCCAGGAACAGTTCGGTGGTGCAGTACTGCGTCCCGTTGGTTTCCGGGTCGACACCCGCCTCGGCGATCAGTCCCCGCGCCAGCAGGGTCCGCATCACGCCGTCGACGTTCACGCCGCGCACCGCGCTGACCCTGGTCCGGGTCACCGGCTGACGGTAGGCCACCACCGCCAGAGTTTCCAGTGCCGCCCTGGTCAATTTCGACCGGGCGCCGTCGAGCAGCATCCGTTCCACATACGGCGCATACTCGCTGCGAGTATAGAAGCGCCAGCCGTCCCCCACGAAACGCAGATCGATGCCACTGCCCCGTGCGGACAGCTCCGCCGCCATCTCCCGCAGCGCCGACTCGACCCGCCGCGCGGTGTCCCCGAGCGCGTCGGCAAGCAGGTCTACCGGGGCCGGAGCATCCACGACGAGCAACATCGCCTCCAACGCCGACCGGAATTCATCGTCCGCCAGCGGCTCGAGGGTGAACTCCGCCACTGTGTCGTCATCGGACTCGTCATCAGCGTCCTCGGCGACACTTTTCGCGACCGTCTCACGCTCGTCGCCCCTGGTGGTCTCGTCGAGGTCGACCGCGCCCACCGAACCCGTCTCTGTCGCCGAGGAAGGGGCCGGAGTCGAGCCGGACGCCGCCCTCGAGGCCAGGTCGTCGGCCAAGTCCCGATCCGCCGAACCACGGTCTCCCGCCACGTCGAGGTCTGCCGCCGAGGTCGCCGCGGACAGCGATCCCGAGTCCCGCGCCGAGGCCGTGTCCGTCACCGAAACCGGATCGTCCCCCGCAGCGACCACGTCCGCCACCGAGGCCTCGTCATCCGACAGGACCGAGTCGGCCGCCGCAACGGCGTTGTCCACCGCAGCCACATCTGCATCGGCCACCGTGATCGGGCCGTCCGCCGACGCCGTGTCTGTCGCCAGCTCGTCGCCGACCTCGGACACCGCGACGCTCGCCGAGGCCGCCCTCGCCTCCGCGACCGCCGACGCCCGGGCCGCTTCGATGATCGCCTGCGCGGGGCTCAACTTCTGCCCACTCACCCGTAGTCCTCCTCGATGGTCACGGTCGGTGCCGGTGCGTTCGGGTCGAGCTCGCCGAGCCAGCTGATCGACAGCGGACCCAGCGGGTCGGGCTGATCGAACTCGATCGTCTTGCCCCGGTACAGCTCGAGCAGTGCCAGGAAGCGGGCGACGATCTCGATCGGCGCATCGCAGTCGGCGACCAGTTCGCCGAAGGTGGTCCAGCCGCCGGGGCCGCGCAGCTTGAGTTGTTCGAGCACCAGTGCCGCCTGCTCGGCGACCGAGATGGCGTGCGCGTGCAGATGATCGAGACCGACCCTGGGTTTCGGCTTCGGCCGGAAGCAGGTGGCCGCGATCGCGGCGAACTCGTTGCCGTCAACACCCAGCGTAACCTCGGGCAGCAGGTCGGCATAGCGATCTTCCAGCCCGACCGCGCGCGGGTAGCGCCGCAGCGCCGCGGCCTCCAGCTCGCCAAGTAGCTCGGCGACCTGTTTGAAGGCGCGGTACTGCAGCAGCCGGGCGAACAGCAGGTCGCGGGCGTCGAGCAGTTCGAGATCCTCGGCGTCGGTCATCTCGCCCGACGGCAACAGCCTGGCCGCCTTCAGGTCGAGCAGTGTCGCGGCGACCACCAGGAATTCGGTGGTCTGGTCGAGGATCTTGTCCGCGCGCAGCGCGCTCTCCTGCACCATGCTCGCGGTCAGCGCCTTGGTGTAGGCGATGAATTCGTCGGTCACCTTGTGCAGCGCCACCTCGGTGACGTCGAGGCGGCGCGAACTGATCAGGGTGAGCAGCAGGTCGAACGGCCCCTGAAAGTTGGTCAGCGTCAGGTGAAAGCCGGACGCCTTCGGGGGTTCGTCCGGCGCGGGATCCACGGGCCGCGCGTCGCTGTGCACACTGACAGTCTCGCTTGCCGCGTTCAGCTCTCCGAGGTCGGCCGCGATCACCGGCCCGACCGGTGGATGACTTCCCGCGCCATCGCCCTGTATGCCTCGGCCCCACCGGATTTGGGCGCCCACGTGGTGATGGGCTCGCCCGCGACGCTGGCGTCGGGGAACCGGACGGTCCGCGAGATCGCCGTATCGTAGACCAGATCGCCGAATACCTCGACGACGCGGGCCATCACCTGCCGGGAATGTAGTAGCCGCGCGTCGAACATGGTGACCACGATGCCGTAGAGGCTCAGCCGCGGGTTCAGCCGATCGCGCACCTTCTCGACGGTGTCGTTGAGCAATGCGAGCCCGCGCAGCGAGAAGTATTCGCATTCCATCGGAATGATCACACCGTCCGCGCAGGCCAGCGCGTTCACGGTGAGTAAACCGAGCGAGGGCTGGCAGTCGATCAGGATGTAGTCGTAGCGATCCTTGATCGGTTCCAGCGCACGGCCCAGCGACTGCTCCCTGCCCACCTCGTTGACCAGCTGGATCTCCGCCGCCGACAGATCGATATTGCTCGGCAGCAGATCCAGGTTCTCCACGCGCGTCTTCATCAGCACGTCGTCGACGGAGCATTTGGACCCGATGAGCAGGTTGTGCACGGTCTGGTCCAGATCGTGGTGCGCCACACCCAGTCCCGCCGACAGCGCGCCCTGCGGGTCGAGGTCGACGAGCAGTACGCGCCGCCCGTACTCGGCCAGGGACGCGCCGAGGTTGATGGTGGACGTGGTCTTGCCGACGCCGCCCTTCTGGTTGCACATGGCGACGACCAACGCGTCGCCGTGCCGATCCACGGGCGGCGGGTCGGGCACGAGCCGCAATGGCCGTCCCGTCGGGCCGAGGGTGGCATCCTCGGGCACAGGTTCCGCCCCGTTGCCCCACAACGTTTCCGCTGCGGCCTCCGAGTACGGACCTCGGGGACCACCCATCGGCGGCTGTGCCGCACCGGCTGTCGTCACGATCCGCTGCTCCTTATACGTTCCTGCCCGTTGCCTCGCCGAGCGTAGCGAAGCCGATCAGGCCCGACCTCGCTCTCGTACGGTCCAGCTCTCGTTAGACGCTACCGCTTCGGAGCACAAGACCCACGCTCGGACACGCGACACCAGTTTTCCGTGAATTCGCTGGATCGTCTGGCATACGGCCTAATCGGGCCCGAAGTGGAACGCGTCATCACCACTTCGGCATGCCCGGAACCGCTCGGCTAGCGGGCGCGCGGGTGCGCGGTGGCCCAGACCTCGCGCAGGGTGTTGACGGTGACCAGGGTGTAGATCTGCGTGGTCGTCACCGAGGCGTGGCCCAGAAGTTCTTGCACCACACGCACATCGGCGCCGCCGTCGAGCAGATGCGTCGCGAAGGAGTGCCGCAGGGTGTGCGGCGAGACGGTCGCGCCGATGCCTGCGCGCTCGGCCGCGGTCTGCAGGACCTGCCAGGCACTCTGCCTGGACAGCCGTCCGCCGCGCGCGTTGAGGAACAGCGCACCCGCGGTGCCCTTGCCGCTCGCCGCGAGCATCGGACGGCCGCGCACCAGGTAGGCGTCGACCGCGGCGAGCGCGGGCCTGCCGATCGGCACCATGCGCTGCTTGCCGCCCTTGCCGCGCAAGACAACCGCGCGCTCCTCGGTATCCAGATCGTCGACGTCGAGGCCGACCATCTCCGAGATCCGCGCACCCGTCGAATACAGCAGCTCCAGCAGCGCACGGTCGCGCAGGCCGCGCGGTCCGCCGTCGGCGCCGACCTCGGACCCGCCCGCGGCCTCGAGCACCCGCAGGACCTGTTCGTAGGGCAGCGCTTTCGGCAGCCTGCGGCCGGGGGTCGGCGGTTTCACCGCATGCGCGACATCGGTGACGGTGATGCCCTCGGCCGCCGCGAACCGGTGCAGGCCGCGCACCGCGATCAGCGCACGCGCCACCGAACTCGCCGCGAGCGGTGGATGTTCCGGTCCGCCGGAACGCAGCGCCATGGTGAACTCGCTGACATCGGCCTCGGCCACCCCGTCGAGCCCGGTGATACCGCGCCCCCCGAGGAAGTTCCGATAGCGCTCCAGATCACGCCGATACGCGCCGAGGGTGTTGCGCGCGGCACCGCGCTCGACCGCGAGATGGTCGAGATAGGCGTCGATCTCCCGCGCGAGCACCCGTCAGCCCGCGGACCGTTGCCGCGCCTTACGGCGCAGGAACGCGGTGGGTTGTCCCGGCCACGGCGCGTCGGGCGAACGCAGCGGGATGCCGTCCGCCCTGGCCGCCGCGAGGGCGAGCACGCCCGCCACCGCGGTCGCGTTGACGATCTCCCCCGCCAGCGCCGCGCGCACCGCCGTGCCGACGGGCATGCGCACCACCCGCAGATCGGCCTCCTCGTGCTCCGGTTCGGGCCGCTCGACCTCGAACAGGCCACGCGCCAGATAGACGCGCAGCGCCTCATCGGTGAATCCGGGTGAGAGCGCCACGTCGACGAGTACCGACCAGTCCCTGGCACCGAGCCCGGTCTCCTCGGCGAGTTCGCGCTTGGCCGCCGCCAGCGGATCCTCGCCGGGTATGTCCAGCAGGCCGGCGGGCAGCTCGAGCAGACGGCCGCCGATGGGGTGGCGATACTGGTCGATCAGCACGAGCTCGTCGTTCTCGTCGATCGCCGCGACCGCGACCGCGGCATGGTGCTCGATCATCTCGCGCTCGGCGACCTTGCCGCCGGGCATGGCGACCTGATCGAGCCGCAGCGCGAGAATGGCGCCGCTGTAGACGGTTTCGCTGGACACGATCTCGAAGTCGTGGCTGCCCGGGGCTGCCTCGTTCTCATTCACGACCGCACCTCACTGACACTCTGCTGCAACCCCACTTCGAGCACGCTATACCCACACTCGGTGGCCCGCATTCGCCGACCATGGGTCCCGGCGGCGTCGCGAGCGAACGACCGGTCCGCTCGCGACGCGCACGCACTAGGAGCTCTGGTCCGCGCTCGCGAGTTCCTCACCCGGGATGTCGACCGGAAGCCGTTCGGCCAGCTTGTATTTCAGCGCCGCCGCGATCAGCGCCGCGAACAGCGGATGCGGGCGGGTCGGCCGGCTCTTCAGCTCGGGATGCGCCTGGGTGGCGACGAAGAACGGGTGCACGTCGGCGGGCAGCTCGACGAACTCGACCAGATGCCCGTCCGGCGAGGTGCCGCTGAACTTCAGCCCGCTCTTGGCGATCTTGTCGCGGTAGGCGTTGTTGACCTCGTAGCGGTGCCGGTGCCGTTCGGAAACCTGCTCGCTGCCGTAGGCCTGCGCGACCACCGACCCCTTCTTCAGCGTCGCCGGGTAGGCGCCGAGGCGCATGGTGCCGCCGAGATCGGCCTCACCGGCCACGGCCTGCTGCTGGTCGGCCATGGTCGAGATGACCGGATGCGGTGTGTCCGGATCGAATTCGGCCGAGCTGGCCTCGGTCAGACCGGCCGAGCGGGCCGCCTCGATCACCACGCACTGCAGGCCTAGGCACAGGCCGAGCAGCGGGATGCCGCGGGTGCGCGCGTAGCGGATGGCGCCGACCTTGCCCTCGATGCCGCGGATGCCGAAGCCGCCGGGGATCAGCACCGCGTCCACATCGCGCAGCGCCGTTTGCGCGCCCGCTTCGGTCTCACACTCGTCCGAGGGCACCCAGCGGATCTGCACCTTGGCCCGCGAGGCGAAACCGCCCGCGCGCAGCGCCTCGGTGACCGACAGGTAGGCGTCGGGCAGGTCGACGTACTTGCCGACCAGCGCCACCTCGACGATCTCGCGCGGCGAGTGCACCCGCTCGAGCAGATCGCCCCACACGGTCCAGTCCACGTCGCGGAACGGCAGGCCGAGCCTGCGCACCACGTACGCGTCGAGGCCCTCGCGGTGCAGCACCCGGGGGATGTCGTAGATGGACGGCGCGTCCGGGGTCGAGATGCACGCGTCGACGTCGACGTCGCACATCAGCGCGATCTTGCTCTTGAGCGCCTGCGGCACCTCACGATCGCAGCGCAGGATCAGCGCGTCGGGCTGGATACCGATATTGCGCAGCGCCGCCACCGAGTGCTGAGTCGGCTTGGTCTTCAGCTCACCCGAGGGGGCGAGGTAGGGCACCAGCGAGACGTGCAGGAAGAACACGTTGTCCCGGCCGACGTCGTGACGGATCTGCCGGGCCGCCTCGAGGAACGGCTGCGATTCGATATCGCCGACGGTGCCACCGATTTCGGTGATCACCACATCGGGCACCTGGCCCTGCAGATCCGGGCCCTGCATCGCGAGGATGCGGTTCTTGATCTCGTCGGTGATGTGCGGAATCACCTGCACCGTATCGCCGAGGTATTCACCGCGACGCTCCTTGGCGATGACCGTCGAATAGATTTGCCCGGTGGTGACATTGGCGTCGCGGGACAGGTCCCGGTCGAGGAACCGCTCGTAGTGACCGACGTCGAGATCGGTCTCGGCGCCGTCCTCGGTCACGAACACCTCTCCGTGCTGGAACGGATTCATGGTGCCCGGATCGACATTCAAATACGGGTCGAGTTTCTGCATGGTGACCCGCAGTCCACGCGCCGTCAGCAGCTGTCCGAGGCTGGAGGCGGTAAGACCCTTACCAAGAGAGGAGGCGACTCCACCGCTGACGAAGATGTGCTTCGTGACCGTTCGCGCCTGATTCCGTGTATGACCCACGGGTCTTCACGGTAACACGGATCAGGCGTCCAGATCGAACGCCACGCACGATAGCTATGTGGTGACTGGGCCGCGATCAGCGCGGCGCGGCCGCGATTGTGAGTGAGGTCGCCTTGGCCGCGGTTCCGTATCGTCCCGCGCCGCCGTTGAGCTGTTCGGTCAGCCCGAGCACCGCGGTCACCCGGCCGATCTCCCGATCCAGGTTGTCGACGGTGGTCACGGCCCCGGCCAGCGCGGCATCGGAGCGCACGACCGCGATCGGTCCCGGCGCGTCGGCCGCACCGGCCCGACCGCCGAGCACCGCGCCCGCACCGCGCCCGCGCAGCGCGCCGGTGAACCTGGCGATGTTCGCGCCCTGGTTGTTCTCGGCGGATTTCGCGCCGTTGCCGGTCACCACGAGCGCGAGCTGGGCAGGACGCACGGGAGTGTCGCCGTAGGCGAGGAATCCGCCGCCGCGCATGGTCTCCAGCACCAGCCCGAGTTCCTGCGGTGTACTGCGCGGCTGGCCGTTGCCCGGATCGAGCAGCAGCACCAGGCCGAGCAGATCACCCGCCAGGCTGCCCTGATCGACCGCGCCGGTGCGCAACTGCGCGCCCGCCGGAATCACGTTCGTCACCGTGGTGCGCATCCGGTCGCCCTCGGTGGCATCGAGGAAGGCGTCGGTGAGCGCGATCCGGCCGGTCACCGCGGCGCCGGAGGTCTCGAGCGCCTTGGTGACACCCTCCACATCGGCGGGTTCGGCGTCCGGGGTGGTGAACACGACGACGGAACGCTCGGCCAGCGTGCCGCCGAGGATGCGCGCCGACGAGCCGGCGATGAACCGGTCCGCGGCGTTGAGCTGGTCGACGAGCTGGCGGTTCTGCGCCGAGGTGATGTCGAGCTGCTGGCGCAGGCCGGAGCGGTCCGCGCGCAGCCCGGACAGCAGATCGGCCGCCAGCGTCTGCGAGCCGAGCACCACGCCGATGGCGAGCGCGAGGAAGATCGCCGCGATCGAAATGGCGTGCTGGCGTATCGAAATCATGCTTCTCACTTCCGCTGGATGGCGTCTTGCGCCCACACGGTGAACCGATTCCAGGTGTCGAGGCCCCAATCGAGGACATCGCCGCCGGTGTTGGAGGCGAGCAGCACCACGATCACCGCGATCAGCGCGGCGAGCACAACCAGCGCGATCGCCGCGCCGGACACCCGGTTGCGGTACAGCGTGGCAACGGCTTTGGCGTCCATCAGCTTGGTGCCGATCTTGAGCCGGGTGAGGAAGGTGGCCGGATTGCTGTCGCGGCGGCCGCGGTCGAAGAAATCGTCCAGCGACGCGGCGGCGCCCGCGGTGACGATCAGCGACGCACCGTGGTGGTGGGCCAGCAGCAGCGCCAGGTCGGCGGGTGCGCCCGAGGACGGGAACGTGGTCGCGCCGATCCCGAGATCTTGGATGCGCTCGAGGCCCTTGGCGTGCCCGTCGGTGTCGGCGGGCAGGATCATCTCGGCGCCGCATTTCAGTGTGGCCGTGGTGATCTCGTCCGGATCGCCGACGATGAGGTCGGGCCGGTAGCCCTGCTTCATCAGGGTGTCGGCGCCGCGACCGACGCCGACCATGATCGGGGCGTACTCCTTGATGAACGGCTTGAGCCGCTTGAGATCCTCGGCGTGATCGGTGCCGTCGGCCACCACGACCACGTGCCGGTGCCGCATCGTCAGCTCCAGCTCCGGTACGCCGATGCCGTCGATGAGCAGCGCGCTCTCGGTGCGGATGAACTCGATCGTGTTGCCCGCGAACGCCTCCAGGTGATCGGCCAGGCCGTTGCGCGCCTCGATCATCCGGTCGGCGATGGTCGATTCGGTGAGCTCGATGCCCTCGACCAGGACCTCCGGCTCCTTCTTGGTCACCTTGTCGGCATAGACGACGCATTCGTCGATGCGGACCTTGGCGCCGTCCTTGATCTTGGAGAAGGCATCCGAGCTGACCGTGTCGAGCAGCAGGATCCCGTTGGCCACCAGCACTTCCGGGCCGAGATTCGGGTAGCGGCCCGAAATCGAGGGCGAGGTGTTGATCACCGCGATCACACCGGCCTCCACCAGCCGGTCGGCGGTGACCCGGTCCAGATCCATCTCGTCGAGTACCACCACATCACCGGGGCCGACGCGCTTGAGCAGACGCCTGGTGTTGCGGTCGACCCGGGCTATCCCGGATAGCCCGGGCAGCGTTTCGGTGCTCTTCGACAACAAGGCCAGCATCTTCATACGCCCGATCATGGGCGGAAACCCTCAACCACTGGTGGAGGCGCGCCGTATCAGCAGCCCCATTCGTCACTGTGATATTTCCCAGCACCATGTTTCGGGCAGTTTGTCCGATCCGACGGGCTGGGACCGAGCGTTAACGCGGAATCTTGCCGATCAGCTTGGCGCCCGCAGGGTCACGCACCGCGCAGCGCACGAAACGGCTCGCGAGCCAGCGTTGCGCATCGTCCGGATGGATGGCCACCACTTGGAAGTCCCTGGGGGACGGAAGTGTTCGCAGCACCTCGCGCAGCTTCGCCTCACAGCCGTCCGTCGCCCGCATGCGGACCGCCTCCGCACCGGGCCATGTGCCCGCGGGCAGGTCGAAGCCGATGATCACCTCGGCATCGTGCGGCCGCTCGCACGGCGCCACGGTCACCGTCCGCGAGCCCGCGCGCAGACCGTCGAGGCAATCGCCCACACGCACCTCGTTCACGCCGACGGCGCCACCGCGAGTCGTCGTCGACAGCGGCTGCTCGACGATCACCGTCGGGTTGACTTCGAGGGCTCCGCGCAGCGTCCCCGTCGCGACGAGGAGCACCGCGATCAACAGCCATGCCCCCGAGGCGACCAGGCCGCCGATCGCCAAGCCACGGCCACGATCTCCGCTCTTGTTGATCTGCACCAGAGCGACGATGCCGAGCGGGACCGCGAGCAGGCAGCCACCGATCACACCGAGGACCAGGGACGCGATCGCCAATACGTTGGTGCGCGGCGGCCGTACCGGATAGCCCGGCGGCGGCGCACCCCACCCGGTTTGCCACGAATTATCTTGCGGTGGCTGATAGTTCGGCCCACCCATAGCTTTCCTCCCCAGAGCAGAACAGGAGCGAATCCTACCGCACGGTCTCGAAGAAAAGCCGCGAATCGGACACCGGAACGCGCGGCAGCGACCAGACCCGACGGCCGGTACCTATATGCTGCCGGTCACAGGTAACTCGTGGAGGAGACACTCATGGCCAGCACCACAGTCGACGCGGTCTTTGCCGCGCCGCGCGACGTCGTCTACCGGTTCTTCGTCGAACGCGAGGGCATCGATCCGTATCTGCCGCTGCAGGTCACGCTGAAGAAGCCGGGACTGACCGAAACGCACAGCGTCGGGGCGCAGCATGTGTTCGGGTTTCGCGGCGTCGGTATCACCGAGGAGATCACCGAGCTGGTACCGAACGAGAAGATGGTCTACAAGATCATCAAGGGCGCGCCGGTGAAGCGGCACGTCGGCACCATCGTGTTCAGCGATGCCGACGGCGGGACCAAGGTGTCGTACACGATGGAATCCGATCCGAAGCTGCCCGTGCCCGCGAAGGTGCTCGAGCTCGGACTGAAGCAGCTGATCACCCAGTTCCTCAACGGAGCGCGCAAGGGACTGCGCTGAACCCGCCGCTCTGCCGGTAGCACGATCAGGCCGTAGCCACCGCCGACTTCTCGGTGTGCGCGGTGTCCAGCAGCTCCTCGGCATGTGCGCGGCCGGTCTCGGTGTCGTCGAGGCCGGCCAGCATGCGGGCGAGCTCGATGACCCGCTCATCCTTGGTCAGCGCGCGAACTCCGCTGTTCACCTTGCCTTTTCCGTCATCGGACTTGTCGACAACCAGGTGCGTATCGGCGAACGCGGCCACCTGCGGCAGATGCGTCACCACGATCACCTGATGGGTGCGCGCCAATCGTGCCAGCCTGCGCCCGATCTCGACGGCGGCCCGGCCGCCGACGCCGGCGTCGACCTCGTCGAAGACCATCGTCGCGCCGTGATCCGAACTCGCGAGCACCACCTCCAGCGCCAGCATCACCCGCGACAACTCACCGCCGGATGCGCTCTTGCTCAACGGAAGCGACTGCGCACCCGAATGCGCCGACAGCCGGAACTCCACCTCGTCGACACCGGATGAACCGGCGTGCAACTCTTTTCCATCCACCGACAGGGGCGCGGAATCCTGCGGACCCGCGGGCAGCGGCCGCACCTCGACCTCGAGCCGCGCCTTTCCCATTGCCAGACCGGATAATTCGGCGCTGACGGCCGAACCGAGCTTACCCGCGGCCTTGCCGCGCGCGGTGCTGAGTTTGCGCGCCGACTCCCGCACCCGCTCGGCCGCGATATCGACCTCGGCGGCCAGCTTCGTCAGCGCCTCCTCGGACACGTCGAGCGAATCCAGCCGCGAGCGCGCGTCATCGGCCCACGCGATCACCCCGTCGATATCGGGCGCGTACTTGCGTGTCAGCGTCTTCAGCTCGGCCTGCCTGGTGAGCAGCGAATCCAGCGCGCCGGGATCCGACGGCAGATCCTCCAGATAGCCACTCAGCTCCGCGGTGAGATCCACGACAACGGCGATCGCCTCGCCGAGCCGCGGCGCGAGCGCGCTGAGCGCGGGATCCTCCGCCGAATCCATCCTGGCGCGGGCGGCGCCGAGCAATTCCAGTGCGCCGGAACCTGCTTCGGGAGAATCCGCCGGACCCGCCAGCGCGTCGTGCGCGGTCGCGGCGGCCTCGCGCAGCGAATCCAGGTCGCTGAGCCTGCGCACCTCGTCGACGATGCGCACATCCTCACCGGGTTCCGGTGCGATACCGTCGATTTCGGCCAGCGAATGCTTGAGCCGATCCGCCTCCAGCGCGAGTTCCCTACTGCGCGCGGTCCGTTCGATGAGCTCGGTGCGCGCGTCCAACCAGGAACGCCGGTGCACCTGATACTTGCGCAGCAGCGGCCCGATGGTGTCGGCGGCGAACTGATCCAGTGCGCTCAACTGCTGATCGGGGCGCTGCAACCGCAACTGATCGTTCTGGCCGTGCACCGTCAGCAGCGGTGCGGTGAAATCGGCGAGCACC
The DNA here is from genome assembly GCF_044547285.1 of Nocardia sp. NPDC052566. NCBI lineage: Bacteria > Bacillati > Actinomycetota > Actinomycetes > Mycobacteriales > Nocardiaceae > Nocardia > Nocardia sp. NPDC052566. The sequence goes on along the minus strand of NZ_JBIUAF010000005.1, from coordinate 6,097 downwards.
GAAGCGGGCACGCCGCGCCCACCCAGATGCGCACGCGAACGACCGTCACTGCCGACCGTGCGGATCGCGATCACGCTGCCGTCGTCATCCTGTTCGGCCGCAGCCGATTCCAGCACCTGCGCGACCTCGGCGCGGGCATCGTCGTTCACATCGTCGACGGTGAAGCGGCCCTCCACCACCGCACGCGCCGCACCGAGCCGGACCCGGCCCGCATCCGCCCGCGCACCGCTGAGCAGGTGCAGGCTGGTCACCACCATGGTCTTACCCGCACCGGTCTCGCCGGTGAGTACGGTCAGCCCCTCGTGGAATTGCGCGGTGGCCGTGGAAATGACGCCAAGGCCGTCAATCCTGATCTCTGTCAGCACGTGTGCTCTCCGTTCGCTGCCGGCCACGCCAGCCTGTCACGGGCAATTGGAACTTGCGCACCATCCGGTCCGCGAACGGCTGGGAATCCAACCGCACCCAGCGCACCGGTTGCGCACCGCGAACCGCCTCCAGCCTGCTACCACGCGGCAGCTCGAGTGTGCGCCTGCCATCCAGGAAAACTATCGCATCATGACCCGTCGCAACGGATTCGACCGCGATCCGCGAGTCCGGGCTCGTCACCAGCGGCCGGGCGAACAGCGCGTGCGCGTTGCTCGGAATCACCAGCAGCGCCTCGAGCTCCGGCCACACCACCGGGCCACCCGCGGAGAACGCGTACGCGGTCGAACCGGTCGGGGTCGAGATGAGGATGCCGTCGCAGCCGAACGCTGAAACCGGGCGCCCGTCCACCTCCAGCACCAGCTCCAAAACGCCCATCCGCGAAGCGTTCTCGACGCTCGCCTCGTTCAACGCCCAGCCGGTCTCGACCACCTCGTCGTCCACCCGGACGTTCACGTCGATGGTCATCCGGTCCTCGATGCGGTAATCGCCGTGCACCACCTGCGCCAGCGCGTCATCGAGATGTTCGGATTCGGCCTCGGTGAGAAACCCGATGCGGCCCAGGTTGATACCCAACACGGGCACCCCGGCGGGCCTGGCCAGTTCGGCGGCGCGCAGGAAGGTGCCGTCACCGCCGAGCACCAGTACCAGCTCGCAGCCGACCGCCGCCTCCTGGTCGTGCGGCACCACCCTGGCCGGATATCCGCCGGGCTCGGCCACCGCGAGCACATTCTTGCTCGGATCCTCGCATTCGAACCGGGTGCTGTCCGCCTCGTCGGCGAGCACCCGCAGCCCGATGCCTGCGTCCGCGAAGATCTTCGCCACCCGATGGGCGGTTTCGATGATCTCCGCCCGCCCGGGATGCGACACCAGCAGAATCTCCCGGCCGGACTTCGGCGCGTTCACTGTGGACCCTCCTCAACCGCACGCTCGACGAGGGCAACGATCCGCTCCTCGTCGTATTCGATCTTTTCGGCGGCTTTGCGCAGCCACAAGAAGTATTCGACATTGCCCGACGGGCCGGGCAGCGGGCTGGCCACAACGCCGACCGTACGCAGCCCGTGCGTGGCGGCGGCCGCCGCGACATCGCGCACCGTCTCGGCGCGCAACGCCGGATCGCGCACCACACCACCGGCACCGATGCGGTCCTTACCGACCTCGAACTGGGGCTTCACCATCGGCAGCAGATCCGCGCCCGGCGCGGTGCACGCGGCAAGCGCGGGCAGCACCAGATTCAGCGAGATGAACGACAGATCGCCGACTACCAGCTCGACCGTGCCGCCGATCGTCTCCGGGGTGAGGGAACGAACGTTGGTGCGGTCGAAAACCCGAACCCGCTCGTCGTTCTGTAGTCGCCATATCAGCTGGCCGTAACCGACATCGACGGCCACCACCTCGCGGGCCTCACGCGCCAGCAGCACATCGGTGAAGCCACCGGTGGACGCGCCCGCGTCGAGGCAGCGCTTACCCGCGACGGTCAACCCCTCCGGCTCGAACGCCTCGAGCGCACCGAGCAGTTTGTGCGCACCGCGCGAGGCCCACGACACTTCGTCGGGCTCCTCGCGCACGATCAGCGGGGTACCCGCCTCGATCGCGGTCGCCGGTTTCACCGCGACCGTTCCAGCTATCAGGACGCGGCCCGCACCGATCAGCTCGACCGCATGTTCTCGCGATCGCGCCAATCCGCGGCGAACCAGTTCGGCGTCCACCCGCGCGCGCCTGGCCACCTCAGATCTTGTCCACCGTCGCCAGGGCCTGAACCAGCACCTCGTGTGCCTGCTCCAGGATGCGGGCGCGCCGGGTGAGGTCGACACCCGCCTCGGCGCTCTCCGCGGTGGCTCCACTGCGCGAACCGAGCTCGACCAGCAGGGCGTCGATCTCCGAGCGGATCCGCTCCGGATCGGCAGGCTCCGGCGCGGCAGGCAGATGCTGCCCAGGCAGCGGCACCCCGGGGCGGGGTCCTGGCGTACCTGGTCCATTCGGGCTTGGGATCGGAGTAGTCATCGTGTGCTCAACGCTATCGGATTTCCGAACCAGACGCGCGTACCCGCACGGCCCGTCCCGGGTTGCGCCGCAACCGGTCCGTCAGGTCGGCGATATCGGCCGGGTTCGCTGGGGTTTCGCTGTCCATCGGTGGGTGGTTCAGCGCATCCAGGGATTCGGACACGTAGGTGGGGATCAGATCGGCCGGTGCGTCCTTCAATTCGTCCAGGGTGCTGACGCCGGTGAGCACCAACAACGATTCAAGGCCAACGCGATTCGCGCCCTCGATATCGGTGTCGAGCCGATCGCCGACGACCAGCGCGCTGCGCGAGCCCGCGCGGACCAGCGCGTCCTCCATCAAGGGTGCGAACGGTTTGCCCGCCACCATCGGCTCGCGTTCGGACGCGGTGCGCAGCGCCGCGACCATGGCGCCGTTGCCCGGCGCGAGGCCACGCTCGTTCGGCAAGGTCTTATCGGTGTTCGCGGCCACCCACAGCGCGTCCGCGCGCAGGGCGTAAGCGGCTTCGGCCAGGTCCGGCCAGCCGGTCTGCGGCGAATGTCCTTGCACCACAGCGGCGGGCGCGACACCGTCGAACCGGCGGATCGGCCGCAGCCCCACCCTGGTCACCTCCGCGGCGAGGTCATCGGTACCGACGACCAGCACCTGCGCGCCGGGCTCGAGCCGCTCGGCCAGCAGTCGCGCCGCGGCCTGCGCACTGGTGACCACATCGTCGGTCGTCGCGGGAAAACCCAACTCGACCAGATGCTCGGCCACCACGTCCGGACCACGGCTCGCATTGTTCGTCACATAGACAAGCCGTTGCGCCGCACCCGAATCCGCCCCGGCGACCAACGCCTCCGGCGCACCTTCGATCACTACCGGACCCCGATACAGAGTCCCGTCCAGATCGAGCAGCAACGCCTCATAGCGATCCCGTAACCGCGTCACACCACTCTCCATGTCATCGCCCGACACCCTGCCGGGCCACGTGCTCTTCCAAGCCATCCGACCCTACGCCAGCACTCTGACACGTATCCGGCGGCGTCTTCCCGCCCTCCCCGATGCCGACCATTCCCCCGTCTACTGGGCCGATCACCGCGAGACCCATATCAACGAGCCGAACATCATCGCGACACTGGACACACTCGCCGCAGCACTCCGAGCCGCCGGCGAAATCCAAGAACACAGCGTTTCGCCGAACTGACCGAACTAGGCCTCGGCAACCACCCAGCCGTCGAACACCGGAGGAAACTGATGTCCATGGACCTGTCGTTCTTCCGCTCGGAAACCTCCAATAAGCTTCGCGCCGAAGGCGTACCGAGGGGCTTGCCGAGGGAATCATCAAAGGCATGAACCAAGGGCGCGCCGAAATGCGCGCGGCAGACGCACTTCGGGTCCTGTCCCGACGCGGGATCGCGGTATCCGAGGAGACTCGGAGCCGGATCTCGGCTACGACCGATCTGGAGTTGCTCGAGCGGTGGTTCGATCGCGCCATCACCGCGACAACCAGCGACGAGTTGTTCGCCGACTGACACTGCCTCCATGCGCCGCAGCGATCCCGCGGCCCAACCACCATGATCAACGTGCATTGATGGTCGGCGTCAGTCACGCGATGCCGAGATCAGTGCACGTTGATCATGAGTGGCTAGTCGCCGGTCAGTTCGGCGGCGCGGTCTTCGGCGTCGGTTTCGCCGTCGAGGTCGGCGGAGGCGGCGTTGAGGAACCAGGTGAGGCCCTCGTCGGTGCGGCCCGCGGCCACCAGGGCGTCGGCGTAGGCGTAGAAGAGGCGGGCGTAGGCGGAGCCGGTACGGGCCGGATCGAGGTCGGAGGTTTGCAGGGTGACCACGGCCTGGTCGTATTCGCCGAGGTCCATGCGGGCGCCCGCGACGACGATGCGGAGCTCGATGGCCTCGTCACCGCGCAGGGCGCGGGCCTCGTCGCTGCGGCCCAGCTCGATGGCGCGTTCGGGGCGGCCGAGGCCGCGTTCGCAGTCGGCCATGACCGCGAGCAGACCGGAGCCGCCGGACATGCGGCGGGCGGTGCGCAGCTCGGAGAGCGCTTCCGCCCATTCGCCCGCGTGATAGGCGGTGACGCCCGCGGTTTCGCGAACTACCGCGATGCGACCGGCGCGCTGGCGCGCCGCACGCGCGTGGGCGAGCGCCAGGCCCGGGTCGTCATCGATGAGGCGGGCGGCCATCACCAGGTGGCGTGCCACAGTTTCCGCGTTGCCCTTGTCCAGGCTCAGCAGGTCGCGGCGCACCGCGAGTTCGAGGTCGGTGGCCTGGACGTCGTCCGGCAGATCCGGCTCCTCGGGGCGGGGAGGCTTGCGGTCCAGGGACCGGCCGCCGCCCGTCTTGGCGCCCTCGCCACCGCGCCGGCGGTCGTCGCCCCGATCATTCCAGCCGCCGCGATCCGAGCCACCGCGCGGAGCGGAGTCGCCGCTGCGCTTGAAGCCACCGCGGTCGGAACCGCCGCGCTCACCTGCGTCATCGCGACGGTCGAAACCGCCACGGTTGGTATCGCCGCCGCGGTTGAAACCGCCACGCTCGCTTGAATCGTCACGCCGGTTGTAGCCACCGCCGGAGCCGCTGCCTCGGTTGAAACCACCGCGGCTGCCCGAATCGCCACTGCGGTTGAACCCGCTGCGGTCACCGGAGCCACCACCACGGCTGAAGCCGCCGCGATCACCGGAACCACCCTCGCGGTTGAAACCACCGCGATCACCGGAACCACCGGAGCGATTGAATCCGCCACGGTCACCCGAGCCACCGCCGCGACTGAAACCACCACGATCGCTGGAACCAGAACGATCGCCCGAGCCGCCGCCACGGTTGAAGCCGCCACGGTCACCCGAACCGCCACTGCGATTGAAACCACCGCGATCGTTCGAACCACCCTCGCGGTTGTATCCACCACGGTCGCCGGAACCACCGCCGCGGCTGAAGCCACCGCGATCGCCCGAACCACCGCCGCGATTGAAACCGCCACGGTCACTGGAATTGCCGCGTTCGCCCGAGCCGCCGCCACGGTTGAAGCCGCCACGGTCACCCGAGCCACCGCCGCGATTGAAACCACCACGGTCGCCCGAACCACCCTCGCGGTTGAAACCGCCGCGGTCACCGGAGCCACTGCCGCGGTTGAAGCCGCCACGGTCGCCGGATTGGCCGCGGTCGTTGGAGCCACCGCGGTTGCCCGAGTCGCCGCCGCGGCGGAAACCACCACGGTCGTTCGAGTCGTTGGAGTCGCTGCGTCGGTTGAAGCCGCCGCGGTCGGAGCCGCGGTTGCCGCCGGAACGATCGCCGCCGGAGCGGTTCTGCGACGAGCGGCCCTCGGGCGCGCCGCCACGGGACGGGCGCTCGGATCCCTCGCCGCGTCGGAAGGACTTCCGATCGTCGTTCTGTTCCGACACGGTGATCCCTTTCTGAGTCCGTAGCGGCCGACAACGCAGAGCTGTTGTTAGACGTACGCGGATGGTCTCGCCCCATAAATTCAACCACGCGCCGACGCTGGGGCTGGTATGCGTCGACGCGATCCAGCACGCAAAGGTGCTGAAACGACGATAGGGGACCCAGAATCTGGGTCCCCTATCGTGAAGGATGTTCCGGCGGTGTCCTACTCTCCCACACCCTGTCGAGTGCAGTACCATCGGCGCAGGTGGCCTTAGCTTCCGGGTTCGGAATGGGACCGGGC
>NZ_JBIUAF010000004.1:730764-1098561 GCF_044547285.1 Nocardia sp. NPDC052566 | reverse complement strand
TACGAGCGACCGTTGGCGGCCCGTCTCGCATCCGAGTGGCCGAAGCGCATGCGCCGCAGGCGCGAGTCTCGGCCGCTCGGATGCGAGACGGGCCGCCAACACGCGCCGCCGCAGGCGGCGCAAATTCAACACAGCTCAATACCACCAGCGTTCGAGCACCCGGGCCACCCCGTCCTCGGAGTTCGCCGCCGTGACCTCGTCCGCGGCCGCGAGCGCCTCCGGGTGCGCGTTGGCCATGGCGACGCCGCGCCCGGCCATGGTCAGCATGGGTACGTCGTTGGGCATATCGCCGAACGCGATGATCGAGGGATGTTCGACGCCGAGCCGCTGCGCCACGGTGGCCAGCCCGGAGGCCTTGGTGACGCCGGGCGCGGACAGTTCGATCAGCCCGTGATCGGTGGAGTAGGTGATATCGGCGCGGTCACCGATGAGCGGGGCGAGCACCGCGCGCATGTCGCCGCTGAGCGTGCCACGTAGCCGGATCAGCATCTTGATGGCGGGCGCCTCGATCACCTCGGCGCGCGAGACCATGGTGTCGTCCGGGTTCAGCCAGGCGTGCTCGTAGGCGGGTGAGCTGACGAACTGCGGCGTCACCGCGTCGTGCGCGCGTTCACCGACCCGCTCGGCGGCCAAACCGCAACCGGGCAGCGCGTTTTCGGCCAGGTCCGCGATCCAGGCCAGCGTCTCGACATCCAGGGTCCGGCTGGCGAGCACCCGATCGCTCGCACTGTCGTAGATGACCGCACCGTTGCCGCAGACGCACAGCGGCGCGTACCCGAGCCCGTCCACTACCGGATCGATCCAGCGGGGTGGCCGCCCGGTGGCGAGGACGAACGGCACACCGTCGGCGATCAGCGCGTCGACCGCGGCCTTGGTGCGTGGCGTGACCCGTTCGTCGTGGTCGATCAGGGTGCCGTCGACATCGGTGGCCACCAGTTTGGGCTTGGGCAGGTGCAAAGGTGTCACCTATTCCATCCTGCCCGAAAGGTCGGAGGCTAGGACGGGCGACGCCAGGTCTCGTCCTCGGGGGTGGGCGTGGGCTTGGTGAGCGAAGGGGTGCTGCCGGGCCGCTGATCGGGATTCGGCGGTGCGGGTTCGAACCGCGTCGTCGCATCCTGATTCAGGGTCGTCGCGTCGGAATTGACCCGTGTCGCGTCGGGATTCAGCGTTGTCGCATCGGGATTCAGCCGCGTCGCATCGGGATTCGGTGTCGCACCGGGGTACGGCGTAGTGCCCGCCCATGGCGATGCGCCGGAATTCGGTACGGCCGCACCCGGATACGGCGTTGTCCCCGGCTGCGGCGATGCGCCCGGATACGCCGGTGCGCCACCCGGGTACGGCGGATACGGTGACGCCCCTGGATACGGCGCGGGGGTCGCACCTGGATACGGCGAAGCAGGCGCGCCGGAATACGGCGACGGAGCGGCCCCCGGGTATCCGGCACCCGGGTACGGCGGAATCGCGCCCGGATATCCGGCCGCCGGTCCCGGATACACCGCGGGCGGCGTGTAGTTCAGCCAGCGCGTCGTCAACGGCAGCAGCGCGAGGACGGCGGTTATCACGGGGAAGATCAGCCCGATGAATCCGGACAGACCGGTGGTCAACGCGGTGCTGGAGGTTTCGAGGCCCGCGGTGAACACATACCCCACCACCTGCAACAGCACCACCGCGACACACGCGATGACGATGAGCGTGCGCCCGAACGACTTCCTGAGGAACAGCGCGACCGCACCAACGCCGAGCGCGACACCGACCAGAACGCCGACCACACCGACCACGAAGAAGTAGGGACGGAACCAGCCCTTCGAGAACAGCCCGGTCGTGTCGTAGTCGGTCAGGTCGCTGGCGATATCGGTGACCGCGAGGATGATGCTGAATACGCCGCTGAACAGGTGCGGAATACAGCCGAGGCAGGCAAGCACGCCGGCCGCGATCGCGGTGCCACCATTCGGCTTCGGCGCGTTGTACACCTGCTGCGGGTACGGATCGTACCCCTGCGGATAACTCACAAGTCCCCCTCTCGACCGGCTGGTTGCCGCTATTCCGCCAGGATAGAGGACATGCCGAATGTCCGCGTGGCGCCCGCGATCGCGGGCGCGTCCCTATGATTTAGGCCGGAAACCCAACCGATACCCCCGACCACGCTGGTGAGGACAGATGACCGGCTTCTTGCTGCGACGCGCGCTGAACTATGCGGTGCTGTTGCTGCTGGCTTCGTTCCTGACCTTCAGCCTGACCTCGCTGACATTCAACCCGCTGGAGAGCTACGAGCAGCGCAGCCCGCGCCCGCCGCAGGCGGTGATCGACGCGAAGGCCGCCGAGCTGCATCTGGACGATCCGATTCCAGAGCGGTATGTCACCTGGCTGAAAGGTGTGGCGCACGGCGATTTCGGCACGACACTGGCCGGTCAGCCGGTCAGCGACGAGCTGCCGCGCCGGATCGGGGTGAGCCTGCGGCTGCTGATCGCCGGTGCGCTGGTCGGCACCGTGCTCGGCGTGCTGATCGGCGCGGCGGGGGCGATCAGGCAGTACAAGTTCAGCGACTACTTCACCACCGTGCTGGCGCTGCTGCTGCTGAGCACGCCGGTGTTCCTGCTCGCCAACCTGCTGAAATACGGTGCGCTGGAGATCAATATGGCGGCGGGCAAGCAGCTGATCCTCTATACCGGTGAGACGTCGGCGAATGCGATCTCCGGCCTCGGCCCGCAGCTGCTCGACCGGTTGCAGCATCTGATCCTGCCGACGCTGGCGCTCGCGCTCGGCACCATGGCGGGCTACAGCCGCTACCAGCGCAACGCCATGCTCGATGTACTGCAGAGCGATTTCATCCGCACCGCGCGGGCCAAGGGCCTGACCAGGAACAAGGCGCTGTACAAGCACGGGCTGCGCACCGCGCTGATCCCGATGGCGACGCTGTTCGCCTACAGCTTCGGCGGGTTGATCACCGGCGCGACGTTCACCGAGAAGATCTTCGGCTGGCACGGCGTCGGCGAGTGGCTCGTCGATTCCATCAATACGCAGGACCTCTACGTGGTGGTGACGGTGACCTCGTTCGTCGGCCTGGTCGTGCTGGTGTCCGGCCTGCTGTCCGACATCGTGTACGCGATCCTCGATCCCCGGGTGCGTGTGGGATGACAGAAGCCGAGATCATCGTCCAGGGCGCGCCGCGCGTCAGCGCCGCGGGCAGGCGCAAACTCGTCTGGCGGCGGTTCCTGCGCAACCGGGCCGCGGTGATCGCCGCGATCGTGCTGATCGCGCTGTTCATCGCCAGCCTCGTACTGCCGCACTTCCTGCCGTGGAACTACCAGGAGCAGGACACCGCGGCCTACTACCACAAGCCACCGAGCGCGCGACATCTGTTCGGCACCAACCAGATCGGCCAGGATGTGCTGGCGCAGACGGTGCGCGGACTACAGAAGTCGATGCTGATCGGGTTCTGTGTCGCGCTGATATCGACCACACTGGCCGCGCTCGCCGGTTCGGTGGCCGGGCTGCTCGGCGGCTGGACCGACCGGGCCATCATGTGGCTGGTAGACCTGCTGCTCGTGGTGCCGAGCTTCATCATCATCGCGCTGTTCGCGCCGCGCACCAAGGGCAGCGGATCCATCGCACTGCTGATCCTGCTGCTCAGCGTCTTCGGCTGGATGATCAGCGCGCGGATGGTGCGCGGGTTGACGCAGAGCCTGCGCGAACGCGAATTCATCAGGGCGGCACGGTATATGGGCGCGCCGACCAGGACGGTCATCGTCAGCCACGTGCTGCCGAACATCGCGTCGATCCTGATCATCGACGTCACGCTGACCGTCGGCTCGGCGATTCTGGCCGAAACCGGTTTGAGCTACCTGGGATTCGGTGTGCAACCACCGGATATCTCGCTCGGCACGTTGATTCAGCGCGGCACCGGCTCCGCGCTCACCTCGCCATGGCTGTACATGTTCGCGGGCGGACTGCTCGTGCTGATCGTGCTGTGCGCCAACCTGGTCGGCGACGGCCTGCGCGACGCCTTCGATCCCGGCGCCAAGCGGGCGCGCGCATGGAAGAAGGACCCCAGCATGAGCGGTCAGGCCCGGAGGCGGCAGCGCAGCGTCACCACGCAGGGCTCCGCTCATGCTACGAAAGGCACAGCATGAGCGATCAGGCCCGGAGGCGGCAGCGCAGCGTCACCACGCAGGGCTCCGCTCATGCTCCGAAAGGCACAGCGTGACGGGGCAGGTGGGGCTCGAAAAGACCTCGACGGCACCGCTGTTGGAGGTCTCCGAGCTGCGAGTGTCCTTCCCCAGCGAAGAGGGCAGGATCGAGGCGGTACGCGGGGTCGGCTACACCGTATCCGAGGGTGAGGTGCTCGCCATCGTCGGTGAATCCGGCTCGGGCAAGTCGGTGTCCTCGCTCGCGGTGATGGGGCTGCTGCCCGAACAGGCCAGGATCAGCGGCTCGATCCGGCTGCGCGGGCGCGAACTGCTCGGGCTCGGCGATCGCGAACTGTCCCGGCTGCGCGGCAGATCCGTCAGCATGGTGTTCCAGGATCCGCTCTCGGCGCTGACCCCGGTGTACCGGGTGGGCGAGCAGGTCGCCGAAGCGCTGCTGGCGCACGGCACGATGAACCGCAAGGAGGCCGCCGCTCGGGCGGTCGAGCTGCTGGAGCTGGTCGGGATTCCCGATGCGGCCGTGCGCGCCAAGGCTTTTCCGCACGAGTTCTCCGGGGGTATGCGCCAGCGCGTCGTCATCGCGATGGCCATCGCCAACGATCCCGCGCTGATCATCTGCGACGAGCCGACCACCGCGCTCGACGTGACGGTGCAGAAACAAATACTGAACCTGCTGCGCAAGGCGCGCGATATCACCGGCGCCGGCGTCGTGATGATCACCCACGACATGGGCATCGCCGCGACCATCGCCGACCGGGTCGCGGTGATGTACGCGGGCAAGATCGTCGAAACCGCCACCGCCACTGAGCTTTTCACCGCGCCCCGGATGCCGTACACGGTCGGCCTGCTCGGCTCCATCCCGCGGATGGACGGCCCGGCCAGGTCACCGCTGATTCCGATCGTCGGCGCACCGCCCGCCATGCACGCGCTGCCGCCCGGCTGCTCGTTCGCGCCGCGCTGCCCGATCGCGATCGACGAATGCCGGGCCGCCGAACCGCCTTTGGAGATGACCAACCTCGGCCACGCGGCGGCCTGCATCCGCACCGCCGAGGTCGGCTCGGCCGAGCTGTTCGAGGCATACCGCCGCGAGATCGGCGAGCCGGAGACCACCGCCGAGACCGATGCCCATGTGGTGCTGCGCGTTTCGGATCTGGTGAAGACCTTCCCGATCACCTCGGGTGTGGTGTTCCGCCGCCGCACCGGCGAGATACGCGCCGTCGACGGCATCAGCTTCGAGGTGCGCGCGGGCCGTACGCTGGCGCTGGTCGGCGAGTCCGGCTCCGGGAAGTCCACCGCGCTCACCCAGATCCTCGACCTGGTGCGCCCCGAGCAGGGCAGCATCGAGATCATGGGCAGCGATATCGCGACCCTCACCAAGGCACGCAGGCGCGAGATCCGCAGGAAGATGCAGATCGTCTTCCAGGATCCGACCGCCTCGCTCGATCCGCGCCTGCCGGTCTTCGACGTGCTCGCCGAGCCGCTGCGCATCGACGGCAGACCGCAGGCCGAAATCCAGCGCCGGGTACCGGAACTGCTCGACCTGGTCGGCCTGCGTCCCGAACACGCCGACCGCTACCCGGCCGACTTCTCCGGCGGCCAGAAGCAGCGCATCAGCATCGCCAGGGCGCTCGCGCTCGAACCGGAACTGCTCGTCCTCGACGAGCCGGTGTCCTCACTCGACGTCTCCATTCAGGCCGGTGTGCTGAATCTGCTGCGCGACTTGCAGACCGAACGCGGCCTGTCCTATCTGTTCGTCTCGCACGATCTTTCGGTGGTGCGCAACCTGGCCCACGACATCGCCGTGATGTATCGCGGCAAGATCGTCGAATCCGGCCGGGCCGAGACGATTTTCACCGACCCGCAGCACGAGTACACCCGGTCCCTGATCGAAGCCGTGCCGGTGCCGATAGTCCAGCCGCGAGCGAGGAGAGCGTCGTGCGAGTCCGATCGAACGGAATCCGGTGGGCCGTCCCCCTCGTCGCAATCGGCCTGATCGCTTCGGGATGCGGTGCCGGCGACGATTCGGCACAGGGCCGGTCGGACGCGATCGGCACCACCAACGACATCAACCCCACCCCGCTCGACCAGGTGCGTGAGGGCGGCAACCTGCGGCTGGCGACGACCTCCTTCCCTGCCAACTGGAACACATTGTCCATCGACGGCGGCGAGGGCGAGATCGCCGATATCGAACGCCCGCTCATGCCGCGCTCGTTCGATACCGATGCGGCGGGCAAACTCTCGATCAACACCGACTACTTCACCGATATCGCGCTGACCGGCACCAGCCCGCAGCAGGTCACCTACACGATCAACCCGAAGGCGGTCTGGTCCGACAGCAGCCCGATCACCTGGGAGGACATCCGCTCCCAGGCATATGCGCTCAGCGGCGCCGACAAGGGCTTCCTGATCGCCATCTCCAACGGCTTCGATCTGGTCGCGAAGGTCGACCGCGGCGTCGACGACCGCCAAGCGATACTCACCTTCAAGCAGCCCTACGCCGAATGGCGCGGCCAGTTCGCCGGTAATCAGTCGCTGTTCCCGAAATCGGTGACCGCCGACCCGGATTCGTTCAACAAGAGCCTGGTGGACGGTATGGGCCTCACCTCGGGCCCGTTCTCGGTGCGGTCCACCGATCGCGGGCAGGGCCGAATCGTGCTGGGCCGCAACCCGAAATGGTGGGGCGCGCCGCCCAAGCTGGACACCATCACCTTCAGCGTGCTCGACCGGGCGACCTGGACCGCCGCCGTGCAGAACAACGAGCTCGACGCGGCGCTGCTCTCCACCGTCGACGATGTGCGCAACCTGCGCAACGTCCCGGGTGTCACCATCCGCCGCGCACCCGGAGTTCGCTGGCGGCACATCACGTTCAACGGCGCACCGGGCTCGATCCTGGCCGATCCGAAGGTGCGCGTAGCCATTTCGAAGGCGATCGACCGGCAGGGGATCGCGAGCGCAACCCAGAACGGTCTCGTCGAGAACCCGAAACCGCTCGACAATCACGTGTACGTGCAGGGCCAGGAGGGCTATCGGGACAACAGCCTCGGCTTCGATCCCGATGCCGCCGCACGGGAACTCGACGCGCTCGGCTGGAAGCTCAACGGTGACGTCCGCGAAAGGGAAGGCCGCAAGCTGATCATCCGCGACGTCATGTACAACGATCCGACCTGGGTGCAGATCGCCCAGATCATCCAGCAGAACCTGGCGCGCGTCGGCGTCAAGCTGGTGATCGACACCAAAGCCGCCGCGAAGTTCTTCACCGACGTGGTGCAGCCTGGCGATTTCGACGCCGTGCAGTTCACCTTCCAGGGTGACGCGTTCCCGCTGTCCAATATCCCGCAGATCTACGCTTACTACCCCGATAACCTGCAGGCCAACTTCGGCCGCATCGGTTCACCGGAGCTGAACGCGCTGATCGACCGTACAGTGGCGGAACTGGATCCGAAGAAGGCGATCGAATTGGCGAACGAGGTGGACCGCAAGGTCTTCGAAGAGGGACACTCCCTGCCGCTGACCCAGTCCGACGGCAGCTGGGGCGTGCGCGCCGCGCTCGCCAACTTCGGTTCCGCGGGCCTGGCGTCCTACGACTACACCAAGATCGGATTCGTGAAATGAGCAGACTGCGTGGCACTTTGCGGTTCGTGGCGCCCGCGGCGGCACTCGCCCTGATCCTGGCGGGCTGTGGTGATGACACCACCGTGCAGGAGGGGACGAGCACCGTCGGGTCGAGTAGTGATATCAACCCGCACGACCCTGCGGACCTGCGCGACGGCGGGAATCTGCGGTTGCCGATGACCAACTTCCCAGCCACCTTCAACGCGCTACACGTGGATGCGGACGGTGAGGCCGCCGAGCTGATCGGCTGGGCAATGCCCGGCACGCTGACTTCGAACGCGGCCGGTGAACTGACTGTCGACAAGAACTACTTCACCGACATGCAGCTCACCAACACGAGCCCACAGCAAGTCACCTACACGATCAATCCGAAGGCAGTCTGGTCCGACGGCAGTCCGATCACCTGGGAGGATCTCGCCACCCAGTTCAACGCGTTGAACGGGCGCAATAACAACTTCCTGGTCTCGGCGACACACGGCTACAGCCAGGTCGACCGAGTCGAGCGGGGTGTCGACGATCGCCAAGCCATCGTCACCTTCGGTAAGCACTACGCGGAGTGGCGCGGGCTGTTCAACCCGCTGTACCCCAAGTCGACGATGGCGACGCCACAGACGTTCAACGATGCCGACCGCAACGGGCTCCCGCTGTCATCTGGACCGTTCATGATCACCTCGGTCGACCGGGGCGGGCAGCGAATTGTGCTGGGGCGCAACCCGAAGTGGTGGGGCGACAAGCCCAAGTTGGACACTGTCACCTTCAGCGTGCTCGATCGTTCCGCTTGGCTGAACGCAGTGCAGAACAACGAACTCGACTACTCCGGCCTCACCGGAATCGATGAGGTGAAGGCGGCTTCCAATAGCCCGAGCATCAAAGTGCGCCGAGCGCCGGGACTCACCTTCACCCATATGACCTTCAACGGCGCGCCCGGCTCGATCCTCGCCGATCCCAAGCTGCGCGTTGCCATTTCGAAGGCGATCGACCGGCAGAGCATCGCGATCGCGAGCCAGCAGGGCGTGGTGCAGGATCCGAAGCCACTGAACAACCATCTGTATCTGGTGGGGCAGAAGGGTTATCAGGACAACGCGCAGTCGGTGGCCTTCGATCCTGAGCAGGCCGCGCGCGACCTCGACGCGCTCGGCTGGAAGCTCAACGGCGACGTCAGGGAGAAGGATGGGCGCAAGCTCGAAATCCGGAATGTGATGTACAAGGCCGACAGCTGGGTGCAGATCGCCCAGATCGCGCAGCAGAACCTGGCGAAGGTCGGCGTCAAGCTGATCATCGAGACCTATCCCGGAAACGGCCTCTTCACCGACGTCGTCGACCCCGGCAACTTCGATATCGTCAATTTCGTCTGGCAGAAGAGCATTTTCCCGCTCGGGGCGCTGCCGCAGATCTACGCATACGATCCGGCCAATCGGCTCAGCAACAAGGGCAGGATCGGCAGCCCCGAGCTCAACGCGCTGATCAATCAGACCCTCGCCGAACTCGATCCGGAGAAGGCGATCGAGCTCGCGAACAAGGTCGACAAGATGATCTTCGAGGAAGGCTTCTCGCTGCCGCTCACCCAAGGGCCGGGCACCGTCGCCGTGCGCGAGAACCTCGCCAACTACGGCGCGTTCGGGCTCGCCTCCACCGACTACACGAAAGTCGGCTTCCTGAAGTGACATTCGGATCGGGCCGCCCGCTGGCCTATCCGATCCTCGTGACGATCGGCGCCATGGTGATCTGCCTCGCCGTGGCGCCGTTCGCCGATCTGGACCAGCTCGCGGGCCTGGTCACGGTGGCTCTCGGCATCATCGGATATACGGCGCTGCGCCTCGCCACCGCCCTCGGCCACCTACCCAACGGTCTGCCCGAGGGCCCCGCCGAGATCAAACGGGTGCGCCAGCAGCACCGCCTGGTCAGCCGCTCCTGGCTGGAAATCACCACCCCCACCGAAACCCGCTGGCTACCGGTCTATTTCGACCCCGCCCTGCTCGAGCTGACCACCAGCACCGCTCGCGTATCACCCCGCCTCCTCCGCATCACGGACGGCACTCTCTACCCCTCGGGCCGAGCACGCGACACCGAACCCCCCGGCCGCCTCCTCGACAACCCCGCCCGCCCCGCCCCGGACGCCCCGACCCTGGCCACCCGCGCCACCCGCCTCCCGCGCCGCCTCCTCCTCGACGCCCAATCCGCCGTAGCCGCCCCTTTCGCCGCTCTCCTGTGGATCTACGTAATAGGAGGTGGCCTCCCCACCTTCGCGTGCACCACCCTCGTCGCCGCCGCAACCACCACCTGGCTCGCCGCCATCCGCGGCTCCGACCCGAGCTGACCACCACCAATTCCGCGGCGCCACAAGCGCCCCTGTCGCCCGACGAGACTCGGCGGACCGGACACCACGGCCGATACCCGGGGACAGCGCCGCAACCCGCGGTCGACGACGGCTGACGCGGCGACGAAGTCATCCGCACCTATTCACCCGCCCGGACTCGGCTGAACGGACAGTTTCCCCGCAAAACCGTCCGCCCAGCCGACTCCACGCCCCAGCGCCATATCGCAGAACCGTCGACGGTCCAGCCGACAGGATTCCCCTCGGCACCGCCGACACAACGCAGCTCAACGGCGGACCGACTCGGTTGAACAGACAGTTTTCCGGCGCTCGGGGCGGACTCGCGCAGTTCGGGCGGACTACAGCGCAATTGGTCTGACCACTTGACCACCTGGCCAATGCGGGGCACAGTAGGGATATGGCGTTGCAACCTGTGGTCAAGCGGTCGGTGTCGGCGGATGTTTTCGAGCAGATCGCGTCGGAGGTGCTGAGCGGGGAGTTGGCGCCGGGGGCGACGTTGCCGAGCGAGCGGCAGCTGGCCGAAGCGCTCGGGGTGTCGCGGCCCGCGGTGCGCGAGGCGTTGCAGCGGCTGTCGCAGGCCGGGCTGGTTTCGGTGCGGCAGGGGGATGCGACCACGGTGCTCGATTACCGGCGGGGAGCGGGCCTGGAGGTGTTGCCGCGCTTGCTGATTCAGTCCGGCGAGCTCGAACCCGGCGTGGCACGCAGCATTCTGGAGGCGCGATTGCACAACGGGCCCAAGGTGGCCGAGCTCGCCGCCGCGCGCTTCGGCAAGTCCGCCCCCGAGGAGGTGCGTGCGGCATTGGACAGCAGCGTTGCGGCGCTTGCCGCCGAACGTGATCCGATCGCGCAGCAGCGGATCGCGCTCGAGTTCTGGGATCACGTGGTCGACGCGGCCGATTCGATCGTATTCCGGCTGATGTTCAACATGCTGCGCGCCGCCTACGAACCCGCGCTCGCGGCGCTGGCCCCGCTGATGTCCGCCGAGGTCGGCAATGCCGACGGCTACCGCGAACTGGCCGCCGCCATCGAGGCGGGCAAACCCGGGTTGGCCGCCGAGAAGGCGCGCACTCTGCTCGAACCGGCGACCACCGCACTGATCGCCGCCCTCGGCGGGCAGTGATCACCCGCCACCACGGCGTGCGCAACGGACCCCACACCGTCGGACGAGGAACACCATGACGAACCCGAACACCTGAGCCCCGCTCGCACGGACACCATCAACGCACCACCCGCGGCTGACGCAGGCCACCGAGGCCAGCGGTCCCCCGCACCGTCCGACAAGGAACACCATGACGAAACCCGAGTCCACCGACCAAGATCCGATCGCCCTCGACGCGGCGAGCCGAATCCGCGGCGCACATCAGCAAGCGCCAAGCACCGGCACGACCGAGCTGATAGCCGATACCGACACCACCCCGCACGAACGCACACCCGGCGCCGGTGCGCGCGAACGGGCGTCAAGCATCGAGAGCGATGCGAGAGAACGGGTGCGCCGCGACGAGGCCGCGCTGTCGCGGCCGCTGCGGCGCGGGCTCAGCCTCGGCGGCGCGTTCCGCGAATTCGTCCGGCATCCCTCGCCGTGGATGATCGGCACGGCGCTCGTTGTCGCACTGACCGCCCGAATCATGGTGGGCGACTGGCGGTTGAGCGATGCGCTGGTGCCCGCGGTGATGCTCGCGGTGTTCCCGGCATTCGAGTGGGTCGTGCACGTCATGGTGCTGCATTGGCGCCCGAAGCGGCTCGGCCCGATCCCGCTGGACAGCGAGCTGGCGCGCAAACACCGCGCGCACCATGTGGATCCGCGCGATATCCCGCTGATCTTCATCCCGACCCGTTCGCTGAGCGTGGTGATCGTCGTCCTGCTCGCCATCACGGCGTTCGCGTTCCCCCGGCCCGGCCTCGGCCTGACCTTCCTGCTCACCATCACCCTGCTCGGCCTCGGCTACGAGTGGACCCACTACCTGATCCACACCGATTACAAACCGAAGCGCTCCCTCTACCGCGCGGTCTGGCGCAACCACCGCCACCACCACTACAAGAACGAGCACTTCTGGTTCACCGTCACCACCTCCGGCACCGCCGACCGCCTCTTCGGCACCGACCCCGACCCCGCCGCCACCGAAACCTCCCCCACCGCCCGCAACCTGCACGCCACCTGATCCGGCCGCCTCGCGCACACGACGCCGACCCGAGATCGAGCGCAGTCACATGGTCGCCGAATACGGCGTGTCGCACGGCCATTCGACTGCGCTCGGCGAGGGAGCCGAATGGCCGTGCCGGTCGGTCACGGGGTGGCGAGGAGGCGGGCGGCGATGGTGTGGGCGCGGGTGGCGGCGTCGGGGGTGCCCTCGCGGACGGCGGTGACAATGGCGCCGTCAACGAGGAGGGCCAATTCGGCGGCCAGCTCGGGGGCGTCGGGGTGGTCGGCGGCCACGAGTAACTCGGTGAGGTAGGCGATGACGCGGCGCTTGTGGCGGTCGGCGGCCTGGTGGGCCGCGGAGTCGCGGTCGGCCACCTCGACCATGGTGTTGATGAAGGCGCAGCCGCGGAAATCCTTGCGGGCGAAGCGTTGCGCGAGCGCGTCGAAGACCGCGAGCGGGCGCTCGGCCGGTTCGCCGGTCTGCGCTTCGACGGATTCGCGCAGCCATTCCAGCCAGCGGTGATCGCGCCCCTCCAGCACGGCGACGACCAAATCGTCCTTGCTGGCGAAGTGCCGATAGAACGAGGCGCGACCGACGCCGGACTCCTGCAGCAGGCGATCGAGCCCGACCGCACGGATGCCCTCGGCGTAGAACAACTCTTCCGCGGTGGTGAGTAACCGCTGCTTGGCCTGTGTTGCCATGCCTCCACCGTAGCAGAACGGCACCAGTCAGTACCGTCTCGCTTGACGGAGACGGTACCAATCAGTACCGTCTTGCTCCGGAACCGATTGGTACCACCAGATTTCGACCCTTGGAGCACAGATGTCCCGGCTACCCCTCGTCTCCACCGACACCGCCGACGCCGAGCAGAACGACCTGCTCACCGAGGTGCAACGCCAGCTCGGCCGCGTCCCGAACCTCTATGCCGCGATGGCGAACAGCCCGGCGACCCTGCGCGGTTACCTCGGCTTCCGCGACGCGCTGACCAAGGGCAAACTCAACGCGCGCACCCGCGAACAGCTGGCCCTTCTCGTCGCCGCGGAGAACGGCTGCGACTACTGCGTCGCGGCGCACACCATGCGCGCGGGCCGGATGGGCTTGACCGACAACCAGATCGCGGCGACCCGCGAGGCCAGGGCCGACGATCCGCACGCGGACGCGGTGCTGCGCTTCGCCAGCGAAGTACTGCGCGCACGCGGACGCGTCGACGACGAGCTCATCGCCTCCGCCAGGAAGCGCGGCGTCAGCGATGCCGAATTGAGCGAGACGGTGGGCCATGTCGCACTGAACATCCTGTCCAACTACTTCAACCACGTCGCCCAGCCGGAACTCGACTTCCCCGCCGCCGCACCCACCGCACCGAAAGGCCCGGCCATGACCCCGAAATGGCGCAACGCCACCAAAGTCCAACTGGCCGAGGGCTATTCACTGATCGGCCGCGATGGACAACCGGTCGGCGAGATCGATGACGTCCGCGTCGCGATCGAAGGCGGTTTCCTGCACGTCCAGGTCACGGAAGACGCTGCGGCCCAAGCAGTCTCCGCCCCCGCGGTGGCCTTGGTCACTTACAGCGCGGAATCCTGACTATCCACAACCGTCGCGCACCACACCGACACATAACAGGCCAAGAGCCCGGTCGAACGCCCACACACGGCGTCGGCCGGGCTCTTGCCATTTCCCAGGCATCGCGACCGAGCCACGAACGTCACCCCGATCGGCACATCGGCACGAAGAGCAACCCACTACGGCCTCCAACACCGGCGTGCCGGGCCGGTGCGCACCCGCCTTGTAGCGGGCCCCACAGCGTGGCATGCCGATCGTTTCGGGAGTAACCACGCTCCACACGCGTGACCAGACTTGCGGACCTCGAACACGAAACGGATGTCCATTACGACCCCACATACCGACCCTGACGTGCACTGCCGGGCTTGCCGCCTGGCGCCCGGCGCGGCGTCGCACCGGAGCGCGACGTGGCATTCCCGCACAGGCAACGGGTAGCGCCGGAAATTGGTGGCGGCACAGGTGTTGACAGATTAATACCCTAGGGGGGTATGGTACGGAGGCAGTCGGCGGAGCGAACCGCCGACAGGAGAGAGGAAGAACCCATGAGCAGCACTGTTACCGCGATCACCGTCACCGTTTCCGGCATGACCTGCGGCGGCTGCGCCAACAAGGTGCGCGGTGCGGTGGAGAGCCTCCCTGGCGTCACCGATGTCGAGGTGGACCTGGCCACCGGCACGGTCACCGTCGATGGCGACGCCTCGGTCGAGCGCGACACCGTCACCGCGGCCGTCACCGAGCTCGGCTACCGAGTCGCCGAGTAACCCCCGAAACAGGAACGGAGCATCCCGATGAACGCCTCGACCAAGTTCGCCGGATTCGCCCTCGGCCTCGCGGCGGTCTTCGGGATCGCCTTCGCCGCCGGGGCGGTACTCGGCCCGGAGCCGACCGAACCGGCCGCGCACGACATGCAGGCGCACGGTGGCGGGCCAGGCGCCAAGCCCGGCACCGACGAGATCCCCGCGGGGCTGATGGCCAGCGAGGGCGGCTACACCCTGCGGTTGGCCGCCACGCAGACAACCGCCGCGGCGAACACACCGTTGCGCTTCCAGATCCTCGACGCCAACGGCGCACCGCTGACCAAGTACGTCCGCAACCACGACAAGGATCTGCACCTGATCGTGGTCCGCCGCGATATGGCCCGCTTCCAGCACGTGCATCCGACGCTCGACGGCAGCGGAACATGGAGTGTGCCCTTGGATCTCAGCCGCGCCGGGGACTACCGGGTTTTCGCCGACTTCAAACCGGAGGGCGGCGAGAATCTGACTCTCGGTGCCGACCTTCGGGTCTCGGGCGGCTACGACCCGCAGCCGCTGCCCGCACCGGCGACCACCGCGACGGTCGGCGACTACACCGTCACCTTGGACGGCGCCATCGCACCGGGACAATCGTCGAAGGTCACCCTTTCGGTGAGCCGCAACGGCAAGCCGGTCAACGATTTACAGCCCTACCTCGGCGCATACGGCCACCTGGTGGCGCTGCGGGCAGCCGACCTCGGCTACCTGCACGTCCATCCCGAGGGCACACCGGGTGACGGCGTGACGCAGCCCGGTCCGGGGATCACCTTCTTCGTCAACGCACCCAGTGCGGGCGACTACCGGCTGTTCCTCGACTTCCAGCACGAGGGTGTCGTGCGCACAGCCGAATTCACCGTCGCCGTCGGACAGCCCGCCGGCGCCCCAGCACCCGCACCGCAACCGGCCGGCCACGGTCACTGAGGCCACACCTCGCATCGAAGGGAGATAGCGATGACCGCCGCGAGCCGGCACCGCACCGGCGATCCGCACCGAGTCGGCCGCAACGCGTCCGCCGCGCTGGTGCACCGCTGTCGCCCCTCACTGCCCGAGACGCCACGAACAGCAGTAATCATCCGCAGCGCACGTACTGCCGGTGATCCAAGCGCACCACACCGAATCGATATCCGACCACGGGATTCGCGCGCACAGAACGGAGCACTCGAAATGACCACCGCGACAACACCACCTACCACCGGACAGGTCGAATTGGTGATCGGTGGCATGACCTGCGCGTCCTGCGCCAATCGCATCGAGAAGAAGCTGAACAAACTCGACGGTGTCACCGCGACGGTGAACTACGCGACCGAGAAGGCCCGCGTCGATTTCACCGGTGACATCTCACCGGAACAGCTGATCGCCACCGTCGAGCAGGCGGGCTACACCGCGGCGCTGCCCGCGCCGAAGGTCGAGGCCACCGAAGCGGTTGCGGCCGAGCCGGATCCGACGGCGGCGTTGCGCACCCGGCTGCTGGTATCGCTGGCGCTGACCGTTCCGGTGATCGCGATGGCGATGGTGCCCGCGCTGCAATTCACCAACTGGCAGTGGCTTTCGCTGACGCTGGCCGCACCGGTTGTGGTGTGGGGCGCGCTGCCGTTCCACCGCGCGGCGCTGACCAACCTGCGCCACGGCGCCGCGACCATGGACACCCTGGTGTCGATGGGAACCCTTGCGGCACTGGGCTGGTCGCTGTACGCGCTGTTCTGGGGCACCGCGGGCACGCCGGGCATGACGCACCCGTTCGAATTCACCATCTCGCGCACCGACGGGTCAGGCAGCATCTACCTGGAGGCCGCGGCGGGCGTCACCACGTTCATCCTGGCCGGGCGCTTCTTCGAAGCCAGGTCCAAGCGGCGCGCGGGCGCGGCGCTGCGGGCACTGCTCGAGCTCGGCGCCAAAGAGGTTTCGGTGCTGCGCAACGGCACCGAGCAGCGGATTCCGGTGGAGCAGTTGGCCGTCGGCGACCGGTTCGTGGTCCGTCCCGGGGAGAAGATCGCCACCGATGGTGTTGTGGTCGAGGGGTCTTCGGCCGTCGACGCGTCCATGCTGACCGGTGAATCGGTACCGGTGGAGGTCGGGCCCGAGGATACCGTGGTCGGCGCGACGGTCAATGTCGGCGGCCGGATCGTGGTGCGCGCCGGCAGGATCGGCGCCGACACCCAGCTGGCACAGATGGCGAAGCTGGTCGAGGACGCGCAGACCGGCAAGGCGCAGGCGCAGCGGCTGGCCGACAAAATCTCCGGGATCTTCGTGCCGATCGTGATCGCGCTGTCGCTGGCCACGCTCGGATTCTGGCTCGGCACCGGCGGTTCCGTCGCGGCGGCCTTCACCGCCGCGGTCGCGGTGCTGATCATCGCCTGCCCGTGCGCCCTCGGGCTGGCCACGCCGACCGCGCTGATGGTCGGCACCGGACGCGGTGCGCAACTCGGCATCCTGATCAAGGGACCCGAGGTGCTGGAGTCGACCCGGCGGGTGGACACCATCGTGCTCGACAAGACCGGGACCGTGACCACCGGCCGGATGACGCTGCTCGACGTGGTCGCCGCCGACGGCGAGGACACCGGACGGCTGCTGGAACTGGCCGGCGCGCTGGAGGATTCGTCCGAGCACCCGATCGCTCAGGCGATCGCCAAGGGCGCGCGGGACAAGGTCGGCGAGCTGCCCGCGGTCGAGGGCTTCGCCAATATCGAAGGGCTCGGCGTACAGGGCGTGGTCGACGGCCACGCGGTGATCGTCGGGCGGGCCAGGCTGCTCGCCGATTGGTCGCAGCACCTGGACACCGACCTGGAGCGGGCGATGCACGCGGCCGAGGCCGAGGGGAAGACCGCGGTCGCGGTGGGCTGGGACGGTAAGGCACGCGGCGTGCTCGTGGTCGCCGATGCGGTGAAACCGACCTCGGCCGAGGCGATTTCGCAACTGCGTGCGCTCGGCCTCACCCCGATCATGCTGACCGGCGACAACAAGGCGGCGGCCCGTGCCATCGCCGATCAGGTCGGCATCGACGAGGTGATCGCCGAGGTGCTGCCGCAGGACAAGGTCGACACCGTGAAAAGGCTGCAGGCCGAAGGGAAAGTGGTCGCCATGGTCGGCGACGGCGTCAACGATGCCGCGGCGCTGGCCCAGGCCGATCTCGGCCTGGCCATGGGCACCGGTACCGACGTCGCCATCGAGGCGAGCGATCTCACCCTGGTCCGTGGCGACCTGCGGGCCGCGGCCGACGCGATCCGCCTGTCCCGCAAGACACTCGGCACCATCAAGGGAAACCTGTTCTGGGCCTTCGCCTACAACGTGGCGGCGATCCCGCTCGCGATGGCGGGCCTGCTGAACCCGATGCTCGCCGGCGGCGCCATGGCGTTCTCCTCGGTCTTCGTGGTCAGCAACAGCCTGCGCCTGCGCGGCTTCCGCTCCACCGCCGGATAGCCGCACACCGTTTGATTTCCCGCACACCGAATCGCCTGCGAAACGGTGTGCGGGAAATTCGGATGTGTGCGGCGGATCCTTTCTCGGGCAGCACATTGCGGCCTGCTTGCTCGCCGCCGTGCCGTACCGCGCCCAGCCGACCGGCCGTGACACGCACCGCACGCTTCGAGACGCGCCGCGAAACGCGTAGCGCAACCCTTCCCGGAGCACTGCCGCTCTAGTAAAGTTAGAACATGCGTTCGAATGAGACTCGGGAGCTGCTCTACGCCCATCGACTGTCCAACGCCGTCAACGACCTGCTGTACTACCCCACGGAAAAGCTGACCGACGACGAAATCCTCGACGTGCTCGACACGGTGCGCCTGTGCCGCGTCCTCGTCGACGCGATCAGCACCCGGTTATGCGCCGAGGCCGCCGGTCGGGCGATCCAGATTCCGGCGTATCAATAGAGCCGGTCGCGTGTCCGGAAGCCGGGCAAGATCGGCGGCACGGCCTCTCACAGTGCCGCCTTCCTGGTCCTCTTCGGTTTCGATCTCGCTCGCTGCTTCGACTGTTGATAGCCGAGCCGCGGGACCGCCGGGTAATGCGCGGTCTCCGATGCCCGCCTGAACCTACACAGCACGAACTCCCCCTGTTCCTCCACCTTGACGACACGAAGATCGACTGCTGGCAGCCCCTTGTGTGCACCGTGCGAGGATGCCCGGATCAGGACAGAGTCTCCGATGTGCAGGGGCTTGTCGAAGTTCATGGGGACGTACGCCACGGTTGACATCGTTTCGCTCGCGGACCCGTTGCTCGGCATCAGCGTGACCATCGTCGAAACCCCTTACGGCTTCGCATAATCCAGCGGATGCGGTGGCTGACCTGCGAGCCTGCCGAGGTGGATGCGTATTTGCCGATCGCGGGAGCCACAGGATGGGCCTGGTCGACGCGGATTCGCGCGGATTCACTGAGAACCGCTGGTAGACCTGGGCAGGTCCGGGATAGTGGATCCCGGACCTGGCCGGATAAGAGAGCGGATGACGGGATTTGAACCCGCGACCCTCACCTTGGCAAGGTGATGCGCTACCACTGCGCTACATCCGCGTGCCGCTGACGCTGCCTGCGTCATCGTGCTTGAAAACTGTAGCCGACCAGCAGCCGATTCCGAAAATCCGGTGGTTGGGGCGGCTGCCGGGCTACCTCTGCCAGGCGGACACCTTCGACCTGTTCGCCCCGGATCGGGGCAGGTGACGGCCGAAAGTGTCCGCGCAGCAGAGTGCCGCCGACTAGGCCAGCGTGACCTTGCCCTCGCGGGCCTGGTCGGCGGCGCCGAAGGCGGCGACATGGTCGGCGGCCCACTCCGCGTAGCCGCGCGGCGCACGGCCGAGTACCCGGCGGACGTCGTCGGTGAGTACGGCATTGCCGCCCGCGCGGACGTAAGCCTGACCGGCCAGCGCGCCATCGACGAACTCCGGCGACATGCCCATCGACTCCATCTGCGCACGAGCCGCCGTATCCGGGACATCGACGACCTCGACCGGCCGATCGAGCACCCGAGCCAACGCCGCGGCCTGATCGGCACCGGTGAGCAACTCCGGCCCGGTGAGCGTGTAGATCCGGCCCGCATGCTCGGCCGAGAGCAGTGCCTCGACCGCCACGGCGGACACGTCGCGAGGATCGATCACCCCCTGCTGCCCCTGCCCGGTCATATTCGGCACCGGCTGCCCGGCGCGCAAGGCGTCACCCCAAACAAGCGTGTTCGACGCAAAAGTGCTCGGCCGCAGGATCGTCCACTCGACCCCGCTGTCCCGCACCGCCTGCTCACCGGGCAAATGCCACGTCCCGACCCGGCCGAGCGCCGGCTCCCCGGTGCCGATCGCCGAAAGCTTCACGATCCGCCGCACCCCGGCATCGCGCGCCGTCTCGATCAAGGCCCGATCGATCTCGACGAAGTCCGGCCCGAGCACGCCGACCACGAACACCGCCTCGGCGCCGACCATCGCCGCCGCCATCGATGCGAGGTCGGTGTAATCCCCACGCACCACCTCGACCCCCGCGGGCACCTGCGCCCGCTTCGGATCGCGAGCGACCGCCCGAACCTGCTCCCCGCGCCCCGCCAACTGCCGCACGATTTCACTGCCGATGGTGCCCGTAGCACCGGTAATCACGATCATGCCCACCACCATCCCGCCTACCCACCCGGCACCTATAGGAAATTTCGGCACACTCGCACCGGCATCGAATGCCCACCGCAGTTGTTCGCGCACACCCGCGCCGGACAACTCGCATGCGCCCGCGGCGCAGCATGCGCCGTCCCGCGGCAAGTCGAGGTCACGAACATCGCTGGCACGCTGTCGATCACCGAGCCCGACTTTCCGGAGCCAGCCCAAGGTCGAGCGCAGTCAAATGGCCGTCGGTTGCGGCGTGTCGCACGGCCATTCGACTGCGCTCGGCGAAAGGGGTTGGCGCTGGGTGGGGTCGCTGGTCTGCATCGCGGTCCACATGGCTACGACCTGCGGCGCTAGGAAATTTCGGCACGGACTTGGTGGCGGGTGAGGATCTACAGTGGGGGTGGTGGGCACTGTGGAGCGGGCGGCGGTCAGGACGGCGGAGCGGATCGAGACGGTCGTGGCGCCGCCGGAATCGCTGCGGCCGTGGATCACCGAGCTCGGGCATATCGGGACGGTGCACGATGTGTCGGAGCCGTTCGCGCATGTGCCGACCGCGGTGACCACGATCGTGCTGCGCAGTGAGCAGTCCGGGCGGCGGGATGCGCTCGTGCTCGGGCCGCAGACCCGCGCCTCGTATTCGAAAGCCGACAAACCCGCCGCGTGTGTCCGGCTGCGCCTCGCACCCGGCGCGACCCGCCCGCTGCTCGGCGTATCCGCCGCCGACCTGGCGGACCGTGCGTTCCGCCTCGCCGACCTGCCCGGTGTCGCCGCCGATCTGGCGGACGACCTGTCCGAGCTCGCGCCCGACGAAATCCTGCCGTACCTGGAAAACACGCTGCCGCAACGGCTCACCGAGGATCCCACCCAGCGCGCCCACCGCACGCTGCTGCATTCGGCGATCACCGAGATCGCCTCGGGCGCACCGACTCCGGTGCATCAGCTGGCCAACACCCTCGCGGTCAGCGAACGCCAGCTACGCAACCTGTTCACCATCGGTGTCGGCGTATCCCCCAAGCACTACGCCCGCATCGACCGCGTCCGCCACGTCCTTGCCAACACGCCATGGGCCCAATCGTCCACTGACTCAGACGATCAGCGTCCCAGCTCGTTCGCCGAGGTCGCGTCCCGCAACGGTTACTACGACCAATCACACATGTCCGCGGACTTCCGCGCCTTGATGGGCGTACCCCCTGCCAGCTTCTTCCGCGGGCACCTGCCCACCGCCACCCCCTGCCAGGCCATCAGCCGTCCGTGAGCTCGGCGCAGTTGCCCAGCCACCTCAACCGCCGCCAGTCGTCCTCGACTCTTGCCGCCTGCTGCGGCGGACGTCTTCGCTGCACCACAGCGGTCGCCCCCGAATTCGGCTTCGCCTGTCTGCGGCGATGGTTACCGTCGGTTGTCCCGCGACTGCGCCTTCGCCCGCCTGCGCGCCATCTCCTCCTGTTCGAGCACCTTCGCCTGCTCGAGCGTCGGCGCGGTGCCGCCGAGCCGGGCGGGTACCCAGCGCGCACCCTCGACCATCGGGTAATCCCGTTGTGCCGCATCGAGTAGCGCACCGAGGTCGTGCCGCAGTGTGGCGGTCAGCTCGTCGACCGTTTCGGCGGGCGGGATCGGCGCACCGATCCTGATATTGATCGGAAACCGGTGGCGGCCCAGCTGTTTCGGGATGTCCTTCGTCCAAACGCGGTGTGCGCCCCAGATGGCCAGCGGAATGATCGGCACGTCCGCCGCGATCGCCATCCGCGCCGCGCCGGATTTGAATTCCTTCAGCTCGAAGCTGCGACTGATCGTCGCCTCCGGATACACCACGACCAGTTCGCCCGCGCGCAACGCGTCGACCGCGCGCCCGTAGGACTCGGAGCCGTGCGTACGGTCGACCCCGATCGCCTTGCAGTGCTTCATCAGAAAGCCGACGACGCCGTGCTCGAGTTCGGCCTTCATCATGTATCGGACGTTGCGGTGCGAACGCCGCCCGACCAGCCCGACCTCCATGAAATCCAGGTAGGCGGTGTGGTTCACCGCGAGCACCGCGCCGCCGGTGCGCGGAATCCCTTCCTGGCCCGCGATATCGATCCGCAGGCCCTGCGCCCAGAACACGGTGCGCACCAGCCCGGTGAGTATGTCGAAAACCGGTTCCCGTCGCGCCATCCGTGCTCCGAACCTACTGCTGCGCTTCCTTGGCGGCCTTGCGTGCGGCCTTCTCCTCGGCCTCGGCGGCGTCGAGCGCGTCGGCCTCCTCCAGTGTGGGGGCACTGCCGCCGAGGCGGGCGGGCACCCAGTAGGCGCCCGGTTCGTGTGCGTAGTCCTGCTGCAGGTCGAGCAGCATTTCCTGCATGACGCCGCGCAGCTGCTCGGTCAGTTCGGCGGCGGGCTCGTACGGCTGGATGGGCTCGCCGACGGCGATGGAGATCGGAGTGTTGGTGCGGCCGAGGCGTTTCGGGAACCCCTTGGTCCACACGCGCTGCGCACCCCAGATGACGATCGGGATGATCGGCACGTCCGCTTCGATCGCCATGCGGGCCGCGCCGGACTTGAAGTCCTTGATCTCGAAGCTGCGGCTGATCGTCGCCTCGGGATACACCCCGACCAGCTCGCCGCGGCGCAGGTATTCCACCGCGGCCTTGTACGAGTCGGCGCCCGCCCCGCGGTCGACCGGAATGTGCTTGAGCGCCCGCATGATCGGGCCGGAGATCTTGTCGTCGAAGACCTCCTTCTTGGCCATGAACCTGATGTAGCGCTTGGGGGTGCGCACCGGCAGGCCCGCATAGGTGAAGTCCATGTAACCGGTGTGGTTGACCGCGAGCACGGCGCCACCCCGCGCGGGGATATGTTCATCGCCCTTGACGGTGAACTTCAGACCTTCGACGAAGAAGACGGTACGGGCCAGCCCGATGATCGTCCGGTAGACGGGTTCCACAATTCCGCTAGCGTAGTCGCAGACTGTCTCATCCGGCAGCGTCGGCCATCCCCCGCGCGCCGAAACGCCGCCGATGGAATACGTCCGGCGCGCGCGACGAAGAACACGTAGGGTCCAGCGGACGCCGCCGACACCAGCCCGAGCGGCCGCACGCACATCTACGGAAGAGGATCGTCGAAGTGGAACGCGCCCGACCGGAATCGCTTGAACGCGACCGGAAGTCAACTCGGTATCGGGCGGCGGGCGTCGTCGTCGGCGGGCTCGCGACGACGCTGCTGCTTGCGGGCTGCGATGCCGCGGTCGGCATACCGGGCGACGAGCAGCGCGCGACCCCCGCCGCGCACACCACACCGGCCGCCGCGATTCCGACCACGGCGAGCACCTCGACCGTCGCCGCACCGCCCGCGGACGCGCCACCGGTCGGCGAGGTACCGGGTCTGCCCGCCGCGGCGCAGGCGCTGCGCCGCTGGGCCGCGGATCTGGAGGCCGATTCGATCGCCGGCCTGCAGGCCGAATGCTGGACCATGGCGCCGCGCAATGTCGCCGAGATGTACGACAACAAGCAGGCGATCCTGACCGCGCTGGCCCAGCCCGGCGTCGCCACCGCGGACACCGTCACCTGGAAGAGCCGGACCACGACGGTCACCGCCGACCCGGACGCGATCAAGACCGGTTACGCCTGCCCCCGGGTGTTCCCGACCGGCACCGAGCCCGGCTACAACGACGCCGACGCCAGGCACACCGTGCGGCGCTATCTGTCCCGTTTCGTCGGCACACCGCTCGACCCGAGCGACAAGGAAGGCACCTACCCGCTGGTCTGCAAGGCGAGCCCGGCCTCTTGGGATCCCACCGGCAGCGGCAAGCCGATCCCCGCACCACTGGCGAACAACCCGGGCAAGCTGACCGGCGTCACCAAATTCGCCGATCAGGAGATCCGTTCGGAACAGCTGCGCCAGGACTACCTCAGCGTGCTCGTCCCGGTCACCAACTCCTCCGGGGTGACCCAGACCCGCACCTTCACCCTCACCGAGGGCGCAGACGGCTACTGCATCGGCGACGTCTCGCCCTAACCACTACCCTGGATGGCTGGTAACGGTCAGGAGGCAACAGCTCGTGCAGATCACCAGCGTCGGACACGCAGGGTTCCACATCCGCACCGCGGCCGGGTCGATCCTTTGCGATCCCTGGGTCAACCCCGCCTACTTCGGATCATGGTTCCCGTTTCCGGACAACACCCAGCTGGACTGGGACGAGCTGGGCAATTGCGACTTCCTGTACGTCTCGCACCTGCACCGCGACCACTTCGACGCGAAGAACCTGGCCGAGCACGTCAACAAGGACGCGACCGTCCTGCTGCCGGACTACCCGGTCCCGGATCTGAAGCGTGAACTGGAGGCGCTCGGCTTCCACAAGTTCTTCGAGACCGAGGATTCGGTCAAGCACACCGTGACCGGCCCCGGCGGCGATATCGACATCATGATCATCGCGCTGCGCGCGCCCGCCGACGGTCCGATCGGCGACTCCGGGCTGGTTGTCTCGGACGGCCAGACCACCTGTTTCAACATGAACGACGCCCGCCCTGTCGATATGGATGTGCTGCACGACGCGTTCGGCCACATCGATATCCACCTGCTGCAGTACTCGGGCGCGATCTGGTACCCGATGGTCTACGACATCCCATCGCGCACCAAGTCCAACTTCGGCAAGCAGAAGCGTCAGCGCGGCATGGACCGGTGCCGCAGCTACATCGAACAGGTCGGCGCGACCTGGGTGGTGCCGTCGGCCGGCCCGCCGGTGTTCCTCGACGACGAGCTGCGCTACCTCAACGACGATCGCGGCGACGAGGGCAACATCTTCCCGGACCAGATGGTCTTCCTCGACCAGATGCGGATCCACGGCAACGAGGGCGGGATCCTGATGATCCCGGGTTCGGTCGCCGATGTGCGCGGCGCGGAACTCGAGCTGACCCACCCCTTCGAACCCGGCCTGATCTACGACAACAAGGCCGAGTACATCGAGCTGATGGCCCAGCGCCTCGCGCCCGTGCTCGCGGCCGAAAAGGCTTCCTGGGCTTGGCCTTCCGAAGGCGATGAGCCGCTGCTGGCGCCGCTGAAGGCGCTGTTCGAACCGATCATGGCGCAGAGCGATCTGATCTGCGACGGCATCGGTTACCCGGTCGGCCTGGTGATCGGCGACGAGACCGTGGTGCTCGACTTCCCCAAGCGCGTGGTGCGCGGACCGATAGACGGAGAAGGCAAGTACCGCTACGGCTTCCGTATCGCGCCCGAACTCGTGCGCACCGTGCTGCGCGACAACGAACCCGACTGGGTGAACACCATCTTCCTGTCCACCCGCTTCCAGGCGTGGCGCATCGGCGGCTACAACGAATTCCTCTACACCTTCTTCAAATGCCTCACCGACGAGCGGATCGCCTATGCCGACGGCTGGTTCGCCGAGGCGCACGACGATTCCGCGTCCACCGAACTGGCCGGCTGGGAAGTGCAGCGGCGGTGCCCGCATTTGAAGGCGGACCTGTCGAAATTCGGTGTGGTCGACGGCAATACGCTCACCTGTAATCTGCACGGCTGGCAGTGGGACCTGGAATCGGGGCGCTGCAAGACCTCCAAGGGCCACGAATTGCGCTCGCGCAAATTGAGCTGAACCGGTGGAGTCCGGCCGGGGCGCACCGAGATCCGGCCGGACTCCGGGGAGCGGCCCCGCAATCAGGCGGAAACCTCTCTGGTCAGCCTCGAGGACCAGGGACACCAGAAGCATCCGGGCAGGAAGGGACCGCATGCCTCGTCCAGGTGGTCTTCGGTGTAGGTGATGCTCGCGTCACAGACTTCGATCGCCACCGTGAAGAAGGTGATCGTGTCCGGGTCGAGATGGAAGCTCCAGCCAGGGTTGTAATCGGCCTGCTGTTTGCGAATACGTCCCATCACATGGGTCGACATCGTTTCCTCGCCGGAGAGGATGCGCCGCGCTTCGGCAATCCGCTGCTCGTTGTGCAGCCGGAAAACGAATTCCTTGCCGGAGTAATCCGTGAAAGCGAAGTCCGCCATGATTTTCACCTCGATGATGGTCGGGCGATGGAGCCTTGCCATTCGATGGTAACTACTATCGCCGGCGCATTTTCGGCGAAATCGATTGCGCGGCAACATAATTACAGAACCGGCCTGTATTGTCCGGACAAAACGGCCGGTGGTCCGGAGCTCACTGGGACTCGCGTACCGAAACCTTGCTCTGTCCGTTCAATCGCTGCCGCCCAGTACTTTTCGCTTGAACTATCAGTTCCCGAGTGGCCATCGCGCCGCGGGCGACCGGTGCGGCGACCCGCCCCTCGGCGTCGATCAACACCGCCGACGGCGTACCACGGATCCGATACCGCAGCGCCGCTTCGTTACCCTGCTGCACGAGTACCGGAATATCGGTGAGCCCCTGATCGCGCCCCCACACGGCATATTCGGCCGGATCCCCGTTGCCGAGCACCACGATGGTCAGCGCCTGCTCGGTACGGGTATGCCATCGCGGCAGCTCGCGCGCCAGGGCCGCACACATTTCGCAGCCGACGTGCACGAATACCAGAAGCACCTGTTTGCCTTGCACCAGTAGGGATTCCAAACCGGACCGGCCGCCGTCGACATCGATCAGCTCGAACTCCGGCGCCACCGCGCCGACCGGAAGCCCTTCCGCGCCAAGGGTGGACAGCACCTGCGCGTCCAGCCGACGGTGCAGCGCTCCGATCGCACCGATCGCCCACGCCAGCAGCGCGACCAGCACGGCCACGATCACCAGGCCGACCACATTGTCGGCGGGCAACCCGGCAGGCACCCGTGGCCGCGCGAACGCACCCACCACGACAAGCACGGCAAGCGCCAGCAGCACACCGTTGCGCACCAGCGTGCGCGCCCCGATCGGCGTCGCACTCGACGACCCGAAACACGAACAGGCGGGACGACGCCCCTGCGCCAGCAACCGGCCGATCGCCACCGTGAACACCGTGAGCAGCAGCGCGGCCAGCACCCCCGCCCCCGCCGCCGTCCACGGTGGCAGCACGGTCACCGCGAGCACCCCCTCCGCCACCGGCAGCCCCACCGCCACCGTCGGCGCCCACCGCAACGGCACCCCGAAATCGGCGACCGCCGCCCGCGCCCCCGCCCGATCCCTCAGCTTTCCCCACGCCGAGAGACCGAACACGACACTCACCACCAGCCGCGAAATCCACACCCCGTATCCGATCAGCATCCCCGCACCATCCCACACCCCTGCGGTCCCGAAATATGGATCGCCGGAATGCATTTCGGATAGCAACGCAGGCACTCGGCTCCGCCACGGCCACCGGCGAGACAGCGAACTCGACACCCCGACCCCACACGGCTCGACCTGTTCGACTCCGAGCGGAAAAGCGTGCCGACCGAGCCGCTACTTGCCTACACCGAGGTGCCGAGCGTCCTCGAGCTGGGTCGGTCAGGCGTGCTGGTCGGCGTCGAAGGATTTACGGGCCAGGACGATGGCGTCGTGGTTTTCGCGGGACCAGTCGATGAGGGTGACCAAAGGGGCGGAGAGACTGTGGCCGATGTCGGTGAGGGCGTATTCGACCTGGGGTGGGGCGGTGGGGTAGACGGTGCGGCTGATCAGGCCGTCGCGGAGCAGGTTTCGGGTGGTGACGGTGAGCATGCGCTGGGAGATCTCAGGGATGGCGCGCTGGATCTCGCGGAAGCGATGGGGACCCGAGGACAGGACGACCAGGATCAGCAGGCTCCAGCGGTCGCCGAGCCGATCGAGCACCTCCCTGATGCCACAGTGATCGCCGCCACAGGGATCGGCGGTGGCATCGGGTGCTTCCTGGTGAGTTACCCCGGTGTGTGCAGCAGCCATAAAAGTGCCTCCTGTTACTCGGGTCCAGGGTAGCCAATACTGCTGGGGCGGAGCCACGTTCGGTCTCGCCGCGAAGGGGGCGGCGAGACAACGGCGTCGGCTTCCCTCGCCTGGTACCGCGGTTGCCGACACACCCAGGAATGGTCGATCGCGGTATCAGCGCGTGGTCGGATTCGGGTGCGCCGCGTTGCCGAGCGGGCGACGCCCGGCGTGGCGTCAGGATTGACGCCCCTTTGCCGCGACTACGACGGCCACCGAGGTCAGTGCGCAGCCGACGACGGCGAATGCGGAAAGCCCGCTGCCCGTTGGGGTCGCGATGTCGAGTACCAGTGCGGCGATCAACTGGCCCGCGACCGAGGTGAGGCCGAGCAACAGGACACCGATCCATCGGACCGTCACGGCGGCGAGCGCGATGAACACGATGCCGATGATGCCGCCGAGGTACAGTCCAGGCGCGGTGGGGAATTCGGCGGGCCAACCGGTTCGCGCCAGCACCGCCGATTCGATCGCCAGCAGCGCGAGCAGTCCGATGCCGAAGTTGACCAGCGTCGCGGTGAACGGGCCGCCTGCTCCGCCTACGCGGCCGTTGACCGCCTGCTGCCAAGCCAGTCCGATACCGGCCAGCGCGGGCAGCGCGATCAAGAGCGCGGTTGGCGCACCACGCAGCGCCTCGGGTACCGCCAACGCTCCTGCCGCCGCACCGGAACGCCCTGCCGCGGCGAGGGATACCGCCAGAATTCCGAGCACGGCCCCGGCCAGCCGCAACGCCGTCACCGGGGTTCGGCCACTCGGCGCGAGCCCGAGCCGATCCACCAGCAGACTGCTCACCAACTGACCGGCGACCACCGCGACGGTGAAGGCGGTGACCCCGATCGCCGCCACCGTAAGCCCCTGACAGGCAACGAAATACGCCCCGCACAACCCACCGAGCAACTGCCACCATCGCAGCTCACCCGCCGCGACCGCCCGGCGGGCCCGCACCACCCCGGCCCGTAGTCGGCCACTACTCGCCAGCGCCACCATCAGCACCAGAAATCCCACCCCGAAGCTGATCACCGCCGCCGCTATCCCATCGTGCAGCCGAGCCCCGAGCGCCCCATTGATCCGCCCCTGCACTGCCACACCGGCCCCGATGCAGAACCCGAACCCCAACCCGACCCGCATCTGTCCATGCACCCCCGGCACGCTACCCACAACAACCACGCACCTCACGCGCTGCGTTCCAGCACCGCACACCGGTTATGCCCGGACTACCTCGCCAGTGGAGATGTGGCAGGTGGTGTGCCCGCACTCGACGATCGTCAGACGGCGCGGAGGGTGGT
The DNA here is from genome assembly GCF_044547285.1 of Nocardia sp. NPDC052566. Lineage (NCBI taxonomy): Bacteria > Bacillati > Actinomycetota > Actinomycetes > Mycobacteriales > Nocardiaceae > Nocardia > Nocardia sp. NPDC052566. The sequence continues at coordinate 1,069,284 of NZ_JBIUAF010000004.1, read as the reverse complement.
GGGCGGGGTGGCGTAGGTGTCGTGGCGGGCGTAGGTGCGGTCGCCGCCGTTGCGGGCGATGGAGCCGCGGACCAGGCGGGCGCGGATCTGGGCGCCGAGGCGTTCCTGGAAGCGGGTGGCGCCGGGGATGATTCGGCGCGGGAGTTCGAGGGCGGCGTTGGCGGCCGCGGTGGCAAGCACCGCACCCTGGAAGAGTTTGCGGTCGGGCAGGCCGAGGAAGTCGGAGTTGGTCGGCCCGAGCATGATTCGGCTGTAGGCGACCATGTACTGGGTGATGACCGCGCGCACCGCCCGCTTGGGCGCGGTGTCGTCGTCGATGAACAGCCCGCCGGCGGCCGGCACCAAAGCCTGGGCCAGGCGCCGGGAATCCTCGTCCGGGATGAATTCGGTGTCGGCCAGAATCCAGTAGGCGCGCCAGGTGTCGGTTTCGCAGGTGGGCAGGATTTCGGCGTCGACACCGAGCAGGAAGCCGACGTAGCGCCAGAGCTGGAACACCGCGTCCTTCTCCTTCGCGGAGAAGCGCAGGCCGAGTGCCTGGGCGCCAACGAGATTCGCCATCGAGAACAACCCGAGCGTGCCGACGGTGAGCACCTGGTTCACCGGATGGTCCCACGCGGCGTAATCCCAATCGGGCCGGTTGTTCATGCCGGAGCGGACGAGCGCGTGCATCAGGCGCACCCGCAGCGCGCTCTTGTAGCCGACCGAATTGCGTGCCAGCCCACCGGGTGTGGTGACATCCAGCCACCACTGAGTGGTCTCCGCGAGCCGGCGCGGTGCCATCGCGTCCAGGTCGCCGGTGCTGACCAGTGTCTTGTCCGCGCGCGAGGCGAGGTAGCCGCCCATCAGCGCGAACATGCCCATCGCGATACCGCCCCACACGCCGGTCCGCTCGACAACGCGGGCGCCGCGATCCAGTTTGGCGCGGTCGAGCCAGTAGGGCTCCGATTCGACCTGTTCGAAGAACGCGAGCAGTTCCCCCGGTGCGTCCGGCACCGCGTCGATGCCGTGTTCCACCGCGGTTTCGAACATCCTGCGGCCCGCGCCCACCGGCAAGCGCTTGATCATCGCCACCACGTCGTCGGCGAGCGGATCGCCGACCTCGGTGAACCGGCGGAACGAGTCGCGCTGTTCAGCCGTGCAGCGCAGGTCGCCGGGCGCGAGCATGGGCACCGCATAGCGGAACGGGAACTCGGTGAACAGCGGCGGTGTGGGCAGAAATGCCTGGTTGTCATGCGTCATTGCATTCCACCAATCAGCTCGGGGCAGTGGTCGCGCAGCGCTCGACCGCAGCCGATCGAGCATTCTGACAAGACCGTCCCACAGAATCGAATATCTGGCAAGGATGTATGCCAGAATGATGGGCAATGAGTACTACCTCGCGCTCCTACGGTGGCGTGCCGGTCGAGCAGCGCCGGGCGCGCCGCCGCGCCGCACTACTGGACGCCGCGCTCGAGATCATCGGCAGCACCGGATTCGCCAAGCTGACCGTCTCCGGCCTGTGCGCGCAGGCCAAGCTGTCCGAGCGCTACTACTACGAGAGCTACACCGACCTCGGCACCGTCTTCAGCGAACTGTTCGACCGCATCGTCGACGAGATCGGCCAGGCCGTGGTCGAGGCGTTCGTGACGACCGACGCGGACATTCGCGCCAAAACCAGGGCGGCCATCGCGGCAGCGGTCGACTTGATCGCGGATGACCCGCGCAAAGCGCGCATCGTCACGGTCGAGGCACAGCTGAATCCGGCGCTGCTCATGCGAAGAGCCGAGGTGATGCGCTCGTTCGCGGACATCATGATGGCCGCGTGCGCCGCCGAGGTCGGCGCCGAACTCGTCGAAAATGCCGGTGACCGCGCCGAATTCGCCGCGATACACCTGCTCGGCGGGCTGTGGGAGACGACGAACAGCTGGTTGTCGGGCATGCTGACGATCAGCCGCCACGAGCTGATCGAGCGGTCGACCGACCAATTCCTGTTGACGGCGGAGCATTTGGTCGGGGTGTCACTGGGGTGAAGTGTGCGGTGGTCGTTGCACGCGACGCTGGTGTGCGCTGCACACGACGCTGGTGTGCGCTGCACGTGACGCTGGTGGGGCTGGTTGCAATACTGGGCGCTGCTAGGCGGACACTTTTCGCCTCTTCGCGGCAGAATCTGCCACTCAACCGCGATTTGTGTCCGTCCAGCAGCGTTCCCTCTCCCCCGCCCAGCCAGCGCTCTCCCGCTATCCGCCCAGTAGCGCTCACTCCTGTTCCCGCTGCGGCAACCACGACGGCGTGACCACCGCGATCGCCACCATCATCACTCCGAACATCGCGACGGTCGTCGACATCGACCACCACGCCGTCGCCAGCGCGGCAAAGCCGAACACGCCGAACGACACCACCTCACCGAGCAGCCCGGATACCGAAGTAACCGTCGCACGCGCCGGTCCCTCGATCGCATCCTGCAACCGAGCACCCGCCACCACACCGGCGTTGTAGACGATGCCGTACGAGATGCCGATCGCGGTGAAGCCAACCCCCGCAAGCACATACACGGCACCCGGCGACCGCAGCGCCAGCCCCGCGACCATCGCACCACCGAGGAACAACACGCCGCCAAGCCCCACCGCGACACCCATGGTCCGCCCCGACATCCCCTCCGTCTGCCCGGCAAGCACCGATCCGATCAGCGACCCGAGCACGGTGACACCGACCAGCAACGGCACCACCGCCGTCGAAACACCGACCTCCTGAGCAAGCAGCGCGAAATACTCGTCGAACGCGGTAACCCCGAACAGCAAGGCACCGAGCAGCACACCATTACGCACCGCCCGCACCCGAACCGCCTCCCCGACACCGGACTTCAGCATCGTCAGATACCGCGCGAACGGCCGATCCACCACCGAATGCACTGACACCGCGAGCTCGCTCGCCACCGCGGAGCCCGTTGTGGCCGAAGCGCCCATCGACGTGGCGCAACATGAGGCGACGCAACCACTCACCGCCACACCGTCACCCGCCAGTGCATGGCCGTCCACCGGGTCGCCCGAATTACGCGCCGCCGCACCAAGGCCGGCTCCGGTGACACCTGCTCGGGCCATCGCGAGGACGACATCGGCGGGAACAGGTGCGGTCTTCGTCGAACCGTCCGCGGGAGGTTCGATTTCCGCTCCGTTCGATAAGCGCGGAGTCGACCGGAGCGGATCATCCTCGCCCGCTTCGTCTTCCAGATCGTCGATGTCCGCTGCGGATACCGACTTCGGTGCGCTCGGCAGGGAGAACGTGATCAGTGTGTGCACGGCCGCGAAGGCGACGCTGGACCAGCCGATCACGGCGTAGCCGCCCCAGAGGTACAGGGGTGTGGCGGCGACGATGCCGAGGACGACGGCGGATTCCGAAGCGGCACGGGTGTAGCCGAGGATGCGTGGATAGGCCGAGGCTTCGCCGCGGGCGGTGAGCTCGTCGTACAGCAGGGCCTCGAAGGTGCCGGATACCAAGGCGCCGGAGGTGCCCCACAGGATGAAGCCCGCCGCGAAGCCGAGGTAGGTCGGCACCAGCGTCCACAGGGCGAATCCGGCGGTGAGCAGGATGCCGCTGAGGATGAGCAGGGCGCGGCGCGACACCGTATCCGCCCAGGCGCCGGAGGGCACCTCGAGCAGGAACGCGGTCGCCGACCAGATCGCGAACAGCGAGGTGATCTGCCCGGTGCCGAGTCCGTGCTCGGCGAACAGCAGGGAGTACAGCGCGTACAGCGGAATCAGGTCACCGATGCCCTTGAAGAGCACCACCCGCACAGTGAGCGAGCGCAGCGAAAAGCCATGGCGTACCCCACGCTCCGCCCTGGCCGTGGACCCGGGCCGAGTGCCCCGCCAAACCCTGGCGAGGCCAGAACCAAGCGCGAGAGCCCAAGCGAACGGCGCCGGCAAGTACCGGCGCGGCATACGGAGTGAGCTGGACAGAGCTCGTGCGCCCACCGTAGCCACGAGCACGGCTTCGATGGCCCGCAGCCCGGCGCGAAGCACTCGAGCTGCCGCGGGCAATGAGCACTGCGGAGAGATCCCGGCCGCATCCTGTGCGCCCCGCTGAGCCGTGGGTGCGCGATCGGTCCGAGTGTCCGCGCTACCCGTCAGCCGGGCGCGCAGCGAGCTGGTAAATCAATAGGCATATACGAGCAAACGCATGTCGTCAGCATGTCACGTCGACGCTATGCGTCAAGCGATTATCCGAGCGGAACCCAGCCATTGGCGGTGTGCATGGTGTCGCCACCGCCGAGTTCACGCTCCGATAGCCCGGACCCCACCCGCCCGTGCCCCTCGTTGAGGTCGCTGATCAGCTCGGAAACCGGATGCGAATCGCTGTAGTGGTAGCCCTGCGCCAGCGCGAAACCGAGCTCGGTGAGCACCGCCGCCTGATATTCGGTCTCCACGCCCTCGGCGATCACCTGCAGATCGAGCGCGCTGCTGAGCGCGGCGATCACGCCGAGCAGCGGCGGCGCGGGCGAGTCGGAGCGGATCGCGGCGACGAAGGACTGATCGACCTTGAGAATGTCGCTCGGCAGCGTCGCGAGCCTGCTCAGCGACGAGTACCCGGTGCCGAAATCGTCGATGGCGATGCGCACGCCACGCTCGCGCAAAGTGTGCAGATTCGAGATGGCCGTTTGGGATTCGGCCGCGAGCTCGCTCTCGGTCACCTCGAGCACCAGCTGATCGGCGGGCCAGCCGGTGCTGGCCAGGATGTTCGACACCCGGTCGGCGTATTCCTGCTCGGCCAGTTCCAGCCCGCTGACGTTCACGTTCAACGTCAGATCGAGTTGGGCGAAAGTCTCCTGCAGTCGCGCCGCGTCGGCGCAGGCGCGGCGCAGCACCAGCTCGTCGAGATCGGAGATGAGGTCGTACTCCTCGGCGACCCGGATCAGTCCCTCGGTGGTGACATCCGGTTGGGCACTGGAGGACCAGCGCAGCAGCGCCTCGACGCCGACCGCCTTGCCGCCGCCCTCGGTGAGGCTGACGATCGGCTGGTAGTGCACGTCGAGCGCGCCGCGGTCGATGGCCTCGCGCAGTTCCACCGCGAGCGGCAGCTGCCGCGAGGATTCGAGCACGGTGCGGTTGCGGCCCGCCTGCTTGGCCCGGTACAGGCCGACGTCGGCGCGGCTGACCAGCAGCGAGCCGGATTCGCCTGGCTGCCAAGAGGTCACGCCCGCGGAGCAGCCGGTGGTCACCGCGGCGCGCAGCTGTTCGGTGAGCAGGATCGCGGCCTGTTCGGTGGTGTTGGGCAGCAGCAGCGCGAACGCGTCACCGCCGTAGCGGGCGAGGCGCTGGCCGGGGACGAGCAGCTTCGACCAGGTGTCGGCAACCCGTTGCAGCACCGCGTCTCCCGCGCGATGGCCGAGGTGGTCGTTGATCTTCTGGAAGCGGTCGAGGTCGACGAGCACCAGCGCGAGCCCCTGCCCGGTGCGGGTGGCCTGTTCGATCGCGGAATTCAGCGCCCGGTCGAAACCGCGCCGGTTGAGCAGCCCGGTGAGCACATCGATATCGGCCTCCGAGGCCATCCTGGTGAGGATGCCGACGACAACGCCGACGCCGAAGGTCACCCCCGCCGGAATCAGCCCGGACCACCACGGCAGCCCGTCGCGGGTCGGCAACACCCATAGACACATCGCCATCGCGAATCCGATGTGCGCGGCGGCCAGCGGCCAGGCGAAGAACAGCGCGGCGTCACACGCGACGAACACGTAGAACGACGCAAGACTGATGGCGCCCACCGTATTCGGGAACGAGTGCACCGCGATCGTCACCAGGATCGTCGCGATGGCGACGTAGACGTGATGGATGCCGTGCGGCAGCCGCGGCCCCCAGCCGAGCAGGCTGAGGCCGAGCAGCAGCGCGATCGCGGCGGCCCAGCCGACCAGCGCTCTGTTTCCCTCATTGCCCGGGGCGATCCCCGTGATCAACAGACCGAGGGCGCCTCCCATGACATAGAAGGCCCCGGTCGTCCGGGACATGACCATGGCCGTCGCCAGCGCTGACGCGGCCCGCACCCGGGTTCGGGTATCGCCGCGAGACCCGATTCCTCGCACGGGGAATAGCCTAGACACAACGATTCCCAGTGGTTGCCACATCCCGCGAATAGACCCTCGCGAACATTTAGCTATCCGTTCGCCAGGCACCCGGCACGAGACCCGGCGCCTGGCGAACGGCAGGCTCCGTCGATAGCCTGCGCCGGGCCGGAGCGAAGCCGGAGGCAGCCGCCCTTACTTCGGCGGGGCCAGCACCTCGGTGCCGACGAACGGAACGAGCGCGGCGGGCACGCGCACCGAACCGTCGGCCTGCTGGTGGTTCTCCAGAATCGCCACGATCCAGCGCGTTGTCGCGAGCGTGCCGTTCAAAGTGGCTGCGATCTGCGGCTTTCCGTTCTCGTCGCGGTAGCGCACGGACAGCCTGCGCGCCTGGAACGTGGTGCAGTTCGAGGTCGAGGTGAGTTCCCGATACGTCTGCTGAGTCGGCACCCAGGCCTCACAGTCGAATTTGCGCGCGGCGGAGCTGCCCAGATCGCCCGCGGCGGTATCGATGACGCGATAAGGCACCTCGACAGCCGCGAGCATGTCCTTCTCCCAGGCGAGCAGGCGCTGGTGTTCGGCGTCGGCCTCGTCGGGGGTGGTGAAGACGAACATCTCGATCTTGTCGAACTGGTGCACCCTGATGATGCCCCTGGTGTCCTTGCCGTAGCTGCCCGCTTCGCGGCGGAAGCACGTCGACCAGCCCGCGTACCGCTTGGCCCCGTTGCTCAGGTCGAGGATCTCGTCCGAGTGGTAGCCGGCCAGCGGCACTTCCGAGGTGCCGACCAGGTAGAGGTCGTCCTCCTCGAGGTGATAGATCTCGGCCGAATGCTGGCCGAGGAAGCCGGTGCCCGCCATGATCTCCGGGCGCACGAGCACCGGCGGGATCATCATGGTGAAGCCGTTGGCCACGGCCTTCTGCGCCGCCAGCTGCAGCAGCCCGAGCTGCAGCAGGGCGCCGTAGCCGGTCATGAAATAGAAGCGCGAACCCGAAACCTTGGCGCCGCGCTCCATGTCGAACAGGCCGAGCGCCTCGCCGAGCTCCAGGTGGTCCTTCGGCTCGAAGCCGAACTCCGTTGGCGCGCCGACGGTTTCCAGCACCACGTAGTCGTTCTCGCCGCCCGAGGGCGCGCCGTCCTGGACGACGTTCGAGATGGCGCGGTGCGCGGCGTCCATATCGGCGTCGGCGGCGTTCTGCGCGGCCTCGGCCTCCTTGACCTTGGCCGACATCTCCTGCGCCTGCTCGAGGAGAGCGGATCGTTCCTCCGGCTTCGCCTTGCCGACCAACTTGCCCATCGCCTTGTGCTCGGCGCGCAAGTTGTCGGCGGTGGCCACCGCCGCACGCCGCGCCGCATCCGCTTCGAGCAGTGCGTCGACGAGGGCGGGGTCTTCGCCGCGGGCGCGCTGCGAGGCGCGGACCGCGTCGGGGTTGTCCCGCAGGAATCGGAGGTCGATCATGGGCACCCAGCCTAATAGGAGCGCCGATTCGGTTTCACCCCGATATCCACGTGCCTTTCCACCCCTATGCGTCCTATTCCAGCGCGTCGCCGCGGTCACGCGCGCATAGTTGGTTGGTGGGAACGACTTTCGACGAATCAGCCATTGATGACGCACTGTCCGAGCTGGCCGCGGGCGAGAAGGTGTGGGCGCAGACCCCGCTGCGCGGGCGTCGCGAACTGCTCGACGACATCCACGCGCGCACCGCGCGCTACGCCGAGGATTGGGTGGCGGCCGCCCGCATCGTGAAGCGGCTCGACGCGGACTCGCCGCTGGTCGGCGAGGAGTGGATGTCGGGACCGCTGACCATCCTGCAGGCCACCGCCGCGCTGTCGGCCACGCTGACGGCGCTGGAAGAGGGGCGGAGCCCGCTCGACGGCGTCGCACTCGCCGAGGCGCCGGGCGAGCGCGTCGCGGTGCCGATCCTTCCGCTCGACATCTACGACAAGCTGCTGCTGAGCGGTTTCCACGGCGAGGTGTGGCTGCGTCAGGGCGTCGACGCCGATACCGCGCGCCGCCGCGCCGGACTCGCGCAACGGGAGCCCGCCGCCACCGGCGGTATCGGCGCGGTGCTCGGTGCGGGCAACATCATGTCCATCCCACCGCTGGACGTCCTCTACGAGCTGTACGCGCACAACCGGGTGGTCGCGCTGAAGCTGAACCCGATCACCGATCCGATGTTCACCGTGTTCGAGATGGTCTTCGCGCCGCTCATCGAGCTCGGCGTGCTGCGGATCGTGCTCGGCGGCGCCGATGTCGGCGGCTATCTGGTCGGCCACCCCTCGGTCGCGCACGTGCACATGACCGGAAGCGCGAACACCCACGACGCGATCGTCTGGGGTGTCGGCGAGGAGGCGGCGCGGCGCAGGGCCGATCAGCAGCCACGGTTGGACAAGCCGATCAGCAGCGAGCTCGGCGGCGTCTCGCCGACCATCGTCGTGCCCGGCGAATGGTCCGACGCCGATCTGCGCTATCAGGCCGAACACGTGGCGACCCAGCGGCTGCACAACGGCGGCTACAACTGCATCGCCGCGCAGGCCGTCGTGCTCAGCGCGAGCTGGCCGCTCAAGGACAAGTTCCTGGCCGAGCTGCGCGACGCGATCGCGCGGGCGCCGGAGCGGCCCGCCTACTACCCGGGCAGCGATACCCGCGTCGAGAGCGCGCTCGCGGCCTACCCGGACGCCGAACGCCTCGGCGGCGGCCGGGTGCTGGTGGACGAACTGCCGCACACCGGAACGCCTTTGCTGCGCACCGAATACTTCTCCCCCGTGCTCGGCGTCGTCGAACTGCCGTACGCGGGCGGTGAATTCCTGCAGCGCGCGGTCGATTTCGCGAACGACGAACTCGCGGGCACCCTCGGCGCCAACGTGCTCGCCGATCCGGCGACCATCCGCAAGCTCGGCATCGCCTTCGACCGGGCGATCGAGCGGCTGCGCTACGGCGCCGTCGCGGTGAACGCGTGGACCGGGCTCGCGTTCCTGACCCCGCGCGCGTCGTGGGGCGCGTTCCCCGGCCACACCCTCGACGATGTGCAGAGCGGAATCGGCGTGGTGCACAACGCTTTCCTGCTCGACGACGTGGAACGCACGGTGGTGACCGGACCGTTCCGGCCCGCGCCGCGCTCGGTGGTGCGCGGCGAGCTCGCGCTCTCGCCGAAGCCGCCGTGGTTCGTCACCAACACCACCGCCGGGGTGACCGGGCGCAAGCTCGCCGAGTTCTACGCCGACACCAATCCCGCACGGCTGCCGAGCCTGTTCCTGTCCGCGATGCGCGGCTGACCGGGGAACGAGCGGAGAATACGGGCAGGTCATGGCACGGTGCCGAAGACACTGCCATGATGGATCGCGATGTCCTCCGATCATGTGCCCCAGCCCCCGCCGCACCGCACGCCCGGTAAGCCCTCGCGTGCCGCCGCGGCCCGCCGGTCGGTGTTGTCCGCACGCGACGCGATCATGAGCGGCAATCTGCACCTGTCCGCGCCGACATTGCGCTGGGGTCTGCTGCTGGTGGCCGCGGGCGCGGTGATCGCGGCGATGGTCACCCTGTTCGTCACCGGTTTCGACAACGAGGCGGGCCTGGAGGCACATACGCCGGGATTCGCCGGTTCGACCGTGGTGGACAAGCAGTTCGGCACCGCCGATCGCGGCGACTGCCTGACCTGGTCGAAGGCGGACCGCACCGACCTGACGAAGGTCGCCTGCTCGGAGAAGCACCTGTTCGAGGTGGCCGCCGACATCGATATGAGCAAGTACCCCGGCGTCGAATTCGGGCCCGGCTCACGGTTCCCCGATTCGCTGCGGCTCACCGAACTGAAAGAGGAGCACTGCGTGCCCGCGGTGCAGGACTACCTCGGCGGCCGGTTCGATCCGCGCGGGCGCTACATCGTCAACGTCATGTATCCGAGCCAGGAGGGCTGGAAGCACGGCGACCGGAAGCTGCGCTGCGGCGTGCAGCTCGGCGGCAGCACCGGAACGCCGCGGGTGGCCAACGGCAGCGCGCTCGATCCCGACCAGTCGAAGGTGTATCCGCCCGGCACCTGCCTCGGCATCAACCAGAACCTGCCGACCGATCCGGTGGACTGCGCGCAGCCGCATGCGCTGGAGATCGTCTCCACCGTCGATCTCGGCCCGCGCTTCCCCGGCGGTCCGCCCGCGAAGGAGGAGCAGGACAAGTTCGTGCAGGAGCAGTGCGCCAACGCCGCCACCGACTATCTCGGCTCACCCGACGCGGTGCGCAACAAGACGCTGACGCTGTTCTTCGACTTCATCGATGCGCGCGGCTGGCTGGCCGGTAGCCGCAAGCTCGACTGCATGATCGGCAAGGGCACCGACCGCGAGGGTTTCGCGCCGATCACCGGCTCGGCCCGCGGCGACATCCTGATCAACGGCCAGGCGCCGGTGCCGCCGCCGAACTCGGGCCGCTCGACGCCGACCCCGCTGCCCGGCGCCGCGCCGCTGCCGCCGCAGCCGCGGTAGCCCGATGGCGGTATTCATGTCCGCCGACCGGTTCGAGGAACTGGTCGGCGATGCGCTCGACCTGATCCCATCGGAGCTGGCCCGCGCCATCGACAACGTGGTGGTGCTGATCGAACCTCGCAATCCGGATGATCCACACCTGCTCGGCCTCTACCACGGGATCGCGCTGACCGAACGGGACAGCCACTACGGCGGCGCGCTGCCCGATACGGTGACCATCTATCGCGACACCATCCTCGAAATCTGTTCCGACGAAGAGGAAGTGGTGCACGAGGTCGCGGTGACCGTGATCCACGAGATAGCGCACTACTTCGGGATTGACGAAGAGCGACTGCATCAGCTGGGATGGGGCTAGTCTTAGCCAAGCTGATCGCGAGCGTACGCATATGGGTGGGTGGGCTCGCGTTCGCGGAACGACCTGGAAAGAAAACTTTGGGGATTCGATGGAACCGATTGCCTGGCTCTCGCGTCCTATCACTCGAAGGGGGAATTCTCGTGGTTCCGCCCAATAGCCGCCACTAGAAGGAGTTCGAGACATGGTTCACGTACTGGTCTCACCCGAAGCCATGCTCGCGGCCGCCGCCGAGCTCGATCTACTCGCCGACCGACTGGCGGGCGTCGCCGCGCTCGCCGGACCCGCCACCCATGTCGGCCCCTCCGGGCTCGACGAGGTCTCACTGCTCGCCGCACAGCATTTCAACAAGGCGGCGATCACACACGATCAGTCCGTCGCTCAGGGTGTGCTCGAGCTGCATCACGCCGCCGCCACCCTGCGCATCCAGCTCGCGCAGTACCTGGCTCAGGATGTCGCGCGGGCAGGCGCTATCACCGCGGTCGGCGGAGCGCTCGGCGTCTAGGGCGCGCCGAGTATCGAACTGAAGGGGAGAACAAGATGACCGCAGGAATCACCGGGGTGTTCTGGCTGCCCCGTCTGGCAGAGTTCAATTCGGCCGCACTCAACGCGGGCGCACACGCCATTCCCATCTCCGCCGCCGCCACCTCGTGGGGCACGCTCACCGGCGCGTGGGTGGACGCCACCGCGACGGTGACCAGGGTGATGGCCGAACTGGGGATCGGCCTCGAGGGCGTCAACGGCGTCGCGGCGCTGTCCCGCCTCACCGGCTTCACCAGCTGGGCCGGCCAGCAGGTCGCCATGGCGGCCGCCATGGGCTCGAAGGCCGCGGCCAACGCGACCGCCTACACCGTTGCCTCGCTGGCCATGCCGAGCCTGCCCGAGATCGCGGCGGCCGATACCGCGCGCGTCGCGGCGTACTCCACCGGCGGCGTGCTCAACGGCACCGCCGAGGCGGCCGAGGCGGCGAAGGCCGCACTCGATCTGCGCGCCGCGCTGACCATGGAAACCTACGAGGCCGCCACCACCGCCACCGTGGTGACGCCCGGTGAATTCTTCACCCCGCCGCCGATCGCCAACGGCGCAGGCTCGGCCAACTCGAGCCAGGCGGCGGAACAGGCCGCGCAGAACACCAGTGGTGATCCGGTGCAGGCCGCGATCGCCGGCGCAACCGCCTTCGTGCAGAATCCGGCCGTGGTCAGTGCCGCGACCCAGGTCGCCAATGTCGTGGGGTCGCTCGCCACCAGCGGCGTGAGCACCGTGGGCAGCCTCGGCGCCAACGCGCTCGCGGCCGCGACCAGCGTCGGCGCACCCTCGCTCGGCGGTGCGCCCGCGGCGGCGATGCCGATGATCGGCGGCCTCGGTGCCGGTGCCGCCGCGGCGGCGACCAGCTCCGCGTCGCTCACCAAGTCGGGCGCCTCGGTCAGCCTCGGCAACGGTTCGCTCAAGCTGCCCGACGGCTGGGGTGCGGGTGCGCCCAACAACGCCATCGGCGCGACGCCGGACAGCGATCCCGTCACGATCACCCGCATCGACCCAGCGGCCCGCTCGGCGACCACGCCGGCCAGCCCGCTGCTCGGCAACCAGGTCCGCGACGACGAGGACGACGAGTCGCTGCACAACACCCCGGACTACCTGCGGTCCACCGACCACTTCGACGATGGCCGCTTCGCCACCGACGGGGTCATCGGCGCGGATGCGGCCGGGATGTCTAGGTGACGGTGCTCGGCGCGGGCCGCGGCCCGTCGTTACTCGCCGGGGTGGTGTTGTCGCTCGACGAGATGCAGTTTCTTTTGGAGAAGCTGGAATTCGACGAGCTGCCCACCGTGCTCGACGCACGGGGACGCTACGACAACGTGACCGCCCACGGCGAGGCGATGGCCGCGGCCGCACAGTCACTCATCGATCGGGAACTCCTGACCGATGACGTGGTGCACCCCGAACTCGAGGATCGGCTGCGGGCGCTGTACCGCCCGCACTGGGTGGTCGCGCTGCGGCTGATCGTCGAGGGGCAGGTCAGCCGGATGTGCCTGGCCAAGGGCGACGATGTCGTCACGGTCGCTCTGCGCGGCCCGCAGTCCTATGTCATCGACGAGGTCGAGGACGATCTGCCCGGCCCGCTGATCGCGGCACTCGGCCCGGCCGAACCGCTCGAGGTCACCGGCATGAACGCGCCGACCGAACAGCTCGTGCCGATCTTCGACGACGCGGGCGATGCCGCGGCCACCGCCGCACGCCTCGCCAAGGTCGGCAACCCACCGCGCGACGCCCAGGTGCTCGCCTCGGCGATGGTGCACTGCCACTCGCACGCCGAGATCATCGGCGTGATCTACGGCGACGGCACCCGCGACACCACCGACACCCACATCGCCGTATTCAACACGCGCAACGGCAGATTCATCGCCACCGCGAGCATCGCCGACGACGGCACCAAATGGACGTCGTTCAGCAGTGGCACCCCCGCCCGCCTCCGCACCGCGATCCAAGACCTGATCACCACCCTGCCCGAACGAGAAGAGTTCCCGCGCAAGCCGGAAACAACCTGACCGGGGTTATGCGGGGAAGAACCATTCGTCGAGCATGTGGTCGAGGATGATTCCGTTGTCGAAGCGCACTCGGTAACCGGAAACGACCTGACCGTCGCGGAGCCCGCGGTGGACGCAACGCCGAGGGCGGCGGACTTCGAGGCGTTGGGCGCGATCGGATGCCGAGCAGTCCACACCTCTTATCGCAGCCGCACACCCGGTACAGAGGGTGTGGAGTTGGCAGAAAGGGTGTGGCGCAATACAACTCGGCCGGCTGATCGCTAGCCCATGGGGTCGTCGGCGGTGGGGGACGCCTGGTAGGCGAAGGGTGGGGTGTAGTGGCCCCAGCGGAGGCAGTCCCAGCCGCCGTCGGGGCGCGGGACGAGCTCGATGGTCTCGGTGTTGTCCAGATGGTTGTTGGTCGCGAACTGGAGGGGGACGCCGGTCAGCACCCGGGAGACCAAACGCATTGCGGCACCGTGGATTACCAGCAGCACCTCGCCGGTGCTGCCCGGTGTCAGATAGGTGGTGCGTAGTCGGTCGATGACGGGCAGATAGCGGGCGAGCACGTCGTAGCCCGCCTCCCCGCCAGGCGCGCGATCCCACAGGTCACCGGCGTGCCAGGCACGGTAGACGCGCTGGAAGGTCGCGTGCGCCTCAGCGCCCGTCTGCCCCTCCAGGTCGCCGACCTGCACCTCGTGCACCCCGTCGAGTACCTCGGCGGTGACGCCGGTCGCCGCCTCGATGTAGCCCGCGGTCTGTCTGGCGCGCAGCGCGGCCGAGCAGAACAGCGCGCGCGGCGTCTCGCTCAGGTTCGCCCCGAACGTCTTCGCCTGTGCCGCACCACGTTCGGTGAGCGGCAGCCCCGGCACCCTGGTGTCGAGCATCTTGGCGACATTGCCTTCGGTCTCGCCGTGCCGGATCAGAATCAGCTTGCCGGTCACGACCGCACCTCCACTCACAGATCAGCCACCCCCTTGCGCAGCTGGGTCAACCACTCCGCGGCCGCCTCGTCCGAGGGCGGCGGCGTCCCGGTGGCCGAGGTCGCGGGCCACGACCCGAGGAAACGGATGCGCGCGGTGCGATACAGCGCCTTGAGCGCCTCGGCGACCGCCGCGTCATCGATATGCCCGACGCAGTCCAGATAGAAGCGGTAGGTACCGAAACCCGTTCGGGTGGGCCGGGATTCGATCCGCGTCAGATCGATGCCCCTGGTGGCGAATTCGGCGAAGGCGCGCATCAGCGAACCCGGCTCGTTCGACAGCTCTAGCACGATCGAGGTCCGATCGGCGCCGGTCGCGGGCGGCGCCGTGCAGGGCCGGGTGACCAATACGAAGCGGGTAATCGCGTCGGCATGGTCGGCGACACCGGAGGCAAGCGCGACCAGCCCGAGCCGTTCACCGGCCAGCGCGGTCGAGACGGCGGCATCGGCCTTACCGGCCGCGACATCCTCGGCGGCCGCGGCATTCGAGGCCGAGGTGAAGAACTGCGCGTCCGGCAGCGTGTCCGCGACCCACATGCGCACCTGCGCGCCCGCCACCGGGTAGGCGGCCAGCGACCTGATGTCGGCGAGCGTGGTGCCCGGCCTGGCCAGGATCGTAAAGCTCACCTCGAGCTCGGTCTCCGCGATGATCTGCAGGCGCGGCCCGACCGCCAGCGAGTCCAGCGTCGCCGAGATCGAACCCTCGACCGAGCTCTCGATCGGCACCACCGCGCCGTCGACGTCGCCGGAGCGGATCAGCTCCAGCGCGGCCCCCTGGCTGGGAGCGGCGACCCGCTCGACCGACCCGTCGAAGACCGCCGTCGATTCCAGTTGAGCGAGGGCCATCTCGGTGAAGGTTCCCGACGGCCCGAAGTAGGCGATACGCGGCACCCTTACGACATTACTTGCGTCCCGAGGGGAAGCTTCGCCGATCCGGCTATCTCCCCGCGCCCCACCCACACCGCACCGCGCGTTCGCCGACGCACTATCGCGCGTCGCTCGTGCGGCTCACGCTGTGCGTCGATCGCGGACACAGCGGCGCACTGGGCGCTACGCCAGCAATCCAACTCACCGCGCGTTCGCCGACATACAATCACCCCTCACTCGAGCAAGGCACCGTGGCGCACCGCTCGGACGCGGCACCGTCGTGCACTACGTCAGTGATTCGCTCGCTGGGTGGTGTCCAGAACGGCGAGTGCCCGCGTGACGTCTTCGGTCGCATCGGTTTCCACCGCGAGCAAGACACCGCGCGCCGCTTCGATAGCGGGCGGTTTCAGCGCGGTCAGAAAAGCGAGATCGGGATTCCGCAACGCCTGATGAATATCCTCGCCACACAGCGCGGCCACCGTCGCCGCGACAATGCCGAGCGCACGCTCCCCGTCGGACGTACGCGCCACGAACCCACCGTCACTGTGCGCGGCTTCCGCCAGAAAATCCGCGACCTCCGCATCCGGCACATCCCCGTCGAGCACCCGCACATCCGCATCGCCCGTACCGACCGCCCGCACCAACCCCGCCGCCAAACTCCGCCGCGCCGGCGCCGTCAACGACACCAACACCGGCTCCGATCCACTCCCATCCGCCATCCCCCCACCGTATCCCCGCCCCCATCCACCCATAACGACCAGACCAGTGATCACACACCCGATGCGACAACCACCTCGCCCATGCCCGAGCCCCCCACACGATCACTGAACGGCATCAACAACCCTGCCACCCGTGCGCGAAGCAAACCCGCAAGTCACCGCCGCGACCACGCACAAAGTTGAGAGCCTCGGCGAGGCCACGAGTCGCTGCGCGGCAACTGCCGCACTCCGCCGCGCGACCCCGAGGCGCCGGGCTGTCGCCAAACAGCATTACCCCCGGCCGCCACGCGAGGCGGACCAAAGGCAGGGCGTCCGTACCGACGGCGCTCGATGACCGCAGAACCTCGAGTCGCCTTGTGCCGACGCTGCTTCCCCGTATGCAAAGGGTGTTCACGTCCCCGATGCGGTCGACCAGCGATGCGAGGGTGGCTTCGGTACGCAGCTATCCGGGCGGGGCTGTCTATCGTCGGCGCGATGCGCCGGTTGACCGCAAACATGCTGTGGCCACGGCTTTATCCACTGGTGGGAGCAATTCGGGCCGACGCGAATGGTGAGGCGGCGCAGGCGGGAACGCTGCGAGCGCTTGCGCATGTTGGCCGCGTCACTTAGCTTAGGTTTACCTAATCTTTCGCCGAGCTACGCGAGGCACTCCCACCCAAACGGAGGTTTGTATGCCGAACGCGAACGTCGCACCGTCCAGCGCCGAGCGGGTACGCAGTGCGTGTGCCCACGCGGAGCAGGCGGTGCTGGCCATGCCCGGCATCGACCCGACGCCGACCTCGGTGCATCACCTGCGCGGCTGCGGCGATGCCGTGATCGCGGTGCCGACGGCGTCGATGGCCGCGGTGCTCGCGGGGAATTCGCCCGACGCGGGCGCGCCCGCGGTACTCGAGCTGACCGATCACGCACCGCTGCGGCTGCGCGAACCGGTACGCGCACTGGTCTGGCTGCGCGGCTGGGTGCGCGCGGTGCCGACCGACGCGCAGCGCGCGCTGGCCACCGAGGTGGCCAAGGAGAATCCGGATCCGAGCCTGCTCGATGTCGGCCACGGCGCGACGCTGCTGCGGCTGGTGATCAACTCCGCGGTGCTCGCCGATGCCACCGGCGCCGAGTCGGTCTGCGTCGACGAGCTGCGGCACGCGCGGCCGGATCCGTTCTGCGACATGGAATCCGCGTGGCTGCAGCACCTGACCGCCGATCACGGCGACGTGATCGCCCAGCTCGCCCGCCACCTGCCCGCCGGCCTCCAGCACGGCATCGTGCACCCGCTCGCCATCGACCGCTACGGCGTCACCCTGCGCGTCGAGAGCCACGACGGCGACCACGATTTCCGCCTCCCCTTCAGCGCACCCGCCGACGACATCGAATCCCTCAGCCGCGCCGTCCGCACCCTCGCGGGCTGCCCCTTCCTCAACGGCCTGCGCCGCATCTGATCCCCCTACCCACCAAGCGGACCGCGTCCACCGGGCGATTCGCACCGCAGCGGAGTCCAGCAGCCCCCGCGGACCGCATCCACCGAACGATCCTCACCACAGCGGGGCCTTCGTCGCCGCGGTCCGCACCGAGGCGTTCGCTCATCCGGTACAGCCGATGACCGCGGGCCACCGCAGCCGGTTGGCGGCCTTGATCATGGCGGCCGCCACCGTCGACAGGTCCAGCAGGTTGGTTCCGCCGCCGCCGCGAGCTGTGACCGCGTCACGATCGCCCCAGCGCCCCTTACAGATCCGGCTCAGCGACCAGAGCAGGCAAATCAAGCGAGGAAAAGCGCGGCGCGTCGAAAACGATAAGCCCCGCCAGCGCCTGCATCGCGACGATACGAAAAGTTCGCGGCCGAAAGGCAGTCGAACGGCGGGCGCCTCAGCCCGAGTGGATCCGGCGCAACAGGGCGCGCCGTGGTTGCGGGAGATGCCGGGGTGGGGTGCGGGCAATAGATTCGGGGGATGCGTGTCGAATCCGATGGGACCGGGGCCGGGCTGAGCGAGCGGGAGCGGCTGGCGATCCGGATCGAGATCGCGGTCGTGCTGGTGGTGACGTTCGGGCTCAGCGGGTTCAGCGCGGCGCTGTCGCTGCTGGAGAGCGCGCTGGCGCCGGGCGGCATCGGCGGGCGGACAGTAGCGCTGAATTCGACGCGGTCGGCGCAGTCGATCATCGATCTGCTGTTCCAGCTGGTGGGGGTGGCGCGGCTGGCCGGATGGGCGGCGCTCGGCCTGTACCTGTTGTGGCGCAGCGGGATCGGGCCGCGAATGATCGGCCTGGCGCGCATGCGGTTGCGGCCGGACGTGCTGCACGGGTTGGTGCTGGCGGCGATCATCGGGCTGCCAGGGCTCGGACTGTATCTGATCGCGCACGCGCTCGGCGCCAGCGTGACGATCGTGCCGAGCTCGCTCGGCGATCACTGGTGGCGGCTGCCCGTGCTGATTCTTTCCGCGTGCGCGAACTCCGTGGCCGAGGAGGTGATCGTGGTCGCGTTCCTGATCACCCGGCTGCGCAAGCTCGGCTGGTCGGAGAATTCCTCGCTGCTCGCCTCGGCGCTGCTGCGCGGCAGCTACCACCTCTATCAGGGCCTCGGCGGCGGCCTCGGCAACCTCGTCATGGGCGTGATCTTCGGCCGCTACTGGCAGCGCACGAATCGACTGTGGCCACTGGTGATCGCCCACGCCACCATCGACGCGGTCGCCTACATCGGCTACACCCTGCTGCGCGGCCACGTCTCCTGGCTGCCATAAACGCAACCCGATACCGCGGCCGAGCGGCACAACGTCCATGCCCGACGCGAGCGGAAGCTTCCCCGACCTGCCGATGGCTGCGGGACACAGCGTGCAGGCACTCGAGATCGGCGTCCCGCCGGACCGGTCAGCGGCCGAGTGCCCGCTCGCACAGGTGCTATTCGACAGATGGCGCCGTGATCGCGCATTCGGCAGCGGTGGGTGCGCGTGGAACAGGGTGTGCGGAAAGCGGATTCGCGTTGCTGCCCGATCACGTTTCGGGGCAGCCGATAACGCCGGTGCGGTGCGTCGTGATTCCATACCGGGTGCGATCGGGCGGCGAAGAACTTGCTCGACACGCACCACACTCCGGCGGACCGGTAACGGATCGTCGCAGGACAACCCAATCAACTCGCAGATAAGTAGAGTCTCAAGGATGAACGGCGACGACCCGGACGCGCGGGCGCGCCGGGTGCCGCCGCGGCAGGGCGGCAGCGGCGAACCCGGTCAGTACCGTCCACGCCCCGCGCAGGGCAGGCCCGGCGGGCAACCGCCGCGGCCCGGTGGCCCGCCGCCACGTCGCGGTGCGCCACCGCCCTCCAGCGAGCATCCGCCGTATGACCCGACCCGGACCTACGACCTGCGACAGCCGGGATCGCAGGCGCCGCCGCACAACTCCCCGCCACCACGCAATCCCCCACCGCCGCTGATCAAGCGGCCGACGCACGCGCCGCGACAGGAACCGGTCCCCTACCGCGAAGAGCCGCCGCGCACCCACGCCCCGACGCAGCAACCGGTGCCGTATCACGAAGAGCCGCCACGCCGGGGCGCACCGCCACCGCCGCCCTCCCTCCCCCCGAAACGCGGTCAACGCCCGCCGCGCGGCGAACGCCCGCGCCGCAAACGCCATCCGTTCCGCTGGTTCCTCGCCCTGCTGCTCATCCTCGTGCTCACCGCGATCGGCGGCCTGATCAAACTGGATTCCTCGCTGAACCGGATCGACGCGCTCGCCGGTTACAAGGGCAGGGTCGGCGATACGCCGGGCACCAACTGGCTGCTCGTCGGCTCGGACGGCCGAGCCGGGCTGACTCCCGAGCAGGAGCAAGAGTTGGCGACCGGCGGCGATGCCGGTCCGGAGCGCACCGACACCATCATGCTCGTGCACGTCCCGAAGTCGGGCGCGACGACGCTCGTCAGCCTGC
Organism: Nocardia sp. NPDC052566; assembly: GCF_044547285.1. Lineage (NCBI taxonomy): Bacteria > Bacillati > Actinomycetota > Actinomycetes > Mycobacteriales > Nocardiaceae > Nocardia > Nocardia sp. NPDC052566. The sequence continues at coordinate 1,049,429 of NZ_JBIUAF010000004.1, read as the reverse complement.
CGCGCGATTCGTACGTGAGCATTCCCGGCCACGGCAAGGACAAGCTGAACGCCGCCTTCGCTTTCGGCGGCCCGCAGTTGCTCGTACAGACCGTGGAGATCGCCACCGGCTTGCGCATCGATCACTACGCGCAGATCGGCTTCGCCGGATTCGCCGGCGTGGTCGACGCGCTCGGCGGCATCGAATTGTGCCTGGACGCACCGATCAACGACCCGCTGGCCGGCATCAACCTGCCCGCGGGCTGCCAGAAGCTGAGCGGTCCCGAGGCACTCGGCTTCGTCAGAACGCGCGCGACGCCGAACGCCGACCTGGACCGGGTCAAGAACCAGCGCATGTTCATGTCGGCCCTGCTGAAGAAGATGACCCAGGCGGGCACACTGCTCAATCCGTTCCGGCTGTGGCCGGTGGCCAGCGATACCGCCAAATCGCTGAAGGTCGATGAGGGCGACCACATCTGGAATCTCGGTAGCCTCGGCTGGGCGCTGCGCGGCGATCCGGTGGCCACCACGGTGCCGATCGGCGGTTTCACCGATACCGACAGCGGCAATGTGGTGCTGTGGGACAAGGACAAGGCGAGCCGCTTTTTCGAGTTCCTCGCGAAGGATCAACCCATCCCGGAGGATCTGCTGACGCGGTAACGTCGAGCACATGCCCGACACCGATCTCGCTCAGCCCTTTCCGGATCTGTTGCGCATCCAGATCCGACGTGGGTTCACCGCCGCCCAGCAGTATCTCGCCGCCGCCGTGTACTTCGACGCGAATCGCTTGCCGCAGTTGGCAAGACACACCTACGCCAGTTCGCTCGACAATCGCGCGCACGCGCTGCGCATGGTGCAGTACCTGCTCGACCGCGATCTCGAGGTACAGGTCGGCGGCCTCGACGAGGTCGTACCGACCTTCGAATCCCCGCGCGCCGCAATAGATTTCCTGCTGCAGGGCGAGCGCGCCCGCACCGAGCAGATCGGCGCACTCGCCAGGGCGGCCCGCGAATCCGGCGACTATCTGGGCGAGCGATTCATCCAGTGGTTCCTCGAGGAGCAGGTGGACGACGTCGCCGCGATGAAGACGCTGCTGACCGTGATCGACCGCGCCGAGGGCGACCTGTTCGACGTCGAAGCATTCATCGCGCGCGAGCTGCGGACGCCGCCCCGCACCGATAACGCGGCGCCGAAAATGGCCGGGGCACACCGTAATTAATTAGGCAATACTAGCCTCAATAAGGTTGCACTTGGATGACACGCGCGCTGACCAGCGCTAATGTCACCCCTATGTCCAGCCATCCGGAGACCCCACACAGCAAATTCCACAGCCTGCTCCACGACCAGATCAGGCATGAATTCAACGCCGAGCACCAATACATCGCGATCGCGGTGTGGTTCGACAATGCTGATCTGCCGCAGCTGGCCAAGCGTTTCTATCAGCAGGCGGTCGAAGAGCGTAACCACGCGATGATGATCGTTCAGTACTTCCTCGATCGGGATATCAGCGTCGACTTCACCGGTGTCGACAGCCCGAAGTCCCAGTTCAAGGAGGTGCGCGAACCCATCGCGCTGGCACTGGCGCAGGAGAAGACCGTCACCGACCAGATCATCCAGCTCGCGAGCACGGCCCGCGAGGAGGGCGACTACCTCGGCGAACAGTTCATGCAGTGGTTCCTGAAGGAGCAGGTCGAGGAGGTCGCCAATATGACGACGCTCGCCACCATCGCCGATCGCGCAGGTAAGAATCTGTTCGATCTGGAGGATTTCATCGCCCGCGAAATGGGCGGCCCGAGTGATGCTTCCGGCGCACCGTCCGCCGCTGGTGGAGCGATCTGAAACAATTCCTTCTCACGAAAACAGGTCCGGCTCGTCACGAGCCGGACCTGTTTCTTACATTCGCAATAGTGCGTGGAAATTCCACGGATAATTGTTCCGGGAATTCCGTAGCTCAGTCGATCGAACCGAACTCAGCGCAGCGTGACCTGACGCGACCGCAGACCATCGCGCGAGCGACGCTCATCGGCCGTCAGCGGCGCGTCCGAGGCCAGCGCCTCGGCCAGCCGCGCGCCGAATTCCTCAGCGTGCGCGGTCCATTCGGTGGCGTGCAGTTCGGGATCCAGATCGAACACCGGCACGAGCAGCCCGTGCGTGCGGAACGAGCCGGCGAACCGGGAGCCCTCGCCGAGGTGCAATCCGCCCGCGGCATGCAGCCGGGCGAGCGCCAGCATCAGATCGTCCTCGGATTCCGGCCGCACCCAGCGCACGTGCGCCTTGTCGCCCGCGTCGACCCACCAGGCCGCGCCGACCGCGTCGGGGCTCAGCGCGAGTCGCGCCGACGGCATGATCGCCTGCTTGGCCTGTTCGATGGTGGCGGCCACCTGTGCGTCGGGCTGCACGCCCTCCGGCACCCACCAGTCGAAGTCCTGGTGCACGGTGAGCTCGAGGTCGGCGCCGGGATCGATGACATCGGCCAGGCGCGGCCCGCCCTCGACCGCGTCGGCGGCATTGAGCGATTCACCGGGCTCGGCCGACTGCGTCCACAGGATCGACGTGGCGAGATCGGCTCCCGCGTCGGCGCCCTGGAACTGCGTCTGCACACCGACGTAGCCGACCGGCTCATCGCCGGCGCGCACCAGCGCGGCGACCGCACCGGGAAGCACCGTGGCCAGCACGACATCGCGTTCGGCCGCGACGCCGGGGGCCAGCTTCAGCGTCGCGGTCGCGGACGGTACGAACTCCCGCAGCGCGACGAGATCGCATTCGGCCGCCATGCCCTCGAACGGACGCGTCACGGCCTGCGCGGCCTGCTCCTGCGCCGCCCGCCGCTCGGCGAGACGCTGGGCCCGGTTCCCGCCGGGCTTCGGACTATTCCGCTTGCTTTTACCCACGACGCGCGAGCGTAGCAGGAACAGTCCATTTTCCCCGCTTTGACCTGCAAATTTGCGTGTCCCGTTCCCTGCGAACCTACTTGCGGTCGCCGCCGTCGAGCGAGTCCAGCATCAGCAAGATCATGACAAAAATACTGATTGCCCCGAGCGTTGCCGCCACCGGGCCGAGCGGCGATCCCCATCCGAATATCGCAATTACGACGATGCAAGCGATGAGCAGGACTGTGCACAGGCTGAACCAGACGGCGATGATGTTGCGGTCCGAGGGATCGCTGTGCCTCGCGAACTGATGCATTGCCGCGACTATCCCGACCACGGCTCCGGCAATGCCGACTACGGACGCAGCGACTTCGAGCCCGCTCACCCTGTCAGTATGACCAACGCCAGTGCCGCCCGGGCCGAGAAGCGAGAAGCGGTGCCGGCCTGTCGGTCAACGGCTTTCGCCCGCCGGGCATACGGTACCGGGGTTAGGTCACAGCAAGGCCAGGCGGCTGGCATGATCGCGGTGTGAACTTACGATTCGGTATTCAGTTGGCGCCAACGGTGACCGAGCTGCCGCAGCTCCGCGCGATGGCCAAGGAGGCGGACCGGGAAGGCCTCGACCTGCTCGGCATCCAGGATCATCCGTACGCGGGCGGGCTGGCGGATACCTTCGCGGTGATCGCCACGGTGCTGGCGGAAACCGAACGGCTGCGGGTGTTTCCGGATGTGGCCAGCCTGCCGCTGCGCGGGCCCGCGATGCTCGGCAAGCAGGCCGCGACCCTGGATCTGCTGAGCGGCGGGCGATTCGACCTCGCCCTGGGCGCCGGCGCGTTCTGGCCCGCGATCGGCGCCATGGGCGGCCCGGTGCGGTCGAATCCCGAAGCGCTGCAGGCGCTCGAAGAGGCCACCGAGATCATCCGGGCCATGTGGCTGCCAGGGACGAAGGCGAAAGTCCATGGCACGCACTACACGGTGCACGGCGTGCAATCCGGACCCGCACCCGTGCATCCGGTCGGGATCTGGTTCGGCAGCGTCGGCCCCAAGGCCAACGCGCTCACCGGGCGGATAGCCGACGGGTGGGCCGCGCCCATCCCGCACTACCTGCCGTACGAGAAATGGCAAGCGACACAGGACATCATCTCCGCGGCCGCGATCGACGCGGGACGCAAGCCGGCCGACATCACCCGGATGGCACAGCTCGTCGGAACGATCACCGAGACTCCGGGACCGGTGACCCTGCGCGGCGAGGAACCGATCCGCACCGACGCCGCGGGCTGGGCCCGCGTCCTGGCCGATCTCGCCATGGAGACCGGCTTCGACACCTTCGTGTACTGGCCGGAACATGCCGAGGAAACCCAGCTGCGCCGCTGGATCGGTGACGTCGTGCCCGCCACTCGCGCCCTGTGCGCCTGACCATTTCAGGCACACGCCGTCAGGCGGCCAGCAGCGCCTTGGTGCGGCCGGGATGGTTGGTGGCGATCCAGCTGACGCCGAGGTCAGCGCACAGGCGCACGTCATCGGGGTCGTCGACGGTCCAGCAGTAGGTCGCGCGGCCCGCCGCGGCCGCCTTGTCGACGAGTTCCGGGTGGTCGCGCAGGGTTTTCACCGAGGGGCCGACGGCGGTGGCCCCGACCGTAGTGGCGGCGCCACCGCCGAGGTAGCGCGAGGATTCACCGAGCAGCACCGTCGGCAGCAGCGGCGCCGCACGGCGGATCCGCCACATCGCGGTGGCCGCGAACGACATGACAACGGCGCGTGAGTGATCGGCGGAGGCGGGGGTCGCGATGCCGAACCGCTGCAGTTCGGCGAGCAGCTTGTTCTCCACCAGCGCGCCGTAGCGGACGGGATGTTTGGTCTCGATGAAAAGCTTGGTCGGCCTGCTGCGCCAGTCGAGCACCAGCGTGATCAGCTCGCTGAGGGTGAGCACCTCGGCGGGTGCGCCGTCGGCGCCGAAGTCGAATGCCTTGAGCTCGTCCAGTGTCAGCTCGCTGACCAGGCCGGTGCCGGAGGAGGTCCGGTCGATGGTGCGGTCGTGCACGCAGACCAGGTGCCCGTCGCGGGTCAGCCGGACATCGCATTCGACTCCGTCCGCGCCCTCCTCCAGCGCGAGTTCGTAGGCGGCGAGCGTGTGCTCCGGACGCGCCGCCGACGCGCCCCGGTGCGCGACGACGAACGGTGCGCGACTGCCCTGGCTCACGACTGCGCCTCGCTGGCGCTCGGCTCCGTCGTGCGCCAAGACGCCCTGTGCCTTCGGTTCACTCGCTGACGCTCGCTCACTTGGCCACAACCTCCTCGTGTTCACGGTCTTGCGCGTCAGTGTCCGCCGCGATGCGCGGCGCCGCGACACCAGCACCCGGCTGGACCGGCTCGATCACTGGCACCGCGGGATCGACGGCGATCACCCACCGGCGCGCGATCCTGCTGCGACCGAACAGATCACGGCCCTCGACCGCGCGCATCATCCACAGCGTCAGCACGGCGAGCGCCGCCGCGACCAGGTCGGCGAACGCGGTGAATGCCACGCCGTCCGCCTTGGCCTGCAGCGAATCCGCGAGCTTCCACAGCAGCGCCGCCGTGGCGATCGCGCCGCCGAATACCCAGCCGAGCCACCAGAGGCGGATCACTCGCAGCACCCGTGGGTCTTCGCGGTCCGCGACGGCCTCGGTGAGAAAGACGCCGGGCCACAACAGATTCACCACCGGGATCACGCAGCCGAGCGTCAGCGACCAGACGGGCCGCGGATCGGTGCGTCCCTGGCGGCGATAGGCGGCGCGGCGCATCTCGATCAGCCAGCCGAGCGCGGCGACCGCGGTGAGCAGCGCGAGCACCAGCGCGAGCATCGAGGACACCACGACCAGTGCGTCGGACACCCACAGCACCGCGGGATGGACCAGCCGGGTGCGGTTGTACAGCAGGATCGCGTAGCGCAGCAGTTCGCCGACCGCGGCGAGGGTGAAGATGCCCGCGGTCGCGATCAGCAAGCGGGTCGTCCAGCGGACGAAGGCGCCGAGCGGATTGGGCGGCAGTCCGACGGCGGGCGCGGGCGGCGGATCGAGCAGACCCCAGCGCGGCACCTGCGCATAACGCGGTGTGGGTGTCGCGGCCGTTTGCCTACCGCCGTGCGTGCGGCGGCCGCGCTGATCGGGGCGCCTGGCCACCCAGCGATAGTTGCGCCGTTCGGCGGGCGCATCGATGGGCGCGGGCGAGAGCAGCACGCCGTGGCAGCGTGGGCACCAGTGCAGCGGCGTCGCCTGCACGGCCCAGCGCGCGCCGCAGCGCGCGCAAGGTTGCACCACCGTACTCACTGTGTCTCCTTTGCGGCATTCGCGGGCCCTCCGTGGTTACGCAAGCTGCCGCCTCCGGGCCTGACGCTCATGCCGCACCCCACCTCAGCTCTTTCGTCAGTAGATCTTGGCCGGGTGGTCGCCGTCGGCGACGAGCGGACGACCGGCCTGCTGCCATGCCACCATGCCGCCGCTGACGTTGACCGCGTCGAAACCGATATGCGTCAGGTACTTGACCACTTCGAAGGAGCGGCCGCCCTGTCGGCAGACCACGTAGAGCTGGGCGTCGTAATCCAGTTCGGCCACACGGGCGGGCACGTCGACCATCGGGATGTGGATCGCGCCCGGCGCGTGCCCGAGCTGCCATTCGTCGTCCTCGCGCACGTCGAGCAGCAGCGCCGAGGCGCCGGGTTCGGCGGTGTCGAATTCGGCGGGCACGGCATCCACCGGCACGCTGGAGACTTCGGAGCTCGTCACGACTTCGATCCTGCCATGGGTGCCGCGCGGCCGGGGAGTAGCGGGGGCCGCGGGAGCACGGGCAACGGTCCCTGACCTCGGGTATGTTCCATGCCCAACGATCCTGTCCGGCACCCCGCTCCGACCCCGCATCTACCCACCCGGATCGTAGTTATCCACATAATCCACAACTTGATCCACAGGCCACAGCTATCGAACAGCGGACAAACCACAGACTCTAGCTATAAAGCAAACCATTGGCGAACCACTGCTGGCTGGCGCATACGTCGCGAGATACGGGCAATTCGGCGACATCAGCTGACTTTCAGCGAACTGCGCGTCGCGAGCGACCGATCCGAGACTCCCCTCCTAGCCAATCCCGGAGCGGTCATTCGCCTCCGACCTCGGAACTCTGTGCGCACAAAGCCCGATATGTACTTGGACGGCGCCGGAGCCGGATCGGTTCCATTAAAACGAGAACACTAGCGAAAATATGAAATACCGGGTTCCCGCAGCACCTGTCGGTAGCCTTGCGCTATGAACGTGAGCAGGGGGCTACTCGACGGCATGGACACCACCGGACTCAACACGGCGCTGTCCGAGGCGGCATGTCTCGGACTCGAGGTCGACACCGCGGCGCGCGAGTTGCGCCTCGACCTGGAAGTACTGACTTTGCCGGAGAACGGTCCGGCACCCGAGGACCATCGCGTCCGGATGACTATCACCGGCGTCAGCCGGGTCGCCGCGTCGCTGCGCATCCAGAAGTGGGACGACGTGGAAGCCCGCGTCCTGCCGCTGGAACTGGAGGGCCTCGGCGAGGCGATCGCCAGCTTCGGCGGCGGCAGGCTGCACGGCTGGGAATTCATCGACATCGACGACAGCGGCTGGTCGCACTGGAGCGAGTTGCTCAGCTTCGACACGCTGGTCGACGGGCACGTCTCCGCGCACGTGCTGGAGTTCTCCCAGGAGGAGGGCGTCGATCCGCGCGAACTCGATGTCCGGGTGTGGTTCGACAACATGACCATTCAGGACGCGAGCGGCAAGTCGATCCCGCTCGCCGAATTCGTCGCCGACGGTGCGCGCTGGTGGAAGGCGCACGACGAGGGCGATCCGCGGACCTTCCGGCACGGGATCGTGCCGCAGCTCTAGATGTCGAGACCGCACACCTTCACCGGGTGTGCGGATTTCGTTCAAGCGCCGAGGCCGACCGGGCAACTCACGCCGGTGGCGTGCACGGGGCAGTAGCCGTGGGGATTCTTCGCCAGGTATTGCTGGTGATAGCCCTCGGCGTAATAGAACCCCGACAGATCGGCCAGCGGCGCGATCTGCGTGGTGATCGTGCCGAAGCCCGCTTCGGCCAGCCGCATGCCGTACGCCGCCGCGGTGGCCGCGGCGATCTCGGCCTGTTCGGCATCGAGAGTGAAGACGGCGGAACGGTATTGGGTGCCGCGATCGTTGCCCTGCCGCATGCCCTGGGTCGGATCGTGATCCTCCCAGAAGTGCCGCAGCACGGCGGCGTAATCCAGCACCGCCGGATCGAATACCACGAGCACCGCTTCGGTATGCCCGGTCCGGCCGCTGCACACCTCCTCGTAGGTCGGGTTCGGCGTGTACCCGCCGACGTAACCGACCGCGGTGGAGTAGACGCCGTCGAGTTCCCAGAACCCCTTCTCGGCGCCCCAGAAACAGCCCATCGCGACGACCGCCACCCGCATGCCGTCCGGGAACGGCGGATGAATCGGATGCCCGTTCACATAGTGCGTATCGGGAACGACCAGTGGTTGCGCCCGCCCCGGCAGCGCCTGCTCCCGCGTCACCATCACCGGTTCCGGGAGGCGAACCCGCCCCACTAGTTCGTCGTACCACGACATGGTTCGATGCTACGCGTGTGGATACCCACGAACCGGGGGTTCGTGGGAAGGTCCACACCTGTGGCTTGCCCTGGAATGCAGGGGTATCCGGCCCGGTTGCTACCGAGCGGGTGTACGAATGATGGTTGGAAGCGCTCGACACGATGGGCGCGCACAGCCCGACATTAGGAAGGGACATCGTGGCTGAGTACACGTTGCCAGATCTGGAATACGACTACAGCGCCCTGGAGCCCCACATCTCCGGGCAGATCAACGAACTTCATCATTCCAAGCACCACGCCGCTTACGTGGCCGGCGCCAACGCGGCGCTGGAGAAGCTCGAAGCGGCTCGTGAGTCCGGCGATCACAGCGCCATCTTCCTCAACGAGAAGAACCTGGCGTTCCACCTCGGCGGCCACGTCAACCACTCGATCTGGTGGAAGAACCTCTCCCCCAACGGCGGCGACAAGCCGGTCGGCGAGCTCGCCGCCGCGATCGACGACCAGTTCGGTTCGTTCGACAAGTTCCGCGGCCAGTTCACCGCCGCCGCGAACGGCCTGCAGGGCTCCGGCTGGGCGGTGCTCGGCTACGACACCCTCGGTCAGAAGCTGCTGACCTTCCAGCTGTACGACCAGCAGGCCAACGTGCCGCTCGGCATCATCCCGCTGCTGCAGGTCGACATGTGGGAGCACGCCTTCTACCTGCAGTACAAGAACGTCAAGGCGGACTACGTCACCGCGTTCTGGAACGTCGTCAACTGGGAAGACGTCCAGGAGCGCTTCGCGCGCGCCGTCGGCCAGTCCAAGGGCCTGATCTTCGGCTGAACCATCGCGTGAGCGGTACGAACCCGCGGACGGTGCGACCGTCCGCGGGTTTTTGTTTGTCCAGTTCAACTTCCGTCCGATTAGCACTCTTTGGTACTTGTGTGCCAGGTGTTGCTCGAGCGATCCTCGGGAATCCCCTTAAAGAGGACGGGCAAGGCCGCCCCCGGGTTTCATGACGGGAGGCACGATGCATACGAACGAACCGATCGGCATCACGCCGTTCCACTCGCGCGGATCGCTGCGGGGATTCGTTATCTCCGGCCGGTGGCCGGATACCACCAAGGAATGGGCTCAGGTGCTGGTGCTCGCGGTGCGCGTTGCCACGTTGCCCGGCCTGCTCGCCACCTCGACGGTGTTCGGGGTGCGGGAGGAGGTGCCCGACGATCCCATGCCGGGCACGGTCGGGCTGGTGCTGGCCGAGGGCACGGTGCTCGGCGCGGACGCATTGGCGCCGGGGAGCTTCGCCGACCACGTCCCGCCCGCGCTGCTGATGTTGCATCCGCCGTCGGAGACCCGGCCGTCGCTGCCGGAATGCGCGGGTGCGGCATCCGGGTGTGTGCTGCTGCCCGGAGTGCCTTATCTGGGGCTGGAGCACCGGGCGGCGTGGGCCGAGGCCGAGTCCGATGGCACCGTCACGTCGCTGGTGAGCCGGGTCGGTTTGGACCCGATCAGCGATCCCGACACCGCCGTGCTCGCCATGCTGCTCGCCGCGTAACCGCCTGCGCCCCACCATCATCGCGGGCGATCGCGGCCGCCCACGGCTGCCCTTGCCGATTGCCGAGGGTGTGCTGATGCCTCGATCACGGCTGTGCGCCCAATCGAGTAAGGGCACCCGAAACATCTGGCTTGGATCGCCAAACTTATTGTGCGCATTGCGATTTCGACAACATCAAAGTGGCGCGACGGCGCGCCGCGCGGTAGAGTCGGTGGCATCGAAGGGGAGTAGCCCCCAATCATGCAGTCGACATACTGACCCCGACCGGGTCCGGTTGCATGAACCGGAATCACCCGGTGGGCGAGACCTTCGGCCTGGACAACCCATTCGTTGTCGGCCGGAGACGTACCCAGATCCCCGGCCGGCAGGCCGAAGCCCCTGGAGTACGCCACCATGATCGCCATGATATTGCTGAGTATCGGCATCGTCTTCCTCGCCGAACTGGGCGACAAATCCCAGCTGATGGCGCTGACCTTCGCGCTGCGCTACCGCTGGTGGGTGGTGCTGGGCGGCATCGCCACCGCCTCGGCCGCGGTGCACCTGATCTCGGTCGGCGTCGGCTACTTCCTCGGCGCCGCGCTGCCGACCAGGACGATCTCACTGCTCGCGGCGCTCACCTTCCTGGCCGTCGGCCTGTGGACGCTACGCGAACATCTCGGCAGCGTGGACGACGACGAGCCGAAACCGCCGCGCACCAGCATGGCGCCGTTCTTCGTGGTGCTCTCCGCGTTTCTACTCGCCGAACTCGGCGACCGGACCATGTTCGCGACCGCCGCGCTGGCCACCGACTACGACTGGGTCGGCGTCTGGCTCGGCTCGACCATCGGCATGGTCGTCGCCGACGCGCTGGCCATCGCGATCGGCATCCTGGTCGGCAAACACCTGCCCGAGCACGCGATCGGCATCGGCTCCGGGCTGCTGTTCCTCTATTTCGGGTCGGCGACCATGCTCAGCACGGCAGCACCGGGATTGAGCGGCGTGGCCGTGGCCGCGATCGCTGCGATCACCCCTGCGCTGGCAGGTGCGTTCGTGTTTGCCCGACGCGGACGGACTCGATCGCGCACCGAATCCGGCGGGCCCGAGGCGGTGGCGGTGCCTCGGTCGACCGAGGCTCGTCCGTAGCCTGCGTCGCGCCCTCGAACGGCGAACCGCGACATCGCCGTATCCGGCGAGATCGGCGCCGAGTTCGCGCAGTCCGGCAAGGGTCCTCTCCGCGTCAGGCGCGCTGGTGTTGCAGCAGCGCGGTGCCGTACAGCTCACCACCGCGACGAACCAGTTCGAGCAACGGTTGCCGCAGGGCACGGAGCCCATCCAGGTCGTCGACCGCGATCCGCGCGGTGACCATCGCGCTGATCGCGGCTGCCAGGGTCTGGCAGGCGAAGCGCTGCTGTTCGGTGCGGGCACCGAGCACGTCGGCGATCATCGCGACGAACGACTCCTGCAACAGCGCCCGGCGGGCCACCGCCTTCGAACCCACCGCGTAGACCTCGACCAGGAACAAGCGGGCGTAGGCGGGCTCGGCGACAAGGCCGTCCAGGTAGGCGCCGAGGATGCGATCGATCCGATCCGGGTCGGCCGCGGTCTCCCGCGCCGAATTACCGTGCGCGCCCTCGGCGTCGGCGATCCGGCCGAGCATCTGGCCGACCGCCCGCTCGTAGGCGGCCTCGAAGCAGTCCTCCTTGGACCGGAACTGCTCGTAGAACGTCTCCCGGGATACCCCGGCGCGCTTGAGGATCGCGGCCACCGACGTGCCGACGTAACCGCTCTCGGCCATCGCCTCCGCCATCGCCTGCAGGATCCGCTCCCGCTGGGAGGCGATCACCTGCTCGCGCGGCAGGCCGTGGCGACCGCGCGGGAGTTGGCGGGCGTGGCCGGCGGATTCGGTCATACAAGTCACTCCGTGTCGTTTGGCGGTGTTCGCGGGCCCCTACGTGGTTACACAAGCTGCCGCCTCCGGGTCCGTCGCTCACACCGCGTGTCGTTCGGCGGTGATCGCGCGGTGTTCAGGCGGGCCGCTCCATTCTGCGTGGTCGGGGTGGCTGATCCGTCGTAAAGGGGGTGTCTTCGGCGCGGGCGATGTCCAGCGCGCCCGCGACGCCGCGGTGCAGCGCGCGATCGACGACGCGCTGCGCCAGCGCACGCGACGGCAGCACCATCGTGACCCACCACGGCGAAACCACCTGCCGCTTGCGCCGGGCGATCGACCGCTCGATCGCATCGATGGCGGGCCCGAGCGGCGCGACGCCCGAGACCGTCGAGCGGCCGAGGATGGCGCGCGCGGCGGCGGTGCCGAACGCGCGCGAGGTCATATCGGTGTCGAGTTCGGCGAAGTACGCGACGCCGACTTTCGCCCCGGTGTGCCGGATTTCGTTGCGCAGCGTATTGCCGAGCGCCTCGGCCGCGGCCTTGGACGCGCTGTAGGCACCCGCCAGCGGCAGGTGCACGGCGGCGGCCAGCGAGGAGACGACGAGCGCGTACCCATCGGGGTGCCCGATATGCGGCCCGGCGGCGCGCAGCGTGTAGTAGACGCCGAGCACGTTCACCGCCAGCGTCTGCTCCATCACCACCGGGTCACCGCCGATCAGCGGAAGTTGTTTCGCCACTCCGGCATTCACCACCACCACATCGAGCCCGCCGAGCTCGCCGAGCTCGCCGACCAGCGTCGTCACCACCCGCTCCACCTGCGCGGGATCACCGACATCGCAGTACCGCCACGGCACGTCCCCGCACTCACGCGCCACCTCCCCCAACAGCTCCGGCTCCAACCCCATCAGCGCCACCTCGGCCCCACTCGCACAGAGCTGCCGAGCGAGCGCCGCCCCGATCCCCCGCGCCGCCCCCGTGATCAACACCTTGCGCCCGGCCACAGATGCCCGGGAGAAGAGCTTCATCCAGCGACCGTACCACCGGAGAACATGCCCGTTCGCAAATATTTTTCCGGCATTTATTTGCCATGTTCTCGCAGGTCCGATGCCTGTATGGAACGCCGAATCCCGCACGACACCACCTCGAATTAGTGATAGCTGAACGACATAATCGCTGTAACGCGTGGGTTGCCGCCTCGATAGGGACTACATCGGTTCCACCGCTCCACCAGGAAAGACAATGACGTCTACACCCCAGGGGCCGCCTCAGCCGCCCCAAAACCCGAACTGGGGCAATCGAACGCCGCAAGGACCGGTCTGGTCACAGGGGCCCGGATACCGCCCATTTCCCAGTCCGAGATACGAAGCCCCGCACCCGCCGAAGAAGTCGAACAGCGGCATCATCCTTCTCATCGTGATCGCCAGCATTGTCGGGTTCTGCGGATTCGTCGGCATGATCGTCTCGGTCAGCGGTAGCGACGGGAAGAAGGCGGACAACGTCACATCCAGCGCGCCAGCGGCCCCCGTCGTCGCCAAACCCACAGCACCAGACAAACCCACAGCGACTGCCGTACCCACATTGCCGGCCGTACCGTCGCCACCCACCAAACCCGAGGCAGACACGCCGCTACCCAAGACTGCTGCGCCTCCGGCGACGCCCGGCCTCGACACACCGGTGCGCGACGGCAAGTTCGAGTTCGTCGTGACCGCGATCGAGACCGGAGTGAGTGCGGTCGGCGATAGCCCGTACCTGCAGGATAAGGCGCAGGGCGCGTACACGATCGTGTCGATGACCGTGAAGAACATCTCCAACAACCCGAAGACTTTCTATTCAAGCGACCAATATCTGTACGACACGCAGGGACGAAGGTTCGAGAACGACAGCGCGGCGGAGTTTCACGTAGACCGGAACACCTGGCTGTCCAGCGATATCAACCCGGGCAACTCGGTCACCGCCAAGGTTGTATTCGATCTACCGCCGGATGCCATCCCGAGTTACCTCGTACTACACGACTCCATGTTCTCCTGGGGCGCCAAAGTGACTCTGCGGTAACACCTCTCGACGGCACGGTCACGGTGTGAGCAACCCGTGACCGAGCTCTCATCAAGCACCCGTTAGGGTGCAATTGACGAAGGGCCAACTGGCTGTCACGAACGAGAGGACCATCGTGGAGATTTCGGGTTCCGCCGCCATTGTCACCGGAGGCGCATCCGGCCTCGGCGCCGCCACCGCCAAGCGTTTCGCCGAGCTCGGCGCCACCGTCTTCGGCCTCGACGTGCCGCAATCCATCGAGCGCGCGGGTGACAGCGTGCCCGCGGGCGTCACCCTCATCCCGGCCGATGTGACCAGCAACGACGAGGTTTCGGCCGCGATCGCCAAGGTGGTCGACTCCGGCGTGCCGCTGCGCATCGTGGTCAACTGCGCCGGTGTCGGCTGGGCCGGGCGCATCCTGTCCAAGAACGGCCCGCACGATCTGGAGCTGTTCCGCACCGTCATCACCGTGAACCTGCTCGGCACCTTCAACGTCATGCGCCTGGCCGCCGACGCGATCGCCAAGACCGACGCCGTCGACGAGTACGGACAGCGCGGCGTGGTCATCAACACCGCCTCGGTCGCGGCGTTCGAGGGCCAGGTCGGCCAGATCGCCTACTCCGCATCCAAGGGTGGCGTGCACGGCATGACCGTGCCCGCCGCGCGTGACCTCGCCCAGTTCGGCATCCGCGTGAACACCATCGCCCCCGGCATCATCGACACCCCGATGCTGGCCGGTGTCACCGAAGAGTACCGCAAGGGCCTCGAGGCCGGCGTCCCGTTCCCGTCGCGCCTCGGCCGCCCCGACGAGTACGCGCAGCTGTCGCAGTACATCGTCGAGCACGACTACCTCAACGGCGAGACCATCCGCATGGACGGCGCCCTGCGCATGGCCCCGCGTTAATAGCCTGCGGCACAACGACAACGGCACCTCGTCGCCCGACGGGGTGCCGTTCGCGTCTCAGGCCTCGGGTTTGTGGCCGATGCCGAGGAAGGCGGTGGTGGACAGCGGATGGCCGGGCCGGTAGTGCTCGGTGAGGTAGGCGCGCATCGCCTCGACCCGCTCGGCCCACACCGTCTCACCGACGCTGCGCCGCATCAGCACCAGTGGCGCGCTGCTGCGCACCATGGTCTCCCACATCTCGTCCGCGCCGGCGAATCGCAGCGAGGTCGAATGCCGTTGAATGGAGACCGCTTCGAAGCCTGCCCCGCGCATCTCGGTCTCGAAGACCTCCGGATTCTCCAGGCTCAGATAGTTCGGCTGCGGCTCCTGGATACTCGGGTCGGCGGCGTGGAAGGCGCCGAACATCATCCGCATCAGCGGTGATTCGAGTACCGGCGCCCAGCTGGACACGACCGCCGTCGCGCCGGGCCGCAGCACGCGGAACAGTTCGGCGAAACCCTTGGCCCGTTCGGGAAAAAACATCAGGCCGAACATCGAGAAACCCGCGTCGAAGCCGTCGTCCGGAAACGGCAGCGCCTGACCGTCGCCGACCGTCGCCTCGATATTGGTGACGCCCGCCGCGTCCGCCGCCGCGTTCAGCCGCGCGATCATCGGCGCGGAGAAGTCGATCGCGGCGACCGAGGCCACCCGCGGCGCGGCGAGCAGGCTGAGCATGCCGGTCCCCGCGGCGACGTCGACGACCCGCGAACCCGGTGTCAGACCGGCGAATTCGAGGGCGCGTGCGGAGAAGGGCTGCATGACCGCCGGTGCGAATTCGGCGTATCCGTCGGCGACGAGGTCCCAGGGCTCGGCCGCGGCCAGAGGGTTTGCGGACATGGGCAGACGATCCTTTCGACCGCCCAAGGCTACGCGCGCGAACAGCGCTGCGCACGAACGGATTCGGCGACCCGCGGCGATACCGTCATCCCATGACTCGGGGCGTTTGCCGGGCGCGGGCGGCGGTGTCGGCCGCCGCCCGCGTCGCACTCAGAGCGTGCGGGTGAGGCGGTCGGTCAGGATGTGCGCGAAGTGCGCGGGATCCTTGAGCTCGCCACCCTCCGCGAGAACCGCTGTGCCGTAGAGCAGTTCGGCGGTTTCCGACAGTTCGGTCGCGGTACCGGCGTCGGCGGAGTCCCTCTTGCCCGCGTAC
The DNA here is from genome assembly GCF_044547285.1 of Nocardia sp. NPDC052566. Taxonomy (NCBI): domain Bacteria; kingdom Bacillati; phylum Actinomycetota; class Actinomycetes; order Mycobacteriales; family Nocardiaceae; genus Nocardia; species Nocardia sp. NPDC052566. The sequence continues at coordinate 1,033,459 of NZ_JBIUAF010000004.1, read as the reverse complement.
GCGTCACGCAGGCCGGTGACCAGCGGATGCGTCGGGTTCAGCTCCAGAATCCGCTTGGTTTCCGGCAGCGCCTGCCCCGACGCGCGATACATGCGCTCCAGCTGGGGGCTGAAATCGAAGACGTCGCCGACCAGGCAGGCAGGAGAGGTGGTGAGCCGGTTGGTCAGGCGCACCTCCTTGACGCTCTCGTCGAGCGTCTTGCCGAGCCAGCCCAGCACATCCGCGAAATCCTTGTCCTGCTGTTCGCGCAGCGCCTCGGAGGCCTTCTTCTCGTCCTCGGTCTCCAGGTCGACCTCGCCCTTGGCGATGGACTGGAAGCGCTTACCGTCGAATTCGGGCACCGAGCCGACCCACATCTCGTCGACCGGGTCGGTGAGGATCAGCACCTCGAGGCCCTTGGCGGTGAAAGCCTCCAGGTGCGGGGAGGATTCGATCTGCTGACGGGTCTCGCCCGTCATGTAGTAGATCGTGTCCTGGCCGTCCTTCATCCGCTCCACGTACTGCGCGAGGGTCGTTTGGTCCTCGGTGGAGTTGGTGGAGGCGAACGACGAGACCTGCAGGATGGTGTCGCGGTTGTCGGTATCCGACAGCAGGCCCTCCTTGAGGACGCGGCCGAATTCCTTCCAGAAGGTCTGGTACTTCTCCTGCTCTTCGGCCCCTTGCAGGTCCTTGACCGTCGACAGCACCTTCTTGACCAGGCGCTTGCGGATCATCTGGATCTGGCGGTCCTGCTGCAGGATCTCGCGGGACACGTTGAGCGACAGGTCCTGCGCGTCCACCACACCCTTGACGAAGCGCAGGTACTCCGGCATCAGCTCTTCGCAGTTGTCCATGATGAACACCCGCTTGACGTAGAGCTGCACGCCGCGCTTGTGCTCGCGCATGAACAGGTCGAACGGCGCGTGCGACGGAATGAACAGCAGCGCTTGATATTCGAAGGTGCCCTCGGCCTTCATCGGGATGATCTCCAGCGGATCGTCCCAGGCATGGCTGACGTGGTGGTAGAACTCCTTGTACTCCTCGTCGCTGACCTCGCTCTTCGGGCGGGTCCACAGCGCCTTCATGGAGTTGAGGGTCTGATCCTCGAGGACGGTGGTTTCCTTCTTGTCCTCACCTTCTCCCTCGGTGACGGTCCGCTCCACCTGCATGCGGACCGGCCACGCGATGAAATCGGAGTACTTCTTGACGATCTCGCGGAGCTTCCACTCCTGCGTGTAATCGAAGAGGTGATCGTCCTCGTCGGCGGGCTTGAGGTGCAGCGAGACCGCGGTGCCCTGCGGCGCCTCGTCGAGGGTTTCGATGGTGTAGGTGGACTGGCCGGTGGATTCCCAGCGGGTGCCCTCGGTCTCGCCCGCCTTGCGGGTGGTCAACGTGACCTTGTCCGCGACCATGAAGGTGGAGTAGAAGCCGATACCGAACTGGCCGATCAGCTCCTCGGCCGCGGCTTCGGACTTCGCCTCGTTGAGCTTCTTACGCAGCTCGGCCGTGCCGGATTTGGCGAGGGTACCGATCAGATCGACGACCTCCGCACGGGACATGCCGATGCCGTTGTCCCTGACCGTCAGGATCCGATTGTCCTTGTCGACCGCCAGATCGATGTGCAGATCCGAGGTGTCGACGTGCAGATCCTTGTCACGGAAGGATTCCAGCCGCAGCTTGTCCAGCGCGTCGGAGGCATTCGAGATCAGCTCCCGCAGGAACGTGTCCTTGTTGGAGTAGACCGAATGGATCATCAGCTCGAGCAGCTGATGGGTTTCCGCCTGGAACTCGAGTTGTTCGACGTGCTCTGTCACGTCGCGATGGTACCGCCCGGCGGTCGAGCGACGGGGCCGGAGGCGGCAGCGCAGCGTCACCACGCAGGCCCCCGGGAGACCGCCGATCAAACATTGCCGAGCGACGGGGCCGGAGGCGGTAGCGCAGCGTCACCACGGAGGCCCCCGCTCGGCCGCGAATCAGATACAGCTCGGAAATCGGCCAGAGCCGGAACCTCGAGGTCGGCGCGGTCGGTCATCCAATCGCGCAGCACCTTGGTGGCGAGCACATCGTCCTCGTTGTACTCCAGCAACCGGGTGCGCTGGGACATATCCGGCTCGCCCTCGTACCCGACCGCGAGGCGGTACCAGCTCATCGACGCCTCACCGCTCGCCTCGGCGTCCCGCCACGCGAACCCGGCCACCGGCGCGATCTTCTTGAGCCCCTTGCCGTTCGGGCAGATGAACTGGTCGGAGACGGCCTGGAACATATCGACCCACTGCGGGCCGTCGACGAACGCGCGCACCTGCTCGTGCGTCGGCACCCCGGGCCGTCCGGCGAACCGGCGCGCCGACTCGTACAGCCACTTGTCCTCCGCGGTGCGCGAATAGCAGTAGGCGGCAAAGGTTTTCCCCTCCGCCGCGGCCTGTTCGCGCACCGACATCAGCCAGCTCCAGAACTCGCCGAAGGAGCGGCCCTCGTCCTCGGTCGGTAGCGGATCCCAGGTGACGAACGGGCGATACTGCCCGTCGAGCAGCGTGCCCCACAGGTAGGCGCCGTGCTCCTGAAAACTCTCCAGATCGACATCCACCTCGACGTCGGCGCGGCGCACCCGCACCTGATTCACCCTGCGGACCAGCGGCGCACCCGCGATCCAGGCGCGCGCGGTGACCACGGCCTCGTCGAACGGACCGTGCTGCCAGTCCTCCGGATCCGGGCCGGTCCACGCGGCCAGATCGTCGATCGTCTCGACGCCGTGCCCGCGCAGCACCTCGGCCCGCGAACCCGGCGCGACCAGGCTGACATCGCGATGTTCGGCCAGCCAGCCCGAGCAGCTCGGCGCGTCGTCGGCGGCGCGCGTCCACCACGGGCACTGCCTGCACTCGGGCACCTTCGACGGCACCGTCGGCAACTCGTTGCGCACCACCGCGACCCGATCGGCGTAGCGGCGGTCGTAATCGGCGAGCACGGGGCCCAGGTCGTGCACCAGGATGCGGTCGGGTTCGTAGAGATTGCCGTTGACGCCCTCGTGGCCGCGACCGGCCCGATCGGTGCGGCCGGTGTAGTAGCCGATCACACCGCCGACCAGCGCCGGGCTGGCCAGGCCGTGCCGCTGCAGCATCCGGTACAGGTGGGCCAGGCGCTGCTGATCGCGCGGCTGCTGGCGCAGCTTGCGATACGGATCCGGTTGCGGATTCCAGTGATACGGGTCGGAGGTGGTCGGGTGGAAATCGGCGGGTTCCGGCTGGCGCGGATCGGTCACCTTGTGGTTCACCACGATCACCGGGATATAGCCGCCGCGATCCACATCGCGCAGCAGGATCTCCGAACCGCCGCGCCTGCCGGTATCCGGCTCCTGCGGCAGCAGCGCGCCCCAAATGTGGTGCGTCGCCTCGGCACACGCGTTCATGGTCGCCGCGGCGCGCTCGTGCGCGCGCAACGCCGGATCGATCACCACCCACGAACCGGGATCGGCGGCGATCAACGCCTCGCGCACTCGGTTGCGATGCGCGCTCGCGGCCTCCCGCCGCTGCCGCACGCCGGGATCCTCGGTGACACCGACCAGAACGTCGGGATGCGTGGCGTCCAAATGCAATCGATGACGGCAGCCGATCAGCGAACGAGCATCGATGAAGGCGACCGGCGCGCTGGTCTGCCGATCCCCGGCCACGCCGTCATCCTTGCGACCATCTCGGTCACCAATGCCCGATTCCACGTAAGCAGTATGGTCCCTCCCCCCGACAGTGTTCGATTTGCGTCGCCTGCGGCGCCGCGTGTTGGCGGCCCCCTGTGTCTCGCATCCGAGCGGCCGAGACTCGCGCCTGCGGCGCATGCGCTTCGGCCACTCGGATGCGAGACGGGCCGCCAACGGTCGCTCGTACGACTCGCTCCGAACGGGGTTCGCGGTGCTTTGGTGGTTGCGGCGGCGGTGTCGCGGCACTCGCGGCGAGGGCGCACCTCCTCGCAGGTGACCGGCTTGACCGGATAGGGTGAGGCCAACCGCAGACAGCAATACGGAGGGCCTTCGATGGGGTTGTTCACGAAGCGCAAGCGGCGCCCGAGCCGCAGGGCCGAGGCGAAAGCCCTGAAGCACAAGGCCGCGATGGAGGCCAAGCTCGGCGCCAAGAATGATCGCAAGGCCCGCCGAGCGGAGGCGCGTACCGGGCGCAAGGTCGCCAAAGCCCAGATCGCGACGCTGCAGGCGGAGGAGAAGGCCGCGCTGAAGGTAGCGGCCAAGGCCGAGCGTGAGCTGTTCAGCGCGGCGCAGATCAAGAAGTACCTCGGCGTGGCGCGGGTACTCGTCCCGGTGCTCGCGCCGCTGGCCTACCGCGGTGCGACGTTCATCCGCGCCCAGATCGATACCCGCAGGGCACAGCAGCTCGGGATCGGCATCGACCAGCTCGGCGACTTCAGCGGGCACGGCGCGAAGCTGCAGGCACGCATCGCGAATACCGAAGCGGCGCTTGGCAAGATCGGCGCACGCAACGGCTCGGACAAGGCCGACGCGCAGAAGTTCGTCAGCAGCACACAGGATCGGCTCGGCAACCTGACCGCCGCCGTGCGGACCGCCGAGCAGATGCCGGCGCCACGCCGCCGCGCCGTGCACGAGTCGATCTCGAACGAGCTGTCCGGTATCGAGGCGGACGTGCTCGCCCGCCTCGGCGTGAACTGATCCCGATGCCCCGCGCGACGGCAGCGCAGGCCCCGGCGGCAGTCGCCGCGCAGGGGCACGCCGCCGTCGCATCGCGTCCCGCCGCCGCCCCCATTCGCGGCGGCTCGGTCGGCGCGCTGGCCGGTGCGCTCGCGATCGCCGCGCACGGCGCGGCGGGCGGTGGCTATCCCGAATCGTCGGGTGTGGCGCTACTGCTGATCGCCGCCGGGCTGGCCGGAGGCGCGGCGGGCGCACTCGGGCGGCAGGCACTATTCGGCCGGACCGCGCTGCTCGACCGGACGGCACTGCTCGGTCTGCTCGGGATCGGGCAGCTGGCAGGGCATGCCGCGCTCTCGGGCCGGCTCGTGCACGACCATGCCGCGCCGGCCGAGTCGCCACTGCCACAGGGCTGGATGCTGCTCGCCCATGCGATAGCGACATTCGCCTGTGCCGCACTGATTCTCGTGGCCGAGCGGCTCTACGCCGTGGCCTCGGGCGCGGTGCGCGCGGTGCTCACGGCCCCGCGCACCACCGGGATCATCGGCCGGGTCAGCTGGTCGAATCCCGGCCTCCCGCACTACGTCTTTCATCCGAACGGCGCGATCGGCCCGCGCGCGCCACCGGTGCCTGCCTGACCCGCCGCACCAAACCTCTTCGGACAGAAAGATTCCCACGCTCATGCGCACTTCGATTTCGCGCGCCTGCGGTGGCGCCGTCGCCGCGACCAGCCTCATCCTGCTCGCCGGTGGTACCGCAAGCGCCCACGTCACGGTGGACGGACCAGGCGCCATCCAGGGCAAGTACTCGGTGGTCACCTTCCGCGTGCCCGACGAATCCGAGACCGCGAACACCACCGCGCTCACCGTCTCCCTTCCGGCCGTGAAAAGCGCACGCCCGGAAGCCATTCCGGGCTGGACCGCCAAGGTCGAGCGCAACGACAAGAAGGAGGTCACCGCGGTCACCTGGACCGCGGACGCGGGCTCGGTCGGCGTGCTGCCCGGCCAGTTCCAGCGCTTCGTCGTCTCGCTCGGACCGCTGCCCGCGCAGGACACGGTGACCTTCCCCGCCAAGCAGACCTACAGCGACGGCAAGATCGTCAGCTGGGATCAGCCCGCGGGCAAGGACGGCGCCGAACCCGAACATCCCGCCCCGACGCTCACGCTCGCCGCGGCCAAGGGCGGCGACGAGCACGGCGCCGACACCAGTGCCGCGAAGAAGTCCGAGAGCTCCGACAACACCGCCCGCTGGCTGGGCGGCGCCGGGCTCGCCCTCGGCCTGCTCGGCGTCGCGCTCGGCCTCGGCTCCGTGATCCGCGGACGTCAGTCGTGAACACTCACGCATATACCCAGCGGCTGCTGACCATGCTGGTCACCGGCCTGTTCCTGCTCGGCTTCGGTGTGGTGGCCGCCGGTGCGGCACTGGCGCATTCGGCCGCGACGGGCAGCTCGCCGGAGGACGGCTCCACCGTCGACGCCGGTCCGGCGCAGGTCAGCGTCAGTTTCAACGAGGAGTTGCAGCCGAGCTTCCCGTCGCTGACCGTGGTCGGCCCGGACGGCAACCTGTGGTCGAAGGGCACGCCGACGGTGGACGGCAAGACGATCAGCGTCACGGTGGGCGACCTCGGCCCCGCGGGCGAGTACACGATCGCCTACCGGGTGACCTCCGCCGACGGCCATCCGGTCGCGGGCACCAGGAAGTTCACGCTGAGCAAGCCGGGCAACGGCACACCGGGACCGAAGCCTGGCAAGCAGGGCGACGCCTCGGGCAGCGACGACGGCTCCGGCGGAATTCCGCTGTGGGTCTTCATCGTCGGCGCCGTCGTGCTCTTCGGCGGCGGGCTGGCCTTCGCGCTGTTCGGCGGCCGGAGTCGCAAGCCGGGTCAGTAAGCCAGTGCACGATAAGACGAACAGCAGCGGCGCCGGCCATCCGTGGTCGGCGCTGCTGCTCGTCGTCCCGGCCGGGCTGCTCGGTGTCGCGCTGGCGTGGGTGCTGACGCTGCCGTCGGGGCTGTCCGGCGAGGCGATCGTGCGCGCACTCGCGGACGGCACCGGCGCGACCGTGCTCGGCCTGGCCGCACTCCCCCGGCTGCACGAGCGACTGCGCCCACCGTGGCGGCCACTCGCCGTGCTCGCCGGGATCTGGTGCGGCGCCGAGTTCGCCGTGCTCGTCTTCGATGCCGCCGCGGTGGTCGGCGTCCCGGTGCGGCGGCTCGGCGCGGGGCAGTTCCGCGACTTCCTTGTCCACGTCAGCGGTGGTCAGGTCGGCATCGCGATCCTGATCGGCAGCGGCGCGGTGGCCTGCTACAGCGCGCTGGCCTTCCGCAGGCCCGATACCGCGTCGGTCGATCTGGTGCTGGTGTTCGCCGCGGTGACGCTGGCACTGCGGCCGATCACCGGGCATATGTCGCAGCAGGCGTTCGGCTCCGTGCTCGCCGCGGTACACGCGCTCGCGGCCGCGACCTGGTTCGGGCTGCTCGTCGCGCTGGCGCTGGTGGTACGCACCCGCGGCGAGTGGGCGGTCACGCTGCCCCGCTATTCGGCGCTGGCGCTGCCGCTGATCGGCGCGGTCGCGCTCACCGGGATACTCAACGGGCTCATCAGGATCAGCGGCGTCACCCCGCTGGCGACCACCGGTTACGGCCGCATCCTGCTCGCGAAAACCGCTGTGCTGCTTACCTTGCTCGTCCTCGGCTGGTGGTGGCGGCGCACCTGGGTGCGGCGCGCGGCCGACCACCGGATGAGCGCGCGGGATTCGCTGCACCGTGCCGTCATCGAGGTGGCGGTGATGGCGCTGGCCTTCGGGCTCGCGGCCACCTTGGCGGTCACCGCGTAGCCGACCCCCCTGCGGGAAACCGGTTACAGTTTTCGGTCATGACCGAAGTGAAGATCGTCGAAGACTGTGCTGCCTCGGCCGAATCCGCGTTCGCGTACGTGAACGATTACCGCAACCTGACCCACTTCCTGCACGGCATCGAATCCTTCACCCCGACCGGCGAACAGACCGAGGGCGTCGGCGCGACCTTCGACGGCGTGCTCAAGCTCGGGCCCGCCACGCTGCGCTCGCGCGTGGAAGTGGTGCGCTGGGAGGCGAATTACGCCATCGGGATCAAGTCGATCAAGGGCTTCGAGATCGAGTCGACCTTCCTGTTCCACGCCAAGGGCGACGCGCAGTGCACGGTCGACGCCATCGTCGAGTACCGGGTGCCCGGCGGCCTCGCCGGTCGTGCGCTCGGTAAGACCATCGAACCGTTCGTGAAGATCGCGGTGAAGCACACCACCGACAACCTGATTCGCCAGATCGCGCAGTTCCACATCGCCAGCGCGAAGGAATCCGACGCCACGCACTGATCAGCGGGCCACCGCGCCGGGATGGGATGCTGGAGCCATGAGCGAGCGCACCACCCCGAGCTTCGGCCAGCGGATTCGCTATATCTGCGGACGCACGCTCCCGCCATCGATGTCGGGGTGGGTGCGCGACGATCTCACCGGGCCCGGCGCCACCCGCCGGTATCTGACCCGGTTCCTGATTCCGATCATTCCGGTGCTGTGCCTTTTCCTGCTCGTCCCCGGCCCGAAGTGGATGGGGCTGGCGATGATGGCGCTGCTGTATCTGCCGCTGATCTATTTCACGGTGGCGCTGATGTATGTCTACCGGCGCCACCGCCTGATCAAGCACGGGCTCGATCCGGCCCAGGCCGACGCGGGCGCGAAACAGCGCGCCGAAACCCAGCGCCTGGAGTACGAGCGGCGCCACGGCCGCGCCTGAGAGTCCACTCAGCAACCTGGCGGTGACCGCCGTTACAGGCATAGCCTGAGGAGATGAATACCCCCACGATCAGGCAGCGGATCGCTTACGATCTGGGCCGCGAGCTCCCCAGGGAGCTGCACGAGTGGGTTATCCACGACCTCGTCGGACACGGGGCCGTGGAGCGCTATCTCGTCCGGTTCCTCGTCCCGTTCATCCCGTTCTTCGCGTTGTGGTTGTGGCTGTTCCCGGCCCCGATGCCGATCAGGATCCTCACGGTCCTGATGATGCTCGCCCCGCTGGTCATCTTCTTCCTCGCGCCGCTGAGCTATGTCTGGCGCCGCTTCCGCATGGTCCAGCACGGCCTCGATCCGGAATGGATCAACCACAACAAGATTCGCGAAAGCGATCGGGTCAAATACCAGATGCAATACGGGCACAGGTAGCAACCTGCCCGCATCCCACGGACCAACCGAACGGTCCGTTCAGAGTCGCGCCCGACCAGCTCTCTAAGCTGAACCCGTGACCGAATCGAATGTTGTGGCTACCGCCGACCTGGCCGACGAAATCGGGCCCGAGATCCGCAGCTGCGATACGCAGTTCATCCAGTTCGGCGGCCGCGAGGCGTTCGCCGGACGGATCACCACCATCCGATGCTTCCAGGACAACCTGCTGGTCAAGCAGACCCTCGGCGAGCCGGGCGAGGGCAAGGTGCTCGTCGTCGACGGCGGCGCGAGCGTGCACACCGCACTGGTCGGCGACATCATCGCCGGACGCGGCGTCGCCAACGGCTGGGCCGGTGTCATCGTCAACGGCGCGGTCCGCGACTCGGCGATCCTGCGCACGCTGGACATCGGCATCAAGGCGCTCGGCACCAACCCGCGCAAGAGCACCCAGACCGGCGCGGGCGACAAGGACATCCCCGTCGAATTCGGCGGCGTCACCTTCGTCCCTGGCGACATGCTCTACAGCGACCACGATGGCGTCGTGGTCCGTGCTGTGTCTGATTAGCGGCGCTCCCTGTGCCCTGCCTACCGCCTCCGGGCCATGAGCTCGCGCCGCGGGGACTAACCGGTAACTCTGACCTTGTGACCGGCGAGGACGACGATGTCGCCGACGTGCAACTGCCGTCCGCGACGTAGCTCGACCTCGTCGTTCACCCGCACCAACCCTGCGGCGATCACGGTCTTGGCCTCCGATCCGGAGTCGATCAGGTTGGCCAGCTTCAGGAACTGACCGAGTCGAATGACGTCGTCATCGATCGGCACATCGACTGCATCTGACATGGGATACATCCTTACCGTGCTGCCCCGTTCCGGTAAACGGCAACCCCCGCGCGCGCGTGGACACACGTATGCGACGCGCCGATAACCGACATGCCCGGGCAGTCTTCGAGCACCGGGACGGGGGCACCACGCACACTGGTGCAGTGACTTCCACGCAAGCCCCGCAACACCTGGACACCGAACCACCGGATAAACCCTCTCCACCCGTCCCGCATCGCGGGCACGGACGCCTCAGCGAGGTCCCGCACATCGCGGGCATGGTGCTCGGTGTGTTCGCGGTGCTGTGCTTCCTGTGGAGCCTTTCGCCGGGACTGCGTTTCCTGACCCAGGTGCCGCGACGCTACGTCGACGCCTATTACTTCGACGCGCCGGACACCAGCCTCGTCTGGGCCCTCGTCGTCGGCCTGCTCGCGGGCGCGACGGCCAGCCGCAAACGCATCGCCTGGTGGCTGCTGCTCGGCTACCTCGGGCTGTTCACCGTCGTCAACTTCGCGGAGTTCGCCGAGCAGGGCGATATGCACGCGCTGGTGGCGATGGTGGTGCACCTGGCGGCGCTCGGTGTGCTCATCGCGGCGTGGCGCGAGTTCTACACCAAGGTCCGTCGCGGCGCGGGCTGGAAGGCGCTCGGCGCGCTGGCCGCCGGGCTCGCCATCGGCTGCCTGCTCGGCTGGGGCTTGATCGAACTGTTCCCCGGTTCGCTGCCCGCGGGCGTGCAGCGGCCGCTGTGGGCGGTCTACCGGGTGACCGCCGCGGTGCTGGTGGACAACGAGCACTTCGACGGCCATCCGCGCCCGTTCGTGAACTTCCTGCTCGGACTGTTCGGCGCGATCGCGCTGCTCGGCGCGGTGATCATCCTGCTGCGCTCCCAGCGCGCGGCCAACGCGATGACCGGCACCGACGAATCCGCGATCCGCGGCCTGCTCGAGCGTTCCGATATCGAGGATTCGCTCGGCTACTTCGCCACCCGCCGCGACAAGGCGGTGGTGTTCGCGCCGAGCGGTAAGGCCGCGGTGACCTACCGCGTCGAACTCGGCGTCTGCCTGGCCAGCGGCGATCCGATCGGTATCCGCGAGGCCTGGCCGCAGGCGATCGACGCCTGGCTGCGGCTGGCCGACCAATTCGGCTGGGCGCCCGCGGTGATGGGCGCCAGCGAGCTCGGCGCGACGGCCTACCGCAAGGCCGGGCTCTCGGCGATCCGCCTCGGCGACGAGGCCATCCTGGAGACCCGCGGCTTCTCGCTGGCCGGACCCGAGATGAAACAGGTCCGTCAGGCGGTGAACCGGGCGCGCAAGCAGGGCATCGTGGTGCGCATCCGTCGTCATCGCGACGTGCCACCGGAGGAATTCCCCTCGGTGATCGCGCGCGCGGATGCCTGGCGCGACACCGAAACCGAGCGCGGCTTCTCGATGGCGCTCGGCAGGCTCGGCGATCCGCTCGACGGCGACTGCCTGCTGGTGGAGGCGATCAACCCGCAGGGCCGGGTACTCGGGCTGCTCTCGCTGGTGCCGTGGGGCCGCACCGGCGCGTCGCTCGAGCTGATGCGCCGCGATCCGCGCAGCCCCAACGGCATTGTCGAGCTGATGGTTTCGCAGTTCTGCCTGACCTCCGAACAGCATGGCATCACCAAACTGTCGCTGAACTTCGCGGTATTCCGCTCGGTCTTCGAGGAGGGCGGGCGGATCGGCGCCGGCCCGGTGCTTCGCCTGTGGCGCGGTGTGCTGCTGTTCTTTTCGCGGTGGTGGCAGCTGGAGGCGCTGTACCGCTCCAACGTGAAATACCAGCCGCATTGGGTGCCACGGTTCTTCCTGTTCGAGGAGCGCAGGCAGCTACCGCGCGTCGCGGTGGCCAGCGCGCTGGCCGAGGGCTTCCTGCCGCGCTTCGGCAAGGAACCCGATACCGCGACGCACACCGGTATGCACAGCGCCGCCCCCGCGACGCTGACCGGTCTGCACGCCGACGGCAGCGCACCCGACCTGCCGGACACCATCGGCGTCGAACACCTGCCGCGCCGCCCCGAACAGGTGCGGGTGCGGATGGACAAGCTGGACCGGCTCACCGAATCCGGTATCGAGGCCTACCCGGTCGCCTACCCGCCGACACACACCGTCAAGGCGGCGCGGCATTCACCGCGCGGCACCACCGTCCGGGTCTGCGGCAGGCTGCTGCGCATCCGCGACTACGGCGGCGTCATCTTCGCGGTGGTGCGTGACTGGACCGACGAGATCCAGCTCGTCATCGATCGGGACCGGGTCGGCACCGAGCGCAGCGCCGAATTCGGCGAGTTCTTCGACCTCGGCGACCTGATCGAGGTGAGCGGCCAGATCGGGCGCAGCCGCCGCGGTGAGCTATCGCTGCTCGCCGCCGACTGGCGAATGCTCGGCAAATGCCTGCATCCGTTGCCGGACAAGTGGAAAGGCCTGTCCGATCCCGAGGCGCGGGTGCGCCAGCGCTACGTCGACATGGCGATCAACACCGAGATCCGCGAGGTGCTCGCCAAGCGCAGCGCGGTGGTGCGTTCGCTGCGGGATTCGCTGAACGCCTGGGGATACCTGGAGGTGGAGACCCCGATCCTGCAGCAGGTGCACGGCGGCGCCAACGCCGCTCCGTTCCTCACCCATATCAACGCCTACGACCTCGACCTGTATCTGCGCATCGCGCCGGAGCTGTATCTCAAGCGACTGTGCGTCGGCGGGATGGAGAAGGTGTTCGAGATCGGGCGCACCTTCCGCAACGAGGGCGTCGACTTCAGCCACAACCCCGAATTCACCATTCTCGAGGCGTACGAGGCGCACAGCGACTACGAGCGGATGATGCACACCTGCCGCCAGCTCATCCAGAACGCCGCGCTCGCGGCCAACGGCAAGATGGTCGCGCTGCGCCCGCAACCGGACGGAACCTATGAGCCGGTGGACATCTCGGGCGAATGGCCGGTCAAGACGGTGCACGGCGCGGTCTCCGAGGCGATCGGCGCCGACGTCACCCCGGAGACCGAACTCGACAAGCTGCGCGAGCTGTGCGATCAGGCGCAGGTGCCGTATCAGCACGGCTGGGACGCCGGGCAGGTCGTCCTGGAAATGTATGAGCATCTGGTGGAATCGCGCACCGAGGAGCCGACCTTCTACATCGACTTCCCGACCTCGGTATCGCCGCTGACCCGCGCGCACCGCAGCATTCCCGGCGTTACCGAACGCTGGGATCTGGTGGCGTGGGGCGTCGAATTGGGCACCGCCTACAGCGAACTCACCGATCCGGTCGAGCAGCGGCGCAGGCTCACCGAACAGTCGATGCTCGCCGCCAACGGCGATCCCGAGGCGATGGAACTCGACGAGGACTTCCTGCAGGCGCTCGAGCACGCGATGCCGCCGACCGGCGGACTCGGCATGGGTGTCGACCGGGTGGTCATGCTGATCACCGGGCGCAGCATCCGCGAAACACTGCCGTTCCCGCTGGTGAAACCGCGGTGACCAGAACTGTGGGCTTCCCACTGAGCGAATAGCCCCGCTACCCTTGAGCTTTCGGGCCCGGGAGGGGCCCGAAAGAACGAGATGGGGTTGCCATGTATGTGGATCTGCTGACGAATACCAGCCTGCTGGATCCCTCGGTGTGGACCAGCTCGGATGTGTTGAGCGCCGCGGTGGACTACCAGGCGAAGAAGCGCAAGGGCGGCAGTGGACTGTTCATCATCGGCGGGCTGTGCTGCCTGCTCGTCATCGTGGGGATCGTCGGGATCATCTACCTGCTGACCAAGCGCAAGAACCAGCAATAGACGACACGAATTCGGCCCGGCCCGCCCACCGCGGACCGGGCCGAATTCGTCTGCGCCGATAAAACGATCATCGGGTAACCCGGGTGAAGCGGACAATTTCCATGGGGCAAAGTGTGGGCCGTGCAGTTGATACTCGTGCGTCATGCTCAGCCGGTTCGGGTTCTGCGGGCGACGGGACAGGCCGACCCGGAATTGGCCGCCGTCGGGGTGGAACAGGCCGAACGGTTACCTGCGGCCCTTGGCCACCATCGGATCAGCCGAGTGGTCAGCAGCCCGCAGCTACGCGCGCGAGCGACGGCGGCACCGGTGGCGGACAAGCTCGGCCTCGGCGTCGATATCGTCGATGATCTGGCCGAATACGATCGCGACCTGCCCGCCTACATTCCGATCGAGGACGCCAAGGTCGAATTCAGAGAGGCATACGAGCGGATCAAGGCCGGGCAGCTGCCGGAACTGATCGACGGACGCGCGTTCAAGGGCCGGGTATACGACGCGATCAGCGAAATCGCGGCGGCCACCGAATCCGCCGACACCGTGGTGGTATTCGCGCACGGCGGCGTGATCAATGTGCTGCTGCAGGACGTGCTGAAGCTGGAGCGGCCGCTGACCTTCCCGATCGACTACTGCTCGATCACCCGAATCCTGTACTCGCGCACCGGCCGCCGCACCGCCGCGACCATCAACGAGAACGGGCACGTCTGGGATCTGTTGCCGCGCAATATCGCTGCGGGCTGATCTCACAGCCGATTGCCAGGGACATCGCACCGCGGTCCCAGCGCCGGAAACTTCGATGGGACCGGTGAGCCGCCCCCAAGCGGTTCACCGTTCCAGAGAAAGGAATTCCGTGTTGTTCTCCAAGACATCGCCGCTGTTCCGACGCACACTCACTCGGGTCGCCGTCGCTGGCGCGCTGGTTGCCGTTCCGCTCGGCGCCCTCGCGGTCACCGCGTCCGCCGATACCCCTGAATCCCCCGACACCGTGGTCCTGCAGCAGCCGGGTGAGGTGCAGGAAGGCACCGAAATCGGCAGGCACCCCCGGCACCATCAATTCCCCGGGCCCGGCGAGCACCGCCGCCCCGATGGCCCGCGGTTCTTCCAGCTGCGGCCGCCGACCGGTTCCGCGGGTAGCAGCTGAACACCCGCTCCCACAACTGAATACGAGCGCTGATCAAAGACGAAGACCCCCTCGGCACTACCGAGGGGGTCTTCGATTCCGGTCTGATCAGGCCTGGCCCGCGATCCAGTTGTGCATCCAGGACACCGCGGTCTGCCCACCGCCGACCTGGTAGCTGCCGTACAGGGTGTGCGCCTGCGACTTGTAGAAGTGCTCGAGATCCTTGGCCCGCTGCTGGTTGGCCGAATCGGTGAGCTGAGACTGCAGCGTCGGCACGCCGCCGTGCGCCCACAGGTCGTTCATGATCGAGCCCATCTCCAGCTGGTAGCGCCAGATATTGGCCGGGTTGGCATCGGAGCTCTGCGCGAGCCAGCCCGCGAACCGGGTGACGAAGTCGTCGGTCGCGGTGGCGCAGTAGAGGTCGTCTTGCGCGCAGATGGTCCTGGTGCGGTCGCTGAGCCAGCCGAAGCCGCCGACACGGGGGCCGCCGGCGCCCGCGCCCTGGGCGGGCGGGCCGACCTGAGCGTCGGTGGGTGAGCGGCGCGGGTCGGAGATCAGGCCGACGGCCGCGACCCGGTCCGGCGAGATGACGCCGATGCCGGTGCCGATCTCGGCCGCGAGATCACCCGCGGCGTCCGCACCCTGGCTGTAGCCGACGATGGCGATCTTGGTGGCGCCACACGTGCGTGCCTTGGCGGCGATCATGCCTCGCGCGTTGTTCACGGCCTCCTTCTTGGAGTTGCCGTAGATATCGCCCTCCCACGGGAAGGCGGTCGCCGCGTAGGTCACGTAGTCGACATCGACCGAACTCGGCATGTTGTTGGTGACACCGGCCAGCATGCCAGGCTGTGGCTTCTTCTCGTGGCCGGTCTCCCACGTGCCGGGGATCGCCACCACATACAGGCTCGGGCATCCCGGATCCGCCGTGACGGAACCGGCGCCGAACATCAAGCCGGACGCAACTGTCGCGGAAACACCGAGAGTCGCGACAATCTTCTTCAACCGCATACTGCTCCAGTTCAAACTTCTGTCCCTGTGTGGGACAGTCCCCGACACGTTGCCGCTTCGATGCTGACCTCGACGGATGTCGTCCCAGTGCACGCCGGGTTAACTCCTGTTATCCAGCGATACGACATGCACGACCCGACCCACATCCCAAGATCATCAGCACGCCGTTGACCACAATAGGGCCCCACCCGCCCCAACGCCATCCGAACCCCCACCCCATGTCCGATTTCCGACCCTTTGCCCAAAACCTTTACACCCCACCACGACCCATCCCCCGAACACTCCCGACATACCGGACAGCCTCGCCCGACAACCCAACTTCGGCTGCCCCGTGATAGCCAAAGCGTCTTGCCCGTCCAGCCACACTCGCCGAGAACAAGATCACCTCAGCACCCGGATGGCCCACGCTGTACCGACCGACTGTCGCGGTATCCACCGAACGACACCGCTCTGGCATGTACAGCTGACGACCGCAACCTGCGGAGTACTTCGACACAGAATTCCTACGGCAATTCGAGGAGATGTGGCGCAAGGCGCACCCGATCGAGGAAGGCTCTTGATGATCGAAGCCGAGCTCAAAGCACGGGCAAGCGAATCGAAACCGGAGCACGAGACCGAGATCGCAGACCCGAGAGTCATCGACGTCGTCCTACGGCAACTTGGTGCGACACCGCTGATCGCATTCCAAAAGCACTGCACCAACTATCGTTTCACCGCTGGCGGCCGGGAGCTGGTAGCTACGCTCGTGACAGTCCCCGAACTGGACGGCACTTTTCTGGAGCTGGAATCCCTTGTCCCCGAATCCGATACAGCAGCCGTTCTCGAAGACATCAGAGCCATTTTGTACGAACTCGGGATCCCCGACACCGACCTGACGACCGAGCGCTACTCCGACGCGGTACTGTCCGCCCGCCTGCAGCCGACGCAACAGCATGCTACCGACTGATCGGAACGTCGATCGGCCCGTTTCCGCAGGATGGTTATTGGATCCATGGTATGGCCAGGCGTGCCAGGGACTAGAACCAGCCGCTACCATCGGGCGAAGATCGACCTCGGAGGGAAAATTTCATGCTGATGATCGTGGGCATCGTGGTGGCGGCCTTGATCATGATCGCGGTCGGCGGGTCGGTTGTCGCCGCGTCCCGCGCGAAGTCGCGGAAGTCATGCGCTTCGTCCGAGACTGGCAGTAACGCATTCAGGTCCCCCTCCTCAGCAGGTGGAATTCGGTCGAGTCTCATAAGTCGTTGGGGGGCAGCAATCTTCCCGGCCGAAACTCCCACATCGGCGCCTTCGCCGCTCATCGTCCGCAGAATCAAAGCTATTCGCTTCACCACCCCGATCGTCATATTGATGATGACGCCAGTCCTGCTGACCGGATGTGGCTATTTCGAACAAGGACGCGACCAGGCCGAGCGTGACAGCTGGTCACGCAAGATCGAGACTGCCATCCGGGCCCTTCCGGCGGTGACGGACGCGTCACACCGGTTCGAGCACTACAAGGGCAGACACTTCAACGCCAAACTCGACGTGCGGCTCAGGGACGACGCCACACCGGCCGAGACCGCCTCTGTGGTGAGTGCCATGGGCGCTCAACAGCTTCCGCGGCGTTTCCAGGGCGACCCGACAGAGGTCACCATCGACCGGATGGCGGACTCCTATTCCGCATACTGGCTTTTCGGCCGTGACGTGAGCACTGAAGCGAACGCCGCAGACACCTGGGCGCGGCTATGGGCCGCCGGCACCGAAGTGCACTGGTCCTCGAGAGGCGGCGACGCGAGCCGCATAACCAACGCCATCGACGTCCGAGCGGGCTCCGAGAGCGAACCTCACCGCGCCACCGCGGCGATGCGCCGAATCATCCGGGACTTCCCCGAACTGGCATCCAACCAGTGGACCGTATCCACCGTTCACGAGTGGGACCGCGGGTTAACCAATCACTCGGAACGAAGCCCCGGGTCTTATCCATGGCCCCACGATCGCCTCATCCCCCACCAAGAGCCCGCCCCCCGCTTCCCGTCCAATGACGAACTCGAGCTGTGGCAGTGGTTCCTGACCGATCAACCCATCCCGTTCTTTGTTCGGGTGTCGGTCTACGACCCGCCTTCCGAGGGCCGCACACTGGGCGTCAGCGTATTCCCTCCCGTGGGTACGGAATTCAGCGCCGCGCAGACCACACAACTCGCCGATCTGCATCTTCCCTACCTGGCTGACTCCGGTGCGGTGGTCGACTACACGATCCACACACCTAACGGCCCCGGCTACTCCATGGGCCCCTTTTTCGAGGTCGTGGTCGGCGGCTGCCAGACACCCGGATACAACGTCTTACCGGAGTCGCAGCCCTATGTGCGTCAGTACGAACGCTGCTGATGAATGAATTCTGAATCGCCTCCGCCAGTTGAAAACACGCTCGGCCGACTGAGTAGTAGGTGTCCCAGTCCACCTTCATGCCCGGTACCCCGGCGCATCCCTATGTGTCCTTGCGACCGAACATCTCGAGGTTCGCCGACGCCGCGCCCGTGTAGTTCTCGTGGGCGGACTTGGCCGCCGCCTCGAGCACATCGAGGCCTTCACGGACATCCGTCGCACCGACTGCCCAATCGCGATGGGCCTGGGCGTATGCGTCCGCTGCGGGACCGGTCCATGAGGTTCCGATCGCGGCGGCTCGGTTGTCGAGTTCGGTCAGGTGGTTGGTGACGAACTCTTTGAACGCGCGCATGCGGATGGTCACCTCGTCGAGATGCGGGAGATCGACCTGAAAGCCTTGTCCGTCAGCCATGGTTCATCACGCCAACCCGCCGAGCGAGCTGATGCCGGACGCGCTGCCGGTGTCGGTGGTCCGGTAGTTCTCCGCGGTGATACCCAGCTTCTCGGCCAGGGCGAAGAGCACATCCCACACCCGCACCGCCCCTTGGTGCATTTCGTCCCACCCCGCGCCGTAGGAGTCGGCGGCGCCCCCCTTCCAGGTTTCGAGCAGTCCGCGGACCTCGCCGTCCAGCGAGTTGGATCCCGAACGCAATTCGGTGGCGATCCCGTACGCGTACCGCCCCAGGTCCTTGACCTGTTCGGGAATCACCTGAAGTGGATCCGCACCGTTCGATTCGCCGGTCATCGGCTCCCCCCTTCTGCACGCAGTGCTTGTCCAGGGTAAAGCAAAGGCGCCCGGGGACATTGGAGTCCACGGGCGCCTCGCTGCTCCGGTAAGAGAGCGGTCTGTGTTGAATTGGCGGCGCTCACGGCCCTACGTGGTTACGCAGGGCCTGAGCTCACGCCGCTGGGGGTCAGCGCTGGGCGACCATCGTGGGGGTGATGGGCGACGGGAGCGCGGTTTCGCCTTCCAGGTAGTTGTCGACGGCGGCCGCGGCGGCGCGGCCCTCGGCGATGGCCCAGACGATGAGCGACTGGCCGCGGCCGATGTCACCGGCGACGAAGACGCCGGGCACGTTGGTTGCCCAGTTCTTGTCGCGCTGGACGTTGCCGCGCTGGTCGTAGCCGACGCCGAGATCGGTGAGCAGGCCCGGCTTCTCGGGGCCGACGAAGCCCATGGCGAGCAGCACCAGATCGGCCTCGAGGGTGAAGTCGGTGCCGTCGACCTTCTCGAAGCGGCCGTTCACCATCTTGACCTCGTGCGCCTCCAGCGCCGTGACCTTGCCGTCCTTGCCGACGAAACGCTCGGTGTTCACGGAGAACACCCGCTCGCCGCCCTCTTCGTGCGCCGAGGACACCCGGTACATCAGCGGGTAGGTCGGCCACGGGGTCGAGGTGGCGCGCTCCTCCGGCGGGCGCGGCATGATCTCGAACTGGTGGATGCTCTCCGCACCCTGCCGGTGCGAGGTGCCGAGGCAGTCGGCGCCGGTGTCACCGCCACCGATGATGATGACCTTCTTGCCCTTCGCGTGGATGGGCGGCAGGCCGTCGGCATCGGTGACGTCGTCACCGAGCTGCACCCGGTTGGCCCACGGCAGGAACTCCATCGCCTGGTGGATGCCGTCCAGATCGCGACCCGGGATCGGCAGGTCACGCGCGAGGGTGGCGCCACCGGCGAGCACGACCGCGTCGAACCGCTCACGCAGCTGCTCGGCGGTGATGTCGACACCGACGTTCACACCGGTCTTGAAGATGGTGCCCTCGGCCTCCATCTGCGCGAGACGGCGGTCGATGAAGCGCTTCTCCATCTTGAATTCCGGGATGCCGTAGCGCAGCAGGCCGCCGATGCGGTCGGCGCGCTCGAACACGGTCACGGTGTGACCGGCGCGGGTCAGCTGCTGCGCCGCGGCCAGACCGGCCGGGCCGGAGCCGACGACGGCGACCTTCTTGCCGGTGAGACGGGTCGGGTAGACCGGGGTCACCCAGCCCTCGTCGAAGGCGTTCTCGATGAGCTCGACCTCGACCTGCTTGATCGTCACCGGGTCCTGGTTGATGCCGAGGACACAGGACGCCTCACACGGCGCGGGGCACAGCCGCCCGGTGAACTCCGGGAAGTTGTTGGTCGCGTGCAGCCGGTCGATGCCTTCGCGCCACTGGCCCTTGTAGACCAGGTCGTTCCACTCCGGGATCAGGTTGCCCAGCGGGCAGCCGTTGTGGCAGAACGGAATACCGCAGTCCATGCAGCGGCTGGCCTGGGTCTTGAGCGTGTCCTTGGCGAACCCCTCCTCATAGACCTCTTTCCAGTCCATGAGCCGCAGCGGAACGGGACGACGCGTCGGCAGTTCCCGCTTGGTGTGCTTCAGAAATCCCTGTGGGTCAGCCACGTGCCGCCTCCATGATCGCCTCGTCGACATCCGTGCCGTTCTTCTCGGCCTCGGAGATCGCGAGCAAAACCTTCTTGTATTCGCGCGGCATGAGCTTCACGAAGTGGTTCACCTGCTGCGACCAATCGCTCAGGATGCGTTCGGCGACAGCCGAACCCGTCTGATCGCGGTGCTGGGTGATGATGTCGCGCAGCCAGGTGAAGTCGTCGCCGGACAGCTGCTCGACGGCGTCGGCCTGCTCGGGGTTGAGCCTGGCCTCGAAGGTGCCGTTCGGGTTGTAGACGAACGCGACACCGCCGGACATACCGGCGCCGAAGTTGCGGCCGGTCTCGCCGAGGATGACGACGCGGCCACCGGTCATGTATTCGAGGCCGTGGTCACCGACGCCCTCGACGACCGTGAGCGCGCCCGAGTTGCGCACGGCGAACCGCTCGCCGACGACACCGCGGATGAACGCCTTACCGCTGGTGGCGCCGAACAGGATCACGTTGCCCGCGATGATGTTCTGCTCCGCGACGAAGGCGTCCGGCGCGTTCTGTGCCGGGCGGACGACGATGTGGCCACCCGAAAGACCCTTGCCGACATAGTCGTTCGCGTCACCGTTGACCCGCAGGGTGATACCGGCCGGGACGAACGCGCCGAAGCTGTTGCCCGCGGAACCGGTGAAGGTGATGTCGATCGTGTTGTCGGGCAGGCCCGTTCCGCCGTAGAGCTTGGTCACCTCGTGGCCGAGCATGGTGCCGACGGTGCGGTTCACGTTCGTGATCTTGGTTTCGAACTTCACCGCCTGGCCGCGCTCGAGCGCGTCCCTGCTCTGCGCGATCAGCTGCTGATCGAGTGCCTTGTCCAGGCCGTGGTCCTGCGTCTTGGTGCAGCGGCGATCCTGGTACATGAACGCCGTCTCGACGTCGTCGAGGATCGGCGACAGGTCCAGCTTGCTGGCCTTCCAGTGCGCCTTGGCCTTGGCGGTGTCGAGCATGTCGACCCGGCCGATGGCCTCGTTCAGCGTGCGGAAGCCCAACTGCGCCAGCAGTTCCCGAACCTCTTCGGCGATGAACAGCATGAAGTTCTCGACGAATTCCGGCTTGCCGGTGAAGCGCTCGCGCAGCACCGGGTTCTGCGTCGCGACACCGACGGGGCAGGTGTCGAGGTGGCAGACGCGCATCATGATGCAGCCCGAGACCACCAAAGGCGCAGTGGCGAAACCGAATTCCTCGGCGCCGAGCAGCGCGGCGATCATCACGTCGCGGCCGGTCTTCATCTGACCGTCGACCTGGACCACGATGCGGTCGCGAAGTCCGTTGAGCAGCAACGTCTGCTGGGTCTCGGCCAGGCCGAGCTCCCACGGACCACCCGCGTGCTTGAGCGAGGTGAGCGGCGAGGCGCCGGTGCCACCATCGTGACCCGAGATCAGCACGACGTCCGCGTGCGCCTTCGAGACGCCGGCGGCAACGGTGCCGACGCCGGGCTCCGCAACAAGTTTCACGTGAATCCGCGCCTGCGGGTTCGCGTTCTTCAGGTCGTGGATCAGCTGCGCCAGATCCTCGATCGAGTAGATGTCGTGGTGCGGCGGCGGCGAGATCAGGCCGACGCCCGGCGTCGAGTGCCGCACCTCGGCGACCCATGGGTACACCTTGTGCGCGGGCAGCTGGCCGCCCTCACCGGGCTTGGCGCCCTGCGCCATCTTGATCTGGATATCGGTGCAGTTGGTCAGGTAGTGCGCGGTCACGCCGAAGCGGCCGGAGGCCACCTGCTTGATCGCGCTGCGCCGCCAGTCACCGTTCTCCTCGACCTCGAAGCGGGCCGGGTGCTCGCCGCCCTCACCGGAGTTCGAGCGACCGCCGAGGCGGTTCATCGCGACCGCGAGGGTCTCGTGCGCCTCCGAGGAGATGGAGCCGTAGCTCATCGCGCCGGTGGAGAACCGCTTCACGATCTCCGAGGCGGGCTCGACCTCGTCGATCGAGATCGGCGCGCGCTCCTTGGTCTTGAACTTGAACAGGCCGCGCAGCGAGGCGAGCCGCTCGGACTGGTCGTCGACCAGCTTGGTGTACTCCTTGAAGATCGAGTACTGGCCGGTGCGGGTCGCGTGCTGCAGCTTGAACACGGTGTCCGGGTTGAACAGGTGGTATTCACCCTCGCGCCGCCACTGGTACTCGCCGCCCACCTCGAGCTCGCGGTGCGCGCGCTCGTTGCGGTTCTCCAGGAACGCGACCTTGTGCCGCTCGGCGACATCGGTGGCGATGTCGTCCAGGCCGATGCCGTCGAGGTGCGAGCGCAGGCCGGTGAAGTACTCGTCCACCAGTTCCTGCGACAGGCCGATCACCTGGAACAGCTGCGCGCCGTTGTAGGAGGCCATGGTGGAGATGCCCATCTTGGACATCACCTTCAGCACACCCTTGCCCGCGGCCTTGTTGAAGTTCGCGACCGCCTTGCGGTAGTCGGCGGCGAGATCGCCTGTGCTGCCCGGCAATTCGAGCGCGCCGCGCTCGAGCATGTCCTCGATGGTCTCGAAGGCCATGTACGGGTTGATCGCGGCCGCGCCGAAGCCGACCAGCATCGCCATGTGGTGCACCTCGCGGGCGTCACCGGCCTCCACGACCAGGCCGACCATGGTGCGGGTGCGCTCGCGCACCAGGTGGTGGTGCACCGACGAGGTCAGCAGCAGCGACGGGATCGGCGCCAGCTTCTCGTTGGATTCGCGGTCGGACAGCACGATGATCCGCGCGCCGCCGTCGATGGCCGCCGACACCTGGGTGTTGATGGCCTCGAGCGCCTTGCGCAGGCCCTTGCCACCCTTCTTCACCGGGTACAGGCCGCGCACGACCACCGAGCGCAGCTCGGGGTGCGAGCCGTCGTCGTTGATGTGCACCAGCTTGGCCAACTCGTCGTTGTCCAGGATGGGCTGTTCGATGGCGATCTGCTTGCAGGACTCAGGGCCCGGGTGCAGCAGGTCGGCCTCGGGGCCGATGGCCCGCTTCAGGCTGGTGACGACCTCTTCCCGGATCGCGTCCAGCGGCGGGTTGGTGACCTGCGCGAACAGCTGGGAGAAGTAGTCGAACAGCAGCCGGGGCCGCGCCGACAGCACCGCGATCGGGGTGTCGGTGCCCATCGAGCCGAGCGCCTCGCCGCCGGTCTTGGCCATCGGCGAGATCAGCAGGTTCAGTTCCTCGTTGGTGTATCCGAAGATCTGCTGACGGATCAGCACGCGATCGTGCGACATGTGCACGTGCGGGCGGTCGGGCAGGTCGGCCAGCTTGGTCACGCCCTCGTCGAGCCACTGCTGGTACGGGTACTCGGCGGCCAGCTGCGACTTGAACTCGTCATCGGTGACGATGCGGCCCTGCGCGGTGTCGACCAGGAACATCCGGCCCGGCTGCAGCCGCACCTTCTGGACCACCTTGGACGGGTCGATATCGAGCACGCCGACCTCGGAGGCCAGCACGACCAGGCCGTCCTCGGTCACCCAGATGCGGCCGGGGCGAAGGCCGTTGCGGTCGAGCACGGCGCCGACGACGGTGCCGTCGGAGAAGCACACCGAGGCCGGGCCGTCCCACGGCTCCATCAGCATCGAGTGGTACTCGTAGAAGGCGCGGCGCTGCGGGTCCATCGACTCGCTGCGCTCCCACGCCTCGGGGATCATCATCAGCATCGCGTGGGGCAAGCTGCGGCCGCCGAGGTGCAGCAGTTCCAGCACCTCGTCGAAGCGCGCGGTATCGCTCGCCCCCGGCGTACAGACGGGGAAGATCTTCGCGAGCCGGTTGTTGCCCGCGGAGTCGGTGCCGAAGATGTCCGAACGCAGCAGCGCCTCGCGCGCCCGCATCCAGTTCTCGTTGCCGGTGACGGTGTTGATCTCACCGTTGTGCGCGACCCGGCGGAATGGGTGCGCCAGCGGCCACGACGGGAAGGTGTTGGTGGAGAAGCGCGAGTGCACGATGCCGAGGGCGCTTTCCACCCGGCCGTCTTGCAGGTCCAGGTAGAAGGCGCGCAGCTGCGGCGTGGTGAACATGCCCTTGTAGACGAAGGTCTGGCCGGACAGGCTCGGGAAGTACACCGATTCCTTGCCGACCGAGCCCTCACCGGAGCCCGACTTGCCGAGCTGGTGCTCGACCCGCTTGCGGATGACGTAGGCGCGGCGCTCCAGGTCCATGCCGGACAGCTGCTCGGCCGAATCCTTGGGCGAGGCAATGAAGATCTGCCGGAAGGTCGGCATCGCATCACGCGACAGCGCGCCGAGCGACGACTCGTCGATCGGGACCTCGCGCCAGCCGAGGACATCGAGGCCCTCTTCCTTGACGATCTTCTCGACGCCGTAGGCGGCGCGCGCGGCCTCACGACGGGCCTGCGGCAGGAACGCGATACCGGTGGCGTAGGAACCCTCTGCCGGCAGCTCGAAATCGACGATGGCGCGGAAGAAGCGGTCCGGAATCTGGATCAGGATGCCCGCGCCGTCACCGCTGTTCGGTTCAGCGCCGGCGGCACCGCGATGCTCCAGGTTCAACAGAGCCGTAATGGCCTTGTCGACGATGTCGCGGCTGCGGCGGCCGTGCATGTCGACGACGAATGCGACACCGCAGGCGTCGTGTTCGTTCGCCGGGTCATAGAGCCCGATGGGTCCAGGGGACCTGTGGCCAGGAAGTTGCGTCATGCCTCTGCCTTCAAGAAATCGGCCTTCGATGAAAACGGCCTTCGTCGAACGCCTCCGTCAGACTGTCCGTACATCCGGGAAACCAGCCGCGCTGATGGTCTTCGGCGTGCAGTCACGTCTCCAGTTGTTTCCACCCGCTTCTGTGACGTTGTGGGTGCCCGTTGGTAACGGATCGCTTACATGATCCTTACCTCCGCGCGGGTGCTCGCCCGCTACGCTGGGGGCTGCCCTAGCGGGCGATGTGCCGAGCATTTGTGAGTTCGGCGTAAGAGCAAACGATAAGTCAGGTCCGGGGCCCAACCAACTAAGGCTGTACTAATAACCAGGTCTAGCTGGGCTTCTTCATGCGGTCCTCCACGTGTGCGCGTTGTCCAGTGTAAAGCAGCGAGCCCGGACCGATCGATCCCTTGACACCCGGTGCCATGCAGCCACAACGGCGCGGGAGTACCGATTCCACACCGCGCAACGGGCCCGATAACCGCCGCCCACCTGCGTCGAACTGGATTTCCCCCGTGACCGCCGCGGCAAACCATCGGACGGACGGCTATCGGGGCGGTGCGCCCGTGAGAGATTTCCGACAGGGTCGTGACAAGCCAGGAATGTGATCCGACCGTCCGGATTCTTTTGCCCGCTGTGGTTTTCAGCACACCTTCAGCAAACGTTGCGGAGTGGGATTCGACACATTCGATCGGGCGCGTCGCGGTGCCGGCCCGCGGCACCGTCCGCACGCTTGCCGTAAATCCGAAACATTCGCGGCCACAGCGACTAACGGCCGGAACATTCCCGCCGCGATGGCATCAATTTCCGTAGAGTGCCTGTTTCTTTCAAGGACTGCACAGCGCGGCGGCTGCGCGTGCCAGGACGACGCGATGCAGTCCGTCACCGCGCCGGGCGGCATACAAATCGAAGACGCTGTGCGCCAGCCGTTCCGCGCAGGCCGGTCCGGACAACTCCGCGCGATGATCCGCCAGCTGCTCGATGATGCCGATGTTGAGCCGATCGATCTCCGGCCGCACCGCCGCCAGCTCCGGCGAAACCGTCGGCGCGACCGCGGGATCGAAGCGCCAGCGGGTGATCAGGCCGCGCTGCACCATCTTGTTGGCCTCGATCTGACCGGAAAACACCTGCCTGACCCAGTTCTCGGACAGTCCGCGGTCGGCGCCGAGCCTGGTCATCGCGTCGTAGACCATCGCCTCGCGCGCCGGATCGTCGATCATCGGCTCGGATCCGTTGTGCGCGGCGCTGACCCACTTGGCGGCGGCGACCACGTCACCGGTGTCGAGCCGGTCGGCGACCAGCTCGACAAGGCGATCCAGCGACCCGGGATTCGGGTCGCCGGGTGCGGCTTGGGCGCTATCGACGGTGACAACCAAGAATGCCGCCGAGAGCACCATGAGGACGAAAGTTCGCATGTCCAGACCTTTTTGCTCGGAAACGAACCACCCGGTCAGTTTACTCGGGGTGGGATGAGCGCACCCGTCCTCGATGTCCGATACCCGCCGCCTGTGAGGCTGACCACATACCCGCGACCGTACTCGGTGTGTCGGGCCCCGGCCTGTCACGCTGTCACCACGAATCCGTGACAGTTTCGCAGAATGCTCGACTGCAGGCAGGCAGGTTGTTCCGAGCGACCTGCAAGCAGTCGCCGGCGGTGTTGTTCCGAGCGACCTGCAAGCGGTCGCTCGTGGCGGCGAAAGTGACTGGGACGTAGAGGATGTGGGCTTCCATGACGGTCACCGGCATATTCACCTGGCTCGGCGGCGGCCAGCACAGTGAACTGAACGAGGCCCACGAGCGATCCGGATACGCCGTCACCGGCGCCGTCGTGCTGTTGTTCGCCGCGGTCGCGGGGACGATCACCACGCTCGCCCTCGCCGCGACCGGTACCTGGTCGTTGTGGGCCACAATCTTCCTCGCTGTGCTCGTCACCGCGTTGGCGGCCGCGGTCGGTCGCGCACTGGCGACCGTGCGCCCAGGCCGGATGCCGGACCGGCTCGGCCTGATCGCGCGGATCGCGGTCGCCGTGCTGTTCGGCGGTGTCATCGCGGAGCTGGCCGCGATCGTGCTCTTCGGTAGCACCGTCGAACGGCTGCTCGACGAAAAGGCGCAACGCACAGCGAGTTCGGCGCCCGCGGTGATCGCGGCGAACACCGAGCTGACGCGGGCCAAAGCGGAGCGGACCGCGCTGGATCAATCGATTGCCAAGGCGCAGGCCGATGTCGACCGCACACTGGTGATCGCGCGGTGCGAGCTCAGCCCCGCGCCCGAATGCCCGGCGCTCGGCACCACCAGGGTGCCGGGGCGCGGACCCGAAGCGCTGACCGCCAACGACATGCTCGAGGACGCCCGCAAGCAGCTCGCCGGGGAGCGGGCCAAGGTCGACGGGATCGACAAGCGCATCACCGACGGCGAAAAGGCGCTCACCGCGGCCGAATCCACCGCGGCGGCGACACCGGAGCGCGGCCTCGGCCCGCGCTGGCAGGCCATGAACGACTACACCGTCGACTCCGCGCTGCCACTGCGTGTGCTGACCATCCTGACGCTGATCGCGCTCGCGCTACTGCCGCTGATCATGCGCTGGTGGCGCGGCGACACCTTCTTCGATCGGCGCCTGGCGGCCCGGCTGGTCCAGGATCAGGCCGAGCGCACCGCCGACGAGGCCATCGCCGTCAAACGCGCCGAGGTGCGCGCGGAGGCCGAAACCCTGCGCGCCGAACAACAACTCACCGCCGCACGGCTCGCCGTCGAGGCGGATACCGCCATCGACCGGGAACGCCAGCGCACCCGCATCATCGCCGCCATCGGCGGACTGGAGATCGGGGTCACCGAGCCACCGCGGCTCGACGAAGCGACGCGGCGCACCGAATTACCCGCCGGAACCACCGGCGACCGAACTCAGGAGGGGACCATGACACCGAACCTGCCCGCGCCCGTCACCGGAAACGCGCTCACTCCAGCCACTTCGGGCGGCGCGCTCGCGCCACAGGCACCGCGCGGCGGCGGGCTCGAACTCCCGATCATCGGCATGGTGCCGTTCAGCGACACCGCCGCCCGGCTGATCCGCCCGCTCGTCCCGTCGTTCGTCGCCAACGCCATCGACACCGCGACCCACCCGCTGCGCACCGCCCGCCAAGCCTTCGAAGAGGTCGAGGAAATCACCTTCACCCTGCGCCGCACCCGGAAAGTCACGGTGGACTCCCAGGATTCGCACGGCGCCGTCCCGGGTGTGCCCCAACCCGGCTACCAACTCCCGCCGAGCTCCCCCGACGCCTTGCACGCCCACCGCGTCGCCGCCACCGTCGTCGACGCCGACCCGCACTACGCCGCACTCCCGCCCGCCACCGAACCGCAGGCCACCGCCCTGGCCCCCGCCGACCGCAACGACGAACTCCCCACCCGCCGCCGCCTCCAACTCCCAGGCCGCCGCGGCCCCCGCGAACTCCCGCCCGCCAACTGACCCGCTCACGGTCGCGCGAATTCCCACCCGCCGCATCGTTTCTGGTGCCCTGCTCACTACACGCGAGCCCGCGAAAGGCGGAGCCAACCCGGCTGCTGCGCTAGAGGCGAGGTCCTCGTGGCTGGCCGCGGGCGCCACCACACTCGTGGTGGACCTGCCGGAGCCGCATGCTGTTGTTCCGCTCGACGCTGCGCCGCCGGTCCCTGCCGTTCGACGATGACCGCACCGATGATCTGCATCCGGGGGAAATTGCCCGGCGGCGCCACACCTAACCGGGTGCACACCGCGATGACCGGCAACTGCCCGAGCCTGACCTGCGCGCCGGAGTGAGCGTACGGAAGCGGTTCTCGTGCTGGCGCATGGCGAGCGCTCGTGCCGCTGCCGCCGAAAACTCACCTTCGGGTGAGCACCATTTATCGACGCTCACGGGCGACCCACACCTACGGGTTCGAGATCCGGGGGTGGGTCGGCGTGGGCCACTGGCAGGTGGATCGGCGTGTCGGGGCGGGGCGGAAACCGAGCGGGAGCGTTTAACCTGCTCGCATGCGCCACAGCGAGTTGCGGGCCGATAAGCGGTCGGCCGCCCCGTGGGGGTCGCGGCTGCTCGGGTCCGAGGAGGAATCGTCGGGGCTGCGGCGGCTGCGTATTCAGTTGCTGTTGACGGTGTCGCTGGTGGTATCGAACTTCATCGGGATCGTGCTGTCGATCGTGCTGATCGGGTTCGTACTGCCAGGACCCACGATTTACAGCCGTGAGCTGGTGGTGCTCGATGCGGTGGTCGCGCCGGTCTACGGGACGCTGGCGTTCCTCGTCGGCATCGCGTGGGGTACGGCGCGCAGCCTGCGTACCCTGCGGTGGGCCACCGATCCGGACCAGCTGCCGACTGCGGCGGAGCAGGCAGCGGCGGCGGCCGTGCCGAGGCAGCTGGTGTCGAGCCAGGCGCTGCTGTGGCTCGGCGGGCTCGTCGTCATCACCACCGCGTACGGGCTGGTCGATCCTGCGCTGATTCCGAAGTTCGTCTTCGGCATCGCGTTCAGCGCGATCGTCGTCTGCGCCAACAGTTATCTGCTGATCGAATTCGCGCTGCGGCCGATCACGGCGCGGGTGCTCGACGTGGCGGAATCGCGGCGGCGCAGCGGCATGGGTGTCTTCGGCCGCTCGCTGGTGGTGTGGGTGCTCGGCTCCGGTATGCCGGTCGCGGGGCTGATGGTGATCGCGGTGCTCGCGCTGACCATGTCCGATGTGAGCACCGCGCGGCTCGCAGTGTGCGTGCTGTCGCTCGGCGGTGCGGCGCTCGTCTTCGGCCTGCTGTTGATGACGCAGACCATGTCGGCCATCGTCGCCCCCATCCGCGGCGTGCGGCGCGCGCTGCGCCAGGTCGAGGACGGCGACCTCGGCGTCGCGATCACGGTCTACGACGGCACCGAATTGGGTGAGCTGCAAAGCGGTTTCAACCACATGGTCGACGGTCTGCGCGAACGCGAGCAGATCAGGGACCTGTTCGGCAAGCACGTCGGCCGCGAGGTCGCCGATGCCGCCCTCGCGGGCGATCCGACCCTCGGCGGCGTGGAATGCGAAGCGGCCGCGCTGTTCATCGACATCGTCGGCTCGACAACCATGGCCGCCACCCTGCCCGCCCCCGAAATCGTCGCCATCCTCAACCGCTTCTTCGCCATCGTCGTCGACGAGGTCGAACGCCACGGCGGCCTGCTGAACAAATTCGAAGGCGACGCCGCCCTGGCCGTATTCGGCACCCCCGCAACCCTTCCCGACGCCCCCGGCGCCGCCCTCGCCTGCGCCCGCGCAATGCGCCGCCGCCTCGACGGCACCGCCGCCAACAGCACCTCATCCAAGAGCACTGCCGCCGATAACATCTCGTTCGCCAGCACCGCCTCAGCCGGCGAGACCGCCGATAGCACCACGCCCGACGGCAGCACCGCCGAAATCATCGCCGCCATCGGCGTAGCCGCGGGCAAGGTCGTCGCAGGCAATGTGGGCGCCCACCAGCGCTACGAGTTCACCGTCATCGGCGACGCCGTCAACGAGGCCGCCCGCCTCTGCGAACTGGCCAAACAAGACAACCTCCTCCTGGCCTCCGCCCACACCATCACCTCCGCCGCCCCCGCCGAAGCCACCCACTGGCACCTAGGCGAATCCGTAACCCTCCGAGGCCGCCTGACCCCCACCCAACTAGCCCGCCCCACCCCCTAACCCCGGCACCACTCACCACCGAGAGGCAAGCCGAGCACAGCCACCCCAAACCCTGTGGCGCTCAATCCCCTCCGCAACGGACAGCCGAGCGCAGTCAAATAACCCCATTTACCGCGTGTCGCAGGGCCATTCGACTGCGCTCGCGGGTTGTGATCTCGAGAACGGGACCACGGCCAGATGACCGGGATGGAAGTCCAGCACATGCACCTGGCTCATGTTCCAAGCCGGGTACGGCACACGACGCGCCCAGCACTGCCCAGGTAAACCCCTTGCCGCCGAACCCTTTCCGGACGGTAGCGCCCGAGGTGGTCAAGTCCCGTACACACCGCACCGTCGAGCGCAGTCAAATGGCCCCTATTTGCGGCGTGTCGCAGGGCCATTCGACTGCGCTCGGCGCGGTCGGGGGTTAGGGGTTGGTGGTGCGGAGGCGGAAGGCGATCAGGGCGGCGAGCAGCATGATGACGGCGGTGCCGATGGCGGCCACGTGGATGCCGGCGACGAATGCCTCGTGTACCGAGGTGAGGAAGGCGTCGGCGGCTGTCTCCGGGAGTTCGGCGGCGAATGTGGTGGCGCCGCCGAGGGATTCGGAGGCGGCGGTGACGCGGTCGGCGGGGACCTGGGTGAGGTCGATGCCGTTGCGGAAGATCGCCATCACCACGCTGCCGAGTACCGCGACACCGAGCGCGATACCGGTCTCGTAGGCGGTTTCGGAGACCGCGGCGGCCGCGCCGGCCCGTTCCACCGGCGCCGAGCTCACCACCAGATCCGACGAAACCGTCAGCGCCACACCGACACCCGCGCCGATCAGCAGGAAGCCGAGGATGAACGGCGTGGTGCTTGTCGCCGCGTCCGGGCTGAGCCACAGGTATAGCACCGCACCGAGCGCCGCCGTGGTCAGCGCGCCGCCGAGCACCATGCCCGGCCGCCAGCGCCGCATCATCCACGCCGCCGCCAGCGAGGCGAATACGCTGGCCGCCAGGCCAGGCAGCAGGAGCAGCCCCGCCTCCAGCGGCGAATGCCCGAGCACCAACTGCACATACTGCGAACCGAAGAACAGCACACCGGCCAGCGCGAACACCGAAAGCAGATTGGTCAGCACCGCGGTGCGGAACCTGGGCAGCGCGAACAACTTCAGGTCGAGCATCGGATGGTCGAGCCGCCGCTGCCTGCGCACGAACAGCACACCGGCCAGCACGCCGAACGCGCCGATCACCAGCTTCACCGGGCTCACACCGTGCGCCGCGGTTTCCTTCACCGCGTACACGAACGGGATCAGCGCCAGCATGGACAGCGCCGCACTAGGCAGATCGAAGCGGCCGGGGTTGGGGTCACGCGATTCCGGAATCAGCAACGGCCCCAAGGCGATCAGCACCAGCATGACCGGCAGGTTCACCAGGAACACCGAACCCCACCAGAAGTGCTCGAGCAGCCAGCCGCCGAGCAGCGGCCCCGCCGCCGCGCCACCACCGGCCATCGCGGCCCACACCGAGATCGCCATGGTCCGCTCGCGCGGATCGAGGAACATCGACCGGATCAGGCCGAGCGTGGCGGGCATCAGCGTCGCACCGGCGACACCCTGCAGTACGCGCGCGGCGATCAGCATTTCGGGCGATACCGCCCATGCCGCGATCGCGGAGGCGAGGCCGAAGCCGACCGCGCCGATCAGCAGCAGCCTGCGCCGCCCGATCCGGTCGCCGAGGTTGCCCATCACGACGAGCAGGCCGGCCAGCACGAACGAGTAGACGTCGATGATCCACAGCAGCTGTGGTGTGGTCGGCGCGAGATCGGCGCTGATCGCGGGGACGGCCAGGTCGAGCACCGTCGCGTCGACCGCGAGCAGCAGCAGGGCGAGCGCGAGTACGGCCAGGCCCGCCCATGTCCGCGGCGTCGCCCGCGGTGGCGCGACCGCTTCGGCACGGGTGTCGTTCACGGTTTCGGTAGTCATCTGTTCGGCTTCCGTCGCACGTTTCATTACCGTCCAGACGGTACAGTAATTTCACCTTACCGTCCAGCCGGTATAGTGACCGTCGTGACCACGAACACCCGCGACCGCATCCTGGACGCGCTCGAAACCCTGCTGCTGGAAAAGGGCATGTCCCAGGTGACGCTGGAGAACGTCGCCGCGGCCGCCGGCGTGTCCAAGGGCGGCCTGCTCTATCACTTCAAGAGCAAGGACGCGCTGCTCGCCGGCCTGGTCCGCCGCCTGAGCGAACGCGCGACGAAGCAGATGGACGGCGCGGTGCAGCGCGGCATGACGACCGCCGAGTGGTACTTGCAGACCCCGAATCCGGATAACGCGACCGATGCGATCGAGTTGGAGCTGTACCGCTCCATGCTCGCGACCATGCGCACCATCGACGCCAAATCCGGCTCGGAGGTCGACGAGGTGCAGCAG
Organism: Nocardia sp. NPDC052566; assembly: GCF_044547285.1. Lineage (NCBI taxonomy): Bacteria > Bacillati > Actinomycetota > Actinomycetes > Mycobacteriales > Nocardiaceae > Nocardia > Nocardia sp. NPDC052566. The sequence continues at coordinate 1,000,461 of NZ_JBIUAF010000004.1, read as the reverse complement.
GCGCTCACCGAATTGCTGGACGCCTGGTCGGCAGGCCTCGACCGGGAAGTCGACGATCCGGTGCGCGCCGATCTGATCCGCCTCGTCGGCGACGGCGTGTATCTGCGCGCCCTGCTCGGCCTGCCGCCGATCGACCCGACGCGCTATCGCGACGTAGTACAGCGCCTGTTGGAGAACTGACAGCTAGACTCGGCCGCGTGTTACCAGCCGCTGATCCGGCCGGTGCCGTCGGGGCGGGGAAAGATCCGGTACCAGGGTCGCCTGGAACGACGGTGCCGATCCGTCCTATGAGCTTTCGCGAACTGCTCGACGTGCCGTTCGCGGTGATCCAGGCGAATATCCTCGTCCTGGCCGGTTTCGGGGCGGCCGTGCTGGTCACCGCCGAAGCCGGCGTGCTCGCGGCGACCGCGGCGGGTTCCGCGCTGACCGACGGCGCCGACGCGGGCACCACCTGGTCCGCCGTGCTGTCCACCGCGTTCGCCATCCTGCTGCTGCGCTGCGTACTGCGCGGGGTCACCGTCCCGATCGGGCTCGCCGCCGTGGCCGGTACCCGGCTCGGCTGGACCGGCGCGCTGGCCGCCTCCGGTGCGCGCCTGCATCCGCTGCTGATCTTCCAGCTGATGTTCTCGCTGATCGGTCTCGGACTGCTGGCGCTCGGCGGCGGATTGCTGTTCACCCTGCCCTGGATCGGCGCGCTCGGCTCCGCGGTGATCGTGCTGACCTTCTTCACGCTGCCCGCGGCGCTGGTGTGGCTCGGCTCCCTGCGTGCGAGCCGATTCCTCACCGTCCCAGCGATTTTCGCCGAACAGGCGGACTACACCACCGCGGTGGCGCGGTCGAAACTGCTCACCGCAGGAACGGGACGGTCCATCACCGGGCTGTATCTGACCCAGCGCTGCCTGCTGGTGTTGCTCGCCGTTCCGCTGCTGGGCGTCCCGCTGTACCTCTCCGATTTCTCCGGAACCCATCGCTGGGCGGTGATCGCACTGATCACCTCGGGTGTGCTGCTGATCGCCGTCTTCGGTGAGATCGTCGAATCGACGACGCGCGTGGTGAGCTACGTCGACCTGCGCTGCCGCCGCGAAGGTATGGATATCCGCATCCCGGATGTAGAGCGACGATGACCGATCCCATTCCACCCACCCCACGCCTCGGCGCGGCCGAAGAGCACCGGGCCGCCGCCGAGAATGCCGCGCAGCACCGCGATTTCGACCGCGCGGTGCGCGAACGCTTCCGCGCCGTACTCCGCGGCCTCGAACAGCGGGGCATGCTGGAGGTGCGCCGCTCGCGCACCGCGCAGGAGACCGCCACCGACGCCTCGTCCACCCTCTCCGCCGAGGCCGCCAACGAATTACAGCCCGCCGCTTCGAGTTTCGATGAGGTGGTCTACGGCGGCAGGCAGGCCACCGAGGACGAGTACCGCAGGCTCGAATACGCCGACCGGTACTCCCAGGCCGCACCGCCGCCCGCACCCGAACCCGACGAGCTGGTGGCCACCGAGGCGCCACCGCGGACAAGGCGGCAACTACCGCCGCTGCCCGAACTGCTCCGCAATCCGAAGTTCTGGGCGGCCCTGATCGGCGCCATCACCGTGCTGCTGCTGTTGTACGCGGCATTGCAGTCCTGCGGCACGCCGCCCGCGGCGAACCCGCCGCCCAAACATCCGCCGCCCGCGACATCGCCGCACAAGCCGCCCCCGGAACAGAAGGAACCCGAGCAGGACCGGGAATACGGCAGGGGCCAGGATTCGATCTTCGACAGGTTGCCGGGCCCGGTCGCATTCGGCGGCCTCCAGTTCCTGATCGCGGGCGGCGCGCTGGTGTGGTGGCGGGCGCGCAGGCGCGGCGCGCTGGTCGGTGAGCCGCGCCCGGTCGAAGTGGCCGCGAACGAGCTGCTCGCCGGGCAGGCGGCGCTGTATCGCCGCGCGAAGGACTACGACCATGTCGCGGCGAAGCTGCGGGCCGCGACGCTGCGTCGCATCCGCCCGATGCTCGACGTGACCAGTGACGCACCGCAGGACCGCGTGATCGCGGCCATCGCCACCCGCACCGGCGCCGCACCGGCGCAGGTCCAGCAAGCGCTGTTCGGGCCGGTGCCCGACGCGGGCACCTTGGAACTTGTTGCCGCGCAACTCGAATGGATCGAGGAGGAGGTCGGATGACGGCCATGGACACCACCCACACCCCCACCGCCGAGCAGGCGGGCGCCGCGTTCGCCGCGCTGCGCGGCGAGATCGGCAAGGCGGTGGTCGGCAACGACAGCGCGATCATGTACCTGGTGCTCGCCCTGCTGTGCCGCGGTCACGTCCTGCTGGAAGGCGTGCCAGGCGTGGCGAAGACGCTGCTGGTGCGCGCGCTGGCGATGGCATTGGATCTCGAGCACACCCGCGTGCAGTTCACCCCCGACCTGATGCCGGGCGATGTCACCGGCTCGCAGATCTACGACCCGCATTCGGCGGAGTTCACCTTCCGGCACGGCCCGGTGTTCACCAACCTGCTGCTGGCCGACGAGATCAACCGGACGCCGCCGAAAACCCAGTCGGCACTGCTGGAATCGATGGAGGAGCGCCAGGTCTCCGTCGACGGCAAGCCGAGGGCGCTGCCGGATCCGTTCGTGGTGGTCGCCACCCAGAACCCGATCGAGCAGGAGGGCACCTACCCGCTGCCCGAGGCGCAGCTGGACCGGTTCCTCTTCAAGGTCGACATCCACCTGCCCGGCCGCGATGACGAATTCCGCATCCTGCAGCGCCATGCCGCCGGTTTCGATCCGCGCGATCTCGGCGCCGCCGGACTGCGCCCGGTCGCCAACGCCGCGCATGTCGCGGCGGGCCGCGCCGCGGTCGCGCAGGTGAACATCAGCCCGGAGGTGCTCGCCTACACGGTGGACATCTGCCGGGCCACCCGCAACTCCCCCGCCGTCCAGCACGGCGCGTCGACCCGGGGCGCGACCGCACTGATGGCCGCGTCGCGCGCGTTCGCCTGGCTCAACGGCCGCGGCTACGTAACCCCCGACGACGTGAAATCCGTTGCCATCGCGGTGCTGCGGCACCGGCTGCACCTGCGCCCCGAGGCGGAACTGGACGGGGTGACCACCGAGGGTGTCATGTCGTCGCTGCTGCTTTCGGTTCCGGTTCCGGTCTAGCCCATGGTCGTCACCGGACGGCTGGCCGCCGCGGCAGCGGTGGCGGCGCTGATCGTCACCCTGCTACTACCGAACTGGTTCGGCGTGCTGGTCATGACCGGTGCGCTCGCCGCGGCGGTGCTGTTCGACGTCGCGGCGACCGCGGCGGCGAGCGAGCTCACTCTGTCCCGCCCGCCGCTGACGACAGTGCGGCTCGGCCGGGCCGCCGAGGTGAAACTCGTCGTGACCAATACCGGCACCCGCACCGTGCGCGGCACCCTGTGGGACGACTGGCCCGACAGCGCACGCGCCGAAAACCGCGCGCACCGGCTGGATCTCGCCCCCGGCGTGTTCACCCGCTTCGGCACCGCGCTGACCCCCACCTACCGCGGCGACCGGGTGGCCGGGCCGATCACGCTGCGCCTCGTCGGGCCGCTCGGCTTGGCGGGCAGGCAGACCAGGCGCACCGTACCGGCCAGGGTGCGCGCGCTGCCGCCGTTCCGCAGCGAACCGCTGCTGCGCTCGAAGGTCAAACAGCTGCAACACCTCGAGGGCCGCAACGTGGCGAATATGCGCGGCCAGGGCACCGAATTCGATTCGTTCCGTGAATATGTCGCCGGCGATGACGTCCGCGCCATCGACTGGCGGGTCACCGCGCGCGCCACCGACGTGCTGGTGCGCACCTGGCGCCCGGAACGCAACCGGCACATGCTGATGCTGCTCGACAGCGGCCGGATCAGCGCGGGCCGGGTCGGCGACGGCACCAGGCTCGACGCGAGCATCGAGGCGGCGCTGCTGCTCGGTGGTCTCGCCGCCGCCGCGGGCGATACGGTGGACCTGCTCGCCTACGACAGGCAGGTGCGCGCCGAGGTGCGCGGTGTCGGCGGAAAAGGCTTGCAGGTCAAGCTGATGCACGCGATGGCGGGCGTCACCCCCGCGCTGCTCGACACCGACACCACCGGATTGGTGCGCACCGCCGTCCAGCGGACCAGGCGGCGCAGCCTGGTGGTCTGGTTCACCAGCCTCGACGGCGCGGCGATCCGGGAGAACCTGCTGCCCGTGCTTCCGGTGCTCACCCAGCGCCACCGCGTGCTGATCGTCTCGGTCACCGATCCGGATCTCGCGCAGGCCGCCACTCAGCGCGACAGCCTGGCCGACCTCTACAGCGCGGCCGCCGCCGAAACCGTGCTCGCCGAGCGCGCGGTGGTCCAGGAATCGTTGCGGCGCAGGGGCGTCGCGGTCGTTTCCGCCGCCCCCGACCGGCTGCCCGAAGCACTCGCCGACGAGTATCTGGAACTCAAGCAGTCCGGCACCATGTGAGCGGATGATGGCGAGATGACAACGGATCTCGCCGCTTTCGCCCGTGGGCTGCCCAAGGCTGAGTTGCACGTGCATCTGGAGGGCACGCTGGAACCGGAGCTGAAGTTCCAGCTCGCCGCGCGCAACGGCATCGCGCTGCCGGAGAAAACCGTCGCGGAGGTCAAGCAGACCTACAAGTTCCACGACCTCACCTCATTCCTGCAGGTCTACTACCCGGCCATGCGGGTACTGCAGCAGGCGCAGGACTTCCACGATCTGGCGTTCGACTATCTGACCAGGGCACATGCCGACGGCGTCCGCCACGCCGAAATGTTCTTCGACCCGCAGGCACACACCGGCCGCGGCGTCGCCTTCGACACCGTGATCACCGGATACCACTCGGCGGTCGTGCGTGCCCGCCGCGAGCTCGGCATCTCCGCCGAGCTGATCCTGTGCTTCCTGCGCGATCACTCCGCCGAGTACGCGATGGCGACACTGATGGAGGCGCTGCCCTACCGGGACCGGATCATCGGCGTCGGACTGGATTCGGACGAGCGCGGCAACCCACCGCGCAAATTCGCCGACGTCTTCGCGCGCGCACGCGGCGAGGGTTTCCTGCTGACCATGCACTGCGATATCGACCAGCCCGATTCCATCGAGCACATCAGGCAGGCGCTCGAGGAGATCGAGGTGGACCGGATCGACCACGGCACCAATATCGTCGAGGACGATCGGCTCGTCGAACTCGCCAAGAGCAAGGGCATCGGGCTCACCTGCTGCCCGGTCTCGAACTCGTTCGTCACCGAACAGATGAAATCCGCGGAGCTGAGCGCACTGCTGGATCGCGGGCTCACCGTCACCGTCAACAGCGACGATCCCGCCTATTTCGGCGCGTACGCCGCGGACAACTATGTGGCGCTGGCCCGGCACGCCGGACTCGGCATCGAGCAACTGGTGACGTTGGCGGAGAACTCGTTCCGCGCCGCCTGGCTCAGCAAGGCGCGACTGGACGGCTTCCTCGCCGAGATCCACGACTACGTGGCCGCAAGGCCGTAACGGGCGGCTACTGGAAGGGGCGCGTCCGCAGACCGCGCATGGCCGGAATGCCCTAGCCGCGCACAGCCGCCAGCGCGGCCGGGGTGAGGCCGAGCAGTTCCGGGTTGCTGTACGGCGGGGTGAGCGCCCGGCGCTGCCGTTCGGCGATGACCGCGCCGATGATCTGCATCGCCGGGAAGTTGCCCGGTGGCGCCACACCCAAGCGCGTACAGACCGTGATGACCAGCGACTGCCCGAGCCCAACCTGCGCGGCCGGCGTGAGCGTGCGGAAGCGGGTCTCGTATTGGCGCATGGCGAGCGCCAGATCCTCGGGAATGCCGGAAAGATCGAGCTGCACCACCCAGTTCGCCAGCCACGGCGGCGGCACCGCGAGCGCGGGCGCGGGCAGCTGCTTCTGCCCGTAGATGACGACCGTGCCCGCGAGCACATCGCCGACCCGGCGCGCGTTCGGCGAGCACATCGAGGTGATCACCGCGATCGCACCGAATCCGCCGAGCATCCAGAAGTCGACGATCGCGCCGGTCAGTCCCCTGGTGAGCGCGTGCCGGAAGTCGATGGGCCCGCCGTCGGTGCGCACCACCCGCAGCCCGAGCACCAGCTTGCCGACGGTCCGCCCGCGCATGAGTGTTTCGCACACCACCGGATAGCCGACCAGCGTCCCGACGATGACGGTGGTGACCGCGACGTCGATCCAGGCCGAGTCCGCGCCCATCAGTGCGATCATCAGCGTGGCGATCAAGCCGAGCACCAGGGCAAGCCCGATCTGCACCACCAGGTCCAGAATGAACGCGGTGGCGCGAGTGGGAACGCGGGCGATCGGCAGGTCGAGCGCGACCGCTTCGCCGGTTGTGAACGCAGCCATGTCAGTAGCATTCTTCCGACAGCGGGAGTGGGAGGCAACCGGTATGGATGTTGACGCGTACAGCTACGCGCATCGGCGCTCGTGGGACCGGCTGGATCAGCTGGCCAAGCGGCGCAGACTGAGCGGTGCCGAGGCCGACGAACTGGTGATGCTGTATCGGCGCACCTCCCAGCAGCTCGCCCGGTTGCAGACGCACAGCCCCGACCCCGAACTCATCGCCGGGCTCAGCGCGGTGCTCGCCCGCGCCCGCGGCCGGATCGTCGGCGCGAAGGCCGACACCTGGCGCGAGGTCGGCCGGTTCTTCACCCACCGCTTCCCCGCGGCGGTGTATCGCGCCGCGCCGTGGTGGATCGCGGTGGCCGTGGTCTTCCTCGTGGTCGCCGCCGGACTGGCCATCTGGGTCGCCGAATTCGACTCGGCGCGTGAGGTGCTCGGTATCAGGGGCAATACCGACTCGCTCACCAGGCCGGGCGGCAAATTCGAGACCTATTACACCGAACACCCGAACAGTGCCTTCGCCGCGCAGGTGTGGACCAACAACGCGTGGGTGTCCGCGCTCGCCCTGTTCACCGGTGTGCTGATCCTGCCTGCGGTTTCGCTGCTGTTCGGCAATGCGCTCAATCTGGGCGTGAGCGCCGGGCTGATGGCCGACGCGGGCCGCCTCGACGCGTTCTTCGGCTACATCCTGCCGCACGGCACGCTGGAGCTGACCGCGGTGTTCGTGGCGGGTGGCGCGGGATTGAAGCTGGGCTGGACGCTCATCGATCCCGGCAGGCTCAGCAGGCTGGAAGCGGTAGCGCGGCAAGGCAGGGCGACCGCGACCATCGCGCTCGGACTGGTCGTCGTGCTGTTCGTGTCGGGCTTGCTGGAGGGCTTCGTGACGCCGAGCGCACTGCCCGCCGCACTGCGCATCGGGATCGGATTCGCCGCCGAGGCAGCGTTTCTCGGGTACGTGTTCGTGATCGGACGGCGTGCCGTGCTGGAACAGGGCGGCGAGTCCTGGGAAATTCCGGTAGATGGACCGGCAGGCAACGGTGAGCACACGGTCAGCAAGGCGACGCTGGACAACCTTCAGCAACCGCTGGCATCTGTTCGATCTTGAACTCCCCCATTTGAGTTCCGCTGACCGCAGCGAGTCGTGCTCAGCTGCGGTCAGCGTTACCACTAACTGTACACAATCGTTATCCCGATGCAACCCTCCTCGCCGAGGTCAAGCGTATAAACCCGGACCCCAGCAAACCCATGTGGGCACATGGTTTTTCACTGTTCCAGCTAACCCGCGGCGGGGGTACGGGCAACCCTCATAAGGCACTCGAAAACACCCACCGGAACGATCCGCTCCTACGTGTGAATCGCCCTACGAAAACCGTCGACCATTCTCGAGACGATTAGCTGCACCCCCTGGATAGAGCAGTCCATGTTCTCCTGTTGTGCCGTGCCACCTGCGCGTTCGACCGCGTTAATGGCGGTAGCTGGCCGTTGGATGAACAGAAAGCGACTTAAAGTTTGTTTAGGGTGGAATAAACAAGGTCGCCATTCGGCAGTGCACCCTGCGCACCTACTCGCCCCCGGTCGCCATCCGAAATAACCAGTCGCGGAAAGGTTGTCCGACAGGCACCTCACCGCCCCGCCGCCAGCACCACGACCGCAACTTCGGCAACCGGTGTGATCTTCGCCTCACTCACCTCGAACCCGGCGAAACCGGCAGTGCGACAGGCGATCACGCCGGGGCGCGACCCGCGCGGAAGCGCCGGCTTGCCCCGCCATGTGTGCGGGTGTCAACATCGAGTCGATGACTGACATGGAAACCAAGCGCACCGAGCGGCAGGGGTACCACCACGGCGACCTGCGCAATGCACTCATCGGCGCGGCGGCCGAACTCGCCGAGACCGGTGGACCGGAGGCCGTGACCGTGCGTGCCGCGGCCCGGCTGGCCGGTGTCACCCCCACCGCGGCCTACCGGCACTTCACGAATCACGAGCAGTTGCTCGGCGCGGCCCAGGACAAAGCGCAGCACGAGCTGTTCACCGCCATGTCGATGGGGATGAACACCCTTGGGCCCGATGCCCATCCAGCACTCCGGCTCGACGCTGCCGGGCGGGGCTATATCGAGTTCGCCATCCGCGAGCCCGGACTGTTCCGCACCGCGTTCTGCGCCGCGCCTCCGCAGGCGGCGGACACGCAGGCGGCTCCGTCCTTCGGCCTGCTCTCCGGAGTGATCGATGACCTTGTCGCGGTGGGTTTCCTGGCTCCCGAGCATCGGCAGGACGCGGAGATCACCGCTTGGGCGGCGGTGCACGGCCTGGCCTGCCTCATCGTCGACGGCGCCGTCGCGTGGGCCGACGAGGCGGGCCGCGAGCGGGCGATCACCACCATGCTCGCCACGGTCGAACGCGGCTTCGCCACAGGTGCACAGACCGCTGTGCAGTAGCACCGATCCGTGAGTGGTTGCCCACCAGTGCCATCCACAGGCTGTGCACAAAAGCTGTGGAGAACGCCGTCAGCCGACGCGAATGATGCCGGTGATGGTGCCCTGGAAAACCCTGTGCGAGTTGGTGATCAGCGGAGCTGTCTGCAGCGGGTCATCGACAATAGTGCCTGGTAGAGACGATTTCGCGGCGATTGTCCCACTGTTCGGGTCGACCACGGTGAACGCGTAGCCGTCGAGTGGCGTCGTGGCGTCGGCACCTGTGCGCGTCGTTGTGTAGATGAAGCCATCGGCTGTGGATAACCGGGGCACCGCGGCGCTGCGAATCGTGTTGTCCCAAACGGTGTGGCAGCCGGAGTCATCGATATCCACACGGGTCATGCCACCCGTGAACGGCGCGGTCGGCGGGATCGCGGGACCGGCGTCCTCGGGGACGGCGGGATAGGGATAGCCGTAGGTACTCGCGACGAAGACAGACCGGCCGCTGCCGATCGGCGAGTTCTCGCTGCCCGCACCGCCTTTGGTGAGCACCGGCTGTTCACACACCGGCGCTCCGCTGCCCGATCGGTACACCAGGAGCTGCACCTGGGTGTCGGCGTTGTCGACGATGGCGAGGTAGTCGGCGCCGTCGCCCGGCCCGAAATAGGTTGGCGTCGAGCCGGTTCCCCAACTGAGCTGACCGGGTTTGCGCGCCGAGCCGCGATCGTAGGGCTGCCGCCACAGCACCCGCGGCCGCCCGGACGCATCGGCGGCGAACTCGTAGAGCGCGTGCGTGGTCGCCACCGCGATCCGCCCGCTCGGCGCGGCCGAAATGCTGTTGGCCACCAGTTCTCCCGTGGGCAGCGCGAGGGTGGCAGCCGCACCCGACGGCGTCACCGCACCAACCACGCCCTTGCCGGTGGCGAACCAGACCGTGCCGGACCAATCCGGCACCAGACCGGTCACGTTGTCGCCCTGTGGAATCACCGCGGTCAGATCGGTGGACGTATCGACAGTGAGCCGCCAACCGCTGCCATTGCGTACATGGCCCACCCGCAGCAGCTTGCGATTGCCGTCCACCACGACGAGCCGGTCGTCGTTGTCCAGATAGGCGTACACACCGCCGAGCAAGCTGCCCGTGGCGAGTTCGAGCGAGGCGAGTGAGCCGCCGAGCGGACCCGGTGCGGCCGGATCGAGCAGGTGCACGGTCGGTGCCCTGCCGATGATCGCCGTGCACAGCGCGACAACGAGACCGTCGGCCCCTTGCAGCAACGTCGGGCAGGCCGCCGCCAGCGGATAGACGGCGACGGGCGCCGCACCCGTGCCGGGTCCAGCCAAGGGGGTGGCATCCGACGAACCCGCGTCGCCGTGCATGGTCGCGGTGCCGAGCGGGCCCAGATATGGATTCGGCACGGCCAGCGGGCCCCACGTCCCGGTGGCGTCGGCCGCACCGGTCGGTACCAGCGCGAGCGCGCACGTAGCGAGCACAACCAACTGTCTACGCATCACGGTCTACCTTCGTCTCGGCACGGAATTCGATCGAATCGGATCGAGCGGCACAGGAACAGCATTCGAAACATGAATGATCCAAACAATGTGCCTACCAGGCCGGACGCACCATACGACGAGATGCCAGCGACCGATTCCGCACACACGCAACCTCACCGGCGATGCCGATTCCGCCGGGCACGGGACGGCACCCGACTTTCGTGCATCGACCGGCACCGAACACGCGGAACGGCCGATCGGCCGCGGATACGCTGGGCCCATGAATGGCGTTCGGACCCGCATCCTGTCGGCTTTCGCCGGACAACTCGGCAATCCCCACGGCGTCCTCGGCAAAGGTGTCGCGCTCATGCTCAACCGCGGCAACCGGCGCGCCGTCGAGGCGGCCGTCAACGCCACCGGCATCGAGCAGGGCGCGACCGTGGCCGATATCGGATTCGGCGGTGGCGTCGGGCTTTCCCTGCTGCTCGGATACGCGGGCAGCAAAGGCGTGGTGCACGGCTTCGAGATCTCCCCCGACATGCTGGCTCGCGCCCGCGATCGATTCGCGGGCGAAATCGCCTCGGGCCGTATGCGACTCGACGAGGGTTCGCTCACCGCGCTGCCGCTGCCCGGCGACAGCCTCGACGCGGCGATCACCGTCAACACGGTGTACTTCGTGCCGGATCTCGACGCCGTCTGCGCTGAGCTGGTGCGCGTCGTCCGGCCGGGCGGCACGCTGGTGATCGGTATCGGCGATCCGGAGGCCATGGCCACATTGCCGTTCACCGCATACGGATTCACGCTGCGCCCGGTCGCCGAGGTGATCGCCGCGCTGGAACGCGCCGGCTGCACCGTCGACCACCGGCAGCTGCCCAACCCGCCGATCCCGTTTCATCTGCTCGTCGCCACCCCGAAATAGCGGCGCTCCTACATCAACGCGCCGCCGTCGATCCTGATCTCGGTGCCCGTCATATAGCGGCCGTCGTCGGAGGCGACCATCGCCACCACACCCGCGATGTCCTCCGGACTGCCGAGCGCGCCGCCGTTCAACCACCCGGTCATCCGCGCGAACAGCTTGTAGTCGATACCTTCCGGCTGATCGAGAATCGACTTCGTGGTGATGCCACTGGTGATGCCGGCGGGCACGATATTCACCGCGCGCAATCCCTGCTTGGCGTATTCGAGCGCGATCGCATGGGTGAACGCGTTGACCCCGCCCTTCGACGCCGCGTACGCCGCGAGATAGGGCGCGGCACTGAAGGCCGCCGTCGACGACAGGTTCACCACCACGCCGTGCCCGGATTCCAGCAGCGCGGGCAGCGCGCTCTGCGTCATCAGGAAGGTCCCGGTCAGGTTCACCGTGATCACCTGATTCCACACCTCCAGCGGCATCTCGTGGGTCCGCGCCGGCCGCAGGATCCCCGCCGCGTTCACCAGTACATCGAGCCCGCCGAGAAATTCGAGCGCCGTCGCGGTCGCCGCGCGCACCGATTCGGCATCGGCGATATTCACCGGCACCGTCCGCAGCCGCTCGGCGGCCGCGTCACCCGCCTTCTCCGCCGTGGCCGCCAACCCGGGTTCGTCGATATCGGCGGCAACCAGGGTCGCCCCCTCGTCCAGTAATCGCAGGGCGATCCCCTGCCCGATCCCTGACCCCGCTCCGGTCACCACCACACGACGCCCGTCATATCTGCGCATGCCAAGAATTAGAACAGGTTCCTATCGCCAGTCAACCCACTTAGGCACGTCATTTCGGATCTATGCGACTGCAACACGTTCTAGTCTGGCGGCATGATTCGCGACGCGTTCCAGCCTGCCGCGCTCGGACCGCTCCGGCTGCGCAACCGCATCATCAAGGCCGCGACCTTCGAGGGCCGCACACCAGACGCCTTCGTGACCGATGAGCTCATCGCTTTTCATCGTGCGGTCGCGGAGGGCGGTGCTGGGCTCACCACGGTCGCCTACTGCGCGGTCGCGCCCGAAGGGCGGACCGATCGGCATCAAATCTGGATGCGGCCCGAGGCGGTGCTCGGGCTGCGGCGGCTGACCGATGCGGTGCACGAGGCGGGCGGCGCGGTCTCCGCGCAATTGGGGCATGCGGGGCCGGTGGCGAACGCGGCGTCCAATCGGGCGCATGCGCTCGCGCCGAGCCGGCAGCTGAGTCCGCTCAGCCTGCGCGTCACGCGGGCGGCGACGCCTGGCGACATCCGTCGCATCATCACCGCACATGCCAGAGCGGCACGGCTTGCCGTCGAGTCCGGATTCGATGCCGTCGAACTGCATTTCGGCCACAACTACTTCGTCAGCGCGTTTCTCAGTCCCGCGCTGAACAAGCGCACCGATGAATACGGCGGCACGCTGGCCCATCGCGCCCGGCTGGCCAGGCAGATCGCCGACGCGGTGCGCGCCGAGGTGCACGACGAGATCGCGGTGCTGGCGAAGTTCAATATGGACGACGGTGTTCGCGGCGGATTCGGTCTGGACGAAAGCCGCACCGTCGCAGGATGGTTGGCCGAGGACGGGAACCTCGACGCGCTCGAGTTGACCGTCGGCAGTTCGCTGCGCAACCCCATGTACCTGTTCCGCGGCGACGTCCCGCTGCGCGAATTCGCCGACCAGTTCCCGCCGCTCCAGCGCTGGGGCATCCGCCTCGGCGGCCGGAAGTTCCTGCGTACCTATCCCTTTCACGAGGCCTACCTGCTCGAACAGGCGCTGAAGTTCCGCGCCGAAATCGATATGCCGCTGATCCTGCTCGGCGGCATCGCCTCCCGCGCATCCGTCGACACCGCGATGGCCAACGGCTTCGATTTCGTAGCGATGGCCCGCGCCCTGCTCTACGACCCACAACTGGTCAACCGCATGCGCGAGGAATCCGAGGCCGTCTCGCCATGCACCCACTGCAACCGGTGTATGCCGACCATCTACCGCGGCACCCACTGCGTCCTGACCAGCCCATAGCGCGGCCCCGGCAACCGAACGGAAGGAAACCGTAAACCCATCCCGGCACTGTGTGGTCAACGCACCGAACACAACCGGAACAGGACAGAAATCATGCGGAAGATCATCGAATCCACCTTCGTCACCCTTGACGGCGCCATTGCCGAGCCGCACAAGTGGAGCGCGCCGTACTGGGATGCCGAGCACGCCGCGTACGCCGCAAAGCTGCTCTTCGCCGCCGATGCCCTGCTGCTCGGCCGCGAGACCTACCAGAACTTCGCTCAGGTGTGGCCGACACGCCCCAGCGGTGACGAATACACCGACCGCATCAACGCGATGCCCAAGTACGTCGCCTCCACCACCTTGGCGCAGTCCGACGCGATCTGGAACGCGACGATCCTGCAGGGCGACACCGCCGACGCCGTCCGCGCACTGAAGAAACAGGACGGCGGTGACGTCTTGAAGTTCGGCACCGGCTCTCTGTCGCGAACCCTGTTGGCACACAAGCTGGTCGACGAATACCACCTCTGGGTCTTCCCCGTCGTCGCGGGCGCGGGCACTCGGTTGTTCGACGGTCAGCCCGACGTCGCCCACCTGCGACTGCTCGGCACCACCACCCTCGCATCCGGGATCGTCATCCACCGTCTGGCCCCGCGATAACCCGCCGTACCGTGGTAGACACCGCGACCGAATCCGGTCGCGACCCGTGGTGAACCCGGCAGGAGGCGATCACTCGTGAAGGTGTTCCAGATCGGCGCGGCGGGCGGTGTCGGACGCAGGCTCGCCCGGCTGCTCACCGAAGGCGGTGACCAGGTGACCGGCATGTACCGCAATCCCGATCAGGTCGAGACCATCTCGGTCACCGGCGCGACACCGCTGGCGGGCGATCTCATCCACGACTCGGTCGACGACCTGGCAAAGAAGTTCGCGGGCCACGACGCGATCGTCTTCTCCGCGGGCGCGCACGGCACCGGCATGGACAAAACCACCGCCATCGACGGCGAGGGCCTGGTCAAGGCCGCCGATGCCGCCGCACGCGCGGGCGTCCAACGCTTCCTGCTCGTCTCGGTGTTCCCCGACGCGGGCCGCGACCGCGCGACCTCCGAGGGCTTCGAGCACTACATGCGCGTGAAGAAAACCGCCGACGTCCACCTCACCCGCACCACACTCGACTGGCTCATCGTCCGCCCGGGCACCCTGCGCGACGAACCGGGCACCGGCAACGTCACCGCGGGCCTCGCCATCGAATACGGCGACGTGGCCCGCGACAACGTAGCCGCCTTCCTCGCCGCCGCCCTGCACGAACCGGCGCTCACTCGAACCATCATCGAACTCACCGACGGCGAAACCCCAGCCGCGGCAGCGGTAACCGCGCTGCTGACCACGCCTTAGATCCCACCACCGGCGTTCGGCCGGGCATTTCCCGAATCTCGTCGTGCGTCAGGTCCACCACTCACACGCTGACCGGATCGGAGCGGCGGCGTAGCGAACCGCCTGGCGAGCGCTGGCGCAGTATCTGTTCGAGTACCGAGATGCCGTCGTCGAGCAGCTCGGGACCGATCACCAGTGGGGGAAGCAGCCGGATGACGTTGCCGTAGGTGCCGCAGGTCAGCAGTACGACGCCCTGCGTGAGCGCTTCGGCCGCAATGGCTTTCGTCAAGTCGGGCGCGGGTTCGGTGGTGCCGGGCGCGACGATCTCGAGTGCGAGCATGGCGCCGCGGCCGCGTACGTCGCCGATGACGTCGAGCTCGTGAGCGAGCGCGCGCAGCCGTGGGAGCACCGTGGCCTCGATCATCCTGGCGCGGGCGGGCAGGTCCAGTTCGCGCATCGTCCGCAGGGTGGCCACGGCCGCGGCGCACGCGACCGGGTTACCGCTGTAGGTGCCGCCGAGTCCACCGGCGTGCACCGCGTCGAGCAGCTCGGCGCGCCCGGTGACGGCGGCGAGCGGCATACCGCCCGCGATGCCCTTGGCCAGCGTGAGGATATCGGGCACGACGCCCTCGGCTTCGCAGGCGAACCACGTTCCGGTGCGGGCGAATCCGGTCTGCACCTCGTCGGCGATGAAGACGGCGCCGTTGCTGGTCGCCCAATCGGCCAGTGCGGGAAGGAATCCCGGCGCGGGCACGATGAATCCGCCCTCGCCTTGGATCGGTTCGACGATGAGGGCGGCCACCGAGCCGGCGCCGATCTGCTTCTCGATCTGAATGATGGCGCGCCGTGCGGCCTGTGCTCCGGTAATTCCCGGCTCGTCCCGGAACGGATACGACATCGGCATTCGATAGATCTCCGGCGCGAACGGACCGAAGTGCGCCTTGTACGGCATCGCTTTCGCGGTAAGCGCCATCGTGAGGTTGGTGCGGCCGTGATAGGCGTGGTCGAACGCGACCACGGCGGCACGGCCGGTCGCCAGCCGCGCCACCTTGATCGCGTTCTCGACCGCCTCGGCGCCCGAATTGACCAGTACGGAACGCTTTTCGTGGGTGCCGGGCGTCAGCGCCGCCAGTTCCTCCGCCACCCGGACGTACCCCTCGTATGGCGTGACCATGAAGCAGGTGTGCGTGAACCGGTTCGCCTGTTCGGCGATCGCTTGTGCGACAGCGGCATTGGATCCGCCGACGCCGGTGACCGCGATGCCCGAGCCGAGATCGATGAGGCTGTTGCCGTCGACATCGACGAGGATGCCACCGTCGACATCCGCGGCGAAGATCGGCACCGAGGGGCCGACACCCGCCGCGACGGCGGCCATCCGCCGCGCGTTCAACGCCACCGAACGCGGCCCGGGCAGTGCGGTGCGCAGGGCGCGCACCTGCGGCACCCGGTACGCGACCGCCGGTAGCCGATCAGACAACAGTCGCCGTCCTCCCGGCGTTTTCGAGGTAGGCGACCTCCCTGCGCAGGTCGGTCATCAGCATTTCGGCGACGTCGCGGCTGAAGCCGTTGCGGATGACGAACCTGATCACCGAGATGTGTTCCAGGTTGGGCGGCAGCGCGTAGGTGGGCGCCTGCCAACCGCGCAGCCGCAATCGGTCGGCCAGATCGTAAACGGTGAACCGGTGCTCGTGGTCGGGATCGATCCGCACCGCGAGGACGGGAATGTGCTCACCACCCGAAAGCACTTGCAGGCTGCCGATTTCGGCCATTTCCGCGGCCAGATAGCGCGCCACGTCGCAGCAGGTCTGCTGCACCGCGCGATAGCCCTCGAAGCCGAGGCGAAGGAAGTTGTAGTACTGCGCGATGACCGGCGCACCGGAACGGGAGAAGTTCAGCGTGAAGGTATCGATGCTGCCGCCGAGCAGCTCACAGCTCATCACCAGATCCTTCGGCAGCGCCGACGGCTCCTGCCAGACGATCCAGCCGACGCCGGGGAACACCAGGCCGAATTTGTGCCCCGAGGTGTTGATCGACTGCACCCGCGGCAACCGGAAGTCCCACACCAGATCCGGTTCCAGGAACGGGGTGACGAATCCGCCGACCGCGGCGTCCACGTGCAGTGGGATGTCGAGCCCGGTCCGCTGCTGGAGTGCGTCCAGCTCCGCCGCCATCCGCTCGATCGGATCGAGCTTGCCGACCTGGGTCGACCCGAGCACGCCGATCACCCCGATGGTGTTCTCGTCGCAGAACTCAGGCAGCCGGGTGGGATCGAGTGTGTACTCCGGCGCTTCGATCGGCATCCACCTCGGTTCCACGTCCCAGTACTGGCAGAACTTCGGCCAGCAGGTGTGCACCGCCGTCGGCAGCACCAGATTCGGCCGATCCTCCGGCAGCCCCGCCGCGCGCCTGCGGTCGCGCCAGCTGAATTTCATGGCCAGGCCGCCGAGCATCGCGGCCTCGCTGGAGCCGCCGGTCGAGCAGCCGACGCTGATGCCGTCGGGATCGCGCCACAGGTTGTCGAGCATGTTGACGCAGCGCGCCTCGAGCTCGACCGTCTGCGGATACTGATCGTGGTCGACCACGTTGCGGTCCAGAGTTTCCACGATCAGCGCGCGGGCCTGCGGTTCCATCCAGGTCGTGCAGAACGTCGCCATGTTCAGCCGCGCGTTGCCGTCGAGGATGAGTTCGTCGCGGATCAGCGCGGCGGCGGCGTCGGGCGACATCGGCCCGTCGGGCACCTTGAACCGCGGCACACCGCCGTCCGGCACCAGCCCGCTGTAGAGGGGATTGATCGCGACCGATTCGGTCCACCGGTGTGACTGCACATGCGTGAGCATTGTTCGCATTCCTCCTCAGCGCGGACGGCTCAGCCGACCAGCGCACCGGTCCTGTGGGACAACAGCATTCGCAAGGTCTCCAGCGCGTCGGGGGGCAGCGGCAGCAGCGGCGGCCGCGGATCCCCGACGTCCATCCCGTCCAGCGCCAAGCCTGCCTTCACCGTGCTCGGCAGCCCGCCGGTCAGAATGAACCGCAACAAGGGCAGCAACTCGTAGAAGATGCGGCGTGCCGCCGCGTAATCGCCGACCCGGACCATGTCGTACAGCTCGAGACACGGTTGCGGGGCCAGGCATGGCGTGGCGGTGCACCAGCCGGTGGCGCCGGCCAGGAACGCCTCGAGCGCAAGGGGATTGGACCCGTTGAAGAACGGAATCCGGTCACCGGACAGCTCGACGATCCGATGCATGCGCTGGATGTCACCGCTGCTCTCCTTGATCATCGTGACATTGCCGATCTGCGCGACCAGCTCGACCAGGAACTCGGGTGACATATCGATGCCGCTGGTCGCAGGGTTGTTGTACGCCATGATGGGGATATCGATGGATTCGGCGATCCGGCGGAAGTGGCGCGCGATTTCTCGTTCGGCGAGTTTCCAATACGACACCGGCAGCACCATGACCGCGTCGGCGCCCGCCTGCTGGGCGAACACCGCACGGCGCACGGCGGTGTCGGTGGTCAGATCGGAGACGCCGATGATCGTCGGCACCCGCCCCGCGACCGCGCGCAACGCGGTCTCGGCGGCCGTGTGCCATTCCGTGTCGTCGAGGTAGGCGCATTCACCTGTCGAACCGAGCGGGGCGATGACGTGGCAGCCCGCGTCGACGAGCCGGTCGATCAGCGCCGTCAGCTTTCCGGTGTCGACCGATCCGTCGGTACGGCTGAACGGCGTGATCGGATACGCGATGATGCCGCGGAATTCGGCCGCCATCTCAGTACCCGCCGATCGTCGCGAGATTGCCCGCCGCGGCGCCAACCGGAGTCGCCTGGATGCAGGTCGGGTCGGCGCGCAACGCGCGCCTGGCGTAGTAGGAGAAGGTCGCTTGGCTACGTTTGGCGGTCAGCACCCAGTCGTGTGCCTCCGAAGCCAGATCGTGCGGCAGGCTCTTGACCGTCCCCGCCGCCATCGCGAGCAACTGCAGCCGCGCCGCGCGCTCGAACAGCAGCGCCATCACACAGGCCTCCTCCACCGACGAGCAGGCGACGAGCTGACCGTGATGACTCAGCAGCAACGCCCGCTTGTCACCGAGCGCCGCGCTGATGGTTTCGCCTTCCTCGTTGCCCACCGGAACGCCGGGCCACAGCTCGAGGAAGGCGCAGTCGTCGTACAGCGGGGTGGTGTCCATCTGCGATACCGCGAGCGGCGTTTCCAGCATGGACAGCGCCGCGACATGCAGCGGGTGCGTGTGCACGATGCAGTTCACATCGGGACGCGCGCGATAGATCCAGCTGTGGAAGCGGTTGGCCGGGTTGGCCATACCGTGACCGTCGAGCACGTTGAGGTCCTCGTCCACGTGCACCAGGTTGAGGTCGGTGATCTCGTCGAAGCCGAGCCCGAGGCGCTGGGTGTAATAGGTGCCAGGCAGTTCGGCCCGGGCGGTGATCTGCCCGGCCAAGCCGGAATCGTGCCCGGCGGCGAACAGGATTCGGCAGGTCAGGGCGATCTTCTGCCGAATGGTCCAGGTGTTGTCCGGTATAGCGGACTGCATGCGTTCCTTGGCGAGCTCGACCAGATCCGATTTGCTGGCGGAAAGAGTGTCGGACATGGGACAGCACTCCTCTGTGGTCTGCGATTACCGACTCTTGCTGAAGCGATGACGCCATCCGGCCGCGGCGGGCCTCGCCGCCTGGGCGGTAGCGGCGCGTAGTTCTTGCAGGCCGCGAAACTTCCAGCCGCGCAACTGTTCCGCGTCGGGCCGGACACGCAGGTCGGGGCAGCCGCTGAGTAGCCGGTCGACGGCGACCTCGACCAGCGGCGGTATCACCGCGGCCGCGATACACCGGTGACGGCCGTAGCCGAGCGCGACGAACGGCTTGGCTTCCCGATGGATATCGAAATGCTCGGCGTCGTCGAATTCCCGCTCGTCTCGACAGGCGGAGGCGATACACGCGGCTACCATCGCGCCGGCCGGGATTCGCACGCCACCGAGCGTGACTTCCCGCGTCGCCTTACGTCCGAGCATGCCGACGGGTGGCAGCCAGCGCAGCGCTTCGTGCACGGCGGCGGGGAGCAACGTGCGGTCGGCACGCACGGCCGCGAATTGCTCGGGATGAACGGCGAGTGCGTACAGCAGATTTCCCGCCGCCCACGCGGGTTCCTTGAATCCGCTGATTATCATTTTGAGTGTCGGCAATACGGTTTCGATACTCCTGGTTTCCCCCGATTCCAGGCCGTGCCGCATCAAGGCGGACAGGAACGACCCGTCGGGGCGTTCGCCCGATTCGGCGAGCATCGGGCCCAATCGCGCCGTCATTTCCGCGCTCGCGGCCTCCGCCGCCTCGCTCCGGCCTGCCTCACCCGCGGGATTCTGTAGTGCCCCGATGAATGCGGCCGACCATGCGCGCAACGTCGGTTCGCCGAGTTCGCCGAGCCCGAGCGTCCTTGCCATCGTCTCGCCGCAGACGGGATGGAAGTACTCCGACATCAATTCGATGCCGTCCCGCCGATGCATGGCGGCCAGCTCGGCCGTCGCGATCTCGTTCGCCATGCCGACGAAGCCCGGAATCACCTCGGGGGCCAGCTTGTCGTCGACACTGGCCCGGATCTCGGTGTGCGCGTCACCTTCTCGGGCCAGGATGGATGAGCCCGGCCCGCACAGTTTCGTCAGCGGCGCATTCGGATCGCTGGTGACAAACGACTCCGGACTCGCAATGACACTCCGGACGTCCTCGCGCCGAGTGACCAGCCAGACATTGAGGGCGGGCACCCACGCCACCGGTTCTTCCCGGCGCAGCCGCGCGTAGATCGGATAGGGATCGATATATAACGCATCCATCGTGATGGACTCCGCAAAACCCATTTTCGCCATCTCCTCTGCATTGTGTGATGCAACAGAATGGCAAATCGAATAACCGGGCTGGCGCGAGATCATCGGCGCGTCAGCCGACTAGAGACTCCGCCGGAGGCGGTGGCACTGCTCACGGTAGCACTGCGGACAGCTGTGCAAAACGGGTATTTCAGAAATATCGCGGTACGACGTATTTCCTTGTGCCGTAATTGTTTTGTTCATCGGCCCATCACATTGTGATAGACCCGCTCGAATGGTTGCGGATCGACGCTGAGGTCACCGCGGAACGGATAGTCCAGCGTGGCGATGAGGAAGATCATGGTGCCGAGGAATACGGCGAGCAGCCCGCCGAGCAGCAGATGCGCGAACCGGCTCGACACGCTGTACAGGCAGAGCAGGACGAGATTGATCACCCCGCCCGCCACGATCGCCCACCACAGCACCGGCGGTATCTGCTGGGTGGTCGCGCTGATGCGGTGGCGGCGGTCCTGATCGAACTGGGCGAACTGTTCGATCGTCGCGCGGTGCAGGATGCCCGCCGCCGTGGTCGGCGGATCGAAGGCGAGCAGATGCTCCTGGAATCGGGTGACGATGGCGGTGCCGCCGTTGGGCTCGTCACCGCGGCGCAGCGCGGGCCAGGCGACGGTGAGCACATTGTCGGTGTAATCGATCAGGTCCTGCCGCAGGACCTGGCGCTGTGGCTCGGGGTAGGCGGATACCTCTCGGTAGAGCGTGCCGAGCGAGGCCGCTTCGTCGGCGACGACCGATTCGGCTTCGGAGTACGACTCGTACCCGGCCACGGCGACCAGCCCGAGCAGCAGACCATAGAAGATGCCGCCGACGGTCAGCACCATGGTGATCAGCTCGTTCTGGCCTGGTTCCGGCCCGAATATTTTCAGCACCAACGGCCGGGCCAGCAGCACACCGACGCAGGTACCGGCCACGATGATACCGGTGATCACCAGGTAGCCGGCCCAGGTCGGCATTTCCAAGATCCACGAGAACATAGGGAACTCCCGGAACCGAGTCGGGACAGATCGGCACTTGCCAGCTGAAACGCGACACCGAGAATGCAGACTGGACGGTACTTCAATCTGTGACTACCGCTATCCGGATTGCTCGTTTTCGTACGTCTGCCAGGCGGTTCGATCGCCGCGATTACCACCGATCCAGGGAATCGTTTGCCGCCGTGCGCGATTCGCGGGCGCATCGGACAACGAGGTGGTCTCGGCTACACCGCGATGATGTTTCGGTGACGATCCCGTGCGGTATGCCCAAGGTATGAAAAAGCATGAAGGCCCGATCTTTTGGGATCGGGCCTTCATGTTTTGTGGGCGAAGGGGGACTTGAACCCCCACGTCCCGAAGGACACTGGCACCTGAAGCCAGCGCGTCTGCCATTCCGCCACTCGCCCGAGCGACTGGAAGACCGTATCACGGCGTTGGGCCGGATACGAAATCGGCCCGTGACGGGGACCGTCAAGGCTGCTGGCAACCCAGGGAACCTGGGGTACTCGCCAAGAGTTACAGGTGTGGACGATCGTGGATATCATGCAATGAACGTGCTCGATAGGCGACACGCCAGGCTGGCGTGTCGTTGTTACCAATCAGAAGAGACGCTCACCGAAGGGAGGCCGAGATGGGCATCGTTTCACGGTTCGAGCGTCGTCTTCAGGGCGCCGTCGGTGATGTATTCGCCAGGGTTTTCGGTGGCAACGTAGTTCCACAGGAAGTGGAGGCGGCGCTGCAACGCGAAGCCGCCGACCACGTCCAGGATCTCGGCGGCGGACATCTGCTCGCCCCCAACAGCTATGTGATCACCATCAACTCGTCCGACCAGCAGCAACTTGATGCCGACACCGACCTCACGACCCGCGCTTTCGCGAAACATTTGCAGGACTACATCCGAGATCAGGGATGGCAGACCTACGGCGAAGTACGCGTGGTATTCGAGGCATCCCCTACGCTGCACACCGGACAGTTCAGGGCGCGCGGTCGGGTCGACCCCGACGCAGGCCGCGGAGCTACACCAGCTCGCAGCCCGGAACCCCCGCGACAACAACCTGCAAACCCGCAACCAGGAGCTGGCCCCATGACGCAGAACTCAGGCTACGACCCGAGTCGTGAGCCCGCGGAGTCCGATCCACGCAACCGCGGGTACGCGCCGCCGCCCGCGGGACGCGGCGGTCCGCAGAACGGTGCGTACCGGGACGACTACGGCCGCGGCGGCGCGGAGTACGGCGGCTATCAGGCGCCCGATGCCCAACAGGGCTACGGCGACTACCAGAACGGTTACGACTACCAGCAGGGCGGCGCCCAGGGCGGCTACGGCCAGCAACCGGGTTACGACCAGCAGGGGTACGGCGCTCAGCAACCGGGCTACGGCGACCGCGGTGGCTACGGCCAGCAGGGCTACGCCGACCCCGGCTACGGCCAGCAGCAGGGCTACCAGGATCCGGCATACGGCGCCCAGCAGGGGTACGCCGAGCCCGGTTACGGCCAGCAGGGCTACGGCCAGCAAGGCTACGGCGACCAGGGCTACGCCGATCAGGGGTATGGCCAGCAACAGGGTTACGCCCAGCCGGGTTACGGCCAGCAGGGCCAACAGGCTTATGCCGAACCGGGTTACGGCGAGCAGACCTACGCCGAGCCGGGCGCCTACGGTCAGGACGATCAGGGCGGGTATGGCCAGGCCTACTCGCAACAGCCTGGCTACGGCGCTCAGCCGGGTTACGGCGCACAGGGTTACGCGCCCGCTCCGCAGACCGGTTCCGGCTATTCGGCGACCCTGCAGCTCGATGACGGCAGCGGCCGCACTTATCAGCTACGGGAAGGCAGCAACATCATCGGCCGCGGCCAGGACGCGCACTTCCGGCTGCCCGATACCGGCGTCTCCCGCAGGCATATCGAAGTCCGCTGGGACGGCCAGACCGCGATGCTCTCGGATCTCGGATCCACCAACGGCACGCTGGTCAACGGTTCGCCCGTGCAGGATTGGCAGCTCGCCGACGGGGATGTCATCCGCGCCGGTCATTCCGAGATCCTGATCCGTATCGTCTGATCCCGTAAGCTCGCGGTGCAGGTCACGACATGGCGTACAGGCATTCTGCGGTCGTATCGTGATCGGAATCGACTGTCGGCCCTATGATGCTGCCAACACACGCGCGGCGCCGGACCCGGGGCCGGCAAGAGCAGCAGGCCGGTGGGGGCGAACCAGCTCCTACGGCACCGACGTACACGGTCGAACAGGAGGTGGAGCACCGTGCAGGGACTGATCCTGCAACTGACCCGTGCGGGGTTCCTGCTGCTGTTGTGGCTTTTCGTGTGGGCGGTGCTGCGGACCTTGCGCAGCGACATCTACGCGGCATCCGGCATTCGGATACAGCCCAGGGCCGCACGCGGTTCCGCGGTGCTGCCTTCCTTCAGCCGAGGCCAGAAGGGCGCCAAATATCTTGTGGTGACTCAAGGTTCACTCGCCGGCACCCGCATCACCCTCGGCACCCAACCGGTGCTGATCGGCCGTGCGGACGATTCAACGCTGGTGCTCACCGATGACTACGCCTCCACCAGGCACGCACGGCTTTCCCCGCGCGGCGACGACTGGTACGTCGAAGACCTCGGCTCGACGAACGGCACCTACCTCGACCGAGCGAAAGTCACCACCGCGGTGCGGGTTCCGCTCGGCACCCCTGTCCGTGTCGGCAAAACAGTGATCGAGCTGCGATCGTGACTCTTGTTCTCCGCTACGCAGCGCGCAGCGACCGCGGTCTCGTCCGAGGCAACAACGAAGATTCCGTCTACGCAGGCGCACGGCTGCTCGCGCTCGCCGACGGCATGGGTGGCCATGCCGCGGGCGAGGTCGCCTCGCAGCTGATGATCGCCGCGCTCGCCCATCTCGACGACGATGAACCGGGCGACGATCTGCTCGGCAAGCTCGACGCGGCGACCCGAGAGGGCAACGCGGCCATCGCCGATCAGGTCGAGGAGGAGCCCGAGCTCGACGGCATGGGCACCACACTCACCGCAATCCTGTTCGCCGGCAAGAAACTCGGGCTCGTGCACATCGGCGATTCGCGCGCCTACCTGCTGCGCAGCGCCGAACTCGCGCAGATCACCCGCGACGACACCTTCGTCCAATCGCTGGTCGACGAGGGCAGGATCACCCCCGAGCAGGCGCACACCCATCCACAGCGATCGCTGATCATGCGCGCGCTCACCGGCAACGAGATCGAGCCGACGCTGATCATGCGCGAAGCACGCGCGGGTGATCGCTATCTCCTGTGCTCCGACGGCCTTTCCGATGTGGTGAGCGATGAGACCATCGCCAACACCATGCGCGAGGGCAGCACCGACGAATGCGCCGACCGGCTCATCGAACTCGCGCTACGCAGCGGCGGTCCGGACAACGTCACGGTCGTCGTCGCCGATGTGATCGACCTGGACTACGGACAGAGCCATCCGATCGTGGCGGGCGCGGCTTCCGGTGTGGAAGAAGACAATCCGCCGCCGAACACCGCGGCGGGCCGTGCGGCCTCGTTACGCCCGCCGCGCGCGGCGCCACGGCGGGCCGCCGCCGAACCGGAACCACCACAAAAGGGCAAATCGCACAAACTGCGGTGGATCCTGCTCGCGGTCGCGCTGGTGCTCGCGGTCGGTGTCGGACTTCTGGTCGGGTACAAGACGATTCGCGGCTACTACTACGTCGGCGCGGACAACGGCCAGGTGGTGATCCTGCGCGGGCTACCGGGCTCGGTGCTCGGCTATTCGATCCACGAGGTGGACATCGTCGGCTGCGTCAGCCGCAGCGGCGAGATCACCAATGTGGAGCCCGGCAAGAACATGCCGTCGAACTGCAAGGCGCTCAAGGTCTCCGATCTGCGCCCGTCCGGCCGCGACCAGGTCGACAAGGGTCTGCCGCCCGGGTCGCTGGAAAAGGCCAAGGATCAACTTCGCCTGCTCGCCCAGCAGGAACTGCTGCCGCCGTGCCCGGCCAAGGAAGCGGCGACGCCGCAGCCTGGCATCGCACCACCGCCGCAGCCAGGCATCCAGCCGCCACCTGCCTCGGGTACCGTGCCGCCGCCCGCCGAGCCGAGCGGTGCCGCCGCGCCGACAACCACCGGCGCCCCCACGGCTCCCGGTGATCTCCGTACGCCCGCGCCGCAGGCGCCTGTGTCCCAGGCACCCTTGACCGCAACGCCCATCCCCCAGAACGCGGGGGAGAACTGCCGGGTGACGGACTGATGTCCGCACCGGCACCGCCGTCCGCTGGGGCCTTTCCCAGCCCGCCGGGCGGATTCGCTCCCGCGCCGCCGCCGTCGACCAGACGCAACGCCGAGTTGCTCCTGCTCGCCGCGGCGGCATTGGTGACCACCGTTTCCCTGTTTCTGGTCGAGGCCAGTCAGGAACAGTCGATCACCTGGGAGATCGCCAAATACGGCGTGGCCTACCTCTGCCTGTACGGCATCGCCCACCTGGCCGTGCGCCGGTTCGCGCCGTTCGCCGATCCGCTGTTGCTGCCGGTGGTCGCGCTGCTCAACGGCCTCGGCCTGGTGCTGATCCACCGGCTCGACCTGGCCGACGAACAGCGCGCCATCTACAACTCGTGGACCATCCCCTCCCCCGACGCGAACCAGCAGGTGTGGTGGACGGGTCTGGGCATGGTCGTGTTCATCGTGGTGCTGATCGCGCTGCGCGACTACCGGACGCTGGCCCGCTACAGCTACACCCTCGGCCTGGTCGGCCTGGTCGCGCTGGCGATCCCGGCCATCCTGCCCAGCAGGTTCTCCGAGATCAACGGCGCCAAGATCTGGATCAGGGTGCCCGGATTCAGCGTGCAGCCCGGCGAATTCGCCAAGATCCTGCTGATCATCTTCTTCGCCTCGGTGCTGGTGGCCAAGCGCGATCTGTTCACCGCGGCCGGGCGCCATTTCCTCGGTATGGAGTTCCCGCGCGCCCGTGACCTCGGGCCGATCCTCGCGGTGTGGCTGGTCTGCATCCTGGTGCTCGTCATCGAAAAGGATCTCGGCACTTCGCTGTTGATCTTCGGCACCGTGCTGGTGATGCTCTACATCGCCACCGAGCGGGTCGGCTGGCTGATCATCGGCAGCGGCCTGCTCGCGCTCGGCTTCGTCTTCGCCTATCAGCTGTTCGGCCACGTGCGGGTGCGCGTGGAAACCTGGCTGCATCCGTTCGACGACTACAACAACACCGGCTACCAGATCTCGCAGTCGCTGTTCGGCCTCGCCACCGGCGGCCTCGCGGGCACCGGGCTCGGCAGCGGCAGGCCCAACCAGGTGCCGTTCGCCAAGACCGACTTCATCATCGCCACCATCGGCGAGGAACTCGGCCTCATCGGGCTCGCCGCGGTGCTCGTCCTGTTCCTGGTGTTCGTGGTGCGCGGCCTGCGCACCGCGCTCGCCGTCCGCGACAGCTTCGGCAAGTTGCTCGCCGCCGGCCTGTCGTTCACCATCGCGATCCAGTTGTTCGTCGTCGTCGGCGGCGTCACCAAGCTCATTCCGCTGACCGGTCTCACCACACCGTTCATGTCCTACGGCGGCTCGTCGCTGCTGGCCAACTACGCGCTGCTCGGGGTGTTGATCAAGATCTCCGACGCCGCCCGCGCCCCCGCGCCGGTACGCAAGAAGGAACCACCGGCTCCGCTGGAGGTCGCGACCACCGAGCTGCTGCGCCGACCGGAAGCGAGGCCGCAGGAATGAACACTCCGCTACGCCGGGTCGCGGTGGCGGTAATGGTGATGATCGTCGCGCTGCTGGTCAACGCCACCTATGTCCAGGTGATCAAGGCCGACGCACTGCGCAACGACCCACGCAACTCCCGCGTGCTGCTCGACGAGTACTCCCGCCAGCGCGGGCAGATCTCCGCGGGCGGCACCGTGCTCGCGCGGTCCATCGCCACCGACGATCGCTACAAGTACCTGCGCAACTACCCCACCGATCCCGAGGCGTACGCACCCGTCACCGGCTTCTACTCGATCCAGTACAGCAAGACCGGACTCGAGCGCGCCGACGATTCGGTGCTCAACGGCTCGGATTCGCAGCTGTTCGGCAACCGCCTGCTGGATCTGGTCGCCGGGCGCGACCCGCGCGGCGGGAACGTGCTCACCACGATCAATCCGGTGATGCAGAAGGTCGCCTACGACCAGCTGACCAGCAAGGGCTACACCGGTTCGGTGGTGGCGATCGAGCCGAGCACGGGCAAGATCCTGACCATGGTCTCCACGCCGAGCTTCGACCCGAACCAGCTGTCGGGGCACGACGGCGCGGCGGGCACCAAGGCGTGGGAGACGCTGAACGCCGATCCGCGCAAGCCGATGCTCAATCGCGCTGTCTCGCAGACCTATCCGCCCGGCTCGACGTTCAAGGTCGTGGTCACCGCGGCCGCGCTGGCCAACGGCACCGCGACACCGGATGACCAGTTCACCGCGGCGCCCAACATCACCCTGCCGGGCACGACGACCACGCTGGAGAACTACAACGGCTCCACCTGCGGCGGCGGCCAGACCGCGTCGCTGCGTGACGCGTTCCGGTTGTCCTGCAACACCGCCTTCGCCGAACTCGGCGTCCGGATCGGCGCGGCCAATTTGAAGGACGAGGCCGCCGCCTTCGGCGTCGGCCCGCACAAGGGCGTGCCGATTCCGGTCGCCGAGAGCACCGTCGGGCCCATCACCGACAACGCCGCGCTGGCGCAGAGCAGCATCGGTCAGCGCGACGTCGCGCTGACCCCGCTGGACAACGCGGTGATCGCCGCGACCGTCGCCAACGGCGGCGTCCGGATGGAGCCATACCTGATAGACCAGTTGCAGGGACCCGATCTGAGCGAGTTGTCCAAGACCAAACCCGTCTCGGTCGGCCAGGCCGTCAGCGCCCAGGTAGCGTCGACGCTGACCAATCTGATGATCGCCTCGGAACAGAACACTGTCGGAGGCAACCAGTCCCGCTATCAGATCGCATCCAAGACCGGTACCGCCGAACATGGCACCGACCCACGCAACACACCGCCGCACGCCTGGTACATCGCGTTCGCACCCGCACAGAATCCGAAGATCGCCATCGCGGTGATCGTGGAGAACGGCGGCGACCGGGCGCTGGCGGCCACCGGCGGTTCGGTGGCTGCGCCGGTGGCCCGCGCGGTGCTCGACGCCGGCTTGCGAGGGGGCTGACCTACATGAACGTGCGAGAGAAGGTTCGGGGCCCTCGATGCTGAACAACGGCGCCATGATCGCCGACCGCTACCGCCTGCAGCGACTCATCGCGACCGGCGGCATGGGGCAGGTGTGGGAGGCGCTCGATACCCGGCTGGACCGCCGCGTCGCGGTCAAGGTGCTGAAGGCCGAGTTCTCGACCGACCCCACCTTCCGGCAGCGATTCCGCACCGAGGCCAAGACCACCGCCCAGCTCAACCACATGGGCATCGCCGGGATATACGACTACGGCGAGACGGTCGACCCGCACGGCGGCGAAACCGCTTATCTGGTCATGGAATTGGTCCACGGCGAACCGCTCAACACGGTGCTGAACCGGCTCGGCAGGCTGTCGGTCGCCCAGGGGCTCGACATGCTCGAGCAGACCGCGCGTGCGCTGGAGGTGGCGCATGCCGCAGGCGTCGTGCACCGCGATGTGAAGCCGGGCAACATCCTGGTGACGCCGACCGGTCAGGTGAAGATCACCGACTTCGGCATCGCCAAGGCCGTCGACGCGTCACCGGTGACCAAGACCGGCATGGTGATGGGCACCGCCCAGTACATCGCGCCGGAACAGGCCGTCGGCGAGGATGCCACCGCGGCGAGCGACGTCTACTCGCTCGGCGTCGTCGGCTACGAGGCGCTGGCCGGGCAGCGGCCGTTCAGCGGCGACGGCGCGATCACCGTCGCGATGAAGCATGTGCGCGATGCACCGCCGCCGATGCCCGCCGATCTGCCGCCGAACGTGCGCGAGCTGATCGAGATCACCATGGGCAAGGATCCGGCGCAGCGCTACGCCAGCGGCGGTGAATTCGCCGATGCCGTCGCCGCGGTCCGGGCCGGGCGCAGGCCGCCGCAGCCCCTCGGCGCGAACCCGGCCGCACCGCCGATGACCGATGCCACCCGGGTGCTACCGCCCGGTCCGACGGTCGCGATCCCGTCCACCTCGCACGACTACGACGGCGCGACGGTGCGCTACCCCACTCCGGCGGGTCTCGGCGCCACGGCCGTCGGCGCGGGCGCGGCCTCGGCCTCCGGTGCGCCCGCGACCGTGATGAATCCGGGGACGATATCGCCGGGCGCCAAGCCGAAGGGGCTCACCCCGACCCAGAAGGCGCTCGCCGCCTTCGCCGCGCTGGCGGTGGTGGTCGGCGGCCTCGGCGGCTGGTTGCTGTTCAGTGGCGACAACGACCCGAACAAGAACGTGCCGCCGCCGACGCCGTCGACGATCGCGCCGATCACGAGGCCGGTGCCACCGCCGGTCACCACACCACCCCCGACGACGCAGCCGCAGACCACCAGGCCGCAGCCGCAGACCACCACCGAAGAACCGACGACAACGCAAGCACCGCCCACGACGACGGAGCCACCGACGACCACCCCGCCGCCGACCACGACCGCGCCGAGCACCACCAAACCGTCGACCACGGCGCCGACTACCACCACCGGCCGTGGCCGAGTTCCCACCTTCGAATTACCATTCCCCGGGGCCCGCGGCCCAGTGGTCTCCCCGAGTTGGCCCGCTACGTATCCGCAAGGACAGCCATGACGACCCCGAAGAACCTCTCGTCTCGCTACGAGCTGGGTGAAATCATCGGGTTCGGCGGTATGTCCGAGGTGCACAAGGCCCGCGATCTGCGGCTGAGCCGCGATGTGGCGATCAAGGTGCTGCGCGCCGACCTCGCCCGCGACCCAACCTTCTACCTGCGCTTCAAACGCGAAGCGCAGAACGCGGCGGCACTGAACCATCCGGCGATCGTCGCGGTCTACGACACCGGTGAGGCCGAGGTGGACGGCGGCCCGCTGCCGTACATCGTGATGGAGTACGTCGACGGCGATACGCTGCGCGATGTGGTGCGCGGCAAGGGTCCGCTGCCGCCGCGCCGGGCGATGGAGGTCATCGCCGACGTCTGCGCCGCACTGGATTTCAGCCACAAGAACGGCATCGTGCACCGCGACATGAAGCCGGCCAACATCATGATCAACCGGGCCAACGCGGTGAAGGTGATGGACTTCGGCATCGCCCGCGCCATCGCCGACAGCTCCAACCCGATGACCCAGACCGCGGCCGTCATCGGTACGGCGCAATACCTTTCGCCGGAGCAGGCGCGCGGCGAGACCGTCGACGCCCGCTCCGACGTGTACTCCGTCGGCTGCGTGCTGTTCGAAATCCTCACCGGCGAACCGCCTTTCACCGGTGACTCGCCGGTCGCGGTGGCCTACCAGCATGTCCGTGAGGATCCGCGCCTGCCCTCGCACGTGCACCCCGGGGTGCCGCGCGAACTCGATTCCGTCGTGCTCAAGGCGATGAGCAAGAACCCGGCCAACCGGTACCAGACCGCGGCCGAGATGCGCGCCGACCTGATCCGGGTGCTCGGCGGGCAGAAGCCGAGCGCGCCGATGGTGATGACCGAGGAGGATCGCACCACCATCCTCGGCGCCAACGAGCCGCCGCCGCGCACCTTCCGCACGGTCGAGCGCCACGACGACACCGCCGAACAGGAACCCGCCGAACAGCCGAACCCGCGCCGCACCGTCTACCTCGCGGTCGGCGCCGCCGCCGCGGTCATCGTCGCGTTCGCGCTGTTCTGGGTGCTCATCGGTCCGGGAAGTAAGCCGGATCAGGTTGCGGTGCCCGATCTTTCGAACAAATCACAACAGCAGGCGACCGACGCGCTGCAGAAGCTCGGCTTCACCGTATCCGTCGTGCCGAAGGCCGACAGCAAGGTGGCCACCGGCAACGTCATCGCGACCCAGCCGCTCGGCGGTTCGCGCATCGACAAGGGCAGCACCATCACCGTGCAGGTCTCCACCGGTCCGGCGCAGGTGCAGGTGCCGAAGCTGGACGGGCTGAGCCAGCAGCAGGCCGAGCAGGTGCTGAACTCCAACGGCCTGCGGATGGACCCGAACGTGGTGCGCAAGCCGTCCAGCGCACAGGAACTCGACAAGGTGATCGCCACCGATCCGGCGGCGGGCTCGCGGGTCGACGTGGACCGGGCCATCGTCGTCATCCTCGGCGCCGGTCCGGAACAGATCCGGGTGCCGAACGTGATCGGCCAGGACATCTCCGTCGCCCAGCCGAATCTGGTGGAGAGCGCCGGATTCAAGATCGACGTCAAGTACGTGCCGTCGTCCAAGCCGAAGGGCGAGGTCATCGCGACCAACCCGGCGGGCGGCACCACTGCGGACAAGGGTTCCGTGGTCACCGTCCAGGTCTCCGACGGCGATCAGATCAGCATGCCGTCGCTGATCGGCCTGACCCCGGCACAAGCGGTAGAACGCCTGCGCCAGGCAG
Source organism: Nocardia sp. NPDC052566 (assembly GCF_044547285.1). NCBI lineage: Bacteria > Bacillati > Actinomycetota > Actinomycetes > Mycobacteriales > Nocardiaceae > Nocardia > Nocardia sp. NPDC052566. Next base: position 968,584 of record NZ_JBIUAF010000004.1, on the reverse strand, counting down.
GCTGGACCGGCAGCACCGGCCAGATCAGCCAGACCACACAGGGCACCTTCGACGCGGGCAATGTCGGCCGGATCCTCAGCCAGCAACCCGCCGCCGGTTCCTCGATCGCGAAGAATGGGACGGTCACCATCAGCACTGGTGTCCTCGGCCCGCCGTAGGCGACTCGCTGGCGGACATCCGATTCCGTCGGGAGGGAACGATGTTCAACCCAGTTCTGGTTGCAGCCATTGCCGTGTCGGGATGTGCAGTCTGGGCGACGGGTACAGCCTCGGCAGAATCAGGGACGTCGGGGCCCCGCTCCTACACCGTAGTTGTGGTCTTCTCCGAAAAATAGACCGATCGGCACGATAGGCGGGAGAATGGGGCTGCTTCATCCCAACCAGCATCGCTGAGTACGAGGAGGTAGCCCCATATGACCACCGCACGCGACATCATGAAACCCGGTGCGCAGTGGATATCCCTGGACGAAACCGTCGGTAAGGCCGCGCGCGTCATGGCCGAGCTCGGCGTCGGCGCGCTCGTCATCGCCGATGAGAACGAGCGCATGCGCGGCATCATCACCGACCGCGACATCGTGGTGAAGTGCATTGCCCAGGGCCGATCTCCGGCCACCACCAGGGCCGCCGAGCTCTGCGAGACCACACCGCGCTGGGTGGCCGCCGACGCCGACGTCGAGCAGGTGCTCGAGGAGATGGAAGGTCACCGCATCAAGCGGATACCGGTCATCGACAACAAGCGCATGGTCGGCATGATCAGCGAGGCCGACCTGGCCCGCCATCTCGACGACAACCAGCTCAGCGAATTCGTCACCGCGATCTACGGGCGGCCTTAACCCTCACGACAGGTCGAGGTGCCGGTTCATCGCCATCGCCGCGTCCGCCAGCTCCGGCAGCTCGACGACCTCCACACCGTGCTCGCGCAACGTCTCCACCCCGACACAGTTGGTCACGAACGTCCCCGGTTCCCGCCAGGCGATGACCACCCTGGCGATACCCGCGCGCAGAATCCGGTCCGTGCACGGCAGCCGGGTCGCGGTGCCGCGCCGCGAACACGGCTCCAGCGTGCTGTAGACGGTTGCCCGCGTCAGCCGCGGATCATCCGCGCCGAGCTTGTCCAGCGCGGATTCCTCCGCGTGCACCTTCGGATCGGTCTCGCGGGAGTAGCCGGTCGCGATCTCCGCACCGTCGGCCACGATCACCGCGCCGACCGAGAACGCGTCGGCGCTCGTCGGGCACAGGTAGGCGAGTTCGATTGCCCTGCGCATGAATTCGCGATCCAGGTCGCGCTGCCCTGCGGCATCGTCGGTACTCACTGCCGGACCTCCGGATTCGCGGCGCAGGCCCGTGGACGGGAATCGCGCCATGTCGTGCGGGCTGCCGGTTCAGTTGTCGTCGGCTGAGTCATCGTCCACCTGTTTCGGCAGATAGTGCAGCACCACGACATCGCCGAGCTGCTCGGTGTCGACCAGGTGCATCCTGCGCCGGGGGCCGCCCGGAAAGGCGGCGGCATCGAGGAAACGTGGAGCGGCCTTGTCCCCGACCAGAATCGGCGCGACCGCGACGTGCAACTCGTCCGCCAGCTCGCCCGCGAGGAATCCGGTATGGACGCGGGTGCCGCCCTCGACCATCAGCAGTTCGATGCCGCGGCCGCCGAGATCGTCGAGCAGCGCACCGAGGTCGATGCCGGCGCCGAGCGAGACGACCTCGGCCAAACCCGCCAGCCGATCACCGAGCTTCGCCGCGCCCGCGTCGGTCGTATAGACGAGCTTGTCGCCGCCGTGATGCCAGAACCGCAGCTCGGCATCGAGATCGCCGCTGGCCGTGACCGTCACCCTGAGCGGATACTCCGGCTTGCCGATCTCGATCCGCCGTGCCCGCCGGTCCGCACTGTTGACCAGCAGCCGCGGATTGTCCCGGCGCAGCGTCTCGGCGCCGACGAGGATCGCGTCGGATTCCGCGCGGACCGCGTCCACCCGATCGAAATCCGCCGCGTTGGACAGCAGCAACCGCTCATCGCTCGCATCGTCGATGTAGCCGTCCAGGCTGACCGCCACCGATAGCAGGACGTACGGCCTGGTGCCGTCCGAAGCCCGCGCGGGAGTGGCCGTCACTGCACCACCAGTGCCGCGACCTCCGCTTCCAGCATCTGCACCAGCCCCTCGGCCGGGCGCTCGCCGCACACCTCCAGCCAGTTGGCCAGCATCCGGTGCCCGCCCTGGGTCAGCACCGATTCGGGATGGAACTGCACGCCGTGGATCGGCAGGGTGCGGTGGCGCATGGCCATCACGATCCCACTCTCGGTGCGACCGAGCACCTCGATATCGGCGGGCAGGGTGTCCTCGAGCACGGTGAGCGAGTGGTAGCGGGTGGCGGTGAACGGATCGGGCAGACCGGCGAGCACGCCGACGCCGACGTGGAACACCGAACTCGTCTTGCCGTGCAGCAGTTCGGGCGCACGGGTGACGGTGGCGCCGAAGGCCTCACCGATCGCCTGATGGCCGAGGCACACGCCGAGCAGCGGCTTCTCGTGCCTGGCACAGGCGTGCACCAGATCGATACTGGCTCCGGCCCGGTCCGGTGTGCCGGGGCCAGGGCTGATCAGAATGCCGTCGAAATCGGCGACGACGGCGTCCAGATCCGCCAGATTCGGGTCGTCGTTGCGCCAGACCACGGCCTCGACGCCAAGCTGTCCGAGGTACTGGACCAGGTTGAACACGAAGCTGTCGTAGTTGTCGACGACCAGAACACGCATGGTTCGAGAGTACGTGCCACTGCCAGCTGGCACCTATTCCTTATCCGGCCCGGCGTCCGCCTGCCGATGCCGCATCTAATACCAGTTGGGATAGCCTATGGGTACACCGGCGGGCGCCGGAACCTCGCCGCAAGGCGAACCGCGACAAGCTGTGATCGGGGAGTCCGAACAGGACAATCGCGGCAGGTCGCGAGTCCGGTTCGGCGCACACACCACCGAATCCGCCCCGCCGGTACCGACCGCACGCCGAACACGAGGACGTCATGCCCAAGTCCAAGGTCCGTAAGAAGGCCGATTATTCGATCAACCCCGCCAGCCGCACGCCGGTGAAGGTGAAAGCCGGGCCGTCGCCGGTCTGGTACGTCGCGATCATGCTCGGTTTCATGCTCGCCGGACTGATCTGGCTGCTCGTCTACTACCTGGCCGGCGAGAAGATCAGCTGGATGAACAGCCTCAACGCCTGGAACTTCCTGATCGGTTTCGGCCTGATGGTCATCGGCCTGATCATGACCATGCGCTGGCGGTAATATTTGGCGGTGCTCCGTGGTTACGCTGCGCTGTCGCCTCCGGGCCCGTCGCGCACACCGCGGAATTCGGCCGAACAGCCCTTTCGTCAGATTACAGACATGTCATTCATTCACATCTGTGGATGAGCCTGTGGACAACTCGAGGAAGAACCTGGGGAGAGCGCCGCACGTGAACGCCGAAACCCGCCTCGCTTGGGCCACGCCGACCCCCGCGCTCATCGCGGTGACGGTCGGCGGGGTGGTCCTGGCCGGTGCCGCCATCCTGTCCGGCGATCCGGCCGCACGGCTGCTCATCGCGCTGGCCGCGGCGGGGCTGCTCGGCCTGGCGGTGCTCGGTGTCCGGCAGCGCCCCCGGCTCGCCGTGCAGCCGGGACCCGAACCGCGGCTCGTCGTGCGCAACCTGTTCGGCCCCACCACCTACACCAGCGACCAGATCATCCGCGCCCGGGTGGTCGGCTACCGCCGCCTCGGCCGCAAGATGCCGATGCTGGAGATCGATGTCGACCACGACGGAACCGAACGTCTGCTGATCTTCGGCCGCTGGGATCTCGGCACCCATCCGGAGGACGTGTTCGACGCGCTGGTCACCACCGGCCTCGCAAGCCTGGCTTGAGCAACTGCGGTGAGCGGTCCGCCGCACAGGATCCACCACGCTGCGGATTCGGCTAGTGCCGCGACGATGGCAACCCGCCCCGGTGTGCGCGGGCCCGGCAAATCGCCATGCGCGCGAAATCGGTTGTGGCGTTGCCCCTTTTCCCGGATCCGATAGTCGGGCAATGTTTCGCGTGAAACGTTAGGCACGGCAAACAGCACCGACCGCCCGCGGTGTGCCCGCGGGCGTTCAGGTGTCAGCGGTTCACTCGATAGTGATCTTGTTGATCACCACGGGCTCGATCGGGCGGTCGCTGCGGTCCGTCGGCGTGGCCGCGATGGAGTCCACCGCCCTGCGCGATTCGGGATCGACCACCTCACCGAAGATCGTGTGCTTGCGGTTGAGGTGCGGCTGCGGGCCGACGGTGATGAAAAACTGCGAACCGTTGGTGCCCGGTCCGGCATTCGCCATCGCCAGCAGGTAGCCACGATCGAAGCGCAGCTCCGGGTGGAACTCGTCGCCGAATTCGTAGCCGGGTCCGCCGCGGCCGGTGCCGGACGGGTCGCCGCCCTGAATCATGAAGCCGGCCATCACTCGATGGAACAGCGCGCCGTCGTAGAACGGGCCGGTGCTGCCGCCACTCGCGTTGTCCGACGTGTACGGCGCGGTCCCGTCGGCGAGGCCGACGAAGTTGCGCACCGTCTTGGGAGCGTGGTTACCGAAGAGCGAGATCTTGATATCGCCGTGATTTGTGTGCAGCGTCGCCACGGCGGTCTGATTCGGTGAGGTCACGCCGGTCATCGTGCCACGAGGAGTGCACAGCGGCTGTTCCGCCTCCCCGGGACATCTGGCCGGATTCGGCTGCCCCGTCAGTGACGACGGCGACCGACGGTCCCCTGATGCGGCACGGTGGCCGGTACCCGGCGAGCTACCCGTGTTCGTACGAGATCAGCTGTCTCGTAGTGCAATTCTGCGCGAATCGTGGGGCTGTGCCAGAGTGGATGGATGAGCTCCGGGCGTTTCCACGTATCACCACGTACCCGTAGGGGACTGCTGGCCGCGACGCTGATCTCGGTGGTCGGCGGCGTGCTGTGGCTGGTGCGCAGCAAACGGCCACAGCCGCCGGCGCCCGCGCCGGCCCCGCCGCGAATCGGCTACTCCCGCAACGGGTCCGCACCGGCCCCGGTGGCGGGCGCCGGTGCGGAGAACAGCCACTAGCGGCTGACCGCCTTCTTGTACTGCCGCAGCGCCAGCGGCACGAACACCGCCAGGATCGCCACCACCCAGATCAGCGTCGTCGCGACCGGATGCCGCATCGGCCAGGTATCCGGCGGCGGCGCCAGCGGGCTGGTGTTGCCGAACAGATCGCGGGCCGCCTGGGTGAGCGCGGAGACCGGATTCCATTCGGCGAATACGCGCAGTACCGTCGGCAGCTTCTCGGCGGGCACGAAGGTGTTGCCGATGAACGTCAGCGGGAAGACCACGATGAAGCTGGCGTTGTTGAACACCTCGGGTGCCCGCACCAGCAGTCCGACCACCGCCATGATCCAGGACACCGCGTACGCGAACAACAGCAGCAGCACGTAGGCCAGCACCGCGTCGAGGAATGATCCACGAATCCGCCAGCCGACGAGCAGGCCGGTCAGCGACATCACGGTCAGGCTGACCACATTGATCACCACATCGCTGAGCGTGCGCCCGAACAACACGGCCGACGGCGCCATCGGCAGCGACCGGAACCGGTCGATGATGCCCTTCTGCATATCCTCGGCCAGGCCGGCGCCGGTGAACGACGCACCGAACACCACCGTCTGCGCGAAGATGCCCGCGATCAGGAACTCCCGGTAACCGCCCGCGAGGCCGGGCACGTCGATCGCCGCACCGAAGATGTATGCGAACAGCAGCACGAACATGATCGGCGACAGCGTCGAGAAGATCAGCACGTCGGGCACTCGCTTGATCTTGATGACATTGCGCTTCGCGATGGTCAGGCTGTCGCTGAGGACGTACGAGAGTCGTTGGGCGAGCGGGATCGCCTGCGGTTTGTCGACCACGGTCGCGGCGGTCATAGCACCTTTCCTTCCGTGACGTCGAACTCGGCGTGCGCGTCGTCGGACCGGTCGTCGCCGTTGATCAGCTCCTCCGCCTCGTGCCCGGTGAGTGTCAGGAAGACATCGTCGAGCGAGGGCCTGCGCAGGCCGACGTCGTGGATCTTCACCTGGTGCTCGCCCAGCCGCCCGACCGCCGTGACCAGCGCCGCCGCCCCGTCGGCAACCGGAACGGTGATCTTGCGCAGCCCCGGCTCGAGATGAATCTCCCCGTCCGCCAGCCCTTTCAGCGCCTCCAGCGCGGTGGAGAACTTGTCGGCGCTTTCCACGGTCAGCTCGATCCGGTCACCACCGACCAAGGTCTTCAGCTCGTCGGCGGTGCCGCGCGCTATGACCTTGCCGTGGTCGATCACCGCGATCGAATCGGCAAGCCGGTCGGCCTCGTCCATGTACTGCGTGGTCAGCAGCAGCGTGGTGCCGCCGGCGACCAGTTCCTCGATGACATCCCAGAGATCGAGGCGGGCACGCGGATCGAGGCCGGTGGTCGGCTCGTCGAGGAACAGCACGGGCGGGTTGGCCACCAGCGCGCCCGCCAGGTCGAGCCTGCGGCGCATACCGCCGGAATATCCCTTCACCGGCCGGTCGGCGGCATCGGTGAGCCGGAATCTTTCGAGTAGTTCGCGGGCTCGCTGTCGACTGCGTTGCACGCCCATGTGATACAGCCGCCCCACCATTTCGAGGTTCTCGAATCCGGTGAGATATTCGTCGACGGCGGCATACTGCCCGGACGCTCCGATATGCGCGCGCAGCGTTTGCGGATCGCGCAGTACATCGATTCCCGCGACGACCGCGCGGCCTGCGTCGGGCACGAGCAGCGTGGTGAGCACGCGGACCGTGGTCGTCTTACCTGCGCCGTTGGGGCCCAGCAGCGCGGTGACGGTACCTTCCGGCACCGTGAGGTCGAGTCCATCGAGGGCAATCAGCCGGCCGTATCGTTTGACCAGTCCCTCGGCGACTATTGCGTCGGGCATGATTCTCCTGAAGTTGGGGGTTCTCTCTATACGACGTCGTCGAGCATGCGAATTAATCGGCGCCGCGCGTATTTCTTCGGCTCGATCGGATCGGCCGATACCGGATTCAGTATTGAGCAAGGCACCGACACATTTCAGTTCATTCGCCGCCTTGTACCTCTGACGCCGTCCATTCCAAGATCTGAACGACGACACCGTTGGGGTCGGTCACCTGGAAGAGCTTTTCGCCCCACGGCTGTTCCACCAGCGGCAGCGTGATGTTCGCCCCTTCGGCACGCAGCCTGGCCTCCTCCCGCTCGGCGTCGTCGACCGTGAAGGCGATGGCGAAGCCCTGCGACACCACGTGACGCTGCTCCTCGGGCAGTACCTCGAGGCCGCGCCGGTGCACCGCGACACCGAGCGGCACCTCGGCGTGGATCAGCGAGACGAATCCTTCGGCGGCGATGGCCTCGGTGTAACCGAAGTGGTCGATGAGGAACCGCTTCGTCGCGGCGATGTCGTTCACGGTGAGGGACAGGGTGCAGGCGGTGATCGGCATCTTCGATCCTTCTGTGCGGGTAGCTCGATTACTATCTACAACGTACAGAGTTTTAGGACGGCCGCCTACCCCCTGTTTCCGACCGGGGAGAGAAACGAACGGTCGCATCCTGATCCAGGCGGTGCTCGGGGGAACCGGATCGGGATGCGACCGGTTCGATCATCCCGTCGAGACGGCCGGTGGGTCGCGCGTAGCGGACTACCCGATTCGACCGGCCATGGTCGCCCGGGATACTCGAACGGAGCACGACGGCTTGACACGACATGCCGCCCCACGGACGACACGCGACAAATCCGACGGAATTCAGCGCTATCCCGCGGCGAACCGGCGCGAGATCGAACACACGGCGACCGGTCGGCATGTTTCATCGGTTCGGCCCGGTCCGCGATCCGGGTGCGGACACAACGCGTAACTACCTGTCCGACAAGGATTTTGGCAAATCAGGGGCCACCGGCCAGCGAACGCCGGACAGCACCGGACAGGCGTCCACGCAGCGGTACCGCCCGACCTCGATCGGCTTACCCGGAAATTCTTGGAAAGTGGCCGTCCCCACTCACACACAATCACGGATCATCGCGTAGGATCGTTGACGTCGGCCCCTCCCCCCCGGGCCGACCTTACGCGGGCCTCGGCTAACTCCCCCCCTTCGCCGAGGCCCGCTCCCCATTTCCGGGGAAGGTCAACTCTCTTACGCTCCTTGCGCTTCGGCCCCCGCGATCGATTGCCAGGCCGCTTCCAGCCGCAGCGCGCGCACCCGCCCCGCCGTCGCCAGCAGTGGACGATCACGCTCCCACCGCTGCCTGGTCACCGCATCGGCCCGCTCCCACAGCGGCTCCAGCTCGGCGCGCAACTGGTCGAAGTATTCGTAGGCGCCACCGAACGCGATGTGCACACCAGGCGAGCCCGGCCGCGCGATATCGAGACCGCGCACCAGCGCGATCGCCGCGAGCAGCCGCTGCATGGCCCACTGTGGCCACTCCGCTTCGCGCCCGACCCGGACGAACCAGCCCAGTGCCGCGGCGAGCACGTGCACGTCCTCGATGGTCCGGAACGGCTTGAGATAATCGGCGTAGCCGTCGCCGGGCAGCACCCTCGCCGGCGCGCCGGTGAAAGTCACCGTGGCATGCGGAATCTCGGGCGCGAATGGGGTCGCGGGCAGATTCATCACTGTCACCTCGGGGCGGGTGGCGTCGACCAGCGCCGCCCGCAGCCGGTTGCGCCCGTCCACGGCGCCGATGCTGGCGATAACGAGCAGCCGCCGCGCCATGATCCCCAGCGTCGCAAAGGACTTGGTGCCGTCGACGGTCCAGCCGTCGCGCTCGGTGAGCGTGGTCGCGATGGCCGAGGGATGCGCGCCGCCCGCCTCCGTCGCGCACACCGCGACCAGTTCGTCAGCGGGCAGTTCGGGCACCAAGGCACGCAACGCCTCCTGATATCCGGACAGGAAGGCGAAGCCGAGCCGGTCGGCGCCGAGCCCGGCGGCCAGCGCGACATCCACCGTCGCGGCGAAGCGCGGCGCGACCAGCCGATGACGGTCCCAGGCCGCGGGGACGGAGTCGAGCGGCCCGGGCAGCGGTGCGCGGAGCAGATAATCGAACACGGATTCCACCCGTGCACCGTAACCCGGCTAGGACTGCCAGATCCGGCTGCGCAGATCCCGGCCCCTGATCACCTGGATCCGCCACGGCTCCAGGCGCAGGATCTGCAACTGCGGATCGTCGGGGGTACGCCAGAACCGGCCGAGTTCATAGCCCGCGCCGCGCGGGCTGGTCTGCCGGTAGAGATCCCACACATGCTTGCGCACCTCGAGATTCGCGGGTCCGTCGGCGAGACCGAGATCGTCGATCCATTCGGCCACCGCGTCGACGGCGACTGAGTCGTTGCGCTGATCCCAGTAGGAGAAGTTGACATGGGGATTGCGCGCGATATGCGCCGCCTTGATCGGCGTCCGATAGGTGGCCAGCCACCCGAGCGGAGTGCCATCGACGTTCTCCCAGATCGGGATGAGCACGCGGGTCCTCGGCCGGTTCGAGCTGTCGACGGTGACCATCGTCGAGTAGCCGATGCGGCCGACGTAGGCGTCGAACTCCGATTCGATCTCGGCGAACGCGCCGACCTTGGCGGTCATGCCGCACCCCCGGCCGTACCGTGCCGCTGCTTATCCGTTCTCGATCTCCGCATGCTGGTTCCTCATGATGTGGCCGGTTACCTGTTGTTACCGACCTGATCATGCGCCGATCGAAATACGCACGGAAGGAGGCACTTTGGCGTGTGCTCGGTTACTCCGGGGATACCGGGCGCGACCTATCGCCCCGCTCGACAATCGCGGAGCCCCTGGCAATCCACAGGTAACCGCACGGCGGTGCATCAGCCGATTCCCAGAGTCGGCGGGTATCACTGAGTGGTCATCAGCCGCGAGGAGGAGCCTGACCTGTGCCCAAGCCAGACGAAGCACGACGAAATGCACTCTTCGACAACGAAGCCAGGATCTCCTGGGTGCTCGCCGGACTGGCCGGGCTCATCGGCGCGGCGGCCTTCATGCATACCGCCGGCTATTTCGTCACGTTCATGACCGGCAACACCGAACGCGCGGTACTCGGCTATTTCCATGGCGAATCGGACATGGCGGTGGCCGCGGCCTCGCTGCTGCTGTCGTTCCTATCCGGCGTCGTCATCGCCTCCTGGTGCCGCAGGCACTACTGGCACGGTCATCCGCACGGCCCGGTACTGCTCACCACCATCAGCCTGGCCGCGGCCTCCGTAATCGACGTCGTGCTCGCCCAGCGGGATACCTCGCGCATCGAGTTCATCCCTATTCTGTTCGTGGCCTTCGGCGTCGGCGGGCTGAACACCTCGTTCGTGAAGAACGGCGAGGTCTCGGTGCCGCTGAGCTATGTCACCGGCACCCTGGTGAAGATGGCGCAGGGCATCGAACGCCACCTCAGCGGCGGCGACTACGCCGACTGGCTCGGCTACTTCCTGCTCTACGTCTCGTTCGCCCTCGGCGCGCTGTTCGGCGGTCTGCTGAGCCTGATGGTCGCAGGCTGGGCAATGCTCATCACCGCCACCGTCGTCTGCCTGATCGTCACCTGCTACACCTACCTGCACCTGGACCGCCACGGCCCCCTGGCAACCGAATAGCCTGCCGCGCAGCGTGTCTCGGAGCCATAAAACAGTCAAGGCGAGTGCTCACAGGGAGCGCTCGCCTTGACTGTTTTGCGTGGAGCCTAGGGGAATCGAACCCATATCCTTAGGTTCATTGACCTGGGTGGTTTCGGTTCCGTTGGGCCCAACCTGCGGCGACATGAACCATGGTGAATCACGGCGCGGGATGGTGCAGTGACTGTACCCCGCGAATGTGGACCCGGTCCACAGTGAAATCCGTGCGGAATTCGACGGAGGGGGCGGACATCGGAGGACAACCGGGCCGCCGCCGAAACCAGCCCGACGGCGAGGCGCGTCCGTACTTGCATGAGCGAGCACACACATGACGATCCCAAATCCGCGCAACCCTCCTTCGATCTCGGCCCCTACACGGCGGAGGGCTTTTTGAGTCAATGCCGCCTGTGGGACGAGTGGACGCAGGGGACCTACTTCATCAATAGCCCTCAGCCCATACGCGATGCCGAAGGCTAGCTGTCCAGCGGCTTTGTCGCAGTTAGCTGGGTCGTGTGGCGATCAACGCCTCGATGGTGAGAGGTTCGGTCGCAACGCCAGTGGGGTACCGGTCGAGCAGTGCTGCGCGCAGTTCGGCAGCGAACGCGACACAACGCTCCTCGGAGCCGAATTGGGCTGGGTTTGAATAGGAGTAGGAGAATTGCAGGCCGACGATCGCGTCAACATCACGTTCGACGTTCCATTGCCACCCGAGGGTTTCAACGTTGCTGAACGGTGAACTAGCCAGTACGTCGAAATGAGTTTCCTCGGCGCGCCGGTAGGTGCCGGAACCAGCGCGACGCCGTGGGCCGAGGTACTTGACTCGCAGGGATGCGACCAGGTCATCCCATGGCGCGACGGCGGCGGCGGCGTGCAGCTCTCCGGTAACGACCACTATCGCTCCGTATGGCTGAATCAGGGTGTCGAGGTCCGATACCAATGCGGTGCGGTCGGTCCAATGGAACGACTTGCCCATGAGAACCGCGTCCAACAGCGGCAGATTCAGGGAGCGCAGGTTGTTGGAGTCGCCGCGCAACCACTCGATATTGCTGGTTCCGGCGACGTTGCGCTTCCCCTCGTCCAGCATGTCGAGGTCAGGGTCGACCGCGAATACCGTTGCGGCCGCAGGGGCTAGCGGTATCGCAATCTGTCCGGTGCCGCAGCCGAGGTCGAGTACTTGTTGAGTTCCATTCAGCCCGAGCCGCTTCCGGAGTTCGGCGAAGAACTGCGGCGGGTATCCGGGGCGGTATCGGGCGTAGTAGGGCGCGGCACCGTGGAACAACTCGTCAGGCTTGTAAGGCATCAGTCCGCAACTCCTGCCGAGTTCGCCAGTGATCGGAGCGTGTTGCTCGCGCGGCGCTGCTGATCGGCCGCGGCTCGTACTGTGGCCTTCACGGTCGGGTTTGAGCGGAAGTGCTCAGGTGCTATCGCGCGGGACTCGAGCAGAGCCTCGATGGCGGCGTCAGGGTTACCGGCGAGCAGGTGCGCCCGCGCGGTGTCGAGCCAGAAATACGTTTGCCGCTCAGCGCCGACAGCCCCTGTGGTCTTCGGTAGCCGTGTGTTCTTGGCGATTTCGACTGCGCGCCCTGCGTCGCCGAGATCGACCTCGGCACCGACTCGATAGAACCTCACGTTGGTTGCGCCAGCCACTGTGTCATAGACGACGCCCTCGGGGAACTGCGTCGCGAGTCGTGCCGCTTCGGCGAAATGCATTCGGGACGTGTCGGCATCGGTCAGTGTCGCCGCGATTGCTCCAGCCTTCATGTGCAGTGTGCTGTAAACCGCCGTGGCGACCGGGTCGGACCCGATCATCGGTTCGATCTCGGCCATGGATCTGATCAGCAACCGCATGGCCTGCCGAGTCGCACCGATCCGCGCGAGTGTGGAGGCTTTCACGAAGTGGGCACTGGCCAGGCGCAGCGGGTCACCGGATTGGGTTGCAGCCCATTCCATGCGTTCGGTCGCGGTCATGGACAGATCGTTGTAGCCCAGCTTGTGCGATAAGGAGTTCGCCGCCCGGTAAGCATCGGTGAGCATCGCGTACGCAGGCTCGCCCTCCACTTGGGCGGTAACGAGTAGCCGGTCGACCAGATCCGGGAGCACTTCGGCGACCTTGCGGTATTGGGTGCCGCGCCTCCACTTCGCAACCTGTTTGACCAGCGGGCGGAGTTGGTCCAGGGGTTCGGGCTCAAGTCTGTCGTCCATGAGGTCGACTGCCGCCAGTGTCCGGCGGATGATCGGCAAGATGTCGAGGGTTTGCTCTTGCTCCTCGGCTCCGTAGAGCCGCGACGGGTCGACCCGCAGTGCCTGCGCGATCATTCCAACGAAGGCCGCGCTGGGCGTTGCATGCCCGGACTCGACCTTGCTGAGCATGCTGTAGCTCACATCAGCCAGTGCGACGAGTTGATGCTGCGACAATCCGCGCATTTTGCGGTATTGGGCGACGCGCGCACCTACTGAGTCGCTCTCTTTCACGCCCCCGAGCCTAGCACCTTCAATTTGAAGAAAATTTGAAGATTCGATGTCGAAACGGGGCTTAGCGTCGGAGTGAGCACCCGGTGCCGGGTCGACTAACACCGATCCTCGACACCGGGTTCCGTCCCAATGACGACGAGGGGATCAACTCATGCCACTCACCGAACCGCAGGCCAAGGTCTTGGGCACCCTGGCGGTCGTCGACCCCGCTGAGGCACGCACTGTCAGACAGCTTTCCAACACAACAGAATTCGGAACGGGGCGAACTCGTGCGGCGCTGTTGCGCCTGTCGAACCTCGGGCTGGTGCTTGGCACCAGTGGGATTCCGACGCAGTACTGGATCTCGGCTCAGGGCCGGGCGCTGATGCGGACACGGATGTATCGCGACTTCGTCCCAGACAGTGCCGCTTCTCACCGTAAAGGGGCATAGCTCAGTGCTTCAATCTCAACGGGCGCACGAGATTGCGCCCTCTGTCCAAGCATTGCTGGCGGAATTCAACCGAGATACCCCGAGCAAGCAAAAGATCGCACCCAGAAACAGCGCGCCACTGCTCCAGCGAATGGACGGCTCGCGGTACCGCGTCGACGAGGACGGCTGGGCCGACGACTACGACGACCTGGACAAGGCCGACGCGATCGACGTGGTGCCTATCAGTGTCCGCGATATCGAGGACCCGCAGTGATCGAGCATCGCATCGTGACCGACCACATCCACGTGACGATTCCGAAGGATCTCGCACAGTCCGCGTGGTGCGAATACGTGGCGCTCGGACTGCCGGTACACGCTCTGCCTGCCGCTGATGACTCGAGCTGGATTCTGTTGTTGCCGGTCGAGGGAAAATTCGGCGCGGTGACAATGCCGATCGGCCTCGCGCGGTCGGTTCAGGACAGGCTGACCCGTGCGCCTGCTCCGGTAGTCCAACATCCGATCACGCGGCGCGCGACCATCCTGGTCGACGCTCGGCACCCCGTGGAGGAGCACATCGTGCGTGCCCTCCAGCGCGCCGGTATTTGCCTCGCACCCCCAGGTAGCCGGGTCGTACTGCCTGTTCCGCATTCCGACCTGCCGTTCTCGTGGATGCATCCGCCAACGTCAAAACCATTGCCTCTACTAGCGACGATCGTCGACCTGCTCAAGATCCTCGGCGCCATCCCCCTCTGTTTCTCCCCTTCGTGGAGGAAATCATGACCGACCCTGTGCTCGACGGGTGCGATATCGCGCCGACCGACCTCGACAGAGATAGAGCGGCCGCGATCGTCGAGATACATCAGGAACACAACCGGCTGGGTCGGTCGTGCAAACGGTTTTGGGCGGCAGCCTGGTATCTCGCACAGACCGAGACCGCAGCGCCGTCCGCGACCGCGTACCCGCCCGTGCTCGACATGGAAGGCCCCCGGTAAACGACGACGACGGTCTTGTGCTCGACATCGTGCGGCTGCTGGTCCAGATCGGCGCAATCAACACAGGCGTAATGCTCGGCACCCCGCCGTGTCTCCGAGCGGTCGCTGCGATGCAGATCCTCAAGACCTCGGAAACAGACGCCCAAGAAGGACGGGAATGAACCTCCTCGACATGTTCGACCTCCTCGAGCTGCTGAGCGACTATTTCGGCCGCCGAGCCGATCGACGTCGCCGTGTCGCCGCCATGCTCCTCGCTGGAGACGGCCGACAGACCGAAGACGATCTGTGCTTCCACCTCATCAGCATGAGTCCGCGTCAGATACGCCGGACTCTGCGCTGGTTCACCAAGCGCGACTGGGTCATTCGTACCGTCGACATGCCCCACCCGACCACCGCGGTTTACCGGGTAACCGACGCCGGGCGACCGTACGTAGAGAAGCTCGCCGCCGAGGACGGGACCGACGCGAGCCGACGCTCATGACCGACGACGAGCGCCGACTCCTGGCTGACGGGCAGCGCGTCATCCAGCTTCTGGCGTGCATATCGGGAGTCACGGGGCGGTGGCCGTGTTGGTGTGGCGCCGCCAGTTCTGAAAGAAGACGTCCCCTGACCAATCAGGGGCAAGTGGGGAAATGAGGGGAAACAATGAAACACCTGATGAAGATTGTTGCGGCGTGCGCGATCCTATCGACGGCACTCGGCGGCGCGACCGCCGTCACGGCACCCGCCGCAATGGGAGCCGGGCCGTGTCTGTTCGGCCATGTCGACCCGAACGACAGCAGCTCGGCATGCCGCGGCAGCGACGCCTCCATCCCAGAGTCCACCACCCGCCCGGACGGAACTCCGGCGCTGAGCTGTAGCCGACTCAGCGTCGGCAAGCGCGTCCGGACCGACGCAGGCGAACACGGCTGGCGGCACTGGATATGCCAGGAACGCAAAGACCAGTGGGGCAACCGCTCCTACGAGTGGGACGAAGTCCTCGGTTCGTAGGAGACTGGACCGATGGAGAGCATGCGACGCACCGAGGTGTACGAGCAGACGCTCGCAACCGCGGAGCAGATCGCCCGCGACCGCGGCGACGGATACGTCGGCGTCGAGCATCTGATGCTCGCGATCCTCGCCGATGCCAATTCGATGCCGACATTCGAAATGCAGTATCGGATGGGCATCGACGTCGGCGACCTCGCCCGCCGTGTGGCACTGTTCCTCGACACGCCGCCACCGGAGCCTGACGCACAACGCGCCCGGTTCCTCGATGGCCGGGTCGTCGACCACTACCTGGACGGCAGGGTGATCACCCGTTACCCGGACGGCCGAATCGACGAGCGGCACGAGCCGCCGTCGGAGTAGACGACGAGCCGCCCCGCCCTCGATATGAGGACGGGGCGGCTCGATTTTGAGATGGATTCCGTGGACGACGGATGCACCAGCGAGTACCGTCACGGCCACATCTGATGAGGGGCAAGATGATGAAATCCATTGCCGCACTGGCGATCGGAGCAGCGATCGCACTCACTAGTTGCAGCTCGACCAACGACGCGACCGCACCGCCGCCGAGCAGCACAGCCCAGTCCAGCACCGCCGTTCCGCAACCCACGCCGACAAACCAGACCTCGGCTCGGCGGAATCTCGTCAAGAAGCTTGGCGAGTCGGCCGCCATCGGCAAACCGGGACTGCCGCCGGTCGTGACATGGAAGGTCACAAGTATCACCGTTGATTCGCCGTGCACGGCACCTGCCGCGCTTCCGTCGGTCGCAGGGCATTTCGTTGTCGCCACCGTGGAGGCGGAGACGACAGCGGAGTTCGAGTCGGCGGCGCTGCCTGGAGGCTTTCATCCCGGCAATAATTGGAGTCTCGTGGACAGCGACGGGGTTACTCAACCGCGGCCGGATTCGGATGCGGTGTATCGCTGTCACACCGCCGACTGGCCGACGAGCTTAGCGCCCGCCTCGAAGTATCGGTTCCGGGTGACCTTCGATTCGCGAACCCCGAGCGGTGTCCTCACGTTCGTTCCGCCGCCCACCGATGGCGGCGGATGGGAATGGAACTTCTGAAACGCCAACAGCGCCCCAGCCGGGAAGGGCTGGGGCGCTGTTGGTTTCGTCGCTGTGTCAGGTGATGGCGAGGGCGGTTCCGGTGTTGGCCAGGGTGCCGCACCAGTTGTCGGTGCCGGTCATCTGAAGCCCGATCGACGTGATGCCGGTCAGGTCCACGCCGGTCGCAGTCACCTGGCATGTGCCGCTGTCGGCATTGACGGTGGCTCCGGGTGTGCCGATTTGGGCACCAGTCTGGTCGACGAGTCGGATCCGGTGGGCCCGGGCGAACGATCCGCCGCTGAAGGCTGCGGCGGCCGACACGGTCGCAGCCGCTTTGGCACCCTGGACGACCAGCCGGTCGCTGACCACAGAGCTACCTGGGTACGTGCCGGTATTCGGTGTCCAGGCCACGATGTTCGTCCATCCCGCGTCGCCTGCGGTCGCCCACGGCTGCGTGCCGTTCTTGGTCATCCCTGACGGCTTGAACGTGGTAGCTGGCGCCGCCACGCCGGCCGTTGCGGTGAACGGCGCCGCAACGGCTGGTGTAGCGGGGGCTGATACAGATCCGGATCCGGTGAACGGTGCGGTGGCCGATGCCGACGCTGTGAACGACACTGTGCCTTCGCTGGACAAGGCTGCCCCGGGGGAGGCTGCGGACGAGAACGCTGCGGTTGCGACACCGGAGAACGTGACCGCGGCCGCGGTGGTGGGAAAATCTGTCCGGCTCTCTGTCGAAAAGTTGGCAGCAGCGGCCGGACTGGTGGCGGCGGTCGCCGTGGCGGAACTCGAGAAGGCGACGGCCGCCGACGGCGCCGCCGAGAACAACACGGTGGCGTCGGTGGTGAACATCTCGAACGTCAGCGGCGGCGGTATGTGGATCGCGCCCGCAGGCAGGCCGATCGCGCCGGCCCGGGGCAGCGGCACCGATACGACCGATCCGGCGACCGTCGCGGCGATGATCGGCCGGACCGGTAGTGGCGCCTGCCAAGTGGTCACGACTGTGTGAAGCTCGGCGTCACGTCGATAGGGCCGGTTCCGCCGAGCGTGATCGACGGATTCAATACGTCGCCGTTGATGAAATCGGCGGCTGTGCCGCCGGAGGCGACTTTCCATAGACCGGCGTGGGTGTAGGTTCCGGCCTGCATGCCTGCGAAGGTCAGTTTGGCCATCGTCAACGTGCCGCCGCTGCCCGGCACCCAGGTGCCGAGCTGGCGCGCGTAGCTTCCTCCGGATGCTTCCGCCTGCCCCGTGGCCCCCGGGGGCCCGGTGTGCAAGCTGACGTACATCTGGTTCGACCCTGCGCCGAGGGTCGCGAAGAACGTCGCGAGCGCCTGCCGGACTGCTGCAACGGAAATTGCCATGGTTGAAACCTCTTTCAGTGCTTGCGGATCACCGCGCCGCGGACCCAGACGAAGTCGGTGCCGTCGGTGAAGTGCGCGTAGACGCGGTAGATCAGGCTGGGCGCGGTGATCGCGTCGGTGATGGTGGAGGGCACAGACCATGTCGCTTCCGCGGTGGACACCGCGGCGGGCCAGGTCGCGACGGTTGTTGTGTCCTGTGTATTGCGGATGACGAGTTCGACGGTCGTGCCCGTGGGGATCGACTCGCCGGCGGCCGGGCGGATCGTGGCGACGAAGTCTTGCCCGGTCAGTAGCACCATGTCGTCGTAGAGCGGGTCGTGTCCCAGTGGCATGTCGGCCTCCCTTCAGGACAACGCGTAGTACGGGACGAAACTGGCGTTCCAGGTCAAACCGCTGTAGGCGATCGACGGCATGGGCACCGCGGAAGCCGGTGCATAGGCATACAGTGCTGCTGGGCGGAAGCCCGGCGGCGCTGCCATCGGCCAAATCGGCAGGGCCAGAATGGATTTGCATGTTTGACCGGTCACGGTCACCTGTAGAAGGCCAGCGGCGAAGATGTCGGACTTCTTCGCCGCGATCGAGTTGCCGAAATTGAAGGTGTACTCGGTGTTCCTGCTCGATACCGATGCCTTGATGTCGCTGGTCTGCGCCTGGAGCGACAGCGTGCCGGTGGCCGGGTCCATTTTGTAGACCGTCGCGTACATGGCCTGGATACCTAGCGCGGTGATGCTGTTCCCGGTTCCGAACGTGAGCGCTGTGTAGCTGCGGTCCTTGCTGCATTGGATGAATCCGAGCTCGCACAGGTTCGCCCCGTGCCCGGCAGGTTTGTAGTCGGGTGGTTCGTCGAAGGTGATCGAGTGGCTATGGGAGTTGCTGCCGGAGGAACTGCCGGTGCTTGTCACGGTGGGCACCAACATGATTCGGGGGAAGGTGGAATCGGCGTTGCGGGAGAAGGTCGACCACAGCGAATCCCCGCTCGGGATGACGTTGCCGGTCGTGCTGCCGATCGAGGTTTGCACCCGGTTGTAGGAACCCTGCGGGCCGACGACACCGCCCTTCATGATGATTCGGGCGGTCTCGGCGGTGAGGTCTTGTCCGTAGCGCCATGCGCCGCCGCCGAGTACCCATGAGCTGTCGGGCGGTTGTCCGTGTGGCGTGGTCACAGTTCGTCTTCCAGCGTGGTGGGGATGGCGACGGGATTCGCGGGGGGCGCCTCGCCGGTCCGGAGCTTGATGAACGCGCCGAGCTCCTCGATGTGGCGCAACAAGGCCCGGATCATCCTGACGGCTGCTTTGAATCGCGAGCGGTCTTCGGCGAGTTGGTCTTCCAACGCCTCGATACGCTCGCGTAGCTGGCGCACTTGCCGGGCCTGCCAGGCTGTCAACGCCCCGACGACGGTGGCGATCGCGATGCCGGTCGCCTGCACAAGGTCGGCGTTGAGCCAGTACATCAGCCAGCCGTGTCGTCGACGATCGGTGTCACCACGCGGCGAATCAGGTAGCCGGCGAGGATCGGCGACACTGCGGCGTAGATGGTGACCGCGGCCTCGATCCACGCCGTGTCCACCTGTCGACCGAGGACGAGTGCGAGGATGCCGGTAATCGCGACCAGGCTGGAACGGACGAGCGCGGGCTCGGGGACACGGTGAATTCCCATCACGCGGCCGCCTTGCCGAGCACCTCGAGGATTCGGTCGACCTTCACCTCGAGTGCGCGGAGTCGCTGCTCGTTGCGGTAGTCGGCCGCGTCGGAGTTGAGGACGTAACCGGCCATGGTGTCGCGGTTTCGCGAGTCGGCTACCCGCGATTCGAATGGGTAGGTCAGCTCGAAATGCATGCGCCGTACGGCGTCGAGGAGCTCGCGCTGTTCGGTCTCGCTCAGTGCTGCCATGAGGTTCTCCTGTGTGTCGAGGCGCCGCTGAATGTCGGCGCGGAAACGGTCCATGTCCAAGCCGCCGGGGTCCCATTTGCCTTGTTTGGGTCCGGCCCATTCCTTGTGTCCGATCACGCGGTCGGCGCTGTAACCGAGGCGTCGAATGATCGCTGAGCAGCAGCGCACGTAGGCGTCGTACTGTGCCGGTGACCAGCCTTCGGTGCCGTTGTTGGCGGCCTCGATCCCGATCGTGTGCCAGTTCGCGTTGTCTTCGGGCAGCCCGGGCCACGCGCCGGCGCCGGCGTGCCAGGCGACACCGAGGGCGACGACGGTGACGGTGCCGTCGCGGGCGAGGTGCAGCTGAGAGAGCGGTCCGTCCAATGACGGTATGCCGTAGGCGATTTCGCTCGGCGGTGTGTTGGATCCGCCGGTGTGGTGGCATACGACACCCCAGATGTTGCCGAAGTCGCCGTGTCCACGTTCCTGCCAGTCGGGGAACTCGACAACCCGCAGACCTTCGCCGCGCAGCACATCGGCCAACCAGACGGGGTCACCTGACCATGACATCTATTCGTCTCCGTTCTCTATCCGTGCGACGTTGGGCGGTTCCTGTGGTTCGGGAACCATGCCCAGCGCGCGGGCTTGCGCTATCACCGCGTCCCGCTCGGCCGGTGTCATCTCGGCGAGGTTGGGCAGAATCACCGGTTCGGGGTCGGGTTCGTTGATGTCGACCCAACGGCCGGAGCCATTGAGCGGATGCTGTGCCCCGCGGTAGGGCCGTTGGAACTTGCGAGTTTGCAACTCGGGATGGTGGCGAAATCCGCAGTGCCACAACGCTGCTGATATTTGGCGGGCGACCCATTCAGGAATCAACATCGGTGTCTCGCCGGCGGCCGGCGGGCACACCAGCGCCCACAGTGCATGCTGTTCCGGGTCGGTCGGGTCGCATTGGTCTTGACGCGGGATCCGCATCACAGCACCCCCAAATCTTGTGCGATGCCGAGGATTTCCTGAATGGCCTCATACGCCTTGAGGACCGGGTCCTCGAATTCCCGGACACCGACCTGGATTTTCCAGGCGGGTGACTCGGTGCGGCTCCAGCCCATCGTGAGCTCGGTGATGCGGTCGACATAAACCTTGCCGCCGGGCATGCCCATCACGGTCGTGCCAACACGGTCGCCGATGTCCATGTGCCCGTAGCCGCGGGCACCGACCAGATACGGCGCGGCATCGGCGACAACAACCGAGTGCGAGATCTGCTCTCGTGTCGCCCAGAAGCCAGTGCGTAACGCAATCAGCGCGGCGAGCGTGTAGGCACGGTCGGCGCCGTCGCCCCATTTCTCGTGGTAGTGACTCCACCCCGCTCGCTGTGCGCGTGCCGGTGACTTCCACGCCATGAACGCCAAGATGGTGTCGGTGTAGAGCGGCTTGAGCACGGCGTCGAGCGCGCCGCCGATCGGCGGGATAAAAACCGCGGCGGCGATCAAGTCTCCGATGGTGTTGTGCGACCAGATCCCGTTGCCGGAGTAGTTCACCCAGCCTGGAACGTGCAAATCGTAGAAGTCAGCGACTCCGTGGGGCTCGATGGACACGACGGCGGAGAACTCGACAGCAATCCCCTCGGCGATTCCGAGCCAGGCAGAGTCCGGCAAGTCGTTCGACGGCGCTTGTGCTTCACTGTCAGCCATCGCAAGACGCGAATGGTCGACTGTGGCGACTTCGGTTCCGATGGTGGCCTTTTCGGTTGGCATCCATCCTGCACGGGTCAGCCATCTATGTTGTGTGGTGGCGGTCAGTTTGCGGCCATTGGCGAGGGTGTACTCGAAGAGTTCGGTGCGGCCCTTCTTGAACGCGAAATCCGCTGTAGCAGCGACGCGTCGCCCCCTCGGTGTAACCGACCAGACACGGAACGGTCCGCCGCGCTCAGCAAGGACATCGATGCGCTCATCGCCGTCTGGTCCTTCGATGATCGTGCTACCGGAAACGCAATTGATCGCCGCCGAAATCAGCTCGTTCACGCCCGGTGACGAGTGACCACCCGTGGTCACCTGCACATCGGTTGCGGGCCGCCATTTGAAGGTCGAGGACTGCACGCCGATGCCCTGGCGCAGCACAACCCAGGGCGCCTGGGGCAGTGTCCCGAGCCATCCCGGTTGTGTGTACTCCGGCGGAAATGCCGGATCGGAGATGATGTCGATGCCTTCGGTGAGACCGTCGCTGGCGATGTTGATTCGCGCCCGGTCGAGCCCGGTGGCGAGGTTGCCGCCGAACGACGTGCCGCTCGTCCACCCCGATTTGTCGATGATGTCGAACACGAGGCAGCCGTGCCGCAGGTTGGCGCCCGGCCAGGGCGGTGGGTCGCCGGTGAGGTATCGCCGTGCGACCCAGGACAATTGGCCGTCCTGCATGATCCGTTTGGACATGTCGTACGCGGATTTCATTCGCGAGAACGGAATCGCGAACGGGCTGCTGTCGCTGTGGATGTCGCCGGGGGCGACGACCATCGACCAGGTCGACTGGTCGAAGTTGAACCACTGCTTCGGGTCGAGCGGATCATCGGGCAACATCCACAGCGACGACTCCAGCCGCATGATGTTGAGCATCAGCGCCAGTTTGACGGCCCACTTTGCCGGGCCGAACAGGAAGAACAGGCGCGGAAATTGAGTCTCGGCCAACAGGAACGGGTTCGGCCAGATCCGGATGTGCTTGAGTTCCTCGAGGTCGTGGCGAAAGGTGCACCGCACCTTCTCGTCGTCGATGATCTCGAACTCGTCGAGCCTTCCGCCCCAACGGATTCCGTCCTTGTCGACGGTCACATGAATGTTCGCGGTGCTGCGTTGATCGTGTCCGATGACCCACTGGGACAGGAAGTAGTCCAGCGGCATCTCGAGCACACCGATGCCGGTTTCGTTGTCGAGTAGCTGCCATTGTGCGGTGATCTCGTTGCGGACGGTCCCGCGTAGCACCCAGTTGCCGTCCCACAGCCGCACCAGCGGTGGGCGGCTCCGGCGGAGTTTGCGATCGAGCCGTTCGGCGACCGCGTCGGCGTGTGCCTGTTGCAGCGACTGCGGCAGGATTCCCGGCCATGTCGATTCGCCCGGATACAGGTTTGGTTCCGGGTAGAGGTAGGCGGGCATCTCAGAGGTAGGTTCCCGAGTAGATGATCAGTAGCCCGGTGCCGGGTGTGCCGCCGAGCGCGGTGATTTCGGCGGTCAACGCGTCGTTCTGGGCGAGGGTGATCGGTGTGGCTGCCCAGGTCTGCATGAGTCCCGGTGCGGCGACCGAGATCAGCGGCATGTCGGTCGTGGCACCGTTGCGGCGAAGTTGGATCGTGGTCGCGCCGGAGGCGTCCGACGAACGGAACCGGACATGCACACGTTCGAGAGCGAGACCGGCGGGTGCGATGACGCCGAGGTCGGCGCCGTTGTAGCCGAGTGCCCGTGTGCCGGTGTCGGTGACGCGCAGCTGGTGCGACCATTGCACCGCGGTCGCGGTGTTGCCGTCGAAGATGCCCTGTTCCATGTGGGCCAGCCGCGCCGCGGTGATCGGTGTGCCGCCGAGCGCGCCGTCGGCCCAAGTTTGTTTGGTGTAGGCCATGTCAGTGCATCCCCCATGCTCGCGTCCACTGGCGTTCACACATCACGAGCACGGTCGATCCGACCGGGCCGTCGACCTTGACCGGTAGTGCGGTCTGCGGTGTCCAGGGCGGTACCGGGAACAGGAATTGCAGCCCGTTCATCAACGCCCAGAAGTTCGGGTAGCCCGCGCGTACCACCTGTTCCTCGAACGGGTCGGTGTCGATATCGACGGCCGGACCGCTGGCCAGCGTCGGCATGACGATCTTGCGGGCCGTCGAGGTCGCGGCACGGTCGGCGATATCGGCAGGCAGATCGCCAGCGCTGAACGTCGGCGACCCGAACCACGAGTAGTCCGGCAACGTCCACGTCCCGGGGGCGCTGATCACCCATTTCAGCCACATCGGGCGGTCAGTCGGATTCGACACGGTCACGGTTCCGGACCCGACGCCAGCAGCCTGCGAGACCCAGGTGTCGATGACATCGGCCTCGATCCACCACGGAACCCCTGCGCGGCAGGTCATTTCGACCTGGGCAAGGTGGTTGCGTCGCGGGTCGCGCGCGGTCAGCGTGTGCGGAGCCTCGATGGGACGCAACGCCAAATGCCGTCGCGACGTAGGGGTTTCGACCCACAGCCGCGAGTCCTCGGAATAGCTCCACGCCTGCCGGAACTGCGAGTCGAGCCGCTCCCAGTCCTGAGGGGCCTTCCCGTGCTGGAGCGCGCCGGCGATGGTGACCGTGAAACGAACATCGCGGGCGTCCCAGCGGACACCGCCGGGTGAGGATCCGGGCCGAAACGCCGTCTGTGTCCAGTCCGTTTTGACCGGGGCGTCGATGATGCCCTCGATCTCGTTGAGGACCACCCCGCGATCACCCTGGCCGATACCGTGCAGTGTCCACCATTCGCCGGTGTAGCTCTCCAATTGGACGACGGTTGCCGACATGGTCACCTCCTCGCGAACGTGTTGGATTGGGTCGCGCGGCGGCGCATCTCTTCGGCCATGGCCTTTTGCATGGCCTGGAAGACCTGGTCGACCAGCGCCTGAATCGCACCGCCCGATTTCCGAACCTTCACATCGCCCAACAGCTGGTCGAAGTTGGCTTGCAGGAAGTTGCCCGCCGCCTGGTTCGTGATTGCCGCCACGTTGGGCGCGACCGCCGGTTGATCCGCGGCGGCGGTCTGCGTGACTGCTTGCGGTGCCAGCGCTTCCGAGGGTGTCGGAGTCAGATTCGTCGAGCTGCCCACGATCCACACCGGTGTCACCCCAGCGGGAATCTGGGCCGCATCGAAAGTTGCGCCCGTGCCTGTGCCTACACTGCTGGCGCTGCTGCCGAGTCCGGTAGCGCTGCCAGGGCTGGCGCCGGGCGTCGCGCCGCCCGCGCCGCTGCCCTGTCCCGGTGTCGTCTTGGTGGTGGGGTTGTCGGTTTCGGGTGGGCTCCAGATGTCGCGCGGCAGGTTCCACACCGATGGCAGACTGTTCGCGCCGTCGGCAGAGCCGCCGTACTGGATTCCGTTGGTGGCATCGCTTTCGACCGGGACGCCGAGCAGGGTGCCGGCCATGTGACCGGCGGTGCCGGACCCACCGTTGGTCCCGACCGAGAAACCGTTCGGGTCGTAGCCGGGTACGAATCCGTAGGCGGCGAGGTCGGCGTCGCTGGTGAATCGCGCTGAGCGGCCGGTGAGCTGGTTGTAGATGCCGCTGAGAAACCCGGAGCAGTCCAGTTTGCCGTACTCGTAGGGGGCACCGTTGTGTGCGCGGGCGTAGGAGACGGCTCGCTCGCTGGCGAGCCCGCCAGCGGAGAACCCCGGGATATCGCCCACCATGGCGCGCAACGACTCCGGCGACGGTGTCCATCCGGCGTTGATCGCGTCCAGCAAGGGCAGATTCCTCGCCGTGGCTGCCGCATTGACGATGAACTCGCGATCGGACAGGCGCACGACGTTCGCGTCGTCACGCGGGCCACCCGCACCGCGGAACAGACCACCCGCCGCGTAGCGGACGTAGCCGGGCGAGTAGGTCTGGCGGCCCGAGTTGGCAGCGGCCTCGGCGATGCGGCGTGATTCGGCGCTCAGCGATGCGGCGATCTCGACCGGGATTACCTTGCCGCTGTTGCGGGCGATGAAGCCGTCGAGAAGCGCTTGCCCCTCCACGGTGTTCGCGGTAACTCGCACCTCACCGCCCGGCAGGGTAGCCACCTTGAGGCCGAGGGCCTCGAGCCGTGCGGTGGTTTCGGGTGTGTTGTCGCGCAGCACGATGTCGTGGCCGCTCGGCAGCGCCGTCACGGTGTCGCCGAGCGCTCGAAACACGACCTGCGCGCGTTGTGTCGTCTCGATTTGGTCGGTGACGGTCTTGCGCATCCGGTCCAGACCGGGGCGCGCGGTGTTGTCGATTCCATCGGCCAGCGCTCGCGCGCCGTCGGCGACGCCTCGGAACTTGTCGTCGAGCCCCTGGACCGACTTCCCCAGGTTCTCGAGGTCGTCGTTGTGGGTGAGCCTGCCGAAAATCTCGGTGACCTTGCCCAGCGGTTCGAGCACGCGTGCGAGCGTGCCCCCCGCGCCTTCGGCGAACGAGGCGAGCGCGCGCAAGCTGGTGGAGGAGAACGCGAGGAACGCATCACCGGCACCGAATGCGAAATCGACCACCCTGCCGAGGAATCCCAGCACCTCGGGCTGATGCTTGGTGACCCAGTCGGCGAGCTTGGCCAGCTGCGGTCCGAAGGCCTGCGCGAGCGCTGAGGAGATCGCGTCGGCCGAGATCTGGATCGAGCGTTTGGCGCTTTCGATCGAGGTGGATGCGTTGCTGTCCATCGTGTGCAGTGCGTCTTGTGCGGCGCCCGCGACCTTGCCGAGGCTCTCGACTGCCGTGTCGAGGTTCATCGCATTGAGCGCGCCACCTAAGTCTTCGAATTGCGTGCCGAACAGCGCCAACGCGATCTCGTTGCGTTTGACCGGGTCCTCGATCTTGCGGATTTCGGCGAGGAGATCGCCGGTTGCCGCGCGGGCGGTCGCGCCGCCCGCGGCGAAGCGTGCGGTGAGGTCCTCGGCGTCGAACCCCAGCGTCTGGAATGCTTCGGTCGTCGCCTTGGATCCGTCGACGACGCGGATCGAGAATTCCTTGATGGCGTCGGCGGCGACGTCGACATCGCGGGCGCCGCCCTTGAATGATTGATTGATCAGGCCGATTGCTTCCGGCCCGGACAGGCCGAGCTTGCGGAACTGTGTCGAGTATTCGCTGATTGTGTCGAGGAAGTCCTCGCTGACGTTCAAGCCGTTTTTCTCGGCGGCGGCGAACAAGTCCATCGCTTCGGTTGCGTTCATGGCCATACCGGTGCGGATGGCCTGTCCGGCCGCCCGGGAGACGGCGGGGATTTCCTCGCCCATCAACTCCGAGATGCCTGATAGCTGCGCGATGACCTGTTGTGTTTGCTGTGCTGTCGCGTTCGGATCGAGCAGCCCGGATTGCATCGCGCGCCGCGCGGTGTCGACGTTCTCCTCCACGCTCGCCCCGAAGGCGCCTGCGTAGGCGCGGGCGGCTGCCGTGCCGATCCGTTGCATGGTCGCGTCGTCGACGCCGAGGCGTGCCTGGGTCATGTCGAGGGTCTTCTCGCGCTCCATGCCGTTTTGCAGCGCTTTGACGAACAGTCCCGCGGCGCTGACCCCGGCGACTGCGAAGGCGGCGCCGAGGACTTCGCCGAACATTCCGGCTTTGCCCTTGAGACTGTCCAGGATTCCGCCTGCGGCGGCCTGTCCGCCTTGCTGGCCTGCTTGGTTGCCCGCTTGACCGAATGCGCGCCCGAGTTCGCCTGGCACGCGGCTGGTTTCGGTGGTGACCGTGACGTATCCGGTCGCGAGCTCTACACCTGTAGCCACGGCGTCACCTCCTCAGGGGGTCAGGCCCAGCCGAGCCACCGGTCGAGTTCGTCGATAGGGATCGCATCGGCAGCCGTGCCGACGATGCGTTCGTCGTCAGGGATCGCCTCGAGCGCGGCCTGGTGGCGCATCTCGCGCACCAGCGCCGAGGTGGTGTCGGTCTGGTATTTGAGCCAGATGCGAAATTCCCACCACGACAGCGTGTTTCCGATGCTCTCGATCCGGCGGCCGATCGAGAGCAGGTCGTAGGCGATCGCCTCCTCGTGGTCGGCTAGGAACCGTCGGAGGCCGAGGATTCCCCCTCGGTGACCCGCGATACCCGGTTCCATTCATCGCGCAGCGCGGCGAGCTGGTCGCGGGAGAGCCCGTCGACGACGGCAGCGATCTTCGGTTCGGCCTTGGCCATGAATGCCTTCAGGAAGGAGGTCAGGCCCGGATCGGGGATGGTTCCGGAGTTCACGCCTTCGAGGTACTCCGACGCTCCGGCGGGCAGGAATTCCAGCTTGGGCATCGAGTGCGTCTTGCCCTTGCGGTCGAGGAATTCGAACCGGTTGGCGGGGTCGTCGCCGCCAGGCTCCGGAATCTGAAATGTCATGGTGTGCAGGCCCTTTCGTGTGTGCAGGCCAAGGGGAGCCCGGCGGCGCGGCGGGCCTGCGAGGTGACCGCGCCGCCGGGGTACGGGCGGGCGCTAGGCGTAGATGACCGAGCGCGCCGCGGAGGGGCCGACACCGTTGGTCACGATGACCGGATAGGTGCCCGCAGATTTCGCCGGGCTGGTGATGACGAGGGTCTGGTCGTTGACGACGATGTACTTGGTCGCCGCGGTGCCGCCGACGGTCACGCCGGCCGTACCGGTGAATCCGGACCCGACGAGCTCGAGCAGATCACCGCCCGCGACAGCCAGCGATGCCGGGAGGTGCGCGGTGATCGTGGGTGCGCTCGGTGTCGCGCCGTCGTCGTAGTACCGGTACGCCTTGACGCCCTGGTCGTCCTTGTAACAGGTGAGCGTGATGTCGAACGCCTGCAATCCGTTCCGGATGAACGGATCCTCAGCCACGGCGGTCACCTGGCCGATCGGCACCACGATGCGGCAGCGTTTGGTCTTGTCCCGCATGTCGAACAACCACGGATGCACGCTCAGCGGTTCGCCGGTCTCCTTGACCGTGGTCAGCGACCCGACGGTGGTGACCTGCGTGTCGCCGAAGACCTCGGCGAGTACGTCTCGGTCGAACGCACCATAGGCCTTGAATTGAAATGCCGTGGAATGGTTTTCCTGCGGCGATGCGATCAAATCGCCTGCCCAGTCGTAGATGTCGGTCGAGGTGCGCTCGCCTGATGGGCGCAGACCGTCATCGGCGACATAGCCGAGCCGTGTCCAGGTCGCGGTCGATGAGGTCGCGTTCGTGGGCAGGATCGTGCCGACGGGGGCGACCATGACACCGCCCGTGGCGAGCGGTGCGCCGACGCCGATCTTGGCAACGGAGGGTGCAGCCATGATTTCTGTCCTTTCGGGATTCGCAGGCCCCGAACGGTTTTCGTGGTGATGGTCAGACGATGTCACCGCGCATCAGTACGTCGACGGTGAATTGGTAGCGTGCCGCACCGGTGTCGGGATCGGGGAAGTTCACCAGGCCGCCGACCTCGACGACTGCGGCAACCCAATCGGCGCCGACGTTCTCGCCGTCCATGGCGTGCACGAGGGCGTAGGTGATCCGTGCCAGTGCCGACGCGGCGGGCTCGGTGGCGTCCCAGCATTCGATGATCAGCCGGGCCGCGAAGTGCGCGAGGGTCTGTCGGGTGGTGTCGGCCAGCGACAGCCGTACGAGCCGATCCGGTCTCGGATTGGGCACTTTCGTTGCTACCCGGGCGGTTTCGCCGCTGGCGGCGAACTGGGCGCGCAGGTAGGCGACGACGAGGGCCTCAGCGTCCGGTGGTGCGACGACGTCAGCCACGAGCCGCCCCGAAGTTGCGGACCAGGGTGTTGTGACGGGCGTTGCTGCGCATCGCTCGGGCGGTGGCGGTGAATACTGCGACGCGCCAGCGGCCCTGGGGATTGCGTGCGCCTTGGCTCGACGACATCATGTAGCCCGCTGCCTCCCCGCCGACGGCCGCCAGCACGGCGCGGCCGCGGCGTTCGAGGTCACGGATGACGCCGGGCTGTCGGCGCAGCTCGTACAGGCCGTCTCGTTTCCAGACGAGCCGAACTCGGCTAGCCATCGGGTAGTACCTTGCTCGGCGAGATGACGGTGAGATCCGCGCAGGCCAGCGTGAGCGTCAGACCTGGCACCGGTTCGCCGTTCTCACCCTCGATGACGGTCGGTGTGACGTCGCGGTAGAACCAGGGCAATTCCTCGCCGTCAACCGTGATCGCACCGGTATCAACGTCAACGGTGACCAGGCGTGCGTAGTCGCTCATCCGTCCACTTTCTGTAGGTTGATGACCGCGCCGGGCTGAAAACCGAAGGGCCCCTTGGTGTAATCCTCGGCGTATCCGATCATTTCGAACTGGCCTGCCGGGTCGGCGGGCAGGTCGATCACGTCGCGCGGTTGCACGTGCAGGGTGGGTGGCGCGAGTACTTGCACGTCGACGAGCACCCGGTCGTGGCCCGCGAGAGACGGTTCGGTCGAAGACGGTATCGACCAGCCGTAGACCGGCTGCGTGGTGCCCGGCTGGTCGAGCGGTGGTGTGTAGAGCGCGATCTCATTGCCGTGCGCGTCCTCACCGGTGCCGCTGTAGCTGTGGTGGCCGATGGAAAACAGCAGCGGGAACGTCATGGTGTCACCGGGATTGTGTCGACGGTGAACGCCTTTTGTCCGGCGCCGAGGCTACCGAGCCCGCTGAGTTCGTCTCGGTCCTCATCGAGCAGAGCCAGCGAGCCGGGCTCGTCGCCGCCGAAGGTGCTCGCGGTCGAGTACGGGCCTGCGCCCAGGGTTTTCGACCGCATCCCTTCCGGATTCCGGACATGACGCAAGATCACGCGGCACACCACCTTGACCACGCGAACAACGGGGATAGCCCGCGGATTCGGTGGATGCGGTGGCGTCGCGTAGTCGTCGATACGCCGCTGGATATCGGGGAACTCGCCGAGGATCGAGTCCTCTACATCGGCGATCAGCGTCGCGAGCTTCTGGTCGGTGACATCCGCCGGGAACGAACCGGGGCCGACCCAGCGGTCGCGCACATCGCGTGCCGTTGCCCATGCCATGACTCGGCCCCAGCCCGCTACGCGTAGAGCCCGCGCAGCACGCCGTGCGCGGCCTGGTTGCCCCACTTGAGCCCGATTTCGCCGTAGAGCTGGGTCTTGTCCGAGGCGCCGGTCTTGGCGAGCTGTTCCTCGAACAGCACTCCCTTGCCGGGGACGTTGAGGAATACCGGGTCGATCTGCTCGAGCGACGCCACGGCGACCGCGTCGGCAGGCAGCACCCGGTCGACCACGATATTGAGCTCACCGAAATCGGTGACGATCGTCTGCATGTCGACGCCGCCGACATTGCGGGTGCCGCCCATGATGCCCGCGGTCGAGCTGTAAGCAGTCGCGTACGCCTTGGTGATGGCGCGCTTCTGCCCCGACGGCACGAACAGCGTCGCGGTACCGGTTTCGCTGATACCGCCGTTGTCGAACACGCTCTGCAGAAGCTGCCCGATCAGGTCGGGGGTGACGACCTGGGCGGCCTTGGCTTCATAGAATTCGATGCCGGTCGCGGTGCCGATGGTGATCGCCGGGCCGCCCTTGGTGGCCGCCACTTTGAACGAGGCGGTCGTCGAGTTCGCTACCACCCAGTACGCGCGGTGCGGCACGATCGCCGTTGCCGCGCCGACCGTGGTGAACACGACTTTGTCGTCGACCACGAGCGAGTGCGTCACGGTGATGGTGTCGGTCGCCGCGCTGGCGCCGGTCCGCTTCGCCGCGCCCGCAACCTGGGCATTGCTGGTCATGACCGACAGCAGGCCTGCGGTCTGGCGGGCGACGGTGTTGTCGGTCGGCTTGACGAGATTGCCGTGCCAGAACGTGTAATTCACATCGCGCGCCATCTGCTTGAGCGCCTGCATGATCTGCCAGGGATGCTCACTGCCGACCGGGTTCGGCTCACCGGCCGCCGAGGAGAACGGCGCCGAGCTCGGCGTCGCGTACTGCCCGGTCGCGGCCTGCTTGGTGTAGGAGGTCGACACCGATTCGTGGAAGATCTGGCAGACGTTCTCGACCTTGGCGCGCACGCGTTCCTCCGCAGAGGGAGCGTCAGCACCCTCGAGGCGCGGGCGCGATGCGGCGTCGCGCAGGTCGTAGGTCTGCCACTCGAACACGGTCGAGTCGACCTGGCCGCCTCCACCGATGCCGCCGATCGCGGACAACAGCGGGGTGTCGGCCGGGGTGAGTGCGTAGAGCTCGCCGTGAAAATTCGGCAGGTTGAAAGTGGTGCCGATGCCGGTGATTCCGGACATGTCAGCCTCCTATCGGGATGGTCGTTGCTGCGCTGCGCGCTGCTGCTTGAGCGCGATCGCGCGCGGAAAGTCCCTGCGTTTGGTCGCCTCGGCGATCTGCTCGTCGAGGTTCGAGGCCGCCGGGGTGCGCCCCTCGCCGGGCACATAGATGCCCGGTTGAGGTGCGGGCGCGGTACTGCCCGCCATGAGCTCGGCTAGCCGCTCGGCTTGGCGTCCGATGGTCTTGTCATCGGCGCCGGTGAGGAACAGCTCGGCGTCGGCATCGGAAATGTGATGGGCGGCGGCGGCTTTGAAGCGTCGCGCTTCGGCCTTGGCTTCGGCGGCATCCATTTCGGCGGCGGCGAGACGGTCGGCCTGTTTCTCGGCGTCGGTCTTCTGTGCGTCCTCGAAGGCTTTGACCTTGGCCTCGGCCGCCCGTTGCGCCTTCTCGGCTTCTGCGCGTGCCTTCCGCTCGGCCTCGAGCGCCCACTTACCTGCGTCGCCGAGGTTGTCGTCGGTCTGCGGTTCGACTGGCGCCGCCGGTGCGGGTGCGCTCGGTTGCGGGTCGGATGTCGGTGCTGATGCGGCGTTGGGAGGGTCGCCCTCCGGGGATGCGCCGCGGACCGTCCAGATGGGTGTGCCGTTGGCGCGCAGGCCGATGGCGGGGCCATAGACAGGATGGGTAGGCAGAACTGTGGTGTCCATTTGTGCTGCTCCGTCGCGGAGAACTCCGGCCAGCCTCGCGCTGGTCGGGACGAATGCGCCCGTATCGCCGGGCGGTGGCGTGAATTCCCGCTAGCTGCGCGGTGATTCGGTGGCGTCGCGACCGGACTGCCAGCCGGAGAGCCACAGTCGAATCAGTGCAGCCGCTTTCGGGGTCGGCTCGGCGTGGTCGACGACGATGTCACGGCGGGTCAGGCCCTCGTGCGCGGCCACGGTGTACGGGTTCGCGGTGCTCGGCTCGCCGCGGTCGTAGGCGGCGCGACCGGCAGCGTAGGCGTCGGTGTAGTCGCTCATTGCAGGTAGTCCCGTCCGCTCGATTGGATGCGCGCCAGCTCGATCGGGTCGAGCATCTGGGCTTTCAGTTCTGCCCTTGTGACGCGGCCGTTCTCATCCCACCACCCCCGCAGCTCCTCGGAGGCATATCGGCGGGCGCGGTCTTCGGGCATCGACCACAGTTGCCGCGGATCCACGCCGGCTTTCTGCCCGATCTTGGACAGCATGTAGCCGTTGGTCGAGTCCTCAGCAGCCAGCCACGCCCGATGTGCCTCGTCGCGATGCCACGCTCGAACTTGTTCGTCGAGGCTCTTGCCGTCGTAGCCCCATCCGGACAGGGTTGAACGTGCGCTGCGGCGCCGCTGCTCCTCGACGGGTACGCCATAGGCCTGCTCGATGGCAGTCTCGTCGTCGACTCCGTCGTTCATCAACCGCTCGTATTCGTCGTCCTGCGCTTTCGCTTTCGCGTCCCGGGCCGCGGCGCGGCGGTCGCGCTCGACTCTGGCTCGGTGATCGCGCCGGTTGATCTCGGCTTCAAGGGCGTCGAATTCGTCGTCGATCTCGTCGGCGGCGATCTTCGCCTCGAATCTGGCCATCAGATCACCCGAAGACTGGCCCGCGAACGGTGAGTTCTTGCGCGACTTCTTCGCTGGCAATGCCTGGGGCATAACCGCGCTCGACTCGGCTGCGGTCTTGGTCGCCGCGGGCGGCGGTGTTGGCGGCGCCTGAATCGTCGGCGGCGCGGGTACCGGAGCGTTGTCGAGCTTGGCCGCGGTGCGGGAATCCTCGAGCGACTCGCGCATGTGGGCGAGCACGGCCTTCGTGTCGATCGCGCCGTACTTGCCGGTCTTCGCTGTTTCGCGGGTGGCCTTGATGTACGCGGCTTCCCACTCCTGCACGTAGTCGGGTGGGGTGTAGATCTGGCCGGGCCGAACCTCCTTGGCTTGGCAGTGGCAATGGTCGTGATACCGCTCGCCGAGCTTCCGTTTGCCGCGTGTGCGGATGCCGCCAGCGGCGAATTTGCCGCCCGCACGGCGGTCACCACCTGCCGCGCGGATTCTCCTGTCCGACAACGACATCTCTTTGCCGCGGCCCACGACCCTGGTCGCGGCAGCCGCGGAGGAATACACATTGGATCGGGTGGCGAGCATCGCACAGAACGCGCACGCGCCAGGCCGGGCGACTCGCGCCCACGTCGAGCCTGGTTCGCTCTCGGCGTTGCCGATGATGGTGTCGCGGTTGGCGGTCCAGATCTGGCGTTGCGCGATTCCGGACAGGCGCCCGAGTGCGGCGTCGCCCGTCGCGCCGAGTGCCCATTCCGCCGAGGTCGACAGCCCCGCCGTGTCCGGCAGGAACGACGTGGGCTGATACGTCGCACTCGGCGGGGCCGATTCGGCATACCACTCGGCCCCGAGCTCGGCCGCGGCCACGGAATACGGTTCGACCAACTCGGGAAACGCTTCGATGAGCATCTGCGCGAATTGGGTATCGCTGGCTGTCGCGACCTGCGCCCATAGGGTCGTAATATCTTGCGCGGCAAGCCTGCTCAGCTCGTCGAGTAGCTGCTGACGCTCGGCGACCGTGGTCACGGCTGGGCCTGGGCCTCGGCGTCGACCGGCTGCTCGTCGCCGGGGGCCGCTGTGGCGACGGTCGGGGGCAGTGTGGTGGTCAGCCGTTGCGTCAACGCTGATACAGCCGATCGTCGCTTGTCCGCGAGCGCCCGTTCGATCGTGGTTTCGTCCCAACCGAGTTGCTCGAGCGCGACTCGCGATTCGGCCAGCCACGGGAACGCGGTCACCGTCTTCTGCACCGCATCCGCGGCCGAGGACCGTGACGGGGTGGCCGGGTCGCGCCAGTTCACCCGCAACCGGTTCCATTCCGGCGGCATCTGGGTCCGCTTCTCACGCAAGAGGAGCGCGGTGCGCATGGCGTTGGTCCATCCCATACCGAACACGTCGCACGCGTACTCGGCCTCGGTGACCAGTTCCTCTTTCGCGGCATAGATCGCCTCGGCCGAGGACGGGTTGTCCTGCACGACGCCGAGCGCGCCGACGGGCAGATTGGTCGCGCCGGAGAACCGCGTCGCGACGCTGCGCATGTGCTCGAGGTGCGGTTGCATCGTCATCTGCGGGAATTGGCCGACCTCGGGCACGTTGCCGTCCTGGTCGCGGCCGATCGCCAGCATGTGTCCGAGGATCGCTTCCCATCCGGTGCGGACACGGCCCTTCGCGTCGACGAACGCATCGGGGTCCGCGCCGAGCATGTAGCGCTGCGGTGAGCTGTAGAACTCGGCCGAAACCTCGGTGCGCAGAACGGTCCGCACCGCTTCGTCGGTAATCGACATGACCGCGCGCGAAATGCGCGAGGCCCCGAACGACCGGTCGAGACGCGGCCGGAATGGGAGCAACTCGACCGGGACGCGCCCGAGGGTGTGCTTACGCACGTCGATCGCCCATTTGCCGGTGCTGTTGCGGTTCATGATCACCACCCGATCGGGCAGATACATCACCAGTTCGGTAATGCGGTGATCGTGCGGCCATGCCTCGTCATAGGCGACGATCGACAGCGCCGCGGACAGTTGCCGACGCCGCGGATCCCAAATCCCGGTGCCCGACAACGCCGATCGCGCCGTCATCAACACCTCGGGCTCGCCCGATCGCACATCGCCGAGGGTGGTCGCGATGAACGCGCACGAATGAATCAGCGCCGAAGTATGTGCCTGCGGCGCATCGACGTTCATCCTGTTTGCGGTCCACATGTCGGTTATGCCGAGGCTGTCCGCGTCCCCGCCGGGGAGCACGAACCCGTCGTGCCGGATCCGCCGTGCGAGGGCGTCGACGGCCTTCTCCGGCCACCCGACGACGGTCTCGACATCCTTGAGCTGCGGAGGGATCGAGATACCGAAGTCCTTGAGCACGTTTTTGTGGTCGTAGTAGCGGGCGCGCAACTGGTTGCGTGGCCACTTCGCGCGGAACTGCCTGACCAGGCGGTCGAGGGTGTTCTGGTCGGTGTGATCCAGTCCGGTAACCTGCGGAATCTCGGCCAGCGCAACGAGATCGGTCACATCACCACCACCTTCCCGCTACCGCCGGTGCGGACCCTGCTGGAGTTCAACACGATGCGGCGGCCGAGCAGCGCGCCGACCATGCACACCGCGAGATCGACCTTGTTTTTCGAGTCGCGCGACTGTTTGCCGAGGCTGGTGCCCCATCGGTTCGGTCGCCGTTTGGCGTGGTGGACGTGCGCGCGCAATGTCGCGTCACCGTCGTGGCTCAGCGCCTGGTCGTCGTCGATCGACCGGGCGACGAGCTCGGCCATCTCGGTGAATGCCTTGTTGCGTTCGGCGCCGCCACGCTGAGACAGACGCAGGTCGTAGCGCACCGAATGCCCCTGCGCGCCGGGGGTTGCCCAGACCGCGAGCTTGCGCCCGAAATCGCGATGCCACGCATCGATCAGCGCCAACCAGTACGACGACTCGGACTCGTCCTCACGCGCCGGCGAGGGATCCACCCCGAACCACAACACCCGATACCGGGCCTCTGCCGCGCGCACCGCAGCGTCGACTTCGTGCCGGGGTACGAGCCAGTTCTTACCACGATCACCGTGCGGGCGCTGCCACACGCCGAGGGTCATCACGTGCCCATCGGACAGCCGAACGGCAACCAGGCCGGTCGCGTCCTCGGATTTCGAGCAGTCCAGGAACATCGCGATCCGTTCGCCGTCGGCGACGACGATGTCGGGGCGGGCGAGCGCATCGAACTTGCGGGGGTCGACCCAGGCGTCCTCGGCGGCCGCTAATCCGTTGAGGTAGTAGCGGATCGCGTCTGCCTCGGTGGTGCGGGTGTCGACTTGGATGTCGTCGGCCAGCCGCTCAAGGTCGGCCCACGGCGCATCCTGATACGCCTGCTCAAGCGCCCGCATGAGCTGGATGTAATCGGCGAGATCGGTTGCCGGGTCGGCCTCGATCGAGTCGTAGAGGATGTCGAGCTTGCGGACTCGGCCCGACACCTGGTTCTGCCACGCCTCATACGAGCGTTCGGCCTCGGAGTCCATGCCCTCGCGGTGCGCGTTGGTGTACTCACACACCCTCGCCTGCAACGCTTTCGGCGACTTCGCGACATTGCGGCGCGCCACCGCGGCGACCTTGTGCCCGCCACTGCTCTCGGTCATATGGTGGGTCTCGTTCAACGCAATGAACGTCGCCGGATCGCCCTCGCTCGACATCTCCGACGCGGTCAGAACCTCGGTACGGCCGCCGTCGCGCAGGATGGTTCGCGTCTCGCCGCAATCGATGCCGTAGTAGTCGCGGGACTCACGGCCGAACATCGCGTTCGCGATCCTGAGCATGTCCTTCGACTGTGCTTCGGAGTTCGACGCGATCTGAACGAGCGGCAACATGTGACGCTGCCCGACCCAACGGCCAATGTCGTTGTCCCACACCAGTTGCGTGCGGCCGACCAGCTCGATATCGCACATCGCCGCACCCATGGGGTCTTTGCCGGTGCCCTTCGCGCCGCGCTTCACCCCGGAGCGGTAGCGCCATCGGCCGCGCTCATCGTAGGCATACCAGAGGATCAGGAAACGTTTCTGCCCGTCGGTGAATCGCCAGTTCCCACCGGTGAGGTAGTCGGTCAAACCTGGTTCGTCGGTGCGACACTCGGCCCAATCGATCAGCGACGGCCCCAGCGACGACGCGATCAGCGCCGCTTTCTCCTCCGGATCGCTCGGCCACGGAATCGTCAACCAGGCACCGGTGATCGGATCGAGCCGATACCCCGGAGGTAGTTCAGAGGGCTCGGTAATCGGCAATGCTGGTTACCTGCGCATCCCGATCGCTACGCGGCACCTCGCTGATCTCCCACTGAAGCCGCCTCATCGACATCGGCGACAGACCGAGCCGGTCCTCGAGCTGGCGAGCCTCGGCCAGGATCGACGCCGGAGCTTTCGGGCTATCACAGCGTGCGAGTACCTGCGCGTAGCGAGCAACGACCCGCGTCCAGCCGAGGGACTCCCACGCCACCGCTTGCGGTGTCGCCCACAGCGATTCCCAGATCTCGCGCTGCGCCGCGGTCGAGCGCCCGGTCGGCCATTTCGGCGCCGGACCGCTCCGCCCTTCGGCGGGAAGTGAGCGCCATTCCGGCCCGAAGTTGCGGCGGCGCGAGTTGCGTTTCGGAGCGGGACCTGGCACGAATCCCACCCCCTCCAAGAACTCAACCAAAAGTCGAGGTTGACAAGCCCCGCACACTCAGTAGATGAACAGCAAATGTAAGACAATGCAGCTCAGCGCCCCAGAGTGGTTCAGCGGCAAATTGCTAGAGAAGCATCTCGAACGAGAGGTTCGGTGCGTTGCGCTCGCATCGGGCGAGCTCGTGATCCGCTTAGCGATCGAGATCGGCACCGACGAACTGAGCCGCGACCAGCGGACGCGCATCTGGACGGTTCACTACCAATCGATTCCGTCAGGCGACGCGATCGCGGCCTGAGCGATTCCGGAACCCGTACGAACTGGCAGGCCCTATGCCCAACGCCAGCGCGTCTACCGGGGGGAGGGGGCTACCGCCCCGGTCTGCCGCAGCCCCGGATGCAACAGACCGGAACGCTTGCGGCTGCGCCGAGCTCGGCCCGCTGCCGCTTCGCTGGCAGTCTTGATCCGATGGCATTGGGTGCACAGCACCCACAGATTCGCCTCGTCGTCGCTGCCCCCGGCGGCTACGTTTTCGATGTGGTCGACTTCGTTCCCAGGGTCGCCGCACTTCTGGCATGTCCAGCGATCCCGGTATCGGATCCTCTCGGCCAGCGGTTGCGGGACACCGCGGTATCGACCAGGTTCTCGGGACCAGGACACAGACACCCCCTTGTCAACGATCGAAGGCTCTGGTTTGCCATGCTGCCGAGGGTAATTCGAGCCACTACTGTTGAATCCTGTTGTCAATGAGTACTTGCACATGGCTTGCCAACAGGGATTTACACACGGTCGTGACCAGTACACTCGATTCCAGCACTGGCACAGGCGAACTCGCTGGTTCGACTTCCGTCTTGGGTGTCGTTGAGGACTCGACACCCTCGGGCCCGCAAGGGCCCGTCACCAAAGATGGAGGTCGATGCCAATGAGACTCAAACGCCTGCCACCACACGTGGTGGAGAACGTGAAAACCGCTGCGGTACTTACGTCCGCAGCGGCCTCACTGGTAAACGCTGGAGTTGCGGTCTACCGACTTGTGAGTGCTGTTCAGGAGAGTGGTTGGCTCTAGGTCAACCAACGGCCCTGGTTCCGTTCCAGCGGGACTGGGGCCACTCTTCTGTTCTTGCTTGTCACACATCTCACGCATCTCACACAATCATACGGGAGCAGCAGAGTTCGGATACCGCTTCACTAACTCCACCGTTAATGGCCGTGCACCTAACGCCGCAGATGAGAGACCGGTATCCAAAATTGCCTAGATCGCTGCCCTGATCAGCGCGCCGACGATCTTCGCCAGACCGACGCCGACCTCGACCCAGTCGACGGCGGACAGGACAGCAGACAAAGTGGACAGCACGGTGAGCTCCTCGCATCAGGATCGTTGATCGGGTGATTGTGGCGGCGGCCGGACTCGAACCGGCGACCCTCGGCACATGAAGCTGA
This sequence comes from Nocardia sp. NPDC052566, assembly GCF_044547285.1. Lineage (NCBI taxonomy): Bacteria > Bacillati > Actinomycetota > Actinomycetes > Mycobacteriales > Nocardiaceae > Nocardia > Nocardia sp. NPDC052566. Next base: position 929,310 of record NZ_JBIUAF010000004.1, on the reverse strand, counting down.
TGCGCTACGCCGCTCAGGCATGAAAAAACCGCCACCAGGCGACCGTAGGGTCGGCTCGTCAGCAGCGGTTTCAAGTGCCACTGTACAGCAAGGGTTGAATTTGCTGTACAGATTGTTCCAACTACTCCAGTTTCCGGGTCTCCTCGGTGTAGATCCGGAGGCCCTCGCTGAGCTTGCTCGCGGCGTTCTCTAACTGTTCGGGGGTCAGGCACTTGCCGAACGCGGCGGCCGCGAGCAGTTGCTCGCGGACCTGCGCAATGTTCGTGTACGCCCATTCGAGGCGGGATGGCGGCGGCATGGCCGAGAGATTACCTCGAGTCGAACACGCATTCGATAGCCGCCAGGGGCTCGGTCGTCATCATCGATGCCATTCGAGGTTACGCTACATCGAGTGTTGTGAAACCATAGTTGAGTGCTGTAATATACTAATTGTTGGACGGGGTCGGACCCGACCGACAGCAATCACCAACAACTCTCCTGAAAGGGGAAACACAATGAGCGAATCAGAATTCGAGGCCATGTTCCTGAGCTTCCAGCTCCGGGCGACGATGTCCTACATGCGGGCGACGAAGCTGCTGCTGCGTCTTCCGCTGCCGATCAGCCTCGAGCCGTTCTCGCCGGAGATGACGCCGACCGAGTTGGTGGACAACATGAAGATCGGTCATCGGGCGGTCAAGGACCTGCCCATGCCGAGGTTCCTTCGGGTGGCAGTTTCGACGGCGCTGCTCGACTGGATGTCGGGTGTGGCGCTGGCGGCCGTCGCCGCCACGGAGGAAGAGATCTGGACGATCGAGGCCGCGCTGGTCGCGGTGGGCCGCGCGAACGTGGAACTCGAACTCGCTGAAGGGCTGCTCGACGGCGATATCGACGAAGACGACATCGAGATCGTGGACGAGTAACCAACAAGGCGAGGCCCGGTCGGACAGACCGGGCCTCGCCCCCGTTGAAGCTGGGCGGACGGCGGAGCGAGGCAAGCCTCTATGTCGGAACTCCGCCGTCCAGCAATCGACCAACCTCGAAAGGGGTCAACACATCATGATAGCCCCGGTCAGAACCCTGATCGCGCCAGAAATCGCCGAACGCTACGGCCGCGCCCTGAACACCGTGCAGACGGTGTGGATGCCACACGAACGTTGGCCACGGTCGATCGGCAAACGGGGTCGATGGAACGCGTACGACGAGGCGGAAGTCGAGCAGGTCGTGCGATCGGTGTTCCTGCGCGCGCAGCCCACTGCCCTAGAAGGCGCACCTGATGATCTGCTCACCGTGCCCGAGCTCGCGGCCGCGGCCCAGATCGCGCCGTCGACACTGCGCGCCTACATCTCCCGCCAGCAAGTCGACCTGGGCGACCCAGACGACGAAACCGGCGGCGTGAAGCGCTGGCGGCGTGCACCAGCCCTCGCCATCCTGGCTCAGCGGCGGCGCCACAAACAGGGCGGCTAGAGCCGAGGGTCGTGCACAAGCCGGAAGTCGTGCAGCTCCTGCGCGTCGCCGCGCGCGGTCAACTCACGGCCGACGACTTCGTTCTCGGGCATGCCGCAGTCACGCGCGATCTCGGCCACCGACACCAACATCGGCGACTCAGTGTCGTGCCACGGAGTGACCGCGTGCCCCTGATCGCCCACGGCCAGGACAACCCGTAGCGGGATACGTCCATCCGGCAGGGGCGCATAGGTGCGTCGGGCAGCATCGCCGCTGGTCAACGATTCTCGCCAGGCCCGCCCGCCCGCCGCGTCATCACCGATCATGCTGTCGGTCCTCCTGCATCGTCACCGTGCCCCACGCACGGCGGTAGTCGGGGTGCTGCGGCCATATCTCGGCAATCGCCCGCAGCGCGAGTATCTGGTCGACCGAGTCCGAGCGCTGTCCCGCGCTCGGCGCGAGGTAATCGATTTCGCCCTCGTATTCCAAGATCGCGCGGACGATGGTGCGCCACGCACGCGCCTGGCGAACTCCGTGCTCGTCGGCGCTGGCGTGCGCCGCCGACTCGTCTTCTGCAACCCGGCTCTGGATAAACTCGACGATCGTCGTCATGCTGCCGATCCTCTCGTGCGCTGCGCGCGCCGCGCCAGTGCCAGCACGTCGCCGAGACGGTAGACGTGCACCGATGAAGCGTCGATCGGATGGTCGGTGATTCGTTCGCCGTGCTGCCATGCGCGAGGCTCGATCCGGCGTTCGCGAGCCCACCGGTACAGCGTCGTTTTCGGCACCGCAGCGCCGACGCCCTCGGTCACTCGGACGAGATCGCCGAGGCTGTAGAGCATGTCCTCGGCCGCTGCCCGCACGGCGTCGAGGATCTCAGCCACTTCGTGCTGCGTGCGACACCGGCCGCACCGGACCCAACTCGCGCCGAGTTGCGCGCGCAGCTCCCACCGGCACTCGCCCCCGTCGTCGAGCACGCTCGGGCACGGCCCGAGATAGCGCCGCTCGACCGGCCGGTCGACGACATCCCGAATCTGGGCAAGCGCGCCGGAAACCTCGACCAGCAGATCGTGCGCAGCCTCGTGTGCGCGTAGCTGGCGGCGGTGCCCGGCAAGCCATACCGCCGCCTGCTCAAGTTGGCTCGGCGCGGTGAGTGGCAGTGTGCCGGGGTCGCGGTCGTCGGGGCCGCGATGCTGCCGTGCGAGGAGGATCAGCGCCGGACCACCGATGTACGGGGTCACCCGCAGATCCTCAGCGAGGGCACGTGTCCAGCCGTTCACCGTGGTCTCGAGCCGCGACACGGCACGGTCGCCCTGCATGCTCGTCCGGTAGTTGGTGGCGCGAATCGGTAGCGGCGTTTCGGCCGCGCGGCCGCCGGCCGAATGTGGCCCGAGCCGTCCGAGGCCCGCGCGGGTGATCGCCAATTCGACGAGCAAGCCGGGCACGGCGCGCAGATCGGCGACGACACCGTCGGTGCACGTCTGGCACAGCGGCAGGCCATCGACGACCGGACGGTCGCACTCGGCGCACGGCGAGGTGCTCATCGGCGCACCGCCGCGAAGGTGGTCCGGATGGCGTCGAGCACCAGGCCGAGCGGCCCGCCTCCGGTTCGTCCGGGAGGTTCAGCCACCGCGAACGGAGCGTTTTCCGCAGGCGGGTCCGGCAGCGATATCGGGCGCGGTCTGGTCGGCCAAGGTTTTCCGGGATCGCCGAGTACGTCGCGTTCGTAGGTTTCGAACCAGGCCATTCGCTACGCCTCCTCGGGTCGGACACCGGTCAGGATCGCGGCGAGGTCGCGCAGGGTCATCAGGACGATTTGCGAACCGGTGTCGGCGATTCCGCGTCGTTTGGCGACGACGAACGAGGCAAGGGCGGCGTCGTGGCCGCGCTCGGTCTCGGCTTCGGCGAGCCACTGGCCGGGCAGTAGTCGGCCGCCGTAGTCCTTGCACTCGCCGACGAGTCGGCCGCCGCCGGGTGCGCGCACCGAGGACAGGTCTCCGCGGTCGCGGGTGCCGTGCTTCGCGCGTCGCTCGATCCGGTCGTCGACGTGTTCGGCGAGGTAGTGCGCGGTTGCCGACTCGTGCCGGGTGCCAGCGGCTTTGGCGCTGCGCCGGGTGCGGCGCGGACGGCGGGTCGGTGGCTCGCTGATCGCCTCGGCGACGGTGTCCAGCATGCTCAGCAGCGGGGCGTTTGGTTCAGGCATTGCGGTTGTCCTGTTCGATCGCGGCGCGGGCGCGGGCGGATGGCTCGTGCTCGGCGAAGTCGTGAACGGTTGAGCGGCGGATCGTGTGAGGGCGGCAGACCGGGCACGGCAACGGGCGATACTCGTTGTCGTGTCCGAGCCAGCCGCTACGGCATCGGGGGTCATGCCATGGCGCCGAGTCGTCCTCGGGCTCGCCGGTGCGTTCGAGGGTCATGAGTTCACCGCCGCTCGCGCGGGCGGTCGTGAGTTCCGTACACAAGCCAGCATCGCGGCGGGTAGTTAGTGGTTGTGGTTGGTTTGGAGTGGTGGCGTATCACGGGTGATCCCCAGACTCGCGCCAAATGATCCCCAGACATCGCGCAAATGATCCCCAGACCCATCGGCGTTTCAAATGTCTCGGGGTCACTGGTGATACGCAGACTCTCGCCTTGTGGATAACTCTGGGGATCACCCCCGATCCCCAGAGGGCCAGCGGCGCACCGATGTCCACACATCACCGGTGATCCCCTGAAATCGTGGACTCGTCCGGATCCAGCATCGGGTGATCGAGCAGATTCGAGGGCACGGTCAGCCGGTACTCGTCGGCCAGCCCGGCATGCCGATTCCCTCGCCGTGTCCGTTCGATGAGCCCGAGCGCACGCAGTGCCGACAGGGCCCGTTTCACGGTCGGTTCGGACATGCACGTCACCAGCGCCAGACGCTCGACGCCAGGCCGCACACGCGTGCCGTCGCGCTCGGCGTAGGTCGCGAGCATCAGCCCCAAATACTTCGCTGTCTTGTCCATTTCGATTCGGCGCACGAGCCGCTCCCACTCGAAACGGTCGACCGGCAGCAGCCCAACGCCCGAGTCCACAGCACCACCTTCCGCACGGACAGCGCAGCCCCGGATTCATCAATCTTGGACGCCCCTATCCGTCAGGTGCTGTCGGGATGTCGCCTACGGCGATCTCGCCGGTGCCTAGGCAGGTCGGGCAATCCTCGGCGGCATAGCCACCAACCGCGGTCCCGGTGCCTTCGCAGTCAGGGCAGGGGAAATAAGAGGTCATGGCCCGACCACCAGCGGGGCGAGCAGAGCGTCGATGCGGGCGGCGGCGGGATCGGCGGCCGCGCTCACCGGCTGGGCGATGGGGCGCTCGCCGAGGATCCGAGCAATCAGTGACAGGACGCTGGTCCGGCGGTGTCCGGCGTGGTGGCGGGGGCTGTCGGAATGACGACCGGTCATATGCTCCCCGCATTTCCGAGCAGCGTGCACAGAACAGCGATAGCTAGGACGCTGAGTGCCACGAGACCTAGATCGGCGAGTAGCCCGACGGTTTCGCGGTCGAGGTGGAGCGAGTGGAAGCGCCTCACGATGCACTGGCCAACTTGTCGGCTGGCCGCCGTTCGACGGAGCGCGCAACGATCACGGCGTCGATGGGTGCCTCACCAGTGAGCTCGCCCGCGTTGCGCAATCTCTCGTATGCGTAGTCGAACTCGGCGGTGGCACTTCCGGTGCGTTTGGCGTGCTCGGCGGTGGCCTGTGCGGCGACGGCGTTGGACTGGGCCACCATACGCGCGGCGGCGGACACGATGCCGCGCGCTCGGTTGATTCGCTCGCGCTGGGCCACGACATGCTCAAGCTGATGCGCGGAGCTGAATCCGAACGCCCTCGCGATCATGTCCGCGTCGCTCGTCGTGACCGGTAGCCCGTTGGCATACTGGCACGGAATTCGTTGGGGTGGAGAGGTTTTCATGGTGGTCGGCATGGGTTCTCCGGTCGAGTGGGTAGGGTGCGCACCCCGGGAGCCGGGTGTGAGGGGTTCACCGGGCGGTCCTGCCCGGGGTGCGCGCCCTCGATGCGGCCTCGGCGCGCGCCGCACCGAGGGAACTCAGGGGGTGCGGCCGAGGCGGCGGCGACTGGTGCGGGTGAGCCCGGTCAGGTCGGCGGGCGCGGGCGGCTCGGGGACGGCCAGCGGTCCGGTGGGTACGTCGAGGCCGGGGCCGAGACTCACGATCATCGCGGCGATATCGCTACGGGTCATGCTCCAGGTTTTGCCCGCCCTGCGGCCGGAAAAGGTTCCGGCGTTGAGTCGCCGTTTCAGCCAGTCCTCCGAGGGAAGGTGCACCTTCTCGACCACCTCGGCCAGCGTGAACGTGTCGGTCTCGAGTTCGCCCGGAGTACTCACGATGCCCTGGCCTTCGGGGCGGATGCGGAGTTCGGCCGCATGATGGCTATTTGCGGGACGTTCAGCACGGAGGCGGCGCGCGCGAGCAGGATATTGGTCAGCCTTTTGCGGCCCGCCTCGATATTGCACAGGTAGGCGCGGCTGATACCGAGGTGATCAGCCAGCGTGGCGGGCGGGAGGCCGCGAAGCTCACGCAGCGTTCGCAATGTCGTGCCGACGCGTTGCCAGTCGGATTCGAGGAGCGGGGCGGAGGTCGAATGCCTCCCGTCATGTCCCTTAAGATCCGCTATCACGGCAGCAACATTAGGGATATAAGAGGAACTCGTCAACGACGATTTGGACGACCTACCAGTATTTCACGAGGACATCCGGCACATAGTGGAAACAACATCCGCCGACCTACCGAGGCATAGTCCGCTAACTTCCCTGCAAGATCATCATGCAGTCACGTCCTTGAAGTTCCCACATGTTCCCTGAAACACTGGGCACATGGACGCTCCGGAATCAGCACAGCCGCCACAGGCAGACGACTCCGAGGACCCACGCGTGCGTGTCGGCAGAGCGGTCGTGCGACGCCGGATCGAGCTGAAGATGGATCAGTCTGATTTGGCCCGCGAGGCCCAGGTAGATGCGAAGACAGTTCGCTATCTCGAACGCGGCGAGCGATGGCCGCGGGACTCCTCCCGGGCCAAGATCGAGCGGGCGTTGGACTGGATTCCCGGCGCGCTGGACGACTTGTTGGGCAACCGTCCCTCATTCCAATTGCAAGCGCATGCGATGGATCCGGCTACGAAATCCAAGCATGTACCGGTACGGGGCGCCCGACCGGACAGCGAGAAGCCGCGGCCGCCGCTGTCGGCGGCAGCACTGCAAATCCTGGCGGATCAGCAATGGGTCGTCGAACGGATCATCGAGTTCTCGGCTGAGGACCGCGAAACCATCAAGCGATTCATCGACGAGTTGGGCCGCAAACGATTCGACGACTGGGACCGCCGGTTCGTCACGGACCGAAGCGCTCTCCTCGCGCTGACAGACCTGCTCGACCACGCCATAGACGTGTCGTCCTATCTACGGGCTGGCCGGGTCGTGTGGGCATCACCAACGCCTGAGCACGAGGCCGAGTTGGAGGCCCGGGACAGCGAGCAGCACCGGGTACCGCCGGGCTGAGGTACCCGCACACATCCGATCCATCCCAGCTTCGGGTTGTACCGCCAACTCGAGCGGGGACCTTGTAGCCATGCGTCCTCGACCGCCTCGAGAAATTGCAGATACAGGTCGTCTGCCAGCCCGACGCGCGGCACCGCCTCGATACTGCCGTCGGCACAGATGACGGTGCCGATCTCGATCATGGCATCAACAACGGTGCTGTCGCCGCACGGCGCGCTGACCGTGATGCCGAGTGCGCGCAGCGCCGCCGAGTAGCCGTTGACTGTTCTGCGTGGCACCGCGGGCGTGTTGTCGAAATCGTCCGCAGCGGATAAGCCGGTCACCGTCCCACCACCCGACCGGCGAAGAATTCCCCTGGCGCACAGCGCATTGCCCTCATCTGCATACTCCCACCCGCAATCCCCTGTAGGGCATGGTTCAGCCAAACGTGACAAGGTACCGCGGGGAGTCGCTGCCGATAGGGGCAAGTCAGCGCTCCAAGACAAAAGGTAGTACGAAATATGTTTGAACGGAAGGAAATACGGGAAACCCGGTTGGTTCGCCTAGGCTTTTCGGAGCTTGACCAGCGCGGCCGATGTCTCCGACTTGCGGGTCAGCACAACGAGTTTCGCGGTCAGTGCGACCTGGAGCCAGCCGCCGTCGATCTTTCGCAGGCGCACCGAACCGCTGACCTGACCGTCGCGGCGCAGCTGGCGGGCGAGCTGGCGCGCGGTGGTGAGGTCGGCGGGATGCAGCGCCGGGTCGCGGCTGCTGATACCGGTCTTCTCCCAGGCCACCTCCGGCATCGGGTCGCGCAGCCATTCAAACCCGGTCAGGCTGCGCATGTCGACCAGGATCGGCCACACGTCGTCCTCGCGTAGCTCTCCTTCGATCAGCGCCTCGGCGTAGGTCAGCGGCGGGACCTGGGCGTTGTCGTCGAGTCCGCCGGGTGTGATGTCGTGGGTGATGCCGTGCAGAAACGGCACCTCGTCGATGTAAGCGCCGCGGGCACAGAAATTGATGTCACGCAGGACACCGTCGTCCCGCAGGATCTGCCAGGTTGTCTGGAACGACTTGGCCATGTCGTGCAGCAGCTCGGCCGACAGCGACGCGGCGAGGGCGGCGGACTTGTCGTCGGCGGTGGTGATGTGGCGCAGCCCGCTGATGCGCGAGACTTCGGGCAGCCGGCGGTGCGGTGGGACCGCATAGATATCGTGCATCTCCTCGGTGGCCAGCGTGGTCACCTTGGCCTCGTCCCAGTCCCAGGCGCCGGAGCGGCTGGGCTCGGGCACTTCCTCGTCGAGCCCGCCGATCCACAACCTGACCCCGTGGCACATCCCCAAGACGTTGAGAATCGGCTGTGCGATGACCCTTTCGCCTTTCGTCGCCGACTCCTCGGTGTAGTCCTCACGGGTCTGGCGGACGTGGGCGATCACCCGGTGCGCGGTGCTGCGGTGCGGGCCGCGTAGTACCGCGTCAACAGCCTTGAGCGGCACGGGTTTCCGGCCGACAGCCATGATCGTCGGTGTCTCACGGATGCATTCGATGAGTATCCATTCACTCCCCATTCGGCGAGCCTGTCAGCTTCGCATCCGAAGCGTCAACGATTCGCTCGAAATCGGTTGCGCGACAGCAATTCAGGCAGCTCGTGCCATCTGATCGGGGTTGCCCGCGATATCGTCTCTCGACATGGTGGGGCGAGGAAGACAGTGACCGGCTCGACCGGCGGAATCGAGCCCGGAGACTCCGGCAACAGATGGGAGTGGCTTCGGCGCCGACCGCTCCCGGTCGACCTGGGGCTCATCGTGGGTGGCTCTGCGACAGCAGGGTTCGGTATCGCTCTGCTCTCGGGTGTTCCGGCCAGCTTCTCGCAACCCCTCGCCACCCTGCTGGCCGGAGCAGGAGTGCTCACCGCGGGCGTCCTGGCCTACGTCACGGGGAAACGCGGCCGCGATCTCACCGATGCCCACCATCGGGATGACATGACCCGCGACCGAGAGTCGGACCTACGAGATCGCTACACCGCCATCGCCGCCCAGATCGCCGACGACTCCGCCGCCATCCGGCAGGCGGGTGTCTACGCGCTGACCGCGCTCGCCGACGACTGGCATCGCTTCGGCGAGGACGAGGAACGTCAGGTCTGTATCAACCTGTTGCAGTGGTATCTGCGTGTTCCGATGGCAGCGGCCGAGGATGCCACCGAGCGAGTCCTGTCCGAACGCGAGATCCGACAAACGATCGTCGGCATCGTCGCCGAACGCCGACGGCGCCCCTCTGAGGATCCGAAGTCCTGGACCAAGACCACACTCAGCCTCCAACACGCATCGCTACCGTACTGCGCCTTTGGCCGGGTCGATCTCGCTGAGCTCAATCTGTCGCGCGCGAACCTGACCGGCGCGAACCTGACCGGCGCGAAGCTGACTGGCGCGAACCTGACCAAAGCGGACCTGACCGGAGCAGTGCTGATCGGCGTGAACCTGGGCCACGCGGATCTGTTCGGCGCGAACCTGAATGGTGCCAGCCTGACGCACATGCTCCTGACCGGCGCGAACCTGCACGGCGCGGATCTGATCGATACGAACCTAACCAAAACGTCCCTGACCTACGCGAACCTAAACGGCGCGAACCTGTACCGCGCGGATCTGACCGACACAGACCTCAGCGATGCAGAAATGATCGGCGCGAACCTGACCGGCGCGACTATGCGCGATGCGTTCTTGACCCACGGGAACTTGAGCCACGCGAATCTGACCGGCGCCGACCTGACCGGCGCGGATTTGACGGGCGCCGACCTGACCGGCGCGAATCTGACCGACACGATCCTGAGCCACGCGGACCTGACCGGCGTGGAGTGGGAACGTGTCCGCTACAGCGATGCCACACAATGGCCAGCCGACTTCATCCCACCGCCACGGTCAGCTTGAGGAAAGCGGGCACAGCACCTCCGCTGGCGGTCGGCACAGTTGATCAAGGCGATCTCCTACGCCGCGTGACCGGCGCGCGCGGTCCGGCGGCGGTGCGCCGCCGGCGGCGGCACCGCCCGAGGTGTCGGCCGCCCGCGCAACGTGGGCGAGGCGATGAGGTGCGCGGTCAGCGTGGTCACGAGTGCGCGGTGGGCGGCGCGCTCGGCCGCGAGCTCGGCGATGTGGCGGTCGTGGGCACGTTCGCCCGCCTGCCGCACGGCGGCGAGTTCGGTGCGCTGGTCGCGGAGTTCGCTCAGCGCGGTGTCGGCGACGGCGCGGATGCGGTCGCGTTCGTGGTGCAGGGCGGCGAGTTCGGCGTCGGCGACCGCGGTCTCGCGGGCGAGCTGCTGGTCGCAGTCCGCGCGCACCCTCGTCACGGCCGCGGCCGCCTCGTCACGGGTGGCGATCGCTTCCTCGGCGGCCGCCACCGCGATGTCTTGCAGCTCGAGTGCCGCGTCCCGCTCGGCGAGCGCGGCGTCGCGTTCCCGGCGGTCGAGGGCGGCCGCGTGTTCGGCGGCGGCCTGCGCGGCGAGCGCCTGCGCGATGCGCGCGTCGGCGTCGGCCCGGATGGCGGTCAGTTCGGCGGCGAGGAGATCGGGGTCGGCGATGGCGGCGGCGAGGTCGTCGGCGTCGGCCAGCTCGGCGCACAGCTCGGCCTTGAGCGTGTCGAGCCGGTCGAGGGCGGCGGCCAGGGCCGAGATCCGGTCGGTGACAGGCCGTTCGGCCGGGGTGTCGGTCGCGTTCTTCGCCGCGCGGGCGCGGGCGCGTTGCTCGGCGCGCAGCCGGGCGACGCGGGTGTGTTTGGGGTCGTCGCAGTATTCGCGGGGGCGGCCAAGGCCGGACCGTGGCGGCACGGTCCGGTCGCAGGCGGGCATATTGCAGGTGCGGATGTCGGTGGCAGTCATCAGGATTTCGTTTCGTTTCACGAGATTTCGCCGGTGGAGGGGATACGAATTCAGGCCGCGGCGGCGAGATGGTCGCCTGCCTCGTAGCGGGCGACGTGGTCGACCGCGTGGTCGTAGTCGGCGAACACCGCCGAGTGCACGAGCCCGTGGCGGTCCATCCAGATCGCTTCGTATCCGTCGGGGACAGCACAGATTTCGCCGAGTTCCCCGGTGCGGACCTCGCGGCGGCGGCGCGCGCGGGCGAGGTCGACGACCTCGGCGCGCAGGCGGGGCAGGCGCCCGGCGATGGTACGCGCGGAAGCGGCGCTGGCCCTGCCGCTGATATGCCCGTACCGGGCGTCGGTGGTCGTGATCGATTCGTGCCCGGCATCACGGGAGACGACCCAGATCGGTTCGCCGAGCTGCAATCGCCACGAAATGCCGGTGTGCCGCAAGGTGTATGGGCTGAGTTTCTTCTCGAGCAGGCGCTCGACCAGGTGCCCGTAGCAAGCCAGCAGCACCGCGGGTGTCTCGCCGTCCCAGTGGGCGCGCCGGGAGAACGGCGAGAGGTGGCGCGTGAGCGCGTCGTCGAGGTCGGCGGCGCCGGTCGGCGGCTGCGCCATCGGGCAGTGTGGGCCCTGTCCGCAGTCGCAGCGCAGGTATCCGGTGCCACCTTGCCAGGCGGCGACCGCGTCGGCGCGCCGGGCCCGGGTGCTGCGGCCGTCGGCGGGGCACACGTACCGGGTCATCTCCCGCAGTGCGGCGTCCAGGGCCCGCAACCGTTTCGTCGCGGGCAGGAACGCCTTCCGGTACAGATACGTCACGGTGATCGGGCCGCCGGTGGCGGTGGCGAACAGCCGCTCGTCGCGCTCGCGCCCGTCGAGGTCCAGGCGCTCGACGGTCTCGAGGGGCACGTAGGTGGTGCGGACGCCGCGCCGCGATTTGGGCTGGCCCAGGCGCAGTGCGCCGTCGTCGTATTTGTAGGCCCGGGTGATGCGCACGGCCCCGGTCGCGGGGTCGATATCGCCGACCTGGAGGGCGGCCTGTTCGGACGGGCGCGCCATGGACATGATCGCGAACTCGCATTCGGACCGCCACCGCGGTTTGAGCAGCTGCTCGTAGAACTCCCACTCGTCGGGCTCGAAGTAGTCGATCTCCGCGCCGTAGGCGCGCGGCAGCAGCGTGTCGGCGCAGGGGTTGTACGGAATCAGCGGCGCCGGGCGCCGCCGCACCGCCGCGCTGCACGCCGCGCTGAGGAAACCGTGCTTGTTGCTGATCGTTTTCGGGGCGTTGCCGACCTCGTGTTCGAGCCAGGTCACCCACGCGGCGTCCATCTCCTGGGACAGGGCCTCGAGGGGCAGGTGCTCGGTGAAGTAGGGCGCGATGTCGCGGTCGATGTAGCGCAGATACCGCCGCCGCGTCGCGGGTTCGACACCGGTGCGGGTGGCGACATAGCGGCGGCACCAGCCGACCACGGTTTCGACCTCGGCGGTGGCGGCGAGCTGGGCGGTAAGGATGCGCTCGGCCTCAGTGGCGCCGAACTGGTGCAGCAGCACAGCCCAGCGGGCCGCGGCGTTCACCTCGTCGAAGCTCTGCGAGGTCTGAACGAGCTTGCCGGAGCGGAGGATTCGGTAGCGGACCTGGTAGTAGATCGACCCGTCCGCGCGGCGGCGCGGGCGCGGGGTGGGCGGAGTGCTGCGGCGAGACGGAGCGAGGGTGAGAGTTGACATGCGCAGGAACCTTTCGGTCGTGCGCGCCGAATCCCCTCAGATTCAATGTGGACCGCAATGTGGACCCCGAGGCCCTAGGAAAGTGGAAAAGCCTGGCGTGACCAGGCTATTCCGTTGTGGAGCCTAGGGGAATCGAACCCCTAACCCCTGCCTTGCAAAGGCAGTGCTCTGCCAATTGAGCTAAGGCCCCGAGTCAGCGGGTAGTGACCTCGTGCCACAGGTCTGCGTCGTCGCGCTTGCGCAGCTTGGTGATTCCGAGGAGAACCAGAACCACGACACCGACCGTGAGAAGAATTTTCATGGTTCCCACCCTACTGTGATGTTCGGGAGTGGGCCTAGGAGGACTTGAACCTCCGACCTCTTCGTTATCAGCGAAGCGCTCTAACCGCCTGAGCTATAGGCCCTCATCCGCTCGGTTTTTTTACTAACCGAACCGAGGCACGAGATTACCCTAACCACCTGCCGAAGACCAAAACGGCCGGTACCGGCCCTGCGCGGGCGGGTACCGGCCGAGTCGAGATCACAGTGGCGCGGAGCCTCCGTGAGGGGTGGTGGTCGGGCGACGGGCGGGCCTAGTCGGGATCGGCCAGGGTGACCTGGATGCCGCCGACCAGATCGCAGCACTGGTTGTAGATGAAGGTGCCGACGGTGCCCAGCGCGGTGAACAACACCACATTGATCAGACCGATGACACCCGCGTACCCGAACACCGAGCCGGCGCCGAGGGCACCGCCGCCGCCGTCGGCGGACACAACGTCGACGAGGGCGCCGTTGAGCCGCTCCCACACGCCCATGCCCTCGAGCACGATGTAGAGCAGGCCGACGGCGAGCATCCACACGAAGAACATCGCCACGCTGATCACCAGCGAGATCTTCAGCGTCGACCACGGGTCGATGCGGCGGATCTGCACCGTCGCCCGCAGCGGTTCACCGGAGGTGACCGCCTGGGCCACTGCCGCGGGCACCGCGGGCGAGACCGCGGGCTGCGGGCCCGTGGTGTCCACCGGCAGCGGGTGCCGGATCTCCGACAGGTCCGGCATGTCCTTGATCAGTTCCGGGCGGGCGATGCTGCGCGTCGGCCCGTCGATCCCGACCGACTTCACCATCGCCGCTTCCTTGCGCGCCGCCTTGGCCGCGAGGTCGGCGGTGGTGCGCGCGTTGGTGACGCCGCCGCCGAGGCCGACGGAGCCGGTGGTCGGGCGACCGGTGACCGGGGCCTGCCCAGGGCGGTACAGATTGGACTGCGGTTCCCGTTGCGGCAACTGCGACCATCCATCCTGGAAGGGCGACGGAGCGCCGCCGTTGGCTGTGCCGTGGCCCTGATCCATCGCTTCGGGGACGATGGGTTCGGGCGCGGTGTTCATGCGCACTGTTGTCTGGTCGAACGATTCGTGTCCCACGGGGACGGCCGGATGGTCCGGCCCCGTCGGCTTGGGAGCGAAATCGCCCTGCTGGTCCGGCATTTCGTGCGGCTGGGCACCACCCGGCTGGCCGCCATTGGGCTGCCCGTTCTCACCGGAAGCGACCGGCCGTGGGATCGGGCGCGGCGGGATCGGAGACGGTGCGATCCGCTCGGTCACGCCGTTCGTCTGGTGCCGCTCGTCGTTCGGCTGGTTCGGAGTGGTCAATGGGATTCCTTAGATCCGTTCGTTGCCGCCGCTGTAGGAATTACTGCTCGGAAGAACCATTGGTGTTTTCTTCGCCGGCTTCGGAATCCGGCTCGTCGGCATTGCGCGCGATAGCAAGCAACGTATCGCCATCGCCCAGGTTCATCAATCGCACGCCCTTGGTCTGTCGTCCAGCCTTGCGAACCTGATTGGCCGCCGTCCGGATGACACCACCGCCGGATGTGATCGCGTAGAGCTCATCCTCGTCGTCGACGATGAGCGCACCGACAAGGGTGCCACGTTTCTCGTCGTACTGGATGGTCAATACACCTTTACCGCCGCGGCCCTGTGCCGTGTACTCCTCGATCGCGGTGCGCTTCGAGTAGCCGCCCGACGTCGCGACCAGCAGATAGGTACCTTCGCGAACCACGTTGAGCGACAACAGTTCATCGGAGGCGTTGAACCGCATACCCTGCACACCGGAGGTGGCGCGGCCCATCGGGCGCAGCGCCTCGTCGGTGGCCGAGAACCGGATCGACTGCCCCTGCGCCGAGACGAGCAACAAATCGTCCTCGGCCGAGCACAGCACGGCACCGACGAGCTCGTCCTCGTCGCGCAGGTTCACCGCGACGATGCCGCCGCTGCGGTTGGAGTCGAAATCCGACAGCTTCGACTTCTTCACGAGGCCATTCTTGGTCGCGAGGACCAGATATGGGGCGTCTTCGTAAGACTTGATCTGGATGATCTGGGCGATGCGCTCATCCGGCTGGAATGCCAGCAGGTTCGCCACGTGCTGTCCGCGCGCGGTGCGGCTCGCCTCGGGCAGCTCGTAGGCCTTGGCGCGGTAGACCCGGCCCTTGTTCGTGAAGAACAGCAGCCAGTCGTGCGTCGAGGTGATGAAGAAGTGCCTGACCAGATCGTCCTGCTTGAGGCCCGCGCCCTGCACGCCCTTGCCGCCGCGCTTCTGGCTGCGGTACAGATCGGTCTTGGTGCGCTTGGCGTAGCCGGTCTCGGTGATGGTGACGACCACGTCCTCGCGGGCGATCAGGTCCTCGTCGGCGACATCGCCGTCGGCGGCCACGATCTTGGTGCGCCGCTCGTCGCCGTACTTGTCGACGATCTCCTTCAGCTCGTCGCGCACGATCGCGCGCTGGCGCTCCGGCTTCTCCAGGATGTCCTTGAGGTCGGCGATCTCGAGTTCGATCGAGGCCAACTCGTCGACGATCTTCTGCCGCTCCAACGCCGACAGGCGGCGCAGCTGCATATCGAGGATCGCGGTCGCCTGGATCTCGTCGATCGTCAGCAACTCCATCAGGCCCGTGCGCGCGGTCTCGGTGTTGGCCGAGCGCCGGATCAGGGCGATGACCTCGTCGAGCGCGTCGAGCGCCTTCACCAGGCCGCGCAGGATGTGGGCCCGCTCCTCGGCCTTGCGCAGCAGGTAGCGGGTGCGCCGGACGATGACGTCCAACTGGTGGCTGACGTAGTACCGGATCATCTGATCCAGGCGCAGCGTGCGCGGCACACCGTCGACGATCGACAGCATGTTGGCGCCGAAGCTGGTCTGCAGCTGGGTGTGCTTGTACAGGTTGTTCAGCACGACCTTGGCGACCGCGTCGCGCTTGACCGTGACCACGATCCGCATGCCCGCGCGATCCGAGGACTCGTCGTGGATATCGGAGATGCCCGCGATCTTGCCGTCGCGCACCTGCTCGGCGATCGAGTTGATGAAGTTGTCGGTGTTGACCTGGTAGGGCAGCTCGGTGATGACGATCGTGGTTCGTCCCTTGCTGTCCTCCTCGATCTCGACAACGCCGCGCATCCGGATCGATCCGCGCCCGGTGGTGTAGGCGTCGTTGATGCCCTGCCCGCCGACGATCAGGCCGTAGGTCGGGAAGTCCGGACCCTTGACCCGCTCCATGCAGGCGGCCAGCGTGGCTTCCTCATCGGCGTCGTGGTGCTCGAGCGCCCAGTAGATGGCCTCGGCCAGCTCGGTCAGGTTGTGCGGCGGGATATTCGTCGCCATACCGACCGCGATGCCGTTGCTGCCGTTCATCAGCAGGGCGGGCACCCGGCTCGGCAGCACCGTCGGTTCCTGCGAGCGGCCGTCGTAGTTCGGCGTGAAATCGACCGTCTCGTGGTCGATTTCGCGCAGCATCTCCATCGCCAGCGGCGTGAGGCGGCATTCGGTGTAGCGCATGGCGGCCGCGCCGTCGTTACCGCGGGAACCGAAGTTGCCCTGGCCGTCGACCAGCGGGTAGCGCAGCGACCACGGCTGCGCCATGCGCACCAGGGTGTCGTAGATCGACGCGTCGCCGTGCGGGTGGTAGTTACCCATGGTCTCGGCGACCGGGCGCGCGGACTTCACATAGCCGCGATCGGGCCGGTAGCCGTTGTCGTACATCGCGTACAGCACGCGGCGGTGCACCGGCTTGAGGCCGTCGCGCACCTCGGGCAGCGCGCGGCCGACGATCACGCTCATCGCGTAATCGATGTAGCTGTTCTGCATTTCCTGCTGGATGTCGACCGGGTCGATCCGGTCGCCCGCGCCTCCGTACGGAGGCAGCGTCGTGTCGGTCATCAAGTCTCCTTAGCGGGCCGGGTGGCTGTCGAGGTGTCGCACAGGCGCACCGGCTTATACGTCGAGGAAGCGAACGTCCTTGGCATTGCGGGTGATGAAGCTGCGCCGTGCTTCGACGTCCTCGCCCATGAGCACGCTGAACAGCTCGTCGGCGGCGGCGGCATCGTCGAGGGTGACCAGCTTGAGCACGCGGACCGTCGGATCCATCGTGGTCTCCCACAGCTCCTTGGCGTTCATCTCGCCCAGACCCTTGTAGCGCTGGACGCCGTCGTCCTTGTTGATCTTCTTGCCCGCCGCGAGACCGGCCTCGAGCAGACCGTCTTTTTCCCGGTCGGAGTAGGCGAATTCCGGCTCGGAACGCTGCCACTTGAGCTTGTACAGCGGCGGCTGCGCCAGATACACGTGCCCCTGCTCGACCAGCGGCCGCATGAAGCGGAACAGCAGCGTCAGCAGCAGCGTGGAGATGTGCTGGCCGTCGACGTCGGCGTCGGCCATCAGCACGATCTTGTGATACCGCAGCTTCGAGATATCGAACTCGTCGTGGATGCCGGTGCCGAACGCGGTGATGATCGACTGGACCTCGTTGTTCTTGAGGACCTTGTCGATACGCGCCTTCTCGACGTTGATGATCTTGCCGCGCAGCGGCAGGATCGCCTGGTACATCGAGTCGCGGCCGGACTTGGCCGAGCCACCGGCGGAGTCACCCTCCACGATGTAGATCTCGGACTTGTGCGGATCCTTGGACCGGCAGTCGGCCAGCTTGCCCGGCAGGCCGCCGAGATCGGTCGCGCTCTTGCGCCGCACCAGCTCGCGCGCCTTACGCGCCGCGACGCGGGCCTGCGCCGACGAAACCGCCTTGTTCACAATGGTCTTCGCATCGGCCGGGTTGGCCTCGAACCAGTGCGTGAGATGCTCGTTGCAGGTCTTCTGGACGAACGACTTCACCTCGGTGTTGCCGAGCTTGGTCTTGGTCTGGCCCTCGAACTGCGGCTCGCCGACCTTCACGCTCACGATGGCGGCCAGGCCCTCACGGATGTCGTCACCGGTGAGGTTGCCGTCCTTCTCCTTGAGCAGCTTCTTGTCCTTGGCGTACTTGTTGACCACCGTGGTCAGCGCCGCGCGGAAACCCTCTTCGTGCGTACCACCCTCGTGGGTGTTGATGGTGTTGGCGAAGGTGTGCACGGATTCGGAGTAGCCCGAGTTCCACTGCATGGCGACCTCGAGCTCGTGCCCGGTGCCCTTCCCGGTGAAGCCGACGACCGAGTTGTGGATCGGCTGCTTGGTCCGGTTGATGTGCCGGACGAAATCCTCGAGACCACCCGGGTAGTGGTAGGTCCGCGTCTTCACCTTGTGCTCCGGCGGCGCGGCGTTCTCGTCCACATGCTTGGGGGCGTCGGCGGTCTCGCTGACCACCTCGTCGGTGATATCGCTGTCGGTGACCCGCTCGTCGGTGAGCTTGATGGTGAGTCCCTTGTTCAGGAACGCCATCTCCTGCAGCCGCCTGGCCACCGTTTCGAAGTTGTAGGTGGTGGTCTCGAAGATCTCCGGATCAGCCCAGAACCGGATGGTGGTACCGGTCCGCTTGGACACCTCACCCTGGACGAGCTCGCCGGGCGTCGAGTCCTTGTAGGTCTGGGTCCAGTGGTAGCCGTCGCGGTCGACCTCGGCCTCCAGCCGCTTCGACAGCGCGTTCACCACGGAGATACCGACGCCGTGCAGACCGCCGGACACCGCATAGGAGTCGGAGTCGAACTTGCCGCCCGCGTGCAGCTGGGTCATGACGACCTCGATGGTCGGCACCCCCTGCGCGTGCATGGCGACCGGAATGCCGCGACCGTCGTCGACGACCTCGACGCCGCCGTCGGCGAGCAGGGTGACCTCCACCTTGCTCGCGTAACCGGCCATCGCCTCATCGACGGAGTTGTCGACGACTTCCCAGATCAGATGGTGCAGACCGCGCTCACCGGTCGAGCCGATGTACATGCCCGGACGCTTCCGGACCGCCTCGAGTCCTTCGAGAACCGTGATGGAAGAGGCACCGTAGTCCTGCTTGCCTGATGTCGCGTTGGTCGAGCCCGATGCGTTGGAGTCCATGGCAGCCACTGGTCGGTAGCTCTCCTTACTTGCTGATCCTTTGGCGAGGCACTGGACAGCACACGTGGGGCCCGGGTCATTTCCGCTAGAGATTTACGGGGCCACGCGCGCGCTGCGCGGAACGCGCCGAAGGTATCGCCGCTAGTTACGTCACCATCCTACTGGTACACCCAACCTACAACGCACCTACGACACCCCTCACGGCTCCGTGAATGCGAGAAATCGGACTACGCCGACTCGGTTCCGCCATTCGGCGGTTTGATACGCGCCTCCGCGCGTTCAGGCCGCAGTAGCCGAGTCCGGTGGCGGCGGCGTGTCCGATCACCGATCGCGGAGACCACGCCGCGCGGTGCGCGCGGCCGGAAGATCAGCCGTCCCGGGCGGCGATGGTCGATGGTTAATCCACAGACGCCGTCGCGCATCGCCGGCGGTCACGCCTTCATTATCCGGCGTCACGGCCATATACCGAGGCTTTGACCACGCGAAATCGGTTGTCCGTCGCGCAGTTTCACGTGGAACGGCACCGATCGCGCACCGCTGGCTATCCGTAGGTGTCGCGGGGACCGCGCCCCTTGATGTGCCGCTCCCCCTTGCGCCAGCTCGGCGCCTGCGGTCCAGAGATCTTCAGCGATGTCACCACGCCCTGCCCCACCGCGGCATTGATCTTCGCCAGAATCTGGCCCTGGAGCATGCGCAGCTGGGTGGCCCACGCGGTCGATTCGGCCGCGATGCTCAGCACGCCGTCCTTCAGCGTGACCGGGGTGGCGTGCGAGGCGATGTCCTCACCGACGACGTTGGGCCAGCGGCCGAAGACCATGCCCTCGGCGACCTTCGCCGACCAGCCGCGGTTCTTCGCGATCGATCCGGCGAGCTTGAACAGCGGCTGCGGATCGCGCTCATCCGGCCGCGGGCCCGACCACCCGGTGCGCCGCCGGGCGCCGGTGCGCAGGCTCCGCTTCGGCGAGGCTCGGCCCTGACCGACCGATTTGCCGCTGGCCCTGGCCGCGGCGCGCGCCTCCTCCAGTGCGCGACGGGCCAGATCGATGCCGCGCAGCTCGGGTTCCCCACCCGATTGCTGCGTGCCCGGCTCGGGCTGATCGGTCATAGCTGGCGAGCCTCCTTCGCGAATTCCGAGCGTCGCGGCGTGACGAACAGGAGGTCACTGTACGGGAGCGCACCGACAACACACAGGCCCGACGAAGCGTGGCCGAGTGATAGCGAGTTCTCCACAGGTGATGTTGATAACTATGCTTTTCTGTGCATATCTCGAGCGATATCGCGGCGTAGCCGCTGTTCATGCCGTATCGGCGGCAGGCTCGGCAATCCTGGAGATACGCCGATCCGCCTCGCCGATGGTCTCCACCCGCAGCGGTGTGGCGACGAGTTCGGCGGGCACATCCTCCGGCACCGCGGCCGTGATCAGCACCTGCTCGGCTCCCGCGGCCACCTCGGCGAGCGCGGTCCGCCTGCGCCGGTCCAGTTCGGCGAAGACATCGTCGAGCAGCAGCACCGGTTCGGCGCCGGTGCTGCGCAGCAGTTCGAACGCGCCGAGCCGCAGCGCGAGCGCGAACGACCAGGATTCGCCGTGGCTGGCGAACCCCTTGGCCGGCGCGTCGCCGAGCATCAGGTCGAGCTCGTCGCGATGCGGGCCGACCAGGCAGACGCCGCGCTCCAGCTCCTTCGTCCGCGCGGCCGCCAGTTCGCGCAGCACGATCGCCTCGAGTGCCTCGGCGTCGTCCGGCTGCGGCTCGCGCGCGGGATCGAGGAATTCCGGCGGCAGGTACCCGCTGCGATAACCGATTGCGGCGGGCCGGGATTCGGGGGCGATCGACCGATACGCCTGGGCGAGAAAGGGATACAGGTCGTACACCAGGCGAAGGCGCTGAGCGAGCAGCACCGAGGCATGGGTGGCCAGGTGCCCGTCCCACACGTCGAGCGTGCTCAGATCCGACTTCGACCTGGCTTGCCGCCCAGCGGATTTCAACAGCGCCGAACGCTGCCGCAGTACCCGGTCGTAATCGGCGCGCACGGCGGCCAGCCTGGGGAGACGGGCTGTGCACAACTCGTCCATGAAGCGTCTGCGCTCGCCGGGATCGCCACGCACGAGGGCGAGATCCTCGGGTGCGAACAGCACCGTCTGCAGGATGCCGAGAATCTCGCGCGGCCGTCGCGCGGGCGACCTGTTGATCTGCGCGCGGTTCGCGGTGCCCTGGTTGATTTCGATATCGATCCGCAGCTCACGGCCGGTATTGACCACCGAGGCCCCGATCCGCGCCCGCTCGGCGCCGAGCCGGATCAGCGGTGCGTCGGCGGCGACCCGATGAGAGCCGAGGGTAGCCAGATAACCGATCGCCTCGAGCAGGTTCGTCTTGCCGTTGCCGTTCGATCCCAAGAAAACCGTTCGTCCTGGGGATAACTCGAGTTCGGCATGCTCCCAGGAACGGAAGTCGCGCAACGACAGATTCCGGATGTACATCCGCCTAACCCACCTTGCCTGCCCATGATGTGCGCACCGGAACACGCGGCGCCACACAGCGGGGCACCGGAGAACGCACCCGCGCTAGCCCGGCAGCCGGACCGGCATCAACAGGTAGGTGTACGGGCTCTCCAGCGCGGCGAAGGCACCGGATTCGAGCACCTTCGGCTCGTCCTCGCTCGCGGGCAGCAGCACCGCGGGACGGCTCGGCGTGGTGAACCCGAAGGTCACCCGGTCGGCGTGCAGCGCGGACAGGCCGTCGATCAGGTAGCCCGGGTTGAACGCGATGGTCAGCGATTCACCGCGGAAGTCGGCCTCGAGCCACTCCTCCGCGCGTCCCGCGTCGTCACCGCCCGCGGACAGCTGCAATCCCTCGGAGGTGAACTCCAGGCGCACCTGGGCGCCGCGCTCAGCGACCAGCGCCACACGCTTGATGGCCTCGGTGAGCGAGGCGACCGACAGCGTCGCGATGGAGGTGTGCTCCTTGGGGAGCAATTGGCGGAACTTGGGGAATTCGGCGTCGAGCAGCCGAGTCGTGGTGCGGCGACCGGCATTCACGATGCCGAGCAGGCCGTCCGAACCCGCTCCGGTGCCGAGCGAGAGCTGCACGGGCGCATCGGAGGGGCCGAGCGTCTTCGCGGCTTCGGAGAGCGTGCGCGCCGGGATCAGCACCGAGGTCTCGATATCGGTGCGCGATGGCTGCCATTCGATGTGGCGGACCGCGAGGCGGAACCGGTCGGTGGCCGCGAGAACCACGTGCGGGCCCTCGATCTCGACCCGGATGCCGGTGAGCATGGGCAGCGTGTCATCGCGGCCCGCGGCGACCGCGACCTGGCCGACGGCCTCGGCGAAGACATCGACACCGAGTTCGCCGGTCTGCTGCGGCACCTCGGGAAGCTGGGGATAGTCCTCGACCGGCATGGTCGGCAGCGAGAACTTCGCACTGCCACAAGCGATCAGCACGCGCGTGCCGTCGACGGAGACGTCGACCGGCTTGTTGGACAGCGCCTTGGTGATATCGGCGAGCAGCCGACCGGAGACCAGGACCTCGCCGGGACCGGCGACCTCGGCGGCGACGCGCATCTGCGCGGACACCTCGTAGTCGAAGCCGGAGACCGTCAGACCGTCCTCGCCTGCGACGAGGAGCACACCGCCGAGCACCGGCACCGGCGGCCGGGACGGGAGGCTACGGGCCACCCAGGCAACGGATTCCGCGAAGTCCTCTCGGGCGACCCGAAACTTCATGCTTGCAAGCTCCATCGCCCGATCTGTCCTCTCCCAGTTCCGTGATTCTGTGTGCGAAGGCCGGACCTTGCGTCCGCCAAGCGCTCTCGGCTCGTCAGCGTGGTTCTCGAAAGGGTGCTGGATCGGCCGCCCTCGAAGTGTGGCACAGGCGACCGACAACAAACCGTACTCGTCTCGGCCGGATGTACCTAGCCCGACCCGCCTTTCTCGCGATGCGCGACTTCCTTGTGTACCGATCGCCGGGCCTTCGGCGATGTAGGTGAGTGAGTCCCCTCCTCGTTGATCTCCTTGCCGGTGAACCGAGTTGGTCCGGATCGGATGCTCATCGATCGACTTTCCACACAGCCTGTTTTCAAGAGAGTTCTCTAAGAAGAAGAACTGAAGTAGTAGTAGGCACTGTGGAATCTGTGGAGTGGCCGCGTATCCGCTGGTCATAGCGGGTGGCGGCGTGGGGATGGCCGCCGAGTGTCTCGAGGATGAACGCCGGGCGACTGTGGAGCGGCGAGGTTGTCCCAGATTCATCCTCGAGTGCTCCTCGAGTTGTTCCACCGGATTCACCCACTTGTTCACACGTGTGAACGAAATCGTGGACAACTCGAGGAATCCTCGAGGACTCCACATCGATTCCTCGAGGATTCCACAGGCCGCTGACCGATCGCCGTGCTGGTCAGGGGCTGTGGGCGGGAAAGGTTGTGCACTCTGTGGATTCCACCCCTGTGGGTAGCCGCGCGCGGATCGCTCCACAACGCTGTGCACGAACCGGTGCACAACGGTGAGTTTCCTCGAGGACTCCACAGGGATTCCTCGAGGAATCCACAAGGCATAAAAAAGCACCGCCCCTGGTCAGGGGCGGTGCAGGGGTGTGGATACCCGTCAGCGCGAGCGCTGTTTGATTCGGGCTGTGAGTTCTTGAACCTGGTCGTAGACCCGGCGCCGCTCGGTCATCTCCTTGCGGACTTTCTTCTCGGCGTACATCACCGTGGTGTGGTCGCGGCCGAACGCCTGGCCGATCTTCGGCAGCGACAGGTCGGTGAGCTCACGGCACAGGTACATGGCGATCTGGCGGGCCTGCGCGAGCGGCCGTGCCTTACCAGGCCCGGTCAGCTCCTCCAGCGTGGTGTTGAAGTACTCGGCGGTGACGGCCATGATCGTCGCCGCGTTGATCTCCAGCGCCGCGGTCTCCGGCATCAGATCGCGCAGAACCACCTCGGCCAGCGGCAGATCGAGCGGCTGACCGTTGAGCGAGGCGAACGCCGTCACCCTGATCAGCGCGCCCTCCAGCTCGCGGATATTGCGCTCGACCCGGCTCGCGATCAGCTCCATCACGTCATGCGGGACATCGAGGCGGTCCATCCTGGCCTTCTTGCGCAGGATCGCGATGCGCGTCTCCAGCTCCGGCGGTTGCACATCGGTGATCAGGCCCCATTCGAACCTGGTGCGCAGCCGTTCCTCCAGCGTGGCCAGCTGTTTGGGCGGCCGGTCGGAGGAGACGACGATCTGCTTGTTGGCGTTGTGCAGCGTGTTGAAGGTGTGGAAGAACTCCTCCTGGATGCCTTCCTTGCCCTCGATGAACTGGATGTCGTCCACCAGCAGGATGTCGGTCTCCCGGTAGCGGCGCTTGAACGCCACCTTCCGGTCGTCGCGCAGGCTGTTGATGAAGTCGTTGGTGAACTCCTCGGTGGAGACGTACTTCACCCGCATACCGGGGAACAGCCGCTGGGCGTAGTGGCCGGCCGCGTGCAGCAGATGCGTTTTGCCCAAACCCGAAGCGCCCCAGACGAACAGCGGGTTGTAGGCGCGGGCGGGCGCCTCGGCGATGGCCACCGCCGCCGCGTGCGCGAAGCGGTTCGACGCACCGATGACGAACGTCTCGAAGGTGTATTTGGCGTTCAGGCTGGCCGATCCGGTCGGCGCGGCCTGCGCCTCCTGGTTCTTGGTGAAGTACGTCGGCCAGGAGTTGCGTACGTTGACGACCGGTTCGTCATCGGCGTGCTCGGGGCGCTGGTCCGGCATCGGCTCGCGCACCGATTCGTTCATCGGCGCGGGCTCGCGCATCGGGGCCTGCTCACGAACGGGCGCCCTGCCCTGGCCTCGGGCGGGCGCGGGAGCGGGCTCGGGGGTGAACAGCGATTCCTGCCCCGGCGGGATCGCCGACTCGCGGCGCGGGGGCATTCCCTGTTCCCGGCGCGGCGGCTGCGGCGGCTCGGGGACCGGCGGTACATCCTGTTCGGGACCCGGATAGTCGCCGCGGGCCGAATAAGTGCTGGTGGGATAGTCGTCGGCGGGGGCGTACTCCGCGTACTCCGGTGCCGGTTGATAGTCGGGCGTCTCCGCGTAATCCGGGGCGGGCGCGTATTCGTTGGGCGCGTAGCGCGGCGGGGCGTACTCGGTGCGCCCGTAGTCGGCCTGCTGTGGATATCCGCCCTGACCTCGGCCGGAGTCGCGGCCGCGCTCGGGCCTGCTCGTCATCCGCGCATGCCTGGGGTTGGCGCCGGAGCGCTCGGCGGGCTGGCTGGTCGGTGCGGCGATGCGCACGCCGAGACCCTCGACCTGCGGGCCGAGGCGGCGGGCGAGCGAACGCAGGATCGGTTCGCGCAGATCGCGTTCGATGGCCTCCTGGGCCAGCGACGAGGGGACCGAGAGCAGCGCGAATCCCTGGGCCACAGTGAGCGGCTTGACCAGCTTCAGCCAGGCCTGCTGTGCTCTGGTGACCGGTGGGATGGCACCATCGGGAGACCCGGTGGTGAGCTCGGCAACCACCTCTGGCCACACCGTGGCCAACACGTTCTGCTCGTCGTCCATGCAGTTGCCTCCCCGGAGTAGGTCGATAGGAGCAGACGGCCGGGGCACGCGGGAACACCCACCACATGGGTAGATTCAGTGATCCCGCATACGTCCGTAACCGGTTCGGGCGCTGCTCGGATCCCCCATCCTGGCAGCGGCGTGGCACCGTCGGCCCTACGAATATGCCACTCCAGGGGTCTTTCCACACAATTATCCACAGATGTGGAGAACCCTGGGGAGTTGTGAAACGCGGGCGCGCGCCGCATGTGCACCGCCTGGACCTGCGGTTCTGCAGCAATCTTCTGGCAACGCGCCGGGAGTGTCGTGGCGACCTGTGGTTAGGGGTGTGGACGAACTCACCCGTTGTGCACAGATGCGTGACTCGGTGCGGAGGAGAACCTTAGCGGGTCGGACGCCGAATCGGCAACGGGGGCCGAGTTTGACCCCGTCATGGCAGATCAGTACCCTCGTACAGTCACCCCTTGGTGCGGTGGCGGTCTTGTGCTGACTATGCGCCAGGATCGACGCGCGCCGATGATGACCGACTGCGATTCATCGCGACATACGTTTCACCGAAAAAGCTTCGGGCACCGCCTGGTGCCCACCTACTCGAGGAGTGTTGACCGTGGCCAAGGGCAAGCGGACGTTCCAGCCGAACAACCGTCGTCGGGCGCGCGTCCACGGCTTCCGCCTCCGGATGCGGACCCGTGCGGGTCGCGCCATCGTTTCGGCGCGTCGCCGCAAGGGCCGCGCCGAACTCACTGCCTGATCCTCGCTCTCGGACGCTCGGGTGTTGCCTGAGCCGTATCGGTTGCATCATCGTGCCGACTTCTCCCGGACGGTGCGCCGCGGCCAGCGAATCGGGAGGCGCGATCTGGTCGTACACGTGCTGACGCACGGGTATGACGGAAGCGTGGGCGCGAGTGGACGAGGAGACGACCCGGCGGTAGCCGGGCCGTTGGTTCGCGTTGGCGGACCGCGTTTCGGATTGATTGTCAGCAAGGCGGTGGGCTCCGCGGTGGTACGTCACCGGGTGGCCCGCCGCCTGCGTCATATGTGCGCTCAGCTGCTCCCCGAGCTGCCCGCCGAGGCCGATATCGTCATTCGCGCGCTGCCCGGCGCCGCGGACGCCGAATCGGAGGAGCTGCTGCGGCAGCTGCGCGCCGGGCTGCGCAAGCTCGGAGTCGCGCGCACGGTCGGGGCGGGATCGGGTGTTCGGTCATGAACACCGTCGCCCGGCTACCGGCGCGCGCACTGATCTTCCTGATCGAGTTGTATCGGACTTACGTCTCCCCCACCCGCATGCCGGTGTGCCGTTTCACTCCGACCTGTAGTGAATACGCTGTCACTGCGCTGCGCACCCGTGGACTGTTCGTCGGCCTCGGATTGACGGCCGTGCGATTGGCCAAATGCGCGCCCTGGCACCCTGGTGGGTGGGACCCCGTTCCGGAACGTCATCGGAACGAGGCAGCCGCCGCCGACGCGTCGGCGCCGAAGGCTTGTAAAGGATCACCGTCAGCGGTGATCGGCGATACGAACGACGGGAGTGCATAGAGCCGTGCTCAACTTCATCTACTATCCGGTGTCCTGGATCTTGTGGTTCTGGCACCGGGTTTTCGCGGCCGTGCCCGGCTTCGGCAAGGACAGTGGCGCCGCTTGGGCACTGGCGGTGGTGTTCCTGGTCTTCACCCTGCGACTGGTGCTCTACAAGCCCTTCGTCAAGCAGGTGCGCACCACCAAGCAGATGCAGGAGCTGCAGCCGCAGATCAAGGAACTGCAGAAGAAGTACAAGAACGATCGCCAGAAGATGGCGACCGAGATGCAGAAGCTGCAGAAGGACAACGGCTTCAACCCGCTCATGGGCTGCCTGCCGATCCTGGCCCAGGTGCCGGTGTTCCTCGGTCTGTTCCACGTGCTTCGCTCGTTCAACCGGACCGGTCACGGTCTCGGTCAGCTCGGCATGACGCCGGAGCAGAACGCGAACACCGCGAACTACGTCTTCAGCGCGACCGACGTGCAGTCGTTCCTGAGCGCCCGTATCTTCGGCGCGCCGATCTCCGCCTTCATCACCACCCCGGTCAACGAGCTACAGGCGTTCGCCAACTACGGCGGCGTGCCGACCAAGCTGAGCATCGCGCTCGTCGCCATCCCGCTGATGGTGATCGCCGGTCTGGCAACGCATTTCAATGCGCGCGCCTCGGTGGCGCGGCAGACGCCGGAGGCCGCGGCCAACCCGCAGGCCGCGATGATGAACAAGCTCGCGCTCTGGGTGTTCCCGCTCGGCGTGCTCGTCGGTGGTCCGTTCCTGCCGATCGCCATCCTTCTCTACTGGGTCTCCAACAACATCTGGACCTACGGGCAGCAGCACCTCGTCTTCGGCCGGATGGCCAAGGAGGAAGAGGAGAAGAAGCAAGCCAAGTTGGAGCAGCGTGCCCAGAACGCGCCGAAACCCGGTGTGAAGCCGGTCGATACGCGTAAGAAGCCGGCGGCTCAACCGGAGGACGCGGTCGCGTCGACGAATGGCACCGACCCGGCCGCGAAGCCCGCGGTCAAGTCGTCGGGCCAGCGGCGCCCGAGCGGTCAGAAGCGACCCGGCCGCGGCCGAGCGAACCAGAAGCGGCGGCACTGACCCCACCAGCTACCCCTTGTATCGCGGCGGTGTCGGCGGCGCTCCCCCGGTTCCGTGCGATGAGCAGATGAAGGAAATCAAATGACTGTTGAGACCGACGGAGGGGACGCCACAGTGGCGACAACGATGGCAGAGGCCGAGCCTGATGTCGTGAATGACGCGAACGACGCTGAGGAAGCCCTCATCGAAGAGGGTGAGATCGCGGGCGACTACTTGGAACAGTTGTTGGACGTACTGGATTTCGATGGCGACATCGATCTGGACGTCGAAGGCGATCGCGCCATCGTCAGCATCGACGGCGGTCGCGATCTGTCGAAGCTGGTCGGTCGCAACGGTGAGGTACTCGACGCGCTGCAGGAGCTGACCCGGCTGGCGGTGCAGCAGGCGACCGGTGTGCGCAGCAGGCTGATGCTGGACGTGGCGGGCTGGCGGGCCAAGCGCCGCGAAGAGCTGAGCGCGCTGGGAACCGCTGCGGCACAGCGGGTGCTGGAGTCGGGTGCGCCGGAGCCGCTCGCGCCGATGACTCCGTTCGAGCGCAAGATCGTGCACGACGCGGTCGCCGCGGTCGACGGTGTCAGCAGTGAGAGCGAGGGTGTCGAGCCCAACCGTCATGTGGTGGTCGTACCCGCCTGAGATCGAGCTGCGCTTGGGGTATGGCGTGTTTCGTCACCCTGACGGAAGTGGTTGGATAGGCCTCTGGTTCTCCGGACCGGAGGCCTTATCCATGTCGTCCTATTCGGATCCGGAAGGATGTTTCACGTGGAACGAGATCTCGGTGCAGCCACCACCTTGCCCACCGAGCTGGAGGCGCCGCCGATCGCCGCGACCGTCTTCGGTGATCGGCTCGAGCTCGCGCGGCGCTACTGCGCCGCCCTCGCGTCGGCCGGTGTGGAGCGCGGACTGATCGGTCCCCGTGAGGTGCCGCGCCTCTGGGATCGGCACATCCTCAACTGCGCGGTGCTCGGTGAGCTGATTCCTGAGGGTGCGTCCGTGGTCGATGTCGGCAGCGGCGCCGGACTCCCCGGCATCCCGCTCGCGCTCGCTCGGCCCGACCTTCGCATCACGCTGGTCGAACCGCTACTGCGCCGGACGGTCTTCCTGAGCGAGTTCATCGAGGCGGGCGGACTGGAACACATCACCGTGGTGCGCGGCCGGGCCGAACAATCCGGTGTGCTGAAGGAAGCGGGCGGCGCGGATGTGGTGACCTCGCGGGCGGTTGCTCCGCTGGCCAAGCTCGCTCAGTGGTCACTCCCCCTGCTGCATGAGCACGGGCGGATGCTCGCGCTCAAGGGAGTCAGTGCGGCAGAGGAATTGGAGCGGGACGCCGAGGCGCTGGCGAAGGCCGGGGCGGGCAATGCGAAGGTACTGGAGTGTGGCGCGGGCATCGTCAGTACGCCGACGCTGGTGATCAGCGCCGAGCGTTTGCCGCGGGCCGAGCGGGCGCCGCGTCGGGCGCAACGCGCACGGAAGTCGAAGTAGCACAGTCGCTGCGTGCGATGTTTCATGTGAAACATCGCACGAGAGCGGCGAAGTATGCGCGGAATACGGACAGATTTGCGTGTCCTTTGCGCCGCACCGCGATTCAGCTTTCTAAACGCGCTCAGTGCTGGCAAGCTATTCACGTCGGGCGTGAGCGTAGGTGCCACGGAGGGATCTGGATGTGCGGGAAATGCTCCGCTCGATCGATCGGGCTCCGCGTTCCCGATTGAGCATCATGTTCGATCCGACACGGCTGTTGATGACACGGCGCCGACGCTCGTCGGGGGCACGTGATCTGAAGTTCTCGGGTTAGGAGCTGTTATGTCGAGCGGTCCGGCGAATGTTTCACGGGAAACGGCGTCGCGAGTGCCGGGGATGCTGGACTCCAGCAACTTCGACGCGGAGGCATTCGGAAGTACACCGTTCGGGCACATCTCCCCCAGTGAGACCCCGATAGCGGCGGAGGCGCAACGCGCCAGTCAGATATTGCATCCAGGAAAGGTGACAGTGCCGAAACCGCACGAGCAACGCATCATCACCATCGCCAATCAGAAGGGCGGCGTCGGCAAGACGACTACCGCGGTGAATCTCGCGGCCGCGCTGGCGCATCAAGGGATGACCGTGCTCGTCATCGATCTCGACCCACAGGGCAACGCCAGTACCGCCCTTGGTATCGAGCATCATTCGGGCGTCCCGTCCAGCTATGAACTGCTCATCGGCGAGGTGTCGGTCAAGGACGCCATTCAGCAGAGCCCGCACAGCGAGCGCCTGCTCTGCATTCCGGCGACCATCGACCTGGCCGGTGCGGAGATCGAATTGGTGTCGATGGTGGCTCGGGAGGGGCGGCTCAAGGCGGCCATCCAGGAGGCCAACATCGCCGGCTACGACATCGACTACGTGATGATCGACTGCCCGCCCTCGCTCGGTCTGCTGACGGTCAATGCGATGGTCGCGGCGAAGGAGGTGCTGATCCCGATTCAGTGCGAGTACTACGCGCTGGAGGGTGTCGGTCAGCTACTCCGCAATATCGGCCTGGTGCAGGCGCATCTCAATCCGGATCTGCATGTCTCCACGGTGATCCTCACGATGTACGACGGCCGGACCAAACTGGCCGACCAGGTCGCCGAGGAGGTCCGCGGGCACTTCGGTGACGTGGTGCTGCGCTCGGTGATTCCGCGCAGCGTGAAGGTCTCCGAGGCGCCGGGCTACGGCATGACGGTGCTCGATTATGATCCAGGCTCCCGGGGTGCGATGAGCTATCTCGACGCCGGGCGTGAGATGGCCGCTCGTGCGGTGGCTCGAGAGGCCGCCGTCGCGGCGGCGAATCAGGAAGGGGTCGGTTAACCGATGAGTCAGGCGAAGAAGGGCGGTCTCGGTCGTGGCCTTGCCGCGCTGATCCCGACGGGCCCGGCGGGCGCACCGGGACTCAGCAGTGCCGCGGCGAGCACCCTCGGGCTGGATCCGATCGGGCCGCAGCCCGCGACGGCGTTCCTGCATCGGGTACCCGACCCCGCCGACGAGGACGCCGACCTCGCCTCCCCCGGCGGTGCCGTATACCGCGAGATCGCGCCGGAGCAGATCGAGCCGAACCCGAAGCAGCCGCGTCAGGTCTTCGAGGAGGAGGCGCTCGCCGAGCTGGTGCACTCCATCCGCGAATTCGGGCTGATGCAGCCGATCGTGGTGCGCCGGGTCGAACCGGGCGTCGATCGCTTCCAGCTCGTCATGGGCGAGCGGCGTTGGCGTGCCTGCCAGGAGGCCGGGCTTGCCGCGATCCCCGCGATCATCCGGGAGACCGCCGATGGGTCCATGCTGCGCGACGCGCTGCTGGAGAACATTCACCGCGTGCAGCTGAACCCGCTCGAAGAGGCGGCGGCCTATCAGCAGCTGCTCGAGGAATTCGACGTCACGCACGAGGAGTTGGCCTCGCGCATCGGGCGCTCGCGCCCGGTCGTGACGAATATGATCCGCCTGTTGAAGCTGCCTATTTCGGTGCAGCGACGGGTCGCGGCGGGCGTGCTGTCCGCGGGTCATGCGCGTGCGCTGCTGGGTCTCAATGCCGGTGCGGACGCGCAGGAGGAGCTTGCGAAGCGGGTCGTGGCCGAGGGGCTGTCGGTTCGCACGACCGAGGAAGCCGTCACGCTGGCGAACCGGGAGCCGGAGCCCGAGGCGGAGAATTCCGACGAGGAGTCCACTCCCCAGCGCAAGCCGATCCATGCGCCGGGTCTGCAGAAGGTGGCCGATCGGTTGTCGGATTCGTTCGACACCCGAGTGATCGTCAGCATGGGTAAGCGCAAGGGCAAGATCATCGTGGAATTCGGTTCCGTTGAAGACCTCGAGCGCATCGTCGGTCTGATGGAGCAGCAGCAGCTCGGCATGTGACAGAAGTGGCAAAAATAGCTCTGTGTTTCCGGTAGGCACGGACCCGACGCCGAAACGTCACTGTGACGGCGAGGAAAATGGGCATGGAGCTCCTGACCAAATGCACAGTGAAGTGGAATGAGGCGGGTTCTCGTTGATCGCATATTCTCCGCGTATGCCCGAAGCCGAACGCTGGCGAAGCGGAGGCATGGTTCTGGAGCCGAGCGCGAGCGAGGCGGAGGCATGAGTGTGGATGAATCGGAGAGCTGGAGGCTGAGTAGAGCGGTGTCGACCAGCGTCACAGCACTGACCCTCGGCGAGCTGGACAAGCTCCCCGCACACGCCCGGCGTTGTGTGTTCTGGGAGATGGATCCCGCGGTCGCCGAGGACTCGCGCGGATTCAGCGATCCGGTCTTCGAGAAGGAGGCCTGGCTCTCCACCGTCATGCTCGAATGGGGTTCGTGCGGGCAGGTGGCCAACGTCGATGGCAACATCGCAGGCTGCGCCCTCTACTCGCCACCGCGGGTGGTGCCGAGGGCAGGCCTCTTCCCCACCTCGCCGGTGAGCCCGGACGCGGTCCTGCTGACCACGCTGCGGGCCGAATTTCCCTATCAGGACGCGGACATTGCCCACCGGCTGATGCAGGCCGTGGTGGCCGATCTGGTGCGTCGCGGCGTTCGTGCCCTGGAGGCCTTCGGACTGCGCACCGATCCGCCGGCCAAGGCGCTTGCGGAGCGGACGGTCGGCTCGATGATGCTGATGGAGCGCATCGCCTCGCCGATCCGTGATGCCGCCTCGAACCCGGCGACCGAATGCTCGCCGGAAACCTGCATGATCGACGCCGATTTCCTGGAGGAGGTCGGCTTCGAGGTGATCGCCCCGCATCACCGCTTCCCTCGGCTGCGGTTGGAGCTCAACTCCGATCACGGATGGAAGGAAGACGTGGAGCACGCGCTCGACCAGCTGCTCGCGGCCGCGGCGATGACCCCGCCCACCCGCATCGGCGCCCGCTAGTCCGCCTCTCCGCGTATTCAGGCCAGACTCGTGTGCCGCAGGACTGGGCATTCGCGGCTGGCGGTCGCGTCGTGGTCGGGTTGGCCCGTGTGCCCCAGGGGCTACCCATGTACGAACGAAATCAGTTGTTACGCTGGCAAACTGAATGAGAAAGCCCCCGCAGATGTTTCGCCTGCGGGGGCTTCTTTTCGAAGATCTACATGCGGTCCGCGGCGGCCAGTTCTTCGGCAAGCAGTTCCGCGAAAGTGTATGTGCCGGTGGGCTGGTCGTCCTGGCCGAGCAGGTACAGGCGCTTCACCGAAATCAGGATGGCCTCCGCGATCACATCGCGCATGCGCGGGTTGGTGAGTACCGAGGCATCGTAATCGTTTGTCAGATAACCGATGTCGACCTGCACCGTCGGCATCTTGGTGAGCCGCAGCAGATCCCAGGTCCTGGCGTGGGTCCGGCAGTCCTGCAACGAGGTTCGGGCCACCACCTCGCGCTGGATGAACCCGGCCAGCACCTGGCCGATCATCGACACCGACCCGTGCGAGTTGCCGAAATAGAAGCCGGCGACACCGTTGGCGAGCGGGCTCGGGTTGGTCGCGCAGCGCAGCGAGATCATCAGATCGGCGTCGAACGCGTTGGAGGTGTCCGCGCGCTCGGCATCGGTCGGATTGGCGCCCCACGGCCGCGACAGGAAGGTCTCCATGCCGGTGGCGGCCATCCGGCCCTCCAGCCTGCTCGCCAGATCCCAGAGGATCTCCGACTCGTAGACATCGCCGAATTCGCTTGGTACCGAATGGCCTTTGTCGGGTCCGCCGAGACCGGGATCGATGACGATCCGCTTACCGGTCAGCTGCGGGCCCGCCCGGTGCACCACCTCTTCCTCGGCGATCCGGTGCGGATTGCCGCCGGTGACGCGCGCGCCGAGCAGGTCGAGCGAGCGCAGCGTGTCCGGACCGCAGATGCCGTCGGCGGACAGGCCGATCTCCCGCTGGAACGCCGTGAGCGCGTCGTGGGTGTGCGGGCCGAAGTAGCCGTCGACGCGGTGCACGTAGAAACCGAGATCCTGCAGCCTGCGCTGCAGTGTGGCGACATCGTCACCGTAGAGCGGCGCGGACAGCTGATAGATCAGCGTGCGCGCGCCGAGTCGGTAGGACGCCTCTTTCAGAGCCCGATAGGTGGCCGGTCCGACCACACCGTCGACGAGCAGGCCGCGATGCTGCTGGAACGCGCGAACCGCCGAGTCGAGATGATGGTCGAAGGTGGCCTCGGTGTCTTTCCAGTACTCGCCCGCGTCGGCGTGATCAGCGG
Source organism: Nocardia sp. NPDC052566 (assembly GCF_044547285.1). Taxonomy (NCBI): domain Bacteria; kingdom Bacillati; phylum Actinomycetota; class Actinomycetes; order Mycobacteriales; family Nocardiaceae; genus Nocardia; species Nocardia sp. NPDC052566. Next base: position 895,234 of record NZ_JBIUAF010000004.1, on the reverse strand, counting down.
CGGCGGCGTGCGCGTGGAGGAAACCGAGACTTGCCAGGGTGCTCCGAACCTCTGCTACGGCTGGACCGGTGTCGCCGTGACGAAGTCGGTGCATGCGTGAGAGCCCTTTCCTTCCGTCAACCCGGGTACCCACTCATGCGACGGATACACCTTCGCACGACCGGAGCGTCGGTCGATTGTCTCAGACCCGGCCCATAATTCGGCAATTCCCGGGTGCAGGCATCGTACGGCGCGTCGTCAGATGACGCCGTCGAGTTCACGCAAAAGGGCGGCTTTGCCCTTGGCTCCGACGATTTGCTTGACCGGCTTACCGCCGCGGAACAGCATCATAGTCGGCAGCGAGAGAATCTTGTAATCGCGGGCCGTCTCCGGGTTGTTGTCCACGTCGATCTTCGCGACGACCAGCTTGTCCGCGTGCGTGCCCGCGATCTCCTCCAGCACCGGGGCGACCATCTTGCACGGGCCGCACCAGTCGGCCCAGAAGTCGACGAGGACGGGCTTCTCGTTGAGCAGCACGTCGTCGGCGAAGGTCTTGTCGGTAACGGTGACCGTGTTTGCGGACATCGGGTTTCTCCTTGGGGGTGGTGCGAAATCAGTTGGCGGACCTGGCATGAGCGGTCAGGCCCGGAGGCGGAAGCTTGCGTGACCACGCAGGGCCCCGCTCATGCCACATCAGACGACAGCGATCGGCTGCCCGGCGTGGTCGAGCGTGTTCGTGGTGATGTCACCCTGCTCGGCCAGCCAGCGCTCGGCGTCGATCGCGGCGCGGCAGCCGGTGCCCGCGGCGGTGATCGCCTGCCGGTAGGTGTGGTCGACCAGATCGCCCGCGGCGAAGACGCCGGGCACCTTGGTCGCGGTGGAGGGATGTACGACCTGGACGTAGCCCTCGTCGTCGAGCTCCACCTGGCCGTTGACCAGCTCACTGCGCGGATCGTGGCCGATGGCGACGAACAGGCCGGTCGCGGCCAGTTCGGAGGTTTCGCCGGTGTGGGTGTCGCGCAGGGTCAGGCTGGTGACGCTGGTGTCGCCGTTCACCGCGGCGACCTCGGCGTTGAGCACGAACTTGATCTTCTCGTTGGCCTTGGCCCGCTCCAGCATGATCCGGGAGGCGCGGAACTCCTCGCGGCGGTGCACGATGGTGACGCTCGCGGCGAACTTGGTCAGGAAGGTGGCCTCCTCCATGGCGGAGTCGCCGCCGCCGACCACCACGATGTCCTGGCCCTTGAAGAAGAAGCCGTCGCAGGTGGCGCAGGCGCTCACGCCGCGGCCGAGCAGCTTCTGCTCACCGGGGACGTTCAGGTAGCGCGCGGCCGAGCCCATGGCGAGGATCACGGCGTAGGCCTGGTAGGTCTCGTCGCCGACGGTGACCGTCTTGATCGGGCCGGACAGGTCGATGGCGTCCACGTCCTCGGTACGGATGTCGGCGCCGAACCGCTTGGCCTGCTCGCGCATCTCCTCCATCAGGTCGGGGCCCATGATCCCCTCGCGGAAGCCGGGGAAGTTCTCCACCTCGGTGGTGGTCATCAGCGCGCCACCGAACTGAGTGCCCTCGAAGAGCAGCGGCTGGAGCTCGGCACGGGCCGCGTACACGGCGGCGGTGTAGCCGGCAGGCCCGGAGCCGACAATGATCAGGTCGCGAACTGGCGTGCTCATGGGACCCTTCCGAGAGATATTGCGGGAGACAGGACGATCAACAACAGCGTAAACGCACTTGTTCCCGAGCGGTCTGGCCGCTCGGCCGAAGCGCAAGGGTTGTTGTGACCGTGAATTCTTTTCAGCCGATGTCGGTCTGGGTGAGGATTTGTGGATCCCCTGTCGTGCAACCGGTTCCGACGATCAGTGCGGTGATCTTGTGCGGGCTCGGCCCGGTGAGCAGGATCAGCACGGCGTCTTTGCCCCGGTAGGTCCAGTTCGACGAGCCGAGGACGGTGCGGTCGAGGCCGGTGGCGTGCACGCAGCGGTTGAGCGCGGCCTGCCCGGCCAGCGGGCCGGTGACGTCGCTGCGGCCGAGCGCGCTCAGCGCCGCGGCGGAGCTCAGCTCCTCGCCGGGGGCGAGCGTGCCGGTGGTCGGTTGCGCGGTGGAGCTGACCTCGTTGCCGCGCAGTGCGGTCACGGCGAACGCCACGCCCGCGGAGACCACTACAGCGGCCGCCGCCGCGGCGAGCCAGCGCATCGGGTGCCGCCGCCGGCTCGGTACCGTGGCGGAAACCGTTGGCTCCTCGGCGAATTCGAGACGCCGAGATGCCGAGGGAGCGGACGGCAATTGGTAGACGGTGGCGACGCGCTCGGTCGGCCCCTCGGAGAAATCCAGCTCCTCGACGAACCGCTCCAGCCGGGCGAGCACATCGCCGGGCATCGGATGAATGATGCGCTCGTCGCGGCCGAGCTCGCGCAATTCGGCGCTGACATCGTCGAGCGAATGCAGGAAGCGCAGCGCCTCCGGATCGCGGCGGACCGAGGGCCACAGCTGTTTGCCCTGCTCAGGAGTCACGTTATCGGCGTGTAGATCGGCAAGCAGCTCCGGTGAGAACGGGGGCTGCGGCACGGACCGGGTCGCCATCGCACCTCCGTTGGTCTCATCTGACTGCGCGATTCCCGAATAGGAGTCTGCACGTACATCGCCTAGTAGTTCGTCACTATTAATGACGCATCTCAACTACTTCCGGTTCCCCGGATCCCGCAGAAATTCCAATCGTTCTTTCAGCCGCTGCCGCGCGCGGGCACATCGGCTCTTGATCGTCCCCTCCGGAACACCGAGCATCGCCGCGGCCTCCGTCACGCTATACCCCTCCAGATCGATCGCGACCAGCGCGGTCCGCTGTTCGGCAGGTAGCGAGAACAGGGCGCGATCGACGACGAGTGACATCTCCAGCTCGGCGAAGTCGTCGCGCTCGTCGCTCGGCTCCGGCATGGTCTCCGGTGACAGCGAGACGGCCTTGCGGGTCTTGTTGCGCCGGATCCGGTCCAGGCAGGCGTTCACCACGATCGCGTGCAGCCAGCTGCGCACCTCGGCCTCGCCGCGGAACGAGCCGGCGGTGCGGTGCGCGGAAAGCAGTGCGTCCTGCAGTGAATCGGCGGCGTCCTCGCGGGTGTAGGAGGTGCGAAGCGCGATCTGCCACAGATGATCGTGATGCCTGCGCAGCAATTCGGCGAAGGCGTGCTTGCGGCCATCGACATGGGCGCGCAGCAGTTCGATATCGCTGAGTTCGTCGAGCACGAACGAGCGTTCGCGGTACGCGCCCGAGCGCGTCATCCCCCCGCGTAAATCGTTCACTTCCGACGACAAAAGCCAACCCCTTGGACAGCGCTCACGGCGGCGACAGACCGATCGACCATCGCCGATTGTTTCGCAGCATCCAGGATCGAAACCCAGATCCCGGGAAGCTCCCCTGCGAGAGCGCGAGGCCGATCATAACGTCCGCGACGAATCGGCAGCAACCAGACCGAAAAGTATTCGGCGGGTAGTGGAAGGCGGGAATCTCGACGCCGGGAGGAGACACGGCGGAGGCAGAAAGGTGGCGCTGAGGCCGGTGGTGGAGCCGCTCGCGCGGTTACGGCGCGGCGTCGAACCTGAGGTCGGAGATGGCCGTCTGGAATCTACCGCCGGAGTTGCCCAAGCCGGTGATCCAGACGAGCACGTAGCGCGCGGCCTGGTCGGCGCGGACGGGGATCTCGGTGACGCCGTCCCCTAGTCGGGCCGTGCCGATCAGCTGGGTCTGATCCAGCGTCGGCGAATCGGTGGGCGAGGTGCGGATCTCCACGGTGGTACCCGGGCTCGGCGAAGTGATCGCGACATTCGTCAGCTTCGCCGGGCTCGGTAGCGTCGCTAGTAGGCCGACACCTTTCTTCAACGCCGGGAACTGCTGGAAATACTGATCGGTGCGCCATGCGGTGACCGGATCGTTGTCCAGCACCGCGCCGACACCGCCGACGCTGTCCGGCGTGCCCTCCGGGGAGAACACCGAGACACCGGTCACCGGCACCGGCACGCCGCCGGAGGCGGGCGTGCTCGGGCCGGGTGGCGCCGCGGGCGCGGGGGTCGCGTTGGTGGTGAGGCCGATATTGCGCTGTTCGTTCAGCGGCGCCTCCGAGGCGCCCGGCGCGAACACACTGACCATCCACCAGATCACGATGCCGACCACCAGGGCGGCCAGTATGCCTAGGCCGACCATGATCCACATCATCCGCTGCGACCGTTCCCGTTCCGCCGCAAGAAGTTCGGGATCCGCCAGCGAGTCATCGGCTTCCGCGCCGTAGGCCCGCTGTGCCGGTCGTTGACCTAGACGTAGGACGGGGATGAAGTCGGTCTTCTGATCGACTACCGACGCCTGCTCCAGCACGTGCTGGACGGTGGCGGCGGTACGCACGCCCTTGTTCGATTCCAGCGAGCGCACCGCGACCGCCGAGATCTCGAAGGGCACCTCGGGCCGGATCTGACGCGGTTCGATCGGCGTGCCGTCCGGGCCGAAATCGGCAAGGCGCAGGCCGCCGACGGTGGCGGCGGTGCCGGTGAGCCCGCCGGAGCGGATCGGCCAGCGCGCGGTGATCAGCGCGTAGAGCATCGCGCCGAGTCCGCGCACATCGGACTGCGCGTCGGAATCGGACAGGGTGCCGGGGAAGGCGAGCACCGCGTCGCCGGAGGCGCTGATGCGCACCCGGTCCGGATGATCGATGGACAGCGAACCGCCGCCGCGATGCGCTAGCTCGGCGGCCGAGGCCAGCGCCCGAATCGCACGCGCGGCGCCGATCGGCGACGGCACCGTTTCCGCCATCTCGCGTAGGGAACGGCCCGGGGTCCACTCCGCGACCACGATGCCGCCGGAGCTGCCGCGCACCACATCGAGTACGCGGGCCAGGCCGGGCGAGTTGATCCGGCCGAGGCGCAGGGTGCGCGACAGGATGGCCTGCGGGCCGTCGTGGCCGGAGTTCTCGGTGGCCTTCTGGTCCGCGTCGACGAAGGTGAGCGCGACCTCGCGGTCGAGTTTGATATCGAGTGCCTGCCAGAACCGCAGACCGCGCGCGCCGCCGTGGCCGGCGAGCAGCCGGTAGCGGCCGCCCGCGACGGAGGCGCCGGGAATCAGCTTGGGACCGCGCGGAATTCGGCGCGCGCCCAGGTTCTCCCCGCCCATCGGCGGCAGCACCGGCGCGGCCACCGGCAGCATGCCGGTGTCGTACATGGGATCGCGGGGCGGTGCCTGATCGACCTCCGGCTCCGGCGCGTCGGGCGCCTGCGGCGGACCGGGATCGGCCGGCTGCTTCGCGTACGCGGGATCCGATGCCTCTCCGGCGGCCGGCGGGACGTCCGTGGAGAGCCCGCCTGCCATGGTCGCAGAAGAATCGGCGGCCGGGACGCCGCCCACCGCGTCGTCGCTCACCCTCGGTCCTCCTTCGCCCTGATGTGTCGCGGTTCCGGCGAATTCGCCACTTGTGCTTCTCTGCCGAACAGGGTACGGGAACTCACGCACCCGGGTGTTGTCAACGGCGTCGGGTCGGATCACGGGTAGCACCATCGTTTGGGTGTCCATGTACGGGTCGAACGTCGGGTACCCATAGAGATCGGGGCGACGCATGACCTGCGTGGCGTAGACGTCCTCGACCGGGGTCTCGAGATCGAGATCCGGTGCGGGCGGGGTGAAGCCGAGCCTGCGCGAGATCGCCACCGTGAGCCCGACGATCTCCGGAATGCCCGCGAGGCGCATGAGGCCGAACGCCACGGCGAACATGATGATCGCCGACAGCGCCACCCTGATCAGCGCGCCGGGGCCGCCGTGCAGCCGTTCGATGCCGAGCACCCGGTCCGCGATCATCATGACCGCGCCGCCCGCCAGCGAGGCGAGCACGACCCTGGTCACCGTGCGGCCGACGTTGGTCATCCGCAGATCGCCGAGACTGCGGTGCAGCAGGTAGCCGCCGATGACGGCGCCCGCCGCGTAGCCGAGTCCGTTGGCGAAGCCGAGGATGATGACCACCGTGTCACTGGAACTCGCGACGAACGGGGCCAGCGCCGAGAACAGGATCTTGACCGCGGTGATGCCGAGGACGATCCAGGTCGGCGTCCATGCCTGTCCGCGAGCGTAGAAGACCCGCAGATGAATCAGCACCAGCGCGTAGGGAATCAGCGCGAACGCGGACCAGCTCACCGCCGAGCCGAGCCGCTCGGCGTCACCGGCGAAGCGCGCATAGCCGAACAGCGCCTCGCCGATCTGCGGGCCTGCCAGCGTCATGAAGGCGACGACAGGGACGAGGGAGATCATGGTGAGCCTGGTGGCGACGCCGAGATCGTCCACCACCGCGGGCGTGTCGTCGTTGGCGGCGTTGCGGCTCAGCCGCGGCATGATCGCGGTCAGCAGCGTGACGCCGAGAACGCCGTAGGGCACCTGCAGCAGTAGCCACGCGTTCGAGTAGATCGCGGGTCCGGCCTCGTCGGCGGCCGAGGAGATGTGGTTCGCGACGATCAGCCCGACCTGGCTGATGAACACGTACAGGATGATGGCCGTGCCCATTTTGCCGAACTGCTTGAGCCGCGCGTCGATACCCCACAGCGGCCGCAGATCGATGCCGTGACGGCGGATCGCGGGCAGCACGCTCAGTGCCTGGGTGGCCACGCCCGCGGTGATGCCGAGGCCGAGGACCAGCAGTTTCGGATCACTCATCCGTACCGGGTCGAGTGTGATCTCGCCAGGGGTCAGCGCGTAGACCGCGAGCACGACGAGCACGACGAGGTTGTTCAGCACCGGCGCCCACGCGCCCGGTTTGAACGCCTGCCTGGTGTTCAGGATGGCCGTCAGCAGCGCGGACATGCCGTAGAACAGGATCGCGGGCAGCAGCAGGAAGGTCAGCGCGGTGGTGAGCTGGGTGTTCACCTTGCCGTCGGAGGACAGGAAGACGTGCGAGGCGAGCAGCGGCGCGGCGGCCATCGCCAGCACGGTGGCGATCAGCAGCACCGTGCACGCGGCGGTGACCAGCCTGCGCACGAAGGCGACACCGCCGTCGGCGTCCTCCTCCTCGGCGCGGACCAGCGTCGGTACCACCATCGCGGTGAGTACGGCGCCGAGCACCAGCTCGGTGATCATGTTCGGGATCAGGTTGGCCGAGGTGAACGCGCTCGCGATGGCAGGCCCGAGCACCGTCAGCAGCAGCAGCTGTTTACCGAAGCCGGTGATCCGGCTGATCAGTGTGGCGACCGCGATGGAACCGGAGTCCTTGAGCAGCTGGGCATTCGAGCTCGGCTTCGGCGCGGGCGTCGTCTTGGGCAGCGCGCCGGTGGCGATCCGGTCGGCGGGCGATTCGGCGCGCTCGACCAGTGGACGCTGCGGGGCCTGCCGCCGCTGCGGCGGATATTGCTGCTGCACAGGCGGATACGGCCTGGGCGGTGTGGTGCCCGCGGGACGCGGTGGCGCGTAGCGCGGTGGGGGTACGTGGCTCGGCTGTCCCTGGGGCGGCCCCGGCGGTACCGGGCGCGGCCTGCCGGGTGGCGGGCCTGCGGGGTACTGCTGCTGACCGGGATGCGGCCGGGGGCCGGGACGCTGCGGCGGCGCCGGTTGGCGCGGAATCGGTCCCGAAGGCGGTGGCGGCAGGCGCTGACCTGGCCGCTGCTGCGGCGGTGGTCCCGGCTGCCGTGGTGCGCGCGGCGGCTGCCCACGATACGGATCGCCGGGGTTCACGCCGGATTCCTCGGGCGCCTCGGCCTGCGGTGGCGCCACCTGTCGTTCCCACGGTGCGGCGGGCGCCCGGCGGATCGGTGGTCCGTCGGGGCGCTCTGCTGGTTGAGGGCGCTCTGCTGGTTGAGGGCGCTCTGCTGGTCGGGAGTGATCAGCTGGTCGGGGGCGATGAGCGGAATATTCATCGTCGCTCATCGTGCCTCCTGAATACCGTGGTACCGCCGCACCTGGTCGATCGGATGAGCGTTTCTCGCGTGTCGCTCATCCCTGCCCCTCCAGTGTGCTGCGCACTCGATTGTTCCGTACCGTGCGCAACCGTGTCTGCCGGTGTGTCTGCTGCCCTGGTGAAAAGCCGTTCGTGAGGGGCCGATCCGGTCCCTCACACGTCCTCCAGGTGCTGCTCCTGCTGCCGAAGCACTCGTTGCCGCGCACGCCTATACCTGTTCACCCTGCGCCTGGTGCCAGGGTCGAATCCCTCGTCGGCCGGATCCGGCTGTCCGCGGAACCGGCGCCACAGACGGCGCCCGGCCAACAGGAACAGCAGCAATCCGGCACATGCCGTAATTATTGCCAACGCTTGACCGTAGGCGTTCGAACGCACCGAGACCGAGGTGCCGTCGCCGAGGGGAGTCCCGTCCGGCGTGGTAAGGGAAATCGGAATGACCAGGTTACGGCTGTCGCTGACCTCGGTCGGAATCTGGAACGAGCGCGTTCCGGTCGCCGGGAGGATCTGCTCACCGATATCGGTGATCTTCGTCTCGGCGGGCGCCTCGATCTTGAACTCGACCCGGATGGCGACCGGCAGCTTGTTGCGCGCGACCAGCAGCAGTGGGCTCTGCTCGGAGGCGAGCGTGTACACACCGCCCGGCGGCAGCACGGTGACCGATCGATACAGGTCATCCAGCTTCTTGGTGGTCTGATCGAGCCTGCGCTGGGCGAAGGTATCCGGTTGCGTCGCATCGCCGGTGCGGCGATCCGACAGGGTGAGCGCCCGGACCAGATCGTCGCGCAGTGGCGTGACGAATTCACGTGGCGTCGGATAGGCCTCCGGGACCTCGACCAGCGCGCGCTGCAGCTCGGTGATCCGCTTGGCCTGATCACGGACCGGCGGCACGAAGCGGTCGGGCACCGCGTCCGCTCCGGCCTGGGGCAGGTAGTCCAGTTCATACGGCTGCGGATCCGGCGGCTGGGCGAGCAGGTCGGCGAACGAGCGCGGGGTCGCCAGGTTGCCGCGGATCAGCAGTTCGACCTGGCGCAGCAGCGCGGTCGCCTCGTCCCGGTTGGCGCCCCACTGCTGCGGCGGCACCAGCAGCAGCGAACGCGGGCGGTTCGGCTGCGGGTTCAGCGCGTTCCAGGAGATCGCGCCGAGCGCGTCTTGCAGCCGGGCGCTGCGGGAATCGATGGTGACGTCGTAGCGGACCCTGGCCGGGGTGAACGACGGCGTCGGCGGGTTCGAGCCGACCGCGGCCAGCGCGGTCGCCGACCAGATGTCGAACGTCGCCGCGCGCAGAGCGGGATCGGCGGGCGGTGCGGGGGGCGTGCCCGGCGGCGTGGCCTCGGGGGTGGGCGTCTCCGGTGCGACCGGCGGCGCGGTGATCGCGGGTAGCCGGACCACATCCGGCGCGGCCGGTTCGACGGCGTTGGCGTTCGTGCTCGCCTGCGCTGCGGTGCTCTGGTTGCCCGCGCTTCCCGAACCGCTGGAGCTTCCGGTGCGTCCCGAGGTCGGCTGCTGCTCGCGGGTGCCCGCGGTGCCCTCGGGCGCGACCGCGGTATCGGCGAGGATCGCGGTGCCGAAACCGTGGCCGCGCAACAACGTCGCGGCGCTGTCGTCGATGCTGCCCGAATCCGGCAGGCTCACCCCGCGCACCGAACGGGTGGCCAGGATCTGGTCGACGATGTCGGCGGGCGCGTTGAGCCCGCGCGCGGACAGGTCCGGATCGTTGACCGCGGCCAGCGCGTTCAGATCGACCTGCGCGAACGGCAGCGCCACCGTGCACACCGTCGAGGCGAGCGAGCGCAACCGATCCAGCCAGGTCTGGGCCTGGCTCGCCCCGGTGCCCTGCCTGGTCGCGCCGTCCGGATCGGACGGGCTGGCGAGCACGCGATAGCCGCGGGTCATGGCCTGCGCGGTGAGCAGCAGGTCGGGGTCGACGGCCACGCAGACCGAGGAGGCGAGCACCCGCTCGCGGCCGCTGTTCTGGCCGAGCACCGCTTCGAGCGCGCCGAGCAGCTGATCGAGCCGCCCGCCCTTGCCCAGCGAGGCCGCGAGTTCGTCGTCGGTCAGCTCGGCGTGGCCGTCCACCGTGCCCGGCCTGCCCGCGACCATGCGCGGCCGATCGGCCAGCGGCCACAGCATGGTCGTCGCCACGGGCGCGTCGGTCGGCGCCTGCACCGGCTGCGCCGCGTCACCGCCGCCCGACGCGGGCGGCAGGCCGAGCACCGGCAGCAGGAATCGCGCGTCGTCGAGGCGGGCCTGGGTGCCGTACGCCGGTTCCCCGTTGACGTTCAACAGCAGCGGGTACACACCGGGTTTGGTGATATCGAGCGAGGAACTCGCGCCGCGTCCGCCGCCCGCCCGCAACGCGATGCTCAGCGTGAACTGCTTGCGCTGCCCCGGCGACAGCCGCTGCGCGACATCCTCGAACTGCCCGACCACGTCGTAGTTGACCTGATCCAGGCGCAGCGTCGCGCGCAGCGCGCTCGGATTGGTCACGGCGGCGGCGCGCTGGATGCGGATGCTGATGTCGTCGACCACCCGGTCGCCGATATTGGTCACCGTGCCGGACACGGTGAGCAGCGGATCGCTGCTGCTCGTCACCGCCGTCGGTGTCACCGAATCAAGGGAGAGTTTCAGGAATTTCGGCGTCGACGGTGCACCGGTTCCGGTCGGCTGCCCGGCCGCGAGCGCGGGCAGGGTCAGCGCCGAGCCGAGGATGGTCAGGACCGCCACGACAATCCGGAACAGTCCTTCTCTCATCGCTTGCCGGTCTCCATCCGGTCGATCAGCCGATTCGCCACCTCTGCCAGCCGCCGTTCGTCGGCGTAGGCCAATCGAGAATCCAGTTCGCTCAACGGGACCCACGCGACCTGGGTGACCTCCACGTCGGCGTCGGACAGCTCACCGCCGACCGAACGCAGTAAGTAATGATGCACGGTCTTGTGTACCCTGCGCCCGTCGGTGACGAACCAGTAATCGATGCTGCCGAGTTCGGCGACCACCACACCGTTGATGCCGGTCTCCTCGGCGACCTCGCGGATCGCGGTCTGCTCGGCGGTCTCGCCCTCTTCGATATGTCCTTTGGGTAGCGACCACAACAGCCGTCCGCGCCGGTCGGTACGTCCGATCAGTGCGGCACTGCGTTGGTCGGACGGCCCGTCGAGGCCGTCGACCACCAGCCCACCCGCGGAGGTTTCGCGGACCGTGCGCATACGTGGTTTCGCCGCGCTGGCGGCCGAACCGCGGCGCCGAGGCTGGCGGCGTCGACTGTTCGCGCGATCGGCCGGAGACACCAAGCAATCCTACTGTGCGCTGGAATGTCGCTTGCCCTGGCTCGGTAAGCTGCTGATTCGTGGTTTCGCCCCGTTCCGAGGATGCAGCAGTATCCGATGCAGCCCAGTCCCCCTCCGAGGATCGGCGTACCCGTCTGCTCGCCGCGGCCGCGGTCACGCTCGGTCAGCTGTCCGATGTGCTGACGCCGCTCGGCGAATTGTTCGCCGCGCGTGGGCATGAGCTGTATCTCGTCGGCGGCAGCGTCCGCGACGCGGTGCTCGGCAGGCTCGGCACCGATCTCGACTTCACCACCGACGCCAGGCCGGAAGTGGTGCAGGAGATCATCCGCGGCTGGGCCGACCACCTCTGGGACACCGGCGGGCTCGCCTTCGGCACGGTGAGCGCGGCCAAGGGGGATCAGCAGCTGGAGATCACCACCTTCCGCAGCGACAGCTACGACCGGGTCTCGCGCAATCCGCAGGTCACCTTCGGTGATTCGCTCGAGGGCGATCTGATCCGCCGCGATTTCACCGTCAACGCGATGGCGGTGCGGATCGGCGCCGAGGGGCAGCTCGAATTCGTCGACCCGCTCGGCGGAATGGACGCGCTGCTCGAGGGCATGCTGGATACCCCTGCGGCGCCGGAGGATTCGTTCAACGACGATCCGCTGCGCATGCTGCGCGCCGCGCGGTTCGTCGCCCAGCTCGGCTTCGCACTGCATCCGCGGGTGCGCGCCGCGATCACCGCGATGGCGGGCGAGCTGGAGCGGATCACCGCCGAACGGGTCCGCGCGGAGCTGGACAAGCTGATCGCGGCCCAGCATCCGATCGACGGCATCAACATCATGTGCGAGACCGGGCTTGCCCAGCTGGTGCTGCCCGAGGTGCCCGCGATGAAGCTGGAGATCGACGAGCATCACCAGCACAAGGACGTCTACTGGCATTCGCTGACGGTGCTCGAGCAGGCCATCGATCAGGAAGAGGGCGATCCGGATCTGGTGCTGCGCTGGGCCGCGCTGCTGCACGACATCGGCAAACCCGACACCAAGCGCAACGAGCCGGGCGGCGGCGTCAGCTTCCACCATCACGAGGTGGTCGGCGCGAAGATGGTGCGCAGGCGGATGAAGGCGCTCAAGTACCCCAAGCAGTTCACCGAGGACGTGTCCCGGCTCGTGTTCCTGCACTTGCGTTTTCACGGCTACGGCAAGGGGCAGTGGACCGATTCCGCGGTGCGCCGCTACGTCACCGACGCAGGCGAGCTGCTACCGCGCCTGCACAAGCTGGTCCGCGCCGACTGCACGACACGCAACAAGCGCCGCGCCGCCGCACTGCGCGCGACCTATGACGAGCTCGAACAGCGCATCGCGCTATTGCAGCAGCAGGAGGATCTGGAGCGGGTGCGCCCCGATCTGGACGGCAACGCGATCATGGAACTGCTCGGCCTGCCGCCGGGGCCCGCGGTCGGCAAGGCGTGGAAGTTCCTCAAGGAGCTGCGGCTCGATCGCGGTCCGCTGAGCCGCGACGAGGCGGAGGCCGCGCTGCTGGAATGGTGGAAGTCGCAGGGCTGAGCCGGATTTCGCTCAGAACACGATCAGCGTGGTGCCCGCGACGATGGCGGCGCGGATCTGCGCCAGATCGAATGAGCCGACGATCTCCGGCAATTCGATCCGGAACCGCACCAGATCGCCGTCGCGTGCCGCGCTGACCACCCGCGCGTCGTTCGGCAGGTTCGTCAGCCGGGCGCTCGGCACGGTGATCAGTCGTCGCGGCATGCGGATGCCGAGCCAGTTCGCCCGGCGAATATCGATGGTGAGCCGGTTGTCGGTGATCGAGCCGTCGACGAGCGCGGTCAGCTTGCGGCGGCGGTGCCGCGCCTCGATCAGCCCGGTGTGGTGCACGCTCAGCGTCCAGTCCGGCTGCTGCGTGTTCAGCCAGCCGGCCAGCGCCGCGGTGGTGACCGTGCCGTCCATATCCAGTTGGGACGTGCGGACCTTGGTCGGCACGCCCGGAATCATCCGGACACCGTGCGCGATGACGGTGAGCGCCTCGATCGGGTGATGGTCCCAGCGCAGCAGCGACAGCACGGTCTTGGTCTGGAAATGCGCGCCGCGCCTGCGCACCTTCAATACCTGCAGCGTCGCGTGCAAATCGTGGCCGAGCAGCGTCGCGCTGACCTCTTGGCCGCCGAATCGGCTGAGGATGCCTTCGCTGAGGACGGTCATCAGCACATCGGGCATGAGCGCCGTGACCGCGCCCGCACCGAGATCGGCCACCGGATCCACCCAGGCGGTGGTGACGGAAACCCACTGCTCCAGCCAGGACTGGTCGTACAGGCGCCGACCGAAATCCACTGCCCGTAGCGGCGACCAGGACTTCGGGTCGAAATACATCGCCATGATTGATCCGAGCGTACTTGCCGTGCGGGCGCACAACCATCGGGCACGGATATCACACCGCATTTGCGGAATCATCCAATTGGTAGGTCCGCAGATGCGGAACTATCCTCCCTTTCATGGCGACTCTGCGGATACGTGACGCCGCCGAGCTGCTCGGCGTCAGTGATGACACGGTGCGGCGCTGGATCGATTCCGGCGCACTCGCCGCGACCAAGGACTCCTCCGGGCGTCTGGTGATCGAAGGCAAAGAGCTTGCCGCGCTGGCCGTCGAGCAGGCGCGCACCCCGCGTACCAGCGTCGGTAGTGCGAGCTCGGCACGGAATCGATTTCCCGGGCTGGTGACCCGCGTGGTCACCGACACGGTGATGGCACAGGTGGAGATGCAATGCGGACCGTTTCAAGTGGTGTCGTTGATGAGCAGCGAGGCGGTCCGGGAGCTCGGACTGGAGCCGGGCAGCGTGGCGATGGCCAGCGTCAAGGCGACCACCGTGGTGATCGAGACGGCCGCAGGGTGAGGCGGGTCGCCGCGGCGTCGGTCGCGGGCGCGCTCACGGTCGCGGTGCTCGCCGGGTGCGGTAGCGGCGACACGAAGGACTCCGCCGGTAGCGATACCGGCACCATCACGGTCTTCGCCGCGGCCTCGCTGAAGCAGGTGTTCACCGGTCTCGGTAAGGAATTCGAGGCGGCGCATCCCGGTGCGAAGGTGGAATTCTCGTTCGCGGGCTCCTCGGACCTCGCCGCGCAGATCACCCAGGGCGCGCCGGCCGACCTCTTCGCGGCGGCGGATCCGGTGACCATGGCCAAGGCGGTCGAGGGCGGGCGGATCACCGAGCAGACGGAGAACTTCGCCACCAACGTGCTCACCATCGTCACCGCCCCCGGCAACCCGAAACACATCGGCGGGCTGCGCGACCTGACCCAGCCCGGCCTGCAGCTGGTGGTCTGCGCGCCGCAGGTGCCGTGCGGGCGAGCGACCAAGAAGGTCACCGACAGCGCAGGCGTCGCGCTGACGCCGGTGAGCGAGGAGTCGGCAGTGACCGACGTGCTGACCAAGGTCACCTCCGGCCAGGCCGACGCGGGCGTGGTCTACGTGACGGACGCGGCCTCGGCGGGTGCCAAGGTCGCCAGCGTCGCCATGCCCGAGGCATCGGCCGCGGTGAACACCTATCCCATTGCGGTATTGAAGGATGCCAAGCACGACAAGCTGGCACACGAATTCGAGAGCCTGGTCACCGGGCCGCAGGGGCGGGCGGCGCTGGCCGCGGCCGGATTCGGCGCACCGTGAGCGGGGTCGTGAGCTGGTGAACACCGGGCTGCCGAGGTGGCTGCTGTTGCCTGCGGCGGTCGGGTTCGCGCTGGTCGTCGTGCCGTTGGCGGCGCTGGGCGGCAGCGTCGAGTGGTCGCGGTTCCTCGAGTCGATCAGCACGCCCGCGTCGCAGGACGCGCTGTGGCTCAGCCTGCGCACCGCGACCGCGAGCACCGTGCTGTGCGTTCTGCTCGGCGTGCCGATGGCGGCGGTGCTGGCCAGGGCGCGCTGGCGTGGGCTGCCGGTGTTGCGCGCACTTGTTTTGCTGCCGTTGGTATTACCGCCGGTGGTCGGCGGCATCGCGCTGCTCTACACCTTCGGCAGGCGCGGACTGCTCGGAAAGGAGCTGGAGGCGGCCGGAATTCACCTCGCCTTCAGCACCACCGCCGTCGTCCTCGCGCAAACCTTTGTGGCGCTGCCGTTTCTGGTGCTCACGCTGGAGGGCGCCATGCGCACGGCGGGCAGCCGCTACGAACAGATCGCCGCCACCCTCGGTGCCCGCCCCACCACCGTCTGGGTCCGTGTCACTCTCCCGCTGCTGCGCCCCGCCCTGATCTCCGGGGCCGTCCTCTCCTTCGCCCGCGCACTGGGTGAATTCGGCGCGACCCTCACCTTCGCGGGTAGCCTCCAGGGCCGCACCCGCACGCTTCCCCTAGAGATATACCTGGAGCGCGAAGCGGATGCCGATGCGGCAGTTGCCTTGTCGCTGCTGCTGGTCGTCGTCGCGATGTTGATCGTGCTGGTCGCCTACCGCCGCACGGGTCCTGTGCCGGGTACCGCACTCCAGAGCGGCCGCTCCACGATCCGCGGTTGGCTGCGCGGTGATGTCGGTGCCGCGTCAGCAAGCGGTGAGCGATGACCGCTCCCGTCGCGCGTCGCGAAATCATCGGTGGCGAAACGGGTCTCGCCACCGCGCCGGGTGACCGCGCCCCGGCCGATGCCGATTACCGAGCTGCCGCGCGGTCGCATGGAGCGGATCCGCGCGCTCCGCGTCGTGCGATCTTCGTCATCGATGTGAAACCCGATGCGGCTACGGCGGCACCAGCGTCGTGTATGTCGCATATTGCGCTCGATGATGTGCACAGGATCCCTACATGTGAAAAGGCTATTGGTGATGGCACATGGTCGCTTCGACAACCGTTGCGGGTCCGTGAGTTTCGGGCGGCGCGGTCCCGCCGTGCGCTCTCGCCTCCGGCTGCGGTAGGGCCTGGGCTATCCAGCAGCACTCGTACCAATGGTGGTGTCGGCCATCTCGATCGACCTGCTGCGCCGCGTATCCGCGTCGACGGGGCAAGCACGATGGGGGTGCGATCTGCCGGAGGCCGTGCGCAGCACAGGGATCGGGCACGACTCGATGTGGGCGCGGCGATGACGCGACCAGTGCGGAGGCAGGGATGACGCGGCCCATGCGGCGCGCTGTGGCGGCGCGATCAGATCGAGTCGATGACGGCGGTCTGGAAGTGGTTGCGCGGCTGGCGGATCGGGACCTGGACGTGGAAATCGAGGTCGCGGCGGGTGAGGTGCTCGCCGTGCTCGGGCCCAATGGGGCGGGTAAGTCGACGCTGCTCGAGATCGTGTCCGGGCTGGTGGTGCCGGATGCCGGGCGGGTGCGGCTCGGTGCGCGCACGCTGACCGATACGGCGAAATCAGTGGTGGTGCCGCCGCATCGGCGCGGGATATCGCTGCTCGCGCAGGATTCGCTGCTGTTCCCGCATTTGACCGTCGCGCAGAACGTGGCCTTCGGACCGCGCAGCCGTGGCGCTCGCGCCGCGGCCGCGCGGACCATCGCGCGCGACTGGCTCGCCGCCGTCGACGCCACGGAGTTCGCCGAACGCAAACCGGGTCAGCTATCCGGCGGGCAAGCACAGCGCGTCGCATTGGCGCGCGCACTGGCCGTCGACCCGCACCTACTGCTCCTCGACGAGCCGATGGCCGCTCTCGATGTCGCGGTGGCACCGGCCATGCGCGCCCTGCTCCGCCGCGTCCTGCGCGACCACTCCCCCACCGACACCCGTACCCGCAGCGCCATCCTGGTCACCCACGACATCATCGACGCGCTCACCCTGGCCGACCGGCTGGTGGTGATCGAGTCCGGCCGAGTCGTCGAGTCCGGCCCCGTCGCCACCGTCCTCGCCCGTCCCCGCAGTTCCTTCGCCGCCCGCATCGCCGGAGTCAACCTCATAGTCGGTACCGCGGTCGCCGCGAAACACGCCGGCTCCTCGCCGGACTGGTCGTCGGCGCACCGCGACCGATTCGACGCCTCGGCTGCGGGCGCATTGTTCGAGCAACTGGACATCGCCGACCAGCCGCCGACAGGGGGTGCGGCCGCATCCGGCGCGAGGTCGGTGGCTCGACTATCAGGCGCGACGGGAGGCCGCGCGGTCGACGCCGGGGCTGCCGGGCAGGAGATGGCCGGCGGCGCTCAGGTGGTCGGGGCGGTGCTGGCGGATGGGGTCGAGGTGGTCGGTCGGGCCGATGGTGGGTGGGCTTCGGGCGGGCGGGCTGCGGCGGTGTTCTCGCCTGCCGCGGTGGCGGTGCATCGGGAGGTGCCGGAGGGTAGTCCGCGCAATGGGTTTCGGGTGCTGGTGGCGGAGTTGGTGGATCGGGGCGGGATCGTGCGGGTGCGGGGGGCGGAGCGGGCGGACGGGTCGGCGGGGCTGGCGGCGGATCTGACGCCCGCCGCGGTCGCCGAGCTGGGTTTGCTGCCGGGGATGTGGGTCTATTTCGCGGTCAAGGCGACCGAGGTGCAGGTGTATCGGTTGTGAGCTGACATCCTGGTGGGTGGGAATGGATACGCGCACTACGCCGGGAGGTTGTTTTATGCCGCTGGATCTGAACAGTGACCTCGGTGAGGGGTTCGGCCCATGGACCATGGGTGATGACGCGGCGATGCTCGATATCGTCACCAGCGCCAACATCGCCTGCGGTTTCCACGCGGGTGACCCCTCGATCATGCGCCGCATGTGCGCGCTCGCGGTCGAGAAGGGCGTGCGGATCGGCGCGCACGTGGGTCATCGCGATCTGGCCGGCTTCGGCCGCCGCACCATCGCCATCGATCCGGCCGAGCTGCGCGACGAGACCCTGTACCAGATCGGCAGCCTGTCCGCGTTCGCGCAGGCCGCGGGTGATCGCGTGCGCTACGTGAAACCGCATGGCGCGCTCTACCATTCGGCCTCGCGCGACCGGCCGCTCGCGGATGCGGTGCTTGCCGCGGTCGTCGACTTCGATCCGGAGCTCGCGCTGCTCGGCCCGGCCGGTTCCCAGCTGGAGCGCGCCGCCGAGGACGCCAAGATCCGTTTCGTCGGTGAGGGTTTCGCGGACCGCGCCTACACCCCGAGCGGCACCCTCGCCCCGCGCGGTGTGCCCGGTGCGGTACTGCATACGAATGAGGCCGTCGCCCAGGCGGTGTCGATCGCGATGTCCGGCACGGCCCGCACCGTCGACGGCTCCGGTGAGGTCACCGTCGCCGCCGCGAGCCTCTGTGTACACGGCGACACCCCCGCCGCCGTCGAGATGGCCCGCCTGATTCGGTCCAGACTGGACGAGGTCGGCGTTCCGGTCGAGCCGTTCGCCTGATCGGGACGTGATGCCGATCGGTCCCACGATCGTTGACACGGCGGCGCCGTGTGGCTTCGGCGCAGGTGTAGCCGTGCCCGCGCCCGGCGCTTTCGCCTACCTCGCCGACCGTCTGACGACGAACTCCGTTGTGTCCGCGGTGTGCTGCCGGGGATGCCGCGATGCTCGGCGTACCTTTCGCGGCGGACTCGGCTACTTCGGCGGTGTGACGGCGACCGAGATCGCTCAGCCCATCCGCGCAACGGTCGGTGCCGGGGCGGCGGCACGGTGACCGATATCGATCGGCTCATCCGTGCCGCGGGTGACCGGGCATTGCTTGTCATGCCGACCGAGCATCGCCTGGTAGCGGAACTGGTTGCGGCGCTGCGTAAGCGGCCGGTGCCCGGTGTGCTGGATGTGTTGCCCGCCGCGGAAACGGTTCTGGTCACGCTGCTTTCGGCGCGGGACGCCGAAAGGGTCCGCCGTGACCTGACGACGCTGCTTCAAGCGCTTATCGAGCAGCCGACTGTTTCCCGTGGAACACCGTGGGACGCCGACCCTTCCGAGGACCCGGTGATCATTCCGGTGCGCTACGACGGTGCCGACCTTGCCGACGTGGCGCGGCTACTGGATATGACGCCAGCGGAAGTCGTCGCCGCGCATACCGGTACGACGTGGCGCTGCGCCTTCGTCGGCTTCGCCCCCGGCTTCGGCTATCTCGAATCACCGGACGGCAGGTTGACCGTGCCGCGCCGAGATCAGGCACGCACTGCGATTCCGGCGGGTGCGGTGGCTTTGGCGGGCGGTTTCGCCGCGGTCTACCCGCGCAGCACGCCGGGTGGTTGGCAACTGATCGGCACCACCGATCTGACCTTATGGGACGTCGACCGCGATCCGCCCGCCCTGATCCGGGCCGGTGCCGCAGTACGGTTCGTCCAAGTGGGTTAGCCGGCGCAGGGGCTTAGCCGGCGCAAGGGCAGTGGATTCCGCCGCGCTGCCTAACCGGTCGGCGAATCCAGTTGAGCGTGTATCAGATACACGTTGTAGGTGTCCCAGGCCGAGATCGTGAAATACAGGTCTTTGCTGGTCGACCACGGGTGGATGAAGCCGCCGTAGGATTTCGGATAGTCCGAGGTGTCGACGAGTGGGATGCCGTCGGTCCACGCGCCCTGCGGTGAGGCGGAGGTGCGCAGGACGATCGCGCCGCGCGCGGAGTCCAGATAGACCATCTGCCACCGGTCCGCGGCGGCGTCGTAGCGCACCGACAGTTCGCTCGCGGTGCCGAGAACCAATGGGGTCGCGAGGTTTTCGGCGGCGGGCGCCCAGGTACCGCCGACCCAGTACTGGTAGGCGGATTTGTTCAGCACCTCGTCCTTGGGCACCCGCGCCAGGCCGATGACGCCGACGCGGCCGTTGGGCGTGCCGAACATGTAGACGTAGTCGCCCTGCGGCACCATCGCAGCCACCTGGAACCGGCCGAGGCCGAACATGTTGTCCCACTTGGCATGCTGGTCTTTGACCCAGGTGCGGCCATTGTCATCGGAGTAGGCGAGGCCGCCGTAGTTGGTCGACCACATGCCGGGAATCCGGCTCCAGTGGTTCACCGACATGAAGCTCAGGTACTGCCTGCTGCCGATGGCGAAGCCGGAGGTCGGGATGGTGGTGGTCTCCCAGTTCTTGATCTTGCGGCTGGCCAGCAATTCGGCCGCGTGGCACCGCTTGTCCTGCACCATGCTGTCGATGGTGAGCCCGTCGGACAGGTCGCGGTCGGCGCTGTAGCCGAGCACGTTGCTGCGCCAGTCGGGTCCGCCGACGCCGCCGCTCTCCCAGCCTTCGCCGAAGGTATCGCCGAAGACCACCGCGACCTCACCCGGCTTGGTCTCCCACATCAGCCCGAGGTCGGTGCCGTCCACCTGCCAGCGCATATCGGTGCGGTTCTGCGAGCCGTGCCCCGTCACCTGCCCGACCAGGCGCACCTCGTCGACGCGCGGCGCGTCGACCGCGGCGGTGAGCGGTCCCGGCTCGGCCGGGTGCACCACCTGCGGCGGTGCGGGTTGCGCCGGATCGCCCTCGCCGCCGGGCACCGGGATCGGAATGGGTTCGATCTCCGGCTTGAATTCGATGCGCGGCACCCTGATCGGCGCACCGGATCCCGAGCCCGAACCGGAGCCCGACCCCGATCCGGAAGCCGAGCCCGAGGCCGACCCGGTATTCGGCGTGGGTGCCGGTGCGGGTTCGACGGCCGGTTCCTGCGGCTTCGGTGTGTCCCGGACATCCGGGCACGGATTCTGACACGGATCCTGCGGCAGTGGCTCGGCGTCGATCCTGGTGTTGTTCTGCGGCGGATCGGGTACCGGCACCGGCGTGAGCTCCGGAACCGGCACCGGGATATCGATTTGTGGCGGCACCTGAATCACCGGTGGTGGCGGCAGGCTCGGATCCGGCGCCCGGTTCAGTGGATCGAATCCCGTTTCGCCGCAGCTGTTCACCGGCGGCGGCGCCCATGGATGCTGGGTGGCGTGGGCGATCGGGGCGGGCAGGCCGAACAGGCCGGTGAGCAGCACACCGAACAGCGCCGGTGCACAACGGCTTCCGCGACCGATTCGGGGATTCACCGCGTGGGCAACCTGTTTCGCCCCGCAGCGGCCTGCCCGGACCCGTCGGTGCGGTCGACTACCTCACCGGGGTTCTGCGGCAGAAATCCCATGAGTTGTTGACTCCCTGTCGAATCGGCTCGCTGGAAGATCAACTTACCGGACCGGACTGCGCGAACGCGGGACGACAATGCGTGAAAAATCCGAATGATCCGGAACCGAGACCTAGCGGCTCGCGTCCAATCAGATATGACCGATATCGAGTACGCCTTCGGCACCGGTGACGGCATCGTCCACGGGTGGGTCTCCCAGGCCGAGCTCGAGCTGGCGCGGTCGGGCGCCGCCGACGCGATCCAGCTGGACTTCGACGGTGACGGCCTGCTCGACGACGCGATGTGGGACAGCGACGGTGACGGCATCGCCGATGTGGCCGCCCTTGATCTGGACGACGACGGCGTGCTCGACCACTTCTACACCGACCCCACCGGCCTCGGCACCTGGGCGCATCAGGTCACCGGCGCCGCCGCCGACGCCGTCAGCGAACCGCTGGCCTGGATCGTGCGTACCGGGCCCTGATCACCGCTCAGCCGGCCCGCGCCTGCTGTTCAGCGCGATGGCCGCCATTCCCGCGCAATAGATTCCGGCCCCCGCGAGCA
The DNA here is from genome assembly GCF_044547285.1 of Nocardia sp. NPDC052566. Classification (NCBI taxonomy): domain Bacteria; kingdom Bacillati; phylum Actinomycetota; class Actinomycetes; order Mycobacteriales; family Nocardiaceae; genus Nocardia; species Nocardia sp. NPDC052566. The sequence continues at coordinate 873,577 of NZ_JBIUAF010000004.1, read as the reverse complement.
CCACCGCCAGCGACTGCCCGGTATCGGGGATGACCATCGCGGTGAGCGCGATCGCCAGTACGAAGGCGATATTGAAGACCGTGTCCTGCAACGCGAACACCTGTCCGCGCCGCGAATCGTCGATATCGATCTGCATCGTCGCGTCACCGGTCAGCTTGATCGTCTGCCCCGCGAGCCCGAACAGGAAGGCGCCGACCAGCAACAGGTAGTACGCCTGCTGGGTGGCCGCACCCGGCGCGGATACGGCGATCGGCGTCACCAGCGTCAACTGCACGACGGTCGCGATGACCAACCCGGTGACCACCGTCCGCGGCCGCCCCCACCGCGGAATCAGCAGCGGCGCGACCACGGCGGCCACCAGCATGCCGGTCACCGTCGCGGCGATCGCGATGCCGAAACCCTCGAATCCGCCCTTGAAGAACGGCAGATGGACCGGCGCGCTGCGCAATACCAGCACCATGATCAGCGTGTTCATCCCGAACACGATCCGATGTGTGCCGATGCCGAGCATCGCCGTCGTCACGTGCACCGACGCCCACACCGCCGCGGCACCGTGGCGCAACCCGGTGGCGATGGCGCGCACCGCGCTCTCGGTGACCGCCGCACCTGGATCGGGCCCCAACACACCGGCGCGGAAGTGGGCGGCGAGCAGCGCGCCGACCACCGATCCCACGCCGCTGCACGCCACCGCGACGGCCGAGGCGGTATTGCCGTCGCCGAGCGAGCGGATGACCGCCACCGCGATCGCCGCGCCGACCCCGGCACACCCCGAGGCCACCGTGGCGAGTACCGAATTCATCGGCACCAGCCACTGCTGGGCCAGCACCCGTGGCAGCGCCGCGGAGACACCGGCAAGCACGAACCGGCTGATCCCGACTACGGCGAGGGCGAGCAACAGCAGCGGCGTGTTGTCGATCCCGGCCAGCAACCCCACGCTGACCACACCGATCAGCACCGCCCGCAGCACATTGGCCACCAGCAGCACCGCCCGCCGGTCCCAGCGATCGAGCAGCGCACCGGCATACGGGCCGATGATCGAGTACGGCAGCAGCAGCACCGCGAAGCCGCCAGCGATGGCAAGCGGATCGGTCTGGCGCTCCGGGTTGAACAGGATGGCGCCGGCCAGCGCGGCCTGGAACATGCCGTCGCCGAACTGCCCGGCGAAGCGGACGATGGCGAGGCGAAGGACGCCAGGACTTTCGCGCAGCGCGGTACGCAGGGAAACCGGCCGCTCGTCCGCGGGGGTGAAGCTATCGGGGCGACCAGTAGGCACGCCGCGAGGTTACTGGTTTTGGCCGCGGCGTGTCTGTGTTGGCTGGGGCCCGGCGCGGAGCCCCTGCGTGGTGACGCTGCGCTACCGCCTCCGGGGCTTGACCGCGCCGGGCCGTCCGGCTCAGGAGACCCGGTCCACCAGCGTGCTGACGGTTTCGCGCATATCGCGAGCCATCGGCAGCGAGTCGAGCGCGGCGGCGTCGATCCAGGCGTGTGCGTCGTGCTCGCCCGGCGCCAGCTCGACCTCGCCCGGCTCCACCTCGACGATGTAGCTGTACTTGCGCACCCTGGACTTGGTCCGGGTGGCGTAGTCGAAGCCGCCGAGGTAGTCGACGATCGAGCGCACCCGCAGCCCGGTCTCCTCCAGTAGTTCGCGCGCCACGCATTCGGCGAACGTCTCCCCGGATTCCACACCGCCACCTGGCAGTTCGTACATGCCGCCGTGATAGTCGTCCGGGACCCGGCGCACCACCAGGAGTTTGCGGTCGCGGAACACCGCGACGCCGACGACGAAGTGCGAGATGCCGTCGCGTCGTGCCTCGGTGCGGAGTTGGCGCTCGATGCGCGCGAGATCCTCCGGTCGCATCCGCTCGTCACCTCCGGTTCCGTTGTGGCAGTTCCTGTTACGAAATCGGCGCCGGTGCGTGGTGCCGGCCGGTGGCGCTACCCGGCTGTGCCGCCGCCCATTCGACGAACCGGTCGGTACTGCTCGCCTGCCGTTCACCCGCCGGTCGCTCGCGTAAAATGCCGAGTGCAGGACAATTTACTAGGAATGTGGAGTACCGCGACGCAAGTACTCCTACCCTGAAAGGCGATCGGTGCTCGGGCCCGAGAGGAGGACCATGATGTCCACACTCACGACACCACACATCGATGTCCATCGTGGCGGCGACCGCATGAAAACGCGCGTCTCCTGGCTCGATTCGAAGCATTCTTTCTCGTTCGGCGAGCACTACGATCCCGACAACACCCACCACGGCTTGCTCCTTGTGAACAACGAGGACATCGTGTCCCCTGGTCAAGGCTTCGACACCCATCCGCACCGGGATATGGAGATCGTCACCTGGGTGCTCGGCGGTTCGCTGGTGCACCAGGATTCACTCGGCCACAACGGCGTCATCTATCCGGGCCTCGCCCAGCGGATGAGCGCGGGCACCGGCATCCTGCACTCGGAGAAGAACGACTCGTGGCGGCTCGACGACACCGCCGCGCACGAGGATCCGGTGCATTTCGTGCAGATGTGGGTGGTGCCCGACGAGCCGGGCCTGACCCCCGGCTACCAGCAGTTGGAGATCGACGACGAACTGGCGGGCGGCGGCCTGGTGACGGTGGCCTCCGGCCTGCCGCGCTACCGCGACCGCACCGCGATCGCCATCAACAGCAGCCATTCGGCGCTGCACGCGGCGCGGATGATCATCTCCGAGCCCGGCGCCGAGGCGGTGGTCGATCTGCCCGACGCGCCGTATCTGCACCTGTTCGTCGCACGCGGCGAGGTCGAGATGGAGGGTGTCGGCCCGCTGTACGAGGGCGATGCCGTGCGGCTGACCAGGTCCGGTGGGCAGCGGGTGATCGCGCGGCAGCCCGCGGAGATATTGGTGTGGGAGATGCACGCTCGATTGGGCGGGCAATAGCCGGCACGGTATTAACATCGCTGTGCAGGGCGCGCGATCAGTAGGCGACCCCGCGAACGCACAACCCGGAGCAACCTTTCCGGACCACGTCAGCGGCACCGACGGAGAGGAACATCCATGTCGCAGTACCCGCCCCCGGGCCAGTATCCGCCGCCGGGGCAGTACCCGCCGCCGGGACAGCAACCCGGCTACTGGCAGGAGTCGCCCAAGGGCAAGGGCATGGCGATCACCGCGCTGGTGTTCGGCATTCTCGGCATCATCACCTGCGTCGGCGGCTTCCTGTTCGGGCCGCTCGCCATCATCCTCGGGCTGATCGCGATGCGGAAGGCGCGCGCAGGCACCGCGGGCGGATCGGGGATGGCGCTGACCGGTGTGATCCTCGGTATGGTCGCCGTGGTCGTCGCGGTGCTCTCGGCCATCTTCATCTGGCGGATCTACATCGATACGGGCGCCAAGGATCTCGTCGACTGTGTCAACAAGGCGGGCAACGACCAGGCCAAGATCGACCAGTGCGAACGGGATTTCAGCGACAAGCTGGAGACCAAGTACAGCATCACCCTGACGCCGCAACCGACCCGATAGATGACGCTGCCGGGCGGAGCCCGTCCACAGACCCGCGCATGGCCGGAGCGAATGCGGAGGTACGCCTAGGCGCAGGCCTTCGTCGCGGTGACCACTTCGGCGAGTTCGGGCCGGAAGTCGGCCTGCGGCGGGGCAATCCAGAGCCGGTAGCCGCCGCGCTCGTCGGTCGGCGATGGCAGCACGATCCGGCTACCGGGCAGCGCCACCGAGGCGCATACCCGGAACAGATCGGCGAACAGGGTCATATCCATATAGGAGTTGTCGGTCGGACCGGTCAGGAAGGTCCACCGGTCCGAGCGCGGATGCGCGATGATCGGTCCGCCCGATAGTCGTTCGCGCACACGGGCGCCGAGCGGTGCGGGCATCACCACCGCGCCGACCGCTCCGATCTCCAGCATGATCCGGCCGAGCGCGGGATCGACGACGCCGTACAGTCCGTGGTCCTTGCGGTAGCTCCGGCAGCGGGCGATCGCATCCTGGACGGTGGCGTAGCCCTGAGCCGCGGCATAGGCGCCTGACGCGGTGTCGCTTTTCGATTCCATGCGGGACGTACTCATGACGAACCTCGCCTAGGTGCCGGGATCACATGTTGTGGTAGATCGACCGCCGAAAACGACCCTAGTCCTGGGCAACTGGGTTGACAATAGTCACGCGCCGGTATGTTATCCGGCGTACCATCGCATTTCATGGCACCCGTGTCGCCTACCGTTGCCCGCTGGGAACTGGTGCTGCGTTTGCGGGAATTACGCGAACAACGCGGATTCGATTCTGCCACCTTCGCCAAACGCGTCGGATTCACCCCGGCCAACTGGTCCCATGTGGAAAAGGGAAGACGCGTTCTCACCACCAACACCATCGGGCCCGTTCTCGAACTGCTCGAGGTGGACGCGGAGGAACGCACGGAACTGCTCACCCTGCTCGAGGCCAGCAAACTCCGCGGCTGGTGGGCGAAATCGTCGGCATTGATCGGGCCGGAACTGCAGCGGCTCTACGGTATGGAACTCGGCGCGCACAGTATTCGCAGCTACGACAGTCTCGTGGTGCCTGGACTATTGCAGACCGAGGACTATGCCCGCGCGTTGATCAGTGCCGATGTGATGATCCGCCCGGTGCAGGTCGACCAGCTGGTCGCCATCCGGATGCGACGTCAAGAGCGGTTGCGTGGGCCGGATCCGGTCGAGATCACCGCGGTGATCGGCGAGGCGGCGCTGCTGCAGCAGACCGGCGGGCCCAAGGTGCTGCGCGGGCAATTGGAGCATCTGGCGACCATGATCGAGGAACTCGATCATGTCGAGGTGCGGGTCATCCCGTTCCGCGCGCAAGCGGGCGCGACGCTCGGCGGTTCGAGTTTCCATCTCATCGATATCGAGGGCGAGCAATTACCGACCTTCGCGTGGGCGGAGAGCGCGGTGTTCGGCGGCGCCGTCGAAGATCCCGAACAAGTACGCGATCTGAGCTTCGCTTATGTGCGCGCGCTCGAGCAATCTTTGTCGCGGGAAGAATCATTGACCCTGATACTGAGAAACGCTCGCGTGTAAAATGCTGCGCATGGCCACCACCGCTAGCCGGCCGGAATCTACCGGCTGGTTCACGTCGTCTCGATCAAACAATGGCAACCAGTGTGTCGAGGTCCGGTTCGATGGTGACGCGGTGCACGTCCGTGACAGCAAGTACCGCCGCAACCCGGTGAACCGCACCGCCGACGAGCCCATCATCACCGTCACCGTCAGCGAATGGACCGACTTCCTCATCCTCTTGCGCAGCGGGCGCTCCCAGCCCGTCTCCGCGGGGGCGCACACGCTGTTCGCGCACACCGACAGCAGTGGCGATACGACTCTGCGCCACGGCTACCTCACCCTGACCTACACCCCCGAGGAATGGACCGCGTTCCTCGACGGCGTGCACGACGGCGAGTTCGACCGGATCAGCCTGCCCGCCTGAGGTTCTCGTAGCGCAGCGACACCCGGGCCGTACCCTCCGGTCGGTGAGCGTGCCGCCACCACAACGCTGGTGACAGCACGCGATCCGTCATGCGTTGCAGGGCTACCCGAACTCACCAGCTCCTATATCGCGAACTTCCTGATCGCGCCCAGACCGTGACCCGCCCGCACACGCACCACCGCCGGTGCGCCGGATCGGCATACTGGAGATCGTGACTTCCGAGCTGACCAGTCCCTCCGGTATCGACCTGTCCTACCTCGACGAGCGCGTACGGGTGCAGGACGACCTGTTCGCGCATGTCAACGGCACCTGGCTGGACGAATACGAGATACCGGCCGACCGCGCGGTCGACGGCGCCTTCCGCACGCTGTACGACCAGGCGGAGCTGGATGTGCAGACGATCATCCAGCAAGCCTCCGGCGAGCCGGGCAGCGACGCGCGCAAGATCGGTGACCTGTACGCCAGCTTCATGGACACCGGCACGGTCACCGCGGCGGGGCTCGCGCCGATCGCCGGCGAACTCGCGGCGATCTCCAGCGTCACCGATCTCGGCGCGTTCGCCGAGCTGCTCGGCAGGTTACAGCGGACCGGGATCAGCGGTGCGCTCGGTTTCTACGTCGACACCGACGCCAAGGACTCCACCCGCTACCTGGTGCACGCCTCGCAATCCGGTATCGGGCTGCCGGACGAGTCGTACTACCGGCAGGACGAGTACGCCGAGATCCGCACCAAGTACATCGCGTACCTGGACCGCCTGTTCGCGCTGGCCGCCGCCGATTCGTCGATCGCGTCGCTGCTCCCCGCGGATCTCGCGACGGCCGGTCAGCGGATCTTCGAGCTGGAACGGAAGCTGGCCGCCGGGCACTGGGATGTGGTGCGCCGTCGCGATGCCGAATTGAGCTACAACCTCACCACGTTCGACGCGCTGGTCGCCGAGAATCCGGAATTCGACTGGGCCGCTTGGACATCGGCGCTGGCCGAGGGTTTGGACCGGTCGGGGCCCGAGCTCTTCGCCGAGGTCGTGGTGCGTCAGCCCAGCTATGTGCGCACTTTCGCGCAGGCGTGGGCGAGCGAGCCGCTGGCCGACTGGCAGGCCTGGGCGGCCTCGCGGGTGCTGCGGGCCAGGGCGCCGTATCTCACCGACGACCTGGTCGAGGCGAACTTCGACTTCTACGGCCGCACGCTCACCGGCGCGCAGGAGAACCGGGAGCGCTGGAAGCGCGGCGTCGGCCTGGTGCAGGAACTGCTCGGTGAGGTCGTCGGCAAACTGTATGTGGCCGAACACTTTCCACCCGAGGCCAAGGCGCGGATGGTCGAGCTGGTCGCCAATCTGCAGGAGGCCTACCGGCGCAATATCGCCCAGCTGGACTGGATGGGCAAGGACACCCGCGCGGCCGCGCTGGCCAAGCTGGAGAAGTTCACCCCGAAGATCGGCTACCCGGACAAGTGGCGCGACTACTCGGCCGTGTCGATCGATCCCGCCGACCTGGTCGGCAACTACCGCAACGGCCATGCCGCGGAACACGATCGGGATCTGAACAAGCTGGGCGGCCCGGTCGACCGCGCCGAATGGTTCATGACGCCGCAGACCGTCAACGCCTACTACAACCCCGGCATGAACGAGATCGTCTTCCCCGCCGCGATCCTGCAGCCGCCGTTCTTCGACATGCACGCCGACGACGCCGCCAACTACGGCGGTATCGGCGCGGTGATCGGCCACGAGATCGGCCACGGTTTCGACGATCAGGGCGCCAAGTACGACGGCGACGGCAATATGGTCGACTGGTGGACCGATGACGACCGTGCCGAATTCGGCAAGCGGACAAAGGCTTTGATCGAGCAGTACAACGTGCTCTCGCCCAAGGACCTCGACGACGAGCACACCGTCAACGGCGAATTCACCATCGGCGAGAACATCGGCGACCTCGGCGGCCTCTCCATCGCACTCGAGGCCTACAAGATCTCTCTCGACGGTGCCGAAGCCCCGGAGATCGACGGTCTCACCGGCTTGCAGCGGGTCTTCTACGGCTGGGCCCAGGTCTGGCGCACCAAGGCCCGCCCCGAAGAAGCCATCCGCCGCCTGGCTGTAGACCCCCACTCCCCGCCGGAGTTCCGCTGCAACACGGTGGTCCGGAACCTCGACGGCTTCCACGAAGCCTTCGCCGTCGAGCCGGGCGACGCCCTCTACCTGGACCCCGCCGAGCGCGTAAAGATCTGGTAGGGACCTACCGGTGCCCGGAGCGAACGGAAACGTCGCTCCGGGCAAGGTTTTTCACCGTGGCGGCCGATCAGCGCAGGCGGGATTCGGTGGTGGCGTCGAAGAAGAAGACCTCGTCGAGCTTGGGGCGCAGCCGGAGCTGATCGCCGAGCGCCACTCGGAAGTGGCGGTCCACCCGGGCAACCACCTTGCCGGAGCGGCTGTTCCACTCCTCGGCCACGCCGTGGCTGTACATGAAGGATTCGGCGCCCAGTTCTTCGACCAGCTCAGCGGCGACCGTGAGACCCTCGTCGGTGGCGACCTCCCAGGATTCCGGGCGGATGCCGACGATGATGCGATCGCTGGTTTTCACGGTGCGCGGCAGCGGGATTCGCAGATCGTCGAGAATCGCTTCGCCGTCGCGGACCGGGGCCTCGAGCAGGTTCATGCCCGGTGAGCCGATGAAACCGGCCACGAAGGTGTTGACCGGGTTGTCGTAGAGCTCGCGCGGCGCGGCGATCTGCTGGAGCTTGCCGTCGAGCAGCACCGCGACGCGGTCGCCCATGGTCATCGCCTCGACCTGATCGTGGGTGACGTAGACGGTGGTGGTGCCGAGACGTTTTTGCAGACCGGCGATTTGGGACCTGGTGCTCACCCGCAGCTTGGCGTCCAGGTTGGACAGCGGCTCGTCCATGCAGAACACCTGCGGGCGGCGCACGATGGCGCGCCCCATGGCGACGCGCTGGCGCTGGCCGCCGGACAGCTTTGCCGGTTTACGGTCGAGCAGCGGCTCCAGCTCCAGCATCTTGGCGGCCTCACGCACCCGAACCAGGGTGTCTGCCTTGTTCATTCCCGCGTTGCGCAGCGCGAAGCCCATATTCTCCGCGACCGTCATATTCGGGTAGAGCGCGTAGCTCTGGAACACCATCGCCACATCGCGGGCGCGCGGCGGCAGGCCGGTGACGTCCTTGCCGCCGATCAGGATGCGCCCCTCCTCCACCGATTCCAGACCGGCGAGCATGCGCAGGCTGGTCGACTTGCCGCAGCCCGAGGGGCCGACGAGCACGATGAACTCGCCGTCGGCGATATCGAGTTCCAGCTTGTCGACGGCGGGGGTCGGCGCACCGGGGTACAGATGCGTGACACCCTCGAACTGCACAGTCGCCATGCGGATCCGGTCTCCTTTTTCGAATCGTTGGGGCCGCTCCCGCGCACCAGGGGCACGCGGGAACGGCAAGGTACTACTTCGGCAGCTTGGGCGTGATCTGCCGGTCGATGATGGCCTGCAGCTGGCTGGCCACATTGGCGAAAGCCGTTGCCGGATCGGTGTTCTGCAGCCCGATCTGCTCCAGCCCGGTGCCGATGATCTGGTCGCCGCCCGGTACGAACACCCGCGCGTAGTCCTGCGACTTGGTCAGCGGCAGCTGATCGATGGCGACCTTCGCGTTCGGGTTCTTCGCCAGGAAGTCCTGCTCGCTCGGATCGCTCACCGCCGACTTGCGCACCGGCATGTACCCGGTCTGCTGCGAGAAGTACGCGGTGTTGGCGCCGTTGGTGATGAACTCGATGAACTTGAGCGCGTTCACCTTCCGCTCATCGGAGATGCGCGCCGGAATGGCCAGGCCCGCACCGCCGGTGGTGACGCCGGGCCCGTTCGGGTGCGGCAGGAACGCGGTGCCGAATTCCAGCTTGCCCTCGGCGTTCTTCTTGATGCCCTTGAGGTCGCCGGTGGAGGCGATGGTCGAGGCGATCACGCCGGCACCGAAATCGGTGGCGATCTGCGGCTTGATGCCCGCGTACTTCTTGGTGTGGATCATGTCGCGCAGGAACTGGCCCGCCGCGATGGTGCCGGGATCGGTGAACTTCAGCTTCCACTGATCGGAGTACGCGCCGCCGAAGGTCCAGTTCGGGCCCTGGAAGGTCCAGGCAAGGTAGTTCTTCGCGTCGCCCCAGCCGTGCGCGAGCTTGCCGTCGCCGACGACGCTCTGGATCTTCGGGCCCCACTCGTCGAATTCCTGCCAGCTGTTCGGACCGCGGTCGGGCAGACCAGCTTTCGCCCACACGTCCTTGTTGTAGTAGAACAGCGGCGTCGAGCGGGAGTACGGCAGCGCGTAGTGCTTGCCGTTGAACAGGTAGTCGGCGGCCAGCGAGTCGACGTAGTCGTCGAGCTTCACGCCCGCGTCGGCGAAGTGCCCGTCCAGCGGTTCGATGGAGCCGTTGAGGGCATAGTTGAACCACCAGACATCCGACAGCACAACGACATCGGGCAGTTCACCGCCGGAGAGCGCCGCGTTGAACTTCTGCGACACCTCCTCGTAGTTCTTGCCCGCGTCGATCAGGTTGACCTTCAGGTCCGGGTACTTCGCCACGAACCGGTTGATCAGTTCGGTTTCCTGATCCTTGGACGTGCCGGGGTGGTTGGACCAGAAGTTGATGGTCTTGGCGTCGCCGCCCTGCTTGGAGCTGCTTCCGGTGCCCGCGCACGCGGTGAGCGCGACACCCGCCGCGGCCGCGCCTGCCAGACCGAGGAACCCGCGCCGCGACAGTGCGAGTGCCTTCGACTCCGCTGGCGCTCCGCTGCGGCCCGGCGCGAAGCGACCTCCGGCCGCTGCTGGAAATTGTGATGGGGACACGAATTACTCCTGTTGTTATCCCTTGACCGCACCGGAGGTGAGGCCTTTGATCATGTGACGTTGCAGCAGCAGGAACACGATGAGGATCGGCAGCATCGTCAGCAGCGTGCCCGCCATCACCGGCCCCCAGTTGGTGACGCTGGGGTTCTCGGTGTTCTGCAGCAGGGTGAGGCCGACCGGCAGCGTGGCGACCTTCGTATCGTCGGCCATCAGGAACGGCCAGAGGTATTCGTTCCACTCGTTGACCAGCGTGACCACCGCGAACGCGACCATTGTCGGCCCGGACATCGGCAGCACCACCCTGGTGAGCAGCCGCCACCAGTTCGCGCCGTCCATCCGCGCCGCCTCGATCACCTCCGAGGGCAGCGAGAGGAAGTGGTTGCGCATCAGGAAGGTGCCGAAGGCGACGCCGCACAGCGGAACGATGATGCCCTGGAAGGTGTTTCGCCAGCCGAGCTGGGCGATCAGCGCGTAGTTGGAGATCACCGTGATCTGGTTGGGCACCATCAGCGCCGCGATGATCACCAGGAAGACCACCGTCTTGCCGGGGAAGCGCAGGAACACCAGCCCGTACGCGCTGAGCACGCCGAGCACGAACTTCACCGCCGAGATGATCCCGGTGATGATCAGCGAATTGCGCAGGAAGGTGAAGAACGGCAGCTTGGTCGTGGCCTCGGAGTAGTTCTCCGGATGCCAGCTGTGCGGCCAGTACACCGCGGGCTGCACGTAGATGTCGGGGCGCGCCTTGAACGAGGTGATGAACATCCAGAACAGCGGCACGCCGACGATGGCGAGCACGCACAGCATCGCGGCGTAGCCGAGCACGGTCACCGCCAGTTTGCGCCGCCGGTAGGAAAGCGTTTCTACGCCTATGTGTTTCACTGCTCGCCCCGATCCATGATGCGAACCTGCACGAGCGTGACGACCAGCAGCACCAGGAACATGATGGTGGCGACGGTCGCGCCGTACCCGGCGCGGAAGTTACGGAATGACTCTTCGTAGACCTGGTAGACCATGGTCGTCGTGCCGGTGCCGAGCGGCCCGCCCCTGGTCATCACGTTGATGATGTCGAAGACCTGCAGCGAGTTCAGCAGCACGGTGATCGACAGGAAGAACGTGGTCGGACGCAGCTGCGGCAGCAGCACTTTGCGGAAGGTGGTCCAGCGGCTCGCGCCGTCGATCTCGGCGGCCTCCATCAGCTCGGCCCGAACCCCTTGCAGCGCGGCCAGATAGATGACGAAGCTGTAGCCGAGGTTCTTCCAGATGTAGGTGACCGTCACCATGAACAGCGCCCAGTGCGGGTTCTGGTAGAAGTCGGGCACGTTGTCGACGCCGAGGCGGTGCAGCACGTCCTGGACCAGGCCGAAGCTCGGATCGAAGATGAACTGGAAGGCCACGCCGATGGCGGCGCCGGAGATGACGAACGGCGCGAAGATCGCCGAGCGGACCACGTTGCGGCCGAACAGCTTACGGTCGAGCAGCATGGCGAGCGCGAGGCCGAGCACCATGCTGCCGACCACCGCGGCCACGGTGAAGATCACGGTGTTGGAGACGACGTCCCAGGAGTCGGCGCGCCCCCACCACTCCTTGTAGTTGTCCAGGCCGATGAAGGTGGCCACCGGATCGGAGATGTTCCAGTCGAAGAACGACAGGCGGATGTTGTCGATCAGCGGCCGGTAGACGAACAGCGTCAGCAGCGCCAGGTTCGGCACGACGAGCACGAGGAACAGCGCGTAGTCCTGCCACGGCCGATTGCGCAAGCCGCGCCCTTGGGGTTGGGGCAGCACTCGTTCCGGCCTGGTTCGCACCGCCGAGACTTTACGGACGGGAGCAAACGATTGGTTAACGTCGGCTTCCGACACGCTGAACTCTTCTGGCACGCGCTAAGTAGAGCAGAGCCAAGCGTCCCGTTCGGCGATTTCGGTCAACGAACTGGACGCTTGGCGCTACCGCCGAGCGATCAAAAAGAACTAAAGCGTCGATCGCATTCAGCTATGGAACGCGACAACTGATTTCGTGAGCACATGGGTAACTCGTCGGGCACGCCCAGAGCTGAACCACGGCACCATCCGCCGGCCGCCAACGCTGACCGGTGTTGCACCCGGTCTGGCCTGAATACGCGGAGAGGCGGACTAGTTCCAGTCGCCGAAGCCGTCGGAGGTGCTGAGGGTGCCGCCCTTGGTGTTCTCCACGACGACCGGGTCGCCCTTCTTCGCGTTCTCGAAGAACCACTTGGCGTTCTCCGTGCTCACGTTGAGGCAGCCGTGGCTGGCGTTCGAAACGCCCTGCTGTGCAACCGACCACGGGGCCGCGTGTACGAAGATGCCGCTGTTGGAGATGCGGGTCGCGTACTCGACCTCGACCTTGTAGCCCTCGGGATCGGTGACCGGGACGCCATAGGTCGAGGAGTCCATGGTCATCTTGCGCAGCTGCTCGCCCACGTAATAGGTGCCGTTGGGCGTCTCGTGCTTGGTCTTGCCCATCGAGGTCGGCATGGTCTTCACCACCTCGCCGTTGCGGGTGATGGTGATTTCGTGGGTGCTGTCGTCGGCGGTGGTGACGAACGCGTCGCCGATGCGGAAGGCGGTCTTGGTATCGCCTGCCTCCACCTTGACGTCGGTGTTGTCCGGCCAGTAGTCGTTCGGCCGCCAGCGGACCTGCTTGTCACCGCGCCAGTAGAAGTGGCCGGGGGCCGCCTTGGACGAGGTCACCTTGATGAACTTCTCGGCGGCGGCCTGATCGGTCACCGGCTCCTTGAAGTTGATGATGATCGGCTGCGCCACCCCGACCGTCTCGCCGTCGGCGATATTGATCGAGGGGGGTGCGAAGTTCGGCTTCTGCGGGCCGGGGTTGGTTGCCCCGTTCGACGAACCCGTGCCGAGCGCGCCGGGCAAGCCCGGCTCGGCCTGAGCGGGCGCGACGAGCAGCGCGCCCGCTGCCGCGACTGCCGCCGACAACAGAACGCCTTGCCGAATGCGGCGCGATAGCCGCCTTTCCGTGGTGGAACTCGACTGCGATCTGTTGCTCATAGCGGCATGCATAGGTATTCGTCCATTTCCATCTCTCGCCCACGCGCGCGCGGACGAGCGAGATTCATAATCCTTTGTGACGCCCGACCCTTCGCTCATTCCTACCGTCCGGAAGCGGGCCGAGGCCAGCCGCATTCGCCACTGATTCGACCCGACCGTTCGGTGTGTGCCACGCCACATAACGCATTGGCGGCCTTCGGTTTTCGTGAAAGTTGCCGGTCACGTCGGCGTGTCCGATGATGTGCCGTGCGGTGCGGGCGGTTGCCGATTCCGCTGTGGCCAAACGGCATAGTGATGTAAATCACTCCGCGGTGCTCACGCCACTTCGAAGGTGATCGCCCTGCGCGGCCCGGTAGCGATGTTGTGCGGCACCGAAAGCGGCGCGCGTCCGCGCGCGAAACGCGGTGTCAGCCGAAGCTGGACCAGGCTCAGTATGGTCGCGAGTGCGATGCGCAGTTCGTAGTCCGCCAGCCCGGCCCCGACGCAGCGCCGGTGCCCGCCGCCGAACGGCGCGTACTCGAACGGCGTATACCGGCGGTCGGCGAATCGGTCCGGCTGGAAGCGCTGCGGGTGTGTCCAGGTCTGCGGCGCGGAGTGCAGCAGCGGCACCGCCAGGCCGATGGTGTCGCCCGCCGCCAGCTCGATGCCGCGAAAGGTGAACGGCTCGGTCAACCTGCGCACCACGATCGGCACCGTGGGGTGCAGGCGCAGCGTCTCCTGGCAGACCGCGTCCAGATAGGGCAGCCGCGCCAGCTCGGCGGCGGTGGCGGTGGACCCGGCGGTGCGCAGTTCCGCCCGCAGCGCGGCAAGCGACTCCGGTTCGCGGTGCAGATGGAACAGCGCCCAGACGAGGCTCGTCGCGGTGGTCTCGTGCCCGGCGACGAGCAGTGTGCGCAGCTGATCGCACAGATCGGATTCCGGCATCGTGCCGCCGTCCTCGTACCGGGCGGTCAGCAGCAGGCCGAGAATATCGCCGGTCCTCGGCTCGGAATGCGTTGTGCGCCTGGCGATATCGGCGAGGATGAGGGCGTCCAGCCGGTCGCGCGCCCGCACGAAGCGATCCCACGGCAGCCGGTCGAACAGCCCGCGCCGCAGCGTCGGCACCAGCATCAACGGCCCGGTGTACGCGTCGAGGAATTCGGCGACCACTGCGGTGTACTCGGCGCGGCGCTCGCGGCTGTCCACCCCGAACACCGCCTCGAGGATCACCCGCAGCGTGATCGCCCGCGCCGCGGCCCGCGCATCGATCCTGGTGCCCGGCGTCCAGGCCGATCCGTTACTGCCACCGGACATTTCGTGCACGGTCGATTCGCGAATCAGCTGGGCGTACTCCCGGATTCGCGCACCGTGGAATGCGGGTGCGAGCAGGGCCCGATCGCGCCGGTGCCGCTGGCCCGAGGTCAGGATCAGCGACGCGTCGCCGACCAGCGGTTCGACCGGATTGGGCCGCGGCGGTTCGAGCGATTCGACCGGCGCGCGGAACATCTCGCGCGCCCCCTCCGGCGTTCCGGTGAACAATCCCGACCCGAATCCGGGAAACCGCACGACGAACGGATCACCCTCGCGCGCCCGCCGCCACCGGAAGTATCGCTCGAAATCGACACCCGCCGCCAGCGCGTGCAGTGGGACGAGCCTTGGCTGCCGCAGCACCGAGTGCGCATCCTCGCCCCGCCCCTGTGTCCGCACGCCCATATAGATACCTACGACGTTGCCGATACCACGGTTCGACTCGCCGCACCGCTCCCGGCACTCCACACCCTTATCGATACTGCACACCCCCTGTATTGGATGTGCAGTTCAGGCAAAGGGTGTGGACACGCTGAATCCCGCGATCCCCGTTGTCCTCGCGGTGGTCTTTCCGTGGCGGTTCATAGTTCGGCGGGTGTCGCGGTCGGCTTCAGTTTGCGGACGGTGGTCTGCGCCATGGCCGCAAGTCGGGCGAGTCTGGCGTCGCCCAGCGCGGTGGCGGCGTTGCCGAGCCGATTGGTGACGAAGGCGACGGACATGCCGAGCTGGGGATCGGCGTACGCGCCGGAACCGCCGATGCCGTAGTGCCCGAACGCCTTTCGCGGCTGCACCTTCGACATCAGCACCGGGCGGTGGTAGCCGAGGGTGAAGCGCAGCGGCAGTCCGAGCACGTAGTCCAGTCCGGCGGCGGGCTGGGTCTTGCTGATCTCGGCGATCGTCTCGGGCTGCAGGAATCGCAGGTCATCGATCTGCCCGCCGTTGGCCATCGCGCCGTACATCCGTGCCAGCGCCCGCGCGGAGAACACTCCGTTCCAGCCGGGCATCACCGCATCGTGCACGCGCGGATCGCGGACCAGCTCGTCGAAACTCTCCGGCATCCCCGCCTCGGCCAGCCCACGGCTCGGGCGCACCCAGGACAGCACCGAAGAGGCCGTGTTCCAGCGGATTCCGGGCGGACTCAGGTGCGGGAAGATCTTGGCGATCCTGCGGCGCTCGGATTCGGGGACGCGGAACCAGAATTCGTCCGTCCCGAGCGGTACCGCGATCTCCCTGCGCAGCACCTCGGTGAACGAATCGCCGGTCACCCGCTGCACGATCTCGGCGACCAGCCAGCCGAAGGTGATCGCGTGATAGCCGGAGGTGCGGATGCGCCGTGGGTCGGGCGGGCTGTCGGCGAGCGCGCGCACCACGGCGTCGTAATCGAGGATGCCCTCGCGGCCGGGCACCAGACCGCGCACCCGGTGCAGCCCGGCCCGGTGCGAGAGCACATCGCGCACGGTGATGTCGCCCTTGCCGTGCGCGGCGAATTCCGGCCAGTACGCGGCGACCGGCGCCTCGTAGTCGATCAGCCCGCGTTCGGCCAGCCGGTGCACCACCGTGGAGGCGACGCCCTTGCCGGTGGAGAAGGTGAGCGCGACGTTGGCGCCGTTCCAGCGGCGGTCCTTGGCCGCCCAGCCCGCCCAGATGTCGACGACGGGCTTGCCGTCCAGGTAGACGGCGAGTGCGCCGCCGCCGCGACTGGGCTGGGTGAACATGCCGAAGAAGTGGTCGGCCAGCCGGATGAACCGGGGGTCGACCAGCATTTCCCGTGGTGCGGGCAGTGCGGCGCGCGGACCGCCTGGTGTGCCCGGTGGCTGGAAGGCCGCGACCATGGCTACCAGGGTAACGCCGTTCAGGCGGTTTGCCAGGTACCGAACGGAGTGGCCAGGCAGGCTTTTCCGGTGCCCGCGTCCCAGGCGACGGCGCCCGCGCCCAGGCAGGTCACCGTGGCTTCGGCGGAGGACACCAGCGCGCGCGAGCCGTCGAGCGCGATGGTCACGGCGAAGTTCGCCCCGATGCCGACGTGGTGGCGCACGTCGGGTTCGTGGCCGCTCGTCGCGGTGAGCTGGTCGCTGCGGGAGTGGCCGGTGCTCGAAATCGAGGAGATGGCAACGGCATCCGGGCCGATGCCGATGGCGATCGGGGTGCCGCCCTCGCCGTCGCTCGCGCCGACCCCGCCCGAGATGCCGACGCCGAGGGCATAGGCGCCGAGGGTCGCGCTGGCGTAGCCGACCCCGTCGTAGCCCGCGGCGCGGGCCCGGCCGATCGCATCGCTGGCGGCGCGGCATGCGGTGCGCCCGTCGATGATGGTGATGTCGGCGCCGTTGTCGGAGGAGCAGTGCACATCTGTTGCCGAGGCGACCGCAGGGAGCGCGAGGTATGCGCCGACCGCGACGGCCGAGCACAGAACTGCGCTGATCAACCTCACCCGACAACTCCTTTCACACCTGGACTTCCCACATTACCCAGGTTGGTTGTCCGCGAAGTGATTCGAGGATTCCGGCGCGGTGGTCGCCGACGCGCCGGCCGGAGCGGGCGCGACAGTTAGGGGCGCAATGACTTTGGCGGTGTTGCGGTCGGCGGCGGCGCCGCGATTCAAAGATGTGAAAGTGGGTAACAGCACAGCGGGAGCAACCGGCCCCGCGGCGGTAGCTCACGTCACCATGCGGTGCGGCGTGTGCTCGACTCGACGGTCCGCCGGCCATGGTGTAAGCATTGCGTGTTATTTCGGCGTCGCAGCTCGGGAGGACTGTGCGTGACTGGTCAACTGAACTGGGGTCGCCTCGCGATGGCCGGGGTCGCCGTGCTCGCGGCGGTCGCGCTCACTGCCTGTGGGCAGACCATCAGCGGCCGGGCACTGCCCGCCAACGGCACCATCGACGCGGTCTCCGCCACGAACACCCCGAAAACCACGTCCGGCAAACCGAGTTCGACCGCTCGCCCGACCACGGGCAGGCCGAACCCGAGCGCGGGCCCGACGCCGACCGCGGCCGATCGTGGCGGCAATACCGACTTCGAGGCCAATATCGGTGACTGCGTCACCCTCGGCGGCAGCGTCGAGGATGCCACCATCGCCAAGGCGCCGTGCGGCAGCCGCACCGCCAACTACAAGGTGATCGGCAAGACCCAGCGCAGCTCGCAATGCGCGGCCGACAGCGACTCCTACTACGTGGAGACCATCAACGGCGTCGAACAGGGCGCGTTCTGCCTCGATATCGACTGGGTCGTCGACGGCTGCATGGATGTCGGCGGCGATATCGCCAAGCGCATCGATTGCACCGGGAGCAAGGCCAAGGACGGCGTCCGGATGGTCAAGATCGCCCAGAACACCACCGACGTGAACTCCTGCGCCGTGGGCAACCGCGGTTTCGTCAAGAAGGAACGCCGGTTCGTCGTCTGCGTGAAGGACATCTGAACCACCGCGCCCCGCCGGATGTCGCTCCTTACATCGGGACCGTCCGCTCCGTATGTTGAGTCAGGTGACCAGTGCGGAGTTGCCAAGGCTGCGGTCGGCGACCGGCCGATGGATTCTGCTCGCGACGATTCTCGGCTCGTCGGTGGCGATGCTGGATGCCACCGTCGTCAATATCGCCCTGCCGCGGATCGGGTCGGACTTGCACACCGACGTCGCGGGGCTGCAGTGGACGCTGAACGGCTACACCCTCACGCTCGCCTCGTTCATCCTGCTCGGCGGTTCGCTCGGCGACAAACTCGGCAGGCGCAAGGTATTCGTTTGGGGCACCATCGGTTTCGCGATCGCCTCGGTGCTGTGCGGTGCCGCGGTGAATATCGAGATGCTGGTGCTCGCCCGCGTTCTGCAAGGCGTGGCCGGTGCGATGCTGACCCCGGGCAGCCTGGCACTGATCTCCTCGTCGATCGATGCCAGGGATCAGGGTTCCGCGATCGGCCTGTGGTCCGGATTCGGCGGCGTGGCGGGTGCGATCGGGCCGTTCCTCGGCGGCTGGCTGATCGAGCTGGCGGGCTGGCGGTCGATCTTCTTCATCAATGTTCCGCTCGCCGTGATCGTCGTGCTCGTCGCGCTGCGCCATGTTCCGGAGAGTCACGACCCGAATGCCTCGGCACGCCTCGACATTCCGGGCGCGTTCGTGGTCGCGGTCGCGCTCGGCGCGCTGACCTTCGGCCTGATCGACGAGATGCCGCTGCTCGTGCTCGCCGGTGTGCTGCTGCTCGCGGTATTCGTGGTGATCGAGCGGCGCAGCGATCATCCGCTGGTGCCGCCCGCGCTGTTCCGCTCGCGGGTGTTCACCGCGGCGAACCTGGTCACCCTCGCCGTCTACGCCGCGCTCGGCGGTGTGTTCTTCCTGCTGATCCTGGAACTGCAACTGGTGGCGGGCTATTCACCGCTGCGGTCCGGGGTGGCCACCATCCCGGTCACGCTGTTGATGCTGGTGCTCTCGGCGCCCGCGGGCCGCTGGGCACAGGTGCACGGCCCGCGCATTCCGATGGCACTCGGTCCGGTGCTCGCGGCGGCGGGCCTGGTCCTGCTGCTGCGAATCAGCGCCGACACCAACTACTTCACCGATGTGCTGCCCGGCATCGTCGTCTTCGGCCTCGGGCTCTCGGCGCTGGTCGCACCGCTCACCGGTGCGGTGCTCGGCGCGGTGCCGTCGAGCGAGGCGGGGATCGCGTCCGGGGTGAACAACGCGGTGGCCCGCACCGCCCAGCTGCTCGCCGTCGCCGCGCTGCCCGGACTGGCCGGCATCTCCGGATCACTCACCGACCCGGTCGAATTCGACCGCGGTTTCGGTGTCGCCATGTGGATCTGCGTGGGGCTGCTGCTGGCCGGCGCGCTGCTCGCGGCGGTGCTGCTGCGTCCGCCGCGGCACGTGCCGGATATGGACAACGTCGATTGCCTGCCGCAGTGCGCCGCGGCGAGCGGTCCCGCGCTCGCCCCGGCCAAGACACTCCGGCCGGGTGAAGAACCGGGCGAATAAACAGAAAGAGAGCGGGCGCGCTGCCCGCTCTCTTCGTTCGACCGTCTGGAGTCTGTGTGGATCAGATGGGCCGGAAGCCCGCGCCCACGCTGCCGCGCGCGTTGATATCGCCCATGATCGCGCTCATGGTGGTGCCGACCTCGGGGCCGAAGCAGGCCAGCGCCAGGTAGGCGTTCACCATGCCGACCAGCGTCGTGCCGACGACCACCGGTGCGCCGGAATCGCCCTCGACGACGCACATCTGGGACCAGGTCTCGACATTCGTCTGGAATACGTCGCCCCAGGCCAGGCCACAGGTGTTGCCGGTGGTGCGGCCTTCCTTGCAGACGATCATCGGGAACTGGGCCGGGCCGCCGATGCCGGTGATGGTGACGTTGCCGATCCGGTTCACCGGGATGACCTTGCCCGGATCGAACTCGATGATCGCGTAGTCCAGATCGTGGTTGGAGTAGACGAACCGGCCGATCTGGCCCGCGCCGCGCGCGGCCTCGGCGTACACCTTCGCGCCAGGGTCGCCGCAGTGTCCAGCGGTCAGGCCGACCAGACGGCCGCCGCCGTCGAAACCGACCGTGGTGACCGTACATTCGAACTGTTCGTCGATGATGATCCCCGAGCCCCCGCCGATGACCGCCCCGTCCGCGGCCTGCGCGCTCCCGGCGCCCGTCCCGAGCAGCGCCGCACCGAGCGCGACGGCGAAGACGGCGTTGGCCGCCTTGGCGAGTTTGCTGAACATGTCCCTCCAGACGTCGGAAGCCCGCACGATATCAATCTGTCGCACCCATCGTGTCAGTATTCGGCCCCGGGCGCGTCACGTACTGCTGGGGTGTCCAGCCCGGGTCGATCTCACACATTTTGGACGTTTTCGGGGCGTCGTCTCATACCTGCGCGCAATAGCGATTTGCTATCAGAATTCTCATCGGCGCTTGGTAACCCGATGTTTCAGTGCTGGATGTATGGCGGTGTGACGCGTTTCGAAATTCGGCTTAATTTTGATGAATTCATTCCGAGTAATTCGCGTTCATGTCGTTGACCGGCCGGACAAACGACCAGGTCTACTGTAACTTGTTCCAGAAGAAGCGCAGGTCAGTTGGGCTGCGCAACAAAGTTGTCGACACACCGCATAGCTATTTCCCAACAGTGACGGCCATCTATGACCGCAATCACAGCGAGGTGGTGTGTTCTGGCTTACTACGTAGTAAGGTGCGTCAAGCAAACAAGTCGTCGGGGCGGGCAACCGGCGTCGAGAGGGGTTAGCCAGTGCAGTCGACCGAGAGTCCACCTTCAGGGTCACGGATCAGTGATGCGGTCGATTGGACGAAGGCTTACTGGGAAGATCATCCGAAGGCCTCGGTCGAAACCTTCGGCAGGCAGATCACCATGGGCATCGCCGCGGTCGCGGAGCTGTTCGTGGCAATCTTCCGGCGGCGCTTCCCGTTCCGTGAGTTCATCCGGCAGTGCGCCTTCATGTCCAGCGTCTCCGCCGCCCCGACCCTGCTGGTCGCCATCCCGATCGGCGTCATCGTCTCCATCCAGGTCGGCTCGGTGGCGGGCCAGGTCGGCGCCACCTCGTTCATCGGTGCGGCCAACGGCCTCGGCATCATTCAGCAGGGCGCCCCGCTGGTCACCTCACTGATGGTGGCGGGCGCCGTCGGTTCGGCGGTCTGCGCCGATCTCGGCTCGCGCACCATCCGCGAGGAGATCGACGCGATGAAGGTGATGGGCGTCGACCCGCTGCGCCGCCTCGTCGCCCCCCGGCTCGGCGCCGCCATGATCGTCTCCGTATTGCTCTGCGGCTTCGTTGTTTTCGTCGGCTTCCTGACCGGCTACATCTTCAACATCTTCGCCCAGAACGGCACCCCGGGCTCCTATATCGCCACTTTCTCCTCGTTCGCGGTCACCCGCGATCTGCTTGCGGCACTGATCAAATCGCTCATCTTCGGCCTGCTCGCGGCGATCATCGCCTGCGATACCGGCCTCAACGCCAAGGGCGGCCCCGGCGGTGTCGCCAACGCGGTCAACTCCGCGGTGGTCAGCTCCGCGATCATGTTGTTCGGAGTGAACGTGATCATCACCCAGATCTACAACGCACTGTTCCCGTCACAGGTGGTCTGAGCCGGTGTCCTCAACTTACGTACCCCCGCTGCTGCGGCCGTTACATACGCTCAAGCGCTCCGCCCAGGCGCCGGTCGACTGGCTCGCCCGCCTCGGCCACCAGGTGTTCTTCCTGCTGCGCTCGCTCGGTTCGATCCCGTTGGCGCTCAAGCACTATCCGAAGGAAGTGTGGCGGCTGCTGTCCGATGTCAGCTGGGGCAACGGCAATCTGGTCGTCGGCGGCGGCACCATCGGCGTCGTCCTGATCCTGTCCGCCTTCGGCGGTATGACCGTCGGCATCCAGGGGTACAACTCGCTGAACCTGCTCGGTCTGAGCCCGATCACCGGCGCCATCTCGGCGTTCGCCACCACCCGCGAGATCGGACCGCTGCTGGCCACCGTCGCGTTCGCCGCACAGGCGGGCTGCCGGTTCACCGCGCAGCTCGGCGCGATGCGGATCTCGGAGGAGATCGACGCGCTGGAATCCATCGCGATCCGGCCGCTGCCCTACCTGATCAGCACCAGGATCTTCGCGGCGATGGTCGCCATCATCCCGCTCTACTGCCTCGGCCTGGCCATGGCCTACATCTCCTGCGCGCTGACCGTGCAGCTGCTCGGCGGCACCGCGAGCGGTACCTACCAGCACTACTTCTACCAATTCCTGGTGCCGACGGACGTGATCTACTCCTTGTTCAAGGTGATCCTGTTCGTCGCGATCACCACGTTCATCCAGTGCTACTACGGGTTCTTCGCCTCGGGCGGCCCGGAGGGCGTCGGCGTCGCGGCCGGCCGCGCGATCAAGAACTGCATCATCGCGGTGGTTTTCGCGAATCTGTTCATGACATTGGCTATCTGGGGCGTCACCGCCGGGATCCGGATTTCGGGGTAGGGCTACATGATCATCGATCCCAGTGGGCGCGGGCCCACCATGCGGCAGTTGCTTCTCGCGGGCGTGGCCGGACTCGTGGTCTTCGCGGTGGTGCTGACCTTCCTGTACATGCGTTATCAGGGCAAGTTCGTGTCGAAGGTGAACGTGGTCGCCAACCTGACCACCACCGGTGACGGTCTGCCGGAGAAGGCGGACGTCAAGTTCCGCGGCGTGCTCGTCGGCGAGGTCAAGGCGGTCGACGTCGCGGCCAAGGGCGAACTGCAGAAGGTGCAGATCGAGATGAAGCCGGACTTCGCCGGCGGCGTCCCGGCCACTGTCACCGCCCGCGTCGTACCGAGCAACCTGTTCGCGGTCACCTCGGTCGAGCTGGTCTTCAACGGGCCCGCCGACACCTACCTGCACGAGGGCTCGACCATCGAGGAGGACCGCAGCCAGGGCACCATCGCGCTGCAGGACACGCTCACCACGGTGCGCAACATCCTCGGCAAGATCGACCCGGTGAAGTTCGGCAACGTGCTCGGCACGCTGTCGCAGGCATTGGACGGCAGCGGCCGGATGCCGGGCTCCACCGTCGAACGGTTCGATCGCTGGTTGCAGTCCGTCGATGATTCGATTCCGGATCTCGGTGTGCTGCTGACGGATCTGTCCACCTCGTTCCACGCGCTCAACCAGTCGGCGCCGGAACTGCTCGATTCGCTCGGCACCTCGGTGCAGACGGCGCGCACCATCGCGGAGCGGCGCAACGAGCTTGTCGCGCTGATCACCGGGACGGGTACGACGGTGGACACGGTGAACGCGCTGTTCGCGCGTAACCCCAACGTGGGCAAGGACATCACCGCGGGCACCTCGGACATGTTCGGCGCGCTCACCGCGGATCCGAACGCGATCACCGAGGCGCTGCTCAACCTCAGCGAGTCGGTCCGCAAGCTCGACACCACCTTCACCTGGGGCTCGCAACAGCAGCAGGTGTGGAACGCGGGTCTCACGCTGACGCCGTACAAGCCGTACACCGTCGCCGACTGCCCGCGCTACGGCAACCTCGCCGGGCCGAGTTGTGCGACCGCGCCCGCGGTGAACGAGCTGCCGCCGCTGCCGGAGCAGCTGCGCCCGCGCGCGCTCGAATCGGCGGCCGGGCTGCCACCCGCCGTGCCGGTGCCCGGTCTGCCGCTGATTCCCGGCCTCACCGACGGCGGCCTTCGCCCCAACATCGGTACGCCGGTTCCCGGTCAGCCAGGCGCGCCGAAGCCGTTCGCGGGTACCCCGCTCGAGGGGCTGTTCCCGAATCTGCCCGGCATCCTCCAGCCGCCGGCTCCCGCGCCCGCGGCGGCTCCGCAGGCAGGCCCGATCGCCTACCAGGGCGAGGCGGCGATCACCCAGCTGCTCGGCCGTAAGCCGACCGTCGCCGAATACTTGCTGCTGAGTTCGATTTTGAAGGGGGGGACCATGCAGGTGTCCGGAAACGGTACCGGCCGATGAGCATTCGCAAACCTCTGATCGGCTTCGGCCTCTTCGCGGTGGTGTCGATCCTGGTCACCGTGCTGGTCTGGAACACGCTGGCGCGCGTGGTGGTCGGCGATACCAACAGGTACTCGGCCATCTTCACCGACGTGCTCGGGCTGCACGAGGGCGACGATGTCCGGATGGCCGGTGTGCGCGTCGGCAAGGTCGAGAAGATCGAACTCGGCGGGCGCGACGCCAAATTGCAGAAGACGGTCGCCAAGGTGACCTTCGTGGTGCAGCGTGACCAGCAGGTCTACGACGACACCAAAGCCCTTGTCCGCTACCAGAACCTGATCGGCCAGCGCTATCTCGCGCTGGCGCCGGGCAAGGCCCCCGGCCCACTGCCGCTGAAGAACAACGCCTCGATCCCGCTGGAGCGCACCGAGCCCTCCTTCGATGTCTCGGCGCTGCTCAACGGTTTTCAGCCGCTGTTCCAGGTGTTGCAGCCGGAGCAGGTGAACCGGCTCTCGGAGACCTTCATCCAGGCACTGCAGGGTGACGGCGTTTCGTTGAGCGCGTTCATCACCCAGGCCGCGACACTGGCCACCGACTTCCATCGCAGGGACGCGATTCTCAGCGATGTGATCACCAACCTCAGCGGCGTGATGGGCGGATTGGCTCGACGAGGTGATGAATTGGAGACCCTGGTGACCCAGACCCGGGCACTGATCGGCGGGTTGTACGAGCAGGGGCAGTCCCTGCAGCAGTCCACCGTGCAGATCGCCGCCGCGACCGGCTCGCTGGTCGACATGGTCGGCCTGATCCAGCCGAAACTGCAGAGCGCGCAGAACTCGACGAGCGCCGCGCTGACCCTGTTGCTCGCCAACGGCGCCAAACTGGATCAGGCGGCCATCGACCTGCCCGCGATCGTGGCCGTCGGCGGCAGGCACACCTCGGAGGGCGCCTACGCCAACGCCTACCTCTGCGGCTTGGATATCTCGCTCTACGGGGTCCTGTTCCCGCGCGGCCTGATCTCCCAGATCGGCGGCACTTCGAATTCGGCGGTGTGCCGCCCATGATCGCGAACATGAAGAACAGGTTCAACAGCAACCGGCACTTCTGGCTCGGCATCCTCGGCGGTGTGCTCGTCGTGGTGCTGCTGCTGATCTCCAGCGCCTACAAGCTGATCGGCGTCGGCGAGCAGTCCATCGAAGCGGAGTTCGTCCAGGCCGCGGGCATCAAGGTCGGCGACAGGGTCAACGTCGCCGGCGTGGCCAAGGGCCGGGTGTCGGGCGCGAAGATCGAGGGCTCACATGTGCTGCTCACCCTCAATGTCGACAAGGGCGTGAAGTTCGGCCCGGACGCGAAGGCCGCGATCAAGATGGCCACGCTGCTCGGCGCCCGCTACGTCGATCTGGAGCCCGGCGACGGTTCCGGACTGAAGGGCGCGCGAATCCCGCTGTCCAACACCGTGGTTCCGTACAACCTGGCCGATGTGGTGCAGGAGGGCACGCCGAAGTTCGAGGCGCTCGACACCAAGAAGCTGGCCCAGTCGCTCGACATGATCAACACCCAGATGGGCGATTCGCCCGCACTGATGGCGCAGGCGCTCGACAGCGTCGGCGCGCTGGCCAAGGTGATGGATGCCCGCAAGACCGAGATGGACAGCCTGCTCAAGGATATGGACCGGGTCACCAAGATCCTCGGCGACAACCGCAACAGCGTGCTGCTGGTGATCACCCAGGGCGAGGCCATCGCCAACCGGGTGATGGAGCGGCAGAGCCTGCTGCGCCAGCTGCTGGACAACATCGCCACCCTGACCAGGCAGCTGCAGCAGATCGGCGCGCAGAACGACAATCAGTTCGGCCCCACCATCGTCCAGCTGAACACCATGGCCGAGGGCCTGCAGAAGAACAAGGACAACCTCGATCGGCTGCTGTCGATCATGCCGCCGACCGTGCGCTATATGGCGAACTCCTGGGGCGGCAACGGTCCGTACGGTGATGTGGCGGCGCC
This sequence comes from Nocardia sp. NPDC052566, assembly GCF_044547285.1. Classification (NCBI taxonomy): domain Bacteria; kingdom Bacillati; phylum Actinomycetota; class Actinomycetes; order Mycobacteriales; family Nocardiaceae; genus Nocardia; species Nocardia sp. NPDC052566. The sequence continues at coordinate 847,614 of NZ_JBIUAF010000004.1, read as the reverse complement.
GTGGGGGTTCCCGGACAACTGGTTGTGCTTCGCCAACGTGATCGAAGGGTGCCAGCCGCGATGAGACGCACGACCTCGGCGGTCAAGAACGCCGCGAAGATGATGGTGATCAGCGCCGCGGCGCTGGCGCTCGGCAGCTGCTCGTTGGTGCCTGCCTCGGTGAACGACGCGCTCGGCAACACCATCCGGATCACCGCGGACTTCGAGAACATCGCGGGCATCTACGAGGGCAACACGGTCACCGTGCTCGGGCTCGACGTCGGCAAGATCGAGAAGATCGTGCCGAAGGGCACCCTCGTCGAGGTGCACCTGTCCATCGACAAGGACGTGAAGATCCCGAAAGACGCGATGGCCGCGATCATTTCGCCGTCCGTCGTGACCGATCGGCACATCGAGCTCACCCCGGTCTACACCAGCGGCGCCACACTGTCCGACGGCGCGCACCTGCCGAAGGCGAAGACCAAGACACCGGTCGAGCTGGACACGATGATCAAGACCATCGACCAGTTCTCCGCCGCGCTGAAACCGCAGCCGGGCCAGGAGGGGGTCGGCGTGCTCTCGGGCCGGGTGCTCTACCCGATGGTCAACGGCCAGGGCGAGAAGATGCGTGACACCCTGAACGCGCTGTCCGGCGCGCTGAAGGTCGGGGTGGACAACAAGGACGCGGTGTCCAACATCATCGTCAAGCTCAACGAGCTGACCACCATGCTGGCCGAAAACGACCAATCGGTGCGGGATTTCAGCAACCGGATGACGCAGCTGACCGGGCTGCTCGCCGAACAGTCCCCCGGCCTGCAGGCGACCCTCGACCAGATCAACGGCTTCCTCGCGAACACCAGCGGTGCGTTCGGGCAGTACCAGAACGAGCTGAACGGCGCGCTCACCGGGCTCACCAATGTGACCGCCCAGCTGCGCGCGAACGCCTACGGCATCACCGAGGTCGTCGATGTGGCGCCGCTGCTGTTCCAGAACCTCGACGGGATGGTCAATCGCGAAAAGGGCTATGTCCGCCTGCACTTGCTGGCCGGAACATTCCTGTCCGGCGAGATCGTCAGCCTGTTCTGCGAGCGGATCCAGATGAAGTCGGACGGTTGCCGGACCGGCAAGGTACAGGATTTCGGGCCGGACTTGGGGCTCACCGCGGCACTGTTGGGGCTGACGAAATGATCCATCACAAGATTCGCAAGGCACGGACCGCGCTCATCGCGGTGGCCGCCGTCGCCGGGGTCGCCATCACCGCGGGGTGCGGCGTCACCGTGGAGAAGCTGCCGCTGCCCAAACCGGGCATGTCCGGTGAGACCTACACCGTCCAAGCGGAATTCGACAACGCGCTGAACCTGCCCGACCAGGCGAAGGTGAAGATCGGCGGCTCGGATGTCGGTGTGGTCTCCCACATCAAGACCAAGAATTTCAAGGCCGTCGTCGATCTGACGATCAGCAAGGACATCGAGCTGCCGAAGGGCAGCAGCGCCGAACTGCGTCAGGCCACCCCGCTCGGCGACGTCTTCGTCGCGGTATCCAAGCCGAAGACGGAGCCGGGCACGGCGATGCTGCGCGACGGCGACAAGCTGGAGAACACCTCGGCGGGCGCGAGCGTCGAGGAGCTGCTGATCTCGGTCTCGTTGCTGTTCAACGGCGGCGGTGTCGCGGCGCTCAGCAAGCTTACCTCCGAGATGGACTCCATCGTCGGCGGCCGTGGTGGGCAGCTCGCCCACCTGATCACCGAGATGACCGGTGTGGTCGGCAGTTTGAACGCCAACACCACCAAGGTCGACAGCGTGCTCGCGCAGTTCGGCGCGCTGGCCGACACCATCGAGACCAGGCGCAACCAGCTCGGTCAGGTCGCCGACACGCTGCCGCAGATGATCGGCGCGGTGGCCGAGAACAACAGGGCCATCGGCGATCTGCTGACCAAGGTGTCCACCGCAAGCGCCGCACTCGGGGACTACGCGAACACCTCGGGCGATCAGCTGGCCTCGCTGCTGGACAACACCCGTCAGCTGATGGACGCGGTGGCGCGCACCGGTGACGGTTTCGGCGTGCTGCTCGACCGGCTGCACACCATCCGGCCGAAGGTCGACGCGACCTTCCGCGGCAGCGGCTTCGCGGTCTACGCCACCCTGACCAACCTGGATCTGAGCGCGCTGTCCGATCCGCAGCACGGCCGCATGCAGGATCTGTCGGATCTCAGCGACTTCGCGGGCACCATGATCCAAGTGCTGCAGGTCGTGCAGAGCAGAGTACAGGGGGGTCACCGATGAAGCTCCTCGGCAATAAGCTGGTCCTCTCGGGTATCGGGCTGGTGCTCGTCCTGATCGCAGGCGCGAGCTACCTGATGGTGAGCGTCATGCGGGTCAACCCGCTGAAGTCCACCTACACCGTCACGGTGGATCTGGACCGCTCCGGCGGACTGCAGCCGGGCAACGACGTGACCCTGCGCGGGTACCGGGTCGGCAAGGTGACCGGTATCAAGCTGACCGATCGCGGGCAGGCGATCGCCGCGACGGCCGAGATCGAGAGCAAGTTCCGGATCCCGGCCGACACCGCCATCTCGGTGCAGGCGCTGTCCGGCGTCGGGGAGCAGTACATCGACTTCCGGCCGGAGACCGAGCAGGGCCCGTTCCTCGGCGACGGCTCGCGGATCAAGTTCGATCCCAACAGGATCAAGACGCCGACTCCAGTGTGGTCCGTGCTCGACAACTCCAGCGCGCTCATCGCGCAGATCGATCCGGATAAGTTCGGCGTCATCCTCAACGAGCTCGACACCGCGCTCAGCGGTGGACCGGATCAGCTGCGCGGCATGGTCAACGGCATCAGCCTGGCCATGGCCGGATTCGATTCGCTGCTGCCGCAGACCACGAACCTGATCGCCAACCTGCGGGTCATCGCGAACACCACCTCCAACGCCCAGCCCGATCTCGGCACGCTGACCAGGAACTCCGGCGCGCTGTTCGACCAGTTCAACAAGGCCAACACCGAATTGCAGAATGTGCTGGAGCAGGCGCCCGGCCAGCTGCAGACGCTGGGGGCGGTGCTGGACAGGACCTCGGATCCGATCACCGGTCTGCTGGTCAACTTCACCGCGATGACCAAGGCCGCGCAGCTGCGGCTGCCCGCGCTGCGCGCGCTGTTCCCTTCGCTCGCCGCCGGCGCTTCCGCGCTCGGCGTGCCCGCGCACGACAACGAGTTCTACGCGATGATCGACCTCTGGCCGCGCCCGTACTGCACCTACAACACGCCGAGGATCCGCCCCGAGGTCGTGCAGGACGGCAGCATCCCCAAATGGAACTACTGTGAGAACCCGCCGCCGGGACAAGAGATTCGCGGTGCGGCCAACGCGCCCCGACCCGATGTGCCGAACAACGGCGCGCATATGCCACCCGGTGTGGATCCGAACGAGCGGACCCTCCCGCCGGTGCGGTGAGTTCGACCCGGCCCCGCGGTGACACCGCTGGTCCGGGCATACTCGCCGATGGAACGTGAACGGCCCGCCCCGTGCGGGCCTTTCAGCCGATCGGCGCGCCCAGGCGCCGGGAAAGTGCAGGTATGCATCGATGTCTACCGATGACGCCGAAAACACCAAGGACACCGAGAAAATCGAGGACGCCACCGACAATGTGGTGGCCGATGACGCTGTGGCCGATAAGGACGCGGCGGTGACCGACGCCGCGGCGGACGCATCGGAAGATACCGTGGCCCTTGCCAAGCCCGCGGCGGAGAAGAAGCAGGCCAAGCAGGCCAAGCCCGCGCGTCCGTCCGGTGCCGCGCAGGGCACGGGGAATACGACGCCGCCGCTGATCGCGGCGTTCGTGGCCGGTGTGCTGCTGGTCGGCGCGATCACCGCGGTCGTGCTGTTCTTCCTGCAGGCCAAGAATCGCGGCGACGAACTGTCCGCGCGCGACGACGCACTGGCGGCGGGCTGCAAGTTCGGCCGTGACGTCTCGCTCTACGACTACTCCAAGGATCTCGACGCCTACTTCGATCGGGTGAAGGGCGATTCGACCGGCGAATTCCTCTCGCAGTTCAGCGACGCGTCGAAGGCGCTGAAGGACGGGATGACCAAGGCGCAGGTGAAGTCGTGGTCCGACGATCTGCTGTGCGGTTACCAGTCCGGTGACAAGGATTCGGCGAAGGTGCTGGTCACCATGACGCAGTTCCGCACCAACTTCGCGCAGCCCGTGCCGGATCGCGGCTACTTCGTCGTGGTCGCCACCATGAAGCGCGACGGTGACAAGTGGCTGGTCGAGAAGCTGGATTCGCCACTGACCAAGGATCAGGGCCTCGGCGGACTGCCCGGTGCGCCCGCACCGAACCAGCAGGCCCCGGCCCAGCCCGCGCCGAACTCGCAGGCCCCCGCGCCGGGCAATTGACGCCCGACTGTCCGAAACGAGCTGGACTGACCGAAAAGGCCCCCGGCGGTGGTCCGAGCCACCACCGCCGGGGGTCCTCCGGGCGGCCCCACTACGGTCGCGCACGGCGCTCAGAACAGTGTCAATGCCTGAGGCGCCGCCTGCGTGACCGTCTTCCCCGTGGCCCGCGGCCGGGATGTCTTCTCCGCCAGCACTTCTGGTAACGGAACCACCTCAGGCGCGATCGGCGCCTTCGGTTCCTCGGCCGCCGTCGAGGCGGCCCTGCGCGCCGCCTCGCCCGCGAGCGCGTCGGCCTGCTCGTTGAAGTAGTTGCCGACATGTCCACGGACCCAACGGAACCGGACCGGGCCCGGCCTGCCGGAGATGGCCCGATCGATCTGCTTGATGAGTTCCACGTTCTTCACCGCGCCACCGCTGGAGGTGCGCCAGCCGTTCGTGCGCCAGCCGTTGATCCACTCCGAGGCACATTTGATCGCGTAGAGCGAGTCGCTCTCGATCAGCAGCGGTTCGGCGCCGGGATGAGCGGTGATCGCCTCGAGTACCGCGCGTAGTTCCGCGATCTGATTGGTTCCCGACGCGGCGCCGCCGCTGGCCGAGGAACCCTGATGATTGACCCAAGCCCAGCCGATAGCGCCGCCGGGATTTCGGAGGCAGGATCCGTCGGTGCTCACGATGATCATGGCTGGCACCCTACGCAATCCGACCGACAAGATCGGTACCGTGGAATTCCTCTATCTCCCTTCGCAATTGGGACTCCGTGCGGCGCAGCGCCGATTTCACGGCGGCATCGACCACACCGGCGAACACGCGGCCGAGAAGTCCCCGAGGAGCAGCGTACTCCGCCTCGGATGTCAGCACGGATCGCCCATAGCCCAGCGGATCGAAACGCAATGTCAGCGTTCCGGCCAAGCGCCCCCGCAACGTGTAGCCGATCACCACGTTGCGGCGGTATTCGGTGATCTCGCATTCCAGCGTGGGATGCCACAGCGCGAACCTGGCCGCGGTGCGGAAGCGCGCGCCGAGGCCGTTGTCGAGGTCACCGGTCGGTTCGAAGTCGGCAACGCCGAACATCCAGTCCGGTACGAACAAGTGGTTGTCGGTGTAGGTGAACGCGACCTCGACGGGGGCTCCGACGTCACTCGCGTACTTGATATGGCCCATAGGCCCTCCCTCCACGACTGCCGCTAAAAGTACTACAGCTCTCCTCTTTATTGGAGGAGTTGAGCGGTAATTTGGTGAATGGGATTTCCACATTTGCGACCGGACGGTTGCTTATTAGCCAGAAGGTGCCTGCTGGCTAACTTTTCAGCCGGTCGACGAGATATTCCGCGATCGGCATGGCCGAGGTCGCCGCGGGTGACGGCGCGTTCAGGACGTGGATCGAGCGCGGCGTGCGCTCGATCATGAAGTCGTGCACCAGGGTGCCGTCCCGCAGTACGGCCTGCGCGCGGATCCCGGCTTCGCGCGGTCGCAGATCACCCATCGTCAACTCCGGGCAGTAGCGGCGGCACTCGGCCAGATATCCGCGCTTGAACAGCGAGTTGCGCAGCTCGCGCAGCCCCGTCCGCACATGTGCGCGGGCGACCCGGTGCACGCCGGGGAAGCCGAGCACCTCGCGGGCGTCGCGCGCGTCGAAGCTGCCCTTGCGGTACCCCTCCCTGGCCAGGCCGAGCACCGCGTTCGGGCCGACGGTCAGCGCGCCGTCGATGGTCGGGCTCAGGTGCACGCCGAGGAACGGCAGTGCCGGATCCGGGATGGGATAGATCAGCGTGCGCACCAATCCGGCTCGGGCCGAGGGTAATTGGTAGTACTCGCCGCGGAACGGGACGATACGCAGGTCGGTGCGCAGTCCGGCGAGCCTGGCCATCCGGTCGGCCTGCAGCCCGGCGCACACCACCAGGGTGCGTGTGGTCCACGAGCCTGCGGGGCCGGAGACCGTCACCGCGTCGGAGGTCTCGGCCAGCGCGGTGACCTCGGCGCCGAGCGCCAGCCGCCCGCCCATGGCCACCACCTCCTCGGCCAGCGCGGCGGTGACGCGGGAGTAATCGATGATCCCGGTGGCGGGCACGAACAGCGCGCCGACACCGGCGACATGCGGTTCCCTGCGGGCCAATTCGGCCGCGTCGATCAGCTCGACGTCCACCCCGTTGGTGATCGAGCGCTCGTGCAGCGCGAGCATCCGCCGATACTCCGCGGCGTCGGTGGCCACCAACAGCTTTCCGCACACCTGGAACGGAATGTCGTGTGCGGCGGCGAAATCCTTGGTCCACTGGGCGCCGCGGCGGCACAGCTCGGCCTTCAGGCTGTCCGGCGGATAGTAGATGCCGGAGTGGATGACGCCGCTGTTGTGCCCGGTCTGGTGGGTGGCAAGCGCGGAGGCCTTCTCGACGAGCACCAGGCTCGCGCCGGGATGGCGGGTGAGGATGCGGTGCGCCGTCGCGACACCGACGATCCCGCCGCCGATGACGCAGAAGTCGAGCGTGGCTCCCCCGCCTCTCCGTGACTTCTGCCGGTCGTCGGGTGCCGCGGGAGTGCCGCCGCGGGCCGGCGGCTCGTTGTCCGGCTGGGCTTCGGGCGTACCCGGTGCGTTACCCATGTGCCTACGAAATCAGTTGTCCCGTCTGGGGTTGCAAGGGGGGGTCCGTTTTATACGGCGATGGTGTTGTGCGGCGCCGACCCGGGGATCTTCGCGGGCTCGACCGATGGGGTGTCGCTCAGGGTGTGCCCCGCGGTGGCGCTGCTCTGCGCGGTGGGTGGCGTGGTGAAGGCCCGCTGGTCCGCCGCGTCCGGGGCGGTGTCGCCGGGAGTGGGCTGCGGTGCGGGGCCGCCGGTGACGTGCAGGGTGTGGGTGCCGAGGGTCGGGTCGGAGAAGGCGAGCACCACCTCGCCCCGGTTGGCGTCGATTTCGGTGCGCAACTGGGTGATTCCGGCGGGATCGGCGTAGACGCCGAGTTGCTGGCGCACCGGCTCGGCCAGGAGGAAACCCGACAGCGCGGACAGCACGTTGGTGTCGAAGGTGACCGCGATGGTGTTGGTGCGCACCGGGCCGACGTACGCGCCGACGTAAGTCGTACCGAGACCGAGCTTTCCGCTCACGCCGGGCGGTGTGGTGGGGCCCGCGATCGAACCGGTAAGCGGCTCAGCGGGATTCGGTGGGACCACCGGTTCGGGCACGGTGCGGCCGAACAGGACGGGCAGCTCGAAACTGCCGCCGGTCAGCACCGTATCGGAAAGCAGTGGCCTGGCCGGGATCTCGGCGCCGGAATCCAGCGGCGGGGTGGGCGCGGCGATTTCGCGCGGCGCGGGTTCGGTGGTGGCGATCTCGTGCACGATGTAGGCGCCCGCGGTGACGGTGAGGCTGAGGCTTGCGGCGCCGGCGAGCACGATCGCGGCATGTCTGGCGACCTGGCGAGGTCGTTGTGCGGTCACGATGCGTCCTTTCCCTCCGGTCGTGTCTCCCCCTGCACGCGGCCCGCATCCCGCGGCACGCGCGGGGTCCGGAGGTGGCAGCGTGTGTAACCACGGAAGAACCCGTGCGCGCCGCCATTGAACGCTCGAGCCGTACGACTGTCCAGGTTACGGGGTCGTCGGTTTGTTACGCCGGGGTGAGATCAGGATCACAATCGGTTCAGATGCAAGGTGAGGCTCGGATGCGAATCGGTCGCGTCAAACATGTTTCTGGGAGCTGACATACGGGTAAATCACCGATAGTCGGCGAGCGCCACCCTCGACTGCCACCTCGAGACACCCGGCCAACGGCGTCCGGCCGTCGACACTACGGCGCACCCAAGTGTGACGCTCGCCGGCGTCCGAAATCGCTAGGCCGGGTCGGATCGAGTGACGGCCGGACCATGGGTCCGGTCGTCACGTCGAGCGACCTGCCTTCTCAGGCGAACTGCCCTGCGGCTCAGGCGAACTGCCCTGCGGCGCGGCCCGCTCCCGTCGGCCCCGCGAATGCCTGTGCGATGGTCAGCCATTCCGCGGCGTCCGCACCTTCCGCGCGCAGCGCGAGATCGTCCCGATGCCGCCGCTGGGTAACCAGCAGGCAGAAATCCAGTGCGGGCCCGGTGACCCGCTGCGCCGCGTCCTCGGGCCCCCACGACCAGACGCCGCCGTCCGGCGCGATCAGCTCGACGCGGAATTCGGCTGCGGGCGCGGCCTTTCCGTGCACGGTGTAGGCGAAATTCCTGGTGCGCACGCCGATATGGGCAACGGTGCGCAGGCGGGCGGTCGGCGCACGGTCGACGCCGAGCGCGTCGGCCACGTCCTGGCCGTGCGCGAAGCTCTCCATGATGCGGGCGCTGATCATCGACGCGGTGCTCATCGGCGGGCCGAACCAGGGCAGTTTGGTCCCTGCGGGCACCGCGCGCAGGGCGTCGATCAGGCCGGCGCGGCCGCGGCGCCAGCGCTCGAGCAGTTCGGCGGGCGGCATGGTCGCGGCTTCCTCGGCGGCCTCGTCGACGAAGGTCGGCGCGCGGGGCCCGGCTTCGGTCAGCAGTTTCGCGAATCTGTCGGCGTCGGCGGCCGCGACGGTGGCGATCTCGTCGGTCCAGGCCAGGTGACCGATCTGGTGGGCGATGGTCCAGCCCGGGGCCGGTGTCGCGCGGGCCCAGTCGGCCGGTGTCAGCGGGGCGACGAGTCGTTCCAGTTCCGTGCATTCCGCGGCGAAGTCGCCGAGTAGCGCGTCGAGGTCAGCTATCATGTCCCTTGCCTTTGCGGCACGCCACATCGGATGCCATCGCGGTTCAGCATCGCAGCGGTGGAAGAAAAATGCAAGCACGCGTGCTTGTATTTCCGATGCGCTCGGAAAAGGCTGTCTACCAGCCGAAGATGATGAGATGCGCGGCGCCGACCACCAGGCCGAGCACCGCGCCGTGCAGATACAACAGCCAGGCATCCTGTTCGACCGAGGCGTAGAACATCTCCATGAACTCCCCCGGCGTCAGCTGTTGCAGCTTGCGCGCGGCGAACTCATCGATCTTCTCGGCCTGCTCCAGCGCGAACTCCTCGTCCTCGACGAGGCTCGGCGCCAAGCTCACCGCGGCGCCCGCCGCGCCGACCTTGAGGTTGTCGAAATTGCGCCTGCCGAACGCCACCCGCACCACACCGGTGGTCGGCCCGAGCTGGCGGTGGATCTCGTCGGAGATCAAACGCTCCAGCAGCTGACGGGTCTTGTCGCCATTGGGGCCGTCGAGCAGTTCCTTCGCCAGATTCGGCAGGGTCAGCACCTGGTAGGCCAGGATGTGCGCGAGATCGTTGGCCGCCTGCGCCTGGCGCTTGGCCAGCAGCGCCTGGCGCCACAGATATTTGTAGCGCGGCTGCGGTTCGCCGGGCTCGAACACCATCTTGACCGCGATGACATTGACGATCACGCCGATCGCCGCCGCGCTTGCCAGCACGATCACCCACAGCGGAATCCAGCCGAACACCGGAATGCGCTGGTGCACATGCAGATACAGCGCCATCAGCAGGCCGAACGGGCCGCCGAGCAGGCCGATTCGCACCATGAAACGCAGTTCGGGCGCGGCGATGGTGGTGGTCAGGTCCTTCAGGATGTACGGATTGTCCTGCAGGTATTTGATGACGAAGCTCTTGATATCGATCAGGTGATCGACGTTGTCGCCCAGCGATTCGAACGCGCGGCGCGACAGCGCGGGTAGCTCGCGGTCCACACGTTGATAGACGATCTGGCGCACGGTACGCGGCACGCCGCGCCACAGATCCGGGTTCTCCCGGTACATCAGCTCGTTGACCAGCGACGGCACCTGTTTGCGCGCGAGCACCGCGATGTAGTCGGCGATGCCCTCCAGGTCCAATTCGTGGATGAAATCGCGCGGGCTGCCGATCCGCATCAGCGCCTTGTCGACGCAGATGCTGGCCATCTTCTCCGCGCGCGCCGGAATGAAGCCCTGGAATCCGAGCCTGCTGCCGTCCGCGGAGAAAATCGGCAGCACCTGCACGCGGCGCGGGAAATACGGATAGAGCACCCGCAGCCCGGGAATGTAGAGACCGCGGAACTGCATCGGCCAGAACAGCATCAGCACGCCGGTCCAGTTGGTGAGCAGACCGGCGATGGCGCTGAAGATCGGGAAGGTGATCAGGTCGACGGCGAATTTGGATTGCCCGGTCAATTCCTCCCAGTCGATGAACACGCCTGCGGCGAGTGTCGTCATCGCTGGGGTCTCCCTAGGCCGAACCGGCGAGAGAACGCCGGTATGAGAAGTCGAGGCCCCCACATTCTCATCGGTTTCGTCGAGGTGTCAACGCGACGCGGATCCGGGACAACTCGCGAATCCGCACCGCGTTGCGAGCGTCAGGCCCGGAGGCGGTAGCGGAGCGTGACCACGCAGGGGCCGGGAGCAGCGCCAATCCGACACAGCGGGCCGACATCTCGGGGTCAGGGCTTCAGGACGATGCGGATCGGGTTGCCCTCCTTGGCTTCCAGAGCGTGCACCGCCTTGGGCGCGTCCGCGAGCGGCACCACCGCGCTGACCGAGCGAGTGAAGTCGACGCGCTGCATACGCTGCAGTTTCACCAGCTGGGTGACGTGGTCGGCGGTGGAACCGTAGTGGCCGCGCAGCTGCTGCTGGAAGAAGCTGAACGCGGAACCGCCGGTGATCGTGATCGGCTTGTCGGTCAGCCCGACGAGAACCAGCCGGCCGCCCGGCCCCATGCAGGTGACGGCCTGTTCGCGCACGGCGGCGACGCCGGCGAAGTCGAAGGCCGCGGCCAGGCCGGCACCGTCGGTGGCGGCGAAGATCTTGGCGCGCAGGTCGGGGTCGGCCGGATCGAAGGCCGCGTCGGCGCCGAATTCGAGCGCGCGTTCCCTGGCGGCGGGCAGCGGATCGACCGCGATGATCGGCGCCGCGCCGACCAGCCGCAACAGCTGGATGCCGTGCGCGCCGAGGCCGCCGACGCCCCAGACGCCGACGGGTTCGGCGGCCTGGATCTGCGCGGTCGCGGTGATGGCGGCCCACGGGGTGGACACGGCGTCGGGGATGAAACAGGCCTGCTCGAACGGCAGCTCGTCCGGGATCGGCACCAGCGTGTCGATCCGGGCGAGGGTGTATTCGGCCCAGCCGCCGTCGTAGTCGACGCCGCGGGTGAACACCGCGCCGCCGCGTTCCTCACCGGCCTGCAGCAGCACGCGATCGCCGACCTTCGCGGCGGTGACGCCGGGGCCGAGCGTATGCACGGTGCCCGCGACCTCGTGTCCGAGGGTGACCACATCGCCCTTCAGGAACAGCGGGGTCAGCGTGCCGTCGATGAGGTGCACGTCGGATAGGCAGACACCGGCAGCCTCGACCTTGATGAGCACGTGATCGGGGCCCGGTTCCGGGACCGGCACCTCCTCGACCTCCAGGCGGCGTGGTGTCCCTAGGTGAAGGCGTGCGGCCAGCATGATCATCTGCTCCTCGCGGGTCGATCGATGGCGCTGCGGGTCAGCAGCGCTGGGACGTTCGGCCCGACCTTTCGATGAATCCGGCCGGTGGCCGACCTTTCGAGTATTACACCGAGGGGCCGGTTGCCGAGGAGATCAGTCGCGGGCCCATCCCGGCATCGGCGCTTGGGTGCGCACGGACGGCTGATGCACCCCGAGATATTGGACCTGATCCATCAGCCAGTGCTGCCGCTGCACCAGTTGGCGCCGGTTGTAGGGGCCCGATTGCTGAATCGCCTTGCGGGCCCGGCGCCTAGAGCCCCGGGTCACCAGCGTGTTCAGTTCCGCGGGCGTCGCGATGCCGCGCGCCGCGGCCCACGGGATGATCGAGCGGAACCAGCTCCGCTCGGTCCGCACCACCCACGCGTAGACCACCGCGAACACCACCACGTAGAGCACCGCCTTGCCGACAGTGTTCAGCGCGTCGAAACCGGTGAGATCGGGGGCGTCCCAGCCGAAATGCATTGCGCAGCCGAGCAGATAGAACGCGGCGAAGGCGCGGACCCGATGCGCCATCGGCAGATCCGTCCTGGCCAGCGCCGTCACGATGCCGATACCGGCGAGCGCGGTGAACATCCAGTGCGAGGCCACACCGGCGAGCAGCCGGACCACGCCGACCAGGATGGCGGGCACCGCACCGCCCTGCGCCGACGACAATCCCGAATTCGCCTCGTAGGTAAGGTCTTCCACCACTTGGAAGCCGAGGCCGACGAACCCGCCGAGCAGCAGGCCGTGCATCGGCCGCGACAGCAGCGGCTTGGCCAGGCCCGCCACCGCGTATACCCCGAGCCCCTTGATCCCCTCCTCGACGATCGACGCGGAGATCGGCGCCTGCCAATTGATGGCGAATTCGTCACCGGCCAGATTCTGGATGACCCGCATGATGTGGTCGTTGGCGTAGATGGCGATGCCGGGCCCGGCCAGCGCACCCCACAGAAAACCGAGGACGAGCACGGTGCGGATCGGCCGGTGGGCGCGCAGCCGATCCAGATGTAGGAGCAGCCACCCGAAGACGACCAGCGTCGCCGCGACGAACGGCAGCCCGACAAGCACCTCGTTCCAAGTCAGCGCCAGCACCGGGGCCAGCTGCACGAGCATGGCGATCGCGCCGCCGAGCAGGGTCGCGCAATACACCCAGAACAGTGCCGATTTCGGCTGGAACCACCTCATGGCGCCACCCGCAGCGAATCGATGATCGGCAGCAGCCGCGGCAGCGTCGCGTACTCGCCGCCGAGCGCGAGCGTGACCGCCAGATTGTCCTTGCCGACGATCGCGCACACCGCGGACTCCTCGGTGCCCCGGCAGGTCGGGCCGTGGAAACCCTGCTGTGTGGTGATTTCGCCGCCGTCGAATTCCGCGTCGAAGCCTTGCGCCCCGAGCACTTTCAAGCGCCACCGCGCCGCCTCGTCGAAATCGGTGACCCCGTTGACCACGGTGGCGATCAGCACCAGGTGGTCGGGCCCGACCAGCACGGCCGTCGTCTGATCGCCGGTCACCCTGCGCTCCCAGCCCGGCACCCCGACGAAGCCGATCGTGTCCGGATCCTCGCCGGGCGCCGTCAATTCGATCAGCGTGTACGGCTCGACCGCGGTCTCTCGCACCGGCACCACCTCGGCCAGCGTCGCCGGAATCCCGATCAGCGCCGCGACAACGAGCAGCACCAGCCCGGCCTGCCGCCAATCATGACCGGCCCGCTGCGGTATCGCCGCTCTCGGCGGCGTCGATCCGGTAAGCCCAGTGCTGTCCATGCACGCGCTCCTTCCCACCGGCTCGAGTCGACCCCGCCATCTTCGACCTGGACCAGCGCAAACGACGCCAGCGACGCACCGGCAGTTCGGTGCGGGGCGCTTGTCAGTGCGGTATCAGTGCGATGACTGCCCGGTATCAGGGCGGCTGACGATCGTTGCTCCCATGAACGAGAACAGCAAGGACCGGATGCCACGGATCGTCCGGCGGGCCGGAGTCACGGCGGCGGCCGCGGTCACGCTGCTCGCCGGCGTGGCCTGCACCACGGCCGAGCCGAAAGCCGCTGCCGCACCGGATCGTCCGGAGTTGCAGGCGGCCGCCCAGCAGATCGTCGATGCCGGTTTCGCCGGGGTGCAGGTGCGAGTACGCGACGAGCGCGGCGAATGGGTCGGCAGGGCAGGGGTGCGCGAGCTCGGCAAGGCAGACAAGCCGCCGACGGACGGGAAGTTCTGGACGGGCAGCTCCGTCAAGCCCTTCACCGCGACCATGGTGCTGCAGCTGGTGGCCGACGGCGCGATCGGGCTCGACGCACCGGTGGCCGACTACCTGCCCGATCTCGGCCTCGACCGGCGGATCACGGTGCGAATGATGTTGCAGCACCGAAGCGGACTGTTCAACTACACCGGCGAGTACTACGCGGACGGGACCATCGCGCCGGGGATCCCGGCCACCGGGAAGGAGTGGTTCGACAACCGCTTCCACAGCTACCGGCCGGAGGAACTGGTCCGGCTGGCGCTGTCCAAGCCTGCCCGGTTCGAGCCGGGAACGGACTGGAACTATTCCAACACCAACTACACGCTGGCCCTGCTGCTCATCGAAAAGGTCACGGGCCGGTCGTATGCCGAGCAGATGCAGCTGCGGATACTCGGCCCGCTCGGCATGCACGACACCGTAGTGCCCGGCCCCACCCTGTCACAGATCCCCGGACCGCACGCCCACGGCTACTTCCGCTACCAGGACGGCGACCAGTGGAAGACGGCCGACGTCGCCGACCAGAACCTCTCCCTGCTGCCCGCCGCGGGCGACCTGATCTCGACCACCGCGGATCTGGCCACGTTCTTCTCCGCGCTGAACGCGGGCAAGCTCCTGCCCGCGCCGCTGCTGACCGAGATGCGCAAGGCGGACCCGAAGCTCAGCTACGGCCTCGGCGTCTTCGTCATGGATATGGGCCCGAACTGTGGCACGGTCCTCAACCACAACGGCAGCCCGCCCGCGGGCTACGGGACGATGATGTACAGCTCGTCCGACGGCAGTAAGACCCTCACCGCCTCGGTGACCATGGGCGACGCCGCGATCGATGCGGCGACGGCATTCCCGAAATCGACTCAGCGGCTCATCGACGAGGTGTTCTGCGGCGGGAAGAGCGGGGGCAAGTAATGACCACGAGCACCGTGTCAGCGGACGTGTCAGGTCGGCATCAGGTGAGTATCAGTCAGTTTCGCGAAGGTATTCCTATGAACAGCGCAGCAATTACCGTGACGGGCCTGCGAAAGGCCTACGGCGACAAGACGGTTCTCGACGGCATTGATTTCAGCATCGAGGCCGGTTCGATTTTCTCGCTGCTCGGCCCGAATGGGGCGGGCAAGACGACGACAGTGAATGTATTGACCACGCTGCTGACCGCCGATGGCGGCACGGCGCGCGTCGCCGGGCACGATCTCGCGACCGAACCCGAAGCGGTCCGCGCGGCGATCGGGGTCACCGGTCAATTCGCGGCGGTGGACGATCTGCTGACGGGTGCGGAGAACCTGGAGCTGATGGCGGATATCCACCGGCTGCGCGGCGCCGAGCGCAAGCGGGTGGTCGGCGGGCTGCTTGAACGGTTCGGGCTGGTGGAGTCGGCGCACAAGCGTGCGGCGACCTATTCCGGCGGTATGCGCCGGAAGCTCGACCTGGCGATGACGCTGGTGACCAAGCCACAGATCGTCTTCCTGGACGAGCCGACCACCGGACTCGATCCGCGTAGCCGCCGCTCGCTGTGGGAGATCGTGCGCGAGCTGACCTCCGACGGCGTGACGATCTTCCTCACCACGCAGTATCTGGAGGAAGCCGACCAGCTCGCCGACCGGATCGCGGTGCTCGACCAGGGCCGCATCGTCGCCGAGGGCACCGCCGCCGATCTGAAGCGCCAGATCCCAGGCAGCCACATCCGGCTCCGGTTCGACCACGTCGCCGACCTGGCCGCGGCGGCGGAGGTGGTGCCGGGCGGCACCCGCGACGACGAGGCGCTGACCCTGCGGGTGCCCGGCGACGGCGATACGAAATTCCTTCGGGGCCTACTGAATCGGCTCGACGAATACTCGGTCGAGGCCGCGGAGGTCTCGGTCCACACACCCGATCTCGATGACGTTTTTCTCGCCCTCACCGGGCACGCGACCACGGAGGCCAACGCGTAATGAGCACCATCTCTGCGACCATGACCGATTCGTCGATCATGCTGCGCCGCAATTTCAAGCACACCGCCCGCAATCCAGTCACGATTTTCAACGCCGCGCTGATGCCGGTCGTCATGCTGCTGATTTTCGTCTACGTATTCGGCAGCGCGTTCAATGTCGGCGGGCACTACATCGATTACGCGACACCGGGAATGATCCTGCTCGCCATCAGCTACGGGCTCTCGGGCACCGCGGTGTCGGTGAGCTCCGATATGGCCAAGGGCATCATCAACCGGTTCAAGGTCATGGACGTCTCCCGCGGCGCGGTACTGACCGGACATGTCGTGGCCACCATGCTGACCAACGCGATCGCCATCACCGCCGTCCTCGGCGTTGCCTTCGCGCTCGGCTTCCGGCCCGCCGCGACCGCGCTCGACTGGCTCGGCGCGATCGGCATCATGGCGGCGACCGCGTTCGCGGCCTCCTGGCTCACGGTCGCGCTCGGCATGGCCGCGAAAACCCCTGAGTCCGCTGGCATGTCGGTGGTGCCGCTGATCATGCTGCCCTTCCTGAGCAGCGCGGTCGTCCCCGCCGAACAGATGGGGCAGGGCATCAGGCAGTTCGCGCAGTATCAGCCGTTCACGCCGATCATCGAGGCGCTGCGCGGCTTCCTCGAGGGCAACCCGTCGGGCGGCTACACCGCCGCGGCGCTCGCCTGGGCCGCCGGGTTCGCCATCGTCGGATACCTGTGGTCGCGCGCCACGTTCAGCAAGCGAGCGTAGTGGCGGCCAGTTCGCTCCAGTCCGCTTCCGCACCCGCCCGCATCGCCTCGGTGAAGTCCGCTTCGCCGAGGCGATCTCGTGCCGCCCGTTCGATCCTGGCGATATCCGGCTGGGAGCGATCGGGCAGTCCGCGTACCGCGTCACCCGCCGCGAGCAGTCGCACCGCCAGCTCGTGCCGGTCTGTGCGCAGCGCCAAGTCCGCGACGCCGACCAGTGCGCTGGCGATGACCGGCGCGTGGCCCGCCTCGGTGGCGGCACGGAAGGCCACGGCGTGCTGGGTCCGTGCTTCCTCGAGATCGGCGGCGAGGTAGCCGCGCAGGTTGTGGAACGTCGCGCGGACGTTCGCCTGCTCCGCGGCGCTGCCCAAGATCTTTGTCGCGATACCGATTTCGAGGTGCGCCTGCTCGGTGTCGCCGCGCCAGCGCGCCAGCTCCGCCTTCGCCAGCGCCAGTTCGGCGAGCCCGTTCGGCCACGCGGCCTCATCGGCGCACCGCTGCGCCTCGGCCAGCGCCGCCGCGCTCGCTTCCGCGTCGTCGAGCAGCCAGTACAGCTGGGCCTGCCGCGATCGGATATGGACCGCGTCCTCGATCGTGCCGACCTCGGCGAGCACCGCGATCGCCTGATCGAA
The DNA here is from genome assembly GCF_044547285.1 of Nocardia sp. NPDC052566. Lineage (NCBI taxonomy): Bacteria > Bacillati > Actinomycetota > Actinomycetes > Mycobacteriales > Nocardiaceae > Nocardia > Nocardia sp. NPDC052566. Next base: position 830,272 of record NZ_JBIUAF010000004.1, on the reverse strand, counting down.
AAGCGCACAGGCATCGGCGAATTCGCCCCGGGTGGCGATGCGGTTCGCCAGCTCGTCCAGCGCGAACGAAATCCCCCAGCGCTCACCGAGGGCACGGAACTCGGCGAGCGCCGCCTCGAGATACTCGTCCGCCTCCCGTCCCGGCCTGCCGAGCATGATCCGCATCTTGCCGAGTTGCAGCCCGGCCAGTGCCCGCACCCACGGATCGTCGTCGTCGGTCAGCGGTTCGAACGCGGACAGGATCGCGTCCGGCCCCTGCAGCAGGCGTTCCAGCGCGTCGACGAACCGCACCGCGGGGTGGCGGGATCGGCTGTCCTTGCCGAACCGGTACGCCTTATTGATCCAATCCTGTACGGAGTACTGGTCATTCGGGCCCGAGGACACGAAATGCACGACCAGCGCGTACACCGTGGCCCTGGTGTCGTCGTCCACCTCGCCGGGCAGCTCGGTGGCCGCGATGATCAGCTCCGTGCCCTCGGCCTTGTGGCCGCCGAGCCACCAGTACCAGCCCGCGGCCGCCGCGAGCCGCATCGCCTCGGCCGCATCGCCGTCCGCAAGCGCGCCGCGCATCGCGGCGGCGATGTTGTCGTGCTCGGTCTCCAGTGTGGCGAGCCATGCCAACTGCTCGGCGCGGCGCAGATGCGGCTCCGCGGTGTCGGCGAGCCCGGTGAAATACGCGAGGTGGGCGCGGCGCGCCGAATCCGATTCTCCCGACTCCTCGAGCCGGTCCATGGCGTATTGCCTGATGGTGCCGAGCATTCGATAGCGCGGTCCGCCATCAGCAGTGCCATTTCGGCCGACCTGCAAGCAGTCGCCAGCGGCCGTGAGCAGCAGCGATTTCTCGGTCAGCGTGGTCAGCAGCTCCAGCACCGCCCACTCCTCGGGCCCGCCGTCGATGCCCGCGCACACCCGTTCGGCCGCTTCGAGACTCGCGCCGCCCGCGAACACCGCGAGCCTGCGCAGCACCGTCCGTTCGGCGTCGGTGAGCAGCTCCCAGCTCCAGTCGACGACCGCGCGCAAGGTCCGGTGGTGCGGCAGCGCGGTGCGGCTCCCGCCGGTGAGCAGGCGGAACCGATCGTCGAGCCGGGTGGCGACCTGTTCGAGGGACATGGTGCGCAGCCTGGCCGCGGCCAGCTCGATGGCCAGCGGAATCCCGTCGAGCGCACGGCAGACCCGCGCCAGGTTCGCCAGCGCGGCGGGATCGGCCGCGAGATCCTTGCGCACCGCACCGGCCCGATCCAGCAGCAGCTGCACCGCGGGGGACGATTCGATCTCGCCGTGGGTCGCGTCCTCGGCGGGCAGTGCCAGCGGCGCGATATGCCACAGCGCCTCGCCCGTGATGCCGAGCTGTTCCCTGCTCGTCGCGAGGATCCGCAGCCGGGGGCATTCGCCGAGCAGCCGGTGCGCGAACGCCGCCGCGGCCTCGATCACATGCTCGCAGTTGTCCAGGATCACCAGCGTTTCGCGCTCGCGCAGCGCCGCGACGAGCCGGTCCATCGGTTCCGCGTTCGCGCCGAGCAGCGCGTCGCGCAGCCCGAGCGCGGACAGCGCCGCCTGCGCGATATCGCCGTTCGCGCCGACGGGCGCGAGCTCCACCAGCCAGGCGCCGTGCGGCAGATCGTCGAGCATGGTCCGCGCGGTTTCCAGGGCCAGCCTGGTCTTCCCCGAGCCGCCAGGCCCGGTCAACGTGGTGAGCCGATTGCCCGCGATGAGTTCGCGCACGACGGCGACCTCGGCGTATTTGCCGACGAAGCTGGTCAATTCGGCCCGCAGGTTCGTCCTTCGGTCCTGCTTCTTCGCTTCCGTCTCACCGCGCAGCAGCGCGACGTGCAGTGCGGATAGCTCCGGTGACGGGTCGACGCCCAGCGTGTCGGCGAGTGCCTCCCGCGCACGCTGATAGACCATCAGCGCCTCGGTGCCACGGCCCGCGGCGCCGAGCGCGCGCATCAGCGCGGCGGCGAGCCGCTCCCGCACCGGATTCCGGGCCACCAGCTCGGTCAGCTCGGCGATCACCTCCGCGCCGCGGCCGAGGCGGATCTCCGCTTCGTACCGATCCTCCATGGCGGCGAGGCGCAGGCCATTCAGCCTGGTGATCACCGCCTCGAACGCTTCGCTGTCCTGGATGCCGACGTCCTGCATCAGCGGGCCGCGCCACAGTTCGAGCGCCTCGCGCAGCGCCTCGGCCTGATAGGTGTCGCCGCCGCCGCGTGCCTGTTCGAGCAGCCGCTCGAAACGGATGGCGTCCACGTCGTGCGGCTCGACGGCCAGCCGGTAGCCGCCCGCCTGCGCGTCGAGCGATCCGTCCGGCAGCAACTTCCGCAGCCGGGAAACCAGCGCCTGCAAGGCGTTCGCCGCGTCGGCAGGCGGCTGCTCACCCCAGATCCAGTCGACCAGCCCCGCTTTCGAGACCACGCGACCGGGGTCGAGCGCCAGAGCGACAAGCAGCGCCCGCAACCGGGTGCCTGGTATCTCGATCGATCCGCCGTCATCGGTCCGGATATCGAGCGGGCCAAGCATTCCGATCTGCACCGGGCCATTCTGCCGTGAGCATCGGACGTGTCGGCCGCCGACTGCGCGATCCGACCCGCTTTATCGGCTGTGAACAGGCAGAACGCCACGTCAGCCGACGTATCAGATGGCTGTCAGCCCGGTATCAGCCGGGCTGGCGAATGTAGTCACATCAACCGAACGCACCGCCCCGCAGGAGTATCGAAATGACCACTTTCCAGACCCCGAACCCGATCGCCGTCACCGTCGACGTGCTCTCCGCCACCGTCACCGTCATCGCCTCGGACCGCACCGATACCGTCGTCGACGTCCGGCCCGCCGATGCCACCAAGAAGGGTGACGTGCGCGCCGCCCAGCAGACCAAGGTCGATTTCGCCGCGGGTGCGCTGACCGTGAAGACGCCCAAGGATTGGCGGACCTACACCGCGTTCGGCGGCAACCCGACCATCGACGTGACCATCGAGGTGCCCACCGGCTCCCGCCTCGGCGGCACCGCCGGTGTCGGCAGGCTGCTCGGCGTCGGCGAATTCGGCCAGTGCGATCTGGAGGTGGCCGCTGGCGACATCATCGTGGAGCGCACCAGCGGTGCGGTCACCGCGAAGGTCGCCAAGGGCGATATCCGCATCGGCGAGGCATCGCGCGGCGAGCTGCGGCTGGAAACCGCCATGGGCGAGCTGGAGGTGGGTATCCACCCGGGCAGCGCGGTCCGGCTGGAGACCAGCGCCATGCACGGCAGCGTGCAGAACCAGATGCTCCCCGTGGCGAACAAGAGCGCGGACACCGTGCAGGTGTTCGCGCGAAACTCTTACGGCAACATCATCGTTCGCCACGCGACCGCCGCCTAGGCCAAGGGGAAATTCGATGACTGAAACAGTTCCCGTTCCGCACGGTCTGCCGATGGAGCGCACCGCGGGCCCGTTCGACCCGCCGCGTGAAATCACCCTGTTGCGCGAGGCCCGCCCGGTCAGCCCGCTGGTCTTCCCCGACGGTCATGAGGGCTGGCTCGTCACCGGCTATGACGCGGTCCGCCAGCTGATGGCCGACACCCGGTTCAGCTCGCGCCAGGACATCGGCGTCATCCACGTGCCGTACGAGACCCCCGGCATGCCCGTGCAGACCGAACCTTCGCCGCAGCTGCCCGGTCTGTTCGTCTCGATGGACCCGCCGGACCACACCCGGCTGCGGCGCAAGCTGACCGGCGCCTTCACCGTCCGGCGCATGAAGCAGCTCGAGGACCACATCGCCGAGATCACCGAGCAGCGGCTGGACGAGCTGGCGCGCCTGACTCCGCCGGTCGACCTGGTGCAGGAGTTCGCGCTGCCGGTGCCCTCGCTGGTGATCTGTGAGCTGCTGGGCGTCCCCTACGCGGATCGTGCGAATTTCCAGGCCAACTCCGCCCAGTTCCTGGTCAGAGATCAGACACTCGACGAGAAGATGGCCGCGTTCGGCGCGATGCACGGCTATCTGACGGATCTGGTTACGCGTAAGCGCGCCGAACCCGGCGAGGACATCCTGTCCGACCTGGCCCGCGATGACGACGTCAGCATCGAGGAGCTCACCGGCATCGCCTTCCTGCTGCTGCTCGCCGGTCACGAGACCACCGCGAACATGTTGGCGCTGGGCACTTTCGCGCTGCTCGAGCATCCGGAGCAGCTCGCCGAGCTGCGCGCCGACCTCGAGCTGATGCCCGATGCCGTCGAGGAGCTCATGCGCTACCTGTCCGTCGCCGATATCTTCTACCGCTACGCCACCGATGACATCGAACTCGGCGGCGAGGTGATCGCCAAGGGATCGACCGTCGTCGTCTCGCTGCTCGCCGCCAACCACGACCCCAAGCGCTTCGATGATCCGGACACCCTGGACCTGCACCGCAAGGCCCGCGGACACCTGTCCTTCGGCCACGGCGTGCACCAGTGCCTCGGCCAGCAGCTGGCCCGCATCGAGATGCGCGCCGGGTTCGCCGGGCTGCTGCGCCGCTTCCCCACGCTCGCGCTCGCCATTCCCGCGGCGGAGGTGAAGCTGCGGACCGATATGAACATCTACGGCGTCCACGAACTGCCGGTCACCTGGACCGAAGGGTAGAAATTCGCCGTCAGCGAACGGTCGGCTCGGGCCGGAACAAAGCGGAACCGCGTGGGGTTGACAAGGCATCGCTCAACTTTTGAGCCCAGTGATTTGGAAAGGGTCGAAGCCGTGACTACACCACAGAACCTGCCGGTGCTGTTCCTGACCGATCCGATCGTGCTGCCGGGCATGGTCGTGCCCATCGAACTCGACGAAGCCGCGCAGGCCGCGATCGACGCCGCGCGTGCCGCCAAGGAGAGCCAGGTGCTCATCGCGCCACGGCTCGACGAGGGTTACGCCACCTACGGCGTGGTCGCCACCATCGAACAGGTCGGCCGGATGCGCGGCGGCGCGCCTGCCGCGGTCCTCAAGGCCGAGCGCCGCGCGAAGATCGGTCACGGCGTGACCGGTCCCGGCGCCGCGCTGTGGGTCGAGGCCGAACCGGTCGACACCCCGCCCGCCGACGGCAGGACGAAAGAGCTTGCCACCGAATACAAGAAGCTGGTCGTCTCGGTGCTGCAGCGCCGCGAGGCCTGGCAGATTGTCGACGCGGTCAACCAGCTCGACGATCCGTCGGCCATCGCCGACACCGCGGGCTACGCGTCCTACCTGACCGCGGAGCAGAAGCGTGAACTGCTCGAAACCCCGGACACCGCACAGCGTTTGCGCACGCTGATCGACTGGACCAAGGCGCATATCGCCGAGGCCGAGGTCACCGAGAAGATCAGCGACGACGTCCGCGAAGGTCTGGAGAAGAGCCAGCGCGAATTCCTGCTGCGCCAGCAGCTCAACGCGATTCGCAAGGAGCTCGGCGAGGACGAGCCGGACGGCGCGGAGGACTACCGTACCCGCGTCGAGGCGGCCGACCTGCCGGACAACGTGCGCGCCGAGGCGCTGCGCGAGGTGGGCAGGCTGGAGCGGGCCAGCGATCAGAGCCCGGAATCCGGCTGGATCCGCACCTGGCTCGATACCGTGCTCGAGCTGCCGTGGACGGTGAAAACGACGGACAGCACCGATGTTTCGGCCGCCCGCGCCGTACTCGACGCCGATCACCACGGCCTCGACGAGGTGAAGGACCGGATGGTCGAGTACCTGGCCGTGCGTTCGCGGCGTGCCTCGCGCGGTCTGGACGTCGTCGGCGGACGCGGCTCCGGCGCGGTGCTCGCGCTGGTCGGTCCGCCCGGTGTCGGCAAGACCTCGCTGGGTGAGTCCGTGGCACGGGCCATGGGGCGCAAGTTCGTCCGCGTCGCACTCGGCGGCGTCCGCGACGAGGCCGAGATCCGTGGCCACCGCCGCACCTACGTCGGCGCGCTGCCCGGCCGGATCGTCCGTGCGATCAAGGAATCGGGATCGATGAATCCCGTTGTCCTGCTGGACGAGATCGACAAGGTCGGCTCCGACTTCCGCGGCGATCCCGCGGCGGCGCTGCTCGAGGTGCTCGATCCGGCGCAGAACCACACGTTCCGCGACCACTACCTCGACCTGGATCTCGACCTGTCCGACGTGCTGTTCATCGCGACGGCCAACGTCATGGAGACCATCCCCGGCCCCCTGCTGGACCGGATGGAGCTCATCACGGTCGACGGCTACACCGAGGACGACAAGGTCGCCATCGCGCGTGACTTCCTGGTGCCGAGGCAGCTGGAGCGCAATGCGCTGACGGCGGACGAGGTTTCGATCACCGAGGCGGCGCTGCGCGAGATCGCGGCGAACTACACCAGGGAAGCCGGTGTGCGGCAGATGGAGCGCCTGATCGCGAAGGCGTTGCGCAAGGCCGCGACTCGGCTGTCCGAGGACGGTTTCGAGGAAATCGTCAGCGCCGGACTGGGTTACGACGTGACCCTGGGTTACGACGTGCGCCCGGAGGGCGAAAGCGATTCGCTGACCATCGATCTCGGTGATCTGAAAGACTACCTCGGCCGTCCGCGGTTCACCCCGGATTCGGTGGAGCGCACCGCGGTTCCCGGCGTGGCGACCGGTTTGGCGGTGACCGGGCTCGGTGGCGACGTGCTCTACATCGAGGCCAATGCCGCCGAGGGTGAGCGCTCGTTGACCCTGACCGGCCAGCTCGGCGACGTCATGAAGGAGTCGGCGCAGATCGCCCTCACCTACGTGCGTTCGCACCTGGCGGAGATCGGCATCGAGCCGTCGGTGCTCGACCGCAACATCCACATCCACTTCCCGGCGGGTGCGGTGCCGAAGGACGGTCCTTCGGCGGGCGTCACCATGGTCACCGCCCTGGTGTCGCTGGCGCTGGGCAGGCAGGTGCGCGCGGACGTCGGCATGACCGGTGAGGTCACGCTGAACGGCCGGGTGCTGCCGATCGGCGGGGTGAAGCAGAAGCTGATGGCCGCGCAGCGCAGCGGCCTGAAGACGGTGTTCATCCCGGCGCGCAACGAGCCGGATCTGGACGAGGTCCCGGCCGAGGTGCTCGCCGCGCTGGATGTGCGTCCCGTCGCGGACGTGGCCGACATCCTGGCCTACGCCATCGAGCCGGTCGCCGAACCGGCGCTGGATGGTCCGGCCTTCGCCAAGTAAGACGCTGCCGGGCGGAGCCCGTCCTCGGTCCGCGCATGGCCGGAGCGAGGGCGGAGGTACGCCCTGATCAGTTCGCGGGAACGAGCCGTACGCCGTCTTTCCGGACGGTGTGCGGCTCGTCGGCGTTTCGGCGGGCGAGCAGCGAAACCGTTGTGCGCGTGTGTCATCTCGCGCGACTCGGAATGCGAAGGTGGCGCCACCGCGATGCAAGGGTGGTGCAAGCACCTGTTCCGACCATGAGGGCATGACTTCTACGCAGCGGGTTCCGGTACTGATCGCCGGCGGCGGCCTGGTCGGGTTGTCGGCCGCCCTGTTCCTCGAATATCACGACGTGCCCTACCTCCTGGTCGAGCGCAGGGCGACCACGTCGGTGCTGCCGCGTTCCCGTGGCCTGCACACCAGGACCGGCGAGTTGTTCCGCCAGCTCGGGATCGAGACCAGGATCCAGCAGGCCGCGGCCACCGCGCTCGCGGCGGGCCGGTTCGGTGGCGCGAGCCGGGGGACATCGCTGCTCGACGCCGAAGCATTGGACCTTTCCGGATTTGTCGCCTCGCTCGGCGTCGCCGACCCGAGCCCGGCACAGTTCTGCTTCCTGCCCCAGGATCTGCTCGAACCGGTGCTGGCCGATACGGCGCGCCGGCGCGGTGGCGAGCTGTGCTTCGGTGTCGAGCTCATCGACTTCGACGAGGACGACACGGGTATCACCGCGACGGTGCGGGACGAGGCGGGTGGACTCTCGGCCGTGCGTGCCGATTACCTGATCGCCGCCGACGGTGCGGGCAGCCCGATCCGGCGCGCGCTCGGCATCACCGGCTGGCAGCTGCCGCCGACCCACCACTACATCAACGTCTTCGCCCGCGTCGATCTCGCCGCGGTACTCAGCGGGCGCACCTTCAGCCAGTGCGAGATTCGCAACGATCGGGTGCGCGGGCTCGTGCTGTCCAAGAACAACACCGACGAATGGTCGTTCCACCTCGAATACGACCCGCGCACCGAGACATTCGCGGACTATCCCGCAGAGCGATGCGCCGATCTGGTGCGCGCACTCATCGGCGTGCCCGATATCGAGGTCCAGATAGTGGCCGCAAGTGCTTGGGACACCGGAACTTTCGTGGCCGACCGCTACCGCCACGGCCGGGTCTTCCTGGTCGGTGACGCCGCGCACCGCCACGCGCCATGGGGCGGCTACGGCGGCAACACCGGCGTCGCCGACGCGCACAACCTCGCCTGGAAACTCGCGGCCGTACTGTCCGGCACGGCGGGTGAGGCGCTGCTCGACACCTACCAGGCCGAACGCCACCCGCGCGCGGTGATCGCCGCCGAGCAGGCCAGGATCGGCACCGACTTCCTCGCCCGCTACGGCATCGAAACCCCGGACAACGCCGCCGATCTGGCGCTGCGCCTCGAACTCGGCACGGTCATGACCAGATTCCGGTACCGTTCCGCGGCCGTCCTCGGCGAGCCGTGCACCAGCCAGCACGTCGACCGGCTCACGGGCCAGGTGGGAACCAGGTTGCCGCACTTGTGGATCGACACTTCCCGTACCATCTCGACCCTCGACCTCTGCGGCCCCGGCTACGCCCTGCTCGTCGCCGGAACCTCCGCCGCCTGGCGCGATGCCGCGGCAAAAGCACAGCGCGACACCGGAATCGACATCGCAGTGCATGCACTCCCCGCTGCGGACTGGACCGCGTCCACCGGACTCCCCGAGGGCGGAGCGCTCCTGGTGCGCCCGGACATGCACATCGCCGCCCGCTCCGACGAAGGCATGCACCCGCCGGCGTTCACTCAGGTCCTCCGGTCGCTCACCGGCCGGCCCTCCGCCGCCGCACCGGCTTCGATGCACGCCGCAACCGCCTGACCTGTATGGCCGACACCCGAGATCCCCTGCGCCCCTTGCCCAAAACCCTGGCTTCACGTGAAACAACGGCACGCCAGATCAACCGCACATCGCTGCCGCCCCGCCTTGGTACTGCCATGCCGCGCACGAATCGACGACCCGCGCGAGGACTGCCGCGTCGCGCACGGACTACACCGCCGCGCACGAATTGCGGGCGAAATCGATGCGCGGCGCTATGAAAGGTGCGTCGTGATCGTGGCTCAGTCGGTGGGCGGTTGATTGCCGTTAGGTAGGTTGCGGTCGACGGTGCGTGCGGTGCCCTGGGCGACGGCGCACAGCACTGGTGTGGAATCGGTGCTCTCGGCGTAGATTTCGCAGTTCACCACGGCTTGTCGGCGGGTGGATGCGGTGACCACGGCCTCGATGCGCAGGTGGGTTCCGGCGGCCGGGCGTAGGTAGGTGATGCTGAATCCGCCGGTGAGGACGTTCGCGCCGAGGACGGTGCCCGCCGCGTAGGTGAGTGCGTTGTCGGCGGCGTAGGCGAGAACGCCGCCGTGTACGAAACCGAACTGCTGGCCGAGTTCGGGGCGGATCGGGATCACCAGGGTCGCGGCGCCGTCACCGAATGCGGTGATCTCGGTGCCGACCAGCTGCGCGAACGGCTGAGCGGCCAGCACCTGCCTGGCGAGATCGATATCGAGGGTGGGCGTTGTCATCGGGTGCCTTTCGTGCGTCGCGCCGGCTTCCGTGGCGCGGGATCCGGTTGGCCGGGCGGCTTCGCGGGCCTCTTGTGGCTATCCGTGCCGAGTGCCGACCATGCGGCGGCGGCCAGTTCGTCCGCGACTGTCGTTGGCGCGCTGCGCATGTCGCCGCCGAGCCATTGACGTGTGTACTCCTGGGCCGGGCCGAGCCAGAGGGCGTAGACGAGGTCGAGGTCGAGATCGCGGACCGTGCCGTATCCGGCGTGCGTGCGGTACCAGCGCGTCACGTTGGTCATGAACTCGCGGTTGCTCTCGCTCGTGCGTACGCCGGGCGGCCGCGCGGAGGTGAGCACCATTGCGCGGTACTGGTTTTCGGTGACCCAGCGCAGATGGACGCGCACCACCGCGGCGATCCCCGCCCCCGCGTCGGCGCTGTCGCCGAGTGCGCTCCAGAAATGCCGCTGATAGTCGGCGAGCGCATGCGCCCATACCTCGCGATACAGCTCCGCCTTGTCCGGAAAGTGGTGGTAGAGGGCCCCGACGCTGGCGCCCGCCGCGTCGCGGATCTGAGTCAGCGTCGCCTCCAGCGCGCCCCGCTCCGCGAACTGCCGCTCGGCCGCGAGCAGCAACCGATCTCGAATCTTCATATCCAGAATTTAGTTCTGTTTTCCGCACCGCACAATGCCCGGAAGTGCCGATCCATCCGGATATCCGCTGGAAGTCACCGCGGTGCGGTAAGAACGGACGTATGCCCAGGTGGCTGTTGCACGTCGATCTCGACCAGTTCCAGGCGGCGGTGGAGTTCCGCCGCCATCCGGAGCTGCGCGGGCGGCCGGTGATCGTCGGCGGCAACGGCGATCCGAACGAGCCACGCAAGGTGGTCACCTGCGCGTCCTATCCGGCCCGCGCGTTCGGGGTTCGCGCGGGCATGGCCCTGCGTTCGGCGCTGCGCAAGTGCCCGGAGGGCGTCTTCCTGCCGCTGGATATGGTCGCCTACGAGGAGGCGTCCGACGAGGTGATGTCGCTGTTGCGCACCTTCCCCGGCCGCGTCGAGGTATGGGGCTGGGACGAGGCGTTTCTCGCCGCCGACACCGACGACCCGGAGGCGCTGGCCCGCGAGATCAGGTCCGCCGTTGCCGCATTGGATCTGACCTGCGCGATCGGCATCGGCGACAACAAGCTCACGGCGAAACTGGCCACCGGTTTCGCCAAGTCGTCCGGAAAATCCTCGACGGAGCCGGGACTCGGTGCGGCCGAAGGGATGTTCCGGCTCACCGCCGACAATTGGGTCGAGGTGATGGCGCATCGGCCGACGAATGCGTTGTGGGGCATCGGCGCTCGGATCGCCGCTCGCCTCGCCGAGCTCGGTATCGAGACCGTCGCGGATCTGATGGCCGCCGATCGCCACCGCCTCGCCGCCGAATTCGGGCCGAACACCGGCCCCTACCTCTGGGTGCTCGGCCACGGCAAGGGCGATACCGAGGTCACCACCGAGCCGCGAATACCGGTGGGCCGCAGTAAGTCCGAGACCTTCCCGCACGACCTCACCGACCGTGCCGAGATCGACGAGCAGGTGGCGCGGCTGGCCAAGGAGGTCGCCGAGGAGATGGCCGCGGCGGGCCGGATCAGCGTGCGCGTCTCGGTCACCGTGCGCAGCAACACCTTCTACACCCGCAGCAAACAGGAGAAGTTGCCGCGGCCGACCACCGATATCGACGAGATCGTCGACACCGCAGTACGCATCGTCGGCCGGTTCGAGCTGGATCGGCCGGTCCGGCTGCTCGGCGTGCGCCTCGAACTCGTCCCGGAGTAGATGCGCGCGACCGGCTGCCGTCGCTCGTATGCTCGTCTGCATGGAGTTCTGGGCGATGGTGGCACACGAATCGGACAGCGGGATCGTGCTGACGCGGCAGCAGGTCGACGAGGATTTTCTCGGACCTGGCGACGTCACGATCAAGGTGCACTATTCGAGCGCGAACTACAAGGATGGGCTGGCGATCACGGCGGGCGGCGGAGTCGTCCGCAAGTACCCGATCGTGCCCGGTATCGACATCACCGGTGAGGTCGTCTCGTCCGACGACGACGAGTTCGCCCCCGGCGACCTGGTGGTGGCGCACGGCTACGACATCGGCGTCTCGCACAACGGCGGCTACGCCGAATACGCCAGGGTGCCGGCCGACTGGGTGGTCAAGCTGGAGGGTCTGAGCACCCGCGACGCCGCCGCGATCGGCACCGCCGGTTTCACCGCGGCGCTGAGCGTGCAGGCGCTGCTCGACCGCGGCCTCACCCATGAGGCGGGCGCCATCCTGGTCACCGGCGCCACCGGCGGCGTCGGCACCGTCGCCATCGATATCCTCTCCGGCCTCGACTTCGAGGTGATCGCCTCCACCGGTAAGACCGACGCGAACGAGCTGCTGTCCGAAATCGGGGCCAACGAGGTGATCGGCAGGCTGCCGGAGGATCCCGCCGCCAAACTCCGCCCGCTGGCCAAGGCACAGTGGGCGGGCGCGATCGATAGCGTCGGCGGCCGCTCGCTCGCCTACATTCTCAGCGCCATCGGTTACGGCGGTGCGGTCGCGGCCAGCGGTCTCACCGGCGGCTCCGACCTGCCGACCACCGTGATGCCGTTCATCCTGCGCGGTGTCGCCCTGATCGGTATCGACTCGGCCTACGTGCCGATCGAGAAGCGCCGCGAGGTCTGGGCCGCGCTCGGCAAAGAGCTGCGCCCACAGCATCTTTCGACGCTGGAGCGCTACGCGCCGGTCACCGAGGCCACCACCGTGCTGCACGCCATCCAGTCCGGTACGCACACCGGCCGCACCGTGCTCGGCGTCGCCGGGGAATTCTGATCGGGCAGTAGACGATTCCGGCCCGCCACCCAGGGACGGGTGGCGGGCCGGGCCGCTTGTTGCGCGAAAATCTATGGCGCCGAGAACAATCCCTTGGCGAGCACCGGCCACGACGAGTGCAGGTCGTCCTGCCAGTAGCCCCAGGAGTGGGTGCCGGTCGGGCGGTAGACGAAGGTCGCCGGGATGCCGAGCTGGTTCAGCCGGTTGTTCAGGTTGAGCGTCATCACGCCGACGCCCGCCTCGATCACCCCGCCGAGCGCGACCGTCTTCGGGGTGTCCTCCGGCGCCTCCATCCGGAACTTGCCGCCCGGCAGGTCGTAGACGCCGGGGATGCCGGTGCCGGTGGAGGCGAAAAGGTTGATGCCGCGCAGCTTTTCCGCGTTCAGCATCGGGTCGTTGGCCGACCAGAGCGGGCCGCCCACCGGGCCCCACATGTTGGTGACGTCGCCGTCGCCGTAGGTCTCGACGACGGCCTTGACCAGGCGCTGGCCGATCGGGTCGCTGGTCTGGTAGATGCCGCTGTATACGGCGGCGCTGCGGTACAGCTCGGGCTTGGCGATCGCGAGGTTGAGCACCGAGGCGCCCGCCATCGACAGGCCCGCGATGGCATTGACCTTGTTGGTGCCGAGCGCGGCGTCGATCAGCGGCGGTAGCTCCTCGTTGAGGAAGGTCTGCCACTTGTTGACGCCGAGCACCGGGTCCGGCGCGATCCAGTCGGTGTAGAAGCTCCATGCGCCGCCGAGCGGCTGCACCACGTTGATGTTCTTGTCGCCGAGAAACGACAGCGCGTCGGTGTTCTGCCGCCAGGTCGCATTGTCCACGCCACCGCCGCCGCCGTGCAGCAGGTACAGCGTCGGGCGCGGCACCGAGGTGTCGCTCGGTCGCAGCACATCCACCGCGATCAGCTTGTTCATCGCGGCGGAGCGCACCTGTAGTCGCAGGCTGCGCGCATCCTTCACCTCGACGCGCTCGAGCGTGGAGCCGTCCGCCGAGGGCGGCACGCTCGTCACCACCCCCGGGTCGGCGGCGGGCTCCGCCATCGCGGGATACCCGCCGACGCCGATTGTCAGCGCGGCCAATAACGCAGGCAGCACACGCCTACCCATTCGACGGTTCAACACCCACCCCTTCGAGATCGCGGCACAAACAGGCCCAGCTGTGGCCCGCTCTGCTGATCGGCGCCAAGCCCGCTCTCGTTACTACCGGAAAGTACTGGCGCACAGCAAAAGCCCGGTTCGATCGGATGTCCGATCGAACCGGGCTCAATGTATCTCGTTGCGCTACTGCGCGTTCACCAACTCGTCGGCCTCGGTCACCGGCGCCTCGGTCTTGCGATTGCGCATGACGAACAGGGCGAGGACCGCCGCGGCGAAGATGCCCGCCGCACCCGCGAGGAAGCTGGCCGACATCGCGGTGCTGAACGCCTCGCGGGCGGTGCCGATCAGCGCGCTGTCGCCGGTGCTCGCGGCAACAGCCAGCGCGTCGCCGATCGAATTCCGCGCGGCCTCGGGGGCCGAATCCGGCATGGCGCCGGTGAAGGTGCTGGACAGGATGCTGCCGAGTACGGCGATGCCGAGCGCCGCGCCCGCCTGCTGGATGGTGTCGTTGAGCGCGGAACCGACACCCGCCTGCTCGTGCGGAACCGCGCCCATCAGTGCCGACACCGCCGCGGGCTGGGCCATACCCGCACCTGCACCGAGGATGACCAGCGCGAGTGCCAGCATCCCGAAGCCGCTGTCGGCGGAGAGGTTCGCCAGCAGCACCAAGCCCGCGGTGGAGATCAGCATGCCGGTGACGGCGAGGGTGCGGTTGCCGATCTTGGTGCCGAGTGCGGCGCCCAGCGCGTTGAACAGAATGGAGGCGATCATCATCGGGATGAACGACAGGCCCGCCTTGGTCGGCGAGTAGCCGAGCACGAACTGCAGGTACTGGGTAAGGACAAGCAGCAGACCACCATTGGCGACCTGCACCAGGGTCAGCGACAGGCTGCCACCGGCGAAATCACGGTTGCGGAACAGGTTCAGCGGCACCATCGGGTGCTCGACGCGCTTCTCCCAGATCACGAATCCGACGATGCTGAGCACCGCGATCGCCAGGGTGATCAGCGTGCTCGCGTGATCGAAGCCGCCCTTGGGGAATTCGATGATGGTCCACACCAGCGCGGTCATGCCGACCGCCGAGAGCAGCGCACCCGGCACATCGGGCTTGGTCCACGGGCCCTTGGACTCCGGCATCAGCACCAGCGCCGCGATAATGGCGACCACCGCCACCGGAATATTGATCAAAAACGCCGCGCCCCACCAGAAGTGCGCGATCAGCACACCGCCCAGCACCGGGCCGCCGACGAGTCCGAGCACCGACGCGGCGCTCCAGGCGCTCATCGCCTTGCGGCGCTCCGTCTCGTCGAACACCGTGATCAGGATCGACAGCGTGCTCGGCAGCACCAGCGCACCGCCGACGCCCATGACCGCGCGGGCCGCGATCATCTCGCCGGGGTTGGCGGCGAGCGTCGCGCCCAGTGAGGCCAAGCCGAACAGGGCCAGGCCGATGATCATCACCCGGCGCCTGCCGAACCGGTCGGCCAGGCTGCCCGAGGTGAGCAGCAGGCCGGCGAAGACCAGGATGTAGGAATCCAGGATCCACTGGATGTCCTGTGCGCTCGCGCCGAGATCCTCGGCCAGCGGCGGCACCGCCACCGCGAGCACGAAGTTGTCGATGACCAGGACCAATGTGCTCAGGCACAGCACGATGAGAATCCACCAGCGCCGCGGGTCGCGGATCGCGTTCGTGTCCATCGGAAGCTCTTTTCTCGCAGTCTTGCGTACAGCGTTTGCTTGTTGGGAACACTGTACTCATGAATTCGAAGCGTTCGCAAGTGCGAACGGCGTGCGCTATGCTGGTGGCAACGGAAGGAGTCGCTATGCCAAGTGAGAAAGCACAGGTCGGATCGGTGTGGACACGGCCGCGCCGCGGTCGCGAGCAGCCCGCGCTGACCAGGGAACAGATCGTCGCCACGGCCGTGCAGCTGCTGGACGCGGAGGGAATGGAGGCGTTGAGCATGCGCACCCTCGGCGCGCGGCTCAACGCGGGCGCCACCTCGCTCTACCGGCACGTGGCCAACCGGGACGAGCTGATCGAGCTGGTGGTCGACGAGGTGTACGGCGAGATCCGGGTGCCGAAGATCGACGACCCCAAGCAATGGCGCGCGGCGACAGTGGAATTCGCGGGCAGCCTGCGCGCCATGATCCTCGGCCACCCGTGGATGGCCTCGACGCTCGGCCACGTCGGGCTGTCCTACCTCGGGCCGAATGTCATGCGGATGACCGATGATTCGGCCGCGCTGTTCGAGGTCGGCGGCTTCGCGGCGGTGGAAATGGGCGACGCCGTCGGCGCCGTCACCAGCTATGTTGTCGGCTGTGGCATTACCGAGGCCGCCTGGCTCGCCCTGCTCGCGCGCAGCGGCCAGACCGAACAGGAAATGGTCGACAGCCTGCGCCCCGCCGCCGAAGCGGCCGCGAAAGACTTTCCGCGCCTGCAAGGTTCGGGCGGGGAGGACGATCTGTCGGCCGATCCGAAGGTGGTCCGCGACCGGAAGTTCGGCTACGGACTCGATCGGATCCTGGACGGGCTCGAGGCGCACCGGGACGCGTGAGCCGCGGCCGATTGTCGGGGCCTCCTGGCATGCTGTCCACCATGACGGCAGGTCAGGAGAAGTCGGTGGTCGGCGAGATCGATTGGGTGAAGGTGGTCTTCGAATTGCCCCGTGCCGACAGCGAATGGCCTCCTGTCGGCACGGAGAGCATGTGGGCGATGCGCCGCGAGGGCGACCGTGCGGAGTTGAACAACATCCCGTTCTTTGTGCGCGGATACGCGTCCGGGGATGTGGTCCGGGTCGAGGCCGACGGCGAGGGCGTGCTGTGGGTCAGGGAGGCTGTCGAGTACTCCGACAATTGCACGATTCGCATCATCCCGGTGGGCGGCGATGGCAGCAGCGAAGCGAGGCAGGCGGTGCTGGATGCGTTCACCCCGCTGGGAGTCGAAGGAGAGGGCCTCGCCCGGTTCAACCTGGTCGCCCTGCATGTGCCTGCCGGTGTGGACATTCGGGCCGTGAAGCAACTGGTGATTCAGGGCGCGGAGGCCGGGCGGTGGCACTACGAGGAAGGCTGTGTGACGGATGCGTGGCGTGCGGCGGGATAAGTAGTTCACACACGGCGATCCCTCGGCGCGGTTGCCGGGCCGAGGGATCGCCGATGACTCAGGCGGCGACGGTGACCGGTTCGTCGGCGAACTGGGTGCGGTACAGCTCGGCGTAGCGGCCGTCGGCGGCCAGGAGTTGGGTGTGCGTGCCGCGTTCGACGACGCGGCCCTGCTCGAGCACGAGGATCTGGTCGGCCGCGCGGATGGTGGACAGGCGGTGCGCGATCACCAGCGCGGTCCGGCCGACCAGTGCCTCTGAAAGCGCTTCCTGCACAGCGGCTTCCGAGGTCGAGTCCAGCGAAGCCGTTGCCTCGTCCAGTATCACCACGCGCGGCTGCTTGAGCAGCAGGCGGGCGATGGTCAGGCGCTGGCGTTCACCGCCGGACAGGCGGTAGCCGCGTTCGCCGACCACCGTGTCGAGACCGTCCGGCAGCGAGGCGACCAGATCGCCTAATCTGGCACGCTCCAACGCATTCCAGAGTTCTGGCTCGTTCGCCTCCGGCCGGGCCAGCAGCAGGTTTCCGCGAATCGTGTCGTGGAACAGGTGCCCGTCCTGGGTGACCAGGCCGACGGTGTCGCGCAGTGACGTGGTGGTCAGGTCGCGCACATCGGTGCCGTTCAACCGGACCGCGCCGCCGTCCACGTCGTAGAGCCGCGAAACCAGCTGGGCGATGGTCGATTTGCCGGCGCCCGAGGAGCCGACGAGCGCCACCAGCTGTCCCGGCTCGGCCCGCAGCGAAACCTGGTGCAGCACATCGACACCGCCGCGGGTGTCCAGCGTCGCCACATCCTCCAGCGAGGCGAGCGAAACCTTGTCGGCGGACGGGTAGCCGAAGGTGACATCGTCCAGCTCGACCGCCACCGGCCCGTCCGGCACCGCGACCGCGTCGGGCGCCTGCTCGATCAGCGGTTTCAGATCGAGCACCTCGAAGACCCGCTCGAAGCTCACCAGCGCGGCCATGACCTCCATCCTGGCGCTGGCCAGCGCGGTCAGCGGGGTGTAGAGCCTGGTCAGCAGCAGCGACAGCGCGACGACCGCGCCGGCGTCCAGCTGCCCGCGCAGCGCGTACCAACCGCCGAGGCCGTAGACCAGCGCGATCGCCAGCGCCGACACCAGCGTCAGCGAGGTGACGAACACCGTCTGCAGCATCGCGGTGCGCACCCCGATATCGCGCACCCGCCGTGCGCGCAGCGCGAACTCGTCGGATTCCTGCTCCGGACGGCCGAACAGCTTCACCAGCGTGGCGCCCGGCGCGGAGAACCGCTCGGTCATCTGGGTGCTCATCGCGGCATTGAGCTTGGACGCCTCGCGCTGCATGCCCGCCAGCCGATTGCCCATCCGCCGGGCCGGGATCACGAACACCGGCAGCAGCACCAGCGCGAGCAGCGTGATCTGCCAGGAGATGCTGACCATCACGCCGAGGGTGAGCGCGAGTGTCACCAGGTTGGCGACCACACCGGACAGCGTGTCGCTGAACGCGCGCTGTGCGCCGATCACATCGTTGTTCAACCGGCTGACCAGCGCGCCGGTGCGGGTACGGGTGAAGAACGCGACGGGCATCTTCTGCACGTGATCGAAAACGGCGGTGCGCAGATCGAGGATCAGCCCCTCGCCGATCCGTGACGACAGCCACCGGATCGCCAGCCCGAGCCCAGCGTCGAAGATCGCGAGCAGCCCGATGACCAGCGCGAGCGTGACGACCACGCGCGGCGCCGCCCCGCCGACGATGTCGTTGACCACCCGCCCCGCCAGCACGGGCGTCGCCACCGCGAGCAGTGCCGCCACCACACTGAACAGCAGGAACGCCCCGATCCGCCGTCGATGCGGCGCCGCGAACGCGACGATGCGCTTGGCGGTGGCCATGCTGAACGGACGCTGCTCATCTGGCGCGTTCGCCCGCCGGTACATCTGGCTGTACGCCACCGATTCGATACTCACTGCTGCTCCTTCAAGTCCCCGCCCATCAAACTCCTGGCCACCGACACTAAGACCTCAACAAAGGTTGAGTGCAAGTCGATTCCGGAGCCGCCACCATTCCGCCCAGAGCGAACAGTTGCCTGGTCAGCCCACCAACCGGCCGGGCACCGCCTGGGCGTCGAACACCGAGCGCAGTCGAATGGCCGCGCGATACACCGAAACCAGCGGCCATCTGACGGCGCTCGTCAGCTCGGGTTTGCTGAGCGCGCTCGCATCATCCCGGCGTCGGTCATGTGGCTGTCGCGCTCAATGGGCGTATCGGTCCTGCGGCATAGGCTGGCGGGGTGACCGAGGAGCGGATGGCGCGGGCGTTGCGTGGGCGGATTTCGGGTGAGGTCGACGCGTCGGTGCGGCGGCGGGCGGAGTACTCCTCGGACGCGTCGAACTATCGGGTTCGGCCTGCGCTCGTGGTGTTTCCCCGTGCCGATGAGGATGTGGCGGTCACGCTCGAATTCGCCAGGGGTAACGGGTTGTCGGTGACGGCGCGGGGTGGCGGGACCTCGGTGGCGGGGAATGCGATCGGGACCGGGATCGTGCTCGATTTCAGCAGGCATATGAATCGGGTGCTCGAGCTCGATCCGCAGCGACGGGTGGCGCGGGTGCAACCCGGGGTGGTGCTGTCGGAATTGCAGCGGGTCGCGCGGCCGCACGGTGTGCGATTCGGGCCCGACCCGTCGACACAGAACCGGTGCACGCTGGGCGGGATGATCGGCAACAACGCCTGCGGGCCGCGCGCGGTGGCCTGGGGGCGCACCGCGGATACCGTCCAGGAGCTGCGCGTTATCGACGGAACCGGCACAGAGCGGATGCTCGCACACGATCACGCGGTGCTGCCCGGCCTCGCCGAGTTCACCATGGCCAACCTCGCTGTGCTGCGCACCGATCTGGGCCGCTTCGATCGACAGGCCTCCGGCTACGGGCTGGAACATCTACTGCCGGAACGTGGTTCGTCGGTCGCGAAATCCTTCGTCGGGAGCGAGGGCACCTGCGGGCTGCTGCTCGACGCGACGGTCGATCTGGTCTCCCTACCGGGCGCGACGGTGCTCACCGTGCTCGGCTATCCCGATATCGCCACTGCCGCCGATGATGTCGCGGCGGTCATGGCGTGCGGGCCGATCGCCGTGGAGGGTATTGATGCCGGGCTGGTCGATGTCGTGCGCGCGCATCGGGGTGCCGTCCCGGAACTGCCGCGCGGCACCGGCTGGCTGTTCGTGGAAACCGCGGGTGCGAGCCGGGCCGAAGCGATCGCGGCAGCCGAACAGCTGTGCCGTACGGCCGGTGCGTTGGAGTCCCGCATCGTCACCGATCCCGTTGCCGCCGCGGCGCTCTGGCATATACGGGCCGATGGCGCTGGGCTGGCGGGTCGCACGCCGGACGGTCATCCGGCCTGGCCCGGCTGGGAAGACGCCGCGGTACCGCCGCAACACCTCGGGGCGTACTTGCGCGATTTCGCGGAGCTGACCAGCAAGCACGGCGTGAACGGCCTGCTCTACGGCCACATCGGCGACGGCTGCATCCACGTGCGCCTCGACCTGCCGATCGCCGATGCGCCGCAACGTTTTCGATCGTTCCTGTTCGACGCCGCCGAGCTCGTCGTCAGCCATGGCGGTTCGCTCTCCGGCGAGCACGGCGACGGACGCGCGCGCTCGGAGCTGCTCTCCCTCATGTACTCCCGCGAGGCGCTCGACGTATTCGCCGGATACAAGGCGCTTTTCGATCCGGACAACATCCTGAACCCGGGGATACTCGTCGACCCACGTCCGGTCGACGCCGATCTGCGCGTCGCCGGATTGAAACCGCTACCGCTGGCAGGAGGATTCGCCCTCCCGCACGACGGCGGCGATCTGTCGACCGCGGTGCACCGATGCGTCGGCGTCGGCAAATGCCGCGCCGATACCAGCTCGGCCGGCGGCTTCATGTGCCCGTCCTACCTGGCCACGTCCGACGAAAAGGACAGCACTCGAGGCAGAGCCAGGGTCCTGCAAGAAGTCGTCCGCGGCGCCATCCCCTGGACCTCCCCCGCCGTCGCCGAATCCCTCGATCTCTGCCTGTCCTGCAAGGCATGCCGCTCCGACTGCCCTGCCGGCGTCGACATGGCCACCTACAAATCCGAAGCCCTGTACCAGCGGTATCGCCGCCGCCCCCGCCCCATCGATCACTACGCCCTGGGTTGGCTACCGCGCTGGCTGGCCGGTGCAACCCGAGTGCCGCGCTTGGCCAACGCCATATCCAGCATCGACTGGCTGCGCCGAATCGGATTGCGAGCCGCCGGAGTCGACCCCCGCCGCGAGATCCCACGCTTGGCGGACCGGAGCTTCCGCCACATCTGGCGCGATGCGGGCGGGGAGGCGACTCGAATACGACCGCTTGCTCAGCCTGCCGGGCTCGGGGGCCTGCATGCGAGCCCCTGGCGCCATACTGCGGATGCGATAACCGAACGTGGGGTCGCCGACACGGTCACCGGTCGGGACAGTACGGGATCTGCTGCCGACTGGAGCGCGAATCCTGTTGCTGGACACCAGGAGTCATCCCCGTCGACGTCGTTGTCCACGGGGGGAGCATCTGCCGCGGGACAGTCCGGGCCAGGCGAGGTGATGCTCTGGATCGATACGTTCACCGACGCCTTCGAGCCCGAGATCGCGCTGGCCGCAGTCGAATTGATCGAATCGCTCGGGTATCGGGTGCGGATTCCCGCGCGGCGGGTGTGCTGCGGGCTCACCTGGATCAGCACCGGTCAGCTCGATGGAGCGCGTGCCAAGCTGCGGGCCACCTTGGCGGAGTTGGATGAGCATGTGCGCGCGGGCGGCATCGTCGTCGGGCTGGAGCCGTCGTGCACCGCGGTGTTGCGTTCGGATCTCCCGGAGCTGCTGCCAGACGATCCGCGCGCGGCGGCCACCGCGGCGGCGGTGCGCACACTTGCCGAGTTCTTGGCCGAGCATCCGCAGTGGCAGCCGCCCCTGCGCACCGGACAGCCGGTGGTGGTGCAGCCGCATTGTCATCAGCACGCGATTATGGGATTCGATACCGACCGCAAGTTATTGAAGAAGGTCGGTGTGCATGTGACCGAAATCACCGGATGCTGTGGTCTTGCCGGAAACTTCGGAATGCAGCAGGGCAAATACGACATTTCTGTCGCGGTGGCCGAGAACGGCCTACTGCCCGCATTACGCGAGGCGCCGGAGAATGCGATCGTGCTCGCCGACGGGTTCTCCTGCCGCACGCAGGCCGCTCAGCTGGCGGGCAGGAAGGGCCTACATCTCGCGCGATTCCTGTTGGGCCGGTGAGATTTTCGCGCCCCGACGACACCGGCGGGGCGCGACGCGCCCTCAGCTGCCGAACGGCAGCGTGCCAGGCGGAATCTGATAACCCGAGCTACCCGCGGAAAC
This sequence comes from Nocardia sp. NPDC052566, assembly GCF_044547285.1. NCBI lineage: Bacteria > Bacillati > Actinomycetota > Actinomycetes > Mycobacteriales > Nocardiaceae > Nocardia > Nocardia sp. NPDC052566. The sequence continues at coordinate 808,211 of NZ_JBIUAF010000004.1, read as the reverse complement.
TCCGCCCCACGCATTGAGTAACCAGTTGAGCAAATTGGTAATCATTCGAAACCTCCATCATGGCGACTGCCAGCTGTTTGCCGAACGAACCACTATCGCCACCGCAATTAGTCGCGTTACAAAGTACCGAGTGCCTCCCGCGGCGCTGAACCGGGCTGCTCGATATTCCCGAACCCGTTGTGCGCGAACCGACTTGACTTCGGACGCGGCACACCCGTCGAGCAGGCCGCCCCGATGAGCAAGAATGGTCCGATGCGCAGCGGTTTGATCGACTCGGCGAGCCACGCGGGTCTGTCCCGCACGGTGACGTCCGACCGGCCGATCGATCTCGCCGCCACCATCGCACCGCTGAGCCGAGGCACCGGCGACCCGTGCCACCAGAGCACCCGCGACGGCGCGCACTGGCACGCCTCGCGGATGCCGACCGGCCCGGTCACCTACCGGTTGACCCAGGCCGGCCCGAACGCGGTCGACGCCCGCGCCTGGGGTGCCGGCGCCGCCGAATTCCTCGACCGCCTCGACCACATGCTGTGCCTGGACGAAGACCTCTCCGGCTTCGCCCCCGACCATCCGAAGATCGCCGAAGCGCACCGCCGCTTCCCCGGACTGCGCATGCTGCGCACCGGCTTGGTCTTCGAGGCGCTGGTACCCGCGGTGCTCGAACAAAAGGTGCACACCGTCTCCGCCCGCGCTTCGTGGCGAAAACTGGTGCGGCAGTTCGGTGCACCCGCACCCGGCCCCGCGCCCGCCGGTCTGCTGCTCCCGCCGGACGCCGATGGCTGGCGCCGCATTCCGTCGTGGACCTTCCACCGAGCCAACGTCGGACCGCAGCGCGCACAGACCATCGTGCGTGCGGCGAGGGTGGCGAGCTCACTCGAACAGTCGGCCGGTGTCGATCCCGCCGAGGCCGCACGCCGATTGCGCACCGTACCCGGTATCGGCGTGTGGACCGCCGCCGAGATCGGCCAGCGCGCCTTCGGTGACGCGGATGCGCTGTCCGTCGGGGACTTTCACCTCGCGGCCATCGTCGGCTGGACGCTGCTCGGACATCCGATCGACGACGACGCGATGGTCGAATACCTGAAACCCCTTCGGCCGCACCGTTATCGGGCGGTCCGCCTGCTCGAGATCAGCGGCCAGGCGCACAAGCCGAAGTTCGGCCCACGCACCCCGCTCACCGATCACACCTGGCACTGACGGTTTTCTACTGCGGTAGCGCGCGTTCGTCCAGTACGCACCGTCCGGCCTCGACCAAGGTGGTCCGTGCCCTGCGGCGCACCCGGCAGCGGTCGACGGTGCAGTCGATGTGTAATTGCATTGCGGCATGGGCTTGTTCGGCGGTGAGTTCGCCCGGATCCCGTACGCAGATCAGCAGCGCGTTCATCACGCGGCCTGCCATGGCGACTGCCACACCGCCATGCCGACCGCTTCCAGCGGCGAGAGCCCGACCTCATCGGCGAACCCATCGATGGCGTCGAGTAACGGTGGCACCACATCGGCAACCTGCATTGCCGCGACCGCTTGGGCACACGTTAAAGTGCGACCGGGCAAATAGGACACCACCCAGCTTTCCTGTCCGACGCTGCGGGCTCGGTGCGGAGAAAGATCACTGGTCATCAACGACGACCCTATGACGTGTACAGCCATGACTCCTCGTTCCTGGTGAGATGTATTGGGTGCCCGGAGGTTTCGCAGAATGGGAGGGAACGACGGGCCTGCTCGGCTCCGGGCACACGGCTAGCACACCATCCGCGCGTACCCGGGGTGCCGCCCTTGCTGGATATCCAAAGATTTGGCGCGAATTCCCAGCACGACAACCAACCGGGAGAGGAAGATTCTCCATAGTGGACGAAAGACCCTTGTGCCCTTGAAGAGCCTTCCACCCAAGCGAAGTCACGGGGAACCGAGCTTGTGGGTCGCCCCGTGCGCGTTCGGGTGAGCATCCGAGCACAGAACGGAGCCCTGCTGTGTCAGCGAGATCGGCAAGAGCGTCACTGAATTCGGAAAGTCCGGCCAGGAGTAGCGATTCCGACAGCGCCTCCTCCACCCTGCCCCGCCGCCAGCTCGGCCGCTACCTACGCGACTGGCGCACCCAGGCCGGCCTCACCATCGCCGAGGCATCGCGCCTGATGGAATGGGGCGCAAGCACGCTGCAGCGCCTCGAAAAAGGTCAAGCCGACCGCATCCGCACCATCGATATCCAAGAACTCTGCCGCATCTACGGCATCCCCGACACCGTCACCGACGGCCTCAAAGGCCTAGCCCAACAAGCCGCCGTCAAAAGCTGGTGGCACGCCTACGGCGACCTCATCCCCGAAAACTTCGACGTCTACGTGGGTCTGGAGGCCTCGGCCCAACAGCTGACGGCCTACCAATCCGAACTGGTGCTCGGCCTGTTGCAGACCGCAGACTATGCGAGAGCGCTGAATCGCCTTGGATACCCGGATGATTCGGATACCGAGATCGAACGCCGGGTACAGCTGCGGCTGCAGCGCCAAGCCCTGATCACAAGGAAGGTGTCGCCTGCCACCTTGGATGTGGTGTTGGACGAATCAGTGTTGCGCCGGGCGGTCGGTGGTGCAAAAGTGATGGCGGCACAGCTGCGCCATCTCGCCGATATGAGTACACGGCCGAACGTTTCATTGCGTATCCTCCCGTTCGCGGCCGGCGTCCCACTAGGAGACACAACTGGACCGTTCACGGTGCTGACGTTCGGCACCGACGGCAAGGGTCAGCCGATAGAGCCACCGGTGGTGTACGCGGAGGGCTTCACCGGAGATCTCTATCTCGAACGACCCGCCGATGTTCGGCGATATCTCCAGGCACATGTGTGCCTCCAGCGTCATGCGCTGGATGTCCAACCCAGTAGACACCTGCTTCGGCAGGTAGCGAAGGAGTGCGCGACATGAGTAGTGATCTGGCGGGGGCACATTGGTTCAAGAGCACCCGCAGCGGTACCAAAGACTGTGTGGAAGTGGCGTTTCTAGCTGATGGCCGGGTCGGTGTGCGTGACAGTAAGAACCCGAACATTCCGGCGCTGGTGTTCACCGCCCAGGATTGGCAGGGGTTCACCGCGCGGGTAACCGAGGGTGCCTTTGAGCTGAGCTGAGTGTGGGGAGTCGAGTGACCGGCGTCCGTCCCGGGCGCGTCACGTCGGTCACTCGCTTGTCGTGTTCGCCCGCATTTCAGCGATCTTTCCCAAGAACCGTGTTGCTGCGGTGGCACCCGACTGGTCCGGAACACGATCGAACACCGACCGGGCATGGTCCGCGTCTCTGGTCGCTTCATTCAATCGACCCAGGTCAGCGAGTGCTTTGGCCCGGACCATCAGAGATCGTCCCTGCCACAGCGGTATTCCGGTCTCGGTCGCGAGTGTCAATGCTTCGCTTGCCTGCGTAACCGCAAGTTCGGGCAGCCCTTTGCCGTGGGTGATTGCCGCACGCATAAACAGAGCTGTCACTTGTCCGTCTTCATAGCCGATTCGTTCGGCCAGCATCAGATGTTCATGCGCGATGGGCTCAGCCGCACGAAAAGCTTTGCGTTCCAGTAGAACTTCCTGCAGTGCGACCATCGCATTGACTTGCCCGCGCGGATTGTGGTTCGACTTGTAGAGCTCCAGAGCTCTGCGGGCTGATGACTCCGCGTTGTCGAGATCGCCGCCGAGTCGCTGCGCCCAGCTCAGGGCTCGCACCGCTTCAGCGCGAAGATGAGCGGCCCCAGCGTCAATAGCTGCTCGCTCGGCTGCGGCGGCGAGCACGCCAGCTCGATCGAAGTCGCCGGATCGAATATGATCCCACGCCATTGAGGACAATGCATCACTCTCACCTGCCGGGAGACCGAGCTGCCGATAAAGGTCGAGGGCTATCTGCGCGTTCTCTGCGACTGTACGGCGATCTCCGTGGGTGGACGCCGCGGTCAGGATGGCCAACAGTGTGTCAGCTACTCCCTTTTTGTCGCCCAGCCCCTCGAACCTGTTCTTGGCGTCTTCGAAGAACCGGGTGGCTTCCTCCCAACGAGTCCGAGAGAAGGCGAGCCGTCCGGCTAGATAGGCTGCGCGTGCCAGCAGTTGGTCCATGCCGATCGCCGCGAGTCTCGTATCTTGTTCGGCGACCAGCGCAAGATGAAGCTGCGCCGTACCGGAATCCTGGCTCAAGATCGCCTTCTCGGTCTGGGTTGCCCACCATTCGGCTTGGCGTGTATCGCCAATCGCGAACCGATGGTATGCCTCCTCCAGTGGCTGGCCTATTTCATTGAAGTATTCGGCGGCCATGCGGTGCAGGCGGATGAGCTGGCGTGGCGCTCGCTGTTCGAGTTCCGACAGGACAGCTTGCCTGATCAGTGCGTGAATCTGCAGCTTGCCGTTGGTGCTCTGAACGAATGAATGACGCCTGAATCGACTGAACCAGTCGTGCGGAAGGTCATCTCCGGAAACAAGTTCCGATAGCAGCTCTTCGGTCAGTTGTCGCGGTACTACGGCCGCTCTCAAGGCCTTCTCCTGAGCAGGCGATAAGCGCTCGAGGAAGGTTTCGGTCAGCCAGTTCTCTACCGGGCGCCCTGCCGCTTCGCGGCGCAACAGTTCGGGAGTGAGAGCCGTGCCCTGCCGCTCCAACTCGCCGTTCCATTCGGCGAGCAGCGCCAGCCACATCGGCATTCCGTGGCATAGGCGGTGCGCCTCAGCCACCAACGCCTGATCGGTAATTCCGCACGAGCGAAGGAATTCGACCGTGTGTGCTGATTCCCAGTGGGTCAGTTCGAACACTTCGGCCTCGATCCCTAGAGATTGTGGTGGTTTGTCCCGGCCCGCAATCACCAGCTTGATGTGCGGATTACAACTGGTCAGCCTGAGGAGTACGGCATGAGTGAACCAGTGGCTGAGCGGCGGTTGATGCGAAATCCGCTCCCGTGCAACGTCATCCAGCAGGAAGAGCAATTCGCTGGTGTCAATCAGGAGCATTCCTGGGTGCGTTACCTGGCGGGCAACATCAACCAGAGCGGAAACCAGTTGCCGACGATAGGCGGTGAATGCCTCGGGACTTGGCCCAGCGATCACCTGCGTCTGGTTACCGGTGATTGCACTGTGCCCCTTGGCCTGCAGGAGTATTTGAACGTCGCTTGATCGCAGAAGGTCTACGGCCTTTGATGCAGCTTCGGTATATTGCCGCTCCAATCGGTGGGATTGCGCCCACCCGGCCATGGCCCCAGCGATCTGGGCCAATAGTTCACCCGCCGGGCCCTGTGGTCTGTCGATGTGATCGGTCGCGATCACTGACGACAGGTCGATTATGAAGCCACGTCCGTCGGGAACCCGTGTCGCCAGCTCAGAGATCAACCGAGACTTGCCCATCCCCGCGACGCCCCACAGCATGAAGATCTGACGGTCCGACCCGACGAACCGTTCGAACGCAGACAAGATCTCGTCGCGATCGGTGAAGCTCCCCACCCAGGCCACGATCCGTGCAACCCTCCGTCAGAGGACCCCTTTGCACAGTATTTTGGCACTTATCAACCCGCTGAACACCGGGATGGACCGATGAATCTTCGAACCACCGCGGCGGCAGCTGCCGCGCTGAACCTGCTCACCATCCTCGCGAGCGTGGTGGTCAACAAGGTCACGTCGTTCAGTGACTGGCGGTGGATTGTGGTCGGGTCAGCGGTGTTAACCGTGATGACGGCGTCAATTTGTGCACTTGCCTGGCGGATCGAGCGAAATCGAGCGGTACGCAATCGCACCACCGTCAAGATCTCCGCGAAGGATCGTTCTTCGATCACCGGTTCGGCGGTCAGTGCCCAGGGCGGCGCCGGTATCGAGCTTTCAGCCAGCACAGCCTCGAAGCTGCGGCGGAACAAGGTAAAGGCGGCGGCGGCCCAGGTCGATCTGCGCGCGGCCGATCGCAGCCGGATCAGCGACCAGCATATCGACGCTGACAGCTGAGGTGAATCAGCAAGTCGAGTAACAGTTTTCGCAGCTGATCGATGATCTAGGCTGACAGCTCTAGACCCTGTCGAAGGAGTTCATATCGTGAGCGTCAACGAGGGTGCGAAGGTGAGTCTGTCCGGTGCGACCTGGCTCCGTGCCAGCGATGATCCAACGGAAGACGGCGTCGAGGTCGCGATGCTGGCGGAGGGACACGTCGCGCTGCGGGACAGTAGGCAGCCAGACGGTCCGGTGCTGATCTTTACTCCGGGTGAGTGGACGGCCTTCACCGCCGGTGCGCGTGACGGGGAGTTCGATCGGCCCAAGTAGCTGTCGCCAATGGCTGAGCTCCAGCGACCTGCAGTGACCAACCGCGAGCGGATGATCACGAAATGGAACAGATTCGGCCACAGGTTGGGGTTTGCCGTGGACGAACAGGGGTAGACATACCTTGTGGACCGTGGGATCAAGAATTCGCGTCCCCGGTATCGGAAGCTGGGGCCCGGCGATTGGGTGGAATGGCTGATCGTCGTGTTGCTCTTCGCGGTGTCATCGGTGGGCGTCTTCGTACTCACCAGCTCCGTGCTGTCGGCCTTACTCGTCGGTGCGCTGGTGTGGCTGGTCGCCGTCGGTGTGGTCGCGACAATATAAGGCGGGTGCGCCGGACCGGCCGGGAGCAATCCCCGGCCGGTTGTCGGGTCAGCGACGGAAGAGCTTGTTGCCCAGCCAGACCAGCGGGTCGTACTTGGTATCGGCCACCCGCTCCTTGAGCGGGATCAGCGCGTTGTCGGTGATCTTGATGTGTTCCGGGCAGACCTCGGTGCAGCACTTGGTGATGTTGCAGTAGCCGAGGCCGTGCTCGTCCTGCGCCATCTCGCGCCGGTCCGCGACGTCGAGCGGATGCATCTCCAGTTCGGCGATGCGCATGAGGAACCGCGGCCCGGCGAAGGACTGCTTGTTCTCCTCGTGATCGCGCACCACGTGACAGGTGTTCTGGCACAGGAAACATTCGATGCACTTGCGGAACTCCTGCGAGCGCTCCACATCGATCTGCTGCATCCGGTAGTCCCCCGGCTTCAGATCGGCCGGTGGCGTGAACGACGGAATCTCGCGCGCCTTCTGGTAATTGAAGGACACATCGGTAACCAGATCCTTGACCACCGGGAAGGTGCGCATCGGGGTCACCGTGATCACCTCGGCCTCGGTGAACGTCGACATGCGCGTCATGCAGAGCAGCCGCGGCCGCCCGTTCACCTCCGCGGAGCAGGATCCGCACTTGCCCGCCTTGCAGTTCCACCGCACCGCGAGATCCGGCGCCTGCGTGGCCTGCAGCCGGTGGATGATGTCGAGCACCACCTCACCCTCGTTCACCAGGACGGTGAAGTCGTGCAGTTCGCCGCCGTCGAGGTCGCCGCGCCACACCCGGAATTTGGCGTCGTAACCCATGGCTACGCCTCTCCCTCGGTCGTTTTCCCGGCCGTCGCCGGATGTCCGGCGAGTTCGGCTGGGGTGTAGTACTTTTCGAGCTCGCCGAGATCGAACAGGGCGAGCAGTTCCGGCCGCATCGGGGTCTGATCCTTCGGCGTCACAGTGACGGCGGGGATGGTCTGGCCCGCGGTGCCCGGATCGATCGCGCAGACGAGCAACCTGTTGCGCCAGTCGGGATTCATCGACGGGTGATCGTCGCGGGTGTGCCCGCCGCGACTTTCGGTACGCTGCAACGCCGCTTCGGCCACGCATTCGCTGACCAGCAGCATGTTCTGCAGATCGAGCGCGAGGTGCCAGCCCGGATTGAACTGCCGATGTCCCTCGACGATCACCTGCGCGAAGCGGGTCCGCAGCTCCGCGAGCTTGGTCAGCGCCTCGCGGACCTCCTGCTCCTTGCGGATGATGCCGACCAGATCGTTCATCGCCTGCTGCAGATCGGTGTGCAGGGTGTACGGGTTCTCGCCCGCGCCCTCGGCGGGCGGATCGAACGGCGCGAGTGCGACCTTCGCGGCCGCGGCGACATCGGCGTCGGAGACCGACGGCCGGGCAGCGAGACCCTCGACATAGGCGGACGCGCCGAGCCCGGCCCGGCGGCCGAACACCAGCAGATCCGACAGCGAGTTGCCGCCGAGCCGGTTCGAGCCGTGCATACCGCCGGAACACTCACCGGCGGCGAACAATCCGGGCACGGTGGCCGCGCCGGTATCGGGATCGACCTCGACGCCGCCCATCACGTAGTGGCAGGTCGGACCGACTTCCATCGGCTCCTTCGTGATGTCTACGTCCGCGAGCTCTTTGAACTGGTGGTGCATGGACGGCAGCCGCCGCACGATCTCCTCGGCGGGCATCCGCGAGGCGATATCGAGGTAGACGCCGCCGTGTGGTGTGCCGCGCCCGGCCTTGACCTCCTCGTTGATCGCCCTGGCGACTTCGTCGCGCGGCAGCAGGTCGGGGGTGCGGCGCGCGGAGTCGTTGTCGCGCAACCACTGATCGGCCTCGGCCTCGGTTTCGGCGTACTGGCCCTTGAACACCGGCGGGATGTAATCGAACATGAACCGCTTGCCCTCGGTGTTCTTGAGGACGCCGCCGTCACCGCGCACACCTTCGGTGACCAGGATGCCCTTCACGCTGGGCGGCCACACCATGCCGGTGGGATGGAACTGCAGGAATTCCATATTGATCAGCGTCGCCCCGGCGCGCAGCGCGAGCGCGTGCCCGTCGCCGGTGTACTCCCACGAGTTGGAGGTCACCTTGTAGGACTTGCCGATGCCGCCCGTCGCCAGCACCACGGCGGGCGTTTCGAAGAGGATGAACCGCCCCGATTCGCGCCAGTAGCCGAACGCGCCGGAGATCCGGTCGCCGTCCTTGAGCAGTTCGGTGATGGTGCATTCGGCGAAAACCTTGATGCGCGATTCGTAGTCGCCGGTTTCCGCGAAGTCCTCCTGCTGCAGCGAGACGATCTTCTGCTGCATGGTGCGAATGATCTCCAGCCCGGTGCGGTCGCCGACGTGCGCGAGCCGCGGGTAGGTGTGACCGCCGAAGTTGCGCTGGCTGATTCGCCCGTCCGCGGTCCGATCGAACAGCGCCCCATAGGTTTCCAGCTCCCACACCCGATCGGGCGCCTCCTGCGCGTGCAGTTCGGCCATCCGCCAGTTGTTGAGGAACTTGCCACCACGCATGGTGTCCTTGAAATGGGTTTGCCAGTTGTCCTTTTCGTTGGCATTGCCCATCGAGGCGGCGCAACCGCCCTCGGCCATCACGGTGTGTGCTTTGCCGAACAGCGACTTGCACACCACCGCGACGGAAAGCCCGTGTTCCCTGGCCTCGATCACCGCCCGCAATCCGGCGCCACCGGCACCGATCACGACGACGTCGTACTTGTGCCGTTCCACTTCTGGCATGGCCGCGAATACTCCTGAGGTTTAGTGTGCGGTCAGTTGATGAACCGCAGGTCCTTGATGGTGTCGCTGGCAACCAACATCACGTAGAAGTCGGTGAGCACGAGGGTGCCGAGTGTGGTCCAGGCCAGCGCCATGTGGCGGGTGTTGAGCTTGGAGACCTGGGTCCAGAACCAGTACCGCACCGGATGCGCGGAGAAGTGCTTGAGCCGTCCGCCCGCGATATGCCTGCACGAGTGGCAGGACAGTGTGTAGGCCCACAGCAGGATGACGTTGCCGAGCAGGACGAGATTGCCGAGGCCGAAACCGAATCCGCCGGTCTTGCCGTGGAAGGCGATGATCGCGTCGTAGGTGTTGATCAGCGAGACGATGACCGCGACGTAGAAGAAGTAGCGGTGCACGTTCTGGATGATCAGCGGCAGCCGCGTCTCACCGGTGTACTTGGCGTGCGGTTCGGCGACGGCGCAGGCCGGCGGGGAGAACCACACCGCGCGGTAGTAGGCCTTGCGGTAGTAGTAGCAGGTCAACCGGAACCCGAGCAGGAACGGCAGCACGAGGAAGCCGAGCGGGAGGATCTTCGGCAGTTCGCCGAACCAGGCGCCGAAGTGCCGCGCGCCCTCGACGCACGAGGTACTCACGCATGGCGAATAGAACGGCGTCAGATAGTGATAGTCGTCTACCCAATATGCCGTTCGCACATAGGCTCTGATGGTCGCGTAGATGACGAACGCGGCCAGGCCGACCACGGTGATGAGTGGTGGCACCCACCAGCGATCGGTGCGCAACGTGCGTTCGGTGATTCGGGCCCTGGTCTTGCTGAAAACGCCGGTCCCCGTTTCCGGGGTGACGGTCGGTGCGGCACTCACAGGTGGATGCCTCGCTGATCTGCTGTGCGGGGCTGGTCATCGCCTCCGCAATCCGATGTGATGCTGAGCACCATACGACACCCTAGCTATCGCGTGAGCGGGGTCCCGGCAAACCCAACCCGTCGGAATGCCCGTGATTTGCGCCACATCAACTGGATTCGCGTCGGGTTTCGCTCGGCAGTGAACCGACCGCAAATGTTTCGAAGTCGACTAAAACAGAACAGGATTCGAGCGGCTATCCGGAAATGGAAACTTCGGGTCGTATTTTTGGGTCGTCGATCGTCATACGACGGCAACAATCCTGTGGTCATCTCTTCTCGAATAACTACCCGCTGACGTGCGCCGATGCGGATCAGTACCAGTCTTGGCCGGAGGGAGACCGAGATGAGAAGAGCCGCGATCGTGGCGCCGGTTCGCACCCCGAGTGGTGTCGAAGGGGGATCGCTCTCCGGTATGCCGCCGGAATGGCTTGCCGCCACCGTCCTCTCGGCGGTGATCGACCGTTCGGGGATAGACCCGTTACGCATCGAGGATGTCGCGATGGCCTGTGTCGACAACGGCAGGACCAGCGCGCCCACGCTCAGCAGGCTGGCCGCGCGCGGCGCCGGGCTGCCGTTCGCCGTGCCCGGATTCCTGACCGACCGCCGCTGCGGCAGCGGTCTGCAGGCGGTGATCACCGCCGCGATGATGGTGCAGACCGGCGCCGCCGATGTGGTGGTGGCGGGCGGCGTCGAATGCGCGGCCGATGCCGTTCTCGCTCAAAGCGATCCGGGCCGGACCGCCGATCTGGCCAACGCCGAGGAGCTGGCCCGCCACTACGGCATACGGCGGGTGGAGGCCGACGAGTTCGCCGTGGCGAGTCATCGCAAGGCGGCCCGAGCCTGGCGGCAGGGCACGTTCTCGGCCGAGGTGATCCCGGTCGGTGTCACCGAGTACGCGCCGGAAACGACGGCGGGACACCGGATCATGCGCGACGAGGGGGTGCGCGAGGATGTCTCGACGCATACGCTCGCCGCGCTGCGACCGCTGATCGCCCATGGCGTGGTGACCACCGGGAATATGAGCGCGCACCGCCACGGCGCGTCCGCCTGCCTGGTGGTCGCGGAGGATCGCCTCGACGAGCTCGGTCTGGCACCGATGGCCTACCTCGTCGGCTGGGCCGCGGCCGGCTGTGATTCGGACACCGCGACGCTCGGTGCCGCGCCCGCGGTCGCGAAACTGCTCGGCCGCACCGGGTTCCGCTTCGACGATCTGGATCTGGTCGAGGTGAACGAGGGGTTCGCGGTGGAAGTGCTTGCGCTGGCGCGGGAATGGGATATCGACCCGCGCGAGCGCCTCAACGTCAACGGGTCGGCTATCGCGCTCGGTCATCCGGTCGGCGCGACCGGGCTGCGCATCATGACGACGATGCTGCACGAACTCTCGCGCACACAGGGCCGCTATGGGCTGGAAGCGATCGCGCTCGGCCACGACCACGGCATCGCCGCGCTGTTCGAGTCGGCGAGCACGGCGGAACAGCCGGTGGCTCCGAGGGGCGCCCGCTTCCACAGTGCTCGTCCCCGCCGCAGCGGCCGCCACCGCGCGTAAAGCGGCCGTACTTCGCTAGGCGTGTTCGGTTCCCGTGCGACGCGCAGACGCCCGTCGTCCCGGCGAACCCCGGGGACCAGGCACTATGCACGACTGGGTTCCGGAGGTCGCCGGGACGACGTTGCCCCGGGGCGGTCTTACTTGGTGCGCGGGCGCGAGTGGAAGCCGAGTCCCTCGTCCTGCGCGCCCATCCACGCGGCCTCGTCGGACTTGCTGTCCGGCACGTAGATGGTGTCCTGGCTGCCGCGCCTGCGCACCTCCGGCGGCGGCGTCTGCTCGAACTCGTCGGCGTCGATGACGAGCCGTTCGAGGTCGTTCTCCAGCCTGCGGACTGTATTGGCATCGCCGTAGTGCGAGCGCAACGCGCCGATGGACTGCCGGAGCTGGCCGACCGCGTAGCGGAGTTCCGCGATTTCGCTGCGTGTCATCGATACCTCCTGTATTCCTAGGCGGGCACAAAACCCGTTGGGCAGCGATGGCTTCATGGTCCGCCTGTTTGCTGCGCCGTGCTCATGCTCGTACCGGGCTTGTGACCTACCGCACATCGTGATCTACAACACAGTACGCGAGGAATTCATTCCTGGCTCGCCTGGGCCCCCTACCTGCGCGATTTGCGTCGAGATAGCCGGTTGTCAGCCCGCGGCGGCGTATTCGGGACCCTCGCCGCGCATGGTCGTGAAGACCCGATCGACCAGTGCGACGATCGACAGCGCGACCTCCTCGGCGCGCTCCAGGATCACGCTGTGGCCCGCGCCTTCGACGCGCACCAGTTCGGAGCCGGACAGCTGCGAGGCGAGCACCACCGAGTGCGCGAAGGGCACCACGATGTCGGCCGTGCCTGCCAGCACCAGCGCGGGGATGGCGCCGAGCCGATGCAGCGTCGCTGTCTCGTCGAAGGTGATCAGCGAGGCGAGGAAGCTGGACATGGTGAGCAGCGGGGTCTCGTTCAGCATGGCCGTCGCGACCGCGAGCATCCTCGGGTTGATCTTGCGGGTGCCGAAGGTGGCCTCGCGCATGATCGGTTCGAAGATCCTGCGGGACAACCGCTTCGATGCCTGCATCACCCGCGGCGCGCGCAGCACCGCGACCTGCAGCGAGTTCACCGCGTACCGGTTGAGGAAGCGGCCGAGCCCCACCTCGGTGATCCCGTTGGCCGCGCCCGCGATCAGCCCGACGCCGACGATGCGGGTGCCGATGGCCTCGGGGAACAGCCTGGCGTAGGCGAGGACGACCATCGCGCCCATCGAATGCCCGATCAGGATGACCGGTCCGGTGGGCGCGATCGCGCGCAGCACCGCGTCGAGATCGTGGCCGAGCTGGTCGATGGTGTAGGTCGACGGATGGGCGGCGCCCGATTCCCCGTGGCCGCGATGGTCGTAGAACACCATCCTGGTGTCGGCGCCCCACAGGCGGAGCAACTGATCGCGCAGGAAGGTCCAGGATTCGGTGCGCAGGCAGTGGCCGTGCGCGAAAACCACGGTGAGCGGCGCGGTGTCGGCGCCGAAGGTCCGGACCGAGATCGGAGTGCCGTCATCGGCCGACACCGTGACGCGGTGGCCGTCGTAGTCGGCGGCGCGGCGGGCGATGGTCGTGGACATGAGTTCTCCTGGATGCACGGAGCGTTCTTGCCCGGTTGTCGAAGATGATTTCCACTCCGTTAACGCCCTATACCTGGCGTTATGCACACGTTGCGCAACCGACGCGGGTGATCGACATTGCCGAGCGGCCATCGCCCGTCGCTCGGCTCGTCTACGAAAGAGTAGGTCAGACGCTAGATTCCGCTAGATCTTCATGATCGACCGGACCGCTTGCGGTATCTCGCGCTGTCGAGCGGGATCCATAGATACCCCTAGATTCCGTGATCGAACGGAGATCACCCACTGTATAGAAACTCTTCGGTTATCTAGTGATTTTCCAATACACCTGCATACTTCCTGATCGACCGGCCGGACACGACGAACGGGCGCCTGACACCGAGACAGTCGAGCGCCCGTCGCCGTGACCACCGTCAGGTGGTCACGCGGGTGGACGGCAGGAACGGCCGCAGCAGGTTCGGTTCGCTGGACGGGCCCATCTGCCATTCGGCGATCCACGGCCCGGTGCCCTCGCTCGGATCGAAGACGCCCTCCTCCAGCCACTTGTACTTGCCGTCGAGAATGCCGCGGGTCAGCGTGCGGTCGTCGTCATCGGTGTTGTCCCACAGCGCCGCGAACAGCTTGCGCACCCGGACGCTCGACTGTGCGCAGAAGGTGTCGGCCAGCTCCTCGGCGGCCCTGCCCTCCGGCGCGCCCGCGGTGCGCAACGCCTGCGCGCGCACGCAGGCCGCCGACATGGCGAACAGTTCGGCGCCGATATCGACGATCCGGCCGAGGAAGCACTGCCGGTACTCCAGCGCGGCCTGCCAGCGCGCCATCGCGTACACCAGCGACCTGGCCTGCTTGCGCGAGCTGCGCTCGACGAAGCGCAGATGCTTTGCCAGCGGGCCGAATTCGGCGTACGGGCCGGGTACCGTGCCCGCGCCGACCGCGAGCTGCGGGAACCACTTGGCGTAGGAGCCCGCCGCGCCGACCGCCGCCTTGGCCTTGTCCTTGAACTCGGCGTTGCGATCGACAAGCGCCCCTGCGGCTTTCATGTGCGCGTCGGCCATCTCGCGCGCGATGAGCAGGCGCATGATCTCGCTCGAGCCCTCGAAGATGCGGTTGATGCGCAGATCGCGGACCAATTGTTCGGCGCCGACGGCACGTTCGCCGCGTGCCGCGAGCGAGGCCGACGACTCGTAGCCGCGACCGCCGCGGATCTGCACGAGTTCGTCGGCGATCGTGCAGCTCATCTCGCTGGCCCACAGTTTCGCCAGCGCGGCCTCGATGCGGATGTCATTGCGCCCCTCGTCACACATGGCGGCCGAAAGATCAAGGGCCGCTTCGAGTGCGTAGGTGGTCGCGGCGATGAAGGACAGCTTCTCGCCGACCGCGGCGTGCTCGCCGACCGGCCGACCCCATTGCACGCGTTGGGAACTCCACTCCCTGGCGATCTTCAGCGACCACTTCGACGCGGCGGTGCACAGCGCCGGAATGGCGAGCCTGCCCGCGTTCAATGTGGTGAGCGCGATCTTCAGGCCGTCGCCCTCGCGGCCGATCAGGTTGCGCTTGGGGACGCGGACGTTGTGCATCCTGGTGACGCCGTTCTCGATGCCGCGCAGGCCCATGAACGCATTGCGGCGCTCCACCGTGATACCCGGCGAATCCGCCTCGACCACGAATGCGGAGATGCCGCCGCGGTGGCCCTCGCTCTTGGGTACCTTGGCCATCACCACGAGCAGTTCGGCGACAACGCCGTTGGTCGTCCATAGCTTGACGCCGTTGAGCTCGTAGGCCTCGCCGTCCTCGGTGGGCGTCGCGGTGCTCGCCATCCTGGCCGGGTCCGAGCCGACATCGGGTTCGGTGAGCAGGAAGGCGCTCACCGCGCCCGCGGCGCAGCGCGGCAGGAATTCGGCCTTCTGCTCCGGGGTGCCCGCCAGCTTCAGCGGCTCCGGCACGCCGATGGACTGGTGCGCGGAGAGCAGCACGCCGAGGCTCGGGTGCGCCGAGCCGACCAGCAT
This sequence comes from Nocardia sp. NPDC052566, assembly GCF_044547285.1. Lineage (NCBI taxonomy): Bacteria > Bacillati > Actinomycetota > Actinomycetes > Mycobacteriales > Nocardiaceae > Nocardia > Nocardia sp. NPDC052566. Next base: position 792,860 of record NZ_JBIUAF010000004.1, on the reverse strand, counting down.
CAGCGACCGGTTGTAGCCGAACTGGGAAAGGCCTTGGCCACCATAGGATTCCGGAATCTTCAGGCCGAAGCAGCCCAGTTCGGCCAGGCCCTTGACGTACTCGTCCGGGATCTTGGACTGCGCCTCGATCACGGTGCCGTCGAGTGATTCGCAGAACGGGCGCAGCCGGGCCAGGTAGGCCTCGGTGCGCGCGGTGTCCTGCGCGGAGGGCTGCGGGTACGGGTGGATCAGATCGAGGCGGAACCGGCCGAGAAACATCTCCTTGGCGAACGATGGTTTGGCCCAGCTGGTTTCGCGGGATTCCTCGACTAGCGCGCGGGCCTGTTCTTCGGTGGCGTCGACTTTCGCGGGAGTCGCCATGGTGTCCTCCTCGGCGGTGATCAGAATCACATTCGAGTGTAGGAACTTTAGTTACTCACCGGTAGGCCTGCGGCTACATCGATATCTACCGATCTCTAATGATCTTGATAGACAAGCGAATACGTGGCTAATCGATGGTCAGACACTCCTGAGGTAGCGGCCGAAGTGCGGCACGGTGAACCCGATGGTGCCGCGCTCGGCCGAGTAGATCAGGCCCTTCTTGATCAGTCCGTCGCGCGCGGGCGACAGCGACGCGGGTTTGCGTCCCAGCTCACTCGCCACCGCCGAGGTGGCCACCGGACCCTCGTCACCGGCCAGATCGGCCATGGCGCGCATGTACTCCCGCTCGGCCGGGGTGGCGCGTTCATAGCGCGAACCGAAGAAGCCGACGGCGAGTTCCTCCTCCGCCGTCGGCGCGGCGACCTCGACATCCTCGGCCGAGATCGGGCTCTCCGGCGCCTGATCCCACGCCGCTTTGCCATAGGCCTGCACGAAGTACGGGTAGCCATCGGCCTTGCGGTACAACGCGTCCAGCGCCTCGTCGGTGAACTTCACCTCCTCGCGCTCGGCCGGCGCGATGAGCGCCTGATCCGCCGATTCGCGGTCGAGCCGATCGATGCGGTGGTAGCTGAACAGCCGCTCCGAGTAGCTCTTCGACGCGGACAGCACGGCGGGCAGATGCGGCAGGCCTGCGCCGACCACGATGAGCGGCGCTGCGTCCTGGCTCAATTCGTGGCAGGCGCCGCAGATGGCCGAGACATCGGCGGGCCCGAGATCCTGCATCTCGTCGATGAAGATCGCGATCCCGACACCGATATCGCTGGCCAGTCCGGCCGCCTCTTTCAGCAGCTCGACCAGATCGATCTCGATATCGCCGGAATCGGCGCGGCCCGCGACCGCGGGCACATCGATGCCGGGCTGCCAGCGCTCGCGCATCCCCTTGTCCGCGGTGGCGCGCAGCGCGAAAGCCTTGAGTATGCCCAGGAAGTCGTCGACGCGTTCCGGATTGCGGTGTGCCATCGCGATCGCGCGGACCGCCATGTGCAGCGCGGAGGACAGCGGGCGGCGCAGCTCCTGATCCGGGCGCGCCTCGATTTTTCCGGTGCCCCAACCGCGGGAGATGGCCGCGGAGCGAAGTTGGTTGAGCAACACCGTTTTTCCGACACCCCGGAGTCCGGTGAGCATGACACTGCGCTCGGGGCGACCGCGTGCGATGCGCTCCAGCACGACGTCGAAGGCGTTGAGTTGCTTGTCGCGCCCGGCTAGTTCGGGCGGGCGCTGTCCGGCTCCAGGAGCATACGGATTCCGCACGGGGTCCATGCCCTAACACCGTAGCCCGCGTCGGCCCGAATCTGGGACGATCTACGGCGTGTCCTAGATATGGCTAGCGAAACCTGATGTTGTGCCGCTGCCTCCGGGCCTGATGCTTGCGCCGGTGTACTGCTCAATCACTGTCGCACTACTGCTCTATCACTATTGCTATCGCTTCGGAACTCTCTACGCTGGGTGCGTCCGGCGAACTTCTCGCGCGAACGGAGCGGCATGTCCGACGAATCCAGCCCGACCACGACCGCCGAGGTCGTCGAGTCGTGGAACGTGCCCGCCGGGGCGACCGTGGCAGGTCGGATCCGCTCCAATATTCTGGTGGCGATCGAGCGCGGGTACGACGATCCGCAGCTGGTCGCCGATCTTGCGGTCGGTCCGCTGGTGATGGCGCTCGGTCAGCTCGAGGTCGGCCTCGCCGACGCGCGGCGCCGGATCGATGAGCTCGAGCGCGCGCTGGCCGACAAGGACCGGCCGCGCGGATCCTGAGCCGTGAATCCTGGTCGGCGCATGGGCGATTCGGGCAACTCTCGGTTGGGTAACGGTCCGAGACCGCGTCGTTATCTTTCCGGCGTGTCGCGATTGCGGGGCCGCATCCAGCACGTTTGCGACGCTTGCCGTAGATGTGGAAAACACGGTGGTCTGTGCGCTGGACAACACCGCGTCGACATCGTAATCTTCTCGTGACTTAGTGGAATCCAGTCGCTTCGTCAGAGAAACGGCGCCACTGAGTCACCGCCTAAACGGCTGTCGGGGCCACCTTTTCCCGGCTGTCGTATCGGGAACCACGGATGTCTCTGGGGTTTACATCGTGCTGGCCGCAACGGTTGTTAGCACGCCCGATCGGCGGGAGAGCAGCAAGATCGGAGACGCAGCTCAGTGGGTAAACACAGCTTGCAGCGGGATTCTCGCGTGCCGAATTCCGTCAAGGGTGCCCTTGTCATGGGCGCGGTAGCCGCGACCGGTGCGATGCCTGCCATCCCCGCGATGGCCGCGACCATCACGGTGCCCGGTATCGGCAACTTCGATGTTCCGGTGCCGCAGGAGTTCGAGCAGCAGGTCCAGCAGCTCAACCAGACTCTCGCCTCGCTGCCCCAGGCGCCCGCCGCGATGCCGCAGGCCCCCGCCTTCGCGCCGCAGTTTCCGAACCTGTTCGACAACTCGCCAGGCAATGTCGCGCTGGACGCCGCCAAGACCAAGGTCGGCGCCATGTACTCCTGGGGTGCCGCCGGTCCGTCCAACTTCGACTGCTCCGGACTCGTGCAGTGGGCCTACCGCCAGGCCGGTATTGAGCTACCCCGCACCAGCTTCGAGCAGTCGCATGTCGGCAAGCCGATTGCCTTCCAAGACCTGATGCCCGGCGATATCGTCGTCACCAACGGCGGCGGCCACGTCGGCATGTACGCCGGTGACGGCAAGCTGCTCAACGCCGTCCAGTCCGGTGAGCCCGTCAGCTACACCCCGCTGCGCGCCGACCAGATCGTCACGGCCCGCCGTATCGTATAGCGGGTGGCACCCGCAGAACAGCGCATCGCGACCCAGGTCCGAGTGGACTCGTGGACGTGGTCGGTGCGATTGTTCAAGACGAGATCCGCTGCCGCGGAGGCTTGTCGAGGTGGGCACGTTCGTGTCAACGGTGCCACGGCCAAACCCGCCCAACCGGTCAAACCCGGAGATGAAGTCCGCATCCGTGTCGGCGGTGTGGAGCGCATAGTGATCGTCGAGCGCCTCGTGGTCAAACGAGTCAGCGCTCCGATCGCCGCCCAGTGTCTCATCGACCGCAGCCCACCACCACCGCCCCGCGAGGTCCTCGCGACCATGCCGCGCCGTGACCGAGGGGCCGGTCGGCCTACCAAACGCGAACGGCGCGAGACAGATCGGCTCCTGGGCCGCACCGAGTAGCAGCCGCGTCGGTCCTCGATGGGGCCGTGCACTCACGCTGGTGATACTCGCCCGACGCCGCCCAGCAGACCGCCGCGGTGGCCGAGGAATTGTGTTGCCGCGCACGGATCACCGTGCCGCGCGCCGATTCAGCTGGTATTCGCTGCGCGGCGTCACAGCAGAGGTATGTGCGCTCCCCGGTGTTGCGGCCATGGAGCAGTGGTCAATTCGCCTTGGGGTGGGTGTCGGCGGTGGTGTGTGCGGCGATTCTGCTGGCGGCCATGGCGGCTGCGGCGATGGTGCACAGGGCGCCGAGCATGAGGGCGGAGCCCTCGCCGGGGATCAGGACGTTCAGTTGGGAACCTACGGTGACGGCGGCTACTGGGACGCCGATTTGGGCGGCGGCCAAGGTGCCGTGGGTGATCGGCTGGCCGAGTAGGCGGGGTAGGAGGTGGACCAGGACCGCGCCCATGCCGAGGGTGAGGCCGAGGAGGATCAGGTGGGGGTGTTCGCCGAACTCGCGGAGGTTGAGGCGGGCGCCGAGCCAGACGAAGAACAGGGGGCCGAGGAAGCCGTCGTTGATGGCGAACAGTTGGCGGGCTACCCGGCGTGGTTCGCCGATGCCAGCGACCGCGAGTCCGGCGGCGAAGCCCGCCAACATGATTGAGACATGGGTTTGGGTGGCGACCGCGCACAGGGCGAACAACAGTGCCAGGCTCACTCGCAGCTCCAAGGCGAAGGAGCGGTCCTCGGAGACCCGGTGCGCGCGACGCCGCATGCCTGACTGTTCCAGTCGGCGCAGTACCAGGAACAGTGCGACGGCGCAGGCCGCCACCGCGACGGCGCCGATCGCGGCGCGACCGGCGTTGGCCGGATCGATGACGAGTGGCAGTGCGACAATGCACGCGGTATCCGCGACGGCCACCTGAGCGGTCAGCGCGAGTACCGGTTTGCCTTGTAGCCCAAGGGAATCGATGATCGGCAGCACCAGCGCGGCGGACGACGAGGCCATCAGGACCGCGTAGATGGCGCCGTGACCGGTGTCGAACCAGCGGGCGATGCCCCAGCCCGCTGCGGCGGCGAGCACTCCGACGAGCACCGCGCGCACAGCACCGGCGCCCAGTGCGGAACGCACGGCCGGATCGCGCACCGGGACATGGGTGCCCGCGACGAACATGACGACGGCGAAGCCGATATCCGCGAGGAAGGCGAAGATCGCGTCGTCGCTGTTCAGCACGCCGAAACCGGTGGCGCCGAACACGATCCCGGCAACCAGTTCGCCGAGGATCACCGGCACATGCCAGGATGTGCGCAACGCGAGTACCGGTCCGAGTAGCCCGAGTGCGACTACCAGGGCGAGGGTGGAGAAGGTCACGACCGCTTGCTTGTCGTCGAGCGCAGTGTCGTAAGCGGGGCGATCTTCGCCGGGATGGCGATGTTCTCGTCGGCCCAGTGGATCGCGCAGACGCGGTGGTAGCCGTCGGCGATCACCATGGGGGTTCCGGTGCGAAAATCGCCCCGTACCAACAGGACCGGTGACAGCGCCTTGCCATTGTTGATTTTGATGAGGTCGCGGCGCACGTGCGAGTTCTCCGCCGACAGCAGTTCGAGCTGTGCGGCGCGGAGAATGTCCTTGGCCTTCTTGTGCACGATCGGCGCCTCCCGCAGTCGCGCGACCACCGCGTCGACGACGTCCGGTTCGGCCAGTAGCTCGAGGTAGTCGGCGGCCGCGGGATAGTCGTGGTCCTCGGGCTCGTCTTTCCATTTCACCGAGATGAGTTCGCTCGCCATCGACTCATCATGGCTGGCCACCCGGCCGATCACGGGGACATCGGCGGGTGTTTCGGCGCCATGCCCACCCGGTCGGCCGGGCGCACGGTGACAGGTCAGTTGTCCGGGTGGTCGAGGGCGAGTAGCTGGGGTCCGTCGTAATGCAGGGCCTGCGCGAGCAATTCGGTGCCGCGTTCGGTGTCGAAGTCGTGTGCTGCGGGCGGTCCGGCTTCGGTGCGACCGGACGTGCCCCAGCCGATGCTCAGCACCCGGCGGTCTGGGTCGGCGAGGGCGAGCGCGTCCATCGCGGCATTGGCGCAGGCATAGGCGGCCTGGCCCGGCGCGCCGAGTGCGCCGACGGCCGAGGAGAACAGCAGGATGAAGTCGGTCGGATCGGCGGCGGTGAGCTCGATGAGGTTGCGTGCCGCAGTGAGCTTCGGTGAGAACATGCGCGCGAGCTGCCCGACGGTGACCGCGTCGAACGGTGCGTCCTCCCTCGTGCCCGCCGCGTGCACGACACCGCTGATGGTCGAACCGCATTCGCGAATGTCGTTGAGCGCGTTGGCGAGATCGCTGCGATCGGCGGTATCGCAGCGGACGACGACGATGCGATCCTCCAGCCCGTCGAGCGGGGGCGGTACCGGACGGGGTGCCCTGGTCAGCACCACCACATCGCGCGCGCCCGCGTCGAGCAGCCAGCGCACCGCGACCGCGCCGAGCGCGCCGAGACCACCGGTGACCACATAGGTGCCGTTGGCATCGCAGCTGATCGGGGTACCGGATCTGGGCGCGGCCGGTGTGAATCGGCGGACGGCGGCACCACCGGTGGTCAGACGCAGTTCCGACGTGCGGGGTGTCCGCTCGCCCACCGGGGTTGCGGTGACCAGCCCGCGCAGCAGCGAAATGGTCCGCGGATCCCGATCGGCCCAGATCAGCCGCACCGCACGACCGGACTCGCGTTGCATCGACCGCACCAATCCGGCGATCGCCATCGGTTCCACCACCGAGCGACTGCCGGTGGGCTGTTCGCGCTGATCGATGTGCAGCAGCTCTGCGGGCAGTACCACCGTCAATGAGGCTGTGGCAGCGGCGGATTGGGTGCATTGCAGCAGGTCGAGCACGCGTCCGACGACGGCGACATTGCTCCGGCCTGGTACCGGCGCCGCGAATTCCGATGCGGTCGCGTCGTTTTCGGCATCCGGTACCGAGTCCGTGTCGCGTCCCGTCGGCCACACCAGCACGATGGCCATGGCCGTGTCACTCGGCCGTCCGGCGAGCACGGCGGACACGATGGGGCCCGCCGCATCGGGCTCGCGCGCGACGTGCTCGGTCGGCAGTCCGCGGTCGAGTTCCCTGGCCAAGCGGATCGCCAGCTCGGATTCGCCGATGACCAGCGCGCGGCGCGCGCTTGCGGGCCGCGGACTGTCGGGTCGATTCCCGTCGGCGTGGTCGCCGAGCCCGATCGACTCGGGCGGCACCGGCGCCCATGTCTCCCTGCGGAAGTGACTCGGACCGGTATCCGCGGGTGCCGCGGAATCCCCCGGCTCGTGACCCGAATCGGTGGTGGCGCTGACTGATACGTCGTACCCGACAGGCACGTGCGCGATAGGCGCGCGACCGGACACACTGTCGGACAGGCGGGCTACGGCCGGAACGCGATGGCCCGAACTCCCGCTGCCTCGGCCATCGGCAGGCGTGCTGGTCTGTGTGATTTCTGGACTGGTGTCGGTAGCTCTCGTGCCGGTTCGAGTCGTGCCCGGGTCGCCGTGTGCGGTTTCACTGACCGTTCGTGTGGTTTCCAGGCCGCCGCGTGTACTTCCTGGGCTGGTGGGCGGGAATGGCGGGCTGGTTCGCGTGTTTCCCGTGCCGGTTTGTGTGGTTGCGCCGCCGATGAGTTCGGCCGTCGGATAGGTGTCGCCCCGACCCAAGGGGGCGAATCGAAAGTGGACTCCCGACAGTGAGACCGCGGGTGCGCCGTGCTGATCGGTGCCGATCACATCGCCGATCAACCCAGTGGCCGAACGTTCGCGGACGAAGGCGTGTGCTTCGAGCAGTAATCGTCCCGATTCGCCGGATACCCAGGCGGATTCGATCGCGATCGGCAGCGGTGCCAGCCCGGCGGGGAGCTCGGCATCGTCCGCGGCGATGAGCACTTGCAGGCACCCGTCGAGGGTGGCCGTTCGCTGGACCTCGGCGTTGTCGAAAGTGCCGAGTGCGCAGTCGGTTCCGGCGAGGATGGTGCGTAAGGTGCGGAAACCCGGACCGTATTCGATTCGGCGGGACCACAATTCGGCGTAGAACGCGGTCGGATCGATGGTGTGCATGCGGTGTGAGCGGGCCCGGTTGGTATCGACCACCCGCATCCATGCGACGATATCCGCGGGCGTCGGCCCACCGGCGGGCCGGGTCGAAGCCAGCGCCTCGGTGCCGGTGGCCTGCGCCCGCATACTTCCATCGCCGTCGCGGTGATAGGTGACCGCGGGCAGCGCCGCGAGGTCGATGTGGTCGCGCACCACGAAATCGGTGCCGACGGTCGTCGGGCCGCTCGCGTGCAGCAGCCTGCGCAGCCAGTACATCGCGGGTACGGTCGCCACGCCCCGCACCACGTGATCCGTGAGATCCTCTGCAGGAAAGACGGATTCGTTCGATCCGGGCACGGGGGGCAGCACCGGCGGAAACCGCCGCTCGGCCCAGTGCCGCCGCGGCGGCGCCGCGGTGAACGGTCCGTGCGCTGCCCAATCCAATGCGCGCCCGTCCACGTAGAGCCGGGCCAGACAGGTCAGGAACGCACCGGCCTCGTCCTCGCGGGTGGCCACGGAATACGCGGCGTCCTCGAAGCCGGGGTACTCGCGCACCGCGGCAAGCAGCACCGGATCCGGCGCGATCTCCAGTACGGTCGAATGCCCTTCGGCGGCAGCGGTTTCCAGAGCCGCCGCGAACTCGACGGTGCTCGAGGCGTTGGCCGCCCAATAGCCGGCGTCCAGCGCGGCGGTGCGGAGGACGGTGCCGCGCCGGACCGTGGAGTAGATCGGGGTGTGCGGTACCCGTGGCGCCAAATCGGCCAGCGTTTCCACGAATTCGGGCAGCACGGCACCGAGTCGTGGGCCGTGCGCGGCGGCATCGGCGGCGATCGGCTGCGCGAGGAGCTCGCGGCGCTTGGCTCGTCGCACGATCGTCTCCACATAGCGTGGCTCGCCGACGATGACGACCGAGCGCGGTCCATTGATCGCCGCGATCCGCACCGTCGCCCGCATCGGTGCGACCAGTTCCGCGGCCTCGTCCGCCGTGGCCGCCAGCAATGCCACCGCGTCCGTGCTGTCGACACTGTCGATGATCATGCTGCGGCGCACCATGATTCGCGCCGCATCGGCCAGTGTCAGGCCACCGCTCACTACGGCACCGGCCAGCTCGCCGTGGCCATGGCCGAGCACCGCGTCCGGGCGCACACCCCACGACGACAGCAGCTCGGCGAGCGCCACTTGAAATACGAAGATCGCCGGTCGCGCGAATTCGGTGACGGCGGCGGCGAAACCGTGCCGCGGCGTCCACACGCGTGGTCCGCCCGCCGCGACCAGCGCGTCGGCCGCGTCGGTGAGCGCGGCGGCGAACACCGGATACCGCGCGGCGAGCGCGCGGCCCATGCGCGCGTGGCCGCCGCCGTGCCCGGAGAAGAGGAAGATCAGCCCGCCCGGCCGCCGTGCCGAACTCGGGCCGATCACCGCCGGATCGGCCTCGCCACCGGCGAGCGCGTACAACCGGCCGGTCGCCGCCAGCCGATCGTCGGCGATCACCGCCGCCTTGACCTGTTCCGGCAGCATCCTGGCGACCGCAGAGGCGATAGCGCGCATCGAGCCGTCGCCGGGACGCTCGGCCAGTGCGACACTCACCGGGTGCGCCTCGAGCTCCGCCGGTGATTCGGCGTCCGCCGGTTCGTCGGCGAGCCGGTCTGCCGCGGTGCCATGCGCGAATTCGTGGTCGAGTTGTTCGGCCACGCGCTGTGCCCGCGCGCGCAGATCCGCGATATCGCGCCCGGTGATCGGGAAGACAACCGGCGGTTCGTCACCGCGGTCGAGTCGCGGTGCCGGCCTGCCGCGCAACACCACGTGAGCACCGGTCCCGCCCGGCCCGAAGGAACTGACCCCGGCATATCGATCGGACAGCGGGGTCGGGCCCCAGTCGACCGGCGCGCCGGGGAGGGACAACCCGCCGAACTCGCGCGGCGGCTGCGCTGTATCGATGGCGACAGCAGGCGCGATGACACCATGGTGGATGGACAGTGCGGCCTTGATCAGCCCCGTCACGCCTGCCGCCGCCGCGAGCTGCCCAACCGTGTCCTGCACCGACCCGACCCACCCTGGTTCGATGCGATCCCCGCCACGACCTACGGCTACCAACGCGCTCAACTCCGCCGCGGTGCCCAATTGACCTCCGCTGCTGCGATTTCCGGCGCTGTGATGTTCGAAGTATCCGGCGCTGCGCGGATCGAGCCCGGCACGATCCCAGGCGAGGCTGATGGGCCTCGCACCGGAGCCGATCGCCGCACCGGCGATTTCGGCATAAATCCGCTGCTGATCGCGCAGCGCGTCCACCGTCCGCCGCAAAACGACGACACCACACCCATCCCCACACCGGCCGCCGCCACCCGCCACCAATCCGCCGCTCGCCGCGAACCCACCATGTGCAGCGCACGTGCCGGGCGCAGCGAATCTGTCGTCGTGCCGTACATCGTCGCCGTGCTGGACGCCCTCCGCCGCCGCGTATCCGTCGTGCTCGGTAGTCCCGTCGGGTGCTGCGGGCCCGCTGGTCGTCGGGGATCCGGCGGGTGCAATGGCGGGTGGCAGGAGGGTGAGGTCGACTCCGCCGACGATGGCGAAGGGGATCGCCGGGTCGGCCAGCAGGCGGATCGCTACGTCGATCGCGGCGAGGGACGAGGAGTAGCCGCTGTCCACCACCAGGCTCGGTCCGCGGAGGTCGAGGGCCGACGAGAGTCGGTCGGCGATGATGCCGAGGGCCGGGGTGGCCACCACGTGGGGTTCGGCGCGGTATGCCAGTGCGACGGCGTGGTCGTGGCCGCAGGCACCGAACACCACCGCGCCGCCGGAACCTCGTGTGCGATAGCCGATTCCGGCGTCGTCGACGGCCTCGATCGCGACCTCGAGCGCGAGGCGCTGTCGTGGGTCGGTGAGTGCGGCCTCGCCTGCCGGGATGCCGAACCAGTCGTTGTCGAACCATTCGGGGTCGGGCAGGGAGCCGGGCGTCCCCGGTGCGGCGGCGCGCCCGGCGAGCAGCAGACGCCAGAATTCGGTCGCGTCGGCGGCGCCGGGTACCCGGCAGCCGATTCCGACGACCGCGACCGGGGGGACGGGTGCGGTATCGGCGGCGGTCATCGCGCCGCGGGATACTCGACCAATTGCGCGAAACGGGGGTGGTCGTAGCGCGGGGCTACTACCGAAACCGCTGATAGATGGGTGATCGCGGCGCGGCGGCGCGCACCCCTCGAATTACCTTGCCCGTTCGGAAGACTGGTCCGCATCGCGCCCTCCTCCCGTCTCGGCGACGGCTGTGCCGGTCGCGAAAGGTACCCCCGCCGATTATGCCGGAGAATCACGCGCAGACAAGACCGTCGTCCGTGCCTTACCGTTGGCATCGTGCCCGAATCCGACACCGGTGCCGAGCGGACGCCGACTTGGCCCACCGTGCTGCGCTGCTGCGCCGCGCTTGCCGCCACGCCGGGCAGGCTGCTACGCCCGCGCCGCCCCGATCGAGCGTTGCTGGCGAGCCTGATCGATGCGCCGATTCCGCAGGCCCGCAACACGATTCGGCTCACCGTCCTGGAGCAGGCCACCATGTCCGCCCCGACGACCATCGTCGCGGAGGGCGCGCGCAGCCTGCGCGAGATGACGCTGACCATGTCGGCCTTCCTGATCGAACACCCCGCGGCGCGCTTCCTGGTCGATCCCGCGCTGTGCTCGGGCGTGCACGATCGGGTGCTGCCCGAGCTACCATTCCCGATTCCGCTGCTGGTGGCACCGGACAAACCGGTGCTCGGCCTGGCCGACGCGCTGGCCGCCCGCGATATCGGCCTCGACACCATCGATTTCGTCATCCCGACGCACCTGCACTGGGACCACGTCTCGGGCCTGCTGGAACTACCCGCCTCGGTCCCGATCCGACTACCCGCGGTCGAGCACGAGTGGGCCCTCGGCGGCACGCACGCGCCGATCGGCGTCGCCCGCGGACCGTTGCGCGAGCGTACCTTCGACACGTTCACGCTGGACGGCCCGCCCGTGCTGAGTTTTCCGCGCAGCCTCGACCTGTTCGACGACGGGTCGGTGGTACTGGTCGATCTCGCGGGCCACACGCCGGGCAGTATCGGCGTGCTGCTCGCGGTCGACGACGGCACCAGGGTGCTGCTCGCGGGCGATGCCGTGTGGAGCAGGCTCCAGATCGAGCTGCTCCGCGAAAAGGCGCCGATGCCAGGGCAATTGTTCGATGCCGACCGGGACGCCGCCTTCGCGACGATCCATCGATTGCACGCGTTGCCGGACGGGATCGAGGTGATCGCCGGCCATGATTACGCCGCGGTCACCGCGTTGGCGGCCCGTCGGTAGTCGATGGCGGATCTCGTTTGCCGCTTGCTCGGTTACCGCTTAGGTTGACGTTCATGCTGTTCGGACGCTCGCTGGAGATACGGCAGATCGGCGCCGTACTCGATGCGGCGCGGTCGGGCAGCAGCGGCGCGCTGGTCGTCGTCGCCGATCCCGGTGGGGGAAAGTCGGCATTGCTCGAGCACGCCGCGGAGACGGCGGGCGGCGGCTGGCAGGTGCTGCGCGCCAACGGCATCGAGAGCGAATCCGAGCTGCCCTTCGCCGGTCTGTATCTACTCCTCGGCCCGGCGCTCGATCGGGTGGACACCTTGCCCACCCCGCAGCGGGACGCGCTGCGCGGCGCGTTCGGGCTCGGCGCTGTCGACCAGGATGATCGCTTCCTCGTCGGCCTGGCGACGCTGTCACTGCTCGCGGAACTGTCGACCGATGCCCCGGTGCTGTGCCTGATCGATGACGCGCAATGGCTGGATCGCCCGTCGGCCGACGCGCTGGTGTTCGCCGCGCGCAGGCTCGGCGCCGAGTCGATCGCCGTGCTCTTCGCGGCTCGACCGGAGTTCAGCACGGCGGGGCTGCGCGAGCTGCGCCCCGGGCCGCTCGACCCCGACGATGCGCGGGCGCTGCTGACGGCACGGATGCCCGAGCTGGCGCCGGAGGTGCGCGATCGCGTGCTCGCCGAGGCGGCGGGCAATCCGCTCGCGGTGCTCGAGCTGCCGCGAATGCTGGCGAAAGCCGCACCGGCGGGCCCGATTCCGCTGCCGGAACGGCTGCGCACCGGATATCAGGCGCATATCGCGAACCAGACACCGTCGGCGCGGTTGGCCCTGGTGGTCGTCGCGGCCGAGGAGACCGGCAACCTGCATCGCGTGCTGCGGGCCATGACGAAACTCGGTCTGCATGCCGGAGTACTTGCCGAGGCCGAGGCATCGTGCATGGTCACGGTGTCGTTTCAGTCGGTGACCTTCCGCCATCCGCTCAAACGCGCGGCGGCATATCAGCTCGCCTCGTTCACCCAGCGTGCCGTGGTGCACGCGGCGATCGCCGAGGTATTGCGCGACGATCCGGATCGGCGTGCCTGGCATCTCGCGGCCGCCGCGACCGGGCCGGACGAACCGGCCGCGGCGGCGCTGGAGGCGGTGGCCGAAAGAGCCAGGGAACGTACCGGTTTCGCGACCGCCGCCACCGCGTTCGAGCGGGCGGCGAAGCTCACTCCCGACCCGTCCGAGCGGATGCGGCGCATGGTGTGCGCCGTGGAGACGGCCGCCGAGGCGGGCCGGGCCGAGCGGGCGCGGCGATTGGCGGCGGAGGCCGCGCTGTGGTCGCCCGATCCGCTGGCGCGTGGCCGGATCGGCAGCGCGCTCGGGCTGATCGCTTTCGAGCACGGTGCGCTCGGCAAGGCTTATCAGCGGCTGATCGTCGCGGCGCGGGATACCGCCGCCGCCGACCCGCAGCGCGCGGGCGCCATCTACATCGAGGCCGCGCGGATGGCCTGGACCGGCGCGGATCTCGTGGGCGTCGTCGCGGCGCGGGACGAGCTGGCCGTGCTGCCGCTCGGCGAACATCGCGACACCCTCGTGCACGCGGTGGAAGGGCCGTTGGCGCTGCATTCGGACGATCCGGCGGCGGGCGTCGCGATGATCAGGGAGAACGTGGCGAACGGCCGATCGTGGCCGGTCGATTTCCCGATGCTGCGGTTCACGTTCGCGGTGCAGGCCGGGCTGATCGGCGATTCGGTGAGCGCGCGCGAGCTGCTGAGCGACCTCGCCGACGAATTCCGCTGCCACGGCAGGGTCGGCTGGCTGCCCGCGGTCACCGCGGCGCTCGGCGCCGCCGAGGTGCTGCTCGGTCATTTCCGCGAGGCGGCGGTGGTTTCGGAGGAGTGCCTGCGGATCGCCACCGATGTCGGGCAGCCGAACCGGATCGCGGGTGCCGAAGCGAATCTGGCGCTCGTCGCCGCCGTGCGCGGCGACGAGGTGCGCTGCCGCGAACTCGCCGAACGAAATCTGCGCCACACGGGCGATGTCAACTCCATCGAGACGGCGTACTTCGAATGGGCGCTCGCGCTGCTCGATCTGGGCTACGGTCGCTGCGAATTAGCGCTGGACCGTTTGGAATTGCTCTATCACTCGCCGAATCGCGCACTCGGCCAGTGGATTCAGCTGCTCGCCGACCGGGTGGAAGCGGCGGTCAGGCTGCGCCGCCCCGACCGGGCCGAGGAAGCGATGGCGGCGATCGAACGCTGGGCGGCGGCGATCGCCGCGCCGTGGGCCGACGCGTTCGTGCTGCGCTGCCAGGCGATGCTGCACGGCGACGGCGAGCTGTTCGCCGATGCCGCGAAAATACAAGCCGCCGAGGGACTCTGGTACGACTGCGCGCGGACCGAGTTGCTGTACGGCGAGGCGTTGCGCCGTGAGCGGCGCAACGCCGACGCGCGCACGCGGTTGCGTAAAGCGATGGAGATCTTCGACCGGCTCGGCGCGACACCGTGGGCCGAGCGGGCCCGTGCCGAACTGCGGGCCGCGGGGGAAGGCACCGTGCCGGAACCGGAAACCGATGTGGCGGCGGTGCTCACCCCGCAGGAATTCCAGGTGGTCCGGCTCGCCGCCGCCGGCGCGACCAACAAGGAGATCGGTGCCAAGCTGTTTCTGAGCCCGAAAACCGTTGGCCACCACCTCTACCGCGCCTTCCCCAAACTCGGGGTGACCAGCCGCGTCGAGCTGGCCCGCCTGGATCTGGACTGAATCGTCAGGCGACGACCGCGCTCGCGAGGCGGGCGGTGATCAGCTCCTCGGCCTCGGCGATCATGCGCTCGATCAGCTCGGCGCAGCTGGGAATGTCGTGGATCAGGCCCTGGGCCAGGCCCGCGGACCAGATGCCCGCGTCGAGGTCGCCGTCCTCGAAGACGCGGCGGCCACGGGCGCCGGACACCAGGTCGCGCACGTCGTCGAAAGTGCCGCCGGACTTTTCGATCTCGACGACCTTGCGGCTGATCTCGTTGTCGGCGACCCTGGCGGTGTTGCGCATGGTGCGGAAGATCAGCTGGGTGTCGAGTTCGCTGTTGGCGACGATCTGTTCCTTGACCTTCTGATCGATGGCCGACTCCCGGGTGCACAGGAAGCGGGTGCCCATGTTGACGCCGTCCGCGCCGAGCGCCAGCGCCGCGACCAGCCCGCGGGCGTCGGCGATGCCGCCGGAGGCGATCATCGGGATGTCGAGCACGCGTGCGGCGGCGGGGATCAGGATCAGGCCGGGGATATCGTCCTCGCCGGGGTGGCCCGCGCATTCGAACCCGTCGATGCTGACGCCGTCGACGCCGATCCGCTGCGCCTTCAACGCATGTCGGACGCTGGTGCACTTGTGCAGTACCTTGACGCCCGCGTCCTGGTAGTACGGCAGGAACGGTTCCGGGTTGCTGCCCGCCGTCTCGACGATCTTGATGCCGCTGTCGATGATCGCCTGCACATATTCGGCGTAGGGCGGCGGGTTGATCGACGGCAGGATGGTGACGTTCACGCCGAACGGCTTGTCGGTCAGCTCCCTGGTGCGCGCGATCTCGCGGCGCAGGTCGTCGGGGGTCGGCTGGGTGAGCGCGGTGATGAATCCGAGCCCGCCCGCGTTGGCGACGGCCGCGACAAGCTCGGCCCGCCCGACCCACATCATGCCGCCCTGCACGATCGGGTGCTCGACACCGAAGGTTTCGGTGAATCTGGTCCGCAGCATTGCGCTTCTCCTCTGTTCGCTGGGCGGCGTTCGCCGGTCCCTGGGTGGACCACGGGCCGCCCCGACTCCACGATGGTGACACGAGCGTCGGCCGGTATTCAAGCCGTAAGTGAGCGGTGATTCGCATCGAAGATGATCACTCGGCAAGCATCTGGCGCTATGTCACTCTGAAAACTTGCTGGTAGATCGTCTTTTAAAGGCCGGAACCCCGCGCTGAGATGATTAACGGCGATTCCTCTCGTGTTCTCTTGTTCAAGAGATAAGTTAGTTGCTATTCTGCGGGCAGTTCAGCCCGTCATCGTGACGGTCCGGAAGGAGTTCGTGGATGATCACCGGTGCAGCAGCGCTCGACGAGCCGATCAGGTCGCGGCGCAACCACTGGAACAACCAGATCGCCACCCACGCGATGATGCGCCCGGACGCGGTCGCGGTGCGGTTCCGCGGGGCCGACACCACCTGGCGGCAATTGCGCGAGCGCTCGCAGAAGTTCGCCGACGGCCTGGCTCGCCGCGGTGTCGGCTTCGGTGACCGGGTGCTCGTCCTCGCGCTCAACCACACCGAATACATCGAGGCCGTACTCGGCATCACCGCGCTCGGCGCCATCGCGGTCCCGGTGAATTTCCGCCTCACCCCGCCCGAGGTCGCCTATCTCGTCGCCGACAGCGGCGCCAAGGCCATCGTCTCCGACGTCGTGCTGCGGCCCTTGGCGGTCGCCATGTGCGCGCAGACGCCCGCGCTGGAAGTCTGTGTGGTGATCGGTGGCGACAGCGGCGACGGCATCCTCGGATTCGACGATCTGCTCGCCGAAGACGGGGAACCCCATGTGCCGCTGGACATTCCGGAGGACACCCCGGCGTTGATCATGTACACCTCCGGCACAACCGGCAGCCCGAAGGGCGCGGTGCTTTCGCACGCGAATCTGAACGGCCAGGCGTTCACCAGCATTCGGGCGATCGACATCACCCCGGATTCGGTGGTCTTCTGCACCTCGCCGCTGTTCCACATCGCCGGCCTCGGCGGCCTGACCGCGTACTTCCTGCTCGGCGGCAAGATCGTGCTGCATCCGCTCGGCGCGTTCGATGCCACCGAATTCCTGGACGCGGTGGAGCGCGAGCAGGCGACGGTGGCGTTCTGCGTGCCCGCGCAGTGGCAGTTGATCTGCGACGAACCGACGGTCAAGCAGCGCAAGCTCGCGCTGAAGAGCCTCAGCTGGGGTGCCGCGCCCGCCTCCGATTCGGTGCTGCGGGCGATGGCCGACTGCTTCCCCGACGCCGCCAATGTCGCGGTGTTCGGCCAGACCGAGATGTCGCCGGTCACCTGTGTGCTCGAGGGGAAGGACGCGATCGCCAAGCTCGGCTCGGTCGGCAAGCCGATCCCGACCATCCAGGCGCGCATCGTGGACGAGGAGATGAACGATGTCGCCCCCGGCGGGGTGGGCGAGATCGTCTATCGCGGACCGACTCTCATGTCCGGCTACTGGAACAAGCCGGCGGAGACGGCCGAGGCCTTCGCCGGTGGCTGGTTCCACTCGGGTGACCTGGTTCGCCAGGACGAGGACGGCTTCATCTATGTCGTCGACCGCAAGAAGGACATGATCATCTCCGGCGGCGAGAACATCTACTGTGCCGAGGTGGAGAACGTGCTGTTCGCGCATCCGAAGATCCGCGAGGCCGCGGTGATCGGGCGGGTGCACGAGAAGTGGGGCGAGGTGCCGGTCGCGGTGGTCGCACTGCACGACGCCGACGCGGGGCTCACGCTGGCCGAGCTGGAGCCGTTCCTCAACGAGAACCTGGCGCGCTACAAACATCCGAAGGATTTGGTGCTGATTGCCGAACTGCCGCGCAACGCCAGCGGTAAGGTAGTGAAAGTACAACTGCGCAAGGATCATTCAAGCTGACTTTAGTCAACTGATGTAAGGTCGTCGGCATGGCGATTCCCCGTATCCGCGCGGCCGTGCTCGCGCTGCACTGGCAGGTGAACGTGATCAAGCCCGAAGGCTTCTTCGGGCCGATGCTGGCCGAACCGGTCGCGAGCAGCGGCGTGCTGCCGCGCGCGGCCGGGTTCCACGCCGCGGCGCGCGAACGCGGGCTGCCGATCGCCTTCACCCGCTTCACCATTCCGATCGGTGAGGGCGAGCTGGTGCGCAATACCGGGTTCATGCGCTCGGTCGGTGCGGCGCAGACCGACTTCCGGCCGGAATCGCCTGGCTCACAGCTGGTTCCGGAGCTGGCCGAGCAGGCGGACGCGGTGTTCGACAATCAGAAGCTGTCCGGGCTCGCCGGTAACAAACTGGCAGGCTGGCTGGAGGAACGTGGCATCGACACGCTGTTCCTCACCGGTGTCGCCACCAACCTCACCGTCGAGCAGACGGCGCGGCACGGCACCGATCTCGGATTCACCGTGTACCCGGTGTCGGACTGTGTTACGGCGGGATCGCCGGAGGCACATACTGCCTCGCTGGCGAACCTCGAACTCGCCACCGCGGGCGCGCTGACGGCGGAGCAGGTGCTCGCGCTGCTCGACGAGCACGCGGGCTGAGGGCTATCGCGCCGGAGTGCGGACCCGGCCCGAAAGCCCGGGGCCGACCAGCATTTCCAGGCGGTCGTACGCCTCCGCGGGCGGCAGCGGCGGCTCGGATTCGGTGATCGCGCCTAGTAGCCCGACCACACCCCACGCCAAAAAGGTGACGGTCGCGGCGAATTCGGTCTCCGACATGTCGAGCCGCCCCGCCAGCTGTTCGGTGAGTACCTCGGCCACCATCACCTGCGTCGCGCGCAGCAGCAGTCCACTGCTCTTCGGACCGAGCAGCGCCCGGTACACCTCACGGTTCGCGGCGGCGAGGCCGAACAGTGTCGCGATCGGCGCGAGCGGAGCCGCCCCGCCTGCCGAGACCGCGCCGGACGCGGCGACCGCCGCGCGCAGATATTCGGTACTGCTCACCACGAGCAGATCGTCCTTGTCACGGAAATGCGCGTAGAACGTGGACCGGCCGACATCGGCGCGGGCGAGGATGTCGCGCACCGTGACTCGGTCATATCCGCGTTCCAGCATCAGTTCGATCAACGCCCGATGTAGCAGGCTCTTCGTCCGTCGGACGCGCCGATCGATCGCCATCGTTTTCCCTCTCGAGCCATTCTGGAGATTCCGTTCCGAGTGGAACGGTATGCGCCGCTGGGGCTCTGGACCGCGCGGCGAATAATTCCGGTGATGGATATATGACCCGAAATGAACGGCACTCCGCAACTCGACGGTAATTATCGCGGCGATTCCGGATTTCGGTTACGCCGCTTGGGAATTCGGGTAGCCGGGGTACGCGGGGTTCAGATCATGTTGCGCGAGCTGAGCCAGCGCATGGTCGGCCACCCGCAGAACACCGGCAGCCAGCAGGTGAGTACGCGGTAGAGCAAGACCGCGGGCACGGCCACGGAGGCGGGCAGCCCGAACGCGGCGAGACCACCGATCAGCGCGGCTTCCACGGCGCCGACACCGCCCGGCGTCGGCGCGGCCGAGGCGAGCGTGCCGCCGATCATCGTGACGATGGTGACGGTGACGAAACTGGTTCCGCTGCCGAAGGCTTCGACGCTGGCCCACAGCGCGCCCGCCTGACCGAGCGTGATCGCCGCGCAGCCGAGGATGATCACCGAGAACCGCTTCGGATCGCGCGCCAGGTCACCCAGCTCGCCGAGCACTTCCTGTAATTGCGGGCGCACCGAATTGTTCAGCCAGCGCCGCAGCTGCGGCACGAACATGAACGCGCCGATGATGCCGACGCCTGCGCCCGCCACCAGATACAGCACGGTGGCGCTCGGCACGAAATGCGACAGGTCCGCCTGCTGCCCCGCCGCGATGCTGAACACCACGAGCAGGGTGAGATGGGTGATCACCTGCACCGCCTGCTGCAGCGCCACCGCGGCGGTGGCGCGCACCGCGCCCATGCCGCCCTTCTGCAGGAAGCGCACGCTGAGCGCGAGACCGCCGACCCTGGCCGGCGTGGTGGTCGCAGCGAAGGTGTTGGCGATCTGCATGATCACCAGATTGCGGAAGCTGACCAGCCCGGAGGCGCAGGCCCACAGTGCCGCCGCCGCACCGACATAGGTGAGCGCGGAGACGCCGAGGCCGAGCAGCGCCCACCACCAGTTGGCCGTCTTCAGCTGGGTGAAGAACGTCGGCACCTGGCTGATGAACGGGTAGGCGACATAAACCAGGCCGATCAGCAGTACCAGCTGGATGATCTGGTTGCGGCTGAACCGGGTGATCTGCTGCGCCTCGATCTTGTCCTTGCCGGTCTGCTTGCCCACCTCGTCGCGGGCGGCGGAAAGCGCCGCGCCCCAGTCGGGGACGGACTTCTTGAGGCTCGATGGCATGGCGGACTTGGTGAGCCGGGCCGACGCCGTCAGGACCTTCTGCTGGCCGAGCCCATCGATCGCGGCGCGCACCGCGGCCTCTTTGCCGAACAGCGCCGTCGTCGAGACGAGCAACTGCGCGACATCGGAATTCAGCTGCGCGTCGGTGGCGCCGAATTCGGCGGCGGTGAAACCGTTGAAGACGGTGGCGCCGTTGGCGATCCGGATCTCGGTCGGCCGCAGGTCGCCGTGCGAGATCTGGCCGCAGTGCAGTGTGTCGAGCGATTTCCACACGGCGGGCAGCACATCGCCGGACATCTCGTTGAGCGGCACGCCTTTCGGCATGGTGTGCGCGTAGAGGGTCCAGCCGCGGGCCAGCGACGCGAGCGCGACCGGCGCATGCGCGGCGAGCCCGATGTCCTCGACGGCCAGCGCCATCAGCGCGCGATGCTCCACCGCGCGGTGCAGCGAACCGTGCAGTGCGGCAGTCTCGCTGGAGCGGAAGGTCAGCCAGCGCCACAGCATGCGCAGCGCGCCGTAGCTGCGTTGATTCTTGCCGTACATGTCGACGACCAGACGGTTCTCCGGCCCATCGATGACGGCGTCGAGTACCAGCGGCCCCGGCCCTGCGGGCCGCACCACGGTGAACGCGGTCACCGTATGCCCGCGCTTGGCGAGTACCCGCACCGCGGCTTCCAGCGGCACCTCGAGCGCGGGCGTGCCGACCACGAGCACGATCACCGCGCCGACCAGCCAGCCGACGCCGAGTCCGAACATCGCCCGCGCGGGGACGACGAGGCTGACCACCAGATGGATCGGCGCGAACGCGAGCAGCAGGAACCACAGCCAGCGCCGCGGCCGGTTCGGCAGCCACGGGCTGGCCACCGTGAGCATCGCGGCGAGCATGGCGATCCACCGCGGATCGTCGAGGAATTGCGACAGGAAGGTGTCGAGCCGATCCGGTACCTGCAGATGCCATTTCGGTGCGGAGAGCCCGGTGCCGGTGATGGAGAGCAGCAGGCCGGCGATCAGCCCGGCCGCGGCGTAGCCCGCGAGCAGTTTCCATTGCCTGCCGATGATCAGCTCGAGCAGGATCGCGAACGGCAGCGCCAGGATGGCCATGCCGTAGATCAGGTAGACCAGGTTCGACTGGTCGGGATTGAGGAACCCGACGATATTCGACACCGACCGTTCCAGCGCCAGCCATTCCGGCCTGGTGATCAGCGAGCCAGCGATGACGACGGCGACCCACAGCGCGGCCAGAACGACACGGATGATGTCGCTGGTGCGCCGCCTGAGCGGTTGTAGCAGGCTCCCGGTGACCGGGATCTCCCGCCCGTCGACTCGCATGTCGTATCGGCACTTTCGATCGAGGTGAAGCTGCGTCGGCGACCCGTCATCTCACGTTTCGTGAGTATGCAGCAGGACGCCACGGACGATCGGCACCAACACGCGACGAGCGGTTCGACGTCGCGGATCCCGCTTCGGCCGGTGGTTACATTGCCAGAGGCGGCGCGGATATGGCAGGCCGGGCCGGTGCGCGGTAGTCGCGCCAGGCCGCGGCGAGACGCTGTACGGCGGCGCTCAGCGCGTGTGGTGGATGCAGAAAATGCAGGCGCACATGGTCGGTGCTGCCACCGCCCGCGTCCATACCGCTGCCCGCGAGCACGACCACCCGGTGCCGCAGCGCGGCCTGCGCGAACGAGGTGCCGTCGCCGTACGGCAGCCGTACCCACAGGGTGTGCCCGCCCGATACCGGGTGCACCTCCCAGTCCGGTAGCAGCCGAGCCAATTCCGCGCGCAGGTGATCGTGGCGCGCCGCGCGCTCGGCGGCGGAGTGTTCGCGCAGGGCGGGCAGATTACCGAGCAGATCGGCGGCGGCCAGCTGCGCGGGCAGGTTGCCGCCGAGGTCGTGCACCGCGCGCAGCCGGGCCAGCCTGGCGACGGTCGCGGTGGAGGCGCGGACCCAGCCGACGCGCAGGCCGCCCCAGGCGATCTTGCTCAGCGAGCCGACGGTGATCTGCAGTTCGCTCGATGGCGCGAACGCGGCGAGTGGCGGTGGCGCGTGCGTGCCGGGAAAACCCAATTCGGCCCGCACCTCGTCGTCGATCAGCGGGACGCCGTGCGCGTCGGCGGCCTCCGCCAGCGCGCGCCGCGCCAGCGTCGGCAGCACCGCACCGGTCGGATTCTGGTAGGTGGGCACGACATACGCGAGCGCGGGCCGGTGTGCGCGGACGGCCGCGGCGAAACCGTCGAGGCCGAGCGGCAGCGGCCGCGGCACCGCGGCCGCCTCCCGAAAGGCTTCCAGCGCACCGGGATACGTCGGCGCCTCGAGCACTACCTGGTCGCCGGGCCGCAGATACGCGCGGGCGAGCAGCGACAGCGCCTGCTGGCCGCCGGTGGTCACCAGGATCTGCGCGGGCTCGGTCGGCAGGCCGCGATTCGCGTAGTACTCGGCGACCGCCCGGCGCAGCACCGGATGTCCGGTCGGGTGGTAGCCGATATCGCCGGTGGTCGCGGCGAGCACCGGCAGTATCCGGTGGTAGGACTCGATGAGTTGCGGCGGCGGGGTGTCGGGTGCCGCGCAGGCCAGGCCGATCACCTCCGAGCGCGGCTCGAGCAGATCGAGCAGCGCGGGCGCGCTCGTGGTGTCGGGAGTGGCCGACGCCGTGCCGGAGACCCTGGTGCCGCTGCCCTGCCGCCGGACGATCCTGCCTTCCGATTGCAGCAGGTCATAGGCGGCGACCACGGTGCTGCGGCCGACCGCGAGGCTGGTTGCTAGTGCGCGATCCGGTGGCAGCTTGGTGCCCGGCGGCAGCTCGCCGTCATCGATCAGCTCGCGCAGGCGCGCGGCGAGCAGCGCGTACAGCGGGCCGCGGCCCGAAGACCATCGGCCGAGCCGCTCGGTGACATTGATTGGGTCCATTACCAAACCAATTCTGCTCGATTGGCGCTGGATCGGCGAGTTCGCCCGCCCGACGATGGATCGCATGACACAGACGACACCGCAGCAGGTCTCGATTCCCGACCTCATCGCCGAACTGCCCGGCCCCTTCCAGCAGCGCCAGGTGGCGCTGGTCAACGACGCGGTGGTGCGCGTCGCCCAGGTGCACGGCGAGTTCCCGTGGCACTACCACGACGAGGATGAGATGTTCCTGTGCTGGGACGGCACTGTGCGCATCGAATTGTGGGAGCAGCCGTCCATCCAGCTCGGCCCCGGCGATACCTTCGTGATTCCCCGCGGCGTCCGGCACCGCCCGGTCGCCGACGAGGTGGCGCACGTGCTGCTGATCGAACGCCCCGAGACCAAGCAGTACGGCAACTAGACCGGCTCCCCGCGGACCGCGTCGAGGTAGCCCGCGATGGCATCGCGATTGCGCATCAGGCAGGCGATGCGATCGGACATCCGGTCGCGTTCGTGTTCGAGCATGGCGAGCATTTCCGGTGTGGCGTCCGGGAAATAGATGGTGCGCGGCTTGTCCAGGCACGGCAGGATCTGTTTGATGATCCTGGTCGGCAGCCCGGCGTCGAGCAGCCCGCGGATCTGCATCACCCGGTCAACGAAGCGCTCGTCATAGCTGCGGTAGCCGTTGGCGCAGCGGTCGGCGACGATCAGGCCCTGTTCCTCGTAATAGCGGAGCAGCCGCGGCGGGGTGCCGGTTCGCTTCGACAATTCGCCGATTCGCATGTGCGCCACCTCACTTCAGCGGGGTTTGACCTTCACACCGGTGTGATGGTTCGAGCATAGGCGCATGGACAACGAACTCTTCGACTACAGCCCCATTTCCGCGGCGCGAGCGACGGGCCCGGAGGCGGCAGCGGAGCGTAACCACGGAGGGACCCGGGAGGGCCGCCAATCGGATACTGCTCGTGCGCCTATTCAGTGGCCGGGTGGTGCGCGGGTCGCGTTCTATGTCGGCCTGAATGTCGAGCATTACCAGGTGGATAAGCCGTCCACGAGCACCTTCGCCGGCACCGCCGGGCTCACGCCCGATCCGCTGAACTACGGCTGGCGCGACTACGGGCCGCGGGTGGGTTTCTGGCGGACGCTCGAAACTTTGGACCGGCACGGCATTCGCGCCAGCGTGCTGCTGAATTCCGATGTCACCGTGCACAATCCGCAGATCATCGCGGCGGGTGTCGCACGGGACTGGGCATGGCTCGCGCACGGTAAGAACAACTCGATCTTCCAGGCGGATATGCCCGTCGACGAGGAACGCGCCTACCTCACCGAGGTGGTCGAGACCATCGAGCGGGCGACCGGGCGCAGGCCGCGCGGCTGGATGGGCCCCGCGCTCACCGAAACCTTCCGCACCCCCGAGCTGATCGCCGAACTCGGACTGAACTACGTCCTCGACTGGACCAACGACGATCAGCCCTACCCGCTCAATGTGCCCGGCGTATTCAGCGTGCCGTATTCGGTGGAGCTCAACGACATCGGGCTGTTCGTCGGAAAGAGCCTCAGCGGACCGGATTTCGTGCGGATCGTGCGCGATCAGCTGGACCAGCTCTACGCCGAGTCGGCCGACAGCGGCCGGGTGATGGCGCTCGCGCTGCATCCGTTCGTCATCGGGCAGGCGTTCCGCGCCAAGTACCTGGATCAGGCGCTCGAATATGTGGCGGGCCACCCCGGTGTATGGCTGACGACCAGCGACGATATCGCCGCGCATTACGCGGCGGGTCTTGCCGGAACCGCCGCGGTCGATAACGATCGGAACGGGTAGGTCGACACAGCAGGAGGCGGCATGGCAGAGCAGGACTTGATCGGCAAGACCATCGTGGTGACCGGAGCCAGCTCCGGTCTCGGCGCCGAGGCGGCCGCCAAACTGACCCGGCGCGGCGCGACCGTCGCGGTTGTCGGGCGCTCGGTGGAACGCACCACCGAGGTGGCCGGTACCGTCGGCGGCGAGGCGTTCATCGCCGACTTCGCCAGGTTCGACGAGGTGCGCAAGCTCGCCGATCAGCTGCTCGACCGGTATCCGCGCATCGATGTGCTCGCCAACAACGCCGGCGGCGCGTGGCCGAAGCGGGAGATCACCGTCGACGGCAACGAGCAGACCTTCCAGGTCAACCACCTCGCGCCGTTCCTGCTCACCGCCCTGCTGCTCGATCGCCTCGTGCAGTCCGGCGCCAGGGTGATCAACACCGGCAGCATGACCTACCGGACGGCGCGGCTGAACCTAGACACCGTGAACGCGCCGACCGGGTCGTTCACCATGCTCGGCTCCTACGGCGCGTCCAAGCTGGCGACCATCCTGTTCACCAGGGAGCTGGCCCGGCGCACCGAGGGCACCGGGCTGACCACCGCCGCTTTCCATCCCGGTGCGGTCGCCACGCACGTGTACGACCGCTCCAGGATCGCCGCGCCGTTCGTCCGCTCCCCGCTCGGGCGGCTGATCTTCCTCAGCCCGGAGAAGGGCGCCGATCCGCTGGTGCGGTTGGTGGACACCACCGACGAGATCAACGGGCGCTACTTCCACCGGTTCAAGTTGGAGCGGCCGAGCAACAAGCAGGCGGTAGATCAGGACCTCGCGCAACGACTCTGGGTGCTGTCGGAGCGGATCACCGGAACCACCGCAGGCGTCGCGGAGTAGTCACATGGCGTGGCGGCCGGACACCGCCGCCTCGGCGTCCACGCTGAATACCTGGCCGGTCACCTCGGCCTCGTCCAGTTCCACGATCGATCGCGCCACCCGCTCGGTGGGCACGATGGACGGAAAGCTGTTGGGCGCCACCGCATTCACCCGGACGCCGAATTCGGCGAACTCGGCGGCGAGGTGGCGGGTCAGGTGGTTGAGCGCGGCCTTGGACGAGCCGTACAGCGCCTGCCCGCCGGGATAGACCGCGGAACCGGCGATGCTGGAGACGTTCACGACATTGCGGTTGCGCGCCCGGTTCTCGGCATCGGTGCGCAGCCAGCTGCGCTGCGCCAGCCGAGTCGCGAAGCGCAGCGGCACAGCGACATTCATGGCGTAGTGCGGATAGAATTCGTCGAGCGCGACATCGCCGTCCACCACGCCGCGCGGCAGCCACCTGCTGTAGGCGGCATTGTTGACCAGCAGATCCACCCGCCCGAAACGCGCGAGCGCCAGATCGACCACCCGCTCCACCTCGCCCGGCTCCAGCAGTTCGGCGCGCACCAGGTGTACGCGCGAATCGTTCTCCGGCACCGGCGTTTCCGGATCGAGCGGATCGACGAACCATTCGTCCTGCGACGGCGCGGCGGGCGTGCGGGCGCGGCAGACGGCCACGATGTCGTACTGCCGGTGGTAGGCGCGGCAGAACGCGTCACCCAGTACGCCGCCCGCGCCGGTGAGCAGACAGACCCGGCGTTCACCAGTACTCAATGCGATCCTCTCCCCAGCGCTGGGTGGCAGCGTCTTTCGTGCGATGCGCCCACATCACCAGGCTGTTGCGTTCGCGGGCGTTGTTGCCGGCGAAGGTGTGCCACGTCCGCGGCGTCACCTCGAACAGCAGCAGCGAATTGTCCAGTGGCGGAACGAGAAACGGTGGCGTGGTGCCGTCGCCGAGATGGTCGTACAGCGCGGTCTCCCCGCCGTCGCCCTGCTGCCAGCCCGGGTTGCCGAGGTAGAACAGCACCGCGACGGCGCGCACCGTCTCGCGTGCTGGCACACCGGCCGCGCGGTCGCCGGTCTTGGTGGCCACCGTCGGATTCGGCAGCCGCACCTCGTCGGGGCCCGGCGTCTCGCCGGAGAACCACGCCGGGTTCAGGTCGTTGTGCGGCCATCCGTAGGGGCTGTCCGGCGGATGATGGTGGCTCGAACCCTCCATATCGCCGGTCGCGGTGACACCGGCGACACCGGTGATCAGGTCGTGCCACTCCCGGGAGGTGAAGATCGCCAGCGGGCCGTCGCGTAGCGCGCCGAGCGGCATCCCCGACGCGCTGTAGCCCTCGCCGACCGAGCCGAACTCCGCCGGGCGCTCGCGGCGCACCTGGGCGAGCTGGTCGGCGAGCCGCTGATAGAACTCGGGGACGAAGACATCCTGCGCGTACACGTGCGGGAACGGTTTGGTGCGGCGTATCCAGCGTCGATGCGCGAACAGCTCCGCGAACCACTGCGGCACCGCCGAGGTGCGCGGCAACGAATCCACTGTCACCAGCGCGATCCTATTGGGTCGGCGCGCCGCGCGCCGCTCACGCCGTCGCGGACTCCGTCGCCTCGGCATCGACGCCCGCGCGCAGCACCGAGTACTCGTAGTCGTCCAGCGGGAAGCGGCGGTTGCCGCGGCGCGCCTCGAAGAATCCGGATGGCCGCACATAGGTGGTGTCGCCCTGCGAGTTCCGGTAGTAGGTCGGCACGTGCCCGTTGAGGTCGGCGAGATAGAAGCGCAGCGCGGCCGCCTTCTGATGGATACGGCGGTGGTAGGTGTCGTGCACCACCTGGCGGACCGCGACCATGGTCGCCTTCCTGCGGCGGGCCGCGGTGATCGCGCGCACCGCGTGATCGGCGGTCATCTCGACGAACGCGTGCCAGCCGCTGCCGGTCCACGAGTACGGGCCGACCAGCGTCCACCGATTGGGCAGCTGCGGCAGCGCGACGCTCTGATAGGCCTGTAGCCCCTCTTCGGCATAGAACTTGCTGAGGTCGAACCCGTTGCGGCCAACGATGGCGCCCGGCTTGTAGGTTTCCGGATCGGAGAACACCTCGTAGCCGGTGGCCAGCACGATCATGTCGAACTCGTGCGTCGCGCCGTCGGTGGTTTCGATACCGGTCGCGGTGAATCGTTCGATCGGTGTGGTGATCAGCCGGACGTTGTCGCGGTTGAACGCGAAGGTGTAGCCGGAAATGGTGGGGCGCTTGGCGATCGGGCCGTAGTCGGGTGCCAGCGCCGCCGCTGTTTCCGGATCCTCGACCACCCGGCGCAGGTATCGGCGGTAGGCCGCGATGGCCACCGAGTCGATGGTGCGCAGCGCCGGGCGCACCGCCCACATCGGCGCCGAAACACCCGCCCGCAGAGTGAGATCCACCGCGATCAGCACCGCGCCGTGAATTCCGGCCTGTACTCCCGGGATTCGCAGTACGGTCTGTACCGGGCCGGGTATCGCGACGTCCGGCTTCGGTAGCGACCAGACCGGTGTCCGCTGGAAGACCGCGAGTTCGGCGACATGCGGTGCGAGCGACGGCACGATCTGCACCGAGCTGGCGCCGGTGCCGATCACCGCGACTCGCTGCCCGGTGTAGTCGTAGTCGTCGTCCCAATCGCTCGGCCGCTGAAGCTTGCCCCGATACGCGTCCAGCCCCGGAATACCGGGATCCGCTTTGGGATTCACGAACGCGCCGACCGCGCTGATCACATAGCGCGCGGTGATCAGCGAACCCGCCGCGGTGTGCAGCCGCCAGATGTGGCGATCGTCGTCCCATTCCTGGCGCACCACATCGGTGCCGAATCGCATGTGCGGATACAGGCCGTAACGGCGCGCCACGTCGACGTGATAGGCCTTCACCTCGGGACCGCGCGGAAAGATCCTGGTCCAGTTCGCGTTTCGGGCGAACGAATACTGATAGGCGATGGCGGGGATGTCCACGCTCAATCCCGGATAGTGATTCTCGTGCCAGCTGCCGCCGACATCGTCGGCGCGCTCCAGGACGACGAAATCGTCGATGCCCGCGCCGCGCAGCTTCACCCCGGCCGCGATACCGCCCGGCCCGGCGCCGATGACGGCCACCTCGTGGTCATAGGCTGGCACTACCATCTGAAACTCCTCGTGCGGTGGTCATCACGGCCGGACGTCCCGGTGTATCCGTCAGCGTGCGGAACGCGTAGTGGCGGAACGGGAAATACCTATTCCCCACCACATCTCGAAGCGGGTAGCCGAAATCGATGCCGAGCGTCACCGCGGCGCGGATCGCCCGGTGCAGCGGCCCGACATTCACCATGATGTCCTTGGCGATGGCGGGTATCGGGAAATCCGGTTTCGGCGCCACCCAGATCGGGCGGCGCTGGAAGACCGTCAGCTGTTCGGCGACAGCGGCGAGCTCCGGAATCAGTTGCAGCGCGGTGGCTCCGGTGCCGATCACCGCGATCTTGCGGCCCGCGTAGTCGTAGTCGTGATCCCACTGCGCGGTGTGCACCACCTTCCCGGCGAACGTCTCGATGCCCTCGATCTCCGGCAGTTTGGGCACCTCCAGCCCACCGACCGCGCCGACGACGAAGCGGCTCGTCACCACCCGGCCGCTGTCGAGGGTGCCGCGCCACAGGTGGTTGGCCTCGTCCCACGCGCCGCCGACCACCTTGGTATTCAGCCGGATTCGCGGCCGCAGCCCGTAGGCGTCGACGACCTGATCCGCGTACGCCTTCACCTCGGCGCCCTGCGGAGTTCGACCCCCATGCCGATACCGCCGAAACCCGCGCCGATCACGACGACCTCGAAGTCGGGCCGCTCGGTCTCCGCTGCCTGCTCCGCCCGCACCCGTGCTGTCGACACGCTTACCTCCATTGGTAGTGCTACCTCGACAGTAGCACTGTCTGGGACGGCGAGCTATCGCTGGTCGGATGCCTTTCTCAGCTGACCACCGAGATGTCGGGCCGCGTCACCGCACGCCGCTGTCTGGCCAGCGCCAGATCCACCGGGAGCGTGTCGTCGCCGACGGCCTGTTCGAGCACCTCGTCCAAAAACGGGACCCAGCGCAGTATTTCGGCGCGCAGCGCACCCTCGGTCTCCAGCTGGCACATCACGCCGATCAGGGTGAGCGTCGAGCGCACGAACGGGGTGAAGTAGGCGGGCATGGTCAGCTGCCGCACGACATTGGTCAGCCGGAGGTCGGTGGTGCGCAGCACCTGCTTGCGCAGCCACGGCGTGGACAGCCGAAAAGTGCTGTGCCGGAAGGGTTCGCTGCACGGGACCACCGCCGCGAACAGATCCTCGATATCGAAATCGCGGCTGGCCTCCACGAATCCGTGCGTGCGGGTGGCCACCTCGAGATCATGCGGGCCGCCGTTGAAGATTGCCTGGCAGTAGTTCAGGGCGAGTTGGTCGAAGCCCTCGGGCGGCCACTCGTAGCAGGCCCCGAAATCGACGACGCCGAGCCGCCCGTCGGGCATGATGCGGAAATTTCCCGGATGCGGGTCGCCGTAGAGCAGGCCGTGACTCGTCCAGCCGGACAGCACGAACCGCAGCATGAGCATGCCGGCCCGGTCGCGCTCGGCCTGTGTGCCCGAGGCCAGGATGCGGGTGAGCGGTGTGCCTTCGAGCCATTCGGTGATCAGCACGTCACCCCGCTGCTCGATCACCTGCGGCACATGGAATTCCGGATCGTCGGCGTAGGCGACGGCGAAGGTGCGCTGCCACTGTGCCTCGGCCGCGTAGTCGAGTTCCTCCTCGACGCAGCGGCAGATCGCCTCGGTGACCGACTTGACGTCGGCGCCGGGCAGAAACACGGTGGCCAGCATGGAGATCCGGCGCAACTGCTCGAGATCGCTCGCCACCGATTCGCGGGCGCCCGGGTACATCACCTTCACCGCGACCGCCCTGCCGTCGCGCCACACCGCGCGGTGCACCTGGCCGATCGAGGCCGCCGCGGCCCGGCGATCGTCGAATTCCCGGAAATGCCAGCGCCAGTTGTCGCCCATGCTCGCGGCCATCGCCGCGTGCACCGTGGGTGGCAGCATCGCGGGCGCCGAATCCTGCAGCTGGCTCAGTGCCATCTTGTAGGGTTCGGCGAGATCCGGCGGCAGCGCGAGCTCGTAGATCGCCAGCAACTGGCCGAGCTTCGCGGCGCACCCTTTGAGCTCACCGAGCACCTCGAAAATATGCTGCGCGGTACGCAATTGGATATCGCGGTTCACCTCGGCCGAGGAGCGGCCCATCGCCCGCCTGCCGACGCCCGCTGCCTGGCGCCCGGCGAACGCGACCGGCAGTGCGGCGAGCTTCGCATTGCGAACCGCGGCGCGAACTGGAGGTTTGCCATTCGACCCCACGGCGAACAGACGAGTGCGCTTACCTGTTGACTCGTCATTCTGTTGACCGTTGCCGCGACGCTTAGCCATGACTCACCTCACACTGTGCGCTGACCAGTGTTACACACGTGCAGTCTGGCACAGCAGGGCTTAGACTGTCTGGGACGTATTCGAACGTAGTCGAAAGGTGACAACTGATGGGATCCCAAACGGTAGTCGCCGACGTTGCCGATGAGCTGGCACGCCGGGTTGCCGCGGGGGAATATCAGCCGGGGGATCTCATGCCGTCGGTCCGTCAGGTCGCCGAGGAATTCGATATGAACCGGGCGACCGCGCAGCTGACCCTCGGGCGGCTCGAGTCGTACGGGTTCGTCGAGGCCCGCCGCGGCAAGGGATTCACCATTCGTGACGTGCGCGAGGCCGGCGGTATCGATGTGTACCGGCACCTGTTCCGCTTCTCGATTCCCATGCCGGATATCGCGATCGAGATGTTCCGCGACGTCGTCGAGGTGGAGCGCGGCATCGTCATGGAGGCGCTGCTCGCCTACACCAGCAGCGAGCAGACGGTCGACCCCGCGGTGCTGAAGGCCGATATCGACGAGCTGGAATCGCTTGCCCGGCTGGAGGTTCCGGACTTCCGCAAGATCCTCGGCATCGAGGTGCGGCTGGTCAGGCGGCTGCTCACCGCGCTCGGTGCCAGCATGCAGCGCGCGGTGCTCAACTCGATCGGCGAGATGGTGCTCGACGTGCCCGAGGCCGTCGACGCGTACTTCGCCGGCGCCGCGGACCTCCATGTGCTGGTATGGCGCGCCCTTGCGGCAGTGTGGGATTCGGGCTCTGCCCCGTCGGACGCGCAGCTCGCGCTGTTCGAGGACTTGTTCGGGATGTACCACGAGAAGGTGGTCGCCCGATTCGTCGAATTGCTCGACGCGACAGAGGAAGCCGACGGCTCGCAGGCCGCCACCGCCTGACGGATCCCGTCTGGGCCGATTTCGCAACGCCTCGCTGGCGGAGGCTGTCGCGCATCCGTCAACAAGGCTTTCGGCGTGATCACCCGAGTGATCAACTGTCTGAGACGAAATGTCGCATATCGGCGCGGACTCGACAGGCAGCCAGCCCGGCGCCAGCCGGGCGACTCATCGTCACCCGGCTGTGCCTACGCCGAAAGCGAAGTCAGCGAACGCTGTTCAGGTGCCGGACGAGGAAGCGGCCCGCTTCGTCGCCCGCGGCCTGTGGGACGCCGGTGTGGCCGCCCATGTTGGCATGCAGGGTCTTTTCCTTGGAGCCGAAGGCGTCGAACAGGTCCAGTGCCATCTGCCGGTCGTTTCCTTCGTCGTCCCACTGCAGCAGTACGTGCAGGGGGATGGTGACCTGCCGGGCCTCCTCGAAGATGATGCGGGGCACGAAACTTCCGGCGAACAGAACGGCGGCCGTGATGCGCGGCTCGACCACCGCCAGCCGGGCACCGAGGGAGATCACCCCGCCTGAATACCCGACCCTGCCGCCGATTTCGGGTAGCGCGAGAAGCGCGTCCAGAGTGGCCCGCCACTCCGAGACCGACTGATCGAGCAGCGGGAGGATGAGCCGGTCGACGATATCGTCGGTGACCGGCTCACCGGCCCGCAGCGCCTGCCGCAGGTCGGCGCGGGCCTGGTCGACCACGGCGATCCGGGGGCGGTCACCGCTACCGGGCAACTCGATAGTGGCCGTGGCGAACCCGTCCGCCGCGGCGTGCCGGGCCCGGGCCAGCAGTCGCGGGTACATCGTGCGCAGGCCGCCGCCGGAGGGTCCGGCCAGGATCAGCGGGGCCGGTGTGGATTCGGATGCGGATTCGGGCGTCCACAGGATGCCGGGGACCTCACCGAGGATGAATTCGCGTTCGCGGATGCCGTCGTCGAAGCGCTGTTCGGAAATGAATTGCATGGTCGTGCCTTTCGGGAGTGCTCTCGAGTGGCGCTCCCGGACGACCTATCGCCCGACCGTGACCCCAGAGGGGAGCACCCATGTAGATACTGCGTTCACGGGTATCACCTCCTCGTTCTCCGGCACGGATGCTGGAAAGCTAGCAGTGGTCGCCGTGGTCCGGCAACAGGTTTTCCATCCGATGGGTGCCGATGAATTTCGAACGCGGAGGAGGTCTACTCGGTCATGAGGAAACTGGTCTACGGATTCGGCGTGTCCCTGGACGGCTACATCAACGATCGCGACGGCAATATCGACTGGACCGACCCGGACGAGGAACTTCATCAGTTCCACAACGACCGCTACCGCGAGATCGAGGTCTCGCTGCACGGCCGCCGCCTGTACGAGCTGATGGCCGACTACTGGCCGCACGTGGCCGAGGACGCGCCGCCCATCGCGCGTGAGTTCGGCAGGCTCTGGACGGACAAGCCGAAGTTCGTCTTCTCCCGGACGCTCACCGAGGTCCGCTGGAACAGCACGCTCGTCAGCGAGCACGCGGTCGAGGAGGTCCGCAGGCTCAAGGCGGACGGCGACGGCGTCATCGAGGTCGGTGGCGCGAGTCTCGCGGCATCGCTGATGCCACACGGGCTCATCGATGAGTATCAGCTGTTCCTCTCGCCCGTGATACTCGGCGGCGGCACACCGATGTTCCCCGCGCTGGACAAGCGCGTTCCGCTGCGGTTGGTCGAAACAAGGCACTTCAACACCGCGGTGCTGCTGCGCTATCTCGTCGACCAGCGGTGAGGACCGCCGATCCCCACCAGAACCGTTGCGGGACAACCGAGTCGCTAGGTCACCGGTGGCGCGGTCATCGGTGTCCCACCGCGGTGGCGGCGAGTACGAGCGCGGCGATGATCGTCAGGGCCAGCAGGCCGAGGATCACCAGATTGCGCGTCTGTCGCGGTTCGACGACCAGATTCGGGCAGTTCGGCGCATCGTGCGAACTGCTTTCACAGGCGGCATTGCTACACGGAAACATTGCGGATCTCCCAACCGAAAAATCAGATCCGGGTCCCTGGCCGGCGCATTGCCATCTCGGCGATGGGCCTGGCCGGCGGGGCGAGCACCTGCACGGGTAGTACGGAACCGGACCGCGGGTGCGCGGCGAGCGTCCACTTGAGCACGGTCCCACCGTAATTCGTCGGCCTCGGCGGGTAATCCTCGGCCACCGATTTCGTCACGAACGGCACCGAACCCGTGGTTCCGATGCGCACGATGCGCTGGTCCGGCGCCCAGCTCACCCGCAATGGCCGTGACTCAGGTTTCGGTCCCGGCGACCGAGGCGGGCACCGGTTCCGCTGGCGCCCAGAAGGTTTGGTACCCGCGGCGCAGCGGCAGCAGTTCGATGGCGCGCCGCGCGGGGGCGAAGGCGGCCATCGACGCCACGTTCACCAGCTGCCCGCCCCGGTCACCACGGCCAACCCCGGGTACTTCATTGGGTCCTCCAGGCACAAAATCCCTTTGCGCACTTCGGCGTTGAGCGCACCCTTCGAAGTCTATACTGTCTGGGACAGTATGAGCTAGAGCGGGGGAAGTCACATGGCAGGCTTCGACAACGAGGTTGTCGTCATCACCGGGGCCGGCGGCGGCATCGGCCGGGCGACCGCACAACGCTTCGCCCGTAAGGGCGCAACGGTCATCGCCGCCGATATCGACAAGAATCGGGTGGTGGAGACGGTCGACGCGATACTCGCGGAGGGCAATACGGCGGAGCCGTATCAGGTCGACGTCGCCGATGTGGCGCAGATGGAGGGCTTCGCCGACGACGTCCGCGCGGCACACGGCGCGGCGCGGATATTGGTCAACAACGCCGGATTCACCACGGCGGGACCGTTTTTAGAGCACACCATGGACGACTGGAATCGGTTGATGGGTGTGAACCTGTGGGGGCTGATCTACGGGTCGACCTTCTTCGGCAGGCAGATGGTGCAGGCCGGGCACGGCGGGCGCATCATCAACGTCACCTCGGTGGCCGCCTTCACGCCGATCCCGCTGAGCACGCCGTACTGCACGAGCAAGGCGGCCGCGCAGATGCTGACCGAGGGTCTGCGCCTCGAGTTCGCCGGTACCGGGGTCGGGGTCACCGCGATCTGCCCGGCCTTCGTCGACACCGGTTTCTACGATGCCGCCCAGCCCGTCGGCTTGGACGATCGCACCGCGCGCCGGGCCGGGAACATCGCGAACTACGCGGCCAGGCTCGTCGCCCACAAACCCGACACCATCGCGAAAACCATTGTGCGCGTTGCCGCCCGCAACCCGGCCGTGGTACCGACGCCGATCGAGGCGCGTGCGCTCTACCTCGCCACCCGGATCTCACCCGGCGGCGCCAGGCTGGTCGCCCGCGTCCTGAAGGTGGACGACCTCTCCGACCTGATGAACCGCCTCGTCCCGGACGCCGTGCTCGGACGGCTGGACACCTTCCTGGAGAAGCGCCTGAAGTCGTCGTGAGATCGGCGATCCGCCCGGCCGCGTCAGCACGGCGAGCCCGAGTCCGGCGGTACCGTTCGGCTATGACCGCCGCATCCGAGCCGCTACCCGCCATCCCGCTGGAGTCGTGGCGGCCGACCAAGGAGACGCTGCACCGATTCGCGCAGGTCGTCGGCAAGGTCGCGCTGGCCCAGGGCATCCGCCGCAACCACTGGTGGCATATGACCTACCGGCTCACCGCGCGCGGCTGGACCACCGTGCCGCTCGGCACCGCGCGCAACGGTCCGGTGTTCACCTGCGCCTTCGACTTCTTCGATCACGTGCTGCGCATCGCGACGACGCACGGGGTCGAGGTGGAGATCGAGCTGATCGACCAGTCCGTATCCAGTTTCTACGGCGATGTGATGAACGGGCTGTCCGATCTCGGCGTGGATGTCGTACTGCCGCACCCGCATCCATTCGATCTGCCGGACAAGACCCGTCCGTTCGAGGACGACACCGAGCATGCGAACTACGACCCGGACAAGGTGCGCCACGCCTTCCGGGTACTGAGCCAGGTCGGGCAGATACTCGAGGAGTTCGGTGCCACCTACTCCGGCAAGATCAGCCCGGTCCAATTGTTCTGGCACTCCTTCGATCTGGCGGTGCAGCGGTTCTCCGACCGGCGTATCGATATGCCCGCGTCGGTGGATTCGGTGACGCGCGAGGCCTATTCGCGCGAGGTGATCAGCGCGGGCTTCTGGTTCGGCGACGACAAGGTGCCCGCGCCCACGTTCTACTCCTACGTCGCACCGGAACCCGGCGGGCTGTCCGATCGGATCCTGCGCCCGCCCGCCGCGCGCTGGGTGAGCGCCGGGTCCGGGCACACCGCCCAGCTCGCCTACGACGACGCGCGAAAGGCGGACGACCCGGTCGGCGCCGCCCTCCAGTTCTTCCAGTCCGTCTACGAGAACGGCTCCGAGCTCGCCGGCTGGAATACCGCCGAGCTGGCCTGCTGGGCGGGCATCACCGATCCCGTGCTCGAGCAGCCGTTCGCGGACTGGCCGCGTTAACCGCGGTTAACGAAACCCGCGACCGCCGAGATTTCACGCTGTCCGGATAGCCCGGGGAGCGAGAATCACGGCGCCGCCGACGCGGCGGCGCGCGGGGAGGGAAACAGATGGCGTTCGAAATGAGCCGTGCGGCAATGGATTCGCCTGGCTGCGAGACACAGGACATGGTGCTGGTGCACCGCGTGTTCACCCGCGAGTTCGGCCTGCTCGGCCGGATCGTCACGGCCACGCCCGCACGCGATGTCGAGCAGGCAGGGCGGGTGGCCGCGCATGCCCGCGAAATGCTGGCCGCGCTGCACCATCACCACACCTCCGAGGACGAACTGGTGTGGCCGCGCCTGCGTGCCGCCGATATCGATCCGGCACTGGTTGATCGGATGCAGGCGCAGCACGAGGCGATGGACGAACCGATCCATGCCGTCGAGAGCAACCTCGGGGTGTGGGCGCGCACGGCCGATCCCGAGATCGGCGCGCGCCTCGCCGACGCGTTCGTTCAGCTGCATCGGGTGCTGACCGAACACCTTGTGGAGGAGGAGAATTCGGTACTCCCGATCGTCGCGCGCACGATGACGGCCACGCAGTGGGCCGAACTCGCCAAGCGCGGCATGGCGTCGATGTCCAAGAGCCGCGGCCTGGTCTTCCTCGGGCATATCCACGAGGAGGCCGACGCGCACGAGTGGTCGGCCTTCACCAAGGAGATCCCGCCGCCGGTGCGCCTGCTGTACCGGGTGCTCGGCAAGCGCGGTCACGCCAGGGAGACCGCGCTGCTGCGGCGGGATCTGCCTACCCGTTGAGCTTGTTGAGGCGGTCGCACGCCTCGACGTATTCGTTGATCAAGCGTGCGACCACGTCGGCCGAGCGCTCCACGCGGTTCATCATGCCGACCACCTGGCCGACCGGATTGAAGTTCACGTCCTTGGCGGCCTCGGGGTAGCGATGCCCGCGCTTGACGCCGTCCAGCGCGACCATCATCTGCAGCGGCATGGGCAGCGGATCGGGGGTGTCGGTCTGCTCCCAGGCGTCGGTCCAGTCGTTGCGCAGCATGCGGCACGGCTTACCGGTCCACGACCGCGAGCGCACGGTGTCGTGGCTGGAGGCGTCGATATAGGTCTGCATCTGTGCTGGCGGCACATTGGCCTCCTCGACGGTCAGCCACAGCGAGCCGGTCCACGCGCCCGCCGCGCCCATCGCCAGCGCCGCGGCGACCTGGCGGCCGTTGCCGATGCCACCCGCCGCGAGCACCGGCAGGTCGCCGACCGCATCGATCACCTGCGGCCACAGCACAAGCGAGGAGATCTCGCCGCAGTGCCCGCCGCCCTCGGTGCCTTGGCAGACAACGAAATCCAGGCCCGCTGCCTTGTGGTTCAGCGCGTGCTTCACCGATCCGCACAGCGCGCCGATCAGCCTGCCCGAACCCTGGATCTGCTCGACGACATCCGGCGGCGGCGTGCCGAGCGCGTTGGCGACCAGCTTCGCCTTGGGGTGGCGCAGGATCACCTCGATCTGCGGTGCGACGGTGGTCGCGGTCCAGCCGAGCAGCTGGTTGTGGTGCTCGCTGTCGGGCAGCGGCGGCACGCCGTGATCGACGAGCAGCTGCTCCGCGAAATCCCGGTGGCCCTGCGGAACCAGTTCCGCCAGTTTGCTTTCCAGCTCCTCGGGGGACAGGCCGTCGATGCCCTTGCCCTCGTACTTCGACGGGATGACCAGGTCGACGCCGTACACGCCGTGCACATGTTCGTCGAGCCACGCCAGTTCGACCTCGAGCTGTTCGGCGGTGAATCCGACCGCCCCGAGCACGCCGAGCCCCCCGGCATTGCTGACCGCCGCGGCCACATCGCGGCAGTGGGTGAACGCGAAGAGGGGGAATTCGATCCCCAGCCGGTCGCAGATGTCGGTACGCATGGGTGAGGGTCTCCCTACTCGCGCGGCGGTCGCCGAAGATGCTCAGAACGGGTTCTCCCGAATGTAACACGTTCTAGTTTTGCTGTCTCCGGCCTTGCGCGGCCCTCGCTACAGTGCGGCCTCCTCCAGCGCGGTGAGGGATTGTTCGAGGTGGTCGAGCAGGCGCTCCAGTCGCGGGACGCTGCGGCGGCAGCCGACGAGACCGAAGTCGAGGTTCTCGGCGTTGGTGGTGAGGGTGATGTTCACGGCCTGGCCGTCGAAGGGGATCGACATCGGATAGGTGGCGTCGAGGCGGGCGCCGTTCCAGTACATGGTTTCGCGCGGGCCTGGCACGTTCGAGATGACGATGTTGAACGGCGGGTTGGTCAGCGAGACGATGCCGGGCAGCAGCGTCAGCGCCAGCGGGCTGAGCATCAGCGCGGACAGCGCCATGGTCTGCGTACTCGACAGCGAGCGGTAGATCTCCTTGCTGCGGCACATGGATTCGCTGACCACGCGCAGCCGCTCCAGTGGATCCGCGACATCGGTGCCGAGGTTGCACAGGATGGCGCCGACCTTGACGCCGCTCTGATCCCCGTTGTCGTCCTCACCCCGCAGCGAGACCGGCACCATGGCGATCAACGGCTTGTCCGGCAACGCGTTCCGCTCCAGCAGATAGCCGCGCAGCGCGCCGGCCGACATGGTGAGCACCACGTCGTTGACGGTCGAGCCGGTCGCCTTCTTCACCTGCCTGATCCGCTCCAGCGGCCAGGAGCGCATGGCGCAGCGGCGTGCGCCGCCGATCGGCACATTGAACATGGTGCGCGGCGCGGCGAACGGCAAGGTCAGCTGCTGTTGCAGCAGTGCGGCCCTGGCCACCCGCAGCGCGGCGGGCGCCGCGGCGGCCGCGGACCTCAGGTTCCTGGCCACGCCGCTCAACGTCGATCCGCCGGGTGATTCGGTGCGCTTCTGCCGCCGTGGCAGCTGCCACGGCACCAGTGCCTCATGCGACGAGGCGTCGCTGGTCAGCGTGCGCTGCACCAGTCGCTGCGCGGCGACGCCGTCGATCAGCGCGTGGTGCATCTTCGAATACAGCGCGAAGCGGCCGTCGCCGAGCCCCTCGATCAGATGGATCTCCCACAGCGGGCGGTGCCGGTCGAGCAGCACGCTGTGCAGGTCGGAGGCCAGCTCGAGCAGCTGAGCGATACCGCCGGGCGAGGGCAGCGCCGAGCGGCGGACGTGATAATCGATATCGACCTCGTCCTCCTGTGACCACGCCAACTGCGGTGTGCCCCACAACTTCGCGGGGCGCTTGCGGAACGTCGGATCGAAATCGCGGTGTTCCAGCAGCATTTCGTGGGTGCGCTGGGCGAAGTCGGGCCCGGCGTCCTCCGGCGCCTCGAACAGCTGCAGCGAGCCGACGTGCATCGGGTGCTCACGTGATTCGCCGAGCAGGAACGCGGCATCGATAGGTGAAATGAACTCCATGGTCAGTCGCCCCCTGACGACAGTGGTGAGTTTGTTTCGATGATGAATCGACCACTTTGTCGGATGGGCCGCGCGGCCATGAATCCCGCGCAGGTTCAAAGTTACCGGTTCGGCGGCGCAGGTGCGCCGATTTCAACGATCCTTTGACACCAGCAGGTAGCCCTGGGTGAACCGCTCCTCGGGCAGCGGCGCCCGGACCGACTGCAACACCACCGAAAACCCCTGTGCCACAAGGAGCTCGGCGAGTCGGTCGGGCGCCCAGCGGTACGCCCGCACCACCTTGTGGTCGAACGCCGCCGCCACATCGGCGGCGTCCGCGCCGAAGAAGGCAAGTAACGCATGCCCTTCCGGGCGGAGTACCCGATGGAGTTCGGCCAACACGTCAGGGACGCGATCGGGCGTCAGATGAATGATCGAGTACCACGCGACGATCCCGGCCAGGCTCGCGTCGGCGAGCGCGAGCGACTCCATCGAACCCTCGTCGAAGCGCAGCGTCGGATGCGCCTGCCTGGCCAGCTCGATCATCTGCGGCGAGAGATCGATGCCGAAGACGTCGAGCCCGAGCTCGGCCAGATGACCGGTCAGCCTGCCCGGCCCGCAGCCGAGATCGGCGACCGGCCCGGAACCGTTGCCGCGCACCAGTTCCGCGAACACCGTGAGCATCGCCCGGTCGAACGGGTTGCTCGCCAGAAGGTCCGCGGTTATCCGGGTATACAGCTCAGCGACATTGTCATAGGCGGTGGCGACATCGATCAGATCCGGATTCTGCTGGCTCACCGGACCATACTGCCCGACATCACACCGGCCGGGTGACCGCCTCGTCGCGGTCCGGTGGTTCGGCATCCGCCAGCGCCGCGTCCTTTTCGGCCGCGCGGCGGGTGCCGAGGATCGAACCGAGGATGACCAGCGGGAAGCCGATCAGCATGCCGAGGGTCAGCGGCTCGCCGAGCGCGGCGACGCCGAGCACGATGGCCACGGCCGGGTTGATGTAGGTGATCACCGTGGCCCGCGCCGGGCCGACCTCGCTGATCAGCGCGAAGAACACCAGGAACGCCGCGGCCGTGCAGATCACCGCCAGGCCGAGCACCGACCAGCCCGCGTCCGCGGTGATGTGCTCGGGCCACAGCGCGATCGCGAACGGCGTGTAGATCACCGCGGCCAGCAGCAGCGAACCGGTGACAACGCCCATCGGCGGCAGATCGGCCAGCGCGCGGTTGATGATGATCGGGCCGACGGCATAGCCGATCACGCTGACCGCGAGCGCGCCGAGCGCGGCCGGATGCGTCAGATCGAAATCGAGGCCGACCAGCGCCGCGACGCCGGCGAAGCCGACGATCAGGCCGATGGTGCGGCGGGCGTCGAACCGGTCGTGGCCGAGCTTGGTCACGATCACGATGGCGATCAGCGGGACGGCGGCGATCAGCAGACCGGTGGTCGAGCTGTTCAGCGTGGTCTCGGCGTGCCCGATGAGCAGCCACGGGCCGGTGATCTCGACGACGGTGTAGAGCAGCAACGGCTTCCAGCGGCGGAAGACCGGGGTCAGCACCTTCATGTACACGGCGATCGGCAGCAGGATCAGCGCGCCGATCGCGGTGCGCCCGAAGGCGACCACCATCGGATCCAGATCCTCGACCGCGATCCGGATCATCGCGTAGGGAACGCCCCAGATCAGGCCCATCGCAAGGAACAGCGCCCAGCCGCGCCGTGTCATCGGATCACCGCGCGGACGCACGCAGGATCAGGACTGAAGGTTGTACATGACATGGCACAGCTCGCTTTCGACCAACCGGAGCATAGAGGCGGGATGATGGGTTGTCTGCCCTGGGTATCGAGGCATGAACAGGTTGGCCGTATCTGGCCTGAGCTCGGCGGGATATTGATGCGCCCCTGGTGGTTCCCTTAGAACAACCCGCAGCGTGCGACGGCAATTTCCGTAGGTGCGCGCCGGGACGCGGCGTATTCGGGACGCGGCGGCATGCCGCGATCTGCCGCGATCGGCCGGATCGCGACAGCCGTTCAGGGCTGGATGCGCGGGAACGGCTGTGCCGCTTCGAGGGTGTAGGCGGCCTCGAGCAGCGTGCGTTCGTCGCCGTGGGCGGCGGACAGGTGGACGCCGATGGGGACGCCCTCGGCGGCCAGGCCCATCGGCAGCGATATCCCGGGCGCGCCCGCCACGTTCTGCAGCGGCGTGTAGCCGACGTAGTCGGTCAGCCGCTGCAGCAGCACGTCGAAAGCGATTGCCGGACTGAGGTAGCCGAGCGGCGGGGTGATGTGCGCCAGCACCGGGGAGACGACGATGTCGAACCGGTCGAAGGCGCGCGCGTAGTCCGCGGCGGCCTTGCGCAGCCGCAGCAGCGCACCAGGTGTGCGCAGCAGGTGGGCGCGGTGGCCGCGGGCGAGCCCGCGGGTGAGCGGGTCGAGTTCGCCGCTGTCGAACGATCGGTCGAAGGAGAGCTTTCCGGTCAGCGTGATCACATCGGCGAGCAGCTCCCAGTACTGGAGGAAGTCGGCGACGAACTCGGTGCCGACCGGCGCGGCCACGGGTTCGACGCTGTGCCCGGCCTTTTCGAGCAGGCTCGCGGTCTGCTCGACGGTCGCCTTGGTCTGCGGATCGACCTGCGCGCCGGTCACCGTGTCGATCAGTAAGCCGACGCGGAGTTCGCGGGTGCCCGGCCCGTGCACCATGCCGACCGGGCGCAGCGCCGGGTTGCGCCAGAATTCTTCCGCCGCGGCCAGATACGCGGCGGTATCGCGGACGGTGCGGGTCAGCACGCCCTCGGAGACCAGCTTGATCGGCAGCTGCCTGGCCTGCGGGCCGTCCACATGGCGGTACCTGCTCGGTTTGAGCCCGACCAGTCCGGCGCAGGCCGCGGGGATGCGGATCGAACCGCCGCCGTCGTTGCCGTGCGCGAACGGCACGACGCCCGCGGCGACGAGCGCGGCCGAACCGCCGGACGACGCGCCGACGGAATACCCGGTGTGCCAAGGGTTTCTGGTCGGCTCGCGGCCGGCCCACTCGGTGGTCGGGCTGAGCCCGAACTCCGAGAGCGTCGTCTTGCCGAGCACGCTCACCCCGGTGCTCAGGAACTGCCGCGTGTAGTCGGTGTCCTGTTTCGCGGGACGTGCGCGGAAAGCCGCGCTGCCGTGCCCTGTCGGCATACCGCGCACATCGGTGTTGTCCTTGACGAACGACGGCACACCGTAGAACCGTCCACCCTTCGTCGTCGGCAGGCGCGGGTTGTCGAGCGCGTCGAAAACGATGGCGTTGAGCTGCGGTTCGACCGCGCGCGCCCGGGCCGCCGCCGCGTCGGCCAGCTCTCGCGGGCTCACCTGCCCATCCCGGACCAGCTCCGCCAGCCCGACGGCATCGTGCTCGCCGAGTGCGTCGCCGGTGAATGCGTGAACCCGATCGCCGGTAACCATCGTTGGCAGCCTCCCCTGCGGAACAGCGATAACGGCCATCTGGTCGGCCGTCCGTCATCCCATCATGCCCCGCCCCGCCCCGGTTTCGATTCCCGCGATGTCGGCGACTGCGGAGTGCGACGGGGAGATACTGCGCCTCGTCGCGGTCACGCCACCTTGCTGAGGTACTTCATGCCGGTGTCGCACAGGAGGGTGACGATGGTCGAGTCACGGCCGAGTCGATCGGCCACGCGCAGGGCGGCGACCACGTTGGCGCCCGTTGAGGTGCCCGCGAACAGGCCTTCCTCCCTGGCCAACCGGCGGGTCATGGCCGCGGCTTCTTCGGTCGACACCTGTTCGATCCGATCGGCCAGACCCGGCTGCCACAGCGGTACGACGAAGCCTGCCCCCACTCCGTCGATGCCGTGCGCCCCGGTCGTGCCGCCGGACAGTACCGGGGATTCGGCGGGCTCCACGGCGACGATGCTGATCCGTGGGTTGTGACGGCGCAGTCTCGCGCCGATGCCACGCAGTGATGCCGCGGTGCCGACGCTCTGTACGAAGGCATCGATCCGCCCGCTGGTCTGGGTCCAAATCTCCTCGGCCAGTTCGTCATAGGCCTGCAACTGGTCGGTGTTGTTCAGCTGATCGGTCCAGTAGCCGCCGGTACGCATCGTCGCTTTGCGCGCTGCCTCGACCATGTCTCGTGTCAGCTGTTCGGTCATCCTCCCGTCAACGCTCGGCAAGACCTCCAACTCGGCGCCCAGAACCCGCATGTGCTCGAGTTTTTCCCGCGCGAAGGCATCCGAGGTGACGATACGCAGCGGATAGTCGAGCACCGCGCAGATCAGCGCGAGTGAGACGCCTGTGCTGCCGCCGGTGTATTCGACGACCGTGCCACCCTGGGGCAGCCGCCCGTCCCGTTCTGCCGCCCGGATCATCGCCAGCGCCATCCGGTCCTTCATGCTTCCGGTGGGATTCTCGCTCTCGAGTTTCATGACGATGCGCGCGCCGTTGTCCGGCAGAACGCGCCGCAAAGGCAACAGCGACGTATTGCCGATGCGGTGCAAGATATTTCGATCCGATTCCATGATGTCGATCGTCGATCGGCGTATTCGGCGGATCCAGTTCAAGAATTGAACCGCGTACTTACCCTTCGGATATGAGTGGTTACGGTCAGTTCTGTGCGGTCGCACGAGCATTGGACGTGCTCGGGCAGCGATGGACGATGCTGATAGTTCGCGAACTGCTGCTCGGCGCGACCACGTTCACCGATATCCGGCGCGGTCTGCCCCGCATCCCGCGCGCGACGCTGTCCGCCCGTCTGCGCGGGCTGCGCGCCGCCGCGGTGGTCGAGTTCGTCGATGGTGAATACCGGCTCACCGCAGCGGGGTTCGCTCTCTCGCCGGTGGTACGGGAATTGGCCCGCTGGGCAATGGATACCGATAGTGCGGCCCTGTCCGATG
This sequence comes from Nocardia sp. NPDC052566, assembly GCF_044547285.1. Taxonomy (NCBI): domain Bacteria; kingdom Bacillati; phylum Actinomycetota; class Actinomycetes; order Mycobacteriales; family Nocardiaceae; genus Nocardia; species Nocardia sp. NPDC052566. The sequence continues at coordinate 748,260 of NZ_JBIUAF010000004.1, read as the reverse complement.
ATCATCTCGATACCGCCGCCTTGACCTGGGACATTCAGCGCCGCATCGACACCGAAGCCCTCCCGGGCCACACCGTCGTTCTCGCCATCGAATTCACCGACCGCGCCGCGCCCGACCGCGACTTCTGGCTGCACCTGTCCCGAACGGGCGTGAATCTGTGCCGCGACGATACCGGCGCCCCGATCGACCTGTGGCTCACCGCGCCAACCGCCGCCGTGACGCGCTGGTGGCTCGGCCATCTGACCTGGCCGCAACTGCTCCGCGATCCGGCAGTAGATGTCCACGGCGACAAAGCTTTACAGCGCCAGATGCACCGCTGGTTCCTCCGCTACACCTTCACCCCCGACACCTTCGCCGAAGGGGCTACGGGATAACGGAGCCGGGAGTCGATCCGGCGGCGACCGTGTAGTGGGTGACGGTGGGTTCGTGGTCGAGGAGGTAGTCGTCGTCCTCGGGGTAGTAGACGGCCTTCTCGATATCCTCGCCGGCGAATCCGCGGATCACGTCCAGTGATTCCCACCAGCTCAGCGTGCGGATCTCGGTGCGGCCGTCGCCGAGGTCGCGGGTCAGCATCTGGGCACCGAGATTGCCTGGGGTCTCCAGATATTCGCGGATGCCGGTGCCGTTGATGTAGGCGACGTAGTCGGCGGCGCGCTCGGTGCGTACGTGGCCACGCCAGATTCGTGCGATCAACTATTCCTCCCGGGATCCGGTCGCCCATGGTAGTCGTGGCACCGCGCTGCCGCTGAATTACGAACGCCCTGCTCGGCACCTATTTCGGTGCCGAGCAGGGCGTTTCGGTTCGACGTGCTTATCCGACCGCCGTTGTGGTCGGTGCGGGGGTGGTGGTGGGCGGCTGGGTGGTGGTCGTAGGTGCGGCGGTCGTGGTGGGAGCCGGCGGGGTTGTCGTCTCCGAAGTGGTTGCCGGGCTCTGGGTTTCGCGCTTCGGCGCCGAAGCGATCGGCGCCGGGGTCGCCGGTGGCGTTGTTGTGGCCGGCTGCTGTGTGGTGGTCGGCTGACCGGTGGTGGTGCTCGGTTGACCGCTGGTGGTCGTCGGTGTGGTGCTGGTGGTGGTCGGCGCCGTGGTCTTCGTGCTCGTGGTGGTGGTCGGCGCCGCCGTGGTGGAGCTGGTCGCCGTGGCCGCCTTTGCCGCCGTGGTGGCCGCCGCGGCCTTGTACACGGCGGCGACGTCCGCCGACTCCGGCTTGGCCTTGGTGTCGACCGGCTCGCCAGCCTGCGCCTGCTTCGCCAGATGCGTGAGCCAGGCGGCCGCGTATTCGGCGGAGGTCAGCGGCTTTCCGTTGGCGGGGTCGGCGTCCTTCCAGTAGTCGAAGTGGTGACCGGTGTGGTTCGGGCCGAGCGTCTGCTGGTAGGGATCGCTCATGATCACCGGGATGGTGTTCTGGTTGGTCACGATGAGACCGATGATCTCGTTCAGGATCTTCTGCGGCAGGTAGGCCAGCGGCGACATGTCACCGGCCGCGATCGTGTCGGCGGCCGCCTGCGCCTTCGGCGTCTGGCCCGGCTTGTAGGCCGGATCCGAGACACGAAGCAGCACCTGGAGGAAGGTCTCGTCGCTGCGCATCCAGTTCGGCTGCGAGGCGATATCGGCGAAGGCGGCCAGCGCGATGCGGCCGAGCGCGGCGGCGACATCGCCGCCGGTCGCGGGCGTCAGCCCCTCGCGCTCGAGCGCGTCGACGTTCACCTGCCTGCCCACGTTGATCGCCAGCTGCAGCAGCGAAATGTTCTTCGGCGCCGAACAGGTGAGGTCGCCGTCGGAGCAGAACGAGGCGACCTTGCCGTTCAGCTTGCCGAAGCTGCCCGCGGTGCCGGGCAGCGCGCCCTGGCCCGGCGTCGCCTTGCCGCCGTAGGCCGGGTCGAAGTTGTCGGGATGGTTCGGATCCTTCGCGCCGGGGAACGGACCGCCCTCGGCCGAGCGGCCCGCGTCCGCGAGGATCACCACGCCGACCACCTTGTCCGGGTCGACGACGCCGTACTTACCGTCCTTGTCCGCCTCCGAATTGCCGACCTTCGTCGCGACCCGGCGCACCACGTCGGCACCCTCGCTGTAGCCGACGATGGAGAACCTGGTGTTCGGACAGGCCTGCGTGATCTCCCGCATCACCTGTTCGGTATTCGCGACGCCGGTGTTGACGGCATCCTCATAGGTGGACATATTCGCCGGATACGCGATGTAGACCGCGGCGTAGGAGCCGGGATCGGTGCCGTTGGCCGGTGCGTTGACCACCGGATCCAGCCATTCGCTGCTGTGGTCACCGGACAGCGCGGCGGGCAATTCATTGCCGTTGGCGTCGACGAGCAGCTTCGTGGTCCCCGCGCGTGGCGTGTCGTTACGCCCGGCCACCGAGATCGTCACCATGTCGTGGCATTCCGTCACCGACGACGTCAGCACGGTATCCCTGGTCTGCGGTGTCGATGTCGTCAGCGCGAACGACGCGGCGACCACCGCCGCCACCCCGAGCGCCGCGGGCGCGGCGACGGCCGAGGCCATGCGATGTCGCGCGAAGAACTCACGAAGAGCCATGTCCAAATCCCCATCTCAGAACCAACAAGTGGACGGACAGGCCCCCCGACAGGCCATGTGTCACGAGAGACGTCGTCTTCCGGGACCGAAGCGTTACTGCGGCGTCACCAGTTCCATATGGCGTCGATGCGACAACCAGGGCCGATGGCGGTCGGCCGCTATTGCCCGGCTTCGGGGATGAGCGCGATCGCGTCGATCTCCACGAGTGCGCCGGGGCGGGCGTGGCCCGCGGTGGAGATGACGGTGATGGCGGTGCGGTGGTCGCCCCACACCGATTGGGATGCCGCGTATCCGGCTTGTACGTCGGCGCCGTCGATGAGATAGATGTTGAGTTTGACGACGTGTTCGGGGCCGGTGCCCGCGGCGGCAAGGACGGACAGCACGTTGCGCATGGCCTGTTTGGTTTGTTCTTCGAGTCCGTCGAGCAGCTTTCCGGTGCGGTCGGACCCGAGCTGGCCGCCGACGTAGAGTGTCGGCCCGGCGGGGGCGATCACGCCCTGGGTGAAGGCCGGATTGTTGTAGAGGTCTTCGGGGTCGACGTGCTTGATCATCAGTTCCCTTCCGCGGTAACGAGATTCGAGTGAACGTAGAGGTCGCGCAGCAGGCACACCTCGGACAGATGATGGATCAGCTCGCGGTGGATGTGCAGCACCAGATCGGCCACGGTCAGCTCGGGGAACGGCTCCTTGTTGCCGACAGGGACCAGGAGTCCGTCCGCGCCGAGGTCGCGCACACCGGCCAGCCAGGTGTCGATCTGGGTTTCCAGCTGGTCGAGTGCGGTTGCCGCGTTGCCCGCGTACTCCCACGTCTCATAGGACGCCGCCGGTGCGCCGAAGTGCGCCGCGTTGCGCGCGGCGAGCACGCCGACGATGACGTGGCCGAGGCGCCAAGCGATCGTGGTGAACGGCGCGGGGTCCGGCTGCGGGTAGGCGAAATCGATAGTGAAGTCGCCGACGCCTGCCTGCATCTGCGCCGTCGAGGCGCCGCGCGGGCGCACACTCCAGTTGTCCGGCACCGGTGACCAGAAGTATTCGTCGTCGGTGAGGCCCTCGAGCCTGGCCTTGACCTGGTGTGTCCAGTGGAATTCCCACTGTTCGCGCAGCGAGTGATTCCAGTCGAGCGCCATCCCCGTCGCTTCGTCTGTGTCCGTTGCTTCTGTGTCCATAGCGTCACCCTCGCACCCCTAGCGGACAGTATCGGTCCGCTATTGTGCCAAGCTGGGTGATATGGACTTCGACGAGCTCGGCACGACCGAGCGGGTGCTCACCCTGCTCGGGCTGCTGCAGCAACGCCAGGTCTGGACCGGTCCCGAACTAGCCGACCGGCTCGGGGTCACGCCGCGCACGGTGCGCCGCGATATCGAGCGGCTGCGCACGCTCGGCTATCCGGTGCATGCCAGCCACGGCGTCGGCGGTGGCTATCAGCTCGGCCGCGGTCAGGACCTGCCGCCGCTGCTGCTCGACGACGAGGAGGCGATCGTCACCGCGGTCTCGCTGCTGCTCGGTGTGAACGGCGCGGTCGCCGGTACCGGTGACGCCGCGCTGCGCGCGCTTGCCAAGCTCGACCGGGTGCTGCCGACCCGGCTGCGGCACGAGGTGCGGGCACTGTCCGGCGCGGTGGAATCCTTCGACGGCGGCCGTACGCCGGTCGATCCCGATGTCCTGATGACGCTCGCCAGAGCCTGCCGTGACGAGGTCGAGGCCTGCTTCGACTATCCGTCGCGCGGCGAGGTGCGCGGGCGGCGGGTCGAGCCCTACCGCGTGGTCGCCTCCGATCGTCGCTGGTACCTGCTCGCCTATGACCTGGACCGCGACGACTGGCGCACCTTCCGCGTCGACCGGATGACCGAGGTGGCCGCACGGACTTGGCGCTTTCGTCCGCGCCCGGCCCCGGACGCGGCGACCTATGTGCAGGAGAGTGTTTCGAGCCGGGTGTACCAGCATCGAGCGCGCTTCTTGATCCACGCGTCCGCCGATGTCGTGCGCGCCCAGATTCCGGCGGGGGCTGCCGTCGTGCGAGCCCGCGGGACCGAGCGATGCGAAATACTCAGCGGCGCGGACAATCTCGACCGCATAATCGCATACGTGCTGCTGCTCGGCCACGACTTCGAGGTGCTCGACCCGCCGGAACTCGGAATCCTTTGCCGCACAATGGCGCAGAGACTCTTGGCGGCCGGTGCGGCAACGGGGCAGGGCGGCGAAGACGGCTAGATTGCCCGACCCTGCCGGTCACGCAGACAGCACATCTCGTGCGCGCCGCCATCCATTGCCTTGTGGCGCATGCTGTTTCGAGGGAGCGGTTGCCGGATCATCACCGCGGTTCGGCCGCGTCACGTAGCGGGGCCGAGTAGCGGCGTAAGCGGATTCGATGGGAGTCGTCTTTTCCGGGTTGTGCGGACTATCGGCCTGGGCCGAAGGCTTTGAGGAAGGTGCGCACCGCGGCGTCGGTGACGGCGCGGAGTTCGGTGTCGGAGGGTTGGCTGGTGCCGAGCCGGAGCAGGCTGTCGGCGGGGCCGGCGAGGAGCGCGGCGAATTGGGCGGCCGCCAGCTCCGGGTCGTCGATCTCGAGTTCACCGGCCAGTGACAGCCGCGCGAGCCGGTCGGCCAGGGCCGAGGTGGCGCGGCGGGACACCTCGGTCACGAGGTCGACCAGGTCCGGGAATTGGGTGGCTTCGGCGCAGACCAGGCGGCGCAGCGTTCGCGATTCCTCGGTGCAGTAGCACTCGATCAGGTGCCGCCCGACCTCGGTCAGGCGAGTGGTGAGGTCGCCATCGGCGGACGCGAGCTTCTCGATCGCGGCGAGGTTGGCCGCCAGGGCGGTGCGCGAAAGCGATTGCACCGCTTGGCGAAACAGCGACTCCTTGTCGTGGAAGTGGTTGTAGACGGTGGCCTTGGCGACTTGGGCCTCGGCGGCGATGTCGTCCACTCGGGCCTGGGCGTAGCCGCCACGGGCGAAGACGGCGAAGGCCGCGGCCAGCACGGCCTGCTGCTTATCGATCCGCCCGCGGGACGGCGCCTGCTCGGCGGTTTCCAACGCGCTCATCGGTCCATCGTATCGGCCGGACTAGTTGTTTGTACTCACGGGTCTACTGAAGCAGACTTATTGACCTATACCCATCGGTCTAGTTTACTGATCTAGCTAGTCCACTAGGAAGGGAAGATCCGTGAAGACAGTCGTGATCACCGGTGGCACCGACGGCATGGGAAAGGCGCTCGCGCTGACCTACCTCCGCCGTGGCGACCGGGTAGTCGTCATCGGTACCAATGCGGGGAAAGGGCGGGCGTTGCTCGAGACGGCCGCCGAATTCGGCGCCGATGAGCGCGTCGAATTCATCCAGGCGGATCTGAGCACGATCGGGGAGAACCGGAGGGTGATCGAGCGGATCGAGGCGGCCCACCGGGTCGTCGACATCCTCGTACTCGCCGCACGGTATTACCGCGCAACGCGTTTCGTCACCGCCGACGATCTCGAAGCGAATTTCGCGCTGTTCTATCTCAGCAGGTATCTGTTCGTGCACGGCCTCGTCACGCGGCTCGAACAGGCCGACGAACCGGTGGTTCTCGATCTGTCGGGCCCGGGCGGTGACCTCGCTGGAATGCGTTGGGATGACCTGCAATTCGCCCGAACCTATGATCCGGATGCGGTCATGGGGCAATGCGGGAAGTTGAGCGATCTCCTCGCGGTTGGCTTCACCCGCCGCTATCCGGACAGTCGAATCCGTTATGTCCTACTGCATCCCGGGCTGACGGCAACCGCGTTCACCGGCGAATACGATGCCGTCAGCGCCGAGATCGTCGCGGGCATGCGCGAGCGCGGCCAGCCGATGGAAGCCGCGCTCACCCGAATCCTGCGCCACCTCGACCACCCGCCGACGGCGCCACTGAGCGCGTTCATGCAGGACAACCCGGTCGACGTGCACGGCGCACCCTTCAGTCCGGAAGCCGCCGATCGACTGGCCCGACTCACCGCGAACCTGCTCGACCGCCAGCCGGTCTGACCACAGCCGCGCACTTTCTGATTTCCGGCACACGGTGTCGCAGGCGATTCGGTGTGCGGGACGTCGATGCGCGCGCGGCTGAATCAGTTGGGTGAGTGTGGGCTGGTGAACGCGCCGGCGGATGCAGCGAGTGTGGCGGTGCGGGCGGCGTGGTCAGGGAGGCTGGGGTCGGGGGTAGCGCGGAGCAGGACCAGCTGGTGGTAGATCGGCGCGGTCGCGGCGAGCAGCACGGCGCGCGCGTCGGTGCCCTCGGGAAGTTCGCCACGCCGGATCGCGCGCTCGATGATGATCTCGCAGTCGGCGTACTTGCCTTCCCATAGGCGCAGCAGGGCGCGAGCGGCTTCGTCGGAGCGGAACGACGCCGCGATCAGCGCGATGGCGAGTGATGGCTGCTCCGTGAGGGATTGCTGGATCTCGTGGTTGAGCGCGGCCAGATCGCCGTGCAGGGAGCCGGTGTCGCGTGGCCGCCAGTCGTTGTCGCCTGCGTCGTCGAAGACGTCGGTGAGTAACCCGCCGACGTCGCGCCAACGGCGGTACACCGTCGTGCGGTGCACGCCCGAGCGCGCCGCGACGGTGTCGACGGTGAGTGCGTCGTAGCCGTTTTCGGACAACTCCGCGCGGACCGCGTCGAGCACCTGGGCGCGGATGCGTGCGGTGCGGCCGCCCGGCCGGGCGGATGCGGTCGGCCGGGGCTGGTCCGGTGCGGGTGTGGAGCTCATCGTCGGTAATCCGTTTGCTCGATGGGGCGGGGCGTGGTTGCATCGTAACGCAACAATTGTCGCACTAAGGAGGTTGTCGATGCCCGCGCTCGTTCCCGCGGACCCGGCCGTACTGCACCCCATGCCGGGCCAGCCCCGGGTGGTGCTGCTCAAACCGCTGGTCACCTCGCCACTGATCGAGGTCGGGGAGTTCTCCTACTACGACGACCCGGACGACCCGACCGCCTTCGAAACCCGAAATGTGCTGTACCACTACGGACCCGAAAAGCTGATCATCGGAAAGTTCTGTGCGCTCGGCACCGGAGTGCGGTTCATCATGAACGGCGCCAACCACCGCATGGACGGACCGTCGACCTTCCCGTTCCCCACCATGGGCGGCTCGTGGTCGGCACACTTCGACCTGCTCACCGGCCTGCCGAACCGGGGAGACACCGTCGTCGGCAACGACGTCTGGTTCGGTCACGGCACGACCGTGCTGCCGGGCGTCCGCATCGGCCACGGCGCGATCATCGCCTCCGGCGCCGTGGTCACCGGCGACGTACCCGACTACGGCATCGTCGGCGGCAACCCGGCCCGCCTCATCCGCACCCGCTACGACGATGAGGACATCGCCCGGCTGCTCGCGGTCTCCTGGTGGGACTGGCCGTTGGCGCACATCACCGAACACGTGCGGACGATCATGTCGGGCAGCATCGCCGATCTCGAAGCCGCCGCCCCGCGCGAGTGACGAAAGTCCTTCCACCCCTTCCGATTTGAAATGAGTGATCTGCTATGCCTCGTCGCGCTCACATCGCGATGATCGGGGTCCCCGCCGTCAGCCACGTGCTGCCGAGCCTCGAGATCATCCGCGAACTGGTGGCCCGCGGCCATCGCGTGACCTACGCCAACGACCCGGTCGTGACCGAACTGATCACCGCGGCCGGGGCCGAACTCGTCGCCGTCCCCTCGATACTCCCGGTCGCCGACAACAACTGGCCGGACGACCCCATCGCCGCGATGGATCTGTTCCTGGACAACGCCATTCAGGCGCTCCCGCACTTGCGCGCCGCCTATGACGCCGACCCGGCCGATCTCTACCTGTACGACATCGGCGCGTATGCCGCGCGGGCACTCGCCGAGGTGCAGGGCCGCCCCATCGTGCAGCTGTCACCGGCGTTCGTGGCCTGGGACGGTTATGACCAGGACATCGCCGCGCAACTGCGGCAACTGCCGGGAGCCGACAACCATCGCGCGAAGTTCGCGCGGTGGCTCACCGACTGCGGGGCGGCCACCACCGATGTCGACGCGTTCTCGGGCCTGCCCGCGCGTGCGCTGGCGCTGATCACCCGTGCGATGCAGCCGCACGCCGACCGGGTCGACGCCGACGCGGTGTCTTTCGTCGGCCCCTGCCTCAACGTCCGTGCGGCAGAGGAGAATTGGGTCCGCCCGGCCGGTGCGGAGCGGGTGCTGCTGATCTCACTGGGCTCGGCGTTCACCCGTCAGCCGGAGTTCTACCGCCGGTGCCTCGCCGCCTTCGGCGACCTGCCCGGCTGGCACGTCGTGCTCCAGATCGGCAAGTACACCGACCCGGCGGAGCTCGGCGATATTCCGGCCAATGTCGAAGTGCACTCCTGGGTCCCGCAGCGCGCGATCCTGGAAAAGGCGGATGCCTTCGTCACCCATGCCGGAATGGGCGGCTGCGGTGAAGGATTGGCGGCGGGTGTGCCGATGATCGCCGTGCCGCAGGCCGCCGATCAGTTCATGAACGCCGACCGGCTCGTCGAACTCGGCGTGGCCCGGCGCATCGACACCGAGCAGGCCACCGCCGAGAACCTCAGGGCCGCACTGGATTACCTCGTCACCGACGCGGAGGTCGGCCGCCGCTCCGCGCGGCTGCGCGCCGACGCGCGCGCCGAGGGTGGCACCGTGCGTGCCGCCGATCTGATCGAAGGCATGCTCGGCTGAGGGTTTCTGTCGCGTATCCGGCGCCGCGTCACCGTGCTTCGCCGACCGGCGCCTCGTTGTCGAAGCGCGCGCGGGCGCGTTCGACCAGATCGGTGCGCTACTCGGCGCGGCATTTCAAAGGTGTTGGCTGGCAACGCTCGACGTGCTGAGGGCGCGGCGGATGGCGCCGCGCAGCCAGCGGTGGGCTCCGTCGGCAGTGTGCCGAGGGTGCCAGGCTATACCGATGGTCAGCGGCGGCAGGGGCAGGGGGATGTCGAGGAGGCGCAGTCCGAGGGCGGTCGCGTCGTCGGTGAGGGGGGATGGGGCGGCGCCGGGGAGTGCGGCGGGGACGAGGCAGACGATGTCGGTGCGGGCGGCGAGGGTCATGGCGGCCAGGTGGCTGGGGAGCACCACGCTGACGCGGCGGTACAGATTCCGTTCCGCCAGTGCGGTGTCGAGCGGGCCGGTGAACCGGCCGCGCCTGCTGACCGCGACGTGCTGGGCGGCGGCGAGCCGGGCCGGGGTCAGGGGTTGTTCGGTGAGGTGGTGACCGGGCCGGACGGCCGCCACCATGCGCAGGGTGACCAGCTCTTCGACCTGGGTTTCGGGATCCACATGATCGATGGATCCGATCTCCAGATCGATCCGGCCGTCGCGGAGTGCGGACCCGGCCTCCAGCTCTTCGGCCCGGAGCCGGAAGGAGACTCCCGGCGCCTCCTGCTGGGCCAGTCGCATCAACCGAGGGGCGAGTGCCGCACCGACCAGGTCGGCGGACTGAAGGGTGAAGGTGCTGCTCAGCGCGGCGGGGTCGACGCCGGCGCCGGGGCTGAGCAGTGCCGCGAGGCTGCGCACCACCGCGGCGGCCTCGTCGCGCAATGCCTCGGCCCGCGGGGTGGGGACCATGGTCTGTCCGGCCCGCACCAGGAGTGGATCTTGGAGGATGCGGCGCAGGCGGGCGAGGGTGCGGCTCATGGCGGCGGGCGAGGAGTGCAGGCGGGCGGCGGCGCGGGTGACGCTCTGCTCGGCCAACAGGGCGTCCAGCGCGATGGCGAGGTTGGCGTCGAGGGCCGGTTTCGAGCTGTTCACCAGCATTATTCCATTTCAGTCAATGATTCAGTGCCGAAGTTCCCATTGTGGCAACGCCTGGCTCTCCGCAGGATGGCGGTGTACCGATCCGATCCGACCAGCGAGGCTTTCATGATCGTTATCACCGCTCCCACCGGGAACATCGGGCGTCCCCTACTCGCCCGGCTCCTGGCGTCCGCGGACGAGGAACTGCGGGTGATCGCGCGCGATCCCGCGCGACTCCCGTACGCGGCGCGCGAACGCGTCGAGGTGATCACCGGTTCGCACGGCGACGCCGCGACCCTCGACCGTGCCTTCGACGGCGCGGACGCCGTCTTCTGGCTCGTCCCCCCGGACAGCTCCCTGCCCCCGCAGGACGGCTTCAGCGGCTTCGCCCGTCCCGCCGCGAAGGCGCTCGCCGCCCACGGCGTCGGCCATGTCGTCGGTGTCTCCGCGCTCGGCCGCGGCACCCCGGTCGCCGACCGCGCGGGCCTGGTCACCGCCTCCTTCGCCATGGACGACCTCATCGCCGACACCGGCGTCGCCTACCGGGCGCTGGCCAATCCGTCCTTCTTCGAGAACTTCCTGGAGGAGGTCGACTCGATCGGCGACAACGGCGTGTTCGTCGACGTCCTGGACGCCGACCGCGCAGCGCCCCGCGTCGCTGTCGCCGACATCGCGGCCGTCGCCGCCGGGCTGCTGCTCGATCGTTCGTGGACCGGCAGCGACAGCGTTCCCGTCCTCGGGCCGCAGGACCTGTCCCCCAACGATATGGCCCGCATCATGACCGAACAGCTCGGCCGCCCGGTCCGCTACGAACGCCAGTCGTTCGACGAGCTGTACACCACCCTCGTCGGCTACGGCCTCGACGAGGCGTTCGCCCGAGGCGTGGTCGATATGAAGCGGGCCAAGGACCAGGGCCTCGACGCCGGGGTCGCCCGTACCCCGGACACCGTGTCCCCCACCAGCTTCGAGCAGTGGTGCGCCGAGACCCTCGCGCCCGCTGTCCGCGGCTGAGACCGAACACCCTGCACACCAACACCTTTGGAGGCACCCCCATGCCCGTTGCGAAACCCGAACCGCCGGTCACGGCTTTCATGCTCGTCAAGACCACACCCGAGTGGCTCGCGCTGACCGTCCAGGAACGCTTGGACGCCTTCACCACCCAGGTACTGCCCGCCATCGAGGCCAAGACCACCGGCGTGCGGTCACGCTTCTACGACACCGAGTTCTACTCCGCGCACGTCACCGACGTCTGGGTATGGGAGGCGGACGACCACCGCGCCTACCAACTCCTCATCGACGCACTGCGCGAAACCCCGTTCTGGGACCGCTATTTCGAGATCGTCGACCTCCTGGTCGGCATCGAGAACGGCTACGCCCGCACCTACGGTCTCGAACCCGTCGCGACCATCACCACCTGACTAGCGGCGATCGGTGAGGTCTCGGGCGCAGGCGGCCAGGATTCGCCCGAAGACGTGGGACACCATCGGGCGGGAGAGCAGGCGGGTGGCCAGGTCGGCGCCGAAGGGAACGGCCATCTCGACGGTGGTGGACCAGACGACCTTGGTGCCACCGGGTACTTCGGTGAATGTCATGGTGCCGCCTTCGTGGCGGGCCGGAGGGAAGCTGCGGTCGACGACATAGTCGAAGGAGTGCGGGGCGTCGTAGCGGGTGACGCGTTCGTCGAAGCGGCCGATCAGCCAGGTGTGCAGGCGAATCGCGCCGACGCCGTAGGGGGCGCCCTCGCCGGGTTGGGCCAGGGTGCAGCGCAGGATCCAGCGGCTGCGTTCGTAGTTGGTGGTTACCGCGCACCAGTCGAAGACTTGGTCGATCGGGGCCGCGATGGTGCGTTCGACGGTGATGGTTTGCATGGTCTTCTCCTCCACGCCGCGTTGATTCCGGACAACCCTGAGACACCGCGGGATTCGCGAGGGTGACATCCGGCCGCTGTGGTCTCAGTCACGCTGGATGGCGCGCACGACCTCGGTGGTGCGGAGCTTCTCCGGGTTGCGCACCGCGTACAGCCCGGTGATGCGGCCGTCGGTCAGCTCGATCATCTGGATGGTATCGAGCCGGCCGTCCGCGGTGGACCGGCACAGGATCGCGGGCAGTGCGTTGAAAGTGCCGTACTCGTAGGTCATCTCCGCCATGGGGCCGCGGGCGAGGGCGATGAGATACTTGGCGACCTCGGCGGCACCGACGATCGGGCGGCGGGCCGCGGTGACCACGCCGCCGCCATCGGTGAGCTGCACGACGTCGGGGGCGAGCACGTCCATCAGGGTGTGCACGTCACCGGTGCGGGCGGCCAGCATGAACTGCGAGATCACCGCGCGGCTTGTCGCGCTGTCGGGCTCGAAACGCTTGCGGCGGTCCCCGACGTGCGCGCGTGCCCGGTGGGCGATCTGGCGGACGGTGACGGCGGACTTGCCGATCATGTCGGCGATCTCGATGAGGCTGTGGCCGAACACCTCCGACAGCACGAACACGGCCCGCTCGGTCGGGCCGAGGGTTTCCAGCACGAGCAGCATGGCCATCGATACCGATTCGGCAAGCAGGACATCGTGACTGGCGTCGTGCTCGGTGCGGATCGGTTCCGGCAGCCAGTTGCCGACGTACTCCTCGCGGCGCCTGCTCAGCGACCGCAATCGATTGAGCGACTGCCGCGTGACGATCTGCTTCAGATAGGGCCGCAGGTACTCGACCGTCGCAGGGTCGGTATCGCGCCAGCGAAGATAGCTGTCCTGCACGGCATCCTCGGCATCGGCCGCACTACCGAGGATCTCGTACGCGATCGTGAACAACAGCGGACGCAGCTCATCGAACGCGCCCTCCCCCACCTCATCCATCCCGCCAACCCTACCGCCGGCGGTTCATCCGACGGAGAGGTTAGCCGCGTGCCATATCCACGAACCGGCTCAAATGCAGCTGGTGGGCGACGGTGATCGTGGCGGTCGGGCCGTTACGGTGCTTGCCGAGAATCAAGTCGGCTTCGCCGCCGCGCGGATCGTCGCGCTCGAAGGCGTCGGGCCGGTGCAGCAGGATGACCATATCGGCGTCCTGCTCGAGCGAGCCGGATTCGCGAAGGTCGGACACCATGGGGCGTTTATCGGTTCGCTGTTCCGGACCACGGTTCAGCTGACTGATCGCGACCACCGGAACTTCGAGTTCCTTGGCCAGCAGCTTCAGATTTCGCGAGAAGTCCGAGACTTCTTGCTGACGGGATTCCACCTTCTTGCCGGAGGTCATCAGCTGCAGGTAGTCCACAACGACGAGCTTCAGGTCGTGCCGCTGCTTCATCCGCCGCGCCTTCGCCCGAATTTCCATCATGGTCAAGTTCGGTGAATCGTCGACGAACAGCGGCGCCTCACTGATCTCACTCATCCGCCGCGCGAGTTTCGTCCAGTCGTCATCACTCATCCGCCCCGAACGCATATCACCGAGTTTGATCTTCGCCTCGGCAGAGAGCAGTCGCATAACAATTTCCGTGCGGCTCATCTCCAAGGAGAAAATAACGCTCGCCAACCCATGCTTGATCGAGCAACTCCGCATGAAATCCATGCCGAGCGTGGAGTTGTGGGTCGGCACCATCGAGTGACCCGCGAGGTAGAGATGCTCGGCATTGTCGACCTCGACGCAACGCACCGGCACGCTGTCGATCTTGCGGACATCGACGATGTATCGCGAATTGGATCGCGCGGTACTGCGCGTCGCGCGACGTTCCTTGTGGAGCAGGGCTTTTCGATACAGCCCGAACACCTCGTCGTCTGTCGAGAAGGTGACTGTGTAAGCGATGGAGGACGCTTCGGTCCGGCCGCGGACGCGCTTGGTCGAGACCTGGCAGCGGTATCCGAGGCTGACGATGAGCTCCTGCACGTCGCGAATCAACCGCTCGCTGGCGACGCTGAACTGAACCGAGCCACCGTGGGTGACTGTGCCGTCGGTGTCGAGCAGCCCCGCGAGCAGGGCACGTCGTTGCGCCTCGGACGCGCGCAGATAGTGGACAGGAATGTGCTTGTCGCCGAGCACGCCGATGGTCCGTAGCCGGGCCTGCACGCTGCCCACGCTGTTGCGGCACGGCTGGCACAGGCGCAAGCCGATCGATGGGCCACCGCACTGCGAGCAGGTGGGGGCGGCGACCGGCGCCGAGTAGAAACGCGCCTTACCGCCACAGGATCGGCCGCAGGTACGAACCTCGCTGGTGTGTGGAATGAACTCGGCGCCGCATACCGCGCAGTGCCGCGCGGCGATCGGATCGTCCGACGGGAGTCGCAGGTGATATCGGAGATGCGCGGACGGCGACGGGACGGCGACGATCCCTTCGCCCTCGATGCAAGCGATGATCTCCGGATCCGCCGATGTGATCTGTGCCGACGCCGATGTTCCATCGCCGAGCCAGGCGCCGAGCGTGTACGGCGGAACCAGCAGCTCGCGTGTGGGCAGTTGCAGCGCACGGGTATTCGTCACCGAGTGATTGAGTCTGCGATCAGCCGTATCGCAGCGCAGCGTATTCGCGATCTCGCTCGTTGTTCGGACTGCGGCGAAGGTGCGCTGGTTGCGATAACGGTGGTAGCCGGTCTTCGCCTGCTGTGCGGAGCGCCGCGAAGCGCGCGTCTCGGTGAGCCACTGGTGCTCTCCATCGGCGACGACGACTGTGCCGTCGGAGAATTCGACCTCGTAGCAAGGACGTTCGGTCATTACCTCGGTGGCGCCGACGACGCGGGTCGGGCGGCCATGGTTGTCGAGGAGTTCGTCGCCGACCTTGATCTCACCCATGGTGGTCCAGCCGGTGGGGGTCGGCAGGGGTGTGTCGAGTGCGAGAGCCTTTCCGACGCCGGGGCGGGCCGCGACGATGATCATCTGGCCGGGGTGGAGGCCGTTGGTTACTTCGTCGAGTTCGGTGAAGCCGGTGGGGACGCCGAGCGAGATGCCGCCGCGGGAGGCGATGGAGTCGATTTCGTCCATGGTGGGCTGGAGGAGGTCCTCCAGTGGCATGAAGTCTTCGGTGGTGCGGCGTTCGGTGACCTCGTAGACCTCGGCCTGGGCGCGGTCGACGACCTCGGCGATGTCCTGGCCGTCGGCGCCCGCGTAGCCGTATTGGACGATGCGGGTGCCCGCCTCGACGAGGCGGCGCAGAATCGCCTTCTCCGCAACGATTTCGGCGTAGTAGCCGGCGTTGGCGGCGGTCGGCACGGTCTGGGTGAGGGTGACGATGTAGGGGGCGCCGCCGATGCGCTTGAGCTCACCGCGGCGGTCGAGACCGGCGGCGACGGTGACCGGGTCGGCGGGCTCGCCGCGACCGTACAGATCGAGGACGGTGTCGTAGATGGCCTGGTGCGCGGGACGGTAGAAATCGCCGGGGCGCAGCACCTCGATGACGTCGGCGATCGCGTCCTTGCTCAGCAGCATGCCGCCGAGCACCGACTGTTCCGCCGCCATGTCGTGCGGTGGCTGGCGTCCGAAATCCTCGCCGGGCGCTTCCTGTGGGTAGTCCGCGTGTCCGCGGTCGTCGACGACTGCCACCAGACTCGACCGTCCTCTCTTTCCCCACGACCGGGTGCGACCCTGTTGATCACTCGTTATTGATGACTCGTTCTACTCCCCGGGTACGACAGGCCCGCTACGGTTTGCCAGCTATCGCCGAGGTGAGCGTCGAATCGTGCGGTTCCGGGTGCTTCGTTCAAGGCATTGCGACGAACCTAAGCGACCCGGTGGGCGGTCGCCAAACGCTACTGTGCACACACCTGTGGATAAGTTGGGGACTGTTCACCTAACCGTGTGCACCCCCTGTGTACTACTTGGGGAAAACCCAGGTCACAGTGTTCAAACGTGCAGATAGATATCGATTTCCGAATCTATCCACGTGTGGATGAATGAACTTCCGGCGTGTCGGTCCAGTTGAACAGCCGGGCGTGTTGGGTTAACGGCATGTGGCATGGATATGTCCCGGATCACATTGCGAACGGTTGGTTTTCTCGGTAATCCACAGGCCGGAAAACCGGCGGTAGATCAAGCCGCGCATAGTGCCGTCGAGATTGCTGAGCAGCGCATATCAAACGTCCGCTAATGGACAGCTATCAATGCCGCGTTCAGGAAAAAGCGCAATCGAAGGCCACCCCGGTGCCGAGCACGGGGGTGGCCTTCGATGGGTACTGAATCAGCTGGCCGCTGCGACCTGCAGGTCGAACTTGGCAACCACATCGGGGTGCAGGTGCACCACGACGTTGTGCTTGCCGGTCGACTTGATGTGCGCCTTCGGCAGCTCGATGCTGCGCTTGTCGACCACGGGGCCGCCCGCCGCCTTGATGGCAGCCGCGACATCGGCCTGGGTGACCGAACCGAAGAGCTTGCCGGTGCCTGCGGTCTTCACCGACAGCGAGACGCCTTCCAGCTTCTCGATGGCCTGCTTCAGCTCGTTGGCGTGGTCCAGGTCGCGCACCTTGCGGGCATCCTGCGCCCGGCGGATGCCGTCGACCTGCTTCTGCGCGCCACGGCTGGCAACGATCGCCAGGCCGCGCGGCAGCAGGTAGTTGCGGCCGTAGCCGTCCTTGACCTCCACGGTGTCGCCGGGGGCACCGAGGTTGTCGACATCTGCAGTCAGAATCAGCTTCATGTGCGTGCCTCCCTTACTCAGCGAGCCGTCGACACGTAAGGCAGCAGGGCGACCTCACGCGAGTTCTTCACGGCAACGGCGACGTCGCGCTGGTGCTGCACGCAGTTGCCGGTCACCCGGCGAGCGCGGATCTTGCCGCGATCACTGACGTACTTGCGCAGCAGCGCCGTGTCCTTGTAATCAATGTTGACGGTGCCGGTCTTGGCTTCCTTGCAGAAAGTGCAAGCCTTCTTCTTCAGCACCTTTTCGCGCGCGGGCGCTTTAGGCATGGTCTTCTACTCCGTAATGTGATTGGTCCGAGCCGATCGGACCTATGAAAGCCGTTGTCTAGAACGGCGGTTCGTCATCCATGCGGCCGCCCCCGAAGGAGCCTGCCGCGGGCGCGCTGCCCCACGGATCGTCCTCGGCGCCTCCGCCGGAACGTCCGCCGCCACCGCTGTTGGCGTTGTAGCCGCCACCACCACTCGAACCGGCACCGGCGCCGCCGCCGAAGCCGCCGCCACCGCCGCCGCGGCTGGTCTTGGCGACCTTCGCGGTGGCGTAGCGCAGCGAGGGACCGACCTCGTCGACCTCGAGCTCGACGACCGTGCGCTTCTCACCCTCGCGGGTTTCGTAGGAGCGCTGCTTCAGTCGT
>NZ_JBIUAF010000004.1:0-730669 GCF_044547285.1 Nocardia sp. NPDC052566 | reverse complement strand
GGACGCGACGGTGAAATTCGCCACCGCTTGCCCCGCGGGCGTGAATCGAAGCTCGGGGTCGGCCGTCAAGTTTCCGATGACGGTGATGACCGTGTCTCCTGCCATAGCAATGCCTTTCGTGATCGTAGTTCATCGGTCTCAGGGACGAGCGGGTTCAGCTGGCCTTTGCCATGTTGAACGCCTTTTCGGCGATTGCGAAGAATGCGCCCGGGTCCTTCCTCCAGGTCGCGACTTGACGCTTGAACGCCACCGCGTCGATCTCACCGAGCTCGCCGGTGCGACCGCCGAAGGTGTCGATGAGAACCGGCCGCAGATCATCCATGTGGCCCGCCATTCCGATCGCGTCCGCCAGATCATTCCACATGCGGATCGCTGTTTCGTCGTTACCAGCGGTGATCGCCTGTCGGGGCGCTGAAGGCTGATTGCGCAGTGCCGCAACGGCTTTCTGGTCAACACCGGGGGGCTGGTGGTGACGTGCCGCCGCACCGCTTCGCTCTGGCTGCTGGCTGGGTTGCCGCGCCGGGGCGGCGTCGGGCCGGGATTTGGTGTCGATGCCGAGGTATTCGTTGATCCGCTGCAGAGCGGCGCTGTAATTCTCGACGCCGCGTGCCCACACCGCGCGTGCCCAGACCAGTCGAGCCTCCTGCGAGGTGATGTGCTCGCTCGTGTAATGGTGCCGGGTCCGCGCTGTCTGAATCGCCCACTGCAGCGCTTCCCGGTGCGACCCTGCAGCGCGATCGGGCTGCTCGAGCCCGAGGACACGGGTTTGGATGTTGTCAGCGATCAGCAACAGCAGATCCGTCAGCTCCCAAATGTGTTGAGCCTGAACGTCGGCAAGGGTTGCCCCATCGTCACCGGCAGCGATGATCACGGCGTCGAACAGGGAAATGGCTTCTTGGTGCGCTTCCCGATACTTGGCCGCAAGCCACCCTCCAGGGTTGACGCGGCCGTCACTGTTCTGCGGCTCCCACGGACGAGCCTCGCTCGCCCGTGCCCGCCGGACGGTGACCGATCCGCCACCGGACGCGGCGGCGGGAATAACACCAGCGGATTCGAGCAGGCTGCCGACGGCTTGGACAATTTCAGCGGTGTCGGTGCTGTGCGCTGGCACGTGATTGGTGATGCCGCCGACCGGGTGACCATCGCGCATCAGACACCGCCATCCCTCGGGGGCGAGGTCGCCACGTCGATTCCCGCGCAGCTGCACCCATTCGGTCGGTTCCGAGCGCAGATCCTTTGCAGCGTAGACGGTATCGGCCGGGTCGTCGGCGGAGCCGACGGCAGCGACGACCTTGATGCAATTGGCTTTGGTGGCTTGCGGATCTGCCTTGGCATCAACGTCGGTCGCGCCACGCAGTGTGTGGATCGGTGTGAGGACGTTGATGCTGGTTTTGGTGCCTTCTTGGGTCTTGCGTCGGCAGGTTTCCACCGCGACATACACAGGGGTTCTTGTTTCGAAGGCGGTCTTGAGTCGTGCCGCGACCTCGGTACCGGGCTCAGTTGATGCGCCGAAGTCGTACTCCATCTTGCCGTTCCCCGCTGAGGCGGCGTCGAAGGTGACATAGATGGTGTCGAAGCCGTTGGACGACTTTTCGGTGTATTTGCAGACCTTGATCGAGACGTATTCCTCGACGAAGGTTTCGGCGCGCACCTGAATGGCGGTGCCGTCCTCGGGGTTGCCGATCCGCTCGATGCGGCGGTCATAGGCAACGAATCGAGCCACGGTACCGCTCGGGCGCAATGCGATCGATCCCATAGCGTCTCTCCTGCTCAAAGCCAGTGCGTCTGTTCGGTTATGACAGTAGCGACAGGGTCTGACAATGTTGCAGACGTAGCAACCGATCTCTTGCGACGAACACCGAGATGATCTCGCCCGACTTCTCCAGACAACCGCTGCGCCCGAGCGAGGGCGGCACGAATCAGACGAACGGCACGCATGGAGTTCGAGCGATTCGCAAGGCACAGCATGGGGTTGGACTGGGCGATCGACGTCGACGCCGCCGCGTGGTAGCAGCGGCTCGTTCGCCACCAGTTGCAGCGGGGCGGTATGCGTTGTTCGCGAAAGGTCCCGCCCGAGCGCGGGCTCGGGCGGTCTCACTCCCTCGCGGGTGGTGACACCACGGTCGGGTGGTTGGCCCGCCGTGGCCGACTGACAACCTTGGCGCATCCGAGCAGGGGACCACCCACCGGATGGAGGACCGGCACACTGATATGAAAGCTAGTCCCACCATTCGCCAACTGCTTCAATCGAAACCCGATGCATCGCAGCGAAGCTCGGCACCATCCGCTCGAGGTGTATCCGCGGAAGCCCAAGTTGCGCGTACGTACGTACGCCAGACTCCGACCTCAATTAGTTGAGATCGGGGAGCGTCGTGAACAGATAGGTGTCGGTGATCGGTCGCCCCCGCGGGTTATCAGTGGCTGGAGGACGCCTTCGTCGCGACGATATGCCACCAGTTGCCGACGATGTTGATCGCTGGCCCGTCGATCGTGCCCGCCGTGGTGAACTGTGCGGTCACTCGTGTGCTGGCGACTGTCCCGATCGCGGTGAGGGTCGAGAATGTCGCCTCGGCGCCACGGCCTTTCGCTGTGGTGGTGAACAATCGAACGTCATCGAGTCCCCAACGCAACAGCTCCGAATCGGTGGCTGTGATCGTGACCTCGACGACATTGCTACCGAGGCTGGCGCTGTAGTGCGCGCATTGCTGAACGAAGCGGTCGACCGATTCCAGACTTACGACAGCTGCCGTGCTGACGTCAACGGAAAACGCTTCGCTCGACACCGACTTGATGCCTATCGCGCCAGCCCAGGCACCGTCGCCGTGCGCGGTCTGCCACAGCCGGCCGCCGAACTCCCCAGTGCCGGCACAAATGTCCGGTGTGGTACTAACGCTGACCTCGCGTGAGGCCGGGTCGGTGCCGGCGGCACGGTCGATAGCTGGTGTCAGCGGTGGCGTGCGGCGGGTGATATCTGGGCGTTGGATGGCGTCGGTGATCTCCCAGGTTTCGTCGAACACCAGCACAGGGAAGTCCAACCGGCTCACCACCCGGGCACGCAGCTGCTCCTGCGGAGGGGACCGGTCGGGCGCCTCGTTCCTGCAGGCGGGCACTGCAGCGAGAAGCAGTAGCGCCGCGGACAAGGTGAAAGCGGCCAGGGCGCAACGATTCACAAGTTGTCCTCAAATCGTGAACAAGTGGAGACGGCATAACGCTGCCTGACCAGTTCTCCAGTTCAGGACGAGACGAATGCTCCGCGAGGATGGGGACCTCTCCCGGTAACACCATTGCGGCAGGCCCCACATCGGGTCGGGCGGTTGCAACTGACCGAGCCGAGGCGGCGCACCATCGGCGAGGTCGTGCGGGAACCTGCATTCCGCAACTTCAGTCAGGACGAGGACGCTATGTCATTCACTCATGCTTTGGCCGCAGTGCTGGGCCTATGTCTGTTCACTTTCTTGCTCGCGATGGTGGTGAGCATGCACGTTCGGGGCCGACCGGCGGCGTATCAGTGGGCGGTGTGGCGTCGTGTGAACCAGGTGGTCGGCGCAATCATGCTGGGTGCTGTCGTCTGGATTTGGGCACCGCTGTCGACGACAGTGGCGCTCGCGGGACTGGCCGCCGCTGTTGTGGGATGGATCGTCGTCGGCTGGCGTGAGCCCCGCACAGTCGCCAACGCAGATCTCATCGACAAACTGCGTGAAGTCGCGGGCACGATCCCCCGACACGAAACGCGGGAATGGCGAGATCACCTGCACGGAAAGACGGTCCAAATGACGACCGACGCCGCTGGCACTCGGGTGTGGTTGCTCGATGATCAGGACGCGGTAGCTATGGCATGCGGCCATATTCATCACCAGGTCGAAGTGATCTTGACTCTCAGCAGCGTCAATCCTGTACCCACTCGCAAGATTTGGGTCGCCGACCTTGCGCCGGACTCGATGCGCAAGCGAACCAAAGGGCCTCGTTGGGGGCACAGAATTCACCGCGAACTGTGCAAGCCCTCCCGTGATGATCTGCGAGAAGTCCTCGATGTCATCGACATCAGCGATGCCCGCGCCAGCAACTGACGGCACCACCAGATAGGAGGCGTTGCCGGGGTGCGGGGGCGTGACAGCGTGGTGGAGAACCTCGTCGAAACGATCGGGGCATGACCCGCACCGCCCTCGTACTCGACATCGGCACGTGCACGGTAGCGGCGGCCGTGCGTGACAGCCACGGCCACATCACGACCCTCACCCCCGAGATACAGGCAGGGTTCGACGCACGTTTGGTGGTCGACGAGGACTTGGAGCCGCGGCCTCCGCGCGCGGGAGACTCGGACACGGTGTCCCAGTTGGGTCCGCTACTGGACAGGCTCGGAGGTACGCCAGCGATCATCGACGACACCGCCTGGACGTTCCCGAGCCTGATGAAGCGGACGCTCGAACCGATCCTCGACGCCGCACGCGGCGTGCTAGGCGACGACGCCGACGAGGTACTGGTTGTGGCGCCGTCGCGGTGGCCGAGGCGACAAACGACAGCGTTGCGGCTCGCTCTACATACTGCGCTGGGCCGCGAGGTCCGGATCGTGTCCGCAGACAGAGCACTCGCCCACACGATCAGCACACCGGCGCCTGGTGCGACGGCGATCGTGATCGACGCAGGCGCGGCGGCCTTGTCCGCAGTCGCAGTCGCCGCGGGTCCGCGCTATCCCCGCGTGATCGGGCGCCACAGTGTCGATGGCGGAGGAGACAGCTTCGACCGGATCCTGATGGCCAACGCCATTACCGCAGCGGGACACCCTGAGGTGGCGCTGGCCACTCGAATGGCTTGGATCGGCGTGCCCCGTATACGCGCGGCGCGCCACGAGCTCGCCGACCGCGATCAGATCGAGGTCAAACTCCCACGACCGGTGGACCGCATCGAACTGTCCGCCGAAGACGTGGACCACGCCGGCGCCCTGTACTTCGAAATGAAGCTCGCCGACCTATTCACCCCGCTGATCGCCGCCCTCGAAGGGCAGCAACTGTGCGCGGTGGTCGTCTGCGGCGGCCTGTCATCGGACCCCGCGCTGTACGGCGCGATCAAGGAGATCACTGGAGCGCCAGTGAAAGCGATGCCCGATCCGGTTCACGCGGTATGCCGGGGCGCGTTGCGCGCGGCGGCTACCCGCACCGACCCCGTCGCCGAATCATCCCATCGCCTGCGGGCAGCAGCGGCGACGTCTCGACCTCACCGCTGGCTCATCTACACCTGCGCCGCGACAGCAGTCACCACGATCGTCGTGGCGTCGGCAATGGTGTGGCCGGCGCGGCCGGTGCCGCAGGCCGCCGAGTGGCGCAGCGAGCAGGCCGCACGAGCCGCGATCGCCGTTTTGCCAGGCTCCGGCACCGTCGACGAGTTGTACCTCAAGCAGTGGACCGACGATGCGGCAGACAGCGACCACACGTTACTGCGCGGCCAAGGCGAGGCGCTGACGTTGGCGTGCGGCGGCGACCACACCGCCGAGGATCCCGAGAAGGCTGCGGTGCGCTGGCAAGCTGCTCGGGTATTCGTGTCCTCACCGACAGCAGCCGCACCGTCGCCTCGCGGACAGTTCGATTGGGCACGGGCCGGCACGAGTGTGATCGTCGATGCGACGGTGCTGACCCGCTCCTCGGCAGAGACGCTGTGGCGTCAGGTCGAACAAGCCAACCGAACCTGTCCGTCCACTCGGCAGAATGTGGTCCGCAATGTGGTACCCATTCCCGCCGACGGCACCGACCCAGGGCCGCCGAGGTTCGCCCAGTCCACGACAGAGGCTGCCTCGGGCGGCGATGCAGCCCTGAATAGCCGGATCGCGGTTGGACCGAAGCGGCTGGCATGGAGAGGGCTGATGTCGGCCACACAGACCGGTTCTGGCAGCGGATGGAACGTCACCTGCATTGCCGCCATCGATGATGTCGTCATCCGCCGCGCCTGCGCCGCGGCGAAGGCCTCACCACAAGCCGACCAGCTCGCCTTGGCGGCGATGGTGGCGTTCAACCCGATCCCCGCCGATCTGTGATGGGACGTCCGGACCCTCGCCACATGCGTGCAGCACACCAACTGCGGATCGAAATCGCCACTGTCGCACCTGAAGTGCTCCTGCGGCGTGCGATCGCCCACTACAACGATCGCCGCAAGCCAAGCGACCCGGAAGCGACACTGAACTCGTCCCCGCCGTTTCTGCAGAGGATCTGCGTGAACTGGCTGCGGCACACCGGATCCCACTACGACCGCCTCCGCGACGAGATCCGCCACGCGGGCGGACAAGCACTCTCCGCCGAGGCAGGAGCAATCGTCAAACATCGAGTCCTCACCGAAATCGCCACCCGATACCCCTGGCTCGCCGACGAAGCCAACCGGCAATCCCACGCGATGACCACATCACGAAGGAGCAGAAGATGACCACCCGACTCGACGACGCCGACACCTCGACCTGGACCCGATACTGGTGGCGCCGACACCGGGAAGCCGCACCCGAGAAACTGCGACTGATGGCGACGTTCGCGGTGATCGGGGCTCTGCACGTGGTCGGATTCGGGCTTACCGGGGCGGCCGCGTTGACCGGGCCCGGCCCGCTGACACTTGCTGGCGCGGCAACGACGGCATATATGGCTGGGCTGCGGCACGCATTCGACGCCGACCACCTCTGCGGAATCGACAACGCCGCACGGAAATTCGTGGGCGAAGGACGCCGCCCGGTCAGTGTGGGGCTCGCCTTCAGCCTCGGCCACTCCTCGGTGGTATTCCTGGTGTCCATCGCGGTAGCGGCCGGCATCAGCGTCGTCAGCGACATACTGACACAGGACAATGTGACCTCGGCCGCGTTGGGAACGATCGGCGGGCTCGTCGCGGGTGGATTCCTGTTGCTGATCGGACTGTTCAATCTGGTGAGCCTCACCCGATCAAACAGTCGGCACCACACAGATGGCGACGGCGAGCGGGCAACGACGGTGGTGAGCCGATTGATGAGCGCACCGTTGCAGAAGGTGTCCTATCCGTCGCATCTGTTCGTGGTCGGGTTCGCGTTCGGGCTGGGCTTCGATACAGCCACCTTGATCGGGTTGCTGGTGCTGACAGCCACTGCTGCGGCATCGGGTATCGCTGTGGTGTCGGTGTTGGCGTTGCCGGTGTGTTTCGCAGCGGCAATGACACTGGGAGACACGTTCAACGGTTTGTTCATGCTGCGCCTGTATGCCCGCGCAAACGACCCGCGCCAGGCGTCGCGACGGTTGAACGTCGCGATCACCTCGCTGTCGGTCCTGACCGCGTTGACCGTCGCCGCGATCGTGCTCGTGGCGACCTTGCGAGAGGCAGCGGGCTGGGCCGATCCGGTCACGAAATGGATTGCGGCACTGGACCTCGAGATTGTCGGATACGCGGTCTTGGCTGTATTCGCGGTGGCCGCTATCGGGTCGCTCTCGGCTGCACGCCACCGTCGAGAATCGGTCTAGTCACAACACCCGATTCGGCACCAGATGATCACGCTGTTTGGCGCGGGACCCGGCCCGCCGACCGTCCGGAAGGCTGCCGGGCCCACTTCAGCAGCGCTAGAGCACCGTGCGAGGCCGATCGTGGTACGCCCTCGACCGACAGGCAAATGAATTTCGCCGCAGCCTCCTGGTTGGGGACGTCACCAACCACGAGGCTGAACCGGTTGTGG
Source organism: Nocardia sp. NPDC052566 (assembly GCF_044547285.1). NCBI lineage: Bacteria > Bacillati > Actinomycetota > Actinomycetes > Mycobacteriales > Nocardiaceae > Nocardia > Nocardia sp. NPDC052566. The sequence continues at coordinate 723,003 of NZ_JBIUAF010000004.1, read as the reverse complement.
AGACAGCGGTTTAGCGCCAGGGCTGCGGGCTGCTGGTGGCGGCGACGCATTGCACGGTTGCAACGTGCGATTGGATCGCGCTCTACCTTGCGTACCAACACCTTCTGCGGATTGGAGCGATCGTTATGACGATCACCATTGGCCCCGAGACCGGCACTATCATCGGCTGGGCGGTCACCGACTATTGCGGTGGCCGTGAGGAATTCGCTGTCGACGAGCGGGCACTGGCCGTGCAGCGCCTGGTACAGGTCCGCGACCACGGCGAACTGCTCGACGGCTCGACCGGCGACGAGTTCTGGGCGCACCAGGTCCACGTGGTTTCCGTCGCCGAGGGCGGCGAGGGCCCGGTGGTGAATATCACCGCGGGCAACGCGGCACGGGTCCTGAAGCCGTTGGGCATCGAGCTGTTCGACGCAGACGGCTATCCGCAGCCGGATCAGCTGGGCGCGACCGAGTTCCGTACACGCTTGGTCGCAGCAGTGCACCGCGAGGGGACCGCAGGCTACGTCGGTGGATTGCTCACCGAGCTGATCGCGATTGCCGACTGGGCAATCGAACACGACCGAGCGATCGTGTGGAGTTAGCAATGCTCTGCGCATCCCTCCCGCTATCGCTCATTGCGATGATGGGAGGGCTCGGCGTGATCACGCTGCTAGCCGTGGCAATCCGTTGTACATACAACTCGACCGCGGATGCACCGTTGGCGCCGCGAGCGTGCCGCGGTCCGGCGAACGGCGGGCGGTAGGCCCCCTTGCGTACCCGATGTCCAAACTGACATGAACGCGCTGCTTCTGGAGATCGCGTGTGCCAGCGCTCACTTCAGCGAGTTAGTGTTACAACACGAGCACCTCATCACCCACATTGCCGGGGGACCTTCACGACCAATCGCAGCGACCTCGATCGCAGGGTGTCGGCCTTTATGAAACGGCACCATCCATCTGCGAGCCAACATTCCGTCCACGACTCAGACACGCTCTGGGACGAGAAGGATCCGAACACCACAACCACCGAGGTCACCGGAACTCTCGCTGATTACCTCCGCGCACTCGGGGTTACGGAGTTGACCCACGAGAGACCAGCACGGTACTAGCTCAGAACTGTGTTGATCCGCAGCGCTGCTCACCGCCCATCGGCGGAGGTGGCGTCGACCACCTCCGCGATCAGGCACTGCCGACCGCAGTGATCTCCTCGGCAGGGCACATACATGCACGCGTGCGCCGTGCGTTGCCACGTGGTCCTCAGCCACGCCTACAGCTTCACATCGACCGTTGAGGCAGACGGGCGCCTCTACCGGGCTGGGCCGCCCTTCAATGATCGAGTGTCCTGGGCACCGGCCGCTGTGGCACCGCGAACCATTGGTGCTCGTAGCCCAGTCGTCGCCGTCGTCGGGCGTGTGTTGTCGACAGGCTCACTCGCTGTGGTGGCATTGCGAAGGTGAGCTCGTCGAGCATTGTCTGGTAGTAGGCCATGGTGGCCTTTCCGTGACGGTCAACGATTGCGTGCAGGTCTGCCTCGAGCTGACGGCGGAAATCGGCAATCGCCTGCGCGGGGATTTCTGTGGCGTTGAGCCATTCGCGCAGTGTTTGGGCCGCCACGCTCAGGCTGTGTCCCGCACTGTCCGCGATGATCCTTCGGGCAATCGCTTCGTACCTGCCCAACAAGTAGGCCGGATCGTGCTCATCGTGCTCGAACTCGCTCATGATGCTGCTTACCCACAATCCATCCCTGCCATGAAATATGTTGAGAGACAGCCTTTCACATCCCCATCGGCTGATCGATGCGATCAGCGGATGAATTGTGCCTCCCGCCCTGCCCCCGCCGCGCTCGTGGGCTGAAACACCCCACCCATGAGTCAACCAAACTCAATCAGTCTCAACCCAACGCAGTGATTTTGGAGAATCTCAATGATCGCGTCATCTAGCGACACCCGCGCCCGGCTCGTTGCCGAGACCGACGGCCGATCCACCGCAGCTCTCGCAACTGCCCTCGAGGTGCTCACCTTCCTCGGAAAGCTCGACGAGGCCGAACGTATGGTCCGCGGAATCATCATCGAGACGCTCTATGACCGCCACGCCGAGGTTGCCGCCGCGTACAACACCTGGATCGACGACCTCGAGTCCGACGAGACGGACGAGGCCGTAATCATCAAGGCCGCTCGCCGGATCAGTCCGTAGCGGGACAAGCCACCGCGAACCCAATCATCTGGTCCATGTCGACGTCGAGCCCGAATGCAGGTATCGCTCAGGGGCCGAACGCATTTCGCGGTTTGACACCGCCGTCGACGACCAGTAGCAATAGCGGGTGGCGGGCCAGGTTCGAGGCGAAGCTCTCCGGGCACATGAGAGGATTCGACACGATGACAGAACCTGTCTGGCGAGTGCGGGCACGGGATGCGTTGGGCTCAGCGATCGAGGGAGACCCCGGTGCGGCGGCCAGCAAAGTGGCCGAAATGTTGCGCGACGACGGGCCCGAAACGATCGTTCGGGCATCGTTGCTGTGGATCGACACCCTCTTCGCGGTAACCCCGCCGCCTACGGTCCTCAAGAATCTAGTTGCCACGCCCGCGATGGCACCGGAGCAAATGTGGGCCCTGCAGCTGATCGCCGCGCGGGCCAATGGAAACAAGGATGCGGGGCAGGCGCTGTTCGTCTCAGCCCTATCCCTAGGCAGCGACCACGTGCTGAACTGCCTGGCCTCGCTGTTGACGGTGATCGCGATGAAGCTGGGCGGCCGCGCATAACACATTCCGCCGCATCGCGGTGCCGGCCGGAACGTGGCCTTGCGCGCCGCGATGGCGCGTCGGCTTGCATTGGCACCGTGCAGGTCTCGGGCTGTGGAGAACTGCATTCCTATCGTGTGGGCGGCATCGGATCCACCTCGATTCAGTCGTGGTGGGGCCCGGTTGATCCCGAGGCAACAGCTACCTCGGTGAGGAACCCATGAGAGGAACAGGATGTCCAGAAAAAGCGCGAGGACACGCAAGCCGTGGCTGGCGCCGGTTGCGATGGCGGCGGGAATCAGCAGCGGAGTGTTCCTGACCGGCGTCAATGCCTACGCCGAGCCCTCACAGTGGACCAACCCAGATCCCAAGACAGGCGGCTCCGGGCCGTCGAGCTGGGCCAATCCTGATCCGACACCGCGCACACCGCCACCACCGCCAGCGGCCTCGCCCGCTGATTGGGTGCCAGATCCACCACCGCCGCCACCGCGGCCACAGCCGCGCCAGCAGCGACCGATCATCGCATCGCCTCACACCCCACCACCGCCTGAATCCGCACCTCGCGAAGCCGAACCCGAGGCCCCGGCGATCCAGCCTGCCCCAAGCCTGGCCGAGCAACACAAACTCCGTGTCGGCAACTCCGTGGTCGATGTCCCGGACTGGGTGGACACGGCCGCGCTCAACAAGGCACAGAAGTACTCGGACTGGACCGAATGGCAGGTCGCAGCGTTCTACGACCAGGCAGGCTACTCCCGGGAAGAGTCGGATCGGCGTGCCGCCAGCACAATGGTGGCCGGTGCGGTCGGCGCCTACGCCGGAGCGGCGGTCGCCGCACCAGTTTTCGGGTTCCCCAGCTGCGTGGGCGGCATGATTGTCGGCGGTGCCGCTGGAGCGGCGATCGGCGGCATTCCCACCGGCGGCGTCGGTGCACCGTTGGGTGCCGTGGTCGGCGGCATCGGCGGCTGCATCATCGGTGCGACGATCACCGGTTTGCCAGCCACCGTGGTCGGTGCGGCGCTCGGTGGTCTGGCCGGCGCCGCGGTCGGCGATGCGCTCGGCGGTGGGACCGGGATCGAGCAGCCTGCGCCACCACCGCCGTTGCTGGAGGTGCCCGCAGTGGCGCCTGAGGTTGTCCCGGCGCCGATGCCGGTTCCGACCATGACCGCCGCGCCGCCTGTCATCGAGACAGTCGCGGCACAGGTGACAGAGGCCGTGGCGCAGGCGCAGGAAGTGATGGCACCGATCGTTGCGCAGGCGCAGCAAGCCGGCGCCCAGATCCAGGCGGTCCTCGCGCCGCTGTTTCCTCCAGCTGCGGTGTAGCCGGAACCTGGTGTGTGGACGCCGAATTCCCGACCGCACACCAGGCTTATCTTCGTTCCCGATTTCAAGACCAGGAGCCGACGACTATGGCACGCGGCCGTGTCGCACCTGACGATGACCTCTTCGCCGAAGATCCCGGCCGCGGCGATGCCGAGAAGGAGAGTTGGGGCGATGAGGAATGGGACGAAGTTGTCGACGACAGCGTTGTCGACCGGGCCGATGTGGAGGAGTTCGGCGACGAGTTCGCCGAGGAATTCAGCCGCCCTGCCGAGTTCACCCAGGATCTGTCGATCCTCACCGCCGCCCCTGATGCGGCAGCTAGTGCACCGCAACGCGATACGGTGTCCTCGCGCAAGATTCTGGTTGCCGTGGGTGCTGCGGCGGTAGCGATCGGCGTCGGCGTGACCGTCGTTGTGGGACGCGACGATCCGCCGAGCCAATTGCCGCGACGGACCGATTCGGCGGCCATGGCGACGACCCCATCACCCAGCAGCACAGCACCGCCGATGCTGACAGGCAGCGGGCGGGGGGACCTCACCAGCGGCCCAGGGGTGATCTTCGGATTCGAACACGCCTACTATGTCTCACGCGACGGCAAAACCGCCGCGGAATTCCTTGTCCCCGAACAGAACACACCGGCCGTAGCCGCATCGATCCAGCAGGCCATCGATGACCTCGACAAGTCGTTGACACATTCGGTGACAGTGACGACTACCTCGAATCCGAACGTGTTCAACGTGGTGCTGACCTTGAACGCGAGCGACGGCAAACCGTATGCGCTACGGCAGCAGTTCACCGTGGTGAGTCGAGACGGCCGCTACTACCTCGTCAGCAAACAGGAATGCGGTGCCCAAGTGTGCCCGACCTCCTAGATTCCCCGCACCACGGAAACGCCGACAAGTTGGACATGGAGGGCCCGACGGCGAGGAGCGCCGACTGGTGAACACTGTTGTGCGACGACGAAATCCGCTGCACAGGCAGCGGATTTCGTCGGTCCCGCGCGGGCCCGATCGCGACTGCGGGCCACGCGCCTGGGTCGGGAGATCGGTGTCGTGGGCGCACCACAGCCTCGAGCTCTCGTACCCGTGCCAGCTCAGCGGCCGCCTGACTGGCACTGTTAATGGGACGCCGCGTCGCGGTCAGTGCGCGAGCATGGACCGTCAGCGGCGCGCCGATCGAGATAATGAGGAAGGGGCGTGGTACGGGGTCAGCGCCTAGACCCCACTCCGACGGCCGCGCGACCACGCCACGGTTCAGTCATCGGTGGCATCGTTGTGCGGCCAACGCTGCGGACGTTCCGCCGTGGGCAGGTTCAAACCTATCTTCTGGCTCAAATAGGTTGCCAACTCCAGCAATTCGCCGGTGTTGGCGTCGTTGGTGGTGGCCTTGGCGAACACCGCAGACAGCAGGCGCACAGCGTCGGGGTCGGCGAAACCGACAACCAGTCGCAAATCCGCGGAGCGTTCGATCCCGTAGCAGAGGTGTTGTTCACTGCCATCTGCGGCGTCAGCGCACCTCACTGTTGTCGGTACGTTATGCGACCGCGCCCACGGCCCGGCGGTGGCGTCGTTGGCGACTTTGGTCAGCCTCTCGGCGGCCAGGGTGAGCACATCAACCACTGAAGTCATGCCAGGCAAGCTAACCGCGGACTTCTCCACCACCGGCCTTACGCTGAGTTCACGGCTGGCTGTCCCGAGAGCCTAGAAGTGCACTATCCTGAATGCGCTCGCCGTTCTCCAGCAATGACTGGCGGTCGAGCCAGTCCCTGGTAGGGGCTGCACCTTTCACAGGGCCCGATGTGCCTGCGGAGAGGTGAATCCGATAGAGGGTAGAGCGCCGCGCAGCATGCCGGCGCTCACCTATCACTGGCACCTCACCCCACCATCGATCCATCTTCCTCGACCGCGCCTGCCAGACACCGAGCTCTGGCGGCGCAGCGGTCGACTCGAATTGGTGAACCCGTTTGCGATCGTGTGCGCACCGCGCGAACCGCCCCCATCCAGCAGGGCCGGTTCGCCGACAGCCACAACGCGATGGAGACACCACATGCCCACCCACGCTGTCCGCGGGCCCACCCGCCCCTGCGGCCGCCCGCGGCGCACCCTCATCTCCTCGATGTGCGTGATCGTTGCCGCAGGGGCTGTGGCGATCACACCCGCAGCAGCGGCACCCTCACCCGGCGACCCCGCCTGCCCGCCATTCAAGATCATCGCGGTTCCCGGCACAGGAGAAACCAACCCCAACGCCAACCCAGAGGTACCGGTCGGGCTGCTCAAAGACATCCCCGCCATCACCCAACGACTCGTCGGCAACGCTGCCAGCACCGACTTCGTGCCCTACACCGCGGCGATCACGCCCACCTACGCCGCCTCCGAAGCCAACGGCGTACAGAAAACCAAGGACGCCTTGGCCGGGACCGCGATTCGCTGCTCGTTCACCAAATTCTTCCTCCTCGGCTACAGCCAAGGCGCGGAAGTCGCTGGCGACGTCGCCGCCGACATCGGACAAGGCAAAGGCCCGATTCCAGCGGACAAACTGCTGGGCACCGCGCTGATCGCCGACCCCCGCCGCGGCACCGCCGGAGAATCAAAGATCGGCCCGAACCCACCCGGCGACGGTATCAAGGGCCCGCGCCCCGGCGGGTTCAACGGACTACCGGTAGCCACCATCTGCGACCTATCCGACCTGTACTGCGCTACTCCCTCAGACAAGAAACTGTTGTCGGGAATCGGCAAGGTCATCGGTACCACCACCCTCACCAAGCCCGGTGAGAAACCGACCTCGACCACACTGCCCGCCGACGCGACCGATCAGGCTTTGGCCAGTGGTTTGGGCGCGCTCGACATCGACGGGCTCACCGCCGGAGTGAAGACGTTGAGCCAGGCGGCGGCCGCAGGCGATGCTGCCGGTGTCCGGGCGGCGGCGACCGGCTTGCAAACCAAAACCGCAGACCTGTCCTCCGTGGCCGGTTTGATCGGCAGGAGCAACGCGGCCGCGACGTTGCAGCAGTTCCCCGCCGCGACGCCGCAGCAGCACGCGAGCAGTGTGCTCGGCAGGGTCCGCAACGTCGATATCGCCAACTTCAGCAGGCTGCTGGCCGGTCTGGCTGGGCTGGGGCAGTCGGTGGGATTGGACCAACTGACCGGCGCGGCTGCCGATCTCACCAAAACAGCGGCGCCGTTGGCGGGTGTCGGCAGCAGCGATGTCGCCGCCGCGACCGGGATCGTGCAGAGCATTCAGCCGGTGGCGTTGCTGCGGCAAGCGGCCCTCACCACCGACAAAGTGTCCCGCATCGACTTCGGCGGAATCTTCAACGACCTCAAGACGCTGTTCGACCTCGCGGTGTCCGGCCAGTTCGGTGCGATGCCCGACACCATCAACGGGCTCAACCAGAAGCTCATCGGCATCGTCGAAGCGATCGAGTCGATCGACCTCACCCCGCTGGTGACGATCCTGTCGCTGATCCCCACACCGGAGGCACAGATCGCGGCAGTCGTGATCAGAGTGATCAACAACCTCGACCTGGTGAAATTGGCTCAGACCGTCGCTGCGATCGTCAAGAACGTCATGGCCGGGCAACTGCTAGCGATACCGCCGCTGGTGCTGAATCTGTTCACCACAGGCCTGCAGTCCAGCGGCCTGCTCGGCGGCGTGGACCCCGCTGCGGTGCGCGGGGTCACCGACAACCTCAACCCTGCCTCGGTGATGGATGCGGCGGCGACCGCGACCGCCTTCTACGCCGGAGGCTCGCACCAGGGCTACGCCAAACTCGTTGTCTCCGCCGAAGGTGACACTGCACTGGAATGGACGGGCAAATGGTTCGCCTCGCTGATGAAGTGAGCAACGATTGCAACACCTCCATACGATGGCACTATCGTTACTGGAGCGAGGTCGGCGCCTCAGAAGCTGAAATAACGCCCGCAGGCGCCGACCCCACAACTCGCATCAACGCTCATATCTCCCGTGCGGGTAGTGGACCCGGAATGAATGCCCGCACCAACGACTGGCGGACACCGCACCCAACAGTTTCCCAGCGGGTCCGCACCAAGCCGAGGTGCACACACTCTTTCCCTGGCACTCCTCTCGGTCCTCGATAGGGTGGTAAATCATTGTGCTGCACACAGTTTCGGCGTTGACCGCCGTCTATCTGACTTACCTGTTGCTGCGAGTTGCGTGGCGCCACCCCAACGTAGTTGTCCTCGCTATCGTGGCGGCCTCGTCGCTGGTACCGGTCGTACTGCTCGAGACAGCAGGCGCACCACAACTTCTCGCCGCGACACCCACGCTGGCGGTATTGACGTTCGTCGGGTGGTGCCTTGCAGTGGCGATCCACGACCAGCTCACACAACTGCGGCAGCCGACACCGGCACCCACCAAAGATCACCCCGGCAAGGACGGATGGTGGACGGCCCCGCTGCTCGACAGCGCACCGCTGTCCCAAGCCGACCATGCCGAGTTCGAGGCCATGATTCGGCACATCCTCAGCGACAACTAGCCGCTGCACCATCCCATCCGCACGCGATCGAGCATCACCACATCGAACACCTACCGAACCGGGATGAACAGATGATCAGCAACAGCGGCCAGGTCGACGATGAACCGATCCTGCGCGACCTGCAGCACATCGGCATCGGACAACCCCCGCGCCCGCCCGCATCGACGTTCCGCGCGAGACGGTTCGGTGAAACGACGCGCTGGCAGCTGACGCAGATAGTCGACCAGATGCTCCACCGCCACCAGCGTCACCAATCGAGTAGCCACGACCACCTCCTCGCCGCTGCGAGGATCGGTCTCGCTGACCTCGAACTCCGCCGTGCCCCACGCAACATTCATCCGCGCGCCATGGATGGCCAGCACAGTCGGCACCGGCTGCCCCGACGCAAGGTCAGCGCGGAACGCCCACGCAATCCGGTCGGCCTCGAACAACGCCGATCGCACCAAGTCCGCGCGCAACGGCTGACCATTGAACGTCCACGACGCAGCGGCGCCCTCCCCATCGCTCCACGAGCATTCGAAGATCCCCGACCGGAACTTGCTGTCCACCAACACAACTCCGGGTGGGCCGATCACGATGTGGTCCGCGTCGGCGGAGGTGGCGTGCAGCGCCCGCGAATGCAGGACATGCCAGCGTGGACCCAACCCCACCAGCAACTTTGCCGTCGCCACCTCCGCCTCGGTACCCACCCGCAAGTTCTCGACGGCCATCTCCACATCGGCACGCGACGGCCTCGGATATCCAGCGACATAGCGGATTCCCGACCGCAAGCTTGCCCGCCACGCCACCACAGTGACTGCGAACTCCGCGCGCCACGCCCAACAGGTCGTCACGACGGCACCGGCCGGAATCAACCACAACCCGCCGGAAAGACCCGCCACCGCCGCCGCGGCCGGAATCGACGCCTGCGCCAGCAAGGTCGGTGCGACCGCGTTGCGGCCAGTGCGGCGGGTCCCGTGGATCGCGACTGCGGCGGCGACAACCCCGACAACACTGATGACCTGTATCAGCGGTGGCTCACCGATCCGGCGGCAAATCGTCACCGCCACACCAGCTGTCGCCACCGAGATGACCGCGGTGAACACACGAGCCGGATACATCAGCGACGCCGCCAGCAAGGCAGCCGCGCCTGCCACAGCCGATCCTGCCGCAGTGGCGGTTGCGACCGGCAACACAACCAACATCAGCGTCGTCGCAGCGACGGCGAGGAAACCCGCTGTGTAGCCAGCCAATCGCATCCACGCCTGTCGACGCCTTCGATGGCGCGACGCAACAAGCGAACGCAAGGAACGGCCCGCGACATCGGGCGAATCACCATTCGCCAGCGGACCAGTACCAGGTTTCGACACGGCGAGCACGCTAGGCAAGCGATTCTCCGCGGTCCTCGGCCGTGTCCGGACCGGCGTGAGTGGGCCGGATCCCGCGGCATGCCCCCGATGCCAAGGCATCGCCCGGTCCTTTCAGCAAGGAACCCCGGCGTGTCTCCCGTCGAGATCACCCATCAGCGAGTACTTTCCTTTCTGCAAGGAGCCGATCCGGGTAGAGTCCCGGCATCGGGGAAGTAGACCTCACCAAAGGGTGGCAACCATGACGCATGCATCCACCACTCAGGTCCGCAGCATCACAGCTACGAACCGGAGGAGCGGAAGCCCGAAGAAGGGGCGGCCGTCAAAAGGCCAGCGACGTGTGGTCTACACACGGCTGTTCAAGCAAGACGCAACGAAGGTCAACACCCTCGCTGAGAAGTACGCCCCCATCGCAGAAGCAAACAAGCTCGACCCCAGCGATGCAACCGCCGCGCTTGCGTTGATCGGATGCCGAAAGGAGTTCCGCGCCGAATTCCGCACGTGCTTCAAACAGTTGATGCGCAATGCCGAGCCCAGTGGGCAGAGCACCTTGCCACTGTCGATCGAGGTCGACGACAACCAAACGGCACCAACCGAGATCGTTTGGACGCGCATGCCCCGCCCAGTTGTCGCGGAGATCGGAGCCCTGGAAGTAGCGCTGAAGAAGCAACGGATCAGGGCATATATCTCCGGCGCGTTCGTCATGGTCGGTCTCAAACACCGAGACCAGCTCGAATCAGCGTTCCGAGAGCTCCGCAGGCTCGCCGACGGCCACGAACTCGCCGACGGCCACAACCTCGACCTCGACGAGGTCCTCCTAGCAATGTGACACCCCCGTCAGCTGGTGGTCTCCAGAAGGGGAGAACACCGTAACTACGTTCAAAGCCACAAGTCCACAGTGATCCACGGCAGCAACGCAAACCTGGCAGCCGAAACAAGCCTTAGACATGACCAAGCCCCGCACGGGGCGGGGCTTGTATCTTGCCGGAGCGGGCGAGTTGGTACCTCGCCCGCTTCCTGTAGCCAGGTGGCAAATCGAGTTGGTACCTCGAGATGCCGTGGAAGCCCGTCACCAGAAAGAGAGCTTCAACCTCTATGGGCCAACCCGATGATAGCGCATGGCGCCATCCAGCAACGTCTGCAACGCTACAACTTCATTGCACTACCGCCGCCGAACGGCGCCTTCCAGCCCACCCACGGGGCTGGAGCACGGCACCAAATGAACGTTCCACGCCGGTATGCAAGACGACTGCAGGCCGCTCATACCCCGATCACAGGCCCTCCGGGCTGTCGACGAATCGACGTCCGGCCCCCAGATCCTCCGCTGAGCGCGACATACCGACGCTCGCGACCAACCTCGTCAGCCACATCATGATGGCTGCCGCCTCCCACAACCGGGCAACGCCAACGCGATGCCGAAGGGAGGCCGCTCAGACCGAGCCTTAGAAACGACTTGGTGGGCCGACCGTGTCACCGGCCTGACCCACCGCTGTCGACTCCGACAACCGAGGACCCCTTCACGTTTGCCGACCTGTCCGGGTCCGTCGGCCATCTGTTTGCACCCTTCTGACGCCACAGGCGCAGACGGGCGATCTATTGCACCCAAAAACGGTGTAGCCCAAACGAATTGGCCCACCGTCCTTGTAGCGCCACCGCAGCAACGAACCGGAGAGGAACAGCTGATGCAGCCAGCACTATCAGGGAAGCCCAGGTAGCGCCATGTCTAGAGTAAACCGCGCCGCGGAGAACCGGAACACTATCCACCCTCTGCAACCGATCGTGGCGCCCCGCACGACACACAACGACGCTAGAAGCGACCACAATCAACGCACAAGCACGGAAGCTCCCGAGCTTGTCTTCTCATACTTGGCGCCACGGCTCGCTGCCCGACGGACCGTCCGTGAGATCGACCCAGCGACCAACAAGGCTGGTCGTTCCCGCACGCTCAGCAAAAAGCCCAAACCACCACTGTGGCCGGCCGCAGTCCCGATGTTCGACAAGACCCAACGCACCAACCAATTGGTCTTCGACTTCGACACCAAACTCGGCGGATCGGTCGCCGTCGCGCGTGACGCTGCCCGCCTCAAAGTGTGGCTGCGTGAATGCGGCGGCCGCTGGATCAGCGACCACAACCCCGGCAACGGTGGCCGCCACGTGGTAGTCCCACTTGCGGCGGGGGAGACATTCCGCCGCGTCAACGTAGAACCGGTGATGCGGCTGCTCGCGGCACGGCTGCCCACGCTCGACATCGGACCGATGGTCAACGAACGCACCGGCGCACTCACACCCCCCGGGTCAGCGACCAAAGAAGGATGCCATCGGATCCTGGACGGCTCCATCACCGAAGCTCTCGACGTCCTGGACAAACGATCCGAGCCCGGCCTCATCGCCCGACTGCGCGCACTGCTCGGCGACACCATCCAATCCACCACCGCGGCCAGCTCCAGCGCCGACCGTCACAGCACGCAATCGGCCAATACCCCGGGACTGGACCAGCACGACGAACTGCCCCGCGACCTGTGGGAAGGCCACGGCTCAGACGCGCGGCTGCGTGACCACTGGCGACTCACCAGCCCCATCCCCGAAGCCCCCGCCCACTTCGCCGCCACCGGCACCATGCCTACCGACGGACGCTGGCCGTCCCCGTCGGAGGCCCGCCAGAGCGTCCTCTACCACAGTGCACTCCGGGGACTGCGCCTCACCGACATCCAGACCCGCATAGCCGACACCAGCAACACCGGCTGGGCCGGCCTCACAGCCGCCTACGCCCGCTACGACCTCCACCGCACCCGCGCACTCAACGCCGACTGGACCAAGGCATGTCAGTACGCATCACAGAACATCCGCATTTTGCAGTCTCACGGACACAGTGAACCTGAACTACACACGCCCCCCGTAGTGGGAAATGAATCGAAACGTCCCGCAACACCTGAAACCGCTCACACTCGTTGGCTCGCGGGTGCCACAGCCTGGGTCCACCTGAGCTGGCCTGGACTGCCCTACCGGTGGACAGTTCTCGCGGTACTACAGGCACTCGCCTACGCCGCCTACGTCGCAGGCGAGACCGGAGCAGATGGCACACCACTGGTCGAAGTCGGAGTCCGATCACTGGGTATGTTCGCAGGCCTCATGCCTTTCACCACCCTCGCCGACGTCCTCGCACACATCAGGGAATTGCCGGGAGCTCCTGTGCACCGCATCCGTCGAGCCGCAGGCACCCTGGCCGACCGCTACAGCCTGGTCACCGCCCATCACCACGACAACCTCGACCGCGCCGTGGAACCCGTTGCTCGCGACCGCGTCCAAGTAGCAGCCGTCCACGACGCCTGGCGGGTCATCGGCCTCAACAAACGCGCCGTCTACGAACTCATCACCCACACCGGGCTCACCCGCCCCGCCGACATCTTCGCCGCCGCTCGCATCAGCGCCCGCACCGGCCACGACATCCTCGCCGAGCTGGCACGCGACGGCCTGATCAACCGCGGCCACGGCACCGTCGCCCCCGGAGAAACCACACTCGACGACATCGCGCGACGGCACGGCCTCTACGCCGAACGCGCCGAACGTCTCGCCGAGATCAAAAAGCAGCGCCGCGACTGGCGAACCTGGCTGGAAATCCGCCACGGCATGGTGCCCGACCCTGAAGCCGACAACGACAGCCCAACACCAGCCGCGCCATGGGACGACGACCAAGCGTTCAACGAAGCCATATGGGCCTTCCAGATGGCCTCAGGACCGCCCCCCGACCCACACCCCTTCCCAGACAACCCAGACATCAGCCCAGATAGCGACGACGATGACGTCGCCATCGCGCTACTCCAGGACATGCTCGGAGCTCAGCTCATCCAATGACCGCCGACTGGTCTGGTAACAGCTCGTTTCGTGAACTGGGTGCGGTCGGGGCTGGAGAGGGAGGCGGTCAGGATTGGTGCGAATCTGCTTCGGAGGGCTGGTTTGCTGACGAGTCCATGGGGGTTCGGGTGGTCGTGATGACGGTGGTTGATGAGCCGATTGGTTGGCCCGGTGGGCGGCTTTGGCGATTGCGATCCGGTCGAGGGTGGAGGAGGTGTGATGTCGGCGGGTGAGGAGTTCGCGGCTGAGTACTTGTGGCTCAAGTCGTTTCAGATGCCGGATGTGCGGATCGCCTACTTGTTGAGGATCAGTGAGGCGGCGTTGGTGAAGCGGCGTGAGCGGGCAGGGATGGGTGGTGGGGATCCGCTCGCGCTAGAGAGGCTGACGGTGCTGGTCGAATCGGGATGTGAGTTCGATTCGTTCGACTTTCCGTTTGTGTTGGATCCACGCGATGTTCGGGCCGCGTTGGCGCTCGCGGTCCGGCAGGGCCGGATTGTGCGGGTCCGGACGCGGTTGGATCCGATTCGCAGCAATCGGATCGGTGTGTATCGGGCGGTCCCCACCGAGGGGCAGGGATCGAACGGTCGGAACGCGAACTAGGTGGAGCGTGCGGCGGCCCGCCGCACGGGCGGGTTCGATGCTATTGGTTTGTGGGCGTTGATGTTTGGACTGATTCGTCGCGGGCTGATGTGGTGGATGGGGCGAGCCGAACGGTGGCGTGCGGATCGGATCCGGGGATAAGCCTGCGGATGTCACCATGTTGGGCTGTGCTGATCGTGTTCGGATCGCAGAAGCGTGCGGTGGGGATGTGGGTGAGTATCCGCTGCGGGAACGGAATTCGTTGTCCGTCGTACTCGATGGTCAGTGGCGTGATCAGCATGACCGAGAACTCGTCGTGGGGGTCTGTTACGGCAGCGGGGTCGGTGAGATGCAGGTCGATGCCTGTCCAGGTGCCTTCGACGATCTCGCCGCGGATAACTTGTGCGGCAGTGAGGATTTGGTCGTACTGCGGTGCGCTGAGCCGCTGGGGCATGCTCAGGGAGAGGTAGGTGTGCTGTTGGAGTTCGACCAACGCCTGCGCCAGGTTCGCCCACTGGTGTGCTTTGGTCACCATCGGTTCGTTGTGTTCGATTGGCCACGGTGAGGCCAGCGTTGGCCCGCTGGCGATAGCCAGGGTGACCGTGGTGCCGCTGAAGAGCTGTTCGACGAACCGCAGGGTAGGTAAGGCGATGCGTGCCGGTTGGCCGCCGACGTCATGGGGGGAGAGGGTGAGTTGGTCGGGTCGGCCTTCGGCGCCGAGCAGGAATTCGATGCCGATCGCGCCGGCGCGGTCGGTGCCTACGATCCGGAACCCTTGGTTGTTGACACCGCGAGTTTGCTCCACAGCGACGAGGTCTATCGCTGGTCCGGCGGGCATGATTCGTAGCTCGAGGTCTCGTTGAGATTTGTTTGCCGCTGCCCCCATCAGCACAAGGGCTTCCCGCAGCGGCGGTGCCGCTCCAGCGGGTCCTTCGGCGTGGGTGATTCGCGCGGGTACGGGTGTGTCGAAAGGTGCGCCGTAGGTGAGGAATCGGTCCAGGGTGGTGTGGGCGGCAGACCCTGGTCGCGGTGTCAGCACCATCGTGGTCGAGATGGGGCGCAGTCGGTAGGACTCGGCGCATCGGGGATACAGGCGCATCACCCCGACGTGGTTGTGGTCGATATTGGCGTACACGACCAGGGATTCTGTGTGTTGGCCTGCGCTGGTGGCTCTTTCGAGATCTGCTACTGCTTCGGCGGGGTCGCCGAGGTGTCCCGGTCGGATCTGGAAGGTGTAGTGGTAGAAGGGGTCGACGGTGTCGAGCAGGGTGGTGAGTGCTCGTTGGCGGTGGGTGATGGCGTCGAGCAGTTGCTCACCGTGCAGGGCGGGTAGCTCGCGGCCTGCGAGCAGCGCCTGCGACATGAGATCTTCAGTGCGGGTACGGCCGTCGCCGAAGTAGTAGTCGATCAGCTGGGGGTGGTCGGCTGCGAGGGTGTCGAGGTTGGTGCGGCCGAGCCAGTTGACGGTGTCGAGTCCGGACCCTTTGGTGAGGTTGTCGAGCCATTCGAGGCGTTCGTTGGAGGGGTTCCAGGGGGTGACCAGGGTCCAGGATCGGACGGGCAGGATCGGCGCGGTGGCGTCGAGGAATCGTCGCCACGATCCTTCGATGCTTGTGGCTTGTTTGCTGGTGAGGGGTCTGGTGAAGCGTTTGACTTGATAGATGTCGAATCGTCCGTCGTCGGTGGGAAGGCGGATGTCGACGCCGCGGTCACCGCGCGACGGTGTGATGATGGTGCCGCGGGGGTTGGCCAGCAGCAGTAGCGCTGCGACGAATTCCTCGACGGTCTCCCCGGGCAGCCGCTCCCAGTTGACGGTGGTCATGGCTGGTAGATAACCACGCTGGTGCGACATGGCAGGGCCGTTCGAATGGGCTCGGCGCCACCCGGTCTCATAATTGGGTCAGGTGCGTCACGCGCCACCCGGCCGGGGTCCGAGCGAGGGTGATCAGCACAATGATCGCTGGTTTGGTGGTGATCTGCCGGTTGAGGTGCACGGTCTGGGTGATCGTGAGGTAGCGCAACGCGGTGTGGCCGTCTGGGGGACGGGTTTGGGTACTCAGCGCTGCGGTGGCGGTGATGTAGGCGTGCTGTCTGGTCCAGGTGCTCCACTCAGCTCCGGCGCTGCTGGCAGGTCGGTAGGCGTTGAGGGCGTTGGTGAGCCTCTGGTCGAGTAGCGCCGAGGCGCGTTTCATCCCGTCGTTGGGATCGCTGTCGAGGCCGGGCTGCAGGGTGTAGGCCGTGGTGGCGACGGCGAGCGCGACGGCGTCAGCGCTGCTGGTATCGACGGTCGCAAGGTCCAGGGGGAGCAGTCTGGCTGGTGCGGTGGTCGGTTGGTCGGTGCGTGTGGTCGACGGCGCAGCTGGTTGCGGGGTGCTGCTGCAGCCGGTTGTGATCAGCGCGGCGGTGACTCCGGCCAGGATCGTGAGGAGGTGGCGTGGCATGGCTATCCGTACCTTCGGATGTCTTCGGCGCGTCGGAGGTCGAATGGCCGGATCGCGACGGGGGTGCCGCGGTCGTAGGCGTCGAGGATCTGGCCGCTGCCGAGCCAGATCCCGACATGGCCGGTTGCGTTGGTGAACACCACATCACCAGGGGCGATGGCATCGCCGGTGACAGGTCTTCCGTATTTGACCTGCTCATTGGTCAGGTGGGGGAGAGTGATCGTTCCGTGGGAGGCCTGGGCGACGGCGTAGAGGATCAATCCGGAGCAGTCGAACCCGATCTCACCGGTTTCTCCGGCACCGGCGGTGGGGCCGCTGCTGTTGCCGCCGCCCCACACATACGGCAGCCCGATCTGTGTGCTGGCGGCCGCGATGAGTGCTTGCGCGAAGGGTGAACCGGGCACGGTGAACGCGGGCGCGGGCCCGGTGGGTGCGGTCGAGGCGGTGAGGTCGGTGTAGCGGGCCATGCGGTCGCGGATGTCGGGGACGTATTTCTGGGTTTGGGGGAACGGGGGGATTCGACCGTAGGTGAGGACGGCGTTTTCACCGGCGTTGTAGCCGGCCAGGATCAGGTCGATGAGGTCGCCTTTGACCTGTCCGGCAGCGATGGCGGGGCGCAGGACCTCGGCGATGTGGCAGTCGTAGCGGGCTTGGGAAGCGATGGCGTCGTAGGGGTTGAAGGGATCGGGAGTGTCGGGGCCGGTTGGTTGACCGTTGTGGTCGAGCCCGGAGTCGGTGCCGTATTTCTGCCAGGTTCCGTCGAGGAACTGGGCCATCCCTTTCGCCCCGCCTTGGTTGACGCCGTCGCCTTCGCTGACGACGTCGGTTCGCCAGTCGGATTCCTGCTCGATTTGAGCGGCGATCAGTGGGGCGATGACCTCGCCGCAGACCCGTCCTGCGGCGAGGACCGCGTCGAGATATTGCGAGGGGACGGTGCCAGGTTTGAGCTGACCCTGCGACGACGTGCAAGCCAAAAGATTCGTCGCGGGCGTCAGCGCGGGTGTGGCGGCCGGGGGCGCTGTGGGGTTGTTGCTCGAGTTGGGTGCGGGGCTGGTGGTGGCTTGTTGTTGGAGCCACGGCGCGGGGTCCACGCCGCGGCCTGGTTGCCATTGTCCAATGTAGACACCGAGATGCAGGTGTGGTCCGGTGGAGTTGCCTTCGTGGCCGACCTGGGCGATCTGTTGTCCGGCATGCACCCGGTCTCCGACTCGGACACGCAGATCGTCGGGCCCGGATTTCATGTGCCCGTAGAGAGTTTCGATGGTGGTTTGCCCGTCGATGACGTGGCGCAGGCGGATCCAGTTGCCGTACCCGTCGGCGGGGCCAGCGGCGACGACATCGCCGTCGGCGGCCGCGTAGATCGGGGTGCCCAGCGCTGCGGCGAAATCCTGGCCGTCGTGCACTTCACCCCACCGCATCCCGAACGGCGAGCTCACGGTGTAGGTGCCTGCCGCCAACGGAACGACCAGCGACCCCGGTTTGACGCCGGTCAGCGCCGGCGCTGGGGTAGAAGCGGTGAGCGGCGGTCGGCTGATGCCGCAGGCGGTGGCTGCTGCCGCGATCGAGCTACCGCCGACCGCGCCGAGCATCGCGATGATCAAGGTCATGATCAGCAGCGCGACCCCGCCGCCACCGGTTGCGACCGCCAGCGCCGCGACGGTGATCAGGGTGCGTTTACGACGTCCGGTCACCGCGCTGGCGGCATCGAGCGCGACTTTTCCGGCGATCATCCACATCGTTCGGAGGTCCGGGTCAGTTGGTGGTCATGGTGGCCAGGTAGACCGCCAGCCCCGAGCCGGAAGGTGATGCGGCACTGCGTGGTCCGACGGTCACTGTAAAGGTGACCGGTTGCCAGGTGCCTTCGTCGGCATGGGCACTCAGCCGCAGGACATACCGTTTGGCTGGAATTCGGACGATGACGGTGCCGAAGCTGGTGGGCGCGGTGGTGACGGGGCCGGTCACGGTGACGTCGTGGCACTGGGTTTGCTGGTCCCACGTCCAACCCCACAGCTGATCGAAGGTTGCGGCGGCCTGTTCTGCGACGAGGTCGACCGCCAGCGGCTGCCACGATTCGATCCACGCCCGCCCGGGGACAGCGGTGGGGTTGACCGGGGAGAACGTTCCATAGGCGGCGCTGAATCGTTGAGCCAGATCCACCGCGGCGGCGAGATCGACCGGTTGTGGCACTGTGGGGGAGCCGATCGCGGCTGAGGGAATCGGGTCGCGGGGTGAGCCGAAGGACGGGGCACGGCCGGTGCAGCCGGTGATGGTGAGCGCCAAGCCGGTCACGGTAGCGACGCCGAAGAGCACGGTGCGGTGGTAGGTGGCTGTCATCGGATCCGATGTCCTCCCAGCAGTGATACGTCGCGTGAGGCAGCATCACTGGCAGGTTCTCCACCACGCTGCTGTGTGCATGACATCGGCCAGCGTTACGACGCTGTCTGGTTGGCGGGTGCGGTGACTGCGGTATCGGCTCGGTCTGGTGGGTTGGTGGTGCCCCGGCCGTGTTTCCGTGTCCACTTCCGTTTGAGGCGGGTTCTCTCGTTGTCGGACATGCCGCCCCAAATCCCGTAGCTCTCACCGTTGTTGAGGGCATCGGCAAGGCATTTAGCGCGGACCTCGCAGCGCGCGCAGACTTTCTTCGCCGACACCGCCGACCCGCCCAATTCGGGGAAGAACACTTCGGGATCGGTTTGCGCGCACAGCGCCAGCCGTCGCCACTGCTCATCGCTGCTGCTTGTGTTCATCGGTGCCAGCCGACGATCGCGGCGTCGCTGATCGCAGCGCGCGATGGCCGTTGAGTGGGCAACCCATCGGCCACTGGCCAGCGGGATCTTCTGGTCATCGGGGTCGCCTCTTTCTCAGGCGAGTGCTCAGGGTCTCCATGGCCTGGTACCGAGCTCTCGGGAACGTTCGCTGTCGGTGTCACCGTCGCAACGAGGTTCTCCACCAGCAGGTTTCGCCAATACAGGTGCAGCAAGTGGCGTAAGTGCCGCCCCTGATCGAGAGGTCGCGGCGCGAAATGGGGGACGTCACACTCACCTGGTGACGGGTTGGCCTGGACGTGCCGGTTACGGTGAGTCGACTGTCTTCAGCGACCCACCAGGTGATCGCAGTGCCGATACCGGCTGGGCGCCTGGCATGCGAGTCGCGCTACAGCACACGGGATTTCGCGGTCGCTTCGACCGGGATGAACGCGGGCGCGGGATCGGTTCGGGTTGCGCGGTCGAAAGCCTTGCTCGACAACGGCCACGGGTTGGTGACAACTCCGGTGGAGTTCTTGAACCAGCTGTGCGTGCCCGTCGGCCACACGGTGCGCGCGATCGCTGCGCGCAGCCATCTCTGGTACCGGGCCATCGCCTCCGGGCTTACCTCGATCGGGGCGCCGAGGCGTTCGCTCAGATGGATTCCCGCAATGATGTAGCGGGTTTGGAAAGCCTTGAGCGACGGATTCGAACCGGCCGGGGTGAACGAATTCGGCCCCGCCACCAGCCACATCGACGGAAAACCCGGAACGGCCAAACCCATGTATGCAGTGGCGGCGTCGGCCCACTGCTCGGCCAGCTCCATGCCTCCGCGGCCGCGGACACTGATCCCGGCGAGAAACTGTGATGCGGTGAACCCGGTTGCCCACACGATCGCATCGACGCTGTGGTGGACGCCGTCGACAGTCGTGATCCCGCCCGCGGTGACATGGTCGATCGGGGTGGTGACGAGCTCCACGTTCGGACGGGTCATCGCCGGATAGAAATCGTTGTCGAGCACGATCCTTTTCTCGCCGATGCGGTAGCGCGGGGTCAGACGCGAACGCAACTGCGGGTCACGGACCTTGCACCACAGGTGCGCGTGCGCTGCCCACCGCGCTGGCCGTGCCGACCAGCCGCCGATCATGATCGACGGCAGTAGCAGATCCGTGCCCTGGTAAAGCGCCGCGCGATAGAGCGGATGCAATGCCGGAACCCGGGCCAACGCCGCACGGGTCACCGGCCCGAACCGTGGCGCGGGTTTGGGCAGCACCCACGCGGGGCTGCGCTGGAAAACCCGTACGTGACGGGCGGTCCGAGCCAGGTGTGGCACGATCTGCGCCGCACTCGAGCCGGTGCCCACGATCGCCACCTCCCTGTCGGCCAACACGGCGCTGTGATCCCAGCGCGCGGAATGAAACGCCGGTCCGGTGAAGCCCGTGCGGCCCGCGATGTCGGGTAGGTGAGGGTTGTGCAGTTGTCCGACGGCCCAGATCAGTGATTCGGCGCGATATGTTCGGCCGTCGTCGGTGTCGATGGTCCAGCGCCCGTCGCCGTCGCTGTAGGTGGCAGCCAGGACGCGGGCGTTGAGCTGCAGGTGCTGGCCCAGCACAAACCGATCGGTCACCGACCGCAGATAGTCGAGGATTTGGCGCTGCTCGGGATAGCGGATGACGGGATCGCTCCAGGGGGCGAAGTGGAACGAATACAGATGCGAGGGCACATCGCAGGTGCAGCCGGGATAGGTGTTGTCGCGCCACACCCCGCCCACGTCGTTGCCGGATTCCAGGATCATGAACCGGTGGATGCCGGCGTTCTTCAGCGCCACCCCGATCCCGAGGCCGCCGAACCCGGCGCCGACCACCACTACCTTCAACGAGGTCGGATCCAGCGAGCTCACCGCGGCGTGGCCACGGCATCAGCGGCGGCCGGGAACCGGTCGTCCCATCCGGCGTAGGTGCGCCACCAATCCAGGTAGTTCCTCGACAGCATCGGGGCAGGCAACGGTGGCACATCGAATGCGGAGACGAGCAGGGGCAGCTCGGCGGCGATGACTCTGCGAAGCCGCGACAGCTGGTGCGCGACTTCGGCCGCGTGTTGACCGGTCCACGACCCGTGGGCGGTGTACCAGCCAGCATGTTCCCAGATTCGTTCGCAAGCATAGAGATCGGCGATGGTGGTGATCAGATCGTGTGCGAGCGGGTTGGTGAGCCGGGCCGCGGCCGCGCGCAGGGCATCGACCGCGAGGCGCTGCGCGGTGGCTGTGGCCACCTCGATCGCGTGCGAGTCCGGCCCTAGCACCGCGGCGCCGTCGATGATCCCGTCGCGGGCGTCACCGGCCAGCGCCTGCTCCCGCTGCACCAGCAGCTGATCCCACCAGCACCGGTCGGCGGGCGCACCGGGCACCTGCAGCGTCGAGATGTCCATGGTGTCGGGTGCGCGACCGAGGGCCACCTGGCGCGGTAATCGACCCGCCGCCACCTGCAGGACCTGTGTTTCCCCCTCGGCGGTCAGGACACCTTCGGCGTTGCCCAGCCAATCCACCACATAGTTGACCCTCAGCGCCGCTTGAGCGCCGCCACGCTGGCGGCAGACGTGCAGGACCCGATGAGCTGTGGTCGACAGCAGCGGTTTGCCCACCAGCGCCCACACCCCGCTCGGCTGGTCCGGGTCGGTGTCGGCGGCCATCTGCTCGACAATCACCGCGCCCAGAGCAGACATGGCGTACACGGCGGACACCGCTGTCGCCAGATCCTGTTGCACCGCATCCCGATCGGCCATCCTGATCCCGCCGACCGGGCGCCGTGTCGCGCTGTAGTTGACCAGCATCGCCACCGCGGTGCGGGCGGTGGCGACCGTCGCGTTGGCCAAGTCGATCCGCCCACCGGCCAAGGCCGCGATGGTGCGGTGGAACCGCTGTCGGCGGCTGAGCGCGCACACGAACTGGTTGTCCTCGCTGACCCGAGCCCACTCACCCGCCAACAGCGCATCGCGGGGCAGGCGCACATGATCGAAAGCGATCATGGCGTGATCCATAGCCGCCCAACCCTTCTCGGGCAGCGGCACCACCTCGACGCCCTCGGCCAGGCCGTGCTCGGACCTCAGAGCCATGACGAAGGCGAACACACCTTCGTCGCGGCCCTGGACCAGCGCACGCGCGGTCACCACGGTCACCCGCTGCGCCCCCACGCCCGCCATGGCCACATTCGGCATGAATTTCGCCGCGTAGATGCCGGGCGTGGACAATCGCCAGCACTGTTCTCGGGCATCCCACTCGGCGGTCGTCTGCACGTCGGGTCCGTTGGTGCCGCCGAGTTCGGTGTGCGCCAGCACCCCGAGGGCAGTCCCGGTCTCCAGCAGAGCGAGCAACCCTGCTTGGTAGGCCGACCCGTTGCCGAGCCGCATCATGCCCGCCAGGGCCAGATCGAAATGGCCGCTGCTCACCCGCAGGAGCCGAGGCGCAGCGACCGCGGCATTGCCGATGAACATGCCACGCAGCCGCGGGTCGGCGGCCAGCACACCTGCCGACCCGCCCAATCCTGCAATTGCGGCCCGCAGCAATTGCGGCCCGCGGGCCGCGTCGGCGGTGTGGGTGAGCCCGTCGATGGGGACGTCACCGAGCGCCGTGACCGCGTCACTGACCAGCCGATGCTGATGGTGCACCTCACCGAAGATCACGCCGCGCAACGCGGCGACGGAGGGGGCGGCGGAGGTGCCCGTCTCGGCGTTGGGCTGCGGCTGGTCCAAGCGGGGCGACAGGGCGGGAGCGAAAATCGTCATGGGAAGCCTTTCGTATTTCGGGGTCGGAGAGGTGGCCCTATTCGGCGAAGGGACTGCTGCGCACGGTGGCTTCCCAATCACCCATGGAGTAGGTCAGCGCTGTCCGCCCGTCGGGAACCGCGGCGACCTCGGCACGTACGAGCCCGATGACCTGGTTTTTGAAGTCGAGGCGTGGATGATCGGCCACGACCTTGCAGATCCAGTCCGGATCGCAGTGCGACCACCGCAACCCGAACAGATCCAGGCTGGCGCCGGCGGACAGCAGCCCAGCGATGTCGCTCAGATCGCGTTCGACCCCTGCGGTGATGTGCTGAGCGATGCCGTCGCGCACCGCGATGACGCGTTCTGGTGCCGCGCCCCAATCGGTGAGCAGACGTTCGGCGCTCTCGGCGGCGCGGACCGCGAAACAGCGTCCCGTCACGGGCTGCTCCAGGCCGCAGTCGTGCAACATCGCCGCGATGAACGCGGCCTCATCGTCCACGGCGGCGCGGTCGTATCTGGCCAGTGCCTTACCGAAAAGGTACGTGCGATACGAATGTTCGAGCGTGGCCGGGCTCAGCACCTCACGTGCGTGTGCCTCGGCTTCCCGCGCCATTGCGGTGGTCGGGAACAATGTGTCGCCGCCCTCGAGGCGGGCGGTGCCGCGAACACCGGCGGCTACTTCGTTGCGGTCCTGGAGCAGACTCGGGAACTGGGCGGCGATAATGATGATCAGCTGCAGCCGCTGCAGGAATCCTCGTCGTGACAGTGACCCGCCGGTGGATTTCGCCCACTCCCAATCGAAACCCGCTGGCACACCCATGTGTCATCCCGTCCATAAAAGCATAGAGCAGGGCGCGAAACATTCCGGCTGTGTGGCACGAATCGACTTCTTGCGAGCGCCCGTTGAAATTCCTGTGCCCTTTATGCTTCCGGTCGCTACCAATCGGCGTCAATGGGTGCGCACGGTACATTGTGTCTGATATCGACAGGTCAACGGACTATCGGTGAGCGTTCCATGGTGCGATGTACATCTTGTCCGGTGCAATCAGACCATCGGACTGGGGGTCATGGTCGGAGCATGACACCGCACAATTCGTACGGCGGGGGGCGCGTATAGGGCGGACGGTACAAGGCAGAAATAGCGCATAGGGGTGGGATCAGATGGTTGTAGGACGGTGACGACGATCGTCAGAGGACGATCGGCGTTGAGGAGATCGTGCTCCTCAACGCCGATCGTCAAATGCCAGGAGGCTACTCATCCCAGGGGGCGTCGCGAATCCAGTTGGCGATGTTGCCTCCCGTCACCAGCCAGTGCACACGACCGCCCTCGACCGCCTCTGCTTCGGCGGTCATCGCCTCGATCGCGACCTCCTTGAACCCCAGACGCGGATAACCGTCCTTCGGGTCCAACAACTCCGTCACCCACCCCGGATCGAACTGAACCTTCATTTGCCCGTAGACATCCACCAGGCCGCCCCAGGCAACGAACATCACAGGCTCGGCCAGGCCTCGACGATAGGAGTCGTTGCGATGTATGTTCATGTGAAGTCCGATCGATGCGCCGATATATTCAGCGAGCGCGTCCGACGCTCCCGCTTCCTGTACGATCTGCATCGCCCGAAACCCGCCCTCCACTGCGAAGCACCGACCAGGAGTCGGTGACTGCAGGTTCAGATCGTGCAACAGGCTCACTGTCAATAACAGTGCATCCAGTTCGTCGTCGATCGGCACGTCCCATTTCGCCGCCATCGCTTTCGCTAAATAATAGACGCGGTAGCTGTGATTGAGCACGGATTCAGACAGCAGCGACTTGGCGGCTGACTTCGCCGCGAGCGCCAAATCGGTAGCGGGCAGTTTCTGGGGGTTGAGATCCGTTCGGACATTCCCTCTGGGAAAACCCGGGGATTTGGCTGCCGAGAGATCTATCCCAGCCTCTGGGATGCCTCTCCAAAAATGTCTGGCGTAACTGTCTCGCTGGTCTGGCGACATTATTCCGCCGGTCCTCTTCGCCCATTCCCAGTCGAGCCTCTCAGGTGCCAAGTCCGCCATCGTTCCTCCTGTCCGGATGCCTCAGGCAGCCTGGTATGCATCCGGTGTCGTGCCCACAGTTCGATCCCCGGTCGATGACGTGTATCAGCGTTGATACGAAGACTTGGTGTGGGATTGAGGATCCCGATTCCAGCTCGATGCATCCGACCTTGTCCGGACTCCAGCGTTTCAAGCTGCGGCCGGGCGCGTCAACGGGTCACCGCCGGACATTTGGTGCGATATCAGCACGGCTGCGGACGGGGTGTGCGGAGGCCACAGGGTTCCGGACAGATTGTCCGGAACCCTGTGTCGGGCGTCACAACACTGCGTATATGGTTGTCACGCAGCGAATTCGAACTCAGGGTCGTAGGTAAGGCTGTAACCGCTGAACAGTGTGGGCGGGTGATACAGATGAGTGGTACCGCTGATATACCGCCGATAGGTCTTGTCAGGCATTCTCATGATCAGATCGGTGTTCAGCACCAAATGCTCGGGCGGATCGGTCGTCCAGAAGTGATCGAACTCGGGATACTCCGAGCAGTTGTCGATGAATTTCTGGAGTTCTTCGTCGGGAACGATGCCTCGACCGATGTTGGCTACTGCGGCTATCAGGATGTGGGTGCGAAGGCGCCAATTATGAATCCGCAGGCGCGCCCAATCGCTGCTGAGCATCCACTCTGCGACATTCATACCGACGTCGAGTCCGGGGAACATTTCGAGGAACTGGTCGTTCGCGCCGAGTAGATTCCACATAGGTTCACTCAGATATGCGGCGGGCGTCCCGTAACTTCGGAGCACCTTCATGTTATCTGCCGACGGCATCGTCGGTAGCTCGCCCCAATCGAGCTGCCACAGCTCGGGGCTCATGAGCTTGCGAATCTGATCGCGATAGTAGTAGGAAATTCCGACGGCCTCGAACCACAAAGCGAGCATTTTAGGTGTCGGCCATCGAAGGCCGCTCTCTTGTTTCGCTAGGTTCGAGGCCCCGACGGTGACCTCGTCCCACCCCATGTGCGGCTGGGACTTCTCCTTCAGCTTGCGGATCTCCTCCATCTTCTCGGCGAGTCGATCGAGGCTGTCCCAGCCCGCCGTCTTACGCCGCTCCCGCATGTACAACCCGAGTCTTTTGGAGACGTCTCCAGCCACATTCCCTCCACTTCACCGCGATCCCCGGCAACGCCTCGCCGAAGCGGCGCTCACCCCCGGACAGTTCCACGCACTGTAGCGGCTGACCAGTCTGCAGGAAAGTCAGACTCCACCCCGGCAGCAGGCGAGCGACCGGCGGCCGGGTGGCGAGGCTCGGATTGTCAAGGGGCCCACGGGACCTCCGGAATCTGAGGACCGCCAGGCTCGTGCGCCAGGCTGGGCAGCACACCACCCGCCCCCGCGGTGCGGCGTTTGGTCGTCGAGGCAGGCGTGGACATCGTGCCCGGCGGTTCGGGACCGCGTGGCACGCCCGGCGGCACCGAGGTTGTTGGTGGGGCGGTGGTCGTGCCAGTGGATGTCGGCCCGCCCGTCTGGGGCGGCAGTGGCAGTGGCCGCACGCCGTCCGGCGACGGCAGGCCCCTCCACTCGGCGACCGGCGCGACATCCACAGAACCGGGGGATGGGGAAGCGGATACCGCAGTAGCGGCCAATCCGCCGCACACCACGCCCGCCGAAACCAACAGCCCCAGATACCATTTGGTCACAACGTCCTCCCGACCTAGATGAAGAATGTGTCGGTGTAGACCGTCACGCCGTCCTTGCCGGCCTGCGAGTCGATGGACACGCTCGCATACGGCAGCACTTGAGCCGGGCCCAGGCAACCATCCACCGCCACGTGAGTGTCACGAATCCGCAAGACGGTGTCGGCGGCCTCGAGGGTCTTCTGGGCCATCGGGTATGCCTTGATCTGACCGGGTGACACCGACGCCGAGAAGCTCGGTCCGGCGGTCGCGCCGATCTCACCCCGAGGGACCAGCGGCAAGGGAAACCCGGGCTCGATACTCGCCCGCGGACCGATGCTGCCCTGAAAACCGACCGTGACCGAATTCAGATCGGCGAAGCAGCCGATCACATAGCCGACCGACACCTGGGCGCCTTTGAGCCGAGAACCCTTGCCGTCCACAGTCACCGACGCCCGCAACGACCCGAAACCTTCCCGGCTCGTCCCGGCCAAGTTGATCGGCGCCACGCGAGTCCATTCGGGCTCGAGCCGCAACGTGACATCCCAGCCGTCCTCGGTGGTGATCACCCGCTCCCGCGGTGCGAACGTCACCAGCTCCGCATGAGCTGCCGTCGGCATCCACGCCGACAACACAGCCCCCAGAAGCGACCCCACAACGACAGACTTCACCTTCATGGCAGACTTCGCCTTCATCAGGAATTCCCCAGCTTTCTCGTGTGCTGACCGGATGTGAGAACCGCGCACTTGCAGCGAATTGGTCCGGTGCCCGAAAGTGAAACATGAACCGGTATGTGGAGGCAATGCGCGGAGCTGGAATTCAATAGAGACGTCTGCTGGTCGAGCTAGCAGACCGGACATCCCGTCCGATGCGATGATCTCGACGCACACACGGTCCATGCAGGTTTCGTGACGTTCACCGGCTGTCCGGCGGCAAATCCAACCGTCACGGCCTGTCCGGAGAGAATGCATAACTGGACTGAATGTGCGGGACTTCGTAATTGACAATCGGTGATCACCAAACAATGCTTGTTTGCAGTTCCGGCACTCACTCGGGGGAGATGGTGTAATCCGTCACCAGAAACAATGTGCCATTTCCGGATTCTCGGTGAACTGCCGGAACTGTATCGGATTCACCTCAATCGGCCTGCGGCGGTGTTCGCACCGTCAGGCCGTTTTTCAGCGGAGAGGCAGGACTCTGCCGTGAAAACGGTCGCTGACGCATATCCGCAGGACGCTGGCCTCGCCGACCGGGCAGCGGGCCGCGAACCGCGTGCGACCCACCATCGCCCAGGAGCGAGCGCCAGTGCCGCTGCTCGCTTCTGGGGCCCCTGCCTCGTTGATTCGCCTCCTAGCCCGCCGACCACGTTCATCACTGGTCGGCTCGCACGCGCTGTCCGCGTCGTGCACCCCACAGAAAGGAACTCATCTCCATGGCAGCTGTTCTCAACCTCCTCAGCTCCGGATCCTCAGCCCTGGCCAGCGGCATCGACATCGTTGGCGGCGTGCTCAGCATCCTGCGCAGCTTCCACATCATCTGACCGGCTACCACGAGCTGACCGGCGGAAACGCGGGCGGCTTCAACAGCTTTCGGCACACCTGCCGGTGACCCGCCGCCACGGCTGGGCACCGGGCCAGGCCTGCATCCCACGCCGCATCCAATCGTGCTGGCGGACCCAATTCAACCAACCCGGAGAGTGACTTCGTCGTGCACCGAATCCTTGGCTTGAGCATCGCGGCCCTGACCTGTGCCACCGTGATCGCCGCCGAGGGCCTGACTCAGGCCGCCCCGGTCGCCCTGCCGATCCCAGTTGCCGACCAATTCTTCTCCGCCCCAGCAGATCTCGATACCAGCCGACCCGGAGATGTGCTGCGATCACGGCCGATGCCGCCGCCGTTCGCAGTGCTCGCCGAGGTCACCCAGCTGGTTTTCCGCTCCACCGACTCACTGGACCGCCCCATCCCCGCCGTCGCCACCGTGCTCTCACCACCGCAGCACCGGCCCGACGCCCCGGTGCTGGTCTACGACCACAGCATCAACAGTCTCGGCTTGCGCTGTGCCCCAAGCCAAGCGCTGTGGTCACCAGACCCCAACGTCGCCCTGCGCGAAGCGCCGCTGTTGAACGCGATCCTTGCCATGGGCTGGACGGTAGTGCTGCCCGACCACCTCGGCCCACGCTCGGCCTATGGCGCCGCGCGCCTGGGCGGCATGATCACCCTGGACTCCGTCCGCGCCACCCAACGCCACACACCGCTGGCAGCGGCGAACAGTCCAGTCACCATCGCCGGATACTCCGGCGGTGGCATGGCCGCTGCGTGGGCGGCGTCGCTGGCGCCCGGCTACGCACCCGAGCTGCGGCTCGCAGGCGCGGCCATCGGCGGAGTACCGGCGAACCTGGAACTGATGGCCGAAGCAATCGGCCACGCCCGCCACCCAGCCTTCGGATTGGCCGCTGCCTCGGCGTTCGGCCTCGAACGCGAATACGGCCGCCAGCTTCCGATCTCGGACTACCTAACTGCCGAAGGCGTCCGCTTCCAGGCAGCGATGGCCAACGCGTGCGTCAACGACATCCTTGCCCTCGGACTCGGCCGCTCAGTGGGCGACTTCGGCAGTAACTTCGACCTCTTCTTCGCGCCACGCACCCGAGAAATACTGCGCGCCAACAGCATCGAGTTCGCCGACGCACCGCAGACCGCAATCTTCGAATGGCACTCACCGACAGACCCATTGCTGCCAGTAGCCAACCTCGACGCCACGATGTCGCGCTGGCGCGCCGAAGGCACCCCGGTCACCACCGTCCTCACGCCCGCTCCCGAACACCTCAGCGCCGGCGTGCTCGGCATGCCCGCCGCCATCGGATTCCTCGCCAGCATCGTCGCCGCGACACCACAAGGAAACGAGCCCCAGCCGTGAGCCAGCGCATCGACCTGAACAACCTCACCGCTCAGCAGTGGCACTACTCGCAGCTGAGCTGGAGCGAACAGGCTGGCGACACGCGCAGTGCGGATCAGCTGCGTCGGCTCGGTCCGCCTGCAGCGCAACCCCGCGACGGATACATCGGCCGCCTCGCCTATCTGCTGCACCACCCGACGATCACCCCGCCACGCCGATCCACGGCTGCAGAGGACCTCTGATGTTCACCACTATCATCCCGGCACCTACTGGCCCGGCGCGCCGCGGACACCGCGCCGCCGTCTACGGGCCACCGGCGGAAACTCTTGCCGTCGAGCGGAACTGCCCGACCGGCGACTGTCCGGAGCGCCAACAGAAGAACCCCGAGATGGTGCGGCGTGGCCGCTGCACACGCGGCGTCGGCCGACCTCGAGCACCGGGGTGAGGCGCACACCCGAGCTGCCGCGACCAACAGCCCGCTCACCCAAGCAGATTCGGATGGAAACCTGTCGCCACCTCAGCGGCGACGGTGCCGATGAACCTCGAACCCAGCACACCAGGGTCGACGGACTTCGTGCCCACCGCAATCACGACACCGGGTGCTCAGCGAGCTATCGGAAGCGACCACGACCTGGTCGCAGCCCGCGACCAGCACAACCGTCCCGCCCACCCGCGGGACCGTGATTCAGGAGAACACTCACGATGATCAAGAAAGCAGTGATCGCTGCGGCGATCGCATTCGCCGCAGTTGCGAGTGCCGGAGCGGGGCTGGCCAATGCAGGTCCAGAAGACCCGTGCTGGAACGGATGCTCAGTCCCGTTTCATGAGGACTGTGTGCCCTTGACTGGCTGCACACTGCCCCAGTGGGCTCCGTTCGACCCGAACAACATCGATCGCAATGGCGCGCTGCCACCTGATCCGACCTGGGATCAGGCAGCGGGACCTGAACCGGCCTCCACCGAGCAGCACTACTGACCCAGCGGTCTACGGAATGACGCCGAGCGCCCAGTAAGTGGCCCGGCACAGGCGCCGTGCCGGGCCACCCAGGCGCCCCCGCCAAGCAACCGCCACCAACCAAATTGCGGGATCCGAATAGGAGATGAGCAGATGACAGCCTCGCTCGGGCCCACACCGCCACCATCACCGCCGCGGCCCCTGCCTGACCGCGCCCCTTTCGGACCCGGCTCGCACATGTGGGAAGAGACCGGGCTGATCACCCACTTCCTAACCGCGGGGACAGGATTCGTTCTGCAGACCATGGAGCCTGCGTTCTCCGCAGTCGCGCAACAGTACTCGACCGTCCACACCGACCCCACAGGGCGGGCGCTGCGGGCAGCGGCATCGGTGATGGTGTGGATTTACGGCGGGCAGCAGGCGTTGTCGGAGGCCGATCGACTCCGCGAAGCGCACGCCGGACTCAACACCGTCGATGACGACGGTGTGCGATACACCGCCCTGGCCAGCGCCGCGTGGGCCTGGGTGATGCACGCCCACTTCTATGCCTACCTGGCCCGCAACGAGTACTTCGCCCGGCACCGGCTCACCCTCGCCGACAAGCACGCGCTCTACCGGGAGATGGTGCTGCTCATGCGCAACATGCTGGTGGCGCCCAAGGAGATTCCCGAAGATTTCACTCAGTGGCAGGCATGGTTTCACACACAGATCGACACCCACCTGCGCGACACCGTCACCGCACACGACTACCTCGCGGTCATTGGAACGATCGCCCCACCTCACCATCTGCGCGGCTGGGCGCGACCGGTGTGGCGGATCGTCACGACACCGGTGCGTCCGCTGCTGATCTTCTGCACCATCGGCACCCTCCCGCCCGCCGCGCGCCGCAAGCTCGGCCTGACATGGACCCAAGCTGACGAGCGCAAACTGCGGGCCTTGGGCTGGCTGATCGGCCACAGCGTCGCACTGCTTCCCGAACGGGTGCGCTACCTCCCGATCGCCTACCAAGCCCGCCGGATGGAACGCGATCGGCAACGCCTCGATGCCGCCATCCTCAGTCGGCCGATCTGAACGCCCGGCAGCCATGATGAGCCATCAACTGATCGCCGAGATCATCGCCACCGCGCTCGCCGTCATGACGGCGACCATGTCCGTGATCGGCGCGCGCAGACCACGACGCCGCACCCTTGTACCCACCGCAGGTGAACCCGCACGCTCTGTCGTCCCAGCCCCGACTCGACTGCACAACAATGCTTTTCGCCTCCGCCCTCGAACCCTGCGGCAGGGGCGCCGCGCCAGCCACGCCCACCGACAGACGGAGAGGTGAGGATGGCCCTGGACAGTGAACCCTCCCACGTGTCGATCGCGTTGGCCGCCGCCCGCGGCACGCGGCCCCGATCCGACGGGATCGTTGTGGTGCTGCTGCGCGACGGTGCCGCCGAAGGTGTCGTGCACCAGCCGATCGAGGCCCTCGACTGCGTCGCACTGACCGTAGCCGCTTACAGCTACGACGCAGTCACGATCATTGCGGTCGCCTCGCTGCGTGCCGCTCGCGCCGGCCAGATCATCCTCGGCGCCGACTCGGTGCGCACTCATCTCGAACGCGCAGGGATCACCGTAGTGGCCGCGATCCACACACCATCTCTGCACGACGGCGTGTGGGCGAATCTCGGCACTGACGACGACCCCGCCGGGGTGCTGCCCGCAGCCCGACACCACCGATTCGGCGGACCGCCACGGCCGTGGAACAAGCTGCGCCGCAGCCTGTTCGGCCACTGACCCTCAGGAGCACCTGTGGCCCAACACATCCCTCCCCTGACCTCAGCCGTCAACGGACTGACCCGACCGTCAGCATCGGCGTTGCAGTCACCCGACGCGGAGGGGCTTACCTATGGTCGACTCCGATCCTTGACCGACCAAGTCGCGGCCCGATTTCACTCGGTCGGGATCGGACCAGGAGACATAGTCCTCGCGGGGCTGCCCAACAGTCCGGCATTCCTTGCCGTGCTCCACGCCACTTGGTCCCTTGGAGCAGTGTGCGCGCCGATGAATCCCCTTCTGACGCAACGAGAAGCCCGCGCGATTATCGATCTCGTCCAGCCGCGGATGATCGTGGCCACCGCCGATCTGGCGCCGGGCGAGGTGGCGGTGAGATGGGCGGATCCGTGGGGCGATCCGCCGGACATCGATCGGTCCCTGTTGCGCCCGGTGGTGGCGGACTCAGGAGTGTCCGATGGGGATCGACTGGTGTTGTTCACCTCGGGAAGTACCGGCTCCCCGAAGGGAGTCGTACTGACCGAAGCCAACGTGACCGCCGGAATCGCTGCTGTCGCAAAACATTTCGCCCTGGCAGAGACTGATCGGACGCTGGCCATGTTGCCATGGAGTCACGGCCATGGTCTGTTCGCGTCGGCGCTCGCCCCGCTGAGCGCCGGTGGCACGGTCGTGCTCACGACACCTCAGGATATGCAGCAGCAGCCCGAGCGCCTGCTGGCGACCGCACAGCCGACTTGGATGACGACCGTGCCATCCCAGCTCGCCTATCTCGTCGAGGCCTTCGAGCACTCGGGGACGCGGGTGTCGGGTGTCCGGGTTGTGCGTACCGCGTCGGCGCCGCTGCCGCGCGCTCTCGCTGTACGCGGCGAGCGCGTCTTCGGGGCCCCGGTGGTCGAGGCGTTGGGAATGACGGAGACCAGCCACCAGGCGGTCGCGGACTCGCCGTCATGGAGCCGTGTCATGGGCACTGTAGGAACCGTCAGTCCGGGCGGGGACATGCAGTTCCGGCTCAGCGGCGAAAATATCCTCGGCGGAGGCCGATTGGAGGCGCGTGGGTCGCAGCTTTTCCGCTGCTACCTGCGCGCCTCGAAAGCAACGGCCGACGCGATGACCGAGGATGGCTGGTTCCGGACAGGTGATATCGCCGCCATCGAGGAGGGCGGCCGCCTGCGAATCATCGGACGCTCCACCGAGATTGTGAATCGCGGCGGCGCCAAAATCGCGCCCGCCGAAGTCGAAGGCGTACTGGCCGAGCACCCCGATGTTGTCGGCGCACTGGTCACCGGCGTGGCACACCCGACGCTGGGACAAGAAGTCGTCGCGGCCGTCGTGATGCGCGAAGGCACGAAGGCCCGGCCTGCGGATCTGATCCAATACTGCCAGGCCAGTCTGATCGGGGAAAAGGTGCCCGGCCGGATCCTCGCGGTCGACCAGCTGCCCGCGCTGCCCAACGGCAAGCCGAGCCGTCGGGCGGCCGCAGCGTTGTTCGAGGCGACGCGGTGACCGCCCGAGCAGGGCAGATCACCGCGGTGCTGCGCGACATCTGGGACGAAACGCTCGGCTGCGCTGTCGGCGATACCGACACCCTGCACGCTCTGGGCGGGACCTCGCTGCATGCCCTGCAAATCGCGGCCCGTATCCACGCCGAGCTCGGTGCAGCGGTGCCGGCGTCGACGGTGTTCACCGTCGACTTCGCGGACCTGGCCGCCGAACTCGCCCGGTGTGTGGGAACCACCCGGCCAGCCGATGACGACCCCAGCATGTCCCACGGCTGCGATGTCGCACCGCTGTCGACCGCACAGCGGCGACTGTGGTTTGCCCACGAAATCGCCCCTGACAGGCCGGACTACCACGTGGGGTTCGCGTTCAATCTCACCGGCGCGCTCGAGGTGGACGTCCTCAATCGTGCCCTCGACAGCCTGGTCGCCCGCCACCGGATCCTGCGGGTCGTCATCACCCGTGACCGCCAGGGCGAGCCTCTCCAGCAGGTGCTCCCCGCACGCCCTGTCCGGGTAACCGCGGAACCGACACCCCCGGCAGCGTTGGATGCGGCTGTGCGGGAGGAGGTTCGGCGGCCCTTCGACCTCGCCCACGGTCCGCTATGGCGTGCTCGCCTACTCACCCACGCGGACGACCGGCATGTCCTCGTGGTCACCTGCCACCACTTGGTGACCGATCACCAGACGAGCCAGATGCTGTTCCGCGAGCTCGCGGGCCACTACAACGCGCTTCGGGCTGGTGCGGCAGTGCTCGAAATCCCTGACAGGCCTGACTATCTCGACTACGCCGCCAGCGAGCAATCCCAGCGGACACCACAGCAGCGGACCGCAGCGCTCGAGTTCTGGACCGACGCATTGGATGCCTCCGGGATTCGGCCGTTCGATCTCGCACCGTCGCCGGGGCCCGGCGGTGACACTGCCCGCGCGCGGGCCGCAATGCGCGCCGACCTCACCACGGCGCTGAACGAGCTCGCGCTGCGCTGCGGTGCGAGCTTGTTCATGGTGATGCTCGCGGCCTGGCAGGTGCTGCTGTGGCGAATGTCGGGCCAGCGCACCGGCATCGTGACAGTGCCGGTGACCGGACGGACACGACCCGACA
Organism: Nocardia sp. NPDC052566; assembly: GCF_044547285.1. Classification (NCBI taxonomy): domain Bacteria; kingdom Bacillati; phylum Actinomycetota; class Actinomycetes; order Mycobacteriales; family Nocardiaceae; genus Nocardia; species Nocardia sp. NPDC052566. Next base: position 687,830 of record NZ_JBIUAF010000004.1, on the reverse strand, counting down.
GACAGAATGTGGCGGGCCCCCTGCTCAATCCGCTCCCGTTTCCTGTCCAGATCGACCCCGCGATGCGGTTTACCGACCTGGTCCGGCGCGTGCGCGACACCGCGTGGGGCGTGGTCGAGCACGACCTGCCGGTCGAAGAGCTCATCGCAGCCCTTCCCGCCACCCACGACGGCGCGGGCGCGGCGCTCGAAGCACTGAAATTCACCGTCGAGGACGGCGACCCTCACACGGCGCTGCGTTTGGACGGCCTCGACGTCACCCCACTCGACATCGAAACCGGTTGTGGTCGTTTCGATTTGGGTCTCGAGGTCACTCGCGAGGCACACTCCGAGAGGCTGACGCTCACTCTCACGTGGCGGGAAGGTCGCTACAGCGACTCCTACGCGACGGCGATGCTGTACCGCTATCTGCGGTTGCTGTCCGCCGTGGTCGACGAGCCCGAACGGTGTGTACGCGAATTCGATGTGGTCGATCCGCTCGAACGGCCCTGGCTGCTCGCTCTCGGCCGTGGCGACACCGCCCCTGCCGGCGAGCTGGTGCCGCAGCTGGTGGCGCGCTGGTCTCGAACCACACCTGACCAGCCTGCTGTCGCCGATGAGCTGGTCCCGATCACCTACCGAGACCTCGATCAGCTCGCGGGCCGGCTGGCCTGGGCGCTTGGCCGGGCTGGCGTCGGCCGCGGGGACCGCGTGGCCATTCTGCTGCCGCCGTCTGCGTGGTATCCGGCGGCGGTGGCGGGGATTTGGCGGCTCGCGGCCGCCTACGTGCCGCTGTCGGTGGACTGGCCGCCTGAGCGGCTGCGCTGGGTGTGCGCGAACAGCGCAGCCGTAGCGGTCGTCAAGCTCGGCGCGCACCCCATCGATGAGTGGTGGCATGGCCCGCAGTTCAGCATGGACAACCTGCCGGACGCCGTCGCCGATGCCGCGCCGCTGTCCGGGCTCGATCCCGCCTACGTCATCTACACCTCCGGCACCACCGGCAACCCCAAAGGGGTTGTCGTCCCACACAATGCGCTCGCCAACGTCGCAGCGTGGCATCGGCGCAGGTTCGCCGTCGAACCCCACGACCAGGTCTCGCAGGTCTTCGCGAACACCTTCGATCCGGCACTGCTCGACACCTGGTCCGCCCTGTCTGCGGGCGCCACTTTGCATATCGCCTCCACCGCGCAACGACACGACGCCGACCTGCTCTGCCGTTGGCTGCGCGACCACCAGATCACGATCGCCGGGGTGCCGACAGGGCTAGCCGAGGCGCTGCTCGATCTGCCGGACCTCGCGGGCCTCCCGTTGCGGAGCATGCTGGTCGGCGGCGATCGCCTGCATTGGAGCGCAAGCGAATTCGTGCCGTTCGAGGTGGTCAATGTCTATGGGCCGACCGAAGCGACGATCTGGGCCACCAGCGCCACCGTCACCGAGCGCACCGACCATCACCCGCCACCGATCGGCCGACCGATGGACGGCGTCGCGGCCTACATCCTCGACGAGCGACTGCGACCGGTCCCGGTCGGTGTCGTCGGTGAGTTGTACCTGGCAGGCGCCGGGGTAGCGCTGGGCTACCAGGATCGGCCAGGACTCACTGCGGAGCGCTTCTTGCCCGATCCGTTCGCGCCGTCGCCGGGGCGTATGTATCGGACCGGGGATCTTGCCCGCTGGCTGTCAGACGGCAATATCGAGTTCCTGGGCCGCGGCGACGATCAGGTCAAAGTCCGCGGGCACCGCATCGAACTGCAAGAGGTCGAGGTGGTGTTGCGTGAGTGTCCAGCTGTGCAGCAAGCCGTTGCTGCCGTTCGCGATCAGCGACTGATCGGCTATGTGGTCGCCGCCGGGAACATCTCGGACCTGACCGCCCATATGCGAGTCCGGCTGCCCTCGCACCTTGTACCGGACGTCATCGTCGCGATCGATGACCTGCCGTTGACACCGAACGGCAAAATCGACCGCGGCCGCCTCCCCGACCCTGCGGCCGAACGGCCGAGCGAGTCGATCCCGCCGCGCACCCCGCTCGAGCGGAACCTGTGCGCCATCTGGTCGGACCTGCTCGGCGTCGACGAAATCGGTGTCCGCGACAACTTCTTCGAGCTCGGCGGACATTCCTTGTTGGCCATCAAGACCGCGATAGCCGTGCGCACCCGACTCGGCCGTGACCTGTCGGTGCGCACAATGCTCGACCACCCGACCATCGAGGGCTTGGTGCAGCACCTCGAGACCACTCCGATCCGACACGTCGACCACCCCCACACCGTCGGTGTTTAGAAAGAAGGACCCTATGACCGCAACCGCCCCGGCTCGCCTGCGTGGCCTGCTGAACGCGCCGGGGATGACCCTGGCCGCCGGCGTTTTCAACGGTTTCAGCGCCCAGATCGCCCTGGACGTCGGATATTCAGTGCTCTGGGCCAGCGGCTTCTGCGCCGCAGCGAACAAGGGCCTGCCCGATATCGGTGTTGCCACGATGACCGACATGGTCACCAGCGCGGCCACCCTGGTCGAGGCGGTCGGCCCCGAAATCCCGATCATCGCCGACGCCGACAACGGCTACGGCAACTCGGTCAACGTCCGACGAACCGTCCGCGCCTTCGAACAAGCCGGTATCGCGGGCATTCAACTGGAAGACCAGGTCTCGCCGAAACGGTGCGGATACCTCGAAGGTAAGAAGGTCATCTCCCAGCGCGCGATGGAAAAGAAGATCGACGCCGCCTGCAAGGCTCGACGGAATCCGGATTTCGTGTTGCTCGCGCGCACCGATGCGCGCGCGGTGCGCGGACTGGACGAGGCGATTCGCCGAGCCGACGCATATCTCGAGGCTGGCGCGGACCTGATCATCATCGAGGCTCCCCGCTCACTGGAGGAGCTGAAGCAAATCGGCCAGCACTTCCGAGACAGGCCAGGCAGGCTCGTATTCAACCGAGTCGTCAGCAACGTCAGCAACATCATTCGATGGCCGGACACCGCCGTCCTCGAGGGACTCGGTGCCACGCTGCTGCTGGATTCGACCGCCATTCTTGCCGCCGCCGCGCACGGCACGCAGATGATGTTGCGACACCTGATCCACGGCGGCGACCCAGCATCGTTCGAACAGCAGTTCAACTTCCAGGAACTCACCGCGATGACCGGGTTGCCGGAGCTACAGCGTTGGGAAGAGGAATTCGACGACGACGAGGTCGCGGTAGCGCTGTGACCGAGCAGGCCCTCGCCCCGCCCCGCCGCCCCTCCTCGGCCGCCGCGTCGCAGGGTCACTATCGCTGGGTCGTGCTAGCCGTCGGCATCAGCGCCCAGGCATCGTTCACTGCGCTGGCCCAAGGACTGCCATCGGTCGGTCCCGGACTGCAAACGCAGTGGCACCTCACACTGCCCCAGCTGGGTGGGCTGCTGACCGCGGCGTCTATCGGGGCGGCCGTGACAATGCTCCCGTGGGGCCTGGTTACCGACCGTATCGGTGAACGCACCGTGCTCACCATCGGCCTCGCCGCGGCGGGGACTGCCACCGGCTTCGCGGCGGCGGCTTCCAGCTACCCCGTCGTACTGGCATTGCTGATCGTGGCCGGCTTGGCTGGCGGCTGCACGAGCGCTGCGACTGGCCGTGCCGTGATGCGGTATTTCGCGAGCACCGAACGCGGGCTCGCACTCGGGCTGAGGCAGACCGCGCCGGTGTTGGGTGCCGCCGCCGGGGCCGCCGCCCTGCCCTCGGTAGTCGCCGCATGCGGTGTCAGGACCGGCCTGCTCGCGCTCGCGGCCGCGATGTCGGTCGGTGCGTTCATGAGCGCAGCCGGACTGCGGAGGACGCCGCCGTCGCCCTCGGGTCCGCGGAGTGCTGGACGGCAGGTACTCACCGACCGGCGTATGTGGCGTGTGGTCGCATCGGCGAGCTTGGCGGTCACCGCCCAGACCACCCTTGCCGTCTACTTGGTCGCCTACCTCGTGCGTGACCTGGGCTGGGACGCGGGAAGCGCGGCAGGTGTCCTGACCGTGTGCCAGCTGGCGAGCGCGGTGGCCCGCGTTGCCGCAGGCAGGTGGTCGGATCGACTGCGATCGCGCACCGTACCGATACGACGCCTGACCATGATCACCACCGTCGGCCTCCTGGCCTTGGCCGCGTCTATCAGCGGACCCACGATCGCGATCTACATCCTCGGTATCGCTGTATTCGTCACGGCCAGCAGCACTTACGGCCTGTTCGTCACCGCCGCCGCAGAGATCGCCGGCACCGACCGCGCCGGAACAGCCACCGGCCTGATCAACGCAGCCATGTACGGCGCGGGAGCGATCGCACCGATCGGCATCGGCGCTACCGCCAGCGCCGCGGGCTGGCAGACCGGGCTCCTAGCTCTTGCGGCACTGTCCGGCGGTGGCTGGCTGCTCAGCCGCACGCTACCCGCCAGCCTCCACGGTGACCCGCGAGATACCTTGTCTGCCTTACACATTGCCGTCCCGGCGTCGCCCACGTCGCGGCCCTGACTCCTCGACCCCATGTCGACCCGAAGGTGCTGTCCATGGCTGTATCCACCCCGCAGGCCGAGCGGCTCAGGTCCGCACCGGTTCTGCTCGTTACCGGCTCGGCCGTCGCCTGGGCGGTGGTACCAACCTTCTTCACCGCGCTCACCGCCACGACCCTCGCTGGAATAGCGGTGGCGGTGGCATTGATCAACGCCACCAAATCGATCACCGCGGCCGCGGCGGTCCTCGTGATCGACGCCCGACGGCTCCGGCTGCGTCGCGCACAATTCCGCCGAATCATGGTGCGGCACAGCAGATCAGCGCGGTTGCTCGTCGCTGACGGCGTTGCGATGATGGTCAGCGACCTGTGCTTTCTTGCCGCGTTTGCGTGGGTCGGTGGCAAGGGCGCTGCCGTCACGCTGATCATCAACGGCTGGCCTGTCCTGGCCGCGATCCTGCTGAGCCGCTGCCTTCCGCGATTTCGGATCATCTCCGACGCCACACGCGCTGGCGCGCTGCTGGCCGTACTCGGGCTGGCCGTCATCATCGCAGGCACCCACTCGGCCGGACAGACCTCCATCACCGCACTGGTGCTCGCGGGCATCGGCGTCACGTTCGAAGCGGCGACCGTCGTGATCCACCAGCTTGTCCTCGACGAGACCGGACCCGACCTGTCAGCACAGCCGCTCTGGCAAGCGACACGCAGCGGCGTGGCTGCCACCGCCGCCGCAGTGGTCGCGACGATCATCGCGACCTGCTCGACGGAGCCGCTCGAGCTGCCGCAACTGCCACTCGTACCGCTCGCTGCGGCCGGTGTGCTGTGGACGGTCTCGGCGATCCTGTTCCATGTCGGAGTCAGCCGCAGTGCCAACCCATTCATTGCGGCACCTTGGCTGCTGACGCCCCTGCTGTCCGCGGTCCTGGTCGCGGCGAAGACCGGTCAGCTGATGCCCGCCAGTGTTATGGCCGCTGCGGTGATGACGCTGGCGGGCAATGCCCTGATCTCGCTGAAATCCGACACGACCGATCTGACCGTGCCCGCGGCAGCCACGGTCACCGCGGCGGCCGCGGTCTTCACTATCAGTGGCCGCGCCAGCGCGCACTACGGTGTCGTCCTCCAGATCATGGTGGTCCTGGTCGGTGTCGGATACGGGCTCGTCGCGACGTCGGTCCGCCGACGTCGACAGCACCCGTTCGTTCGAGGTTCGAAGGCAGCCGTGATCACCGCAGGCCTCGGGTTGTGTGTCGTGGCAGTGGTCGCACGACCGGTCGGCGCCATCTACGACCTGGCCGGCCTGCTCGTCGCCGCGCCTGTCCTGTTCGCGATCATCGACGCCTGGCGTCGCACTCCACTGCCGGCCGACCGGCAAGCAAGACCAACCCTCACTGCGCCGCAGCGGCACACAGCCCTCATCGGGTTCCTCGCCGTCGGCGCCGCGTGGCTGGCACTGATGGGCATCGCGCTCACCGGCCCTACCGGCTGGCCCACGATCTAACACCGGGCGGCGGCCGGTAGCATCATGGAATCTGCGCCCCGCTATTGCGGGGATGATCTTGAGAGTATCGAGCGAGCAATCGTGGTACTTCTCTGTTCCCCACGTCTGTGGGGGTTGGTCTGAAGGCCGAATTCGCCGCAGGGCAATACGGTGCCATGTCGGCGACCGCTGCCCGAATACGGGGATATGCAACCAATCCCAGAATCTGTCGAAGAATGATGGGCATCCGCACGATGAGGAGATTAATCATGGACACAGCATCGGTATCGTTCCCATCGATCGCCGGACTCCCGCACAATAGGCCCGTCGATCTGATGGAAGTCGTGCACGCCTTCGAGGCTCTGAAGGTTTCCCCGGATGCTGCCATTTGCCCATGGCCCGATGATGAATCCCGCGAGCAGGCCGTCGCAGAGCACGCCCTGGTCGTCATCAACGAAAACAACTTGGCCCGTGTGCTGATCACAAAGGATGCCCTCACGGCAGTGATGCGCTCACCACAGGGAGACCCCGACAAACTACTGCGCTACTTCAGTAACATGGCTTTCACCCGTGTGGTATTTCGGTCGGGGCCCAAGCAGTTCCAGGCATACATGGAGGGCGGGACATGGTTCGAGGGCAGCTTCAGGCCTCTCTCGGCGGTATCGGATAACGGAACCGACGCATATACGGCCCTCGCGGTGATGCGTGCTTACCGGGGCGCCAAAGACGTCGTAATCACACTGTGGTCACAGGTTGCGGACACCGCATTGGCGGCCGACACGGGTATTCAAGAAGAATGGGCGCGGCATTATCGCCTCGCCATCGGGCCCCTCGATGGCGAGCATAGTCGGCCGCTGTGACAGACGGAATTCATTAGGCCCTAGATGGATAGCGCTGCGGAGCCAGTGCTTGACACCCCGGCCATGCTGTAGAACGGCGGGGGAAGGATGCGTCCTGTATGCAGGTCGAACGCCACCGGCGTGCTTACCTGGAACTCATAGACGTCATGGCGGCCGGCCGCGTCGGTGGTGGTGATCGGCACCGTGTCGGTCCAAGCACGGTCCAGCTCAGCCGGATCGGGATCGATGAGCAGTGGCGTCACTGCGGGATTCTCCGCGGCGCAGGAATGCAGGATCGCAGCAGCGCGGCCGTTGCTGCCGTGGCGGCGAATACCGGCGAGGTACCACAGCAGCAGCTGCCGTGCGGTGCGTCGCCAGTGCGGCATCTGAACCGCACGCGGATGCAGACACACCCATTGGATAAGGTTCCCGCCCGGTTCGAGACCCGCGAACACTTGCGGCCATGCCGTGTTGGTGATTACGACATCCCAGTCCAGCGTCAGGTTCGCGGCCGGGCCGGAACGCGCATCGATGTCACGAGAGTCGTGCATATCGGGCATTCGAGTGGGAATCATCGGGTGGGTCTCTCCGGTCAGGGCTATCAGGATGGCGACGGCAGTGTTTCACCAATGGTGCACTGCCGTGGCAGTGGCTCCCCATCGCTGTGGCGTCGACCGCATCGACTCCACGAGATGAGAACGCCGCTGCTGCCGAACCACCCGGGTCATCGAGGGCGCATCCTGATGACGATCACAGGTTCACTGGTTTGCCGCTGATCCATTCCGCGAAGTGGGCCGCGGCATCACCGAGAATTTTGCGCGTACTTTCAGGGTCGGTGACACTGTTCGACGCGTCGACTTGAATGATCCAGTCGGGGGAGTCGCCTGGCCTGGCCGACGTCGACCGGGTGTCCGCGCAGCGCCGCTGCATCCGAATGAGATGGGACTTCCACTCGGCGACGAGGGCGCTGGGACCGCTGTTGGCGACCTGGATGGTGTCGTCGAGGGGCCTCAATTCGGTTGTCCAGACGGCCGTTTTGCCTGTTGATCGGAGCCGCTGTAGCAGCTCCTGCGTGATCGCGCATGCTGGCTCCGTTCCGGCACGCCCTGGCACTGATGGATCGGCCGGGCGGACGACATCGAAGATGTTCAGGGCGCTGGTGGGGTGCTTGTTCGCTTCGGCGGTGGTCGCAGCAAAGCTGATGGACGCCAATGGATCTGCGCCTCGGACAGCTAGGTTGCACTGCGGCATCCCCACCGCTGACGTGCTCTTTGCTGCGCTGACCGTGATTCCCGACCAGTCGATTCCAGGGAAGGCGCGGTACTTCCGTTGGTAGCTCTGCAGGATGCTCAGGACGGCATCCGAGAGTGCTTTGGGGCATGGGTCGTTGGTGAGGCTAGCGGCGAAAGCATCCTCGGATGCTTTGTTGTCCAACTGGATTGGTGAAGGTGGCAACGGCAGCGGTGTCGCGCCGGCGGTGGGGGGCGGCTGGGTTGTGTTTTTGGGGTCGGAGCTGCTCCCGCAACCTGCAAAGAGAACACACATTGCTGTGACGGCAACAGTCAGCCGTGCTGTGTGACGGTATCTATCCATTGCTGAGGCGCCCCTTCCGCCGCTCCGCCTACGCGGAGGTCCAACGGTATCGGGTTCAGTAGCCACCTTGAACTCGATTCGGCCTAGAAGAAGATCTTCACGAGGACCAGAACTACGACGATCACGCACAACACCGCTGCCGCTGCACTCGGTCCGAGTCCGGTGAGTCCTGCGGGATCGACCCCTCGACGCCCGGCAGTCCAACTGGCCCACGGCCGGGGCTCGTCCTCGTCGACGAGATCTGAGAGTCGCCGAACGAAGTAAGGGTCATCTGTTTCGAACTCAACCGATCGGCCCGCCAACCGAATGTCGCGGGCATCTCGGACTCCGGCGGTGAGTTCGTCGATAGCTTGGTCGTCGAGGGGGACATGAACCTCTACGTTCAGGCCTTCATCGTCGGCGACCAGGACCAACAGTCGGACTTCGCCAGTTTCATCGTCAACGACGATGTGGGCGCTATCGCCGAGGATGACAACTCCGTCGGTGCTGTCTTCTTCGGGTGCGGCGTGCGTGTCGGCGATGGCGGCCGCATCGTCGTCGGGTGCGATGTGCTCGAAGGGGGAGGAGTCGTTCGTCGAACCGGTCACTGTCACTGGTCCTTTCCTTGTGGGCTGGACTTGCCCTGCTCGGCTTTCCTGGCCGCGAGCTTGTCCACCGGACTGCGGGGAAGGCGCCGCTGCGCGGCTTCCTTGGCGGCTTCCTTGGCTGCGAGAAGTCGGTAGTCGACGAGGAATTTGGCTTCGCGTGCCTTGGCGGCCGCGCTGTCGACGGGGCGCAACGATCCGCGCTGGTAGGTGGGCATCTTGCCTCGTGCGCCCTGGTAGCCGCCGCGGATCGCGCCGCGAGTGCCGACACCGACGCCGGTGACCAATCGCCTGGCGGCCATCCGTGGCTTGCTGTAGCCGAGTTCGCGGGCCGCTTCGTTGTTCGCCTTGTGCTCGCCGCCGAGTGCGTTTGCGGCACCGACTGCAGCGCCTCCGATGGTTCGGGCACTAGCCTTGCCGGCATTCCACAGCGACCGATCGGAGCCGACCTTTCGCGCGGCGGCCGTGACGCGCCGCCCAAGAGCGGGCGTTCGGCGGCGGCCGCCACCGAGTCGCTGACGGCGAAGCTCGCGAGCGACGCGACTGCGACGATAGGACCGCGAAGCCTGGCTGACTTGCTGAGTGGCCGCCCCGGCGACGTTCATGTTCAGTGATCCACCATCGGGACGGATGTAGTCGTCGATACGATGAATCAGTTTCCAAAACCCGTACAGGATCAGGGCGACCAGCAGGATCTTCATCCCGGCGTAGATCGAGGGGCTGCGGAAGACCAGACAAACGATGTAGATGATCAGTGTCATCGCCAACGAGTAGGTTGCTCGGGCGGTGAAGGTATGGATGACGTCGATCGTCCAGGTGCGCACCACTTGGGTCTTTCCCATGAACGAGCCGATCGCGAAGGTGACCGGTCCGAGCATGAACAGCGCGAACAGCACCATGTGCCACACCAGGGTGATGACGGCGAGGGTGAGCAGGGTGATCGCGATGACGATGGTGCCTACCAGTGCTGAGGATGCCTGGGTCAGCCGTGATTGTCCGTCGCCGCCGGCGTAGGCGGTGTACATGGTCACCGGCGCATCAGAGTCGGCGCCGGTGTTGTTCTGATTCTTGTCGGCCACCCGGATTTTGGTCGAAAGTTGCTTCGCCACAGCGAAATACGGGATACACGCATCGGCGTAGCCGCGTGTGTAGCCGTTGCTACCGCCACCGAGGCAGCTGTTGACCTGCTGGGTGATCGATGGGCCGCCCTGCTGAGCGATCAGGTACGCGCGAAGGTCTTGGCAGTCACCGAATTTCGTGTAGCACGGCAATGAGCCGTCACCGACTTGGATCGGCAGCGGTGACTGCGTCACCGGTGGCGGTGGTTTGGTGGCGGTGGTGCCGTCACCGGCAATGGCTGGGATCGGTTTGGTGCCGGCCGGGCCGAACTGGCCGATCGCCCACGGTTGATAGGCCAAAGTCTCCGCCAGAACACAGGAGGACACTCGCTGGCCGAGGTTCTCCTCGTTGCCGGTCGGGATTCGGCAGAAGGTGTTGTCGTTGGGGTCGGTATTGATATTCGACAGCACCGCCGCCGCGATCGCCGAATTCAGCTGCCCGAGGGTGCTGTCCAGTGTCGAGGCGACCGTATAGAACCCCGATCCGTCGGGGCGCTCTAGCGACGGACCCGCGTCGGTCATCGACAGTCCCCCGAACATGAACCCGCCGAACGCCATCACCCCGATCGAGGCACCAAGCTTGCCGAGGATTTCCCGGCCCGCGCCACCGCGGCGGACAACCCCAACCCCCAGCGCGATGGCGCTGAAGATCATCGCGATGCTCATGCCGGGCACAACCACGCGCACAAACATGCTCGCCACCGCGGAATCGGTGCGATCGTATAGCCAGGCAACAGGATTGGTGCTTTGCGACAGCTCCTTCAGCGCGATCGTCGCCTGCAGCAGATACAGATTGAAAGTGAGAACGGCGTTGCCCGCCATCGTCCACATCCACGCCGACAGCGAACAGTTCTCCGGCTTAGCGCTGTTGCTGCCGGGATCGTACTGCCACGCAACCCAATCCAGCCCGCGCAGCCCAGCGATCTCGTACAAGGTGTAGCGGGACATGTCGTCATCGGTTTTCAGCACGACGTCCTTGGCGTTGTCCGGGATGTGACCGTCGCCAGCGGCGGCCCCGGCGAGATTGCGGTTGGAGAACCACGATTCAGGCCCTGATCCCACTGGCTTCGGCGCCAGACTCGGGGTGGTCACCCCGCACAGCATGTCGTGCACGCTGTCGGAGACGCTGTTGGAGACGATGGAAAACGGCCACATCGCCTGCGCGGTCCCGCTCGAGGAGAACATCAGCGCCGCCGCCAGCAACACCGTCGAGACCGCAGCGAACACCACACGTCGGACCCTGTCAGCGATCCGCCGCGCTCGACGACGCGACACCACTGCGGGCGGGGCCAGCCGGGTCCGCCACCACACCACCACACCCGCCAGCACCATCGCACCGACCGGTGCCGCCGACAGCGACGGATCGATCAGACGCGCGGGCACGGTCGCCAGTACCGCGACATGTGCCAGCACCACGGTGCGACCGACACCGAAATCGCTGCGGCGCGACGCCCACACCGACATAGTGGTCGCCGAGATGACCAGCAGATACGAAACGTAGTAGGCGAACCCGCCCATCCACATGTCCACAGGATCGGTGGCGATCCCGAAAACCCACACCACCGCCCACGCGACCACCGTCGATGCCGCCGACACCACCACACCGCGGTGCCAACGCCACAGCGCCCGAACCGCGACCACCACCGCCAAAGCCGTTGCCACCACCGCCGTCGAACCCCACCCCAGGTTGACCGTGACGGTCACCGCAGCGAGCAGTCCCCCCAACCCAATGATGAAGTGCTGGTACGCAACTCGTCGATGACTTCCGAGCCACACGCTGAACGGCTGGGTTCCTACGGTGGTGTTCACCAGTCCACCTCGCTGCCCGACATCTCATCGCCGGGCACAGGCAACACCACGGGATCGGATTCCTCGCTGCTGTGCTCGCCGCGGTCGGCGAAGGCCAACCACTCAGCGTCGTAATCGATGTCGCCGCCGCTGGCTGCGGAAGCGTCGACGCTGCTGATAACGCCAGTGCGGACTTCCAGCATCGTGGTCGGATCCAGCTCCCACTCCCGTCCATCACTGCTGATCGGAAACGACTGCGCCGTCGGCCGCTCGGTCGCGTTCGTTTCCGTCGCGCGCGCCAACTCGTGGAACATCTGATCCACTGCGACGGTCGCGACGCGACCGTCCGCGTCACGCATGACACACACACCACCACGCAACAGCCCACCCGCCGGTCCCTCTTCGCGCAGATTGCGTGCCAGCGCCCGGATCTCCGCCGGAACCTGGTCTCTGTCCGTGGTTCCCGTGTCCCGAAGCAACGCCAGAGCCTGCAGCGCTTCAGCGAGGCTTTTTTGCTGGAACACCAGCACCGTGCCGAACTGATTGACATCCACGTCCCCGGCGTCCCGCGCGAGCTGCTCGAGCATCTGGATGTCGAAAGCCTGCTGCGACAGGACGAATACCGTCAACTTCAACGACCGGCCCTGGCGAAGGCATATCGATATCACCGCCTGGCCGCGCGGCAACCGCGCGATCATGTAGGCCTCATCGACAAACAACGACCGCGGCGGAACTCCCGGACGTCCCGTGACAGGGTTCGGTCGCATGCTGTCGTCGAACAGCGCATTGACCAAGGTCAGCGCAGTGAACATGCATGCGGCGGCGTTGCTTTCGCCCTCGCTCCAGTGGGCGGGATCCTGCGACACGGGCGGCTTGAATCCATGCAGCGTGAAAACCACCCGCCGACGCGACATATCACCCAAATCGACACGGGTGCCATCACCGATCATCAACTTCGCATACTGCGTGGTAGCAGCACGTTTGAATCGATCCAACACGCGGTCGAACCGCTCGAGTTCCTTCTTCTCCGCGACACCGCGATTGTCGTCCCAGATCGCCTGATATTCCGCGCGCGCGGCCCCGATGAACTCCACGACCGCCCCGAGGCACGGCGTAATCGGTTCGCCATCAATCAACGTGCCTGCCTGCTGACGTTCCCAATGCTCACGCATCGCGACCAGACCCTGCTCCACGATGGCGCGGTCCTCAGCGTGCGGAAACAAGATCTCGAGCTGCCCTCGCGCCAGCTCTTCGGCCTCGGCGTAGTTGCCGTGGATCGACCAAGCATCGAGTTGACCAGCGACGCCCCGGGTCAAATTGACGATGGTGGTGTCCGCCCAGAACTGTTTGTTCACCGGCTGGAACCGCGACCCCTCCAGCCCCAGCGTCCCTGCCTGGGCCTCGGCCTGAAAATCCGGATGCATCACCTGATGCCCGAACGCCAAGTAGTAGCAGAACTTCTCGAAATCGTTCTTCGGATCCAGCGCCACGCACTGCACCCCGGACTCCGACTCCCAGAAGAACGTCAGCAACGCCCACGTGCTCTTTCCGCTACCCGAGGCGCCGATGACCCCGATGCCGGGGCCTCGGTCACGCGCAACCTGCGAATGAGCCATGAAATGCACCGGCAACCCGTGCGCGTAAGTCCATCCGATCGGGAACCCACGAGTGCCGCGCGGGCGCCCTTTGTGCATGCTGATCGAATCACCGACCCGGATCTCGGAGTCCAACCGAGCCACCGCAGGCGCCCACAGATCAGTGGTACGTTCACCGATCGCGACACCGCCACCGCGCGCAGCGACCAACCCACCGATGATCCGGCCGGTGAAATCTCCCGGGAACTGCTCCATCAACAGCGGACGTTGAACGCGCGGTGGTCGAACCATCACGATCTCGCCCATCACCGCACGCACTTCGCGCTCAGCCATCGCCAGCTCCCGAGGGCTCGGCGCCGACAGCACCAACCGCAGACGCCCGATCATCGCGGGCTGCGGATTGCGGCCGGTGTCCTCGAGCAACGTATCGGCGCGCTCGTCCTTGGACGCGAAGAACGAATCCCGTCCGGCACGCCCTTTGAGCCTGTCCTGCGCTTCATCTTTGATGTTGTTCGCCACCTCGACAGCGCGGTCCTTGAACAGCTCGGCGGGAATCAGCTCATACCGCCATGACAGCTCCACCTGCCGCGCATGCCTGGCCAGCAGCGGACCCCACGAGTACGCAGGGTTGAACTCGGTCTCCGCCGGTGCCTCCGCCACCACCAGCGTCGCAGTGAACGAAGACCGAGTGGCACCAGTGTCGGGGTCGGAATCAAACAGCTCGAGATAGTCGTGCCCGTTGCGGCCGTGCACGTTCAACGCCATGTCGAAAAAGCCGTTACGCACCGGCTTCGACGACAGGATCGGCTCCTCAGCCGGGAACCGGTGCCCCGAAACAGTTTTGCGGATCAACCAAATCAGATCACCCCGGGTCATCGGTGTGGCATTGAAGACCGCCAGCTGCCCATGCACCCGCTCCGCGCGATCCCGGAACGGCTCCAGATCCGCCCTGCGGAAGTGCTCGTCGGCGACACCGCTGATCGTAGAAGCGATCGCGGACAACGGATCCGGCACAGACTCAGCAGTGAAATCACCCAACCGAACCATCAAGAACCGCACCCGCTCGGGAGTCGACTCCTCCAACAACGCCGACACCTGCCCGATCAACTGCCGGAACAGTCGCGTCGGATGCCACAACGACCGCATATACATTCGCGCCCACTGCTCCGCCGACGACGGCCGATAGCGGATGACCTCATGGCAGTGCACCGGCTGCCCGTCGAACACCGCCAGCAACGCGTTGTAGGTACCCGCGACCGCGGCCGCCGCGTCGGCCTTCTCCTCGTCGGTGAGGTACTCATCGGTGGTCCCCGCCAACTTGACCCCCGTCCACACCGCGTTACCGCTAATGAACAGCTGGTCATCGGCATACCGGTACGGCAGCCGCAGCGCCTGCGTGGTCTCACGGACCCGCTTTTGCCGGTTCGCCGGGTTCAGCAGCAGCCGCTCCCGCCTCTGTCCCTGCGATCGGCTGATCACATACGCCGCAGGCACAGCAACCACACCGATCAGCATCAAAACGACAACGAGCACCTCAACGCTCCACAACGCGGATGCCGTAGAGCGCGGGCTCGGGAAAGTCGTTGTCGGACTCCGGCATCCACCCCGGCCGCCACAACAACACCTGCAGATGCAGATAGGTCGGCTCATCATCGGAGCCGGTTCCGTCGAACCTGCGCGGCTGCCGCAGGTGATAATCCAAGAACAGGAACAACCGTTCGACCGGCGACACTTTCCCCCGACTATCAGTCGACACCATCGCATACACCGCCCCCGCCGCGGCGACGCCGAGCATCACACCAATCCACCACGGGAACCCCACCAGACTCAGACACACCGCCGACCCGACCGCCACCGCAGCACCAGCGGCGGCACCCCAGGCGAACCCAACCCAGTCGACACCAACCGGAATCGCAATATCGTCGAAGGTGTAGGAGCGGCTCCTGTGCCGGAACAAGTCGGTGTAGTCGACGCTGATGATCTTCGAATCCTCAGACACCACGAACTACTGCCCCTGCACGTTGCTGACCCCAGGGCCGCCATTCGAGCTGTTACCGATCTGGGTGCCGATGGCGACCAGGATGGCTGGTGCGAAGCTGGCCAGGCCGAGAAACACAGCTGAGAAGCCCCATATGCCGAGCTCTTGGAAGACTTCGCGGATGTTGCCTTTGCCGCGGAAGCCGGCCTTGATCCCGAGGACGACCCCGAGGACGGTGAGGGTGCTGATGCCGAGAGTGGTGGCGGGAATCTTGATGGAGTTCATCATGTTGGTGATGCCGTCCCAGCCTTCTGCGGCGAGGATGACGGGTTCGTAGGCCATGAACGGTGGTCCTTAAGTTCGTAGGGGGTTAGTTCCCTGGGGCGGGCAGTGTGGGGGCGGGGATCGTGCCAGTCGTTGTGGTGGGGGCGGTAGATGGTTTGCCGGTCGTGGTTGACGGGTTGGCTTGGGTTTGCACGGGCCCGCCGGTGGGGTCGATCGCGGAGCCGGTGATGTCGAGGACCGCCCATTTGCCTTGGACCTGACGTAGCCGGATTTGGTAGACGGCGGACTGTTTCGTCACGGTCGCGGTGGTGTTGGTCCACTGGACGCTGGTTTGGGCGATGACTTCGTCACCGTTGCTGTAGCGGATATCGGCCGACCCTTCCGCGGAGCGGGCGGTGAATACCGTGACGGTGCCGACGGTGGGGTCGGTAAACAGGCCGCGTAGACCGGTTTTCGCTGTGGCGGTGGCGTCGGTGGTCAGCACCAAGCCGAGTTGTTGGGTGTCGGAGGCGCCCCAGGCGGTGAGGAACGGTTGCAATACCGACGAGGACAGCCGGGAGGCCAATGTCGGGTCTTTGGTGCGGGTTTCGGTGAAGGCGGGCGGTGCGCCGAGGGTGGTGACCGGCATGAACCCGAGGGAGCCGACGATCCGCATCGTGGTGGGGTTGGCGCGGTCATTCACCCATATGGGGAGGACGGCGTTGACGAGGCGGTCGTCGCCATAGGCGACCTGGAACGTCAGGAACGCGGCAGCACCTGATTCGTAGCCTTGAGCGGTGCGGAACTGGCCGGTGAACTCGATCGATCGTGGTGCCGTTGCGGCGGAGGAGGCTGTGTCGGTGTATCCGCAACCGGTATCGGTGCCGCCGGTGGCCATTTGGGTGAGCAGCGCGAGGCGGGCGCGGGCGGCGGCGAGGTCGGAGGCGGCGGGGTGGGTCAGGCAGGTCTGCAGGTAGCGGCGCGCGAAGACCGCGGCGGTGTCCGCGGGGAAGGTCGACAACCGGAACCTCAGTGCGTCTTCCTGGGAGATCGCGCCTGCGGCGGGCACACGGTGGCTCCCGGTGTTCACTCCGCAGGTGAACAGGCTGCCGCCTACCGCGACCAGGACCGCTACGGGGATTCCGAGCCTCATTGCGGCTTGGCGGCTTCGACCGGTCGAGGGTCGGCCGCCGGGGGGCGGGACATCGAAGTCGTCGATCAGGTCAGCAGTTGCTTCTGTGTCGACGGGGCGGGTTGTCGCCCGGAAGCTGCGAAGTGTCCGCAGGCGCAACAACCGCGGCGGCCTCGGCGCTGGGGTAGCTGCTGATGGAGTCGCGGTTGTTGTGCTGTGGCGCAGCGACTTCGGTTGCCGGGTGCTGCTGGTTGCGTCGTCGGGGGATTGTCGAGCGGTGGCGGCTGCGGCATCGGGGTTGCGAATCGGTGTCGCGGGCGGATCTGGCGCGGGGGAGGGGCGCGGGTGTGCGGGCCGGTATCCCGGCGGTGGGGGAGGCGGTGGGTTGGGCATGTGGCGGTCGCCTTATAGCTCGGTGGCGTCGATGTAGTCGTCGCGGGACATCGGTGGGCTGCGGTCTATTGAAGGCGTGGGGTTCTCCACCACCGAATCAACCGGTTTGTGCAGGTCGCCGCTGCCGGGTTCGTCCCAGCTGGTGTCCCAGTCCTCGGTACTTGGGGTCGCTGCGCCGGAGCGCGCCGTCGACGGCAGCGCATTGGGTGGGCTGGTGGCCCAGGGATCGGTTGCCGCGCTGAGCGCCGGGTCGTGACCGGTTGGGTGGGAGTCGATGGCGGCGAGGTCGGTTGGGGTGTCGCAGGCGAGGACGTGCGCGAGTGTGGGATTGGTGCGGAGGGAGTGTTCGAGTGCGGTGATGACTTCTTCGCGTCGGGTCTGAGCGTGCTCGACCTCGTGTGGATCGGCGAAGAAGTCGTGCCGGTATGGCGGTTCCTTCACGGTCACCAGGCGCAGCTTCTCGTACCAGTTGTTGGGGCCTTCAGGCACGGTGTGGGTCGCGGACAGGGTCGGGGTTTTGGTGATCAGGACGAACTCGCGGTGATCGGTCGCCGAGTCGGACACCAACGCCTGCAGCACGCCTGCGGGGACTCGGGTTTCGCGGACTGTGTCGGTGACGCCTGCGTTCATCGACCGCGCTCGGGCGCGGAGCCGGAAGCGGCCGCCGGTGTCGATGGTGTGCTTGACGCGAGGTTTGATCTTGTCGACCTGTCCACCGAACGCGGTGATGATCGCGTCATCGTCTGCGGGGCCAAGTTGGAAGCTGGCGAGGGTGCCGAAGGATTCCAGCGCTTGGTTGGCCCATACGCCGGTGCCGTCGATCGCGACCAGGTCGGAAACACCTTGGGAGGACACGATAGTTCTAAGGCCTTCATCGCTGGCCTTGTTGAGCAGGCCGAGCAGCGCGGCTGCGGCGGCTGGCGACTTCAGCGAGCTGAACTCTTCGACTTGAACGGTGAACGGGTTCCACGGAGTTGTGCCCGCGCTGAGGGAGGTGTCACCGGTGAGTCGGCGGACGTCGATGATGTTGCGCCGCAACGTCGATGCCGCGTTCTGTAGATCCAGCAACACCATGGTCGCGACCAATACCGACAGTGTCCGGTAGTCGTTTGTTGGTAGGGAGAACACGACGATTTCGTTGCGCAGGATCGCTCGAACCAAGTCGATCGTGTCGGCGGGGCCGTGTCCAGGCCGTAGTCTGCCGCCGAGCGCGCTGGAGTTGGCATACATAGAGACCGTGGTGCGGGAGTCGGTGACCGCGCCGCGCAGCAGGTCGTTGCGTTTGGACTTGCCCACGATTTCCTGTACCCGCTGCTGCAGGTCGCTCACTCGCCGCCGTGCGTCGGCTTCGCTCATGTGCGGGTGCGCGGCGAGTACCGCGTCGACGGTCAGGGTGGAGGCCTGCCGGTCAAGGGTGTCCAGGTCCAGCATGCGGGCCAGTGTTTCCAAACCTCCCTTGCCTGCGGAAAGGCCTGTGAGGTCGGCGATGTCGAAGCCGAGCATCACGATGTCCTCGGCGGTGCGCAGGTAGGCGGCCGCGTCGCCGTCACGGTCGACACTGTTGAGCAGCATGTTGGTTTTGCTGTCACCGTTGCCGCGGGTCAGCGGATCGTAGAACGCGGGTGCGGGGCTGGCGTATGGGTGGGGTCGTTTGTATCGGCCACCGGACTTCTCGTTCAAGGTGAAGTGGTGGAAGGTGCGGTTCTCCTCGAGCGCGACCTGTCCCCAATAGGCGGGGATGTCGTCACCGCCCTTGAGATCGATGATGAGTGCACCGCCGCCGAGAACGCGGACCTGTTGGGAGGCTACGGAGTTCGCCAGCCGTGTTTTGCCGGAGCGCGGTACACCGAGGATCAGGAACGCGACGATCAGTGACCGCAACGCCAGCGTCGCGACCGCGCCGTAGGTGCCGACACCGACGGCGACGGTGCCGTCGCCGGGTGTCTGGCTGGCGGTCGTGTGGGCGCCGCAGCGGATCTTGGTCCTGTTGCGTCGGGTGCGTAGGCGGTCGAGCACTCCGACGGGTCGATGGTTGGAATACTCTGCCCCTTCGAGCTTTCCGAGCTGGGCGCGCTCATACCGACGGAATTGGACATAGATAGCGGTGAACAGGAACGCGACAGGTGCCCCGAACACGAGCTGGCCGACGGCAGCGTGGAGTAGGTCGCTTGTGAGCAGGTTGTTCGCGATCTCCACGCTGCTGCCGCGCGCGGCCTGGAAGACCCTGTCACCCAAGAACTTCCGAGCGAGGTAGCCGTGCAGTTGCAGCGGCAAAAGCAGCCACCACTGTGACGAGCCTGCGAGCATGAGCCCAACCGCTGCCGCTACACCAGCCCAGGCAAGCCACCAGGTTGTCCGCACTCGCCGCCGCTCCACTCCCCACAGCATCGACACCACAGCGATCACGAACGCCGCCGGCGCCACCACGAACACGGCGAGCAACGCCACTCGCTGGATGGACGCCCACCGAGGCCGCGGTTGTTCGGATTCCCTGATGTCGTCTTCGTCCTCGACATCGACCATCGACTGGACTCCTCTGCCAAACGAGCTGGGACTGTCCAGAGTCTGGTAAGGCGGTTCTCCATCCGGACTGTGGCTGCGTGGACGTCGAGAGGGGACCCAGCTGAAGGAGTGTTCTTTGAGGAGACCTTTGGTGTTGGTGACAGGTCGCCGGATCCCCTCAAAGTCGCTCTGGCTAGCTCTGTGGAGGTGAGCGACGGGGGCAAAACCGCCAGCGTCAATTGGCGACTGATGCTGCGACTACTTCCGCCTATTCAGCGCGACTTTGAGTGGGTCTTTTGAAGCTTCAGCCCCGCTCAGCGGAGGTGGTATTGGAGTGCAGAGTTTCCTATACCAGACCTCCTGGCCACTGCTCCTAGGACATGGCATGTCGCTGGGACTCTGCGGACGGGTCGAAAACCCCATTTCGTCAACGGGCACCTGCATCGGGGCGCAGGTTCGTCCCGGGGGCAGGTCAGGAGTTGGGATTTGAGCCTGGTGAAGGGGTGACATCGTCTCCGGCTGCGACGATTTTGGCTTCGTGGGTCGTGTGGCTCCGCATGCGGTCCGACCGGTCTTGTGGTTGCTATCTGATTTTACGGTAAACTACATCATGCTACTGGGGTTGGCGTCTTGCGCCAACAAGCGTATGTCCCAGCAACCGGGCCGGGTTGCTGGGACATACGGGTTTGTTTGGCGTCAGCTACGAGGGGTTGAACTCGCCGTCGCGCACCCCTTCGAGGAATGCCTCCCATTCTGGTCTAGTAAATGTCAGAATGGCTCCCGTTCCGTTGTCTTTGGTGTCGCGCACGCCGATCATCCCATGCGTGAGCATCGCGACCTCGACGCAATTTCCTTGGTCGTTGCTGTAGCTGGATTTGCGCCACTGGGGTTTGGCGGTCATGTCTTTCTCATCTCCTTTACTGCTTTCTCAATTGCGGTCCTGGACGCAGCAGGATCCAGGGCGGCTTTCCAGGTCGCTTCGAAGGCGGCGCGATATCGTTCGACCTCGTCGACCTGGTCGGTGTAGAGAGCGCCGGTGAAGCCCTCGGCGTATACCGTTGCTGGCTCGGCTGGCTCTCCGTTGTCGTCTGGCGGGAAATCAAGCAAGACAAACGAGCCACTTAGGACGCCGTGAAACATACCCGCACTGAATGGCACGACAGTGAGGTGAACGTTCGGCAGATCAGCAACTTCGAGCAGACGTGTCAATTGGTCGGCCATTACCTGGCCTCCTCCAATTGGTCGATGGAGGATCGGCGCGTCCAACGCGAAGTGCCAGTGCTGAGGGTCCGAATCGCGGGTGAGCAGCGACTGTCGCTCAATGCGGAGTTGAACGCGTCGGTCGATCTCGGCGTCGGTGATGTTCGGTTGACCCGTACTGATTAGCGATCGGGCATATTTAGGGGTCTGGAGCATCCCAGGCACCAACACGTCTTCATACCAGCGGAATTGGTCTGCGGAGCCTTCGAGGCCTATGTAGAGGTCGAACCACTCTGGGATGACATCGGTGTATTGCGCGTACCAGCTCTTGCTGTTGGCCTTCTTCGCCAAGCGCCCCATCTTCTCGGCCATGTCCGGGCGTCCATACAGATTGCACATCGCGGCGGCATCGAGTGCGCGTAGCCCGTTCTTGCCTGCCTCGATCCGTGACAGCTTCGACTCGGACCACTCCAGCGCTTCCGCGGCGTCGTCCAGCTTCATGTCAGCGTCTCGACGCAGCTGCTTGAGTAGGCGAGTTAGCTGTCGTCGCGCCATCGCCGAGCCACTGCTCCCGACCATCTGAATCGCCCTTTCGATCGGCTTGGTCAGACAGTACCAGTCATTTTGACTGGCCAAGGTTCCCGCTACGTCACAGTGACGGCAAGCCATCTGACTATTGTCTATCTGCCTACTGTATATCTGACGCCTTGCAGATTGATGGTAGGCATGTTTGACTGGAGCTGCGGCTCCGGCCCTCCACACACGGCCGGTCGGGAGATCCGACGGAGTGCGAAATGCCTAGTGAGAGCTATAGATTCCGCTATTGCGGTTGGGGAACCTGTGCTGCAACAGCCGCAAGTGGCGTTGACGACGCAGCCGAGCGATGTGCGCACTGCCGAATGGGCATGGATCCATCCGTAGTCGTCACGCCGTTCGGACGAACCATGCTGCTGTTAGCAACGAATGGCGGGCTTGTCATGCGTCCCGGCTTCGTGAACAAGGCGCGCCACCAACCCGTTTTGGCTGGCGTGTCCTCCGGTGTGTCGACGTTGATGTTGGTCGGTCAGTACGGCTTGTGTTCCATGGCCGGGGTATCCAGGCCGGAACCGATGTTCGTACACCTAGGTTCCCGCCAGTCCACGACCCTGACGGGCTTCAGCGGCGGCAACCAGTACTGGATCTCGGATCCGTTGAGGCTCAGCAGCTTTGCCACGCCTGATCGGATCCATCTGCCCCGAGCCCAGGGTGCTCGAATCTTCCGAAGGCTCGTCGAGCCGCACGGTGTTGTCCAACTTCCCCAACGCGTGGTCGTTGACTCTGCGTTCGAGGAATCGCGATGACGATGTGGGCCTATCTGCAGGTGCGGTTGGTCGGTGATTCTCGTGTGGCCGCTGTGTCTGCTGAGCTCGAAGAGCTGGCCGCATCGTACGGAGGTAGCGTGCGCGGCAACGTGTTCCGTGAATCGGGCTCAGCGGTGGGGGTGCTGTGGGGTCTCGTTGAGGAGCTGAATCTCACCGATCAGATCCAAGGCCTGGCGCAGCGAAAGCATCTGGATCTCCGTCGAGTGATCGGCAGCCCGCCGTCTACTCCGGCGTTGTGGTCGCTGCTTGGCAAGTTGGATGGCGCTCGGGGCGGCTATCTGTTCGTGCCATCACCCGCGCATTTCGGTGGGTTCGGCGTTCCGGAAGCCGTTGTCCTGCGCAGGATTACAGCGATTCGCCCGGCCGTGAGCGTGATCTATCTCGACCCGACCCCGACAGCTCCGCGCCCACGTCAGGCGCGAACTGGGTGGCTGGGGGAGTGGCGGGTGGACGCCAACGGGATCGCGGTCACCATCGCCCAGCACAGTGCCCGGCATCGGCTCAGCCGGGCCGGGCTGGGTGACCTCGTGGACCCGGTGAGCATCCTGTTGGGTGAGCTCGTCGGTGACGCAGTCAAGGCCGCAGCAGCCGACCCGACGGCGCCGCCGAACACATTGACGATTCGACTGTCCGCCGACACGTCGTTGCTGGTGGTGGAGATCGACGAAACCCGACACCACGCCAGCCAACCGGTCAGCGAAGCCGTGCAGGCGATCTGCGCCGTCCGACCCGGCGGCGACTTCACACGCTGTTCCCACCCGCGCGGAACCCTGACCCGCTGCGCTCTGCCGCTACCTGTTGCCGAGACCGCCACAACGACCGAGCCCACCGACGTCAGCCGTATCGAACTAGCCGATGCCCTGCAGCGTTGGCGCGAACTGCGGAGCGAACCATGAACCAACGCTTGGCGTACGCGATCGTGCGAAACGATCGATCCGGCTCCACAGGCGCCGCCGCCGATCACGCCGATCAACTGCAGGCGCTCGCCGAAAAGATCGGGGTCGAGCTGGCCTCCGGCCAAGTCATACACACCCACACCGCTCGGGAGTTCTGCCTGCTGCTGGCGGCATTGCCCGACGACGGTTCGAACGCGGTCCTGGTGCCGTCGGTCGCGAACATCCAGCCTGGCTGGCTGCACGCGCTGCGGTGCCATGCAGACGTATGGACCGCCGACAATCCCGGCTACTGGCCACGCAGACCCACCCCCGCGGAGCCCGCAGACTTCGTCCCCCTAGAGCACCACCGCCAACCAGACCTCACACCGCAGCTGTGTGCCGCGCAGCCGCGTCGAGGCGGCAGTGAACCAACGAACAGGAGTCGATGATGGCCGCGATCGCATCGGCGCACATCCACGGTCTGGCGGCAGCGTCCCCAGCCGCCAGACCGTGGACGACGAAGCTGCTCACGCGTTGCAGCCAGCCCGCCACCGCCTCGGGCCTACTCCTCGAGTCCGGCACGGCACGGTCGTGATCTCCCATGACCGTCTGTCACGTGGCTGTTGAGTTCGGGGTTCACGGGATGCCACTCCAGCACTACCGCGCTGATTCCACCGTCGCTCAAATATTCGCCACCGAAGCTGTCCAGCTCGGCCTCGCGGTCAAGGTCACAATCGACGACCTCCTGGACCTAGCGACGAAAACCCTTCCCTGCCAACGGCTCTTCAACCCATCCTGCGAGGACGTCACCGATGCTGATCGAAAAGACAAGCAGCGCAAGACCTATGACGGTGATCGGACGCTTGCCGACCGTGATCTGCACTGACCTCGGCCACGGACCAGACGACCTGCTTGCACTGGTCATCGCAGCTGCCACGCTGCCGGTGCGGCTGGTCGTGACCTCCGATGAGTTCGGCGGTGGCCAACGCGCGCGGCTGGCCAGATACGTGCTGAATCTGTGCGGGCGGACCGGTGTGCGTGTCATCGCCGGCACGGAGATCGAGGGAGCGGAATCCCGATGGGTATGTGAGGGGCTGGTTCCCGCAGGGGTCGCGCCGACGTCGGCGCAGACAACCGGATCTGTGCGAGACGCCGTGCGTACGGTGCTGCGTGAGCATCCCCGAGCAGCCTGGATCGGGCACGGTCCGCTCACGAACTTGGCGCGACTGGTCACCTGCGAGCCGGACCTGGCCCGCCAGCTGGTCATCACCCAGATGGGTGCCCCTGTCTCCTACCGCACCCCCGAAAAGGCCTCGCGCAACCTGCGCATCGATCCGCACAGCGCGCGAGTGGTGCTCACAGCGCCGGAGCTGACGATGTCGCTGGTGACATCAGACATCTCCCTCGCCAAAGAGATCGAGATTCGCGCCGACAACGAGATCTATCGGCTCCTGAGCGCACACACCGCACCGAGGTGGGCGCGAGTCCTCGCTCAGGGATACAGCCGATGGTTCGCTCACGAACAGACCGGATCCATAGCAGCGGACCCGTTGGCGATCGCCGCGGCCGCGGGGTTGCCGTTCGTGCAGTTCGACACCGAAGCAGTCACCATCAGCCCGGACGCGCGGATGCTTCTGGACCCCAACGGGATACGCCTGCGGATGTCCACAACCGCTGACTACTCCGGATTCCGGAGCTGGGTTGTCATGGTGATGCGCCACGTGCTGCAGGCAGGCATGGGCTACGACCCGTCGCTGATCACCCGCCACCCCGGCGACAGAACCATCGCCCCAGCGGTCCGGGCGGCCCGGATCGGGGTGCGCTGATGAACGAGCAGAGCGAGCACTCCGCTGAGCCCGCGGCCAGCGGCCGCATCCACGACTATCTGCTGGGCGGCAAAGACCACTACATGGTCGACAGGGAAACTGGCAAAAGGCTCGTCGAGGATGTCAGCGAGTTCGCGATGGTCGCACGCGCTGCCCGACGATTCCTGGTCCGCGCAGTGCACTGCCTGGTCGCCGAACATCGAGTCCGCCAGATCGTTGAGCTGGGCAGCGGGTATCCCTGCGAGCCGAATCTGCACCAAGTCGCGCAGGCAGCCAACCCGGCCGCGCGCACCCTGTACATCGACAACGACCCAGTGGTCGCCGCGCACGGGCACGCGTTGCTGGCCAAAGCCGCGCGAACCCACTTCAACCGCGCCGACCTGACCGACACCGCCACGATCATCGACAGCATCCGCGACATCATGATTCCTGATGAGCCGATAGCGATTTGCCTGGGATTCGTATGCGAGTTCATCGACGACCCTTGGGCGGTCCTCGACGCGCTGACGAAGTCGCTGCCTGCCGGATCGTATGTGGTGCTCAGTCACGTCACCGATGACGTCACTGCTCGCGTCGCCGAAATCTACGGCGATAGAGGCATTATGTTCCGGCCGCGCACCTGCAGCGAGATTGCTGGCCTTCTGGCCGGATGCGATCTCCTGGAGCCCGGTCTTGTCGCACCGCATCGCTGGCGCCCAGAAGGCGAGCTGAATCGGATTCGATCGCAGCAGCACGGATGGGAGCCACCGCAAGCGGCGGAAGTCAGCTGCAGAGCAGCGGTCGGGAGGCTGCGATGACCCCCGTGCCCGTCGAGCAATCACAACCAATCCAACACCAACCGCCCCCCGTTCAACCTCGGCGATGTGGAACCAGCCTCGAGCAGCACTGCTCGATACAGGATCGGTAAGGGAGAGCCCTCGAATGTTGCAAGCAACGACGCTGGACACACCGGATGTACTGGTGGTCGACGACGGCTATCTGCAAGCTAAATGGCCTTACCTGCGCGATGCTCTGTGCAGGGGCCTGACTAGCCGGGACCTGACGGTGATGTGGGTCAGTCTGGACCAAGGGAATCGGATTCGAGACCTGCCCGGTGTCGCTGAGGTTCCGGCGTTGGTAGTGCTGGGTATCGAGCCGGAACCCGACGACATCGCGGCACTGCGTGAGCTGGCGGTGCTGGCCGCAGTGACCGGCGGGGCGGCATTGACGGTCGCGCCAGAACTGGCCGCACGCAACATTCCCCTCGTCGTCGGCACGCGGGGACGTAGCCAGTCGCAGGCGGAGCTGGCGATGGCGCTGATGCTCTGTGCACTGCGGCAACTGCCGCGCTGGCACACCAGAATGGTGGCGCAAGGGGCCCAGGCGTGGCCGCACCCGAGTTGGCAGTTCGTCGACCACGCGGGCTACGTCAACGGCACGATCAACGGCAAACACATTGTGGTGCTCGGCTTGGATCCGGTCGGGGCGAAGATCACCCAGCAATGCCTGGCGTTCGGCGCCACCGTCTGGGCGGTAGACCCGAACGCTGGCGATGACGAGTTCACTGCTTTGGGTGTACAACGCATCGAGCTCGACGAAGTGTCCTCGGTCGCCGACATCGTCGTCGTCGCCAGCGGTGGCCCCTCGCTGAGACTGGACGCGAAAATGGTCGAACGACTGGCACGCCGGGCACTCGTGGTCACGGTCAACCACACAGGGATCGACCTCGCCGCAGTGCGTGCCCGCGCGTTGCGCGGCGAGTTGGCTTGGGCCACAGATGTTTATGACCGCGAACCGGTCCCGTCCACCGATCCGATACTGCGCTGCGCCAACATTGTTCACGTGCCCGGCATCGCCGGACGTACCCGCGACGCCAACGTCGCAGTAGCCGATGTGTTGTGCGACAACATAGTTCGTGTCCTGGCCGGCGCTCAGCCTCTTCCCGGCGACTGTATACCGGCCGCCCAGCACCTGTCCGCCGACCGCGATCAGGTGGCAGACCCGTTGCCGGGAGAGGAGGTGAAGTGATGACAACGACAACGAATCTGACGAACCCGAACACGCCTTTCGGCACACCCGGACAGGCGAGCCGGGCCGGACACACCGACGGTGGCCGCCCTCGCGTCCACCCCGGCGGGCATAGGGCTGCTTTACGTGAAGTTCGCCGCCACACAACCACGCAACCTCGGCGCCGACCGCAACACGTTCAACTTCGCCAGCGTGGTGAGAATTTCGGCCGAATCACCGGTGCGTTGTTCCGCAGCAGTTCCCGCCGCAATCGCGGCAAGCCGATCGGATTGTCGGCCCGGTTGAAGGTCGTCGAGGGATCGCGGCCCGGGCGAAAGTGCCGCAGTTCTCGGACACATACGTTCCGGCACATGCGCCTGACCGATCTGGCGCGTGCTGGATGG
Organism: Nocardia sp. NPDC052566; assembly: GCF_044547285.1. Lineage (NCBI taxonomy): Bacteria > Bacillati > Actinomycetota > Actinomycetes > Mycobacteriales > Nocardiaceae > Nocardia > Nocardia sp. NPDC052566. The sequence goes on along the minus strand of NZ_JBIUAF010000004.1, from coordinate 660,487 downwards.
AGATCGAGGACATCGCCCTGTATGCGGGGCATCGGGACCTGTCGAGCACGCTGACTACGTCAACCTCCTGCGACGGCGCCTGACTGCGGCCTACCGCAAGGCCGACTACTTCGCCCGCAACGTCCGCACCATCGGGGTCCTCATCGACCACGAAACCATCCTCTCCGGCGCGGCAGTCGACGGCGGGCAGCCCTGGACGACCCAGTGCGGCGTTGTTCGTAGCAAGTTGAGACTCGTCGTTCAAGGCTGAGCAGCACCATCTCCCGGCCGAGCACACGCGTTGCTCTACAACCCGACAGGAGGCTGCGCGTCTGCCGGTGCCGTGCGCATCCTCGGCCACGTCACTTCCACACCGAATCCCGCGATCAATACCGCGAATCCGATTGCGACGACCTGAGCGATATGCGATCCGCCGTACTGCGTCACGGCGACCAGATTCCACAACGTGTGCGCCCCGATCAAACCCATGATCGATCGGTACCGGTAGTAGGCATACACCGCGGCCGCGCCCCACAGCAGCGCGGCCGCCGCGGGCCACCCACCCTGATACAGGTGCAACGCAGCTCGCCCACACGCCGAGACGACCACCGCGACGATCAACGCCCCACGCCCCCGCAGCCCGCGAGTCCACCGGATCGGCAGCAACGCCAGACCGAGCACCGGCAGCATCGAGAAGAACGGTTCCTCCAAACACCCGGCCAGCAAAGCGCGAATCTCCGCCAGATGACGTGCGGCCGCTTCCGTGCCGATCCCTCCCGGCCGGACCGGGGCCCCCGGCTCGGCGAACACCTGCGCTCCGATCAACCCCGCCGCCGCGAACATCGCCGCCGAGTACACCCGACGCCTGGTCAGCGACTCCGACGGCACCGCCAACCTGTGCAACACATGTGATGCCCGCAGCCGCGGGACCGCTACCACTATCCCCGCGATGACGACGGCCTGCACGACCACCACGATCAGCGTGCCTATCAGCGACTCGCGTGCCTCGGCGACCGGCAGCGCCGCGTCCGCCGGCCGGGAACCGACGCGCACCGCAGCGAACTCCCGTACCGACTCACACCAATCCGAAATCCAAAACAACACCACCAGCAGCGCCAGCATCCCCCATGCCCCGACGATCACCACACGCACCAACCCGACCGCGGCCTCGCGGGGCACCGACGTTCGGTTCGCGCGCTCACGCGGCTGATCTCGCATCTGCTCCATCCGACGATTCAACCGTGATCACTGCGATTGCGCCGCCGACACCACACCGTCGGTATGACACCTCTGTTGTTCGTGATCGGCTGTCATCGGTGTGGCGGGGGTTGCTCAACACAACACCCCTACCGGTAACTGCTCAGCCGAGCGCCATGCCGCCCCCGGTGGTTGCTGCTGCAGATGTGCGAGCACAGTCATGTGCTGGTCGTATACATCACGGTGAACCGACAGGTGAGCGCGGATGCGGGTGCGGGCGGACTCGGCGTGATCGCGAATCACGCCGCGCCGCTGGGTGATTCGGTCGGCCAAACGCCGTCCCCAGCAGTTCAACCGCACCTGCCGATCGGGTCCGTACTGGCCACGGAACTGCAAAGCGACCGGGGATTGATAGAGCAGCTCCGCCTCGAACATCTCCCGAAGCGCCTGGTCGATCGTCGCTGCCGTCATGGTCGGCAGGTTCCATTGCGCCACCGTGGCAACCGCCGCCACCGCGGTTGTGGAAGCCAGGTAGATCCGGTCATCGAACAAGCCTGCGGATCGAAACTCGGTGTCCCACACCGACATCAGCACCGCCAAGCCGAGCATCGGACACGCCATGCTCTCACGGATCGGGTCGGCGAGCTCGTCCAGACCCGCCTCGAGAACGGCGGTCGCGGTGCGGCCACCGGTGGCGGTGACCGCGACTTCTGAGCTGGGGTTGTTCCATTGTCTGGTCAGTGATACCCAGCTGACCGAACCTGTCGCACAGCGGCGGAAGGCAGTGCCAGCGGGGATCATCAGCCACGGCACACGCAGATCCGGCTCAACGCTGCATGCTGGGATCACGAACCGATGATGCTCTTGGGCAACCGATTCCGGCTTGTCGATGGACACTGAGGTTGCCTTTCACCACGTGGTGGAGGAATCGGTGCCTTGTCGCATGCATCGAACGGTCAGGTGAATGTGATTGCACCGCACGCGATTCAATCCACACCGTCCTGCGATTCGACGTTCGCCTCGGCACCGTCGGTGGTGTCCGGCGGCCAGTCGTGACGTGCGTTGACCGGCGGTGCTCCGAGCCCGCAATCCAGCAGCCAGCACGAGCGCGACAACCGCGCGATCATGGCGAGAACGACCAACGCTCCGAATACCGTCAGCGCCATCGCGGCGCCGCGGGTCAGGTTCTGTGAAAGGGCTCCGCACACAGCGGTCCACCTCCATATCGTTTGTATGCATCCAAATCGGCTCCTTGCCATCGGGTGCGCTGAGGTCGGCAAGAACCCTCGTACGAGCAGACCGCGAACCGCGCTTTCGGCGGAAGTGGTGCATCGGGAGCATTTGGAGCATTTGGAGCAATCGCCAGATCACAACGACTACAGTCGCCCCGCGAAGACACCTCCGATCGGTTGGTGCCCACGCCCAGGGAGGCGAGAAAGGATGACCAGATCACTACTGGCCCAAGCGCTGCAGGAGCTGAACTGGACGTCAGAAACGTTCGCCCACAAGCTCATCCAGTACGCGAACCTGCATGGTCGCAGCAACTACCTCCACCCCAAGACGCCGTACAAATGGGTATCGGGCCACCATCCGCGCCCACCCTGGCCACAGCTGACCGCCGAGCTCCTATCCGCACAACTGCGGCGACACATCACCCCCACCGACCTTGGATGGACCGCCACCGGCCACGGCGAACATCCACACCCGCTCGCCGCTGACAGCGGGCTCACCGGACCGTGGACCGTGGAGAGGGCCTTGCACTCGATGCACGCAGTCACCGACGCTGATCCGATGGAACGGCGCACATTTTTGATCCTCACCGGCGCCGCGATGGGATCCGCGGCTCATCAGTGGCTGCTCGCGACCGAGGAGGCCCCCGATCTCGCCCACTCGGGAGGCACTCGCCGGATCCAGATCAGCACAGTCGATGAACTGGATCTGATGGCAGGCGGTCTGCGGCGGCTCGACGACCACGGTGACGGCGATAGTCTGCTGCCCGTCGTCCGCGCGCACCTGCGCCATGTTGTCGAGTTGCTCGAATCCGGCACCTACACCAACACAGTGGGGCGGCGTCTCTACAGCATCGCCGGCGAACTCCTGCGGCTGGCTGGCTGGCTGTGTTTCGACAGCGGGGCGCACGCCCGCGCCCAACGCTGCTGGCTGGCGGCCTTGCGCGCAGCCCACGTCGCCGGGGATAGGGCGTTGGCCGCCAATGTGATCGGCTGCATGTCCTGCCAAGCCAAAGACATCGGCGAGGTCGACCAGGCGGTCACCCTGGCCGAGTCTGCTCTGGCTGGCTATCGGCGCGCCACTCCACGCGTGTCGGCGATCCTTCATCTACGGGCGGCCGAGGCCCATGCGTGCGCGGGCACCGAACTGCGGACACGCGCGGCAATCGAGGCCGCTTTCACCAACCTGGACAACCACGCTGGCGACGCCCCGGATTGGAGCTACTGGCTCAATGCCGGGCATGCGCACGGTCAGGCCGGCTACGCCTTCCTCCGGCTGGGACACCACCGCGATGCCCGGCGCCACTTGCGGACCGCTATCCGACTGCAAGACCCCTCCGCTACCCGGGAAGCAGCCCTGCGGTACACCCTGCTGGCAACGACCTATCTGCGCGAGCACGATCTCGAACACGCCCTCACCCTCGCTGGACAAGCCGTGAAAGTCCTCGCCTCCGACGTCACCTCCAACCGAGTAACCAGCCACCTGGTCACCTTCATGCGAGAACTCACCCCACACCAACGCAGACCCGATGTCCGACACCTCGCCGAAAGCATCCGATCCCTACAGCCGACAACCTCCACAGCACGCAACTGACACCCTCCGAGCTTCCCGGATCTCTTGGCTGATGTTGATGCGGACATCGAGCGGACAGCCACGTCGCAGCAGGGAACCACCCGCGCCGCGTCGGCGTCGGACTTTCATGGGCGATGACGTACGCAGGATCCTGATCGAACGTGGCCAAGACCCCGACTGCCTGAGCGGTCAACTCCAGATCGCCATTCTGAGATTCCGGCACCGCCGCTGGCAGATCGAGACCGGACAACGCCCACCCCGCCTACGTCGATCTCTATAAGACACCTGCCGTCCCGCGTTCTCGCTCACCGCACGAGGCGAGCGGATTCGCCCGACACAATCGGTTACTGATCGATAGCCCCGTCATCAGCGAGCGCGTCTTTCACGCGCTATTGTCTATCGAAAATATGTTCGATAGACGGGGAAGGGTGACGATCGATGGGCAGCAGCGCGAATCCGCAATCCAAATCAGAAACCGTCGCCGACCTGCGCCAACGCATGGCGGCGGTCAAAGCCCGCGGTGTCGAGGACCGGTCGTCGGTGCCGGACTGGAGTACCCGCGCGATGCTACCGATCCCGGCGGCGATTGCGCAGTTGCTGCCCGGCCGGGGACTGGCCGGTGGGACGCTCGTCGACTATCGGGGTGCGACGTCGGTACTGCTCGGCATCGCCGCCGCAACGACGGCCAGCGGGTATGCGGCGCTGGTGAATATGCCGAATGCGAGTCTGCTCGCCGCAGTTGAAATGGGAGCCCAGCTAGAGCGGCTCCCGTGTGTCACCGCGCGCCATGAGGGATTCGTGCCCGCGCTCGGCGCGCTCCTCGACGGCATGGCCCTAGTCATCGCCGACACCGGCAACCGCAAGCTCACCCCGACCGAGCTACGAGGGCTGCGGGCCCGCGCACACAGCAAAGGCTGCACGTTGATCCTGTCCGGTGCATATCACCATGTCGGTGCCGATCTGCGGATCGTCAGCCGGGTCATCGCTGTGGACGGGCTGGGAGCGGGGAGCGGGCGTGTCACCTCCACACGAATCGCGATCCACGCCACGGCGAAGTTCGGGACGGGGGAAGGTCAGGTGCAGCTCGCCGGGCGCGTAGGCAGAGTCGAGTGGACCAGCTACACAGATCCGACCACTGATGTCGCTGTGTTCGCAACGGACGCAGGATGACTCGATCCTCGGGCTGGCCGGGCTCGGGTGACTACCGGGCGGTGCGACCGGTGACACCACCGATCCTGGTCGATGTTTGGCCTGACCGGATATGGCCGCCGGTCCGCGTCCGCCGACAGAACATCCGCCTGTGGCATCATGCTCGGGGGCTGCGCCTCAACGCAGTCGTTGCTGGCGAGCTCACCGAGCTGGTGATCACCCAGGCCGGAGATCTGCTGTTCAACGTAATATTCTCGATCCCGGTCGACAACAGCGCCCGCACCGAATCGATGTTGCTGCGCGCAGGCCTCGACATGTGGGCGCCGAGCAGCCCCGCGGACCGTCAACGTCTGGCGGGGCTCGTGGCGGAGTTTGTCACCGGGACCTGGTAGCCACGACTACGACAGGCGGTCGGGGAAAGGTACTTCACCGAGTGCGAGGTTCCACGTACTCGACTTCCCATTCGGAGTTCAACATCTCGTCGATATAGGCGGCAACTTGGTGTGCAGTGTTGACAGGGTTGATTCCATCGGGTTCGACCACCAGGGTTCGGCCGACGCCTGTGGTGATGTTCTTCACGACAACGAGATATTTGTCGACGGTCATGGTGTGACTCTCCGGTCGTGATGTCGGTTTTCCGGGCAGGGCGTGCCTGTCATGCCTGGGGCTCCAGTGTGGAGCAACCGTCAGCGGGGAGTTTCTGTGTCGTCGATGTCGATCAACTGACGGTGCACCACGGTGAGGCTGTCAAGGATGTCGGCGACTCGCAAGGTAATCGGGTCGCGCTCCCGTAACGCCATCGCAGGCGCCAGCGCGTCCTGCAGTAGGTGCAGTGAATCGCCGATCTGGTCACGTCGTGCCCGCAGCCGCTCCAGGCCGATCGCGGCTTCCTGTCCCGGCCGCGGAACGGTGGCCACAATCGTGGCCGCGAGAGCAGCGGCTCGTGCGAGCTGGTCGGTGATCTCAGGCCAGTGCGGGCGGCGTTGCGGCCCGGGCGCACCTGGGGGCGACCAGCTTCGATCGATCTCACCCAACGTTTGCAGTAGATCTGTGCGGAACGACTCGATCAGCTGCAGCCGCGGAGAGCCATGTGGCTCGGTGCCGAGGGTGTAGTCGGACTCGAATGTTGCTAATACTTTTCGGCAACTGTCGTGGAGCTGATCGAGGATGGATCGTGCAGTGCGGCAGTCGGTGTCGCAGCCACTGAAGCGCCGATCGTACGCTCGGCGCCTATCTAGGTCGTCGAGGGTCATCTTCAGCAGCTGTTTGTACCCCTCCATACTGGTCAGCATGTCATGAAGGTTCGAACGCCATCGAGGACATCGTCGGCCGTCTAGCCGGCCGCTCGTCTGGCGGGTCGACACCTCGGTGCCGCATTGCTTCGCGGTCGGACCGATCTGTCGCTGCGCAGCAACCTCTGATCTCGACGGCTCCAGCCCCTGTAGTCCGGTCATGGATATCCAATCGGTGTCCAAGGCCCAGACTTGTAGTGTCCAAGTCCAATACGGGCTGTACCGGCGTCCACCCTCGCCCCATGGTCTGCAACATTGGTCGAATCGACCACGAAGAGTCGGCGGCACCTCGATCGAACTCATCGAAACGGACCGCCAATATGACTACACAGGACACATTCGCTGTAGGCGACTACGTCATCCTCGACCACTCTGACATCGCTGCCAGCATCCGACGGACGGTATTCCAGGTCGCCAAGGTCGCCAGGGTGAACCTGCACCTGACCCCAGTCGGCGGAGGGCAAACGTTGGTCGCTCCCAAGCACTTCGCACGGTCCGCAACCGCCAAAGAGCGAGCAACTGCGGTTGCGGCAGCCGAATCGGCTCCGGCACCGCTCTATCTCGGCTCCGTGGTGAAAGTACGCGACCGTACCGGCCTCTACGTCGTCATCAGCCTGCCCAGCAGCCGGTCAGACCACTACCGTGCCGCGCCGCTTGGCGGCAGCACGAACAACTCCTACTGGTCGGCCGCCCGGCGCTGTTTCGAGCTGGTCGACCACAACACGGTCGGCATCGCTTGACCCCCCGGGGGTGCGGGCCTGCCAAGCGCATTCGGCTGCCCGCACCCGCGCGAGTCCATCGCTGCGTGAACGGAAGTGATTCAGCTCTAGCCTCGCAAGCTCGAGGACGCCCGCACTGTCCACCTGCAGGCCGACTGCTCCTGTGATCTCGAATGGATCCGATCGGGCAACAGGCAGGATTGCCGACTGGCGCCTGGCCGCTTGGTGGCCGGATCACTCGCGATGCCGATGTACCCGCGCGAAGACGTCAGGGTGACCATGCTCGTTCAGCTGACGACACTCGCGGCTGACCGGCGGCTACTTCGCGGCCTGGGCTTCGAGTTCGGCGAGCTGGTCCAGGATCTCGAACAGCTCCGCGCGGGCCTCGCGAGTCAGTGCCAGTACGTTGAGGTCTTCCAGTGACACCGTGACCGTGCCCGCGCCACCGAACCGGTACAGGCGCCGCGACCGCGCCGGTTCGACACAAGCATCGTCAGCGACGACGTCGCTGACGATGTCGGAATGGGCAGCAGGTTCGAAGGGTGTGATCGACCCTGCCGACCTTATGAGTGAGTGCTTCATTGCACGGTTGGATTGTTTTGGTGGCATGCGGCAAGCCTGTCCTACCAAGTGCCTGGGCGTTAGCTAATTCGCTGCGCGTGTCGGGTTCGTGTCGATTTCGGAAGCTGTGAACTCATTGCGCGAGATCACCACTGGTGTACACAGGTGCCACCATCGTGTCCATGAACACGCGCCAGGACACGACCGCTGTCGATCCGACCGCATGTGAAGCCGAAATGTGGGTGCCCGCCTTCATGACGCTCGGCGGTATGTCCGACCTTCACCTCGTGTGCCACCGCCCCGCAGGACACAACGGCAAACACCAACAGGTCGCTTCCCACGGTCACATCTCCGATTGGTCGCAAGCTCGGTCCGAATCCGAACCAGGCCCCAAGGCCTCGCGATGGGGCGGAAGCTCAGGCTCCACCTCTACCCGGTCGAACAGGCGGCAATCCCCCGACATATCGAATCGTCGAGGCGAAACGACTCGCCGCCGATAGCGTCGACCTCCGTCCCGCGCTGAAATGGGGAATCAGGATGCCCAACAACTCGTTCGTCGTGCTGCCTTACGACATGAACGGCCGCTCGCTGCACGACTACTGTTGTTCCAGGTGGCGCTCGACCGATTCCAGCTTCGTATGCAGGGTGTCGGTGTAGCCAGGGCGAATGTCGGCTTTGATGACAATGCTCGCTCGCTCGCTGTCCTTCATGACGGCATCGGTCGCTTGCTTGATGACCGCCATGACTTCGTCCCATTCGCCCTCGATCTCGGTGAAGCTCGCCGCTGTGCGGTGGGGGAGCCCGCTTTCGCGGATGATGCGGACGGCTTCGGCGACCTGACGGCCGACAGTCACCCCGGATCCGACCGGGGTGATCGAGAATGCTGCGAGCATGATTTGTCCCTCCTGAGGGCGAAATGCGTTCCAGCACTACAGGCTACGCAACAGCCCCAGCGACGCTCGGCGAAGCTCGGCAACCTTGTGGGCCTGCTTGATCCGGGGTGTGCCGGTGAGCTGGTAGATCTTGACGATGTTGTCGGTCACGCGCCGCGACGTCGTTGCGGCCGCCTTTTCGACGACCTTGGTGGCCAGTGCGACACCTTCGTCGACATCGCCGCGGCGCAGGTGGAGAGCGGCCAGATGAGCTGTGCTGATCAGGCGTGACCGGGCGTGTTCGTCGGACAACTGCATCGTGGTGTGGAGACGGTCGATCGTCGGTGACAGTTCGACTCCGTGATCGAATGCCAGCTCGTACAGCCCGTGGGCCAGGTCGCCGCACAGAAGCTTGTGGTTGTAGTAGGTCTTGAAATCTTCGAAGGCGGTGTCGGGGTGGTCCTCGTCCTGTGCCTCGGTGAAGAACTGCTCTGCCTCGATCACCGCGCGGACGCATTCGCGCCGGTTGCCTTGTTTGCCGAAGGCGCGTGCTTTGACTGCGGCGATGTCGGCTCTGCGGAGCAGGGAGAGTTTATCGGCCCGGACGCTGGCGAGGCCGAGCTTGTCGAGCGCGGTCTCCATGTCGCCGCGGTAGATGGCTTGGCGGGCGATGCACGTGAGGAGGGCAGCGCGGACCCACCACGGGCCGTCCTTCTCGACTAGATGCCATCCGAAGTCGAAATCTTCGCGACCGTGAGCATGCTCGCCTCGGTCGAAGGACGCCCAACCAACCACGCGGTGAAAGGTGGCCACCGCCGTGATCAGGTCTCTGTGCACATGGGGTGGCATGCTGGCTTGGAGGTAGGTGTCGGCGACGCGGAGCTGTGCATCCATTCCCGCGGCGATGGCAGCGCCGGCGTCGTCGGCTTGCCGGAACAGCGCGGCCCATCCGGTGACTCGGTCGACATGCTCCATCCCGATGCAGCGTGGGCTTGGCGGGCTCGGCTGGCAGGCGGCCTCGCGGACTGGAGCTGGTAGTGCTGCTGCGATGGGTAGTGCGACGACGCCTCGCAGGAACTCCTGGCGACGCATATCGACCTCCTCAGGGCCCCCTCGGGTACGGCAAGCGCGCGAGTTGTAGAGCCCGAGTTCGGCGGGGGTGCTATCGAACAGTTCGCATAATGCGTTCCGGTAGGGCGCGTGCGGCCAGGTCGTCAGCCCGCGCAACAACTTTCGTATGGATTCCTCGCTGTAGCTGCCGAGTCGGCCGGTATTGGCCGCGACGTGCTCGTTGATCCGGGTAGCGAGCTGCTTCTGTTCCCAGCCTTCGGCAGTGATGCGCTGTTCGAGCCGGACGTTGGGCACCGGCTGGTCGACCACCTCGGCGAACCTCCTACATGAGACGACTGTGGCCAGGGAGTGCAGGGCCTGTCCAGCCCTCATTTTCGGAGCTGTGTCCACCCCTCGTTTTAAGTATGAATTCGAGGGGTGGAATTCGGGGGTGTATTTGCCCTGTGGCGCGGTGTGGTCGCTGTGTGAACCTCGGAGATGCCCGGGACCTCAGCTGGGATTCCGTTGAGTAGCAGGGAGGTTCTTCGATGACGACCGGACAGGGTCGGGAGTCTGTTCCGACCACCGCGCGCGCTTCGACCGACCAGCTCGCGGCCGAGCCGCGGGCCTCGGCCGCCACGACCGACCGGCCAGATCAGCACCGCACGGTCCAAGCGTGGTGGAACACCGCGCGGACGCCATATCGGCGGCGATGCGTGCACCGCATGATCGAAGCCGTCGCAGCCGAGCAATCGAGCTTGCTGGCTGTGGAATTCGGCGCCACGCGCCTGACCTATCGACAGTTCAACGAAGCGGCCAACCGGTTGGCCCGTCACCTGGTCGCGGTCGGCGTCGGACCGGGGCAGATGGTAGGGGTCTGCATGGATCGCTGCGTCGAGCAGATCGTCGCGATCGTGGCGGTCCTGAAGGCCGGAGCGACAGTACTGCCCTTGGACGCGACCTATCCGCCGCAGCGGTTGGCCTACATGCTCGCCGACTCGGCAGCCGTGGTCACGATCACCACTGCGGCGCTTCTGAGGCGCGAACCGGTGCTCGCACAGCAGCTGCGTGGCCTGACACAGGTGCAGCTCGACACGCACGCTGCCGCAGTCGATCGTCACGACGACGCCAACCTGACCGAGGAGCCTCCTGCGGAAACGGCGGCCTATTGCATCTACACCTCCGGATCGACCGGAGAGCCCAAGGGTGTGCTGGTCGAGCATGCCACCCTCGCGAATCTCGTGGGCTGGCACCGGGATACGTGGCTGTCCGCCCCGGGGACGCGGACGCTGCTGTATTCGCCGATCAGCTTCGACGTCGCTTTTCACGAGATCCTGGCCGGGCTGTGTACCGGTGCGACGCTGGTGCAGGTCGACGACGACACCCGCCGCAATCCGATGGCGTTGCTGAAGTTCGTCGCCAGCGCGCAGATCCAGAAGTGGTATCTGCCGTTCGTGGCATTGCAGCAGGTCGCGCAAGCGGCTCGAACAGTGCCTGTGCCAACGGATCTCGCCGAGTGCATCGTCGGCGGGGAGGTGCTGCGGGTCACCCCGCAGATCCGAGACTTCGCCCGGCGCACGGGCTGTGTCATCCACAATCACTACGGGTCGACCGAGTGCGTGGACGCGGCGACCTACACCTTGTCCGGCGACCCGGATTCCTGGCCTGACATCGTCCCGGTCGGGCGGGCCAGCGTCGCCAACACCAATCTCTACATCCTGCGCCCCGACGCCACGCCCGCCGAGCCGGGCGAGATCGGCGAGTTGTATGCCGAAGGTGACTGCCTCGCGCGCGGCTACCACGACCGTCCAGCCCTGACCGCGTCCCGGTTCGTCGCCAGCCCCTTCGGCGTGCAGGGTGACCGCCTGTATCGGATGGGGGATCTGGGCCGGTACCTGCCCGACGGCACCATCGAATGCCTCGGCCGTGTTGACAACCAAGTCAAGATCCGCGGGTTCCGTGTCGAGCCGAGCGAAATCGAGGCCGTGCTGGCCGAGCATCCCGACGTCGCCGAATGCGTAGTCGTCGCAACGACTGCCGCGCACTCCAGCCGCCGACTCGTCGCCTACGTGGTACCCGCCGGCCCGCGCGACGCCACGCTGGCGACACGGTTGCGTAAGCACGCGGCATCGGTCCTAGCCGAGCACATGGTGCCCACATCGGTGACACTCGTCCAGGCCTTACCACTGACCCCGAGCGGCAAGGTCGACGCGCGGGCCCTGGCAACTCGGTCGGCGGCCTACCCACCCCCAGCGAGCCCGCACTCCTCGCCCACGACAGTGCGAGACCGGGTGACGGCGATCTGGTGCGATCTGCTCGAAGTCGCCCAGATCGACACGCGCACCGGCTATTTCGAGTTGGGCGCCGACTCGCTGATGCTGGTCCACGCCCATCAGCGCATCTGTGCCGAGTTCAAGCGTGAGCTGCCCGCCGAGACCCTGTTCCGATACCCGACCGTGGAGGCGTTGACCAGCTTCCTGTGCAGCGACAGCGAAACCGAGGTCCTCGGTTGTTCGGACGCGCCCGCGCACGGCCCAGCCGCCGCGGGTGACGGGGCGGTGGCGATCATCGGCATGGCCTGTCGCGTTCCCGGCGCCGACACCCTCGAGCAGTTCTGGTCGAATCTGCGTCAGGGAGTGGAGTCCATCACCCCATTGACCGATTCCCAGGTGCTGCGGCTTCCACACGACCAGACCAGCGATCCGCACTTCGTTGCGGTGGCCGCATCCATCCCGGGCATCGAGTACTTCGATGCGGACTTCTTCGGCTACAGCCCCGCCGAAGCCGCCGTGATCGATCCACAGCAGCGGCTGTTCCTCGAATCCGCTTGGCAGGCACTGGAGAACGCCGGTGTCGACGTCAACCGCTATCGGGTCGGGGTGTACGCGGGGGCGGCCATGAGCACCTACCTGATCAACAACGTACTCCCGATCAAAGCACGGTCCGGAATCTTCTTGAGCCATCGCTATTTCGACGACGCCACCGAGTTGCGGATCGAGCAGGGCAACGCGCGCGATCACCTGACGATGCGCGCCTCGTACAAGCTGGGGCTGCGGGGGCCCAGTGTCAACGTGCAGTCCACCTGCTCGACCTCGCTGGTCGCCGTCCATCTGGCCCGGCAAGCGCTGCTGGCCGGTGACTGCGAGGTCGCCCTCGCCGGAGGGGTCTCGATCATCACCCCGCAGAACACCGGATACCTGTGGCGCGAGGGCATGATGGTGTCGCGCCACGGCCACGTACGCGCGTTCGACGCAGACGCCGACGGCACCGTGTTCGGCGACGGGCTCGGCGTCGTCGTCCTCAAACCGCTCGCCGCCGCGCTGGCCGATCACGATCACATCTACGCCGTGATCACCGGATCGGCAGTCAACAACGACGGCGCCGACAAGATCGACTACGCGGGCCCCAACGTCACCGCCCAAGCCGAAGTCATCGCCGCCGCCCACCGCGATGCCGGGATCAGCGCCGCCGACATCTCCTATGTCGAAACCCACGGCACAGCAACGATATTGGGCGACCCGATCGAGATCGCGGGGCTGACCGAGGCGTTCGGCCGCAGCACTGACCGTGCAGGGCAGTGGTGCGCGATCGGGTCGGTGAAAACCAACATCGGCCACCTCGACGACGCAGCCGGGGTCGTTGGACTGATCAAAACCACGCTCGCCCTGCATCACCGCCAGATCCCGCCGAGTCTGGGCTTCACCACCGCGAACCCACGCGCCGGCATGGAGGCCACCCCGTTCACCGTCAACACCGCGCTTGGTGAGTGGACGAGTGCGGCCGGTCAGCCGCTGCGCGCCGGAGTCAGCTCCTTCGGCATGGGCGGCACGAACTGCCACCTCGTACTGGAGCAAGCCCCACCCCGGCAGCCGCGCTCCGCCCCGGCTGCGGAGCGGACCGCGCAGCTGCTGCCGATCTCCGCGCGCACCCCGCAGGCGCTGCGCGAGAACCTGCGCCGCTACCACGACCACCTCGACAATCCCGACAGACAAGATTTCGCCGACGTCGCGTTCTCTGCCGCGACCGGGCGACGCCACTTCGACTGCCGGGCCGCGATCGTGGCACGTGACAGCGAGGATGCCCGTGCTGAGCTGGCGCAGCTGCTGAACACGCCCGACCCGGGTGTCACGATCACGGGTGAGCGACCAGCGGTGGCGTTCCTGTGTGCCGGTCACGGCGCGCAGTACCCGCAGATGGGCCGGTCGCTGTATGAAACACAGCCGGTGTACCGGGCCGCGTTCGACCGCTGCGACGCGATTGTGGGTCCGCTGATCGGCGCCTCGCTGATCGAGATGCTCTATGGGCGGGACCCCGCGGAGCGGATCGACGCCAACCCCATCGCGCATCCGGCGCTGTTCAGCGTGGGCTACTCCCTGGCCGCGCTGTGGCAATCGTGGGGTGTGCGACCGGATCTGGTGCTCGGTTACAGCCTCGGTGAATACCTCGCCGCGTGCCTGGCGGGCATCCTCACCGTCGAAGACGGCCTACGGCTGGTCAGCACCCGCGCGCAACTGGTCGACGAGCTCACCGGTCCCGGCGCGATGGTGTATCTGCCCGCTGACGAGCACACCGTCGCCGCCGCCCTGGCCGGGAACCCACGGGTGTCTATCGCGGTGCTCAACGCGCCCGACGGCACGGTCATCTCCGGTGACCTCGACGCCGTCGACGCGGTTGTCGCCGACTTCCGGGCCCGCGGCCTGGAACCGATGGTTCTGCCGGTCTCGCGGGCCTTTCATTCTCCGGCTATGACCGCGGTGGCGGAGGCGTATCGCGCTGTTGCGGAATCGGTTTCGTACTCACCACCCCACTGCAACATTATCGCCAACCTGACCGGCGAGCTGGCCAGTGCCCGCGAACTGCAGACTGCCGACTACTGGGTCCGGCACATGGTCGACCCCGTGCGGTTCACCCGAACGATGACCGCGGCCGGCCGGTGCAAGATCGATGCCTTCGTCGAAATCGGTCCCAAGGCAACGCTGTCGAGCCTGGGGCGGCGCTGCCTGCCCGACAGTCCCGCGTTGTGGCTGCCCAGCCTGGCGCCGCGCGACCCAGAAGCCACGTTGTCGGCCTGCCGGTCGCTCTACCTGGCCGGGGTACCGGTGGACTGGCAGGGAATGCACCGTCCACACCCGCGCCGACGGGTGCCGGTACCCACCTACTCCTTCCAACGCCGCCGCCACTGGCTCGACGCTCCCGACGCTCCTGCCCCGAGCGGTCCAGTGACCAGTGCAGCCCCGAGAGCCGAACGGCTGCCCCACCGGCCGGTCGCCGTGAAGGACCTGTCGGCTTTCGAGATCATCTGGCAGCCCATGCCGCAGCAGACCATGGAAGCGGTCGACGAGGGGGCGGCAGGGTTTGTGTTCATCGGCCCGTCGGGGGATTTGACCGCCCAACTGGCCGCCCGTCTCCGCACGGGCGCAACACCATGTGCGGTGATCCCGATGGACTGGAACGCCGCCCCTGACCATGCCGCACTGGTGGTACAGATGCAGCATCTGTCGCATCTGCCCCGGCCGATTCGGATCGTCCTGCTCGCCGACTGTTACACCGGCGCCGATCCCGCACCGGCCATGGTGTCGATGATGGCCGCGGCGCGCACCGTACTGTGCGCGGCCGCCGACTCGACTGCGGCACCGGCGTTGTGGTTCCTCACCTTCGAGGACGATCCGTGTGGTGCGGGACTGGCCGCGCTGGCGCGCACGCTGGTCGCCGAGCACCCCGAGCTCGTCTGTTCCGCGCTCACGCTGCCTGCCGAGCTCGCTGCCCTCGATCTGGAGCGGTTGCTGAGCTGCTTGCACCATGGTGGCGAGGCCGCAGAGCAGCTGACGCTGCGGCCCGACGGCCTGTACCGGGCTCGCCTGGCCGCCAGGTCGCCGCTGGCCGAGGCGCAGGCTCTGGTGCGTGCCGAGGGGACTTACGTGATCACCGGCGGCACAGGAGCATTGGGCTTGCAGGTGGCGTGCGCTCTCGCTCGGCACCGGCCCGGTCGGCTGGTGCTGATCAGCCGCACCGGCACGCCGCGCGATTCGCGCGCCTGGCAAGCTCTGGTCGACAGCGGCGTGCCGACGCAGCTCGTGCGCGCCGATGTCACCGATGAATCCCAGCTGCGGGCGATCCTGGACGACTGCGGGGACACCCTGCGCGGTGTCATCCATTGTGCGGGCGTGCTCGATGACGCAATCTTCGTGCGCCACACCATGTCCCGCATCGATGATGTCCTGGCCGCGAAGGTGCGCGGCGCATGGCTGCTGCACACCCTCACAACTGGCCTGGATCTGGACTTTTTCGTCCTGTTCTCCTCGCTGGCCTCGGTAGTCGGTTACCGCGGGCAGGCCGCCTACGCCGCCGCCAACGGATGCCTCGACGGGCTGGCCGCCTACCGCCGCCGCCAGGGGCTGGCTGCGACGGCCATCAGCTGGGGCAGCTGGGACGGTCCGGGCATGTCGGCGACCCTTTCCCGGGCCCAGCGCGCCGAGGTGCTCGCCGACGGTGAATCGCTGCTGCCGCCGGACCAGGCGGCAGCCGCCACCGTGGCGCTGACGAGCTGCGGTGCAGCGCATCTGGTGATCGCCGCCGTCGACTGGGACCACTTCGCACCCACCCACCCCACCCCGACGATCGAGGCCCTGGTGACCCACTATCCGACCACACACGCCCTCGGCGGACCCGCGCCTGGCCCTTTCGCCGCCCAGCTGCGCAACGCCACTCCCGAACAGGCCCGAAACCTCGTGCGACACACAGTGATCGAGGCCATCGCCGCGCAGTTGGACTGTGACGGTGCCGAACTCGATCCCCGTCGAGGGCTCGAGGACATGGGACTGGACTCGCTCGCCGCGCTGGACCTGCGCACAGCCCTGCAGACTCAGCTCGGTGTGCCGCTGTCGGCCACCGTCGCCTTCGACCACCCCAACGTCGACGCACTCACCGCCTACCTCGCCGACCGCCATTTCGCCGAGGACATCGCCGCGGCTGCCCGTGAGATCGCGCCGCTCGTCGACCAGCCCTCGCCCGCACCGGCTCTGGGTTCCAGCGATACGGCGGCCGCCGTTGGCGCGGAGAGCTCTGTGGCGATCGTCGGCATGGCCTGCCGGTTCCCCGGTGCCGACAACCCAGCGGATTTCTGGCGGCTGCTGCTGTCGGGCCACGACGTGGTCACCGATATCCCGGCCGACCGCTGGGATATCGAGGGGCTCTACGACCCGTCGCCCCAGGCTCCGGGCCGGATGTATGTGCGGCGCGCCGCTACGATCACCGACCTCGATTGCTTCGATGCCGGGTACTTCGGGATCTCACCGCGCGAGGCCGCCGCTATGGATCCCCGGCATCGGCTGTTGTTGCAGTCGACCTGGCATGCCCTCGAGGACGCGGGCATCGACCCGACCTCGTTGCGCGACAGCGACACCGGGGTATTCGTCGCCGCCGATGAATTCCTCAACGATTACCTGCGTGGCGCCCATGTCGATCTGGGCAGCGACCCGTACCTGGCCACCGGCACCACGCTGAGCATGACCGCGGGCCGGCTGTCCTACAAGCTCGGCTGCCACGGCCCGAGCCTGGTGCTGGCCACCGGATGCTCCTCGGCGCTGGTCGCGGTGCATACCGCGGTGCGCGCGATCCGTGCCGGGGACTGCGCGGTCGCGATCGTCGGCAGCGGGAAATTGCTGCTGGACCCGGCCGAAACCGTGCAGCTGTGCAAGCTGGGCGCTATGGCCCCGGATGGGCGATCGAAGGTGTTCTCCGCGCTGGCCGACGGATACGGCCGCGGCGAAGGGGTGGCTACGATCGTGCTCAAACGCCTCGCTCGGGCACTGGCCGACGGTGATCCCGTCCACGCGGTCATCCGAGGGACCGCGATCAACCACGACGGCCCCTCCTCCGGGCTCACCGTCCCCAACGGTGCCGCACAGACCGCCGTGATCACCCGCGCGATGCGCGACGCGCACGTGACTCCCGATCAGGTCGGCTTCATCGAAACCCATGGCACCGGCACGCAATTGGGCGACCCCATCGAACTCAACGCCCTAGCGACGGTATTCGGCGGCCGTGAGCGGGCGGTGTTCGTCAGTTCGGCCAAAGCCACGATCGGACACCTCGAGGAAGCCGCCGGGCTGGCCGGGCTCCTCAAGGCCGTGCTGGTCCTGCAGCACGGCGTCATCCCCGCCCAACCGCACAGCCAGCCACTCAACGACAAGGTGGACTGGGCGTCGGTGCCGTTGACCGTCAACGCCCACACCACAGAATGGCCGAACGGCGCAGCCCGGATCGCGGGCGTGAGTTCCTTCGGGCTCAGCGGCACCAACGCCCACGTCGTTATCGAATCCGCGCCTGTCCCACCACCTTCGACGCCCAGCCCGGAACGAGCGCATCTGTTCGTGTTCTCCGGGCGCGACCACGCCGATCTGCACGCCGTGGTGGCCCGCGCCGCCGCCGCGATCACCGACAGCACCGACTCCGCGCAGATCGCCTACACCCTGCAGGTCGGCCGCCAGCATCACCACCACCGGCTCGCGGTCGTCGCGGCAACAGCCGCCGAAGTGCGTATTCGCCTGCACGCGGTCCTGAGCAACGCCGCGGTGGCGGCGTGCGTTCACCGCGGCCAAGCCGCACCCCAACCTCAGAGCCTGACCGCCGCTGTCGCCGAGCGCCTGTACGCCGAGCGGGATCTGCCCGGGCTGGCGGCCCACTGGTGCCAGGGATACACCATCGCGTGGGATCGCCTCTACCCCGATCGAATCCCCCGCAGAATCAGCCTGCCGGGCTACCCGTTCAAGCGCGAACACACCGGTCCGAAACTGTCGGCTGGCCCCGCCGCACAACCAGAACCCGTGCAGGCCGCCGCGGGCGCGCTGTCGTCCGCAGTCTCGGTCCGCAGTACGCCTGACCCATCCGGCATCCACGCCGCGGTCGCTGCCCTACTGGGTTTCGCGCCCGACGGCCTGGACCCGGAGGCGAGTCTGGAAGCGGTAGGCGCGGATTCGCTGATGTTCACCCGGCTCGCCCACCTGCTGCGCGACGACTACCAGATCGAAATCCCGTTCCAGCAACTGCTCGAGGACGCCACCTCGGTCAACACCATCCTCGCCCTGGTCCAGGCGCACCAGCCCGGCGCGGGCCGAGACAAGCCGACACCTGCCCCGCCGGTCAGCGCACCGATGCCACAGTCGGGCCCCGCCACCCTGGCGGGCACCCCGGCCCCGGCGACTGCGTTGACCGAGCGGCAGCAGGCATTTGTGGACGAGGTGTCCGCCGCCTACTCCGCACGCACCGCCGAGTCGAAATCGCGTGCCGCACAGGACCGCCCGCGCATGGCGAACTGCCGCACGACACCGTTCCGGCCGCTGTTGAAGGAAATGTGCTACCCGATCATCGCCACACGCTCACAGGGCGCCCGCTTCTGGGATGTCGACGGTAACGCCTACCTGGATCTCGCGATGGGCTACGGCACCCATTTCTTCGGCTACCAGCCCGCTTTCGTGCTCGATGCCCTGCGTGAGCAGATCGCCGACGGGGTGCATATCGGCCCGCAAGTCTCGCGCGCCGGGCATGTCGCGCGTCTGCTATGTGATCTGGTCGGCGCCGAGCGGGCGGTGTTCTGCAACTCCGGCACCGAAGCGGTCATGGCCGCACTGCGTTTCGCGCGAGCCGCCACCGGCCGCAACCGGATCGTCATGTTCGAAGGCTCCTACCACGGCTGGTCGGATCTGACCCTCGCGTTGCCGGGCGGCACGCAGCGCTCGCTGGCGATGGCCCGCGGTATCGGATCGGGTGCGATGGGTGATGTCGTGGTGCTCGAATACGGTGCGCCGCACAGCCTCGAGGTGATCGCCGAACTCAGTGGCGAGCTGGCGGCGGTGCTGGTCGAACCGGTACAGAGCCGTCGCCCCGACCTGCAGCCGCGCGAATTCCTGCAGCAGCTGCGGGAGCTGACCCGGGCGGCCGGGACAGTGTTGATCTTCGATGAGGTGGTCACCGGCCTGCGTGTCGGTCCGCACGGCGCGCAGGGATGGTCCGGGGTGAGCGCTGATCTGGCCACTTACGGCAAGATCCTCGGCGGTGGCCTGCCCATCGGTGCCGTGGCCGGACGGGCGGAGCTGCTCGACACCATCGACGGCGGAGCGTGGGACTTCGGCGACGATTCGTGCCCGCGTGTTCCGATGACCTTCTACGGCGGCACATTCAACCGCAACCCTTTGTCGATGGCCGCCGCCGAGGCCGTCCTGACCCGTCTGGCCGCTGACGGCGCACAGCTGGCGCAGCAGGCCAGCGATCACGTCGCGTGGCTCACCGAGGAGTTCAACACCTTCTGCCAACGCGAGGGCTACCCGCTGCGGATCGTGGCCTTCACCTCGATGTTCCGGTTCATCACCGACGGCGACTATCGGCTGCTGCACAGTTCATTCGAACTCGAACTGTTCTTCCACTTGCTGATCCTGCACGAGGTCTATGTTCTGGAAACCAGGGTGTGCTACCTGTCGGCCAGCCACACGACCCAGGACATGCACTGCATCGCCGAGGTCGCGAAAGACTGCCTGCGCCAGATGCGCCGCGGCGGGTTCTTCCCCGCCCCTGTCCCGGCACTCACGGTGAGCGAACCGACATCTCAGATACTTGCTGACGCACGCCTGGAGCTGGCCGTCGCGACCGGAGCTGGGCCCGACGGTCACGACCGGCCCGAGCAGGTGCTGCTCACCGGGGCGACCGGATTCCTCGGCCGGTTCCTGTTGCGCGAGCTGTTGGCGCACACCGGCGCACCGATCCACTGCCTCGTGCGGGCCCGCGACCCTGAGCACGCCACCGCCCGCGTGCTCGCGGCACTGGCCACCGCCGGCGACCTGGACGATGGATGGGCCGACCGAATCGAGGCGGTGCCCGCCGATCTGAGCGCGCCCCGGTTCGGGCTGTCCCAGCCGCGATGGCAGCAGTTGGCTGCCGAGCTGAGCGCGATCTATCACTGTGGGGCACAGGTCAATTCGCTGTCGTCCTACACCAAACTCAAGCCCGCGAATGTCACCGGCACCCGGGAGCTGCTGCGCCTGGCCGCCGAGCACCACCCGACACCGCTGCACCATGTGTCCTCCGACGCCGTATTCGACGCCTACGGATATCTGCGCAACAGCGTCCTCTACGAAGACCAGCCGCTGACACACGGCGAAACCCTCTACGGCGGCGGCTACGCCGAAACCAAATGGGTGGCAGACAAACTCATCGAAGCAGCCCGCGCGCAAGGGCTGCCCGCCAGCATCTACCGTCCCGGCGCCATCATCGCCGCGACCAGTGGCGGGTGCGGGCAACCCGCGGACTTCATCACCCGCTTCCTGCGCGGCATCATCGCCCTGCAGGCCTGCCCGGAAATGGACGCCACCATCGACTTCGCACCGGCCGACTATGTCGCTGCGGCGATCGTGGATCTGTCCCGGCGGCGCGAGCCCGGCATCACCTTCCATCTCACCCACCCCGACCCCGTCCGCTACGACGACCTCATCGCCATGCTGCGCGCCACCGGCTACCCCCTCGAGGTCGTGGCGCTGCATCACTGGCAGGCCAGGATCGAGCAACTGCGCTTCGAGGACGACAACCCGCTCTACCCGCTGATCCCGGTGCTGACCGCCGCGCAACCCTACTTCCGCACCAGCCGTCTGGACGTCAGCAACACCCGCGCCGCGGCGCCGCTGCTGCGGATGTCGTGCCCGCCGCTGAGCGAGCTGATCCCGATGTACCTCGAACGTCTTCGCACACACGGATTCCTGCATCCGGCACCGCAGCCTGCCGAGCAGGTGATGACTCGATGAACTCGCACGTGCCGATCCCGCAGGCCGGTGATATCGGCCATTTCTGGCTGCATCAACGACTGGGCTGGCCGGTCGGAGACGGCGATCTCGTGGAGATCGAGTCCCTCTCCCGCACCGGCGGTGTGATGGGCACGGTGCACAGGATCCGCTGCGGTAACCGCTCACTGATCTACAAGACCAGCTCCCACCACGACAGCGAATGGGGCCGATGGGCCCACGACGCCGCAGCGCTCGAGCGCGAAGTACGCATGTATCGCTGGCTCCAGACCACTCCCGCGCACACCACCTCGATCGCACCGCACTGCTATTGGTCGGCCATACGCCCGGACGGTCATGGCGCGCTCGCGCTGCAGGACCTCGGTGCGGGGATCATCCCCAACTCGGCGATGGCTCGCGGACTGACCTACCCGCAGGCGCGTGCCGCGGTGCGCGCGCTCGCCCTGCTGCATGCCCACTCGGCCTGCACCGGGGCACCCCGCCAACCACCACACCCCTGGCTGCTGACCGCGCGCTCGCCCCACCTGCTCGACGCGATCCGCATGGGCCTCGAGGAAGCTTCGGTCAACGCGTCGCTGTGCGCGACAACCACGGGACCTACTGCGGCACAACACTTCGCGCACGCCGACCTGCCGACGATGTTGGTCGACGCACACCACGGTGCGCGATTGGCGGCGATCTGCCATGGCGACATGTGGGCCAGCAATCTCGTCTTCGCCGAGCCGGGGCGCCCGCAGGGAGCGCCGTCGGCGTTCCTGATCGACTGGCAGTTCGCGATGTGGGGAAATCCGCTGTCCGACCTCGCGCTGTTGCTGCTGTCCTCGGTGCACCCCGACGCACGGCGCAGGTGGGAAGACCAGCTGCTGGCGCACTACCACCTCATCCTGACCAGCACCACAGCTCTGACCTACAGCCCGGCCGACTGCTACAGCGACTACCAGCGTGCGCTGCCGTTCGCCACGCTCGTCGCGCTGGCAGCCTTCGACGGGTTCGTCGCCGGCATGACCCACACGCAACAACTTCAGTTCGCGCCCAGGGTCACTGCCGCGCTGACACCGCCTCAATTCTGCGCGCCCGGCACATCCGGGCCCGGCTTCGACGAAGGTAAGGAATAGATGTCGGACAACGCCGAAATCGTCGTCGTCGGGGCCGGTATGTTCGGCTCCGCCGCAGCCAAGTACCTCAGCCGAGAAGGCGCCGATGTCGTGATCGTCGGCCCCGCCGAGCCCGCCGACGGCCAGCCGGTCAGCCAGCACACTTTCGGTGCCCACTTCGACCAGGCCCGCATCTGCCGCCGCCTGGGCTGGGATCCGGTGTGGGAGACCCTGGACAGCCGCTCTCTCGAACGATTCGGCGATATCGAAGCCGCATCGGGCCGCCAGTTCTTCCACGACTGCGGATCGCTGATTCTGATGGCGGGCTCGATCGAGCACCGCACCTCGACGATCTTGCGCCGTTGCCGGGACGAGGGCATCGGTGTCGAGCGCCTGTCGTCGCAGCAACTGCGCACCGAGTTCCCCGAGCTCGGGCTCCCGGACCTGAACGGGGGCACCGTCGGATTGCTCGAACGCGCCTCCGCGGGCTACTTGAACCCGCGCGGCCTGGTGTCGGCGCAGCTGTCGCTGACCACCGCCGCGGGCGGGCGATGCCTGCGCGCCGCTGTCCTCGGCCTGTCCGGGCGTGCGGGGCGATGGCGGCTACAGGTCCACGACGGCACCCACACCCGCGAGATCACCGCGGAGAAGGTGCTGTTGGCCACCGGCGCATTCACCAACCACAGCGGCCTGATGCCCGCGGCTACTCGGCTGGCGATGCATGCGTTCGGGGAGCCGAACCTGCTGTTTGCCCTCGATGATGCCCAGCGCGATCGCTTAGCGAGCGTGCCGCCGGTCGTTGTTGTCGATCCGGACGACACCGGCGATGCGAACATGTCGCTGTATCTGCTGCCGCCGGTGCGATACCCGAACGGCCGCTGGTACCTGCGGATCGGGCCGGGCATGCAACCGCTGGTCCCTCAGCTGGCGACCGTGCGGGAAATGGTGGCGTGGTGCGCACGCCAGCAGATCACACCGCGTCAGCACCGCTTCCTGTCCAGCGCAATGGGGACCATGGTGCCTGGACTCGGACCCGCCGTCAGCAGCCCAGCATGCTGCATCATCGAGAAAACCCTCACCCGCTACCCCTACCTCGGCCACCTCGACGAGAGCCTGGCCGTCGCGGTGGGCGGCAACGGCCATGGCGCTCGCGGTTCCGACGAGATCGGCCGCCTGGCCGCGATGCTGCTGCTCGGCAAACCCTGGGACAGCACCATCGCCCAGGACCTCTTCGCCCCGATCATCACCACGGGTGAGGACCGCTGCGCCGAAATAGCCACGCTCAAACCACCTTTCGGCCTGTGCTGAACCGCACACCGATCCACCCACGAAGAAAGGGACCACGCCATGAAGGATTTAGCAGAGGTCGTCGAGCCGTTGTGCTCGCTCGATTGGGAGGACATCGACACCGTAGAGACAGCGTGCCGCAGCGTGCTCGAATATCTCGGCGCACATCGCGCAATCCTGCGCGGCGCCTTGGCTGCGCTGCCGACCCGGCCTGACTTGCTGGCACTGTGCGAACATCCCGACTCCGAGGCCACGGCCGGGCTCGGGCAGCAACTGGACAAGATCGTCCTGTATCAGGATCCGTCCGGGTTCCGCGTCCGGATGCACATCTTCTGGGCGGGTTGCGACGATCTGCCGCACAACCATCGATGGACCTTCGCGAGCATGATCCTCAAAGGCCAGTTCCGGCACTCGCAGTACGGGCTGGAAAACTACTCCGACACAATGGATCTACCGATCCCCATACCGCTGCAAGTGCGCATGGAACGCGTCGGATCGACCTACGCGCTACACCATACGATCCTGCACGCCCTGGTCGCCGACGAAGCCACGGTGTCACTGGTCGTCCGCGGTCCGGCGGTCAAGGACCGCGGTTACCTGGTCGACCCCAAGACCGGCCGACGCCACTGGCATCTGGCCGCCGCGGATGAATCGCCCGAGGACATCGCACGCAAACGAATGTCACCGGAATTGCTCTGCCAGCTCACGGCAAAGTTGGACGAGTGGGGACTTCTGGGGGATCCCGATGGCAACTGAGAACCATCCGTCCACGACCGTGTGGAGGGGAAGTCGCCGCGAACAGGTCGCGGACGATTCGTGGCAGGCGCTCACCACAGACCGCGACAAACTTGAACGTCTCACCGTGGACCCGGATTTCACGCAAGGACTGGCCTGGGCACGCAACGCCCTCGGCGCCGAGACCGGCGCGATTGTGCGCCGACACGCACTGCTACTGATCCAGCCCGATTGCCTCGCCGGGCGCAAGACCGACCAATGCATCAGCTTCTTCGCCCACCACGGATTCCAGCCGATCCACACCGTGCGCGTGCACCTGAGTCCGCGCGTCGTGGGTGCGCTGTGGTCCCACCGCCTGTCCGACTCGCCGACACTCGACAGCGACACCATCGCCGAGCTGGTGTGCGGTCGCAGCGACTCGCTGCTACTGCTGCTGCGAGACAACGCACCCGAGCCTGACACCGCGGCGAGTGTGCGGCTGGGCCGGTTGAAGGGCCCGGCCAGACGAGAGCGCCGTACCGCTACCCAGCTGCGCAGTCTCATCGGCGCGCAGGACCGCCTCGTGGTCTTGATCCACTCACCCGACGAGCCAGCCGACATGATCCGGGAATCCACCATCATCTGCGGGCCATCGGCCTGCGAGCTGTATCCCAAGATGGCCGCCGCGGTCGAGGACGACGCCGCCGCTCGCCTGGCCACGCACATCGAGACCTTGCACCGGCAGACGCACGCGCACGACCTGGACCCGTACGCGGCGATGAATCGACTGTGCGCGGTGCTACGCGACGTCAGCGCGACCCCGCATCTGGAAGCGACCGCGCAGATGCTGCTGTCGACGTTGGCGCATGTGCGAGCGGGCGAGGGCCCCTTGCACTGGGCGCCGCTCGCGCACGGCCTGCGCCAGGTCGGCATCGATCCCACCCAGTGGGACCCGGTGCTCGTCGGCAGCCGATACGTCAAACAGGCCAAGTGAAGTCGACGACCGGCCCCACCCTGCCTGCTCGTCTAGGAGAGCAACAAATGATCAGTGCCTCGGACATCCGGACATATGTGGTCAATCTTCCGCGCCGGAGCGATCGCCGCGAACGAATGACCGCCATCCTGCCGCCGCAGCTGCACGTCAGCTTCACCTCGGACTGGTCCGAGGAGTTCGACGGACGGCTGCTGCACGCGGACACACTGCGCACCAGGGGAATCCAGCTGTTCGCCTGGCAAACCGACTCCGACATTCGCTGGTGGAATCGGCCGTTGAAATACGGCGAGATCGGCTGCACACTCGCCCACCTGGCCTGCTGGAAACACGCCGCCAGCCATGGAGACGAACCCTACGTGCTGATCTTCGAAGACGACGCTGTATTCGGCCCGACGTTCCTCGACGATCTGCTCGCGAATCTGAATCGACTGCGCGCCAACGATATCGGGTTCGACCTGCTCTACCTGGGGCGCAAAACCTACACACCAGATCAACCTCTCGCGCCGGGCATCGTCGAGCCCGGCATGAGCTACTGCATGTACGGATATCTGCTCACACGGGCGGCTGTTGATGTGCTGCTGGCGGCGAATCTGGAAACCGCGATCGTCCCCGCCGACGAATTCCTGCTGGCACTGTATTTCGATCACCCCCGCGCCGATGTCCGCACCCGCTTCCCGCGGCAGCTGTCGGCGGTGGCGCTGGTCCCCCCGATCGTGACCCAGGACGATGCCGGAAGCGACACCGAGGCAACGGACTTCATCGAAACAGCGTCCTTGCCGCTCGCGGTGCCGAACTCGGACACACGGCCAGCGAACAGCACGCATGGACTCATCGCATGCCCACCGGTGCACCCGGCGACGGGCGCCGCGGTCACGACGGTCGACCAGGCCCCTGGTTAGACGAAGCCGAAACCGATGGATTCGCAACGAAGGACCGGGTCGATGTCGAACACCGTCGATAGTCGCAGCACAGGACGGACACGGCCACCGCTGGCCATGCCGTTGATTGTCGCCGTGGACATCGACGGCACAATCTGCCACCCGGACGCACACCGGGACCGCGACGCACACACGACCGTCACCGCCGTCGTGCGTGACAGGATCGCCGCCGTGCTGCGGTCCGACGCCAATCTGGTGCTCTGCACCGGGCGACTCGCGCCAGCGACAATGCCGTTCCTACGCGCACTCGACATCGGCAAGGGATACGCGGTGTGCTCCAACGGTGCGGTAGTCCTCGATGCCGGAACCGGTGAAGTGTTGCACCAGAACGCATTCGATCTCACCGAGGTCGTCACTGATCTTCGTCACCGGATACCAGGCGGTGTTTTCGTCGCCGAGGATCCAGGTGTGGGAGTTCGCGTCACCGGCCAGGTATCCGATGTAGACACCTTCTTCGGGGTCGTGCGTTCGGTCGATCTCGACCGCTTGGCCTGCGAACCGACGACCCGGCTGGCGGTCCATTGGCCCGGGCACAGCGCCGACGAGCTCGCCGAGGCACTGGCGGAGTCTTCCGTCGCGGGCGTTCATTGCTGGATATATCCCGGTGAGCCCGTCGTCGATCTGACCGCGGAAACGGTGAACAAGGCGTCCGCGCTGGAGACGCTTCGCAAAGACCTGGGGATCGCGGCAGATCGGACACTGGCCATCGGTGACGGCGTCAACGATGTCGAAATGCTGCAATGGGCCGGATGGAGCGTTGCCATGGGCCAAGCACCGCAGTCTGTGCACAACGCCGCCGACGACATCTGCCCGCCGGTGAGCGAGGACGGGCTGGTGACCGCATTGGCCAGGTGGTTCAGCTGAGCGTCAGGCGCCGTGACGGGCTGGGGTACGCTCATCCAGTGGATGACACCCCCAAGGAATCTTGTGGTGTATTCGGGCTATACGCCCCCGGAAGTCCCGTCTCACACATGGTCTATCTGGGGCTTTTCGCGCTACAGCATCGCGGGCAAGAAGCCGCCGGAATCGCGGTCTGCGACGGCGACAAGATCTGGGTGGACAAGGACACCGGGTTGGTGTCGACCATCTTCAACGACCGCCGCCTGCACACCCTGCAAGGCGACATCGCGATCGGCCACACCCGCTATTCGACAACCGGTTCCGGCGACTGGAGCAACTGCCAACCGGTCTACCGCGACGCCGGGCAGCACCAGTTCGCCCTCGCCCACAACGGCAACCTCGTCAACACCGCCGCGCTAGCTGCGGACCTCGGACTCGACTACGACGGACTCGGCAGCGACAGCAGCGTCGCCGCCGAGCTGCTCGCACGCCAGCTCACCACCACCCGCCCGGCCACTGGATCTTCCGCACTGGTCGAGGCATTCATCAGCGTTCTCCCACAGATGAGCGGCGCGTACTCGTTCGTACTGCTCGGCAGCGGCTGTCTGGTCGGGGTGCGCGACCCGCATGGGGTGCGTCCACTGTTTCTGGGCAAGCTCGACAACGGCTGGGTTTTGGCATCGGAGACGCCCGCGCTCGATGTCGTCGGCGCCACGGTTGTCCGGGAGATCGAGCCAGGCGAAATGGTCGTGATCACCGACTCCGGTGTCGAGTCCCGGTCACCGTTCCCCGCCGAGGCGATCAATCCGAAGCTGTGCTCGTTCGAGTTCGTCTATTTCGCTCGCCCCGACGGAAACCTCATGGGGCACAACGTCCACCGAGTACGGCAACGTATGGGGGAAGCGCTAGCGCGGCAATCACCGGTCGCCGCCGACGCGGTGGTCCCCATCCCGGAATCGAGCGTGCCCGGCGCGCAGGGCTACGCCCACGAGTCCGGCATCCCCTACGTCGACGGCTTCGTCAAGAACCGCTACATCGGACGAACATTCATCGCGCCGACACAGGAACTGCGACGCAACGCCGTCAAGATCAAGCTGAACCCCATCAAGGAAAACATCACTGGCAAACGCCTTGTGGTGGTGGAGGATTCGATCATCCGCGCCACCACTTTGATCGAGACGATGCGGATGCTCCGCGACGCCGGCGCCGCGGAAATCCATCTGCGTGTGCTGTCGCCGCCATATCGGTGGCCGTGCTGGTACGGCATGGACACCACCGACCGATCACGGCTCGTGGCCGCCCACAACACCGTCGAGCAGATCCGGCAGATGCTGGGCGCAGACTCACTGGCATACCTCGAGATCGAGCCGATGCTTGAGGCGATCAGCCCCACCGGAACCAAAAAACTGTGCACAGCGTGCCTGACCGGCGACTACCCGATCCCAGTGCCCAGGAACGACATAGGGGACAAAATCCCGGCTGCAGACCAGTCTGTTGTGGCCTCCAGGTAGCGATCTGGGTTGCATGGAGATCTTTCACCCAAATCCGAGACTCGTGGGGTAACTTCCTCGCGCTACAGTCGCCCCCGGACGAGTAAGTGCGTTGCAGACAGGCGGATGTATCCACTACATCAAACCTTCGTAGGACTCGGCATTCGGAGGGCGAACTCGCTTCCACTGGCTCTTAGCTTGAGCCTAAGGTCGCCTGCTGATCACTTTCGGCGAGACAGCTTATTATTAGCAAATGCCCATCGAGCGGTTGTTTGGAGATGTGGTCACTGGAGGCGACGGTGTCGGCCTGACCGATCGGCGACGCCAACCGGTCACTGTCGGTTTCGCAGGAGGTCACTGTCAGCAAGGGGTGCTATGCCCGAACTGACAGAGGATGTTGTGTGCGCGGATCGCCTATCGACGACCGTGCAGCCGACCATCGACGCAGACTGCGGATTGATACTGCGGCCGTGGGCGCCCAGAGACGCACCGGTGGTGTTCGAGGCCTACCAGGACCTCGCAATCCAGCGCTGGCATGTGCGTACCGCAGCTTCAGTCGCAGAAGCTGAATGTTGGATTGACGGGTGGAACAGCGCATGGCGCAGCTTGGTTCACGCGCACTGGGCGGTGGAGGACATTCGCGCGAGGCGGATTGTCGGCCGGGCCTCCCTGAAGCAGATGGACCTGGCGGGTGGACAAGCGGGGGTGGCGTACTGGGCGATGCCAGCTGATCGTGGCCGTGCCGTCGTTCCACGCGCCGTTGAAGCACTTGCCGCTTGGGCGTTCGGCGAAATCGGCTTCCACCGGCTCGAACTAACGCATTCGGTTTACAACCAGCCATCGTGTCGTGTCGCTGTGAAGACCGGATTCCATTGGGAAGGAACTAAATACAGCTCCGGTCTGCATCTCGACGGCTGGCACGACATGCACTTGCACGCTCGCACCAATTGACATGCTCGCGTAGTTCGGCCTTCCGCCGTGATCGACGTGGAGCGCGGTCTCGGCGGTGGATGGCGGGCCTTCCAGCTGACGCGGCGGCCGGGGCAGGTTGGGACTGCGCGGCGAGAGCGGCGCAGCGTCGTCGACGACGTCGAGGCGGGCACACGTGGGTGCAAAGTGACGGTGGTCATGGCCGATTTGCTGCCCACCTGGGCGCGGCGTGCGGGTTCGACCCGATGATCTGAAGTGGCGTCAATGAGGTCGCTGCGGCCATCGGCACGACAAGTTCAATAGCATCTTGCTACATGGATATGCGCATTCGACCGTGAATCTCCTCGCGTCGGCCGGTGACCGAGAATGTAGTAGTGCGCGATCGTTTCCTGCAACTGCCCCGAGGGTTCGAGTGTAAGCAGGCGATCACGCAGCTCGGCTTCGAAACCCTCAGCGGTAGAAGGGGTCTCGCGAATCGGGCCCGCGATCGAGGTCGACCACAGAAACCCGACGAACTCGTCGAGTGTCCACGTGTGTGGTGTCGGGAACCGATGCTCTGCCACCTGCTCGAACCCTGCCGCGATAAGCACGTCCTCATGGGTGAGCCGCACCGGTGCCTCACCGCCAGCGACCGCCGGGCCCGCGGGACGGTGGGGGTGACCTGTCCATCGGTCGATCACCTCGACCGCGGCGGCCTGCCACGCTTCGGTGCCGCTCCACGGAGTGCTGCTGCCCAGCACCGCGATACAGCCATCCGGCGCGAGCCATTCCCGTGCTTTGCCCGCGATCAGCGGCCGGTCCAGGCGGTGAAATGCGTTGCCGACGGTGATCAACTGCACGGGTGCGGTGACGTGGAGATCCTCGGCCTTGCCGACGCTCCACTCGATGTCGGTAGCACCGACATCAGCGGCCTTGGCGCGGCCAACCTCGATCATCTCCGGTTCGATATCGACCGCTTGGACATGCGTGAAATGCCCGTGCAGGGGGATAGCGATCTCACCGGTGCCGCACGCCAGATCAACCAGGTGCCCGCCGCGCTGTTCACCGACGCGCGCCAATAGGTCGGTGAACAGCGCGGCGGGATAGGCCGGTCGAAACGCCGCGTAGAACTGCGCGGCACCGTGGAAAAGACCGTCTCGATAACCGGGGGTCACCGGCCAGCTCGGCGCTGCCGATGACGACATCTCAGTCATCGCTCCATTGTTCTATCGATGGACGTGGCGGCGAGATTCGGGGCCATATCCACGTCGGAGCGGGCACTGCGCCTGCGGCGACCCGCAGAAGTCACTTTCGGCGTTCTGCGCACCGTGGCGGAACCGGAGAGCGTAGAGGAAAGCAGGGCTCAGATCTCGACCCACTCCATCCGAGAGACGTCACCAACCCGAGGCTCGGCTGAGCCGCTGCCCCTCGCGGCTTGAGCTGCATCGACTGTGGTCAAGCTCGGGAGAACTTGCAACATTCGGCGAGCGCGTCCATAGCGTTGCCGCCAGATTCATTTCCTGTGTTCGAGAGAGGCCACCACATTGATCGCCGACGGCAGCAGGCCATCCACCCGCCGGACATTCACCATCGAGCTGACGTTCGAACTGAACGTCAACATCACCAGCGACAACGACCCTCAGATGCTTGGCGAAAGTCTCGCTCGCGATGCACTGGCGCACCTGCGATCAGCCTATCGAGGGTCCGACCCGGACGATCGAAAGTACTTCAACGCTGGAGCTGCGCGAGTCATGAGCTCGAAGGTCGAGGACGAAACGAAGTTTTTGTAGATGGGTTGGCCGCCGCTCCCGGCGTGATTCTCCCGCCGGTGGTGGTGAGCCACCGTGCAGCAGCGATCCTGTCGATGGCCCGCTTGGCGGCACCATCACCGAGTTGAAGCTAGTTCAGACCTGCTGGATGTCGCCGACTACTAGGTCGGTCCTGCGCCGACACCACCGCCGCGTGCCTGTCAGGCCTGAGCAGACCGAACTCACCACACGAACTTCACGACGACCCCGACGGAGCAAACAGCGACTGAACTGGCGTCCCCCGTCAGTGCAACATTCGGAAATGGCCTCCATAGCGTTGTCAGCAGATTCATTTCCTGCGCTCGAAAGGCCAGCTCCTGTGATCGTCGACCAATGCCCGCCGAGTACCGCCGATCATCCGGACGCGGTACCAGTTTCGATCAACTTCTCCTTCAAGCTTGAGTTTGACCTGCCGACTCTGATCGAGATCGTTGCGGGCCTGCATGCCATTCATGGCTTCCGGAACTACCGGAAGCGAGCATTAGTCAATGCCATCAGAGAGCACGTGATCACATTCGGGCGCGCGAATCTAGCTGGCTGGCAGCACGGGCTCCCTGAAGATCGGCAACGCACACTGCGAGAGCAAGCGTTTACGACGGTCGTGTTTGCGCTGCGCTCTGACGTGTTCCCCGGCATAGCCGTCGGCGAGGTTAAGGGCTACCGGCAGCGCTTGGACGAGTGGAGACAAAGCCTCGACCGGGAGCAGTTGCGGCGCTACACCAGCGGCAAGTTGAAGGCATTCAGCGAGCCAGGGAGATGCCGACGCAGCTGATGCGGCTCTGATCGCCGTTCCCCTGAAATGGCGTCAATGATGGCGCCGCAGCCGTAGCAACAACCACCGGCCACAACGGGCCCGCGCGGGTTCTTCAAGAAGTTCAGGGATATCAACAACCCCCTTCTCCGCAATATCAGATTCGATGATATCGAGGGACCATGGCTCCCTATTCGCCGACGCAGGCACATGCATACATGTCCTTTCACCACGAAGATAGACGCGATGCATTGCCAATGCGTTGACGGCGGCACCGTACGAACTCATGAACAATGAAGAGTTCGCGGAGTATCTGCGAAACAAGATAGTGGAGTCGGAAGCAATTACGAGTTTCGAAGAATGAGAAAAGAGGCATTAGTGACACCGCGAGGATGCAGGATATGCAGTCGCCTGATGTTCGACAGCAATGAAGTAGCGGCAGGTGTACACAAGGTTTGCGCGAAGGAACCTCGGTGTACTTGTCCGTATCGAAATGTCACAAGTCAGAGCCTTCCACTCGGACCGGAATGACATACGGCGAATTGTGAAATCGTCAAGAACCTTCCCACGGAAGCAGAAGCGTTGGGTATGCCCTTGGAGCCCGCAGGAGAAGTCATCGGTAGCGAAGCTGTGATGGAAGCGCGCGAGGAAAGACTGTGGGACGACGACGCTGACGAGTAAAAGAGATCGAACGTGAAACCCTCCCCCCCTCCGGCGATCTGCGCACCGTGGCGAACCGGAAGCAAGCAACGCCCAGATCGCGAACCACTCCAGAGAGACGTCACCGACCCGCGGATATGACTCGGTTGCGGGTCAGGCAGTTTCGCCCCGACCTGGCTGCCCCCGACCGGGCGCCGCACGGTCGGGGGCAGCCACCGTGGCAGTTGCGGCGCTACACCAGCGGCAAGTTGAAGGGTTCACCGAGCCAGGGCGATGCCGACCTCGTTGGGTCCGACGGACGCTGAGGCTACGACACGACGTCGGGCAGTCACACGTCACCACTGACGTTTTCGTCGATTCCCGCTTGGTCCAGGATTCGGTCGTCAGCGAGCCTCACCGTTGAACCGGTCACGCCTGACGTCACCCACGAGCGCCGCGTTTGTGAGTGACGAATCTGCGGGCTATCTGGCGAGATCGAATCACAGGTCACATCCTCGGCAGTGGCGCGCATTCCGCGTCCTGGACCGTTTGCACCGCGATCGGCAGTCGGGCGTCGGCGTGTTTCCAGATCGCTGACTGCGGTAAGCTCCCCGGTTGAGTACGGCGGTGTGTCCGCCGGTTCCGAGTCAGTTGATGCCCGCATCATCGTTGACGTCGAGGACGAAGGTTCAGCCCTGCAGGGCGGAGGAATCGCACAGGTTGATGCTCGGCCACTGACCAAAGTGGACGACGGATGCGGGCTGTTGTCGACTGACAGGGATCGGTGGATCGATGAGTAAGAATCGTTTGCAGCATGCGGCCCGTGAGCTTTCCCGCAACAGCGGTGTCTCCTACATGAGGGTGCTTGGGCTACTGCGCCGCCACGGCAGGCTCAGCGACTTGCCGGATGAGCTCTTCACAACCTCTGACCCAGATCGAGTGATCGCGATCCTCACCGAGCAGGCCGGATCATGACGAAGAATCGTCGCGTCAAACAGAAGAACCGGCGCAGCGCCGCGCGCACGAGCGGCTACTTCGAAGGAATGGTCGCCCGGCTCACCGCCGCAGGCAAACAGCATCTGATTCCCCAGTTCACCGGTTGGCTCACCGCAGAGCACGGGGGATACGTGCTGGCCGGCCTGAGTCGAAAAGGCGGAACGGGGCGCACAACAACAACGCTGCACCTGGGCGCGGCCCTCGCCGCGAAAGGCAAGAAGGTGCTGTTGATAGACCTCGACCCCCACCTCTACTTGACCGAACTGTGTTCGGTCGAACTCGACGCGCTCGGCCTGTCCTCTTGGATCAGCGACAGTGCGACGGCATCTGTGAGTGAACACACCACTGTCGTCGCGTACGACTACTCGGCAGGAAACCTGAGCGTCCTCGGCGGAAGCTCGCGCGCTGTCGAGAAGCTCTTTGGATCGGACACACCAGAGAACCGCGGCTTGCCCGAGTTGCTGGCGCACGCGCGCCGCGAATTCGATGTAGTCCTGGTGGACGTGGGGCATTTGAACCACCATCAGGAGCAGGTTTCCCTGCTCGCCGATGGTGTGTTCTCTGTCCTGCGCGCCCCCAGCGGCCTACTTGGAAAGACGACCTACACATACTCCGACCGCTACAAGGCACACGCGGCCGCCCGGCTAGCGGCCGAGCAGATCCGCAGTGACATCTTCGAATGGCTGGATGAGAAGCTGTCTGAGCTCGATGACTCCGATGACAACCTCGAGCTCACCGAGGCGACGATCGTGCAGATGCTTCGCCAGGTAGGCGACCAAGCACTGGCTGAGTTCGGCGCTGAATGGGAGCCCGCCAGCAGGCACTGGATCGCGCAACTTGGACTGGGACTCGGATTCAGCATCGACGACGAGGACCGCCGACCCACCGGATATGAGGACATTGAGGAAGCCGTCGACGCCGCCTATCCCGTCGATGACACCGACGTCATCGCCACCCACATCGCTACCCCAACTACCGAACTAGAGATCCAACTCGCTGCGGCCAATGCACGATTGGGGTTCCGGCCCCAATCGAATCAGGTCCAAGTCCTCGGAACCGTACTCACCTTCGTTCCCACGTCCGACATACGCGAGCTCGAGCAACACCGCGGCAGTATCGGATTCCTCCTGCCGCCGCTGCCCGACATCCGCACCGCAAGTCTGGACGTGCAGGGCCTCAACGATATCCAGGACCAGGAGAAGGGACTGGAAATCTTGCGAGCGGCGTGCACGCATCTTGCCCACGAGCTCGACGGGCGGATACAAGCCGGATCTCTCGCCGAGAGGCGAGAATGACTATGGAACTCGGGTGGGTCCGGCCCCGTCGAGGCGGTGTGCCGAACATGCCACGCACCTCGTCTATCAAGATTGGCCACCTGCCACGTTCGTGGGAAAGCGCCACAGCAAGGCCGACCTCGCGGCACCGACCGGCCCGTCATTTGGAGGGCATCGTGGTCAAAGAGCTGGACTCGATCTACCTACCCGGGGTGCGCAGTCCGGTGTGGATCAAGGTCGCCTTTGCCAAGACCACCGAGGTGATCGTCGTCGGTACGCTCCCGAGCTCGAGTAGCCGGTTGCGTGGTGAGTTCGGGTCGCTGCTGATCGCCGCTCAGAACGTCGACGGAGAGCTGGTCCTGCTGGGGGCGGTAGGGTCTGGGATTTCCGCTGCCGAGCGTCGCAGGCTGCGGCCCCAGCTGGAGAGGTTGGCGATCGCGGAGAGCGTGGTTGAGGATCCGCCGGGGTGGGCGGCGTCGGCCAGCTGGTGCTATCCAGCCCTGGTCGGAGAGGTCCGTTACAAGGAGCGCACATCGAATGGCGTTCTGCGCCAACCTGTTTGGGTCGGTCTGCGGTGGATCGCGATCCGTCGAGTGTGTGGCTGCCATCGGACTGACGCCGCAGGGTATCGCTGCGCGTTCGCGGTCGGGTGTCGCACCGCCGGTGGTGTAGCGAATGGTGTTGTGCCCCATTGTGATATCTGGTCGAGGTCGGTGGTGGACGGGATCTCGGTTGGCCGTGACGATCGAGCCGCCGCCACTGCGGCGTTGTCCGCACGGTCGATGTGGTCACGTAGCGGGATGGAGCCGAATCGAATCAGCAGCCGTCACCAACGACCTTCCCGATGCGCGCGCGTGTCACGCCGAAGCCGGGCGCGCAATGGACAGTAGATGGCGAGCTGGAGCCGCGATCCTCCGCTCGGTCCGCACGACGGCTTCGCCCTACCGAGAGTGGACGAACAGCACACGCGGGTGACCGGTCACGACTCTGGACCCGCACACTACGCACCACCTGTCAGGTTTTCGATATCGAAAACCTTGACGACGCGGGTTGACCTCCTCTAGGTTTTCGATATCGAAAACCTAGGAATGGGAGGGTTGTGAACATCAACAAGGGTGGTCGACCGCAGATCGGCAACACCATCACCGTCGCAATAGGCGACCTGCTCCCATTAGTAGAGGACTGGGCGATCAACCACGGCCAGTCGCGCGCCGAAGGGATTCGCGACCTGGTGCGGCGTGGCTTGCAGTCTGCGCCCGGCGAACGAGCGCTGCACTCGTCGTGGGACAAAGCGATGTTCACCTATGCCGACGACGCGGAGGTGCTCGAGCGGTATGCAGCCGCTATCGAGCAGGGACGCATCACACGTGAGAGTCAAGACACCGGTCCCGAAACCTACAGTTGGGTTCGGCTGATTCTTATCACCGATCCTCGCGATGGCACTGATCGGTGGCTCGTCGACGCGCGGCAACCCAACGGTGGCGAATGGATCGACTATCCGGCCAGCCAGCAGGCCGTCGCCGATGCACGTTACGAGCGCACTGTGCGCTCACTGGCCGAGGTCGACTACCTGTTCGACGCGACCGATGTCGACGGCGTGCCGGTCAACGAAGTCGCCGACTAGAGACTCGGGGACATCGTGACGCGAACCGGATTCCCTACCGCTAGGAAGGGCATCAGTCCGGTCAGAACTGATCGGCCCGGAGCTCGCACCACGGTGTCGTAGGCCAGCAGTACGGTAGGACCCATCGATGCCCCCAGTGGGCATGCTCCCCGCGCACGCGGGGATGAGGTCGTCTCTGTGTGGTGCACAGGGATTCGTACCCGCGCAGCGGGTTTCGGTATACGGCCGCCGTCGGCCGATACCGCTGACAATCATGTGCCAGCACCGCCGAACTACAGCGCCTGCCGGTGCACGTTCTCGGAGCCGACCGAAGGAACATCGGATGACGAAATTGACGAATCTGACCGCTGGTGACGTCGTGCATGGCCGTACGGTGGCCGACGCGGCGCTGCGCACGGTTTACCGGCGCGTGCATGTCCGCCCGCTCGCGATGCGAGAGACTGCGGAGACGTTGGCACCTCGGGTCGGCACTGTCGTGGTGGACCGGGGCCGAGCTCGGTTGCTCGTGCTGGAGTGCCGCGTCGAGCAGTGGTCTCAGGACGAGGTGGATGATCAGACCCTCGCTCCTGATGGTGAGCCGGATGCGGGCTGGCTGGCGCGGTTGACCGGTGTGTACGTGGTGCCCACCGGCGAGGAGATCGCCGAGGACCGGGCCGCCGCGGAGCAGGCGGCCTCGCTTGGTCGTCGCGAACTTTTGCAGCAGCGCATCGGGGCGCTGCTCGGACGTGCCACGGACCGGGAACTCCCCGCCTCCGACAGCGCGGAGCTGCGCGGCTATCAAGATCTACCGCGGGTCCCGACGGGCCACATCGGCGTGGGTGGAATGTCGCATCCGCATGCGGACGCGATCCATGTCGACGACGACAACGACGTGCTGTGGTTGACGGTCTACGCTGGCCGCGACGGCGACTCCTGGGCGAACCACAACCGGCCGGGTTTCATGGTCTTCCGGATGCCTTACACCCCGCAGCGGCGTGCGCTGGTCGCCGATCTGCGCCGGGAGTACGAGCTCGAGCAGTGGGAGCAGCGAGGGATCGGGTCGGCTGCGGCGGCGGTGCTCATCGGCGCCGGCTGGTCGGCCGCGTCCCCGCCGTTGCCGCTGCGGGTCTTCCGGATCACTTCCGCGGACGACGCCGCGGCCCTGCTGCAACGGACTCCCGAGCAATGGCGCGAGGTCGGGTGGGACGAGCCGTGGCCGAGTGATCCGGGCAGGTTCTCACCCGCCGATGCCGCGCGCCTGGCCGATGCCGGTATCGGCTGGCGTCGCGCTGCCAAGCTCGCCGTGTCCGGGCACCACGACGTCGAGGCGATCCTGACCGCGACGCCACCCGCAATCCCCTCCGACGCGACCCGCATCATCATCACCCCGCGGCGGCCGATCGGCTTCGGGTCCGGCCGCTCCATGACCTCCGACCCCGCCGCCGCGCGGGCCTACCTGCAACGCCACCCCGAGCAGTGGGACGCGACCATTACCGCCGACCAGATCGGCATCGTGCATGCGGAGAGTGGCTGGGGGTTGTGCGAGAACGGCGAGGTGATCGACGCCGACTGGATCGTGTTGTGGGACTGGGACACCCGCGTCGATGCCGCGCCAGCGCGCCCGTCGTCACTGACACCGGTGGCGGCACAGGCCATCGCTCTGGTCGTCGGTGCCCGCAACGCCGAGCAGTTCCTGGCCGAGCTGGCGCCGTGGGTGTGGCTGCGGGCCGCGCGCACCCATACCACCACCACGGTCGAGCACCGGGCCGACCGCCGCCCCCAGTGGGGGATGTCGTGCGAGCTGATCCGTCACGACTACCTTCTCGACACCGGCGCGACCGTCACCTGGTGGCAGGTCGACTACTTCGAGGGCGGGATGAGTGGCGGTGAGGGAGACAGCTTCGAGTACTACACCCTGCACAGCAGCGAACAACCCGCCCGGCAGGCCTGGCGGACCGCGGATTGACCTGCTGCACAACATGATCCGACACCCGGGTCTGCC
Organism: Nocardia sp. NPDC052566; assembly: GCF_044547285.1. Taxonomy (NCBI): domain Bacteria; kingdom Bacillati; phylum Actinomycetota; class Actinomycetes; order Mycobacteriales; family Nocardiaceae; genus Nocardia; species Nocardia sp. NPDC052566. Next base: position 621,741 of record NZ_JBIUAF010000004.1, on the reverse strand, counting down.
TGCCCCGCCGAGGAGTTTCACTATGCCGCGACAGCCACCCACCCCAAGCAGTCGCTACCACAGCCGCCGCGACCGCAGCCCCGAGGCACGTAACGCTCACGCCGATGCCTCCAAACGCTGGCGTCGCGACCTGGCCCGGGCCGCGTTCACCGACGCCGACCAGGACGCGCTGCTCGCCGCGATCACCCACGGCGCCCGGCTCCGCGACGCCGCCGCCGACCTCGGACTCAGCTACCAAGCCGTCTACAAACGCGCCGAATGGGACACCCGGTTCGGACAACGACTCGAGGAAGTTCTGGCGCACACCTGCCCGGCTGGAATCCATTGCGGCACACCGACAGGAGCCCGCTTCCACCACGGGCACTGCCACGCCTGCCGCACCGCCCACCACCCCATTGCCCCAAGGAAGTAAATGACGCACCGAGACGAATGGGGCCGGACCCCACTGCACTACGCCGCCCTCGACGGTGATCTCGATACCCTCGAGCGTCTCCTCGAAACCGAGGACGTCAACGGCCGCGACAACGAGGGCTGGACCCCGCTGCACTTTGCCGCACAGGAAGCGCGCCCCGCCGTGGTCGAACGACTCCTCGATGCCGGTGCCGACATCGACGCCTTGACCCAGAAGGGCCTGCCCGCGATCTACTGGGCTGCCACGGCCACCGGCGGTGACCCCGTTGCCACCATCCGCGTGCTACGCGCACGCGGCGCCGATCCCAGACGCGAGACGATCCAAACCTACTTCGGCCCCACAAGCCCGCTGCGCTACATCGGCGAGACCAGCAAACCCCACATCCGAGTCGAATTCGCCGACCTGCTCGATCATTAACGTGGGTTCATCACCCCGTCGGAGCCCCTGGAGTTCGAATGCTTCGGTGGATCATCACCACCGTCAGTTTGGCGTTCCTGATCTTGTCCCTGGTCAGGCTGGCGTGCGGCATGGACTTCGGACGCCCCCGCCTGCGTCCCCGTTGAGGTGTCTGGGAGACGCAGCCAAGGTCGCGAGCCCCGCCCCAGGAGTGGGGCCGGTCTCTTGCTCCTGTATTCCGTCACGCCTGTTTGTCGGTGCGCTGGCCGATGATGGTGGCGGCATCGGCTTGTATTCCTGTGGCCGCCATAGGGATACAGGATGCTTGTTCACCGGCAGGCCCGGCCTGATGCCCACGATGGATGTGAGGGGACTCGATGACCACCACCGACCGCCCGGCCCGGCAAGGCCAGCCCTGGACCGCCGAGGATTATGCGTTGTTGTTCGATGCGCTCGCTCGTGGTCTCGACGATGACGATGTCGCCGATTTCTGTGATCGCACGCCGACCGGGATCCGAGCGCGGGCGCGGTGGCTGCTGGATGACGCGTATACGAGCAGTTCGGCGCTGCGTGCGCTGCGCAAGATGGCGACCGCGCCGGATTTCGAGTGGGAGCCCTTCGTCCGGGAGGCGCACCAGCGGCACGGGCTGCCGCTGTGGGACGCGGCCGCCGATGAGGTCCTGATCACGGGCTGGTCGGCGGCGCGGCCGCCGGCCATGGCCGAGCTGACCGAGCTGCTGGGCGCCGACGAGCGCGACATCGCTCGCCGGTGCATCCGGTTGCGGCTGGCCGAGCACTGCGGCGAGGTCGTCGACCACTTCGGCGCTGCGGCCGGGGGAGAGCTGGAAGTCTTGGCGCGGTTGGCACGTTCGGCGGTCCCTGTCGGTGTCCTGACGGTCACCGGTGTGGACGGAGTGGTGGTGCACCAGTCGCTGCATCCGAATATGCGCGCCGCGCTCGCGGCGCTTCCGGAGCTTCGTTTCGGTGAGGGGGTCGAACCGGTGGTGTGGACGGCCACCCTGCGGGCCGTCGGCGAGGGACACACTCGCGGCCTGCGTACCGGTGTGTGGGGTGAGTGGCCCGCGGACCTCGTCGCGAGTGCGGACCTGTCGCCCTCCGTTCAGCCGGTGCGCCGCGGGTGGCGCAGGCTTCTCGGAAGAGAATAGAGCCAGAGATCGGGCGAATACGCCCTCGTTCGCGAGTACCGTTGCGGTCCAGCCGATCCGGCGGGCATGTCGGAGGTCGGTGGGAAAATCGGGCGATGGGTGATTTGGAAGACGACCTCGAAAAGCTTCATGCCGCCGAGCGCGAAGCGGCAGCGGCCAAAGCCGACGACCGTCAGCAGCGCGTGAGGCTGGTCGCGGAGTTCTTGGCGCTGCTCGAGCGGCGGGGCTGTACGCCGGAACCGGTGTGCCGGGTGGTCGGCGCGAAGGCGGTGACGGAGAAGACCGGATTCCTCAGTTCGCGGCAATGGTGTCTGCACGCTGTGGAGATCGTCGCGCGCGGGTGGTGGCTGCGTCCTCCCGGAACTGGTTGGGCTACCAAGGGAAACGGGGAAATGCTGCTCACCGATGGGCGCTACGCGCTGGTGCTCGTGCATGATCTGGACCAGGCGCTGTTCGACGTCGGTATTCGCCGACACGCCAAGTGGATCGAGGACGAGCCCAACTATCCGCCGTTTCCTCGCCATAAGGTGAAGACGGTCGACGGGGAGGACTTCGACTACCGTCCGGTCTTGACGTTGAGCCCGCCCAGCCCGCCTGTGCCGTTCATGGCCTGCGCTGATCGGTACCCGATCGGCTCTCTCAAAGGGTTGCTGCTCAACGCAGCCCACGCCTACACGCGAGATGGCGGCAGGTCATGAGCGACACGAAGCCTGTGCAGGACAACGATGATGGATCCGAGCGGTAGGATTCGGTCAGCTCCTCGGTCAACGGGAAGGTTGCCTATAGGGCACATCTCCATCCGAGACGTTCGTCGAACGTCTCGCCCGACGTTGCGAAGACGTCTGGATGGGGTTGTGTCGCGCCTTCGGAACACTTGACGACTCCTCGCCATCCGGACCCGGACCCGAGGTGGATCGTTGTTCGAGGCAATTCGTACCTTCGGCGGAATCACGGTGCTGGTAGCGATCTCGCTGCTGTGCATCCTGTCCCTGACCGCGGTGTTCTCGTCGATTCCCGAGCGGCGAAGAGCCGCTGAACGCGTGCTGATGATCCTGTGGCGACCGACGTCGGGAATCGTGCGCCCGCGACTGGCTCGCAATGCCGAACCTCCAGAAGCCACGGAGGACGTGAAACAACCGGACCGTGAGAACCCGTGACTGCTCTGCCGCCCTTTCGACGACGGCGGCCGGTGCCCCGATAGCATCGGCGTGAGTCGAAAGGAGCTGAGGGATGAGCGATTTCGAGTATGAGCTGCTGGGGTTGTGGGATCAGCTGCGCGCGGTGCGCGAGTCCGGCGCGCTGGGTGATTACCGGCGGATCCGATCGGAGATCGTGGCGCTCGAGCCGATTGCCCAGGCCCTCGATGAAGGCGACAGCGACGAGCTTCGGGCGCGGATGCTGTACAGCTACCTGCGGGCGGCCAGCGCGCCACTCCGGCGGCATCGGTGAGCGCTGCATGCCACGATGTGGCTAGAGTGTGCTCACCCGCTCTGGTGGAACGAGGGTGAGGATTCATCTGGGGTGGGAAGTGTACCGCGTAGCTGGACAAGTAAAGGGGGAACCCCGCAATGACCGTCGTTCTGGCCTGCCCGTCGTGGTGCGATGTCCATGTCAATCCGGATCCGACCGAGCCGGAACACGGCGGATCGCACTACGGTGTCGCTCAACGGGTTCCATTGAGCCGCGAGGTCACCCGCAGACCACCAGAGCCCGTGATGTTCGTGCAGCTGTTCGGATACGACCACGCCGGGTCCCGAGACAGCATGATCGACCTCGTGCTGCCCACGAAGCTGCACGTGGAGCTGACCGCTGCCCAGGCACGGGCAGTCGCCGAGGCGGTGATCGCGGCCGCAGATGTGTGTGGTGCTGCCCCCGGAGCGGTCAGCGAGAAATTTGGTGTGGACATACACGATCCGTTCGATTTCCCGGTGCAAGTGCAGCCCGTCGGGCCCGCCGGGGCCGACGACATCGCGTATGTGGAGTTGCTGCTGCGCCACCGATACTCGGCGGAATTGACGGAGGCGGAAGCCAGGATATGCGCCGCGAACCTGCTGAACTCGGCCGAGTTACTCGACGCCGTCGAGTAACCGGCACCGACAGCGTGATTCACCTACCTGGGCTCGCGCGCCGGGCGGTATGACCAGTAGCGCCGGTCAGTTCGGTCGCTGCCGAAGGCTGCAAGAAGTGTCGGCGAATTCGCACGTCAGCGGCGGGAATTGGGTTGAAACACGGTGATCGGCCTGGCATATGTTCGACGTGTCCGACCGACGGTCCTGCAGAGCCGAAGAGAACCAGCATGAGATCGCCGAACCTCGCCGAATCGCTGACAACGTCAGTGGGTTCGCCGACCGCACCTACGATTTGCCGGAAAGTGCAGCGATGAGCAGTGACCGTGAACAGCTCGCCGCGATCGTGCGCGTCGTATTCGACCGTGGCCCAGTCGAAGGGCCGATCGCGGCGATAAACCTCGCCGACGCCTTGCTAGCCGCAGGCTGGCATCCACCTGCCTGCGTCATCGAGACCCCAGCCGATCTGGCGCTTCTTCCCACGGGAACGCCGATAGGGTCACGAAGCTGTGGTGTCGGTCAAATTGACCACGGAATGGGTGGTTGCTTGGTCGGGACGATGACCATCGTGTACATGCTTGCCGAGGGCATGATCGGTGAGTGCATCCGCGATCTGCCGCCCGCTTCGTTCCTGTGGACCGTGCTGCACACTCCGACCGAGGGCGGGACAGAATGAGCACACCAGAATTTCGCGTCTGCCATCGGTGCGGCCGTCGTGGAATCCGCCAATTCATCTACGTTGCGGAGGGCTGGAAATGCGCATCATGGGCGTCCTGCACGCGGCGTTCTATGGAGCGTAAGAAGACCACGGAGAAGGCGGGTACTGATGGCGAATGACAAAACGCTCAAGCAGATCGAGTGCGCGCTCGCGGACATGCTCGACGCCTACGCCGGACTGCGTGCAACGTACATCCCCCGCGACTGCCACAGCCTCGCGCCAGGTGACCGGGAGATCGCCAACGAGGTCGCCGGAATCCGACAGGCCGCGTACATGATCCGCAACCGCGGGGGCGAGAACACGGGCATTGGGCTGCCGTCGTGGCTGTGGGACGACTGGGAAGCGAAGCAGCGAGAGGTATCGGAGCAGCTCGCCGAGTTCTTGGTCGTTCCGCGTTCAGAGAGCATCGGCCCGTGAACTCGTCTCTTCCTAGTCTTATGGCTCAAAATCGTTGCTAATCAACGCAAATCACGCCTGAATCGCAAGCCCAACTCCGCAAACGGGGGATCGATGACCGACCTGACTGACCTTGACCAGCGTTTGCACGTCGCCCTCACCAGCGGCTGCGGCGAGCTGCTCGCAACGGTGGCTGATGAGCTGGACCGGGCTGAACTGCCGACACTGGCCCAAGTCGTGCGTGAACGTGGCAGCTGGCAGGCGCGGCTTTCACCCAAGGTTGCTCCACTCGACCGCGGTGACACCACTGATCGCCGTCGACTAGCGACCGAAGTCGCTGCTGCCCTGGACAATCTCAACCCCGAAGACCCGACGGCGCGCACTGCGCTCGCCCGCCGAATCGCCGAGGCAGGCATCACGGACAGGATGCACGTGCAAGAGCTGCTGAGATCCGGCCCTCCTACCAAACTCATGAACTACGGTGTATCGCTCGACGAAATGAGAGCGATCACACGTGAGAACCTGTCGAACGCGTTCGCTACGCAACTGATCACACTCAACTGGCCGCGCGACAAGCGAATCGAATACACGTTAGGGCAGTTACTGCCCGGACTCGCGGAAGGCGCTGATCGCTCGCGCTGGCAGGAGCTCGGCCTCGAAGGGATGGCACTGACCCGGTACCGGGATCAGTTGCTGGAGCTGCGCGACCTGCCAAGTGATGCTTGAGCATTGGCGAGCCGCGGCGCCGTCTCCCGCATCACCGCAGTCTCCCCGGCAACGATCTACTCCGACGGGGAGCCGCTGGAACAAGCGATGACCCGCTACCCCGAAGACAACGAATTCGGGCCGTATGGCGACGCCGCCAAATCATGGACGACCAGTCGAAGCTGATGCCCGCCAGCGGGGGAACTGGACAGCCAGTGACCGCTGAGTTCAAGAGCGCGTGCGGTGCCGGCGCATGTCCGCCTTGGTGTCGTCGGTCAGGATCGCGGCACAGCCTGCGCGCAACTGGCCCCCGCGGCTGTGCCCGGATAGGTAAGGTATGCGCACCCGCACAGCGCACACGGGATCGGTGTAGCCATGCTCGGCCTGCGGTGTCTTCAAGGCGGGCGCCTTGTCCACCCGCGCGGCTGTGGTGAATCCGGACGGGTACACGGCCCGCAGCTTCCGCCCTTACTGCAGGTACTCGAGGGCAGGTACACGTGGTGGGAAAGGTCGGTGGTCGAGTTAATCTGCGATGATTCTCGGTTCGGGTGGGGGTAGGCGTATGCCGTGCGCGTTGTTCGATCTCAGTCTCCAGGTTCGAGCGCATCGCCAAGCCTTCTGCGCAGTAGGCGGATTGGGCAGAATCTATGACTGAAACAGTCGGCAGGCCCATGCACGAGAGTGAACGTGGCATCGAGAAACAGTACTCACGAACACGGATGGACTCCATGGGCTGCATAGCAGAATTTACCGGCGAACTGACTGTTAACCCTCCCCTGAACGAACGCGAGACCGAGCTGGTGGAGGACGTTTTCGGCTACGGCGTGAGCTCTGAAGGCGCGGTGATCACTATCCACGTCGCGACTAAGCCCTCTGCGACCATGGAGAACTTGGAAGACCTGCTCGAGCTCCTTGCACGAGGTAGGGCATCGGAGATCGATCCCGACACGATCAGATTCCTCACAACGCCACCAACCATGCACGTCATCTCCGGTCAAATTGAGTACATGGGCGAAGAGAGTGGCGAAATCACGATCGAAAACTCCCAACTCTCCGGCGGCGGCTGGTAGTCAGACCACCACCGCACAAGGGTGCGGTCAGTGTGGGCCTCGACCTCGACGACGAGGAAGGCCCGCTGGACCGGTTCGACACCACCGCAGTCGTCGCCGGATAGATGTCACCCGGCGGACCAACAGCCGGTCGGCCTTGAGCTGTCAACGCCAGCTAGGGATGCGGCCAACCCCGTTCTGATCGCCAAATGCCTTGCACCGATTGGAGTTTCCATGCCAGACAAACAACGACCCAACACAGAAGCCACTCCCGCCGGGCAGAAGTACTTCGACCTGCACTGTGATTCGCCTGGCACCAGGCTCAGCACCGCCCGTGCGGAAGCCCGTTGCGACTGGCCATCCTGCGGATTCCCGGCCGCCGTGACCCCCGAGCGTGTCGCCAACGCGTTCCGCTCTTATCTTCGCTCCGACCCCGGCATCGACCACATTCTTTTCACCTCGATCGGGCGACGCCTCAGCCGCCCTTACCTCGAAGCGCACGTGGTCGACGGCCGCGTGCACGTGAAGGTGGCACCACTGCACCACGCTGATCCTCATACCCGCGCCATCGTGCACCATCTGCACGCCACCATCACCGATACATTCGAAAGCATCTGCCCCACGACGATCCTGATCACTCCAGACATCGCCGGATTGAACCGATGGGCGCAGACAGTGCTCGCGAACGAACGTGGCGAAAGCACCGATGCCGGGATCGCGCGCAGCGTGTTGGGCCTGCTGCGCGGCGATCCAACCGACGCTCCCGGTCCGACAAACGAGCACTAGCTGCGCAGCGGCGTGCGGACACGATCTCGACGCACTCGCGGAAGAATTGGCCACCCTGAGTACCTGGAATTTGAGGCTACCGCGAGTGGAGTCGGGGCAGGGCGCCACCCCTGCTGCGCCTTCTCGCCGACAGCCACCAAATCCAGCAGGCCATGACCGCTAGGCCGGACGGTGCCTGAGTCATAAGCCAGGGCAGGGAAGTTGTCGCGACGGCCGGGACCGAAGCCTGGGCGGTTCATTTCGACGGTAGTTTGACCTCGTTCGGAGCACGGTCACTGCGCAATCCGAGCCACACCGGGTGGCGCAGCGCAGCGGGACTGCGTTCCCGATAGCGGACCTCACCGACGATCTCGGCGCGGACCCACCGCACCCCAGGAGGCAGAGCCTGCGGCGGATGGACAAGTGGGCAGGTCGGGGTGGCCAGCGCGTTCAGCCGAGATTGCAGCGCGCGGCGTTCGAGGTCGCTGAATCCGGTGCCGACACTTCCCAACCATTCAAGCTCACCAACATCGTTGTGGGCGGCCAAGTGCAACGACGCGAACATGCCACGGTTGCTGCTCGCCCGGCTGGGTGTCCAGCCGCAAATGATCACTTCGGTCCGGCGCGTCAGCACCACCTTCAACCACATGCGGGACCGGCCGGGGGTATAGGCGGAGTCCAAGCGCTTGGCTATTATGCCTTCAAGCTGGTGTTGTTGGGCGACTTCGAGCATCCGCGACGCTGGAATCCCTTGCCAGGCGGGGGGAGTCACGATCGGCGGTGTCGACAAGTCGAGGGCATCTAGCATCGCCCGACGCTCCCGCAGCGGCAACTCTGTCACGTCCTCGCCGTCGACGCGCAAAAGGTCGAACACGTGGAGGCGGGCAGGTATGGAACGCAGTAGATCGGCAGTGGGACGGGCGGTGTGCAGGCGGCGCTGCAGGCGCCGAAACGAAGGCGCCCCGCTGGTCGGGTCCGGCGTAACGATCTCCGAGTCCAGCACCATATCGCGGCCAGCGGCTTGTTCGGACAAGGCGACGGCGAGGTCAGGAAAGCTGCGGGTGAGGTCGTTGCGGTTACGGCTCATGATCCGAACCGAGCCACCAACTATCTCGACGAGCCCGCGGGCGCCGTCCCATTTGAATTCCAGCGACCAGCGAGGGTCATTGTCCGCAGGCGGCTGGCCTGCGGACGCCAGCATCAGCGCCGGTAGTGACACCGGATCAGCTTACTTGTAGCAAATTGCATCCGCGTCGGCCGGCTGGCTTCGTTGGCATCAACTCCGAATGAGACGATCGCGGGTGCATGCGTGCTGCGAACTGAGCGGAAACAGCCCAGGAACTCGGCGACCTCGACTTTGTCCGAAGGGAGTCACGCGTCCATGATCACCGTCTCGCGGCCCACGGGCGCAGACGTTGGGCCCCTGCCTGACACCAGCACAAGCTAGCGTGGCAGCAAGAGTTCACACCCCCGAACTGGAGAAACACGATGTGGGACTGCGAGGCGTACGGACCGGAGCTCACCGCGATCGGAGTGCTGTGTTTCGTGGCAGATCGTGACCACGAACGGGTGTGCGCAAACACGCAGGAGTGTCACATGCAGGTAGTCGCAGCACGACAGAAGACCTTCCGGCGAATCAACGAGAAGGCGGCAGCCGACCCCCGCGACCCGACATGGGTTCATCTCGCCGAAGTGATCAACCGACCTGAGCAGCTACATGGTGGCACCGACCAGACTAGCGACGAAGATCCCAACCGCTGAGCAGGTCAGGGCAGGGCGATCGACAACCAGCCGCCCCGGCACCGTCGTCGGCAGAACCGCGGAAGCCACCGAGAAGCCGCGCAGAGCCCTCGCGAGAACCACTGACAGTGCTGGCGTTGCCTTTGCCGAAACATGTTGGCGGGTTACGGAAGTCGCGCCTTGGTCGGCGTTGCAACAGCGGAGAACGCGGCTGAGACGATGGCAAATGTCGGGCCCGTGGGGTGACCAAACCCCCGTCGAGCCTCCCCCACGGGCCTGACATGCCAAGCCCACCTTGCCACAAAGGACAACCCCGACCATGACTCACCCCACCACACCCGAACAGAAGATCGAAGCCCTCCGCGCCATACTGAAGCCTGTAATCGACTGGTACGAAGGTGTTCTCGCGCAGGGAGAGCCGGACGGAAGCTACCTCTACGACGCCACCATCGAGCAGTTCCAGGATCGGCTGAATCGTGGTGACTTTCAGTCGATCATCGAGATTGTGCGGCGCAGCGAATGACGCGTGGCAAGCCGATCGTGGGCCGTGCGTAAGCTGTTCCATTTCCGGAACGCGAGATAGGCTTGGTGTTCCACTTCCGGAACAAACCGTCAGGGAAGCCATGAGCGACACAGAGTATCGCGATTGCGTCAGCGTCGAGAAAACCCGCCGCATGCTCACCCGAATGCGCGAATTGCTCGACAAAGCTGAGGCGACACTGGACCCGGACTTCGGGACGATCCACTCCGACCCTGTCGCCCGTCGCGGCAACGCTGCCGCGATCCGGGCCGACTACCTGGCGAAATTGCAGCGGGTATCGGGCTGGGTACTGCGCGACGCGGTCGCCGACGGCCTGGCGCACGAGATGACCTGGCGGTGGATGGGGGTCTCGTGCCAGCTGCCGGTAGGCACACTGCATCGGCAGTACAAGGCTGGCGGGCGGATCGTTGTCCGCGACAACGTCACCCAGGAGTTGGACTACACCGAACCGGGACAGCCTGCCGAGAGCTGATCGCTTTCCAACTCACGCAGGTCGATCCCATCGTCAACGATTTGACCGCGCACGTTCGGAGCTGGTCGACGAGCCGACAGAGTCTGATGCGGGCTCACCGGACTGTGGCCGAGCAGAGCGATGTCGTTCTCCGCACTATCCCCAACCCGAACCACTATCCCCAACCCGAACCGACTACAGCAGCAAGGATCAGCCCATGAGCATCGATCACGCCTTCAAGCTCGGTGACCCCGTCTGGTACGGCGGATACGAGCACCGCATCACCACCGTCTGGCCCGACGGACACCTCAGCGTCGTATCGGACCGGCCCGACGCTCCGACGGCGTTCCGCGGCTACACCCACGCTCAATTCGTCGCTCACCGCTACGTCAACAGCGAGGACTGACCATGCACGCACCGTCGAGCACATCGCCGCCACTTTCCAACTCACCGTCGAATGCCGCCGACAGGGAAAGCCGGTGTGGCGTCCACAGTCGCGCTTCCGCTGCCTGCTGGGTCGCTTCGGGTCTGCATTCCTCTGTCGCAATTCGGTCGAGCAGGCGAGCGTGTTTGTCCTGGTCGACCACTGAATACGGGTCGGGGTAGAGGTGGTTGAGCGCGGCGTGTACCTGGCTCTTCTCTTTTCGATCAGCGGCCAGCGAGGGGGCCGCCTCGAGCCCTTCGGTCACCAGTCGCCGACCAGGGGCCCCGGATTGTCGGAGCCTGCAACAGATCGGTGCCATGCCAGTAGTGTCGGCGAAGATCGACCGCCGCCAGGCAGTCTCACCCCTGCCGGCCAACCGAAACAAGGGAATTGTGATGATCCGCCAGGACGGCGCAACTTGCGCCAGACTCACCCGCGAGCAACTGCTGCAGCGATTCGGCGAGCAGCTCATCCCGACCACATCTGGGAAGCTCGGGATCTGGCGCACATTCAACCTGGACCGATCCGTCGCTGCGGAGTACGACGCCCGGGCAGATGAGTCTGGTGAGTTCGCGTGGGCAAGCGACGACGAATACGAATCTCTGCGGCTCAAAGCGGCCCGGCTACTGGTAGCGATGCGCGCGGACCATCTCGCGGAGAGCATGGGCGGAAACAGATTTGGCTTCGCTGACCAGATCGCTCGTGAGGGTGACCAGGTCACCTATCAGGTGTCGGCAGCGTTCGGATTGACCGGACCAGACGGATTGCTGCCGTGGCTCGGGCCGGTCACGGAGGAACAGACTCCGATGTTCCACACTGACCGTGAGCCCAGTTTCGCGCGGGTGCTGCGCGCCGAGGTGACCATCGACCTCAAGGAAACCCCCGACGCTGTTGTGGCGCTGGAGCTGCCCCACGAACGACAGTTGGTGACATTCGGCCCCGATCCGCGCCAGCCTAATCGGGTAAACAACGAGGTCGCGCACCAGCTGCACGTGAAGATGACAAGAGGTGAGGACCTGGTTCCGGTTCCCTTCGTCGCCGCAGCGAACCTTCACTGGGCCGTGGAGCCGGTCCCAGCCTTCACCGATCCGGGGTCGGCGCAATTCGAAGTACTGGCAACCGCTGACGACATCACCCAGGCCCAACGGCTCGCCGTTGACAACCTCGAATTGATTCACGCACACCGTGCGGGATCCGACGCCTACCAGCGAGCTCTGACGGTTGTCGGATCCTCAACACGCGAGGTCGTCTCCGTCGAGGAGCTCGGTGATCTGGTCGCAACCCGCCTCGGGATCGCCATTCGACCAGCCTCTCGACCGCATACGCGGGCATCCTGGGGCGACAAGCGGGAAGAGTTCGACGACCTGGCATTCCTTAGGCACTACGCCGAGGAACTTCGGTCGGCCGAGCTTCCTAGAGCTCAGCTCGCCAGCGAGCTCGCTGGCGTGCGTCGGGAAGCGGCCGACAACATCCACCTGCGCAAGTCAGCTGGATGGGCGTTGGCCACCAACCTGATCGAGCGTCTGATCGCTGACTTCGGATCCATCGACACTGTCGGATTCGTGTCGTGGGACGACAGCCCCTACCGCTACGACATCAACTTCTCAATTGCAGTGGAGGACTTCACCGGCCACCGCCTGCGCATCGACGGCGAACAGATGTGCGCGAAGTTCGAAATCCGCGGATTGGTCGTCGATGTCAGCACACTCACTGCCGACCAGATCTGCGCGGCGGCACTCGAAGGATCCGCCATGTTCCCCAACGGCTGGAGCGACCATCAAGCCCACCAGCAGCCCCTGTTCGACAACGCCTGCGCGGGCCGACTTAAAGGCCTGTTTGCCAGCGTGGAAGCCGTGCACGCCAACGGGTTCCACGCAGGCCGGGCACGCGCCCTACGACAGTTGCGGGTGATCGCGGACCCGAACAGCGTGCACATCTAGGCACGATCGGTCCCTCGGGTTCCGCCCACACCCAATCGGTGCTAGGACGATTGGCACCCCGTGACAAAAGCTACTGCCACCAGTGAGTTCCCTCCCAAGGAGGTCATTGAGGAATTCCCGATTCGATGTCAGTAGCGCTCGGACCGTACTGCGGTACACGCCCGCCACAGCACGCCCCAAACAGCATCAACCATCACCGGGGACCGGGTGGATTGGGCGTGGGTGAAATCTGCCACGGCGCGCGGGGTCAACGTCCAGACCCGCATGAACTGCTGGGCGAGCGGAATCGCCTCGGCGAAACGCGCGTTGGACGCCTTGGACTCCGCCGTCGACGCGGGAAACCCGAATTCTTTACTTATAGCCATGTGCGCGGCGGTTCCACCAGGCAGTTCAAACCCATCACCAACCAGCAGAGACATGCGCGGAACACCCTGGTCATCACGTGCGTCGGCAGGACATTCCCGGCTCAGGAGTCGTGCGAACGCGAATGCCAAGTGGATGTTCCCAAACCCGGGGTGTTGTCGATCCAATCCTTGCAGCACTGACGCGGTGAGCGCCTTCTTGACCGCCTCCGGATCCTGTAGCCGATACGCGTTGAGTAGATCCTCCGCGACGGCTCCCACCGCCTGGTCGATTGAAGTTGCCTCACCCACCCACCTCACGCTACAGGCTTAGGTCAAGCCCGTTTCTCGGGTCCAAGCCGGAATCCGCGAGGCCTGCCGACATCGCCTGCGTTGCGTGAGAAGGGGATGCCTTGGCCCGGTTGGTGCCTGGGCGGATGCAGGCCGAATGCTGGGCTCGGCTCCCGGCAACAGGGAAGCCTCCAATATGTTACTTGGTCTCACGCTCGGCGAGCTGCTGGGTGATCATCCAGGCCAGCACGCGCCGCACCGTGCTGGCATCGGCGCCAACGAGCCCAGCGATTTCCTCGAGCCGATACGGCACACTGCGGTCCGGCAGAGCAGTGATCGCCTGGAACACGGTCAGATCGCCGGTGTCCTGGCTGACCGCCTCGAGATCGGGGAGCAGCTTCTCGCACACGACGGCCGCGTCCGTGCCCGGCCAGCACAGCGCGATCTCAAGCTGCGCCACGTCAGCGAGGTCGCCGGATTCTGTGGTGAGTTTCTCGATGAGGGTGCGCAGTTGTTGGGGCTCCACGCATTCCAGCGTCGTCCTGCTGTCGGGTGGTGTCCAGGGGCGGGCTGGTTCTGTGGTGTCAGCCCGGTGGTCTTCGCGCATCGTTCGTGGGCGGATTGTCGAGTCATGTAGGCAACGCGCCCCGATTGCTTCTCAGGAGGCCCCAGGTACAACGGTTTGCGAAACTCATTCTTCGAATCATCATCCCGAGAGGGCTGTTCGCCGATTGGAGACCCTTCATGTCCGATGACGAGCGCGTGGACGAGCTCGGTCGCTTCTCGTTCCGCACTGCTGGCCAACTGCGACTGCTCGGCGAGCGGATGACTGCGCTGTCGTGGCAACCCGACGGATACACCCCGGCCGACCTCAGCAAGCTCGCTGATGCGCTGCAGGGCATGGCATTGCGCTGCGCGATGAGCACCGGGAACACGGCTCTGCTCAACGAACTGTCAGGCCACAACTTCCGCGAACTCGGCGGCGACACCGGAGACTCGCAGTGACCCGCTACGGCTACGCACGGGTCTCGACCCGCGACCAGTCCACCGACTACTAGGTCGATGCCCGGCGAGATCGAGAGTTGACGAGGAGAACCTGTCCATCGAGAAGGTGACCGGCGAGCCCGACGGAAGCTATCTCCACGGCAACTATCAGCCGATCGCCGAGATTCTGCGGTGCAACAAGCGACCCTCGGCAAGTACGTTTGGCGGGTGGTCGTCGACGCCTGGCCTCCCACGGCGGCCAACCCATCGCTGACCAGCCGTTCGAATGGCGGGAAGCGATCGTCAACAACCGCACCTCAACCCCGACGACGCCAAGCCCTGCCCGTGATCCGGCGCCTGGTCAGCATCCGGGCATTCGGCGTTCGTCGCCGGGTGTTAGGCACGGTGTGAGATTCGCCCAGCCGTCCGGACTCACCCAGCCGTCCGGTGGGTCCGGGAAGTAGGTGTCGTGGGCGTCGAGGTGATCGACGACGTGCGGGCCGATGAGCCAAATCGACGTCTGGCCACCCGGGTAGAGGACAACACGGTAGAACTCGTCCCAGTAGCGCACAGGGACGTACCGGTTGATCCTGTGTCGTACGCAGTGGATGAAATCGATTGTCTCACCGAGGTACTCAGCTTCGAGCTCAGCGAGCACCAGCTCGAAGCCTTCAACCAGTTCGGTTCCGGTGCCGAGCTCTTCGGTGACAATGGCTGCCAGGACGTCGTTGAGTGCGCGCCATACCCGCAGGTGTGAGGTCGCGAATCCCGGAAAGCCGGTGAACTTCCACTGCGGCTCGTCACGAAGCAGCTTCATGAGCTGCGACGATAGCCGCCAACGGGCGTCAGGCGGCCGCGATGAGGCTCGTGTCGCCCGCAGGTTGTGGGCGCGGAGGGTTACTTACCGATCGACAACGACCAGAGACCTGCGGTGTTCACCCGACTGTCCGGGCGCGGCGGATGACCTTCAACGGCGTCTTCATTCACCGAGGACGAAGAATGATGCCTGGACCCGGAGGATGTGGTCGGGTCGTTCCTGTTCGTAGCGTTCGAGGATCTCGGCGGATTTCTTGCGCTTGAACAGCAGCACGTTGGCGGGATCTTCGTCGAGACCGCATTCGAGGGCCAACTGGGCGCCCTCGCGCAGGGCAATATCACGGTCGGGATACACCCACACATCGAGGCGGCCACCACCGCTGTAGCCCTTGTGCGCGAGAGTCCACACGGCCGGACTGGTTTCGATCTCGACCGTGCCATCGGGATGGTATGCCTCCGAAGAGATCTCGTACCGGATGGACGCTGCGGACTTCGTGCGACTGCCCCGGCGGCGGCGGATGATCAACCGATCATCGTCGACACGCAGCGACGGCTGGGGCTCCGGATCGCGGCGATCGGTCACGTGGAGCACCCTATCGGTTACTTGGAGTATCGGGGCCGGCTCTGAGTTGGGGGTCATTCCCGGTGGTCGCGTCTTCTGGCGCCTGGTCGGCAGAATCGTTTCGGCGGGTTCGGGCGTCGACGACATGTAGGCAGATCATTTCCTCGGGCGCTGCTGGGCGCGCACATCGTCACTACCGACGCGCTGCTGCTGACCAGCGACAACCTCGCCGACGTCGTCGACTCCAAGGCCATGATGTGCGTTCGCGGCGACGCGTAGATTGAACACGGAGTCACGCTCGGTGAGAGGAAAGTCCCCGATCATGTCCGAGGCCATGCGAGTGCTGGTACCCGACCATCCCGACCTGACCGGCCAACTCGGCCGTGCCATCGAGTTCGCCGCGGCCCTGCGCCACGCAAACGACATCGACGACACCGACGGCGAGGAGCCGTGGCGGCTGCCCGATCAACTCGTCGCTCCAGAGCTCCAGGCGGCGCTGGAAGCGATCGTGTTGCACGACTGGCGCTTCGACGTGGGCAGCGACACCGCACGCACCGAGATCGGGCTCACCCATGCCGACGTTGAACACATGGGCCTCTACATCGCGACCGCGACCAGAGCACAGCTGTCACTGCTGCGTGCCGCATTGGATACGATCACGCAGGCCGAAACCACCCCGCTCGCACAGCGCGGACCTGAACAGCGGGAGATCGCCCATTTCGCCGAGGTTTGGTCCGAGGTCGACGAACACGACGACTACGACGCGTCGCTGTCCGCGTGGCGGACCGTCGTGCAGATTCTGACGCTCGCCATCTCGACGGCACCGGCCGGAGCGGGCGAGCGCCCATCGCGGCTCTACAACGCGGAAGGGTTCCTGCTACCGGCCGCCGACGTCGCCGGGTCGACCCCGGCCGGGGACACCGTGGTCGTGCTGGACCGGATCGACTCCGACCAGGGGCGGTCGGTCGACTTGGACAATGCGGCCTGGAGGGCCTGGCAGCGACTCAGCGTCGAATGGCACGCCGCCGTCTACGGTGCCCGGTCCAACGACCCAGACGCCCGCTTGAGCTCGTTCGCCTACTGAGCTACGGCAGGGTCAAGCTGCTCGACGGCCCGATGACGTTCCCCTAGGCCATGCCACTGGCGTGCATCGCTGGGCCGACGACATCGGGGAAGTAGGGGACGGTGGCGCCGTGTGCATCGACGACGCACAGATCGACAGCGGTACTCACGAGGTGGATTCCTTCCACGCAGGGTTGGGCTGGCCGTCGGGGTCGAACGGCCAAATCGGAAGCGCCGGTGTGGCATTGAGTCGGTCGAGATAGGGCGCGACGGTCTCAGCGGGCAGCTCTGCCGCCAGCTCGCGCGCGTAGGCCCGGTGACGCGCGGCCGCCGCCCAGGACTTGCTGGCGTCTGAAGTCCGCTCGCACGCGGCGATCGCCTCATCCAGTTCTGCGGCACGCAGCGTAATCTGCAGCATCAATTCCGCTGGCGGGCCGATGAATTCGTCACGCACGGCATCACGAAGCGTGGACAGGAACATCGACTCGACCAGCATGCTCATCGGCCGCACTCGTTCGGCGACAGCGTGCACGCCCGGGTCGTACTCGCCCCGCCGTCGCTGCTCCGCCAGCCACTTCTCGAGCCGTGCCACCCGATCTTCGGCGGGTCCGAACTCTTCGCCCGGCGGACGACCACCGAGAGCGAACCGGCGCACCTGCCCGCGGTAGTAGGTCGCGAATTCCGTAACCGCTGAGCCCCAATCGGTTTGCGCGGTCTGCTGGTCGACCTCGAATATGTCAGCGATCTGCTCCCAGGTCGCGCCGCGGGTGAACATGGCGACAACGCTCTTGGCGAGCGCGTCCTGGGCGTAGTAGAGCAGCCGGCGCAGGTCTTCGGCCTCGGATGCGAGGCTGTTCTCATCGCTGCGGCTGCGCCCGGTGGGCACCATCGCGCGTGCGAAGTCCGACAGCTCCCGCATCGCTTCGCCCGCGATCAGCTCCGCGAGCGCGTTCTCCGAATAGGGCGCGCCCGCCAGCGATTTCGAGAGAATGTCGCGCTGAGTGCTCGGCTGCGGGGGTGTCACCGTCGCGGGCTGCGGGTCGGGGAACAGCGCGCCGATCTCGACACCGAGAGCGTCGGCGAGCGCGAACTGATTGTCCAGAGAGATGTTCTCGTTGCCGAGCTCGACCTGGGTGTAGTACGGCCGCGACAAGCCGGTTGCGGTCGCGATCGCCGCCTGCGTCAGGCCCGCCTGCTTGCGCAGGTCCCGAAGGCGCTGACCGAATGCGCGGCGGCGGGCGAGGACACGGTCATCGGCAGATTCCGGCACCTCTGGACTGTAGGACACCCACCAAATGTAATCTATACCGAACTCATATGTTGGATATACATTACGTTCCTATTGGATGTCCTGCCTGAAGGGTGGTTCTTGTCATGAGCACATCGCCGCTGGTCATTTCCTCGTGCGGGGCGCGCAAGGCCCCCGCCGCCTGCTCGGCGGGCAGCCTCTACACCGGTTCGTATGCGCGAATGTGCCTGCGCGCGGCCCGCGCGCTCGCCGCGGACTCCGACATCCGCATCCTGTCGGCTCGCCACGGCCTGCTCGGACTCGACCGCGAAGTCCAGCCGTACGACACCCGCCTCTCGTCCCGCGATGCCATCACCGCCGACCGACTGCGCGCCCAGGCCGCTGACGACGGGTTGCTGCACCGGCCCGTGATCGTGCTCGCCGGAAGCGCCTACACCGCGCTCGTCCGCCAGGTATGGACCGAGGTCACCACGCCGTTGGCCGGGCTGCCCGGGATGGGCGCGCACTTGGCCCGCCTCGCCGATATCGCCACGACGAAGGCGCTGTCGTGAACGCCGCGAATGCCCCGCGACCCGCGTGAGCGCACTGGCATCCCAAGAAGTCGCACCGGCCGGCGCGGACGGACTCATCCACGCGCTGATCGGATACCGCATCCATGTGGATCCGATGCGCGCCAATCTCCGTGACGCACGCAGGCTGTGCGACGAGATCACGTGCGATATGTGCCTGCACGATTGCCCGTGTTTGGCCTGCTCAGGGTGGTGCTACTGCGAAACACCACCAGAGCGAGCCGTCTACACCGACACGGCACCGGCGCCGCACCTCTGACCGTCACCGTGCAGGTGTCGCGCGGGACTCGTCCAGCCAATCCCGCTGTCCAACAGCCTGATCTAACGTCTCATGGGACAGGATTCGCCCTGTTGTCCCCGGTAATCTTCATCGGGTCGATTGATGGATTCGTTGTGACACCTCCCCCGTGCGCCGACGCCTGTTCCCGCAGGGGCACCGACAACCGACTGCGGGCCCGACGTCGCAACGTCGGGCCCGCGATCGGGGTCTATGGAGTCGGATTCAGCGATGCAGAAGTTTCTACCGCTCGCGCGTGCCGGTGGCAGTCGCAGCGGGACGTGAGGGCAGCTTGCGGCCCAGCAGTTTCTCGGCTTCGCGGCGGTTCGCCTCGATCTGTTCCGGGGTCAGCGGCACCCTGCGCGCGCGCCATGGTTCCTGCGTCAATGCGCTCATTGCTCGCCTCCCTTGACGATCGCCTGAATGACCCAGATCTTACCCGTTCGGTCCGGGCTCACGCCGAGTACGACGTACCGGCGGGCGTCGATAAGGAGCACCTCCCGCTCGCGGGGAACTGGGCTCAGTTCTCCCAGCCGCAGTACGGGCGTGCCGGTCGGCACCAGCAGATCCAGGATCACCGGGTTGCGTCGGCGCAGGGACCGGGGCGGGACGGGTGTGCCGGAGGTCGACAGAAACCCGTCGTGGGTGAACTCGGCATCGATGAGTGCGGCCGCCGACTCCTCATCGACGAGCCCGTACGCCGCGGCTTCGGCTTCGCGGGTCACGCGAACCGTTTGCGGTAGAGGATATTTCGCCAGACCTGACCGAATAATCTTGATCCGGCGCTCCAGTGCAGTCGTCATCGGGATCTGCCCCCATAAGGCATCGTTGACGTCCTGGAACGCATTGTGCGCGTATGCGGAAATCACGTCCCGCTCGGAATCGGTGAGTCGGTCGAGGCTCTGGCTCGCAAGCGCCGCATCGGCCCAAGGCCACTCGTTGAAGCCGAAATCGTCGTCTGCCACAGCGCGGATTGTGCCGCACCTGTCCGTCCGCCTGCTTGTGGCACAGCAAGTCGCACGATGGGCCCGGCTCAGCGAGGTGAGCGGGGCCCGTGCGCGGGCCGAGGATCCGATCCCGGTCGCGACCGAGACCGAGCACGGATTATGGGTCGCGGCGCTGCGGGAGACCGGACGAGCGATCTACCCGATCAACCCACTGGCCGCATCCCGCTACCGGGCACGACATGCGGTGTCGGGCGCTAAATTCGACGCCGCCGACGCGGTGCTGCTTGCCAACATCCTGCGCACCGACGCCGCCGCGCACCGACAGCTGCCCGCCGACACCGAGTTGGCTCGGGCCATTAGAGTGCAAATGCGCTGGCACTGACCAGATGCAGTTGACAGGGAACTGTGCTCGTGCCCGCGCTTGCCAGCGTCTGGGGCAGCCGGTAATGGCGTGGGTGAACCGAGAACGCACAACGGGGGGTGACGACCAGCAGTGACACCGGACGAGGACGTGATCAGACGTGCGCTCGGCGCGGAAGTCCTGCGACGCCGAAACGCACTCGGCTTGGTCCAGCGCGACGTCTGGCAACGGGCGAACCTCGCCAAGAACGTATACCTGCGCATCGAGCGCGCCGAGCGCACCGCCGCCATACACCAACTCATCGCGATCGCGGACGCGCTCGAGGTGGGTCCGGCCGAACTGCTCACCGCCGCGCTCGACCGCATCGACCGCGGCGACGTAGCGCCACGACGCGGTACCGAGGACGAATGGCGCAGCGCGCCACGTGAGTAACGCTAACTTCGCTCGTTCTGCCAAATGCCGATCTCGGCACGCTTGAGGTGTGGGCCGGCACCCCGACCGTGGATCGCCCCATGATCGGAATGTGTGACTCCGCGAGCTGCCCGCAAGCCACCCACCACCACTTCCCCGTCTGGGCCGAGCACGCCGAACGCACCAAGACCTTCCTCGGCCAACTCGGCAAAACCCGAACCACCGAGCGCACCCGGCTGCAAGTCGACTACGACCGCGCCGTCCGGGTCATCGCCAGCATCGACACCGCCACCCAAACCATCGCGCAGGAACACCAGGCATGAGAATCACTGCCGCGCAGCGAGTTCAGAACGAGAACCGAATCCGCGCCGCCATGGACCGGCTGCTGCGCGAAATGTCAGCGGGCCTTCAGTCACTGTGTGAGGTCCGGGCCCACCGGCGAACGCTGCGGCAGTTCACCGACGAGATCGACAAGCAACCCGACGAGTTCGCGATCCGCAGGCTCCAGCGGGAGCGTGCCACTGGTGTCGGCGTCGAGGAGGTAGCGGCCGATCAGGGCCAGTTCGCGCGCCTGGCGGTTGGAAAAGTGGACCGACTGATCGTATGAGCCGGTGGCAGCGCTGATTCGGCGTAGGACCGACAGATCGTATCCGTCGGGTAGCGCGACCGGATGTCCATCCTCAAGGGCTCGTTCGGCGCGGTAAGCGATAATGAATGGGGGGCAGCCGTACATGCGGGTACACCGTGAGGTGTACCCGGTCCCGTTCGGAACGAAGGAGGCGGTCAGCTCGGATGGCAGGTATTGACGGTCCGTGATGGAGTCGCTTTCGGTTCTGTCTGGAATGGCCCTGGCCGTACATAGAAGGCGATTGCTGGGTTCCGGGGTCAAAGGTTCGAGGGGTTCTGCAAGCTGGCCTGCAGAGGGGGCATTTCCTCAAACTTACGAGCGTACTGCTCCCTATGGGGTGCCGTCATGGCTGTAATCCTGCGCGACTGGCTGCTGGTGGTTCCATGCCTGGGTTTCGCGGTCTTCGCGGTCCGCGAGTACCGCGACTTCGCCAGGGAAGCAACGCAACACGACTGAGTAGCCGCTTGTCAGTGATGTGTTTGGCGACGGCCTTTCTGCCAGATCGCTGCCCGGCATCAGGCGAGATCGTAGATGGTGACCGCGATGCCTCGGTTGATGAGCTGGGCGTGGAGGAGTGGCTCGATCTCGGACCAGGTCCCTCCGGCCAGGCCCGTGCCAATACGCGGTAAGTGGACAGACGCGTGTAGATCGATCGCCTTGTCTGCCACCGTGTTCAGGCTGGCCTCGATCGCGGCGTAGCGGATGGGTGGGGTGCCGGTGTTGCCACGGCGGATGCCGTGCTGGCCGATCATGTTGGCCACCCAGAGCTCCGGCTCGACCTGTACGAATTGGACAGCGCCGAGCTGGAAATTGTTGCTGGCGCGGTCACGGTACCAGGCGCGATACGCGCCTTCCGGTGCACGCCAGCGCCGCGAGAGCGCGACGACGAAACCGCGACCCCAGCCGCCCCCGTCATTGCAGACGTGGGCGAGGATCTTCACCCCGTGGCCGACTGGAGCGGTCGCATCTCCCTGGACATATCGAATGTCGGTCATGGTGTTTTCCGTCCAATCACAATCAGAGTTCGAGGGTTGGGAAGAGTGTCGATCAACCGCCGTGGCCAGGGTTTCAGTTCACCGGTGACGGGGTCCGGGATGCCGTGCTGCGCGGCCATGGCCATGACATAGTCGATCAAGGCTTGGAGCGACCCACCGAACTTGTGCCGGATCAGATCCCGCAGTGCCCGCAGGTCGTGGCCCCGGCGGAACTCGCCGGTTGCGGGCTTCGTGCACCCGCACCCGCACAGACGCGGTGCGGGCGCGGGCATGTTCGAGTCGATACTGGCGCAGTGCATTTCAGTGCCAGCCTTCGAGGCGTCCGAAGCGGCGCACGATGGGCCGATGGAGGCTTCCGTGTCGGATGAAGTCGGCGATGTCTTCGGCTTCGGTGGTTTCGACGGATTCGTCTGCAGGCAGCAGCCCGGCCTGACGTAACGCCGCCAGGATCGCGTACTGGGCCCCGAGCGGTGAAGCGGTGCCGCCCTCCTGCAAACGGAACAGCATCACGATGTCGCCAGGGCGAGCGTCGAGAGGGTCGGCAGTCGGCTCCACGGCCGCCGGGAGGTTCTGCATGAGCTTGTTTCCCATCGATTCAAAAGGACTGGTAGATATTAGGATTGGTGATCGACGTCGTTGTTCCGGATCTGAGAGAGACGCCGGGTTGGGGTCGGGCCAGCCCGGCGTGTTGCCAGGCTGACCGCGTTGGTTCGTCACAAGTTTCGGCGGCGGGCGTCATCCTCGGCGGCAGAGCGGGTGAGGTAGTCGTAATGGCCTCGCTCAAGCAGGAAGTCGGCGTGGTCGTCCCGGTAGATCAGCAGGTGGGTGCTGTAGTTCTCGCCGCGACGGGTGAGCACAGCAGCGTGGGCGTAGGTGTGCGTGTCGAAGCTGCCGCCGTCGAATCGAGTGATCTCCAGGACTTCGATGCCGGAGAGGTGTCGGGGCGCTTTGGCGCGGAACTCGGCTTCGGCGATCCGGGTGTCGCCCTTCGGCTTGCATCGCATTCTTATGACCCGCCCCAGATGCTTGCGGTGGGCGGGGTCGAGCGGGTTGTCGTAGTAGCCGATCGGAGGGTCGCCGGCGCATTCGCAACCCGGTGTGAAGGAGTCGTCGTAGGAATACCCGCACCGCAGGCACCAGCCGTTCTGGTTCGTCTCGCTCGTCGGTGTCATCACATTCCCCGTTCGTCGGCGATGCTCATCAGTTCGGCGATGAGACGCCGCACGTCGGGGCCGTCGAGGTGAATCCAGCTGTCGAGGGTGAAATCGGTGCCGGTCAGCAGGGTTCGGATGCCGATGGAGTCGGAGTTGTCATGCACATCGAGCCGGGCGTTCGGGTCATCGGTGCTGCGGAATTCGCGGCGCATCCGGATGGCTTCGGAGCGCGTGCCGTCGCTGGCGCGGCAGTGCTCGCCCTGCGTGGTGTCGTGCTTGTCGTAGATGTTGCTGTTGTGGAAACGGGTTTCGTTGTCGCACAAGGCACATCGAACGGTGGTGGAGTCCATCGAATACCTCCCGGCAGAGTTTCAAGACTGTCTTGAAAAGCTTAGAGTCGACGATATACCCTCGATCCGACATACTCAAGACTGTCTTGAAACTCTGCTGGTTGAGGAGACGAGATGAGCGATGCTGCACCGCAGCCCGAAGAACCCGCCGCCGGTGCCATCGACCGCCGTGCGGTGGATCGGACGTCCGTCGAGGGTCGACGGCGCTTAAGTGGGCACGTCCGATCGCGGTTGCCGGCGCGGATCGGAGATAATCCATGCGTGCTACGGGCCGGTCCGCAGGCACAGGTACGTGGCGAGCAGGTAGAGCGAGGTGGCGTGGACGAGGGCGAAACCGAGGACGAGTTGGTGGCCGCGTTCAAAGCAGCGCACGCCGATGCCAAACGACTCGATGCCGAGCTCGCCGCCGCCCGAGCCCGCCGTCGCGACGCCGGACAGAAACTGCACACCCGGTTCGGGCGCGGAACCTCCTGGCTGGCGCACCTGATCGGCGTGAGACCCCAAGCGGTCGACAGCCTTCTGAAGTATCACCAGCGCAAGAAGCGCGAAACCTGAACCGAGAGGGCGACAATGACGAATTCGACTTCCGTCGTGGTGCTGAGGCGCAGCGCCTCTCTCAACTTCGTGACCGACGCGTGCGCGGCGCTGGCCGAGGAGGTCAATCGCGTTCGGGCGGCACGCCCGGCTGATGGCCAACTGGCCGAGGTATATGCCGAGCTGGTCATCGCTTAGAGGCTGTCCGTCAGTATTCCCGCGTATCTACCCCGCACGCAGGCGGGTATTGTCACCGTCCGGATCGTCTCGGATTGTGACGATCCACGCGCGAAGCCCCGCCCGCGCCCTAGTCAAGCACCGGGCGGGGTCGCCGCGGATGCTCGCGGCGCTGGATGCGCTCGCCGTGCTGGAGACATGCGCCGATCGGATGGCTGCTCGGTTGCCCGGGTGACGGTCTGCGCCGTAATGCCGCGTTACGGTGGGGCTTATGGCTGATACCAACGGGCTTGTTGGACCTGGTCGGCTTCTTCCTGATCGGCGATGGTTGTCGGTCTGGCAACCCGAGGGCCGCTACGGCAGCTGGGGTGGCAAGTGGTTGCTGTTTCCCGAGCCGGCGGTGCTGTCCTACGCCTGGCAGCTCATCGCTGAGGCAACTCTCGCCGGTCAGCTCGGCCCCAAGTCCGAAGCCCGTACCTGCGGCAACCTGATCCGTGTCTACACCGGCGACCACCGCGACCTCGCGGACGTCAGCCGGGTGCTGGCGGAACTGCGCGCGTTGGGATTTCGCCAGCGCATCATCTACAAGGAAGACTTCGCGGAGATGCTCGGGACACATGAGGCGCTGTATTGCTCGCAGCAGAATTCCTCGGAGGTTCAACAGCTGAGGGTATCGGAGGCAGTGCGGATCTGGGGACCGGCGGGCTCACCTGCAGTGGCTGGTCCTGAACGGGGGTAAGGGCCAGGCCAGGCTCGGGATCCGCGGCTTTGCACGGGGCGGCTCGGCGATAGCGTCGAGTGAAGCCGGGTCCGCGGACCCGGCTAGCGAGCGCTATCGCGGGCGGCACGACGGGCTTTGGCCGCCTTCTTACGCCGCCCCGCAGAAGACGGCGTCGGCGCGGGTGATCGCGGCGGGCCAGGACTTGCCGCACAGCGGGCAAGTCTTCCGCGGCCGCGCCGGTTGGCCGCCAGAGAGCCAGCGGCGGTATTCCTCCCCACCGAAGGCGATGAAGTTCGGTGACGCGCCGTTCGTGGCGCTTGCGATCCCACCAGGCGCGCGAGCGGCACTTCGCGCTGCAATAGCGGCGGCTACGGTGAGCGCCCTGCGGCAGCGGCGCGCCGCATTGCCCGCATCGGTGCGGGCGCGCACGCCGAGCTGCGGTATTCATGCCGCTCGGCGAGCCGCGCGTCGGGGACCCTTCGACGATTGCCAGAAGAGATGGGAGGACTTGCGGTACTGCTGCCAGCGGTAGTCACAGTCAGCACCGCATGGAAAGGGGGAAACGGGCAGGCCGTCCGCCTGGGTTCTCTGCTGTCCGGCAGAGTCTGCGCGCGTTCAGGCGATTGCGATCAGCGCGCCCGGGTCCCCGGCTGCGCGAGTGATATTGGCGGTCAACCGGATTCGTGATCCGGTGAGAACGCCGGTGTAGGCGGTGCGGCCCTCTCGCCGTTCCTTGGCTGTGGTGGCTTCGGCCATGCCCACCGCATCGGCCCACACGAGCAACGCGGCTTCGGCGCGGCTGCCCGCCTCGGCGTCCACCATGCCGATGAACTCCGGGGTCACACCGTCCTCGGTTCCCACGCCATAGCAGTTCCACATCCACATCACCCCCGGCAGGCGGTGGCCGACCATCTCGGCGGCCGCCGTGTTGACCGCCTCGGTGATGGCGGAGTACGCCGCCAATGTCAACGCATCGTTCATGCAGTTCAGCCTGACAGCACCCATCGACCCAAAGCACCAAGAGCATGTGGCGTGTCGCAACGCTAGAACGCGCGGCAGTCCCCCGCCTCTCCATGCTTCCTCCCACCGAGCTGGTTCCACTGACGGAACCGATTCGCCGTGCGCACCGAGCGATCTACCCCGGTCCGCATGGCGATCGGCCGAGCGCCGCCGCTGTTCGTTCGAGGGTCAGTCGAGGGACGTCAGTCGCGGACGACATCTCGATGACAGTCGAACTCAAGAACGGTCCGGGACGACTTTGGGGTCCGTGAGGCGAAGTTCGACACACCGTGCGCAATCGACGCCGGAGCGAGCTCGGGGATAACGGGTTTCTGCCCAACTTGCGTCTGTCGTGGTGCTAGGAGCGCCACACAGTGTCTCGCCCATGGGGTCTCGGTAGGTTTCCGCGAACTGGACGCGATGGCGGTGGCTGTAGGTGCCGTTGCCGAAGTTCTTTCCGGCGCGCTTGCGGATGTGCGCGCTGCGGCTCGGGTCGGTTGTCATATCGCTGATTGCCTCTTGTCGAAGTGGGCGGCGACGTCAGATCGTCGCCGACGAGCAACCTCGGAATGACTGGCCGCGGCTACAGCTCCGACACCGACGCCGATCTGCGCTATGCGCGCACCCTCGACGATTGCCCGAGCACCGTACCATCCAATCCGGACCGGCGACCGTCCACCGAGCAGGAAGTCCCTGTCTTGCGGAGATCGGGGAGAGCTCGCGGCGCTGGCGCGCGCCGGTCGGCTCCCTTCGAGCTCCGTTTCGACGAACGCGGCGGCCTCACATCGTGACGGAATTGAGCAATGGATGCGCGGACGGAGTGGCTTCGCCGTGCCCTACGCCGAGTAGGCTCAGCGACCGAAGCCCCGCCCGATTCACCGGCCGTCCTCAAGCGGACCGGCATCGCCGGGGTTTCGCCATGAGAGCCCTCGGCCCCGGTAACCACCCAGAAGTTGCTCTTATCGGCGGTTAGCGTTACGGGGCCAGGTCGCCATTCGGCACCATACTGACATCTGCACTGACGAATCCCGTGCGTGCCGCTCCTGCTTCGAAATCCGCAGGTCACCGCGATCCTTCTACTGACATTCGGGTGACGAGGACTGCTGACATTCAGTGACGAATCCGCAGGTCAGTGCACTGACATCGGGATGACGAATCGCACTGAGGCGGGAACTCTCACTTGGCCAGATTCGTCGAGACGTATCAACGCAGGTAGTAGGCGCACTAGAGCTTATTGTGTATACGCCCGGTAAGAGCAATTATCGGGCGCAACCAAGGGTAATACAGAGGTAGATGGCTGTTTTTGATGCTAGGATTTGCGGCATCTGCACTGGATAAGCCGAAGTAGACATGATGTCGCTCGACGAGCTGACCGTCGAGTGGCATCCGCGCGCAAGGAGTCTCATATGAGCTGTCGCGAATTCAGAGGCGCGCCAAGTGCTTCCCTCGAGAGAATCGTCACTGTGACGAAAACGTGTCTGGTGGCAGCGGCGTCACCCTCCAGGCGAGGCCGATGAACATCCGCCGCACCAGCCCCGCCGCCCGCGCGGACGCGCCCGCCGCGCCCTTGCCCGAGGCCAGGCATGCGCGGCGCACCGAGAGCGGAACTGCCCTGCAGCTGGTCTCGGAGACAGCCGCCGCCATCATCGACCCGGACGATGAGGACGCCGCAGCAGTCGCTATCTACCGGCAGAAGGCAGTTTCCGAGAACACTCGCAGCACCTACGCGACCGGATGGCGCCGGTTCGAATCATGGTGCATCCAGAAGAAGCGCACCGCGCTGCCGAGCTCGCCGGACACCGTCGCCCGGTTCGTGGCCTGGCTGGCCCGGCAGGTCGACGACAGCGGCGAGCCAGGGGTGAAGGCCTCGACAATCACCACCTGGTGCGCGGCCATCGGTGCGGTGCACGCCGAG
Organism: Nocardia sp. NPDC052566; assembly: GCF_044547285.1. NCBI lineage: Bacteria > Bacillati > Actinomycetota > Actinomycetes > Mycobacteriales > Nocardiaceae > Nocardia > Nocardia sp. NPDC052566. The sequence continues at coordinate 593,629 of NZ_JBIUAF010000004.1, read as the reverse complement.
CACGGCTACACCAACCCCGCCGCGGACCCTGCCGTGCGGGAGACGCTGCGAGGTATCCGCAGACACCGGACCGAGGCCGGGGAAACCGAGGACAAGGCCGCGCCGATGATGACGGCCGACCTCGACCGCTTCGTCACCGCCATCGACGACCAGGCCCGCACCTGGCGTCAACAGGTCACCGCCCGCCGTGACATCGCGCTGCTGGTACTCGCATTCGCTGGCGCCCGCCGCCGTATCGAGGCAGTCACGTTGCAGGTCCGCGACCTCACCGTCGAGTCCGACGCCGATGGATATCGGATCCGGATCGCCTTGCGCGGCACCAAAACCCGCCGCGACGCCGTCACCTACTTCATCCTGACCCGCGGTGAAAACCCCAAGCTGTGCCCGTGCTGCGCTCTGCTGCGCTGGCTGACCCTGCTCGCCGACTACGATCACGCGGTCGCATCCACCGGCGCCGACGCCGGAGTCGTCGCCGTGCACAAGCGGCTGACACTCGAGCGCGACCTGGACCCGAACGCCCACTACTGCGACCGCGCGCTACCCCGGTTCCCCACCGTCAAGGTGCCCATATTCCGGGCCCTGGGCCGCGCAGGCGTGCCAGCGCGCCTCGAACCGTTGACCGGGCAAGCGCTCGGCCGGATGGTGCACGCGCGAGCACGCGCCGCCGGCTACAGCCGTGAGCAGTCCGCAGCGTTCCGTGGGCATTCCATGCGAGCCGGTGCCACCACCCAGGCGTTGGACAACGGCGCCAGCTACCGCGAGGTGATGAACATGACCGGCCACCAGCAGATCGACACCGTCCGCAAGTACGACCGCGCGCCGCTGCACCGGGCCAACGCCACCCGCAAGCTGGGGTTGTAGCCGATGCCCGAGACACCGGATCTGTCGGCGCTGTCAGCCGAATACCGCCGACAGTGGCGCGATTTCGCACTCTGGTGCCAAGCCAGCAACCTTCCCGCCCTGCCGACCGGCGCTGACACCGTGCATGCCTATCTCGCCGAGCAGCACGGCGCAGCGGTCAGCAGCCAGCGGGCGCGGGTAGCCGCGATCAACGCTGTCCACCGCCTCGCTGGGCACCCCCTGCCAGGGCGTGCCGAGTCGGTTCGCCGTGCCCTCAACCCGGACAGAACCTCACGACTGAGTCGCGCCCAGCTGCGCGTGCACGAGCTGCTGCCCGACCTCGCTACCACCGGCTGGCCTGGCGGACTGTTCGGCCGCCGCGACGCCGCCATGCTTGTCCTCGCCGCGGCGGGCCTGTCCTTCACCACACTCGCCGACCTGCGACAACGCGAACTACGCGTCGACGACGACGCAGTCACTATCGGAGCCCAACCCTTGCTGGTTCTGCCGGCCACCGGCGATCCACACCGCTGCCCGGTCATCGTGCTGCGCCGCTGGGCAGCAGTCGTCGTGCTCGCACCACACGCCGCAGCGTCATTCCTCCTCGAGCACCACTTGAACAGCGATGATCCCATTTCCACTACAAGGTTGCGGCCCGAGCACGAGGACCTTCCAGTGCTGACTGGATTCGATCATCGTGGCACTCCGCTCGCTCTGCCCGGTCGCCTTGCCCCCCTCAGCGCCGCGCACATCGCCACCCTCGCCGCCGCACATCACGCCGGCCGGGCACCGACACGCAAACGCACCCCACCCCCGACTCCGACAGCAGCACCCACACCGGCACCGCCGCCCGACATCCAGCTCGACCCTGGCTACTACGCCGCGGGAGTCGCAGCCCGCCACCGTGCCCGCGATATCGGCTCCGACCTCGACGAGTTGTTCGACCGGCTCGACCGCGAAGCCACGGCGGCACTCGAACGCAGCAACGCCGCGTTGAACGCTGCCATCGGTCACACATCTGGGTAGTCCTTGCTCCTGTCCTGAGCAATCTCGGCCGGTCGGGTGATCTGGACTTGGATTGCAACAATCTCGAATGGCGCCGTGCAGAGTTCTCGCAAGACAACAAGTTTCGAAAGGGGCAACGTCATGAGTGAACCCGCTGTGGTCCGCAATGCCGACGACTTCACGAATCTGACCGCGGGTGACCGGGTTGCATTCGGCCCGTGGGGGCCGGGCACGGTCCAATGGCACCAGGGAGATTCGGTGATGACCCGATGGGACCGCTCCGGAGACCTGATCGCCGTTCCGAAAAGCTCCCCCCACCTCTCTCGGGTGGAAGCTCGCTGATCACGATCAGCCTCGACGGCGGCGGTGCGCACCAGCACCGGTTGAACTATTCGGAAATTCCGTAGTGTTCGGCGCCGCTCGGCGAACCGCTACTAGCCGTTGCGTGTAAATCGGCGTGGCGGTCGACGACTGCAACATTCCGGGCGAGGTCCGACAGAGTCGCTCCACCACAGAAGTCGCCCTCACCGATCAGGAATCCAAACCCATGACCAGTACGAACGCCGACGCCCAGATCATCCCGGACGCAGCCCAAGACCCGAACGACGACCGAACAGCCCCCATCAGCGCGCACCTCAACCGAATCAGTCAGGACGTAGCGGCGCCACTGGTCACCCTCGAACAGGTCGTTCGGTGGGGCGGTGCCAGGCTCACCCCAGACGAACTCGCGCGGCTGCGCGACCGGATTCCGACCTCGTCGATCCCCGACTCGATCAGCAGCCTCGTCGGCGAAATCGTCGATGACCGCCGTGCGGTGCGTGCCGCGACTTCCACCTCGTTCGTCCCACCGCCCGAACTGCGCGGAAGCCTGTTCGGCGGTCATACGTCTGAACAGGTCAACACGGTTCTGGGACGTATCAGCGACCTCAGCGGGGTCCGGGTGATCTGCGTGTGGGACGACTTCGACGGCGAGTTCTACGGCTACTCCAACTTCTATATCGAGGACGACGAACACGAGCTCATCCGCGAGGTCGGCGGGGACCTGTGGGTGTGGCTCACCGAGCCCTCCAACAGCCCGGATTGCCCCGACACCCCCGGAAGTCCTGCCGACTGGTTCGGCAACCTGACCACGTCCTTCACCGCGGGTGACCTCGCCTACGACGACGGCCTCCACAACTACGCGATCAGTGACCAGCGTTGGGCCGACTGACCGAACCAGTGGCGTGTATATAGGTGATCGAGTCGATTCGATCGTCGGCTCGTCCGACGATTGGTCAGGCACAGCCGCGGTGGACCGTCGGTGACCGGTTGTGGTGGGTCAACAAGTTCACCAAAGACGCGTAGCACTGCGTACGACCTTGCTGCAGAGTGATCGCCGCGCCCACCCAGTTGTTCATGGCTACCGCGCCCACCTGGCCCAGCACGGGCACGAGATCCGGTTGACAGATCGAGGCCACAAGGTTTGCCAGTCCTGGGCCACCGAAGAGGAGCTCGCAATCAAACCCCCGCCGCTGGAGGGGTGTGATTGCGGTCGTCCTGCGAGGAAAGCGGATCTACACCAGAAGGAGCACTTTGTGAGTAGCGAAATCGACACGGCAGCAACGGGCTTTCCACCATTGCCTTCACGGAACGGGAACTGGTGGATCGAAGACATACCCGATTGGAGCTACCAGGCGTCGTGCGCAGCGGGGTTCGGGACCGCACATCTGCGGGCATTCGGTGATCTCGGCACCGACCTGGTGATCGTGTCCGAGCGTGGCGTCGGCGCATCGGTCACCAACAGTGCCGAACACATCTGGGCGGCGGTGGTCGCCGACTTCGGTAACCGTGACGGCGATGTACCGGTGGTGCTGGAGCACTGGCCCGCCGGTCCGGGTGCGACCGAAGCCGAGCACCTCGATCAACTGGTGGTGATCGAGGGCGCGCCGCGTTGGCGCCGAATCTGGCCGGTGCCGGACACGAACCCAGACCATGCAGACAATGTTGCCTGGATGCAGGCCATCGGCCATGCCGTCATCGCAGGGCTCAGCGGCCCGAGCTGACATCTCTCGTGTGACACCAGATTCTCGGGAACCGCGCCTACACACCCTGAGAGCGAACGGCACCTTCGAGCTGGTCACCGTGATCACAACCTGAAAGCGGTAGGTCGACCCCACATACTCACCCGATCCCTCGCCGCCTGAGACATCGACCCCGAATTGATCGCCAGACCACGCGGCCACGGTGACGGCCGTGTCACCCGCATCCTGGTGGTCAATGACAGCGACAACGCCACCGCGCTCGTCGTCACTATCACCTGAACGAAAGAGTCCACCCCGGCACTGGCACAGCTCACCGACCAGAGACCGTGGCTTCGCCGATTGAAACAGTCGGAGAGCGGCGTTGAGAGCATCTGAAATGTCGGCCCTGGGAAGTCGAACGCGCTTCCTCCCCAGGACCTGACTGCCAACACCCAACGCTAGTCGAAGGATCACCCGATGGATGCCTCTGCCATGCGCACTCGACCTGCCGACCCACCTCCCCCTCCGCGGTCAGGATCTGCACGGCGATCGCCGATCGCGAATGGCCATCGGCTCGGTGTTGCGGCCGCAGCGGCCCTGGCCATGCTCTCAATTGTGGTCGGCGCGGCGTTCTCCAAGCCGGAGGATGCGCCCCTGCTCCCCGACGAGCCTTCACAGGTCGGCTGCGGGTGGACCTGGAGGCCCGGTACATGCCTGCTGCGCGCCACCGATCGGATGATCGACCAGTGAGCGTAGTTACCAACTTCCTTCTGTACACGACCCTGGATGAAACGGGTACTCCCGGGTTTCTGGCCGCCGTCGGTGCGTTGCCCGGCGGCGGAGCAGTGCCAGGGCGAATTGACACCCGAGGTCTTCCCGGTCCGAAAGCGTTCGAAGGCGAGCTCTACGCCGTCGCCGGGAACTGCTGGGATATCACCGGGTTGCAGCAGCTGGTCGACGAGACGTTGTGGAGCGATCCGACGCAGGTCGTGGTGGTCTGCTGTACCGAAGACTCTCCCGCTGTCACGTTCCGGCCGCGTCGCGCTATCGACGGCGGGTGTCGCACATTCGCTCGCTTCACTGAGTACAGCGACGACGAGCGCACACTCCGGAATCTGTGGCTGCAGGTCGACGGCAACGAAGCTGCACTCAGTCGGCTCGACGGTTACCTGAAGGACTGCGACGACGACTGCTTCGAGCTGGCCGCCGACCGAATCACCGAGGTCGAGGTCGATCTGCTTGTCAAGTACAGCGAGAAGGACCAACGCAGCCACACGAAGCTGACCGGAAGCCTCATCCTGCCCAACCACTTCGGCACCGACGAACCACACGATTGGTTCGACGACGGCGCTATTGGCGGCTACTTCAAACACAACGCCCAAGCACCTGAAGGAACACAAACCGAATGATCTCTGCAGAATCAGTCGCTCACGGACGCCAGCTGCTGGCTGCGATGAAGACAGAGCCGAGCGAACGAACTCGCGACGACCTCCTGGCGTGGGTAGGACAGCAGCTACCGATCTTGCTCGACTACAACGAAATTTTCGCCGCTCAGCAGAAACTGACAAACACCGACTACGTCGAGTGCCTGGCGAGCGCCGAACACGAGTTCATGAACCACTTCCGTGTCCACCCAAGATATTGGAGCACCGTAAGCGATGCCGAGCGAGAAGAGTGGCGCCACATCGCGCGACGGTGGGTCACAGTCCTCACCGACAGAGACATGCTGCCAGCGACGGCCGCAACCCCTTCGGCACGCTGCGACATGGGCAACCAGTGATGGTCGAGCGCTTGTCGGCCGTTGACCGTATCGCCCAATACCGCCAGGAATACGTCGCGATCGGCGACAACGTGACCGAGCTGTCGGACCTCGAGTTGCTGAATCAGGTCCTCGCGGCCCGCGAAGGTCACTGGCGAGCCACCGAGGACATGGTTCACAAGGTGTGGCGAACTCTTGAACCCGAACGACAGCGTCTCTTCGACGCCGGGTTCACCGCCGCCACCCAAGGACTGAAAGATCGTGCTGACCGCTACGTCCGCGATGCCTTCGCCGAGTGGGCGCGACCGATGTCCGAAGTGCTGGGCCGTATCGCAGTCCTGCCAGACCGGCCGAAACCGATCGTGCTGGCAGCCCTCAAAGGCGCCGCCGATAGGGCCCGCACCTTGCTCTACCGCGGGCTGGACGGTTATCGAGTCGGCGATCCGCGCGCGATGTGGGAGCCCACCGATCACCGTGAGATCGTCATGAACATCGAAACCGTCGTCAGTGTGCTCAAAAACCGCAGGGGTCTCACTGGCGAGGCGGTACTCGACGCGATCACCGTCGTGCTTGAGCAAGGACAGCGCCTGGACGTGTCATTGCTGACCAAGATGGGCACCCCTCCCCCGCATCCAACGCCCACCTTCGTCGGCTCCGCCGATTGGCACAAACGCGGTGATGGTTCGTACTACGAACGCCAACACCCAAGCGAAGCCCGCGTCGTCGCCTACCAGCTGGGTGACCGGTGGAACCTGGCGTTGTGGTCACCGGCCGGACGATTACTCGCTGATGGCAGCACCACTGAAGACCTGGTCGCTGCCCTCGCCGACGAGCTGCTGCGCCACGCACTGCCCTGGTCGGCGCAACCTGTCGGCGCCAGCTACCCATGGCGCCGTTTCGCTGACCTCGCCAAGCACATCCAGGATGCACGCTCAGGCTCTATCAGCGAGGCTCCAAGCACGAAGGCAGGAAATTGAACGTCTACACAACATCCGACGCCACGACGCACTGCGAGAGCTGCGGCGCGCCGTACCTGACCGGCGAACACAGCTTCTGTCCGGCATTTATGGCAGAAAGGGAGCGACGGATAGACGAATGCGCGAACCGCCGCACAGGCCACGCCTGGAATGTCGAAGGTGAAGGAGGCGGGCTCCCGTCTCTCACCTGCTCTGACTGCCGCTGCGGCGGCGACTGGGCCTACCCGGACATCATGGACATGCTCTTCGACACCGAGTACGAGCTCGATGAGCGCACCATCGTGTTCGGAGAAGAACTCCCCGACGAGGAAGCGAGCCGATTCGCAATACCTGTAGCCATTCGGATCGAGGAGGTCCGGTACGTCTCGATGAACAGTATCGGCTACGAGTACGACGTCGTTGTCCATCTCACTCAACGCACAGCCTGACAAGATCGACAGCGAGCTGTCGGATCGGAACTGGAACAGTCGCTGAACGGGTCGGCATCCTCGCTGAAATGGGAAACAATCACGGCGCATGCGTCTACTACGGCTATGACCTCGGCGATCTCTATGACTGGAACGAATTCGAGTCCCTCGCACCGACCTGGTGGGACGAGGCAGACAGCCGCGGGCCCGACTGGGAAGCCGAATTGATCCAGCGATTGGGCGGACAGCCCATGGGCTATAGCCCAGAGAAGGCCGCTCTGCTCGCCGCTGAGCAAGCCGAAGTGGCCAGCTACGGCTGGAACGAGGAACCTCGCTGGTCGATACGGATCAAAGCATCCGTCCAGGCTGTTGACGACTACGGATCAATTCCGCTGAAGCCGCTGCTCGTCGCCCCGGAATGGGATCAACAACTCACCCGTCTGATCACACTGCTCGAATTCCGAGCTCCGGCCAGCCAACCTGGCTGGCACCTGGCCTGCGACGGATAACCCGGATCCCATATCCGGCCAGGCCTTCGGAAAGCGAATCGCTGCCGCACGCCAGCTCCGCAGTTCAATCCGTCCAGACGCCCCCACCAACGGCGAGGCGCTGTCGAACACAGCCGCCGACAACCGGCAGGTCAGCCGCTCCGAAGCGACATCTGAGCTGCAACAATGTCGCTCACCGTGATGGATGGTCGGTGCAGCACAAGGCAATCGAACCTAAGGACCACTGCCGTGAATCCACCAAGAGTTGAAGTCATCGCCATCCGCGACAGCGACGGCCCCACCGACATCACCGTCTACATCAACGGCCAACAGGCCCCCACCGATGAATACGTCATCGACGCCGGAACTGGATGGAACTGGGACGAGTGGCTCGAGCAGCGCGACGCGAACATCGCCATCGCCTCCCCCGGCTGCCTGCCACACCTCATCGACGCCTACGACAACCCACCCAGCGGGCACTACATCGAGGAACGCGACGACACCGACTGGCTCCACGGCATCCCACACGAAATCCTCTACCCGCCCCTAACCCGGCTCGCAGACGACGCCATCGACTGGATCACCCTCGACGTCGACCGCCACAGCAACTCCCACGACGTTGTCCTGAACTACCTGCGCGAGAACCTACGCCCCGGCCACACCCTCATCGCCCACACCCGCGCGTCAGCCAACCCCCGTCAGACCGACGCCTCCCACATGCTGTATGCAGCCGTCGCTGACGCCAGCGGCACCGTCAGCGCCCATGTCATGCAATACCGTCGCCGCCGCGACCACGGTCAGTCCACGATCCACCTCAAACACGAACACGAAACCCACCGACCCGCCGCAACGGACGGAGTCACCGCACGCCTGCTGGCTGCCCTCTCCCCCACCACAAGCGGGCGGGCGCAACTGTGGCGCTGGTCGGCACGCGTAACTCATGAAGCCGCGGTCAGGGCCCGCCAGCGCGCCAAGACCGCTGTCGGAAGCGTCATCCGCCTGCGTCACAGCCACAACTTCGGCCCCAACATCGGCATGGTCGACACAGTCAGAGTCGTCTCACCGCGCAAGTTCCAGATCGTCACCGTCTGCGAGGACGGCCGGTTCACTAACGGTCCGACTGTGACCGCACCGACTCGGTGGGCTCTGGCCGCATTCGACACCATCACACCCACTGCCTGACTGCGTTCGGTCCGTGGGCCTCGTATGGCCCACGGACAACGCTCCCCCACGTCTCCAGACAGTCCGAAACAGTCGGAGAAGCCCCTGCATACGGTCAACCAGAGGCCCAGCAGCACACGCCTGCCAGACCACGCCAAGAACCGAGCAAACGGAAGCAACCCACCATGCCCGACAGCCGATCGGCCACCCCTCACCCCCCGAGCTACCCGCACCCGCCTGCTGCTCTCGACCGCCACCACAGCACCTTCAGCGGACAAACCAAACCCGCGATCAACCCCCACGGCTTTCTCGCCACGCTCGAACGAAGCTACGCCCGATACCTAGAGGTGAACGGGAAACCGCCACCGCAAGACCCGATCTCGCGGCGACCGACATTCATTCCGGACCCACAAGAGCACCGCCCACCGCCATTTCGCACCGTGCGGGCCATCATCACACGGTGGCGGCGATGAGCCCTTCGGTCCTGTACCCCGATACACCCGAAGATCGCGAGTATCAGCGGTTCCACAAAGCAGTCACCGAAGCCATCCACGACCTGGAATGGCAACCATTGTCTGTCCGCCGCGCCATCGCCGATCAAGCCTGGCGGAACCTGCACCCCGACAGCCGCCACCCGGCAGATACACCCGACACCGAGCAGAATCACTTGCCGACCTTCATCTGGCGCGCCCGCCACATCAAGTCCCATCCAGAGTTGGACACACTGCCAATCGGGTCAATCCTTCTGGAGCTTCGGCCGATCCGGCAGCGCCCACAACGTGCGGAGCTATGGATCCGCGCTGAGGACAACCACGACGGCGAACCTCAATGGGCCAGATGCGGCGACACAACAACATTCCCGTCCGAAGAGATTGAATTGCCAGTGGTCGTCCTGTGGTCACCGCAAGGGCACAGCCGCAATCGCCGAACACCTCCAACGAGCCCTACACCAAGGCTGCGAGCGATGGGACGTGCTGATCAGAAAGCTGACGCCGCCCAGGAGGCATACAACGATCGGCTCGCGGACATCGCGAAGACACCCCGTCGGCGAACTCGACCCGAGAACGGTGGGCACTGATGGGTATTCGGGATGACCCAGCGAGCTCGCCCCCTGACACAATCGGCAGGAAAGGCGAGGCCCGCCAAATGAGCGACCTGGAGAAACGTGACGACCTCTGCAGGTCCCGCGGACTGTGCCCAGCGACCGACGACCTGTCCGACATCCACATCCTGCAGGCAGCGACCACTCTATCCGCCGACTACTACCGGTTCCCGCGAGACGGGTCGTGGTGGCGTCTGCTGGAACCGCTACCACGCCCAGTCAGCGAACGAGAGTTGTGTGACGCCCTTGGTGCATCGCCGGAACAAATCGGCGCCACAACCCTCGCACTGATCGAGCGCGAGCTACTGACCGGGTGCGTCTGCTGCGTCTGCGCAGCCAAGCGCCCCGGCTTCTTCCATGTGACCGACGACGGTCGCCAGCTCATCGAAAAGGCACAACCATGACCGAGGAAATCACCGCCAGCGATGCATCTGCGCCGTTGGCGTACCTCATCGCAGCTGAACGCGACAGCGGGCTCAGCTTCCGCAGGGGCTTCTACGGCAGCCTCGCAAAAGCTGACGAAGCGGTCGGCCGCCTCGATAGCCCGCGCGGCGTCCGGTACTTCGCAGCCGAGATTCGGGAGGTGAAGCGGTGACGGAGCGACTTACCGAGATCCGGAACCGCTGGCTCTACCTGCGAGACGTCCCGTTCAAATCGCACTCGGACTTCGTGCGTCTAGGAGAACAAGCATTCGCCGACATGGCGATTCTGCTCGAGCTGTGCGACGCTGCGCGGTATCTCCCACTTGAGGAGATACTCGAAGAGGTCTGGAACGACGGCAACGCGGCCAGGCTCGACGGCACGACGGAACCTGGCCGCCACGTTGGGGAAAAAGACGACGCGGCGACCGACCGCCGGGACCGGGTGATCCGCACGGCGCTCGAAAAGCTCGGTGAGACATCGCAGCCCCCGCTCGGGTATGTCGTCCTCGACAAACGCCCGACCGGCTCAGGTTGGGCTCACACCCTGGCGTCCTCGTTCGCCTGGCCATCCCTGACGGATGCGGATAGGTCGCGACAGGACCTGCAAGAGTCGTCCGGTGTGCCTGCAGATCGTTTGGCTATCGGCGAGATCCGGGAAGTTCATCCGTGACTGATCGAATGCGCCGATCGATTCCACACCCGCAGACGTCACCTGACACGGTCTGATCTTCACAGTCGAGTTATCAGCGTCCGGCCGGAAAGAGTCTTTCCGGCCGGACGCATCTCACTCGATGATCCCCGCACGCGCCGACGCCTTCGGCTGCATGAGCCAATCCTCGAAAGCCAACGCTGTCCCCGACTCAGACCACAGCTGCCGTCGTCGGGTCCACTCCCGATACGACGACCGCAGCGACGGCACCAACAGCTTCTGCGACAACGCGTAACGCACCCCCTCATCGGCAACCTCGATCGGCCGAACCACCATTGGACTGCCCTTCACTGTCCAATCCGGCGCCACACCCGACGGCAGCAAACCGACATCCTGCAGCAGCCCGTCCTCCCACCCGTGCGGGCCGCGGTGACCCTCCAGCTGCATCTGCACATCCGCAGTCACCTGCCACAAAACCTGCGCGAGATGCCCACGATCAAGAGCCTGCTTATAGCCACGCACCACCTGCAGCACCCGCCACCGCTCCTTCAACGTCACCTCCACCTCGACCGCGATCAACCGGCCCTGAACCACCGCGAAAAAGTCCGCCCAATGCAACTCCTCCCCCACCGGGATACCCCACCACCGCATCCGGTCATCCGCATCACGCGACGGACGAACACCAACGCCCACCCCGCCGCCGGCCGCCGCGACGGCAACACCACACAACTCGGCGAACGCTGACGCCCGACGACCATCGTCGATGGCGTGTTCCAGCGCCCGCGACTGCCGCTCCGACACCACCACAATCCGCCGTCGGTGCATCCGCAACGCCGAATCAGCGACCAACAGCCGATGCAACATGCGCCCCTCGCCAGGCGTCATCCCCCGCAACTCCGGATGATGCACTGCCCTCGCCACCGTCAACCCCGCCGCCGTCGGATACACAATCGTGCCCGCCCACCGCAGATTGTCACTGCGCTCCAACAACCCAGCGTGCGCCATGAAAGACACCCGCTCCTTCGCCGTAGCGAACACCCCGCCATAGAAATGCTCCGCCACCTGCCGCAGCGTCAACGCCCCGAACCGCCCCGCGAAATCGAGCACCTGCTCATCAACCTCCGACCGACGCCAGCCATGGTTCCTGGCGGTACCCGAATGCGTGCCCTGGTTCGCCACACGCCGCAGCCGCGCCCGCACCCGCTTCGTCATCTGCACCCGCCCGAACGGCAACTCGCTCCCCGAGAACTCCGGCATCGACCATCCCTTTCCACGATCTACAAGTCCCGCCCGCGGTCCCACCCGCCAGGCGGGACCGCAACACGACACTGACACCCTCCTTCTCCGACCCCAACACTCCCGAAAGTCACACCAGTAACATCCACCGACCGCGCTGACTCACCTTCACTCCCGCGGTCACCCTTCAGGCTCGCCTGGTCGGCCCCGAGGGGGCCTCCCTGGCTGCCTTGCGGGTGACCGCGTGCGTTCGGTGCCGGTGGCACCGGCAGGTCGACTCCCGTCGGCCCTTGTGCGGGCATCAGAACACTCGCTCGCTCGCGTCCTGATGCCCGCGGGGCCGCCGTCCGTCGAGGACCTGCCGGTGCCACCGGTTTCCCGTTCGTCTGGTCGCGTCGTGCGGGTGTGGCTCGGGCCGCCTCCGGCGGGACACCTTGGGTCGCCGGAGGCGTTCGTGTTGCGGGTGTTGGTGCCGTCCGGGGTGGCGCGGCGGCTGGGTGCACCGAAGGTCATCCTGAGGTCAACCCTGCCGATGGCCCGGCAGCGCACATGCGGGGGCGCCCGCGGGTCGGAGCGGAGCGGACCGCAGCGTCAGCACTCGACGGCACCACGACGAGGTCAACCCAGGTCACCCGCAAGGTGAGCTGCCGGATCGCGCCGGAGGCGCACCCAGCCCCCGGCCAACCCGGTGGTCAACCCAGGCCACCCTCCGCCGGCGGTGGCGGCGGACGATCGATCAGCCGCGGGTCCTCGGCCCCTCGGGCCGACCTGCGGCGACCGGACACCCAACCCACCGTCACCGCCACAGCACCGCCTGTCGGGGCATCCGAGGCCCCCTGGGGGCCTCGGATGCCCCGACAGGCTCAACAACCGCAACGACTGCACGACGCACCCCACGACAACGTCAACCCAAGGTCACCTCAACGCCAACCCTCGAGCCATCCGCAACAGCAACGACGAGAGGGGGTTGTTTGTTTGGGCGCGCGCGGCGCGGAGTGCGGTGGTGGTGGGTGGCGCGGCCGCGGTGTATATGTGTGGTGGACGTATACATCGGTGGTGGGAGGCTGTCCGGATGGTTGTGGTTTCGGAGCATGCAGCGGAGCAGGCGGCGGCTCGGGAGGTGTTGCGGTGGGCGTTTGCGCGGGAGGTGGAGCTGCGGTCGCGGCTGGAGGAGGCTGTGGCGGCGACGGGGGCGGGCGTGGATGGTGCGTGGAGGGCGAAGGTGCCCTGGGGGCAGATCCGAGCTGATTTGGGTGGGGTGAATCGGGCGGCGGCGAACGCGCGCTGGCGGGCGGCGCGGAGGCGTGCGGCTGCCGGCGACGCCGGTTCGGGTGAGGCGGTGGATCCGGTGCTGTCCGGGTTAGCGCGGCGGTGGGGTGGGATGCGGTCGTTGCGGGAGTTGCAGGCGTTGGAGGTGGCGGCTGAGGCGGGTGCTGAGGTCGCGAGTGCGCGGGAGCGAGAGACGGCCGCGGGCGAGCTCAGTCGTCGAGGGTATGAGGTCGACGGTCTGGCGGAACAGGTGCGCCGTGATGCCGCCGAGGCGGGGCGAGTGGCGATGGTTCGAGCAGCGCGTGACCGTGAGGTCGGGATGCTGGAAGCGTGGTCGGTCGTGTCACAGGCTGCGGCTGAGTTCCAGCCGATGTGGCGTCGCGAACCAGGTTCTGTGTCGAGTGGTTGATCGGTGATGGGTGGGTTCGTCACTGCTGTCCGCCGCGATATGAGCGGATGATGCGGCACCTGGCGTTGCTTGCGTGTGCGAATGAATGATCCGGTGGGGCCAGGAGGTGGTGGGACCGCTCGGCGGGCGGGTTGAAACACACGCCTTGTCGGCTCCCTAACTTCGATCTCGTCAACTGCCGAGCAGCATCTGGAGGATCGAATGACCGGCGAAGTAGCCCCCGTCACTGTCGAGATCACTGTCGCGATCACCGCGCACGGGGTCGGCAAGGCTTCCCAGCGCAAGCAGATGGCGGCGGTAGTCGCTGCGGTGAGGGCGGCGGTCGCAGACCGAGATGCCGTGGAGGCTGACGTGATGGAGCGGAGCCGTCTGAATAGGGAGGCGATCGTGCTCAACCACGCGGTTGTCTTCGACGGTCGCAAATACTTGGAGCAGCGGCGTCGGCTGATCTCCGCGCAGGATCGTCTGGACATGATTGTTCCGATCGCGAAGTTGGTGCTCGGCCCCGACGCTGTGAATGCTCTGGTGGGTGGCGGCTTCGTCGTGGTGAGCGACTGAGCGACGAATAGGGACTGCTCCGGGTGCTCTGCCCTCAGCTGGCGGGGCACCCGGGGTTGCGTCGCTACGGCGGGCTGGCTTGGCCGGAGTGTGAACTGTCCGCGTGCGTGCTGCGGCGGCTAGTTCCCTGGGACTGACGGTGGACTGGGCCTGATGTCAGCACGATTAGCCTGCTGTCGTGCTCGGTGCGGCAGTCTTGGACTGAAACAGTGTTTTGCTGGGCCGATAGCGTTGTGGTCAGTCGGATCGCAGCGATGATCCGGCTCCCCGTGGGCGGGGGGCGCCCCACCGAATCTGTATACGCGGAGTCTCCGTAGCCAGAGTTGCAGATTCGGTGGACTGGATTCGGTTTCCAGGCGGGGGCGGTGAGCCGGGCCCGCGTTTCTCAGGTGGCCCCTGAGGGGCGTGTTGTGGCTGTCGGTCGGCCGTGCAGTTGGGTTAGCCACCCGCTGTGCGGTGTCACGTCTCGCGAGAGGTGTGAGCCCGCCGGCTACAACCCAACGAGGCGGTAGCCGGCGGTGACCTCGTTGCCCCGTCGAGCGCGGGTTGTCCGCTCAGGAACGTCGATCTGGTGGCACGTCTGCCTCGTTGGCCGCTGTCGGTCTCCAGGCAAAGTCGTCACCAGGGTTGAGGGTGCAGTTGAGGCCCGCTGTCCAGATCTGTTCGCGAGAGACGGGCGGTGTCGAGGTGGGGCGGATTCGCGATCGAAACACCGAGGTTGGTGGCGGTGCAGCGTTGGTCCCACACCGGATTGGCCGCGCTGATGAGAGGACCGCACGATGACCGCCCCTGAGAACACCACCGTGAACGTCGAGGTTTCGACCTACAGCACCGAGAACGTTATGACACCTCGGACAGTGGATGGCGCTACGGCCATGGCAGAGATCGCCCAGCTTGCGATGCGGCATGACGTGGAGATTCGCTACGACGTCGCGAATGCCTGGTTCGAGTACGTCGTGCGCGTCTTCGACGAGGTCCACATCTACAGCTGCAAGGACCCTAGGGATTGACGAAGTTGAGCCACGAGATCGCGAATCTCGTGGCTCAACACGGTTCCTGACTGGGTTGAGGTCGGCTTGACGGAGGATGCGCCAACAGCGCGTTCGCGACAGCCTCAACCTGACGCCGAGACCGTGTGCCGTAGCTCCCTGAGATCGGTGTCCCGGCGGCGGGGCGGCGGGGAATCGTTTGCTCGGTGCTGGGGCGCTGTGGGGCATGCTGGACCGCTTTTCGGATGCCTCTGCGAGAGCTCCGATGCGCGTGGCAAGCAGCGGGGTACCGATCCCGTTCGAGCCGCGTGGTTGTCCGGATTTGGCGTCGCTGATCTACGGGCCGGGTTTCCTGGTGCAACAGCCGTGCGGGGGTGTTCGTAGCGTCGGTGACGCATTGAGTTGTGTTGGTTGAAAGGAGTTCGCCCGGTGATGGTGACCTTGGATGATGTTCTGACTGGTACCGGCCCGTTGGCGGTGGAGCTGATGCACAAGTCGCGCGGATCGGTCGAGTCGATCCCGCATGCCCAGGACGACTGTGACGTCGACGGTTACCGCGCCGAACTGGCTTGCGATGCGTTCTGGGCCGCTGTCGAGTTGTGCGGCGGTGATCTTGTTGCCGGTGATCGCCTGCATCGCCAGATGTGGGCCTGGTCAATGCGGATGGTTCCTCCCCCGTGCTCGGACGTGCTTGCGGCGCTGCATGCCGCCACCGGCAACGCGCGGGAGATGCGGCGCTGGGCGGCGCTCGCCGCAGCCGGGTTCGGGAAAGGTGGACGGTGGCGAGCCGTTGCTCACGGAAACGCCTGCCGACTCGCGCGGTACATCGCCGACGTCGACAGCGAGCTTGAGGCCACACGAGGTGTACAACGCCGCGATGTCGTGGGCCGAGCAGCAGCGGTATTGCTGATCTGTCGTGGGATGCGACCGTTTGCTGTCGGGCATCGGCCAAGGCACTGCCGCTGGCGCAGCGAAGGGGCATAACGCGCTCATCAGCCATCAAGTCGTGTCGACAGGATCGCAACGGTGAGGCACCCCCGTTCGCACGAACACCGCAGCTGCCATCGGTCACGCTCGCGAACGGCGCGGGCATGTCCAACGCGTGCGTTCGCGCGAACACTGCCAAACCGGAACCCTTGGCACGGCGGCAATGGTGCTGGCGTGTCTCCCCGGGAGACGCTGTCCGAAGGAGAAAGCGGCCCGGTGTTCGCGAGCGGAATGACGCGTTGGTAGGCGACCATCGGGCCGTCGAGATGTGTTCGCGAACAGGGCGTCACGCTGATGCGGGCGTTCGCGAACATTCCGTCGCAGGGCCACCTGTTCGTGCAAACAACCGTGGTCGAGGTCGTGGTTGTTCGCGAACCGACGTTGACGGAGATGATGCTGTTCGCGTGCTCGGTTTTGGCCACACTGCGACTCCGCAGGACGCGGGTGTGTTCGCGAAGAGGAATGAACTGCCCCGTGTCGTTCGCGAACACGAACAAACGAACAACGCCGCCGTTCGGCCCCCGTCAGTGCACGATGACGCCAACGGTTCCGGCGGCGCCGGAGCTGAAAACATGCGCTGGTCCGAGCTCATCACGTCATCTCGTCAGCACCGGAGCTACGCCACTAGGAGCACACTTCATGCGCGCAGCCGCCATCACTATCGCCGTCGGCAGCATCGACGCTGACACCCACCGCCTGCAGGTAGAGGGCTGTAGTTGCCGCAATCACGCTGGCGGCCAAAGAACTCCACGCCACCAACGAGGCGGTCGAGGCCCACTCCGACGAGCTCGAAGAGGGGGTTGAGACTGGGCGGAATCCGGCGCTAAGGGCGCCGAGTTTGTGAAGGCGCGGTCAGGTTTCGACGAGGTGGCACCTGTCCGATTCCCTGTGGTGCGGGGCTCGGCATGTTCGGGAACGGTCGAAACACGGGCTTGGTTCGCTCGATACGTTCGGCTCGTCAACAAGCAACTGAGCACAACCCCCGGAGGAAGTCATGACCAGCTCGATCGCCGTGCCCGTCACTGTGACTGTCGCTGTTCGCGATGTTGATTCGACCGCCCATCGCCAGCATCTGGAGGCCGTGGTTGCCGCGATGAAGATCGCAGTCGCAGGCCAATTGAGTGCCCTGGCTGTCGTTGTGCAGGGCGACAACGACCACGGCGAGGCTTTCAAACGTGGTGACGCGATCGTGATCGGGCCCGACTACCGCCGGGCGGTGCACAATCTGGAGAAAGCCGTCGCTCGGGTGGACCTGTTGCTCCCTATCGCGGACGCCATGCTGCCCGCCGACGCAGTGGAGGCGCTCCTCGGCGGCGGGGACGTCGCTCTCGGTGCCGAGTAGCCTCGCTGCTTCACCGGTCTCCCTCCGTTCGCGAACGGAGGGAGACCGCTCAGCTCGCCGGTTCGCACGTGAGGATTCGCGGTGGCGGGTGAACGCCAACTTCGAGAACGTGGTCGCTGTGTTCAGGCAGAGCCACGTCTACGGCCTCCGGGTGGACTAGCTGCGCGTCCCACGGCGGCGGCGCGCTGTCCGGCCCGTGCTGGTTGAGGTGTTCGAATCGGTGCCCAGGGTTACAACACAGGTCTGAGGTGCCTTCGATAGTCGTGGCATGACCAGCATGAATCTTCCGGCGGACGCCGAATTCCACCTCACGCTCAGCGTCGGGCCATCGGCTCCGCATCGGCTCGAGTTGCATAGTGATGCCCACGTGGTTGGCCGGATCATGTGGGATCCACATTCCGGTGACATCGGCATCGTGGAGACTCACGCCGGATTCGTGCGTCGCGGTATCGGAACGGCGCTGCTGACCAAGGCGCACCAGGTGGCGGACGAGCACGGTCACGCGTGCCCTGCAGGTTCGGTGTTCTGGACTGTCGCCGGTGCTGCGCTTCGCGACGCGTTCGGACGGTGCCCGAGGCCCGACATCGGCCACATCCCTGTCGTCAATCACGAGGGAATGGGCGCGGGCAGCACAGATCTGCGCAGCCACATGGTCGATGACCACGGTTTTGGTGCGTCGGCTGACATGATCCGCGCGATGACCGTGGACACCTTGGAGGCATGGCACACCCGTATCCGTCGATTCGATCCCTGCGCGTTCAGCGGCTGAGGCCCGCTGGGGGCGCGGATGGTGATCCGCTCGCCGGCCTCCTGGTGCGTGTTCTCGCGAAGCGGGAGGCAATTCTCCTGTCGCATCGCGGGTACTGGTCGTTCTGGCGATTCTGGGCCCGTTGTCGGACCATCGGGGTGGGTCTCTGCCGACGGCGGACCTCGGGGGGGTCGCGGAGGCGTTTCGCTGTACAGCGTCTCCCGGGGAGACGCTGTCCGCTCGTCTGGCTGTTGGTGAGGTTGAAACAGCCAGACGAGCGGGGCGTTTGATTACTGTCGATACCGAGATCAAGCGTCTTCCAAGGAGATCCGCGTGTGCGCTACAAGCCCTGCTGACCGGAACTACCAGGCCCTTTTGCAGCAGCTGAGTGATTCGGTGATGCATTCGCCGCGAGGCGGGGCGAACCGAACCCTCCAGTCGCTCGGCATAAAGGCCATCCGAGAGGCAGGCGTGCCGAATCTCCGAGAGACAGGCGTGCCGAGTCGCGGAGTGGAGTCTTTGCGCGCTTACGCCACGGAATGCCGTCGGGCGGCGGAGATAGCCGACCAGATGGCCACGATTCTCGAAGAGCCTGCGGACATCTGAAGATGCCGAGCTGCCTGGATCCCGTGGGACGCCGAATCCCAACTGACACAAGCCCGGCTGATGGTCGACGCGGCGAAGGCAGCCGATGTGAGGACGGCCCCTCCCCCGTCGTCGGAATCATGCGCCGTCGCGCGGCGAGTGTGTTTCGCGCGGGCGTTGTTGCGCGAACTCACGCCGTGCCCCTGGTAGCGAGTCGGACGTTGGGGCACTGTCCTGTCGTCCGACCGCCGCGTTCGCGAACACCATGGGAGTGTTCGCGAACGCGGCTCTGCCCGTTCGCGTGAACGGGTTCCCCGTCAAGGTGTCCGCCAACAGGTGGACTGTTCAGGGTGCTACCGAAGGGCGGCGCGTTCGCGAACGTCGACAGACGCTGTTGATGACGTTCGCGAACACTGCCGCTGACCGTGAACATAGCGACCAACGACGCCTCGGCCCTCGTTCGCGAACGAGGGG
This sequence comes from Nocardia sp. NPDC052566, assembly GCF_044547285.1. Classification (NCBI taxonomy): domain Bacteria; kingdom Bacillati; phylum Actinomycetota; class Actinomycetes; order Mycobacteriales; family Nocardiaceae; genus Nocardia; species Nocardia sp. NPDC052566. The sequence goes on along the minus strand of NZ_JBIUAF010000004.1, from coordinate 574,222 downwards.
CGGCGGGCTTGTTGGTGCAACACCAGCCGCTGGTCGTTGTTGACTGGCCACACAGCCAACGCGATCGACACTGGAAGGTCACGAACAATGACAACTGAACAGCAGAATGCGAACGGAGAACTCCAGCCCGTTGTACGGGCCACTCGTTTCGAGGTGAACTGTGTTCCCGAGACCGACACGGGTGCGTGGCACTTCGCTGTGACGGTGGTCTATTGCCGCGGCGGCCGGTGGGTTGTCAGGGATCGGGACGACCGCTGCTACGACTTCGACGGCGTTGTGTCGTGGGACTATGGCTCGGATGCCCCGGACGAATGGCTCGCGCGCTACCGGTTCACCGACGTGGAGCAAGCGCTCGAGGTGGCGAAACGGGTCGCACCAACCATCACGGTGAACGGAGTCACTGTCGCGGAAGCCCTGGCGAACCCGGAGTTGGAGTGACGTGGAGTGAGTCAAACGGTGGAGGCCGGTAACCGATCCTTCGGTGACCGGCCTCCACCGTTTTGTCGCTGAGGGTGTTCGCGAACGCGTTCGCGTTGGTGGCGGTTGTGCTCGCCTTCGTGTTCGCGAACACGGTGAGGTGGAGCTCGCTCGTGTTCGCGAACGTCGCGGGCTGGCTGGGCAGCATTGTCCGGACGGCCGGGGCCGTCCGGACAATGCGGACAGGGGCGCGGTGGAGAAGAGATTGCACAGCGGGTGCGGGATGGGCAGCTACAGGCGCGGCTGCGGGGCCAGCAGAGGCCGTCGGCATCATCTTCATTGAGATGGCCAGTCCGCTGTAGGTGTTCGCGAACGCCCATAGTGGACTGGCGGATTGTTCGCGAACGCGCTATTGCGACTGGGGTCTGGGTAGCAAGACTGTTCGCGAACGCGTTCGCGAACGCTATTGCCTCAGCGATGAGAGTGAGGCTGGCCAAATTAGGGGCATAGGCGCGCGTTCGCGAACGCGTTCGCTGCTGTGCTCGGCGAGCGCCTGTCCACTTGAGGGTGCTGTTCGCGAACGGTGCCCTGCGGTGCCCCGCTGGCGTGTGCGGCTGCGCGGGGGTGTCCTCGGGAACATGGGTTCGAGCCGGGCGTGCATCTGAACGTATGACCAGTACGGTTACCGGACCTCACGCGGGCCCGCAACATTGCCTCCGACGCGACCTACATTCGGACGCGACCGTAGTGACGAAAGGTAGATCAGCGATGGGCGCCGCAGTAGCGGTGTGTCGTTTGAGCCGCTCTTCGACCGGGGATGGGTCCCGCTGGGCAACCTCACCTCGAAGCAGAGGTGGAAGGCGGCCCACCGCTCCCCCGGCCCTGCGCTCGAACAGATCGGATACACGATCGCCGAAGACCGCGCCGCAAGCTGATGGCCCGGCGGCCGTGCTACGGGTGCAGTGGAAAGGGGCCTTTCCACTGCACCCGCGTCAAGCTCTGACCGGTGCACTCTGCTAGATCGTTGGCAACCCGTTCGGAGCGGGTGGGGCTGAATGCGTGACGGGTGTGGCGAGCGGGTGAACAGTTGGCAGTGGTGGGCCGGGATCTACGGGTAGCTGGGATGTGGCGATGGATGTGGCCTTGCCGTAAAGCTCGCTCATGGTGTGGTGGATGAGAAGGACGACGGCGATCATGATGGGCGCGATCGCGTGGACGAAGATCCCGTATCTGTCGCCGTTGCGGAAGTACGGGAAGGTGTTCAGTGCGACAGTGAGCGCCAGTAGCACCGCTTCGGCTGTCCAAACGCCGTAGCGTTTGAATTCGATCTTCCATTCGGCGAGCTTGAGGGTGCCTTTCATCAGGATGACCAGGCAGACCGAGACCATCGCTTCGATGAGGAAGGAGAACCAGAACAGAGGATCGGTGGGTCCCAATCCCGGTGCGATGTTGTGTTGGACGTTCACGGCTGACCAGGAGAAGCCGGCGGCGAGAACCAGGTATGCCGCGCGGGCAAGCCAGCGGCGATCGTTGTAGAGGTCCGCCAGCTTGGCATGTGGGCTGGACAGGCGACGCTGCTCCGCGAGCGCTTTGCGCGCTGTGACAAGGTCCTTCAGGTCGAGTTGTTGGATCTCGGCATCGACCTCCCGGATCCTTGCCTCGATCTGCAGTGCGGCATCCAGTGCCGCGCGTTCTGCTTCCTTTCGCTTCTTCGCGACTTCCCAGCGGTTGTCGCGGTCGAGCTCACGGAGCCTAACGGCGAGATCTTTCTCTGCCTCGATTTCATCCTCTGAGAGGGCTTCGGTGAGCGCGGGGTCGTTCTGCCATGCGAGCCGTGCGCGGTTCTTGGCAACCAATTCGGCCAACTCCGGCGCAAGCTCTGGCGGCGGCGCCGTCACCTGACCGGCTTGCGTCCGCGAGGCCGAAGCGGGTGGAGGCGGGTCAGTCCTGTCCGCTGGTGTGAGGCCGCCGTTGGTGATGATGACTGCGGGTGCCTGTGACGGCGGCTGCTCCGGAGTCGGCGTGCTTCCCTCCTGCTCCTCGGAGGCTTGGGATCCATTGTTGGTGATGGGCTGCCGTCTCGACGTTGCGGGAGTCCGAAGTGCCTTCGGTCGTTTGCTCGACCGCGACCGGGGCGCGGTGAGCGGACTGCGTTGGAAAGGCTCTTTCCAGCGCAGCGGCGGTGCGGCGGCGTTCGTCTCGCCCGGCGCGGATTTCCGATCATCGGGTCGTGTGCCGTCCGATCGGCCGACGGGGGCGGCTGCGGGCACGACTGGGTCGGGAGGTGCGGAGGAAGGGGTGAGCGGCGCGCTGGTAGTGGGTGGATCGGCGGCTACTCCCCCAGCATGTCGTGCCTCGTTGATTCCAGCGAGCACCGGAGTTCGGCGTACCTGTTCCTCGTGCGGACTAGCTGTTGTCCCGTGGAGACGCTTGCGGCGTAGTTGGATCTCCTGCATCAGTTCCGCCTCGAGGTCAGCCAAGGGGTCCGACTCTGGCGTGGCGTCGTGGGTGTGGATGATCGCTCCGTCCGTCGGCGGGTCGGTGACGCGTTCGGGTGCTTCGGATGCGCACGCGCTCGTGGCCGGTGAGGACCCTGCGGAAGGCGCGGCAGCGGCTCCTGCTGCTTGGCTCGGTGATTGTGTCGGTGGGATGCGCGCGGTCGGCGTGAAGACCGTGGTTCCGGAGTCGCTCGAGGTGGTTGATACGAATATTCGGCTGTTCGGCTGAGGCGCGCCGAGTTGCTCGGTGCGCGACACGGTGTTGCTCTCGCGGGCGTTGCGCCAGTGTTTGATTTGGGTGGAAACGTAGGAGCGGTGTTGGCTGCCGGACTCGACGCCGTGTGTGCGGAGCCACGCTTGCACGTCGCTGGTCTTGAATGGCTCGGTCAGTTGATCGCACGCATACCAGATTTGCTCCTTCGTGGACTGAAGGGTCGCCAGTGTGGTCCTGGCTTTCCGTTCGGCGATGTTAGGGATGTCGCGGGGGACGGGCGCTGATGTTGTCATGACACGGTGGCCTTTCGGGGCTGCCAGCGGCTGACGTTGTCTATCGATGGCTCCCGATTGGTGCCGGTGACTTCAGGGATCGGGAGGGTGCGGGTGAGCGCGGTGTCCGTAGGCGGTTGAGGGTGCCGTTGGGACCGCGGCGGGGAATGATGTTCCATGGCGGCGAAGCTCCTTCGGCGGCATCGCGGCGTCATGTGGACCGGAGATGGAAAGGGTCTTTCCACGGAGCGGAACCATGACGGGGGCGGTGTGGCGATCGCTGGGGAAGCTAGCGAGTTGGTTCTCCCCGAACTGGTTCGGCTATGTCGATCCAATAGCTGGGTCCTTCGATACCGGCGGCATATTCGGTTGATGGAGTGCATGCGATTGGTGCGTTCAGCTAGGCGGTGTTGCTTGAGGTCCAATGGGGAACGGCTCGGTGGCACGTCGTCGGCGGGCGGGGGTGGGGGGAAGCGCGCAGTGACGCATGGCGCAAGACGACGCCGGACGCTTGGATCTGATCCGTGGCGAGCCGTCGTTGGTGGGCGCTGACGTAGCACCCACCAACGACAGAGTCGGCTAGGCGGCGGGCTCGGCCGCCGTTTCGGCGTCGAGTAGCTTGCGGACCTCCGCGAGCAGCTCGGGCGGCAGCTTGTCCCTCAGGACGCGCGCGATGTCGGCGGGAGTCGATCGTTTCGGAATGCGAACCGCGGATGTGGTGGAAAGGGTCTTTCCGCCATCGATGTCCTCGACGGGCTTGCGGTCGAGGCGGGCGGGGAGATAGGGAGGACCGAGTTCGAGCAGCGCATGCTGCTGTTCTTTGGTCAGCCTCGCAATCGGAAGTGCGCTGTCGGCCGTCAGTCTGCCCTTGCCCTTGTCCTTGGCTTTGCCGGCGCTGACAAGACGTTGGAATTCGTCGATGAGTTTGAGGAGGCTGGTCCGGTTGTTGACATGGGTGTGCGAGAAGCCCATCCTGTCCGCGAACTGGCGTTTGGTCTCGCCCGTCTCCTGCATGATCAGGTCCATATCCCGGCCTTCGAGGACGGGATTTCCCCCTGTGCGGTGGGAGTTCTCCTGTAGGCCCGCTTCTCGTGCGTTGCGGGGGATGGCGAGTTTGTCTTCGCGGCGGTACGGCAGTCCGTCGAGCCCCCGCAACCGTGACGCTGTGAGCCGGCGGTTGCCGAGGATGACCACTGCCTTCACGTCCGGCGGGAGTACGTCGTTGGGGTTGTGCTCAAGCCATGCTTGGTCCGAGCAGACCAAGATGGACTGGAGGATGCCGATCGCTTTCGCGCCGTCGGCGAGTGCTTTGAGGTCTTCGTCGTCCTCGTCGTAGTCGTCCTGGTACCGGGGGTTGTCCGGGCGGAGCGCGAACCATTCCAGCGGTGCCCATCCGCTTTCGCCATCTGGTACGAGACCGTCGGAAGCGGGGTCGAAGTCCTGTCGAGTGCGGGGTTCGATGTCAGATTCTTTGATGATCTCGTTGACGATGCTCGTGATGTTGCTGTGAGCGGTCGACGCGAGTCCGGAGTTCAGGCGTACTTGCGACTGGCCGTTGTTGGCAGCGGCCTGCCGCGGCTGTTTGGGTTTGGCGCCGGCTTTCGGTGCGGGCATCAGATGGCTCCGTTGGTTGCGTAGCGGTCCAGAAGTTCTTTCGCGAGGTCGGTGTAGTCGCCGGGGTCCTCGGGCACGGTGCCGTAGACATCGTCATAAGCGATGTTGCGGATGATCTCGGTGGTCAAGACGTTGAGGCCCAGGGAGTAGGGAGTGTCCGGGTCGGGGGTCCCGGTGTCGTCGACGAGGTTCTTGGTCAGGTCTTCGCGAGCGGTGAAGGCTCGCCCTTTGCCTGGAGCCGGTACGCGGGTCAGGAGCACGTTGATTTCGATGGGAGAGCCGCTTTCGTTGACGGCGTAGGCGCTCATATAGGTCGGGACGAGACGGCGCAGTTCGGCTTTCATCGGTCCGACGGGGCAGATGAGGATATCGGCGAACAGGCATCCGTGGGTGAATGCCTCGGGCTGTTCGCCGCCGGTGTCGACGATGATGACATCTGCCTGGGACTGGGCTTCGACATCTCGCGCGAACTTCGACAGCGGTGTGGTGCCTTCTTTCCAGATGTAGAGCTCGAAGGGGAGTTGGTAGCCCAGGCGCTCCGCTTCTTGGCACCAGTCCGTCGCGCCGCGGGTTCGGGTGTCCGCGCAGATCACCGCTACCCGCAAGCCTTGTTGTGCCATGGCAATTGCCAACAGGACAGCAGAGGTGGTTTTGCCTGGTCCGCCTTTGAGTGTGGCTATCAGGATTCGCAGTGGTTTGACTAGCTTCATCGGTGTGGGGCTCCTTGGGGAGGGCAACCTTTCTGGTTGCTGCGTGGAAAGGTTCTTTCCACGCTTTCGGTGTGGGGGGCGGGTCAGTCGCGGTAGGCGTCGCGTCGGCATGAGACACGCATGACCGTGAGGGTGTCGTTGTGAGGGGTGATGGTGAAGGCGACGCGGTAAATACCGGTGCGGATGCGCCAGCTGTCGGATGTGCCGACGATCCGGCGTGCCGAGCCCGGCCGGTCTGCGCTCGCCTGTCCCACGATCAGCGTCAGGACCTCACGCAGGATGTCGTGGGGGAGGGCTTGCAGTTGCTGTGACACGGTGGGGTGGAACTGGATGCGGCTCTGCATCGGCTGAGCCCGCTTCAGGAGGCGATGACGTCGGTCGGTTGGACGCCGAGTTCGTCGAGCATGTCCGCCAACGGGATCGAAGTCTCAGGGGACGTGGCTATCGTTCGCAGGCGCAGAGCGTCGGCGACATCGGCGTGTTCGTGCAGGCGTTCGTAGTCGGCCATTGAGATGATGACTGCGATTTCGCTGCCGCTGTCGGTGACGACCACTTCGCAGCCAGTGGCAGCGACGCCGCGGACGATGTCGCCGACCCTTTCTCTGAGGTCGCGAAGACCGTACGTTGTCCGGGATGAGGGCATGGTGTCACATGTTAGACATGTGACACATGGTGCGCGAGTGGACACGGCGGAGATTTCGCCGCAGTTTCTGGCGAAAAGGCTGGCGGCGTCGCTCTCTCCTGAGTGTGTCGGAGGTTGTGACGTCGTCGAAGGCTGTTGGTGAGTGGAAAGAGCCTTTCCGCCTATCGCCGTAGGTTGTCGCTCGTGGCCGAAACAGTGCTCACGTCTGCTCCCTACGGTCAGCGGTGTTCAGCAACGAGTGTGAACGGCACTCGTGATCACCGACCCTGGGAGTAGTCATGACCACCACCGAGGAACGGCAAGCCGCCGCCCGCACCATCCTTGAACAGCTGGCAGGCTCCCAGCGCCGCCTGATCGCCATGGTTGGCGCTCGGGACTTCCTGGTCCTCGAGAACGGGGTGGCGTTTCGGATCATGGCCAACGCTGCGAAGGCCCGGAATGTGCGCATCACCTTGTCGGGGGATGACACCTATTGCATGGAGTTCGGAAACATTCGCGGGCTCGAGTTCAAGGTCCGGCGTTCCTTTGAAGGTCTGTACTTCGACCAATTGAGGGAGATCTTCGAGCAGACCACGGAGCTCTATCTGAGCCTTGGATCCCAGCGCTGATCACCAGACCTTGAGAAGCACAGGAGATTTCGATGTCAACCTCAATCACATCGGACGGCTACTTCACAGTGGAGCCTCCGCTTAATGCCGCCGAGATCGCGCTGCTGCTCGGATCGGACGAAACGAGCGTCGCCCGCCAATTCGATCGTGAGCATCCGTACCACCCAGAAGCGCTGGGGGACCGATACGGGTACGGGTGGGTGCCGAGCCCGGATGGGGCAGCTATCGAATTCTGTGATGACCCAGACAAATTCGACCAAGCGGCCGAGGTGCTGCAGTACCTGATCTGGACCTTCTTCGCGCCCGAGGCTCGGGTGCAGGACCACCCCGGATTCGAGGACTTCACCTTCGACCACATCATCAGCGGCAACGTCTACATCCGTCACGAATACGCGCGCGGCACCGAAGTCGACGTCAGACAGAACACGGTGTTCTGGAACAACTTGCCCGTTGCGGAACTCTACGACTGGAAGTCGAACGCAGGGACCGAGCTACTCGCAAGGTACACAACAGATTCCGCGCCACTGGTGGAACGGATAGCCGACACCGATCACGCCATCGAGGTAGCCCGCACCGGCGGGGCTTCCCACGCAGGCGGCGAGCTCAGCGCGCCAACGGTCAGTCCAGCAGAGCCGCTCACCGTTCACGGTCTGCGCGAGATGCTCGCGCAGATCCCTGAACAGCTGGACGGCATGCCGCTGCTCGGCCCGGGCGCTCACGGCGTCGGGATGGATTACCTCACCCGGATCGTCTTCATTCCCGCACAACGGATCAGCGGCGCTGAGCCAGGCGAAGGCGCCTTCCGTGACGCACGTGACCACAGCGTCTCGCCTGACGGAGAGCAATTCGACGCGCTCTTCATCTACTGAGCTGACCGCAGGGCCTCATCTAACGTGCAGGTGAGGCCCGCACCGCGGTGGTGCGCCTCACCATCCGCGCTGTCCGCGCTATCGGCAGCATTGGTGCCAGGCTCGGTGAGCCCGCCGAGCCCAGAAGCTGAGTCATCTACCAGAACAAATAGCCCGATTCCGCAGCCTTTGAAGCGGTCGCGTCACGAGCTGTCCAGCTCCGCCGGTGTTGCAACACCCGAAGGTGCAGCCGCCTAGCTTGGTCGTTGTAGGTCAGCGACCCCGTTGCTAAAGGAGAGGTGCATGAACGCGAATCAGAATTACACCGCAGGCACATTCGTCGAGCGGGTTCATGCTCGCCGAGTGCAGGGGATGGTCGCTCGGATCGCTCGGGTGGAGGTCGACACCAATCCGAATGGCGGCATCTCGGTCAAAGCGGTGTGGGCCGATGTCGACAGGCCCGTCTCCGAGGCGCTGGGTGTGGGTAGTGCCACGATGGCGGCACGCCTGAAGCGTGCGATGGAGGCAGGGGTTGTCTATCCGCAAGCGTTCGTGACTCGGGACTTCGACGACCGCACCTATGTGGCGGTCGGCGTTCGAGCAGTGGGCCACGGAGGCGCAGGCATGGGCAAAGACCTGCGGCGTCTCGGATTCTGACAGATTCGAGGAACTGACCCCGCAGCTGCAGCCGTCGCAGTTCTGCGACGGCTGCAGCTGCGGGGTGTGAGGGATGCGCATCGGCCTGCCCGGCGCTGGAATAGATGGAATCGGTTGGGTGGCTACAGGTTCACGCAACCGACGTCACCTCTCCTGCGTCGTCGGCAGCTACATCCGAGCGGAAGTAGGTCGTCTCTGACCGCCGAGAGCCGTTGTGGCTGAGTCGCTGTCGAGTTCATCGCGGGGATCGATCGGCTCGGCAGTGTCCGTGGTGCAACGCCGCAGCGGTCTTGCAGGTCGATGATCTACCACGGCATCCCCGTCGATGCTGCGTTGAATTATGTTGTGCTGCACAGGATCTCGCGTACCGCTACGCCATGGGGGTGTCGGGGCGTCGGTTGAAACATCGCGGTGGTTCTGAACCTACTGTCGGCTCATCGGATTCACCTCCAGCACAAGGAGATTCGCGATGGACGCCGAATTCCTGCATGAATTGGTCATCGGTCCACCAATCGGTGGCGATGACGTCACCACCGATACCCCGCAACGACGTGCATGGTATGAGCGCCGCGCCCGGTTCCTCGCCGAAGATGTCTTGTCGATGTGTGACGACGCGGTCCTGGCCTACAACGACCAGAAACTGCAAGATATGGCGGTGCTTTATCTGTGGTTCGGGACGGAGTTGGTGACGTTCCATCTCCTCGACGAGCATGTGCACCTGTTCACCGAGCGCGGGGTGGTCTTCGTTTCCGGAGGTGACCGGCGTGCGCGGTGGGACAACGCAGGCAAGAGGGAAACCATTGCGAGGTTGGTGCGATGCTATCGACAGCGGACCAACCACGCCGTCACTGACGTCGAAGACAGGGCAGGAAATGTCGTGCAACAACCTGCCCTACCATCACTGAGGAGAAACGCCAGGGAGGCGAGCTGAGAGCTCGTCGGCGTGCAGATCAGAATGCGCTGTGTTGAGTTCACAAGCGCCCTGACCTCAACGGGCGTTTCGATTGAAGGCGCCGCGAGGGTGGCTGGACCGATCGGCGTCTCTACAGGTCCATTGCAGCCCTGAAACGCATGTCGACGGTTTCCATCGCGGTGGCGTCGAGAGCGTCGACGCGCTCGGTCAGGCAGCCGCGTCGCAGTTTCTCCAGCCCGTCGCCCAGATTCAGCCAGCAGGTGCGGCCGTCGATGATCACTTCGACAGCGAGTACGTCGACGGGGTTGTCCGCGCTGACCCGCACTCCGTATAGGACGCGGCGTGCGTCCTGGTCGAGTACTGACTGTGCCGAGACCAACACGGTCAGCCAGTTGTGGGTTTGGACCTCGTAGCGCCAGACCTCACCCCGCCGCACGGTATCCGCGCTGCTCGTCAATGCGGGCAGCGGCCTCATCGAGCTCCAAGTCGGCCAGCGCGTCGGCGGAGTCGTCGCTGGCTACGGCCAGGGGAGGATAGTCCGTGGCCACGTGACGGCGCGCCAATTGCGACACCACTGTGGACTCTGAAACTCCGGCGATTCTGGCCGCGGCTTCGATCAAGCCGACGGCAACAGGGTCGACCGTCCAACTCTTCCGTTTCGAGGACATAGGCTCAGCGTATCAACTATGCGCATCATATGTGCGTACAAATGGTGCGCAGGTGTTGGTGTGCTGGATGTCAAACGGGCCGATGCGTGGCTGTCGCGATCAACTGTGCTCGCGCTTGATGGGCCGGGATCATTGTTGAAGGTTGCGCCGATCCGGCGCTCGTGGTCGCCGCTCGGCGTCAGAATGGCGGCTCTGCGCTGAGATCGCCGTTGGTGAATACTTCCTCGATCGGTACGGACTCGTCCTCAGCGGAGACATCGGCTGGATCGGTGGTCATCGTGGCGCCTTCCGCTGTGCTCTCATGGTCAGGAGCAACGGTAGCGACGGCCAGGCCTTGTGTTGCAGATGAACGGCGGCAGGCGATGGAGTGTGAGCTGCTCTCTCTGGGTGGGTGTTCTGGACCCGATGTCAACACGGTGGAACGTGGGCTGCCAGCGAATCGTCGCGACTTTTGGACACTTTGTTTCCGATCGCTGTGGAAGCTCGCGTCTGGTGGAAATATTGTTTCCATGACTTCAGTACGTGTGATGGGACCGGCCACAATCCGTCCGGACGCACTGTGGCCGAACCTCGAGATGCGCTACCGGCTCGAATCTGCGGAGTGGTTCGACCCCGACACCGGTCGGATGCGGCCGCCGCCGGCATTCGTAGAACTGTTCATCCCCGCCGATGACGACCCGATCGTGACGGTGGGTTACGACGGCGACGGACCAGCGCCGCTGGCCGAATCGACCCGAGAGCGGATCGCCCGCACCGTGCGGTGGCCGATTCCGCGGCTGGTGCTCGACGAGGGGATCTTCAACACGCTCGTGGAGATGTCAGGGTTCTTCGAGCAGCTGGTAGCGGGTTTCTCGGTCGAGCGCACACCGCGCGGCTGGCATCAGCGACTCACTCCGGACGCCGAGGACGTCCGCGCCGAGATCGCCACCATCTTCACCAGGGTGCTGGCGTCGAGGCCGGTGGTGGAGATCCACACGATCGACGAGTTCGACCGCAACGTGCTGGAGTCACTGGTCACCGCCGACACCCGAGACGAGGACCTGCCCGCCGTTGTCCAGGCCCTGACGGCACAGATCACCCCCGCCGACGCGCACAACCTGGTCGTGCTCGACGAGGCTCTCGGTCAGCTCACCGAACAGCGTGACCTGGCTCGCGCCCAGGTCCGCGACCGGCTCGCCATCGTCGCAGGCCTGGCCAGCGGCGACCGCCGTGAGCGTGACGAGTTGCTGCGCCGGATCGCGGGCTGGGACGACGACTCCGACAGCTACCGGTCCCTCGGCTCGCTGGTGGGTTTGTCACATACCGCCGTCCGCAAGATCGTGGCGCAGGTGTCCACCGAGCGTGACGAAGCCCTCGACCACCTCGACGCCACCGTGCGCGCGCTGGGCCTGGCGTGGGATCCCCCACCCCTGCCGCGGGTCCGCACCGACGACTACGACGACGAACCATCGGACCACGAGCTCGAAACGCAGGATCGCGACGACGACTACTACCGGCTCGCCCATGTCCGCCGCAAAACCTGTGCGGTGTGCGGGAAGCCATCCCAGCGGCTGGTGCGCCGCTGGCAGGTCGGCAACGTCAGCATGCCCGCCGACCCCGACGACCCGCACCGCAGCGACGCCGGGTACATCACGGACTTGACCCATCCGCCCAGCTTCGCCGGGCAACCCGAATGGGCCGTGTGCGGAACGGTCTGCGCCCGCCAGATCATCGACACCGACCGCGCCAATCCCCGCGGGACCCGAGTCGCCGGAAGCGACGAATTCTTCTACGCCGTAGAGGGATTCCGCTACCAGCCGCACGACAGCGAGCTTCCCGAGGTGTTGGTGAGCCTGCGCCGCGACCTCGACCCAATCGGCTACCACCGCGATGCGCTGACCCGCGCCGCCGCAACCGGTGATCTGGCAGCCGCGGCTCTGGACCTGGCTGGGCTGCGCCGCGATATTGCCCGCGCCGCAGCCACACTCGCGCGAATCCGTACTTATACCCCCGAGCCTCGCCGCTTCGGGGCGGGCGATATCGAACCCGCCGACCTCGGCCAGGTTCGCCACGGCGACACCATCTACAGCAACTACCAGTTTCTCTACGACGACCGCGCCGACTACTGGGAAGGCCCCGGCCACAGCCGCCGCACCTGGGACGAGCTGACCGCCCTCGGCGAGCTCGTCGAAGTCCCCAGCGAACAGATCCTCCTTCCCAGCACAGACGCCGCACTGTGAGGAGACCCGATGCTCTGACAACTTCACCCGTGATCCTCTCCCAGGGAGACGGCTGTCCGCTCATCCCGCCAATGAAGAGCGCCCTTGCGGCCAGCGCGCCGTCGCGATCGCCTCAGCGGGTCTGCAACAGCGGTGCGAGGCACTCATAGATTCGTTGCCAGCAAGAACGAACCGAACACCACCCGCAAGGAGCGTCAAATGTTCACCGCCGTTGCACCTCACGCGATTGTCGTTCGCACCTTCGACGGTCGCGACACGAGGGGCTTTGTTCACCAGCGGGACATTCGCGCTGATCTCGACACCGCCGAAGGCGCGGCCCTGCTCACCGGCCACGCTGAGGTGCTCTGCAGCAATTGCCTGCGCGATTGGAACGAACTGGTCCACGAGACCTGCTGACACACAGCCTGATCGGGATCCGTACTCCCATGACAGTCGGCCCGCCCACGTTGGGCGGGCCGACTGTCATGAGTTGGCGGCTGCGTGATTCGACGACGACCGTTCGTTGACGCATCCGCCGCGTATTCGTGTTCGAAGAGCCCCACGTCGACGAAGCGAGAATGCTGTCCGCCCGACGGACCGCTGCGGCGAGCGGCTTGAAAACTCAGGCCCCCGTTGGCTCATCGCCGAGCAGGACCGCCTGAAGATGGGTTCCCCGATCGCGCAGTTGATGCGCGGCGTCGACACTGTGAATGTCCTCCCGGGGTGGCGGCAACGTTGTGCTGAGCGACCTGAATCCCGCTACTACTCTGAACTGGGGATGAGCCAAGCGGTTGATCGCGGTAAGAGAGGTCCTGTGACGGTCGAGTCGATGCTTCCGCTGCCGGGCATGCCCGACGGTGGGGGAGTGGCGGGGGAATCTGCTCAACAGTTGGTGCTGATCGGTGTCCCGCAGCCGGTCCGGATTCCCGCAGCCCAGTGGCGATCCTGGCTGACCGATCCCGCGGTTGTCGACCGATTCGAACAGAAGCGCTATCGGCGACCAGGCGATAGATGCTGGCCATGGATCGCCGGAGTGTCGTCGACGGGTCACGGCACTTTCCGTGCCGCGAGTCTGCCGGGCCCGCACCGTCGCGGCACCGTCCCCGCGCACTTGTTCGGCTATCAGCTCGAGTTCGGGGTCATCACACGGCTGGGATGGTCCGACGCCGATGATGCGCAGGTTTGCCACCAATGCGACTTCGCCGGATGCGTCAATCCGAACCATATGCGGCTCGGAACGAACAGCATCAACCGACGTGAATACGAGCTGCGGCGCCGCAACCTCGCCAGCCCGCTGGCCGACGTGCGCGGTGCGGCGGGCCGCACACGCGCGATAGCCGAGGCTGTCCATGCAGGTCTCAGCAACAACGAATCACCAGAATTGATCGAGATGCGGATTGCGGCGGCCGAGGATGTCGGAAAACCGCTGAGCCTGTGGTGACGTGCCGTGCCTTGATCGTCCGTCCCGGACGACGGAGCGATCGCCAAGGGAATCACGTGGCATGCGATGTTCCCGGTTGCCCGCAGTGGAGAGGCGCCGATCGCGCTGTCCGCCAGCTCATCTCACGATCGGTACCCCCGATTGGTCGGAAGCGGTTGATCGGCGAGCGCGCCTCAAGATCGCGGCGCATGGGTTTGCACTCAACCCACCTGCTTGGCGTGGCTGCTAGTCGTCGCTCAGCCGCGCGATGGTGTCGAAATCCGGTGGTCGGTCGTAGTCGGTGGTTGCGGTTTTGGTGGTGTCGGCGTTCTGGAATACCAGCTCCCAGGGACCGGAGTTGATGTCGAAGTTCTTGCCGAACCCGATCCATTTGCCCGCCAACCGTGTGCCGATGGTCACCTTGCTGCAGAAAGCGACCCGCATCGCTACGGAGCATGGCCGCAACTGGGTCGGTGTGGAGGATGTGCAGGCGGCGTTGCTCGAGGAGCAGGCCCCGTTCTGGTGGCCTCGCGCCGGCCTGCCGCCCATCACCCCCGACAAGCAGGGAGCCATCACACCCGCCGACTACCATGGTGACCCGACATCGTTGTCCTACAACGAATTCCGGGATCTGATCAACGAATGGGTGCCCGGCCCGACACCTGACGTCGGGCCCCACCATCCAGCGACGGTCACCTACGAGATCTCCGGACCGCACGCCACAGAATTCACCGCCACCATCGAACGATCCTGACAACCCCGCAACGCCGGAACCATCACACGCGAACGGATCCGGCGTTGCGGGAGACTGCAACAGCTTCGGATACTCGTCATACTGTCGCTCCCATCGGATTCACCACCACCGCATGGAGCTGACCATGGTCGACACATTCGCTTCCCCCTCCCGCGTCATGACCAACAAGGTCAAGGAACTATTGGGGCTGGTCACTGACGATGACCGGGTTATCGGGGACGTCAGCTTCAACACCTACCGGTGGGAATTGGAGTCCTGCGAAGTAACCGGCGGCCCAGCGTCTGTCATCGTCGAGTACTACTCCCGCGATTCCGACTCGCAGTCCTATGTGCGCACCGACATCGCATTGGCCGCAGCGATCGCGGCGGACCGGATTCACGCGGTGCTCCAGAGTGATCTCACCAGCTCCTCGGAGTTGGTGAAGGTAACCGTCTGCGGTTGGTGGGCACGATTCGTAACAAGGGCCGCCGCCTGAAAGAACCAGGTGGCCAGAGGGTTAAGAAGCTGGCCGCTTTCATGTCTGCTCCGTAAGGACTCTCGATGACTCCCACCACCAGCCTTCCCACCTACTCCCTGGTGAGCCAAACCAGCGCCTCGGAACACGAGACCTTCCCCGGGTGCTATTCCGACCTCGCCGCAGCATGGAGGTCAGCTGCCTGGCGCAATGCCCGCTACCCGGGCACCTGCACCTACGTGATCGATACCCGAACGGGTGAACGTGCGCCCCGGTCCGGGGCGCACGAGCGCCCCATCTTCGAGTCGGATGCGGATATCGAGAGCTATTACCGCGTGTGGGACGACGACGAGACGACCTTGTACCGCACCTTCTAGCCGTTTGCATCGGGCCCGGAGGCCCCGGGCTCGATGCAAACGCCTAGACCCTCTGCGAAGAGATGCCTCGCCCGTTGCTGATGGCTCTGGTCGTGCTCGGCACGTTGAGCGCGACGGCCGACCGCCTACTTGACCAACTAGCCGCGTATGCCATCACCGCTGCGGTTCGGTGAACCACTCGCGGGTCAGGCCGGGGGTGACGGGACGGCCGATGAGCCCCAGCTGTCGCCGGAACCCAACTGGACCGCCAGATGCTGTCGCATTCAACAGGAGTCGCGCTGAACGTAACTCGCGATGGTGAGGGTTCGCGACAGCCCCTGAAAGAACTAGCGGGCCAAGACCTACAGCCACGAACCTCAGGGCCAGTCCCGCCAGCCGACTGCGTGGGCGGCGCAGTCAGCTGGCGAAGCCAAGCCGCTCGCGGACCAGCTGGAACCGGCGATCCTCATATCGGTGGAACTCGGCCAAATGATGGACCCGCAGAGCGGCCGCTGCGGCACGGTCAGCCGCAGACACTGCCGACGCCATAACGCCCTCGGCGACTTGAGCGGCGTATTCATGTGCGCGGGACCAATTCGCGACGACGCTGAGGTCGTTGTCCGGATTGGCTTCGGCGAACCGTGCGCACGCTTCCAGCGCCTCGTCGGGACTCTGGAAATCCCAATTGACCAGTCGCCGTTCAGCGGTGGCGGCCTGATCGTCCCCAGAGCCACTCCACTGCCGGTCGTCGGGATCGCCGAAGTCGTGGCCAGCGGGCAATTGAGCGGCGGGCACGGGCGTGCGCGCGACCAACCCGTCGCGCGCCAACCACACGGTGGAGTCGATGTCCCAGCCGTAGAACGCGTCAACGCTGGTCGCGGCGCGGTCGGTGACGTGGACCGCCGTCACCCCGTCGGCAGCCATCGCTTCGAAAGAGAACGGCGCCCGCTCGTCGAACAGGGACGTCACCCACTCGTCGGGATCCGGGTCCTGTTCCACCGGAGGGTAGAGGCGCCGTAAACGCTCGACGTCCTCGACGCTGTCGACGTGCACGACGGCGGCTCCGCCCGCCGCGTCGACTGGAATCAGCTGTGTCCACTGCGATGGGTAGCCTTCCTGGGCACTCCACTTCGTCCAGGTTGTGGCGAGACCGTCTTGGTCGGTGGCGACCGCTGGCGCCGACCACAGGCCGCCGTCGGGTTTCCACGGCGGACTCAACGGATCAGTGATCGGCTCGATGCGATCGGGGTCGAACGGGCCGTCGCTAGGGAAGGCGACATAGGTGGTGTCCGTGTTTCGTGCATGGGTGACCGTGACTCCAGCCTCGGTCAGCCGTTGCCGCAGCCGGGTACCGCGCATCCGCTGTGTGGCGGCAGTGCGATGGTGCGCCGATTGCGGGCAGCGGCGCCCACCACAGCGCAGGGCGCGGCACATCAGCGACTCCAGTCCGATGTCCGTCGCCCGATCAGGCGACGGACTCCCGGCCGTCGCGAGTGTGATTGCGGCGGAACAAGCCGATGTGCGCGTTCGACAGCGATCGAATGACAAGGACCGCTTCAGCGCGCCACGGAGACTTCGCGTCGTCGTTCAGCGCCCGCCATGGCTTGCACGCCCCAGGAAGCAAAACCGCGCGTTCACGCAGGAATTCAGCGACCGCATCGACGGCGTCGGCATGGACCGTGGTCAACGCTGCGGCCGTTCCGCCTGGGGGCGGCGCCGAGGCATCGCGGCGAGCTGGCCCTGTTTGATCAGTTCATCGAGTTGGACGAGAACGCCCGTGATGCTGTCCCCGAAGACCGGCGCAGCCGGCCCATGAAGGGATGTCGGCGAAGGTTCTGCGCAAGCAGCCATGAGTGGGTCTCCTGTCGAAAGGATGAATCCGATAGCCCCACCGTACGAGCCCGGTTCTCCACTGCCGCAACAGATTCAGCTGAAACAACTCGGGTCCATGCCTCATAGCTTCTGCGGTGTCAGACCGACCGCCGGTCAACACAAGCAGAGGAGCCTCGACATGTCGATCACCTTCACCACCGAAATGAGCCCCGTCATCGGCTACGCGGTGCTCGACTACGTCGGCGGTCGCGAGGAGTTCGACAACTATGAGGACGCCCTGCAGCGACTCCAGGATCTGCGCGAACATGGCATCATGCTCGATGGTTTCCAGTCATCGGGCGATCCCGACGAGGATCAGATCAACCTGCACTACGCCCAGGTCGAACCGATCCAAGCCGACCCGGCTCCCGAGGTCGACATGTGCAGTGACAACGCACGCCGCGTCTGCGAAGTGCTGGATGTGCAAGTTTGGGACGCCGAGCCGCTCCCGATCGCCGATTTCCTGGGCCGCGTGCTGATCGCGCTGGGAGTGGCACCAGCGGATGAGGGAATGCCCGCGTACGAACTGGCCCCTCGATGGATCGAGTTCGGGCGCCGCCCGGGTCACCTGCAGGCCAAGTTGGAGGAACTGCGCGACCTCGCCCAATGGGCGACCGGACACAATCGCACCCTCATCTTCTGGGGATGAGCTGGCTCGCCCTGCCGCCAGTGCCCGGCGCGGTGCTTCCGCTGTCGGCACTGGCGGCCGATGCCGATGAACGCCAATCCTTCTGGAGACATCCGTGTGCATCAGCGGGTCACGGCGAGGGTGCTCGCGGTGCGCCTTCGGGTAAAGGTGGCCGTCGCTGCCGTGAATATCTTGCAGAGCGTCCACGATCGGAAAAGTGCCGCGCTGGCCGGTCGATCCTGTCGTCCCTCGACTATTGGGAGAGGGCGGATGGCGGCATACCCGATTCCTTCGAAGGGAAGCTACGGAGGAAATCGTCGTTGCTGCCCCGGGGGAGGGCTCCTAGCTCTCGTATCTCTCGCTGCTCTAGATCGTGCTCGGGGGTGAGCAGCACCGGAGGGAGTTGCATGTCTTGCAGTGTGGCGATGTTACCAGGGTCGAGCGGGTGGGCCATGACCGTGAGTATAGGAACTATTGCCAGCTCACACAGTGGACTTCTTGGGCCACGATGGTGGCATCGCATGCCTCGAGTTGCCTACCCGCCTGCCGACGGCAGGCTGTGACGCAGCGCCGTCTCGCGTTGGCGTTGGGATGTGACCGGACTGACACGCGTACCGGCGCAATGCTGCCCAGTACAAACAGTGAGTGCCGTTGGTGACTCGCTGGCCAACCACGAGCGACCAGTCCATGCCGGCGCCGGGTGGGGCTGGTCCTTCTTGAGAGCAGCGCCAGCAAGCGGCCGTGTCCGGCTTCGCGCCGCCGCAGCAGCTTGAATCCGCGCCGTTTAGTACGGAGACGCCCGAAACGTTGAGGCCGCTCGCACCGCATCGCGACTGAAACGCCGGTGTGCGCGTCCAGGCAGAGTCGGGGCCACCTGATTGACCTTTGAAAGGGACTTGAGATGACTCGAAAAACCATCGACGGAGACGAGGTTGACGCGTTCGACCAAAAGCACCACCATCACGAGAACTGGAAGCCGGGCGTACGCAAGGCGATCAAGACCAAGGCCAACCGCCGCTACCGCAAGCAGTCCCGCAGCGACCTTCGAGGCTACCGCTCGTAGCCGGGCCGGAGACGCCGTTTCATCCCACGTCCCGATGTGGGATGAAACGGTGCTCGGGCCTACTCGATCGGGCAGCGGCAACCGAAGGGTTCAGCCCAGGTTCCAGCGGTCACGTCCCACGAGACGCCAAGGGACAAAAGCGATCCTGTTGCGATGAACCGGCTTACACGACTGTCCAGCGGCCGAACCAGATTTGGAGGGCCACCGTAGCAGGTACTTCCGACAGCGACCTCGTTGATATGGGGACGTCACTGTTGTTGAGGCGACCGAACCCCCAATGTATTGCGCGCTGGCACAGACAGGTTCGAGCTCGAAGAGATCAACTCTTCCGCTCCGGGTGGCGCTGGCGACGTCACGCGGTGCGGTGCCGTTGGCTGTCCGATCGGCAGCAGCGCGCAGAATGGCCTTGCATGTCACGGTTGCAACAGTGCACAACTGCGTTCATAGCGTTGAGGGCGTTCACCGAATCACCAACATGCCCAGGAGACCAATCATGAACGTCCGCGCCGAAATCCTCAGCGAAGCCGCCGAGTCCGGATGGAGCGAAGTGTGCATGCACGGCTGTCAGCGGACATGGAATAGTCCCCGATCGCGGTCTTGAAGCATCCCCAGGCGCGGACATGAAGCTTCCCCGGTGATGGACATCTGAGTTCCCCACCCAGTCTTGGGCAGCTGTTCAGCTACTTGGCAGAGTCGCCGCCCGTGAAGACGAATGAGGAGATCATGGAGATTTTGGCTGCCTATGACCTAACGGGCAGTTACCGCAAGGCCGCCGAGTTGGCTGGCTGCGATCACCACACCGTCCGACGCTACGTCCAGCTGCGCGGCACCGGCATCGACCCGGCTGTCCGGTTGCCGCGAGCGAAGAAGATCGACGTGTTCATGCCGAAGATCGAGGAACTGATCGAGGCTTCCAACGGTCGCATCGGTGCCGATCAGGTCCATAAGAAGCTCACCGCGATGGGTTTCGAGGGCACCGACCGCACCACGCGGCGCGCGGTCGCCGCGGCGAAGGAATCGTTCAAGTCCGGCCACCGGCGAATCCACCGTCCATGGGTCAGCGAGCCCGGGCTCTGGATGCAGTGGGACTGGGGCGAGGGTCCTCGGCTCGGGGATCGGCGCACGTCGTTGTGGTGCGCGTGGCTTGCTTGGTCGAGGTTCCGGGTGGTGATTCCGGTGCTGGACAAGACGATTCCCACGATCGCGGCATGCCTGGATACCACGTTCCGAGCGTTCGGCGGGGTTCCGACCTACTGCCTGACCGACAACGAGAAGACCGTCACCACCACCCATATCGCCAAGATCGCGGTCCGCAATCCCGACATCGTTCCGATCGGGCGGTTCTACGGCACCGTGATCCGGACCTGCCTGCCCGCGGATCCGGCGTCGAAGGGTGGGGTCGAGAACGCGGTCAAGGTCGCCAAACGCGACCTGGTTCCGACCGAGGTGAATCTGCGGCCGACCTATGGGTCGTTCGCCGAGATCGAGGCGGCTTGCGACGAATTCATGGCCGAGGTCAACGGCCGCGTCCATCGCGAGACGCGGCGGGCGCCGGTCGAGATGCTCGGTGAGGAACGGTTCCGGCTGCACCAACTGCCCGAACACCCCTACACCGCGGCGTTCGGGCTGACCCGCCAGGTCCACCCGAAAGACGCCACCATCCAGGTCGACGGAGTCCGTTATTCGGTTCCTCACCAGTTCGCGGGCCGACAGGTGTTCATCCGTTGGCACGCCGAGGAATTGGTGGTGACCTCGATCGTCGAGGGTGTTCCGGTCGAGATCGCCCGCCATGCCCGCTCGACACCGGGGAATCCGGTGATCCTCGACGAGCACTATCCGGACTCGCCACGCGGAACCCGCACCCCGACACCGCAAACCGCGGCCGAGGAAGCGTTCCTGGCGATCGGGCCCGGTGCCGGCGCCTGGCTCGAGGAGGCCGCTGCCGAAGGCACCCGCGGCATCGCGTCGAAGATGGCCGAGGCGGTCGCGTTGGCGAAGCTGCGCGGCACCGGCGCGGTCGACCGGGCCCTGGGCACCGCAGCCATGGCCGGACGGTTCACCGACGGCGATCTGCGCTCGATCCTCGACCACCAACTATTCACCGACGGACCGGTCGAAACCTCACGCGCCGGGGAGAACCACAGCCTGCAACCGGGCACCGGCGGCTGGTCCGGGTTCGGGCACAGACCAGGCGACAACCATTGATGATCACGAGACTGAAGGACCTGCACATGAGCGTTGACACCCCTGCACCACCCCGGTTGAAAGCTCCCGCTGCGCCGACTGCGGCCGCACTGGGATCCTCAGCATTCGACGAAGCTGTCACGCTGACGAAATCGCTGAAACTGCCCCATATTCGGCGGGCAATGACCGAGGTCATTCCGACCGCGAAGGCCCAACGCTGGGATCCAGCCGAGGTGATCCGGGTCCTGCTCGCCGAGGAAGCCGCTGGTCGAGCGGCATCGAACTTGCGGACCCGTCGGCAACGCGCTCAGTTCCCGACCGGGAAAACATTCCACATCTGGAACGAGGACGCCTCCTCGATTCCCGTTCCCACCCAAAGCTCGCTGAGAACGCTGGAATGGATCGGACGTCGCGAAAACCTTTGCGTCTGTGGTCCTTCCGGAACCGGCAAGAGCCATTTCACCGAAGCGCTCGGCCAAGCCGCCATCGACGCCGGAATGACGGTCGCCTGGTTCACCATCGAAGATCTCGGCGGCCTTGTCCGCCGACACCGAGTCGACGACTCGGTCAGCAAAGCGTTCGCCCGGATCACCCGAACCGATCTCGTGATCGTCGATGACATTGGCCTATTGCCGGTTTCCGCTGATGCAGCGGAGGGGTTCTATCGTCTGGTCGACGCGGCTTACGAACGCAAGAGCCTTGCGGTTTCGTCGAACCTGCACCCGTCGGGCTTCGACGAAATCATGCCCAAAACATTGGCCACAGCGACCGTCGACAGACTCCTGCACCACGCGCACGTCGTGGTCACCACCGGCGACAGCCACCGCCTATCCGAAGCCGTCTCCGGCAACGGAGTCGTCGCCCTCACCTGAAGCCGGCCAACCCCGGAACTCAGTTCTGCACCCGGAAAGTTCCCCATCCGCGGACACGAAAGCTCCCCACATCGGGGAGGAATTCTGTCCGCCAGCGTGTCAGACTTCGTGACCGCGAACGGGGAGACCTACATGTCCATTGACACACGGCACTGACGGCTCCGGGAAGGCCGACTTCTACGCAACCACGGATTTCTACGGGCCTACCAGCCAGCGAGTCACTGTCGAATGGGATTTGCAGAACCAACCACTGGGCACGTTCATCTCTCCTCGCCGGGGTGTGGGCTACTACATCGACACCGACCGCTACGGCGCCGAAGGAGTTCTCCGTTCGCTGCTGGCGGCCCTGCGCGAACCTGAAAAATTGGATTCGACGCGATATGCGCCGCCGCCCGCCAACGTCATCGCCGGACCGATCGCTGCCACAGACGTGCAGACCTATCCGGGCTACTTCCTCAACGGACCGGGGTTGCCGCGTGCGGAAGCGTCACTCTGTGAGCATGGCCTGTGGCTGACCGATTCGTGCGCCGTGTGCCCCTGAATCGCGACCGCAATGCACTCACCCGTCATCGGCACACACTTGGCCAGCCAATTGTTCGGTGCCGCGGCGTCGGATGCGTTGCCTGCCTTGCACCTTCACACGAGGTGCGAGGCGTCAATGACGAACCTGCGACGGCGATCACCTTGCCTAGGGGCAGGTCGCCAGGAGCGACCCTTCGAGTTCGGTCCGTTCTTCCCTGTCCCGCAACAACCTTCAGATTGACCACGGTCGATCGATCCGTTCGCGACGACAAGAGGGCGCGGCCAAGCCGTTTGTGCCGGCCGATGGCAGAGCCGTGCTGTGACTATGTCCCGGCCCCCGCGTACCGCTGTGCCCAAGCTGTAAACCACCGGAAACAAGGAAGCACCGAATGAAAGAATTCACCGCGCCCGTGCAGATCGTTGTCGATACTGACAAGCTCCTCGACCAGATCGGTTGGCGTAGCCGT
The DNA here is from genome assembly GCF_044547285.1 of Nocardia sp. NPDC052566. Lineage (NCBI taxonomy): Bacteria > Bacillati > Actinomycetota > Actinomycetes > Mycobacteriales > Nocardiaceae > Nocardia > Nocardia sp. NPDC052566. The sequence continues at coordinate 551,370 of NZ_JBIUAF010000004.1, read as the reverse complement.
GGCTACGACTCGGACGGCGATCCCTGTGAGGAGACCGGCCCTGCCGAGCTGCGCCGCGACCTCGCGACCGAAGTTGCGAAGATTCTGGCGCTCAAGCTCAGAGAAGAGATGAAGTCGGTGGTGCGCAAGGTGATCGCCGAGATCGCCCGTGACCGCGCGGCCACCATCGTCGACGACGTACTCACTGCTGGATTCCGCAAGACCAACAGTTATGGCGAGCCGGTCGGTGATCCCGTCACCTTGCGTGAGTTGGTCGTCGCCGAGGTGTCGAATCAACTCACAAGGCAGGTCGACGAGTCTGGCCGCACGCCGGACGGCTACGGCCGGACCCGAATGAGCTACGTACAGTATGTCGCCCGTACGGCGGCCGCCGAGGCGTTGCGCGGGGAACTCGGAGCCGCAGCCGCGGCCGCAGTGGACGAGGTCAAAGCCGGAGTGACAGCCATGGTTGCCGAGGAGCTGGGGAAGAAGATCGTACGGGCGGTCACCGGCTGAGTCGCTGACCGAGAATCCGGAATAGAGGCGGGGCGATCTCAACGTCGTGATCGACTGGGACGCTGACGTTTACCTCCTCGGCAAGCCGGATGGCAGTTGTCCCTCACCTCGATTGCGCCACGGTCGCCGTGGCGCCGAGCGCCCCGAGCGCCGCATCGGCGGCCGGGGACGAGCTCCAGACGATTGTCGGGCCCAAGTTCCTGAAGCAACCGTCGTATCCGCCGCAGTTGTTGCCGCTCGATCCACGGAACGTCGATGTCGCGGATCCGGTCGCGGCAGCGGGCGCCGTATGCGTCGAAATCGGCTGTGGGCCACATAGTTACGAGCCTTCTTGGCTGCAGGCTGCGCTCGGCAATCAATCTCATCGAACGAACGGACCTCCATGAAAACCTCACATGCTGAGCCGCAGCCGGATCGCGCGGATGGTCGCCTTTTCGTCGCTGAGCCCGCTGTTCTCGCTCGCCAGCCCGGAGCAGGCCGCAACATCGTCGACCAGTGGTGGGCCGTCGACAACCACGACCGTTTGCTGTTCTGGTACCGCCGCGGATACTACTTACTTTCCGCAATGCGACGTGAGCCCGCAGTTCGTACAGACGCTGTATCCGCAGTATCTGGCAGTTCGAGTGCCCAACATATTTGTCCCCCAACACTTCCGGGATGAAGTCCTCACAGCCGTCGGGTGACTCGATACCGCCACGGAAGCGATCGACTGCTGCCCCAGCGAGGGGGGTGCGGTGAACACATTCCGGATCCTTTCCGTGGAGGCATGGTTGGCTGTGCGTTGGTCGAGGCGTGAGTGTCGACCGTCCGTAGTAGTGATGGAGGTTTTGGACGATGAGCACCGACATGGCCGTGACCACCGCAGACACGGTCGATTCGATCGGTGAAAGGGCGATCGCTTTGGTCAGGGAGGTGGCTCCAGATGCCCGGTTCGGTGCTTTCATCGCTCGCCAGCTCGAAGACCACAGCGAGTATGTACAGGTGAACCGGGTCGATCGGCAAGGCCGAGTTCTCGCTGGTGGCTGGACGTTCCTGGTCAATTCGCGATCCCGCAAAGTGGTTCGTACAGTAGGCGATCCCGCACATCTGGACTTCAAGAACGCGCTGCGTCGCGGCACGATCTGCTGACACGGTCTGCATGTGTTGAGCACCGCTGTCCCGCCGGAGGACTGCGCCAGCGTGGTGCGCTCGTTCAGAGCAGGTAGCGGCAGCTGTGACGGTCGCCGATGAGTCGGCGACCGTGCATGCTTCCCGGGGGTCAGGTTCGTGCGAGCTGAATTATGTTGGGGCGGTGCGAGGTTCAGCTCAGTATCTCGGCGTGGAGGCGGTCGGTGATGTCGACCAGTGGGACGGTGATGTCGCCAGCTTGTGATTCGCGGATTCTGTCGATCAGGTGCGCAATGATTCGGGTGCGGGCGGTGCTGCTGATGGTGGGCAGGGTGAGGTGGCTGTAGGCGATCACGAGTTCGGCATAGGTGTGTGCGAGCGGATCTGGGCCAGGGCGGGATGGGATCGCGTGGATGCGGTTGACCTGCGCAGCGAGGGCGGCGCAGGCGTCGGCGACGAAGCCGACAGGGTCATGTGGGTGCAAGATGACGGTGGTCACGGCCGATATCATGCCCGGCCGGGCGCGACATGCGGGTCCGCCTTCCATGGATTGTGGGTGTCGATCAGCACTATTGCGAGCGGGCCGAAGCTGGCTCGTCCCCACTGGGCGGCTTACCTTCGCGGTGGTCGATCATCGTCCAGCGTCGGCGAAGCCTTGCCGGATCGCTGGCAAGAGAGTGGCGTATTCGGGGGTGAGTTCGGTGATCCGGTCCAGGGCCGGACGTTCGACCTCCCATCGTCCGTTGACGGTGAGCCCGGCGACAGTGCTGGGGAGAGGAGTTTTGTGCCCGTCGGGCAGAACGCGTCGGGCGGGTTGTCGTGTTGATGGTGAATGGCTTGTCCGCTGCTGGCTACGAGTGCCCGGGGGTACCGTTGGGCGCGCGTCGGGGTCAGCTAGATCGCTGAGATCAGCAAATCCATTGGACTGGTGAACGAATGCCGCTGGACTCTGGCCGCCGTCGAGGGCGGCGATACACGACATGCGGCGTGGCGGTGCGTAGGTTCGGGTTCATCGGATTCACCCTCTACGCTCGGAAAGCGGTGCAGTGCCATGACCCTCAATATCCAGACCGCGTTCATAGACAACGCGATCGCGATCGATCCGCCTGATTGCCGCTGCACGGACTGCTGTGTCGGTGACGCGATTCCCTGCGGCGACATGATGGATGTCGAGGAGTTGGCGGAGCAGGTACTCACTGGCTATCGAGACTGGATCGGCCGGTCCGGTCTGTTCCTTGAGCTTGATGCGGTGAACCGGACCTTCTGGCCCAGCGAGCCCACGCCGCGCAATCGGCCGAACCGCAGCTACTAACAGGCGCAAACCTCGTTGGCCCCGGATTACATCCGGGGCCAACGAGGTTTGCGCTGTCGCCGCTCGAAGCGGCCCCCTGGCTCGCAACCTACTGATCTCTACCGCCGCACCGGTTAAGCCTTCGGCCGGTTCGTAGCTGTCCGCTGCGCGCCCCGACATCGGTGAGCCGGCTGGGGCGCGCAGCGGGCGACGAGGCGCCACATGGGCCGTTCGGCGGGACATCCTCCGGACTGTGAATCGCTCAGTGCAACAGTCGCTTTCGCCGTCGATAGCGTCGTGGCCGACACCATCAGCGAGATCTACGGAGAAGGCAATGACCTACGAGCTGACGATCGACCAGACTGCGGTGGCTTCGGCGCTCGCCGAATGCGGCGCAATAGAAGAGGGCGACATCACCGCGGACGGCAAATGGGTAGACACGCTAATCCGAGGGCTGGAGGCCCTTCCGGTCGGCGCGATCACCATGACCTCCCCGAGCGGACGAATCCTGGTGGTGTGCCCTGAATGGCGCAGCGTACTCGACAACGGCGACGACGGCGGACGCTTCACACTCGAGGTCGGCATCGCCCCGGCGGGCGAGAAGAACGCAGTGTGGGGCACAGTCGTGTTGATCGACGGTGGCGACTGGGCGATCACACAAAGGGCGCTGACCGCACCAGGCGTGGCGCAAGCGCCTGATGGCATAGCGCGTGCCAGAGCCCTATTCGACTGGACCCTGGCCGCGGCTACCGAAGGCACTCGCAGCCTCGCCGAACTCCTGAGCTGACAACAAACTACCTCCGGCAGACCTGCCCACCATCGGCCTTCCTGTGGAGGTCCGCCGGAACGTGATCGTGGGACCGCTCAGCCTTCGCAAGCCAGCGGTGATAGCCGACGAACGCACGTCCCCTACTAACGAAAGACATCGCAATGACGAACCCGCCCACCAGAACCGGCGTGCTCTTCGACCGGAGACGAATGCTCGTCGCCGAGCCCGGCCCGTACGCCACCGTGACTCGCGCGGTCGACAGCATCGAAGACCTGGCCACCGCCCTGCAACGCGGGACCGAGCCGCGGGAAGTTGATGGTCAGGCCCGCCACACGAACGCCAACACAGAGGCATTGCGCGGCGCGACGATGCTGCTCGGATTTGCCACCTCGGGGGGAGCGGGCAGCAACATTGCCGACGTAACGCTGGCTGATCTGCTTGCGGACTTGCTCGCAGCCCTGATGTTCGCCTCCGCCGCGGTTGGCACTGATTTCGAGGAGGCATTCTTCCGTGGCCTTCGCTACTACGACCAGGACGAACACGGCGACAGCTGAGACCACGCCGCACCCACCCGGCCGCGGGGCAGGATGCGTGGTTCACGCGTTCGGAGACGCGATCCTGCCAACGCCGCAGCTCACCGCCGAATACTGCCACTATTCGGTGAAAGATGGCTTGGAACACCGCCTTTCGTGGCTCCTACGTTCGTCGTCGACGAGATCGGCAACCGGCCGACACTCGCACCACCGGAGGTAGGACATGTTCAACTGGGTTCACGGCACCGTCACCGCCGCACTGCCGACCAGCGACAGCGGCACCATCGACAACGCAGCCGCCACTATCGCCGCACATTTGAGCGAGCTGTTCGGCACAAACGCCTCGGCTGTCATCGACAAGGCCGACAACGAGACTGGTACAGCGGATTTCACCATCACCGCCAACGGTTGCGTGCCCGCCGACTACCGCATCCGACTCGCTGCAATGGCCAGCTACCTGTCAGGGGTGATCACCGTGCTCGAACACCACGCCCACGCGGTGAAACACGTCCTGGCCGACGGCAAGCTGATCGACCACGACGGCCGGATCATCTTCGCCGACGAGAAGACCGCGACCGAAGAACAGATCAGCTCCGCCCTCAACACCGCTGTCGACGACATCCAGGACATCGCCGACCTACCCGAGACAGGCGCTATCGACGCACTCAACCTCACCACGAATACAGCGCTGCACCGACTGTTCGAAGACCCTGGCGCCACCCTCGCGGAAGTCGTCGACTACTGCTACGGCGACCAAGCCTACGACGACCCCGAGCGAACCGGCCTCGACACGGTCATCGACTGGATCAACAGCTGACCCACCTACTGTCACCGCCCACCCGGCCACGAATGGCTCACCTCTCGGCAGGCCCCCGGACTCAGGTTCCGGGGGCCTGCCGAGCGCATGGCGCGGCAACGATGGGTCGCGCATTCGGTGAATTTCACAGTGCCCGTTGGCAAACCCCACCACTACTGTGCTCGCCCAACTGCTCCGGAACTTGTCGGTGCCGGCCGCGAGCATTACTAGCGAAGGAGGTGACATCGGTGACTGACTCGCTCGCCGCGCTGCGGACCGCTGTCCGCACACTATTGAACGCCGGCACGCACACAGCGATCCTCGAGGCCGCCGACCGCGCCGACACGTGGCATCCGGTTGTCGCTGACCGGATCCGTGACCACGTTCGCGGCTACACCATCGAACTCGACCGACTCGGGGTCGACACGCGATCGCTGTTCGCGGAATCCGGTGATCCGGCAAACAGCGCGAGTTGCGGGTTCGGCGGCGGACCACCTCGACCGCCGACCGACCCAGCCCTCAGCACCGGGATACCGAAACCACAGTTCAACGGCATTGAACCGGTAGCGGAACGGTCCCGCCACCAGGTCGAAGTCGTCACCATTCCCACCCTGTCGGCGAGTGCCGCGCTGAGGCGACGCGCCAACAAACCCGATCTCGAATTCGAAGGGACGCTCGACGGACTACGCGGAGTGCCCATCACCGACCTCGCAGGCATCAGCGGCGATGCAGGGCTGGGAGACAAGGAGCTTCGGCGCCTGACCGCCGCTGGTATCAGCTCCGTGTACGACCTGATGATGCGTGTGCCGCTGCGCTACATCGATCGCTCCCGCATCACCCCGTTGCGGCGACTGCTGCCCGGTATGACCAGCGTCGCTACCGTCGGCAAGGTCACCTCCGCGAAAGCCGACTGGGAAAAGCGATACTCCCGAATCGAAGTCGCAGACGGGCCGGTTCGCCTCACGTCGATGCAGTTCCAGCAGCCCTGGACCGCATCCCGATACAAGCCGGGCGACCTGCTGCTGCTGTGGGGGGACGTCACCGAATGGCAAGGCCGCCTCCAGATGCCGAGCGCGCTGCTCGCACCCATGCATGACGTCACTGTCCCGCTGGTCCCGGTCTACCCACAATCGGACAAACATCAAGTCAGCAGCTGGATGCTCGCCCGCGCGGCACTCGACGCACTGCGACGCCTGCCACGCCTGGAAGACCCACTGCCCGAACGGATCCGAACGGCACGCAACCTGCCCCCACGACTGGACGCGCTGCGCGCTGTCCACGTCCCCGACAACACCACCGACGCCACTACCGGCCGAAACCGCCTCGCCTACGACGAACTGCTGCGGCTGCAACTGGCCATGGGCGCGCAACGGCACGCCGCACAACAGCAACCCGCCGTTGTGCACACCCCAACCGGGCACCTGACCCGACCTTGGCTCACATCCCTGCCATGGCCACTGACCGGAGCCCAACGCCGATCTCTCAGTGAGGTCGCCGACGACCTGCGGCGACCGCGTCCGATGAAGCGGTTGATCCAAGGCGATGTCGGGTCCGGTAAAACCCAGGTACTTATCGCGGCGATGCTGTTGGCGGCCGAATCAGGCCATCAATCCGCGCTGATGGCACCGCTCGGCGTGCTCGTTCAGCAGCACTACGATGAGATCGCCGAGGTATGCACCAAACTCGGCATCCGCGCCTGCCTGCTTCCCGGAGCGAACAAGGCCCGCGCCCGCCGGGAAGCGCTGGCGGGCTTGGCGTCCGGGCAGATCCAGATCGCGGTCGGCACCACCGGCCTTCTGTCGGAGGATGTCGTGTTCCACCGGCTGGGGTTGGCCGTGATCGACGAGCAGCATCGGTTCGGCGTCGAGCAGCGGGCCGCGCTGTTGGCGAAGGCACCACACGGTGCAATCGCCGACGAACTCGGCGCCACAGCCACGCCGATCCCACGGACAGCAGCGATGACGGTGTGGGGTGACACGGACATCTCAGTGATCGACGAGATGCCGCCGGGGCGCACGCCGATCGCCACCTCATGGGAACACAGCGTGCCGCTCGATGATGGCGCCCACCCGCATTGGCGTGATGTGCGCGCGCAAATCGAGCAGGGCCGCCAAGGTTTCGTGGTCTGCCCGCTGGTGGCTGAACCCGAGACACGAGGTGGGCAGGAATCCGAAGCGCAGGCCGCGGCCGCGATCGACACCGCGCAGGCTCTGCGATCCGGGGCATTGGCCGGTGTGCGGGTCGAGGTGGTGACCGGGCGCCAGAAACCAGCCGAGCGCGGAGAAATCATGTCCCGATTCGTCGCCGGTGAGGTAGACGTGCTGGTAGCGACCACAGTGATCGAAGTTGGAGTGTCGGTACCGAACGCAACATCGATCACGATCTTGGACGCCGGCCAGTTCGGGCTGGCGCAGCTGCACCAGCTACGGGGACGGGTCGGCCGCGGCAAGTACCCAGGCACATGCAAGCTGACCGGGGACCTGACCGAGGCGGGACAGCAGCGGATCGACGCGATGTGTTCGACCACCAACGGGTTCGAGCTCGCCGAGATCGATCTACGCCTCAGAGGGCCAGGCGCGCTGGCGGGCACAGCACAGGCGGGGCACCGGGCGGGGCTTTTGGTAGCCGATCTCCTCGCAGATGCTGAGCTGATGGTGGCGGCGCGCGCCGACGCCGCGACCCTGCTCGACAGTGATCCGTATTTGGAGCGGCGGCCGACTCTTCGTGCAGAAGTCGAGCGAGCACTAGGGGCGAACGCTCACTATCTGCAGCGCAGCTGACACTGCCGCCAGCCCGCCACCGTTCACGGTCGGCGATTTGCATCCTGCGATTGGAGAAGGGTGCGGCTCCTTGCCGGTGAGGGCCTGATCTGCGGGAATGTGATTGTGGGTGTCGGTGCGGTTGGCGGCGCTTTATGGTCGGTATTGGGGGCCCGGCCGGTGGAGGCGCGATGGCGTCGTGGATGGACGAGCTGAATCGGCGGGAGGCTGCGGCTCGGGAGCGGGCGGAGGGTCTGCGACGGCGGATCGAGGAGTTGTCGCAGGAGCTGGTGGCGGCCGAGCAGGTGTTGTCGAGGTTGGCGATTACCCGGGAGACGAGGATCGAAATCCTCGGTGGGGCGGTGGAAGTCGTGGAGTCCTTGCCGGAATCGGGTGGGGATGGGGCGGAGGAGCCCGAAGACGAATCGAAGTTCGTTGCTCGGTCGGGGTCGCCGATCGGTGTGATCCGGGTGCCGTTGCGGGGTGAGGGGATGGCGGTGTCGGTGCTGCCGGCCGACTATCGCGACATTCTGGAAGTGCTGACCGATGCCGGGCGCGGGTTGCGGTGCGCGCATGTGGTGGCCGCGTTGGGTCTGGATGCCGCTGATCGGTCGGTGGTGGAGTCGATGCGGCCGAAACTGAAGCGGCTGACGGCGCGGGGGTGGCTGACCGAACCGACGCCGGGTTTGTATACCGTCGCCGACGGCGTCGAGGTCAATGGGTGAGATCGATTGTCGTATAGCAGGATTGGCGGGCTCTTCGGCGCTAGTTTCGAAGGTGCCAACCAATCCAAACCCGTGGAGCAGAGCCCGCGGTCTTACGCGCGGTCTGCGTGTCACCTTGGACCGAGGTGAAGGCCGAACGCCGCTGGAAGCGCATTGGGGTGGCATCAGCCTGGCACGCAACATCACTCACCCCGCGTCTGGAACAGCCTTCGGTCCGAGCTGGTGCAACGCCTGCTGGCCGAGGTCTGCGAACGATGCGGCTCCACCCGCAAGGTCGAGGTCCATCACGTGAGAGCGTTGAAAGACCTCAACCGCAAAGGGCGGAAACCACAACCGGATTGGGTCAAGCGGATGGCGTCCCGCCGCCGCAAGACCCTCGTCGTCTGCCGCGCCTGCCATGAGGACATCCACGCCGGACGTCCGACTGGCAGGCCACGATGAGCACTGGAGAGCCAGCTGCTACGGAAATCGGGCACGGCTGGTTCGGAGGGAGGAGGAAATGCGGCGGTCCTACCCGACCACTCGCGAACAGCCGCACCCATTGGAGAAAGAGCCCGGCATCCTCGGTCAGTCACAAGCCCGTAGAGCACAGAAGGACCCTCATTCATGGCTGCACCGATACTGACCGATGAACAACGCTCGGCCGCTCTGGCCAAAGCAACCGAAGTACGTCGCCTTCGCGCTGATCTGAAGCGGCAACTGAAAACTGGAGCGATCACCTTCGAGCAGGGGCTGCAGAATCCCGATATCGCTGGAATCCGTGTCGTGCAGTTTCTTCAGTCTCTGCCCAGGGTCAGCAAGAAGCGGGCGAAGGGCATCATGGCTGATCTCGGCATCCCCGAGAACCGCAAGGTCCAAGGCTTGGGATCTCGCCAGCTCGACGAGCTGGCGAGATTGTTCTCCACGTCGGCCGCATAGCCGCGGTTGGGCCGGGCCGCGGACTCCCGCAAGGGCCCGACGGCCCTGGCCCGCTCGCATGATCTGGAACAGGGCGGTCACCCGCAATTACGGTCGGGGCCATCGGATTCACCACCATCCAGGAGGAGGCACGCTTTGCCATGGCCGCCATCAATTTCACCCAACTGGCCGCGTCGGGCTATCTGGGCATCACCGCAGTCACCGTCACGTCAGTGACGAACACGGCCGCGTTCATCGAACTTCTCGACCTCGACGTCCGAGAACGTCGACCGATGCGCAGCCGCCAGCCCACACCCACCGCCGAACCAATCGGTTCGGCCGCACGTGGACGGACCCACTACGGGACCCGGCTCAAGCGCCGCGCCACTCGGCATCGCGTCTGCGGTGAGCTAGCCAGGTCGAGTTGCCTGGTCGCCACGACCACTGTGGCTATAGAAGCAGGCGCGGCCGCTGGGCTGCGCGACAGGACGTGGTTCTCTGCGGCGTGATCGACCCCAAGCAGTTATGGAGTGCGTATGGGCACCGAAGTACCCTGGTTGACCGACCCGCAGAAATGGCGCGCGCGGACTGACGGTTCGCCGGCTGGTGACCGCGCCAAGTATTGGCGGTTGGCGCGCGAGCTGTGCAACGCGCTCGACGACACCGCACCCGATCACGCGTCGACCGACATCGTTGTCCGCTCCGCCGATTCGGTCTGGCTGGCGTTCGATCTGCTGGCCACACCGCGGGAGCCGCAGATCCGCGGCCAGCGAAGCCACACGATCCCCGTTGGCGGAGCTGCGCTGCCCGTCGTCGACTCGTTCAACCGGCCGATGCGGATCTGCTGGCAGCACAACGGGATCCGGTTCCGGCGTCTCACAGCCCTGATCGCTGGCGCCGACGCCGGGATCGCGCTGCCGGTGCATTGTCTGCCGCGGCCTTGGTTGCCGCTGACCGTCCGATCGATGGCACTGTCGACGTCGGATTGGGTTCGCGTCGACGCCGACGGTGACCAGCCTGTTATCGCATCATCGGCAGTGCGGAGGTGTCCGGCTTGGTGTCAGTTGCCTGCGGGGCACGACAATTGGGTACCGACGCAGATGGGTATAGTGCGCCATCACAGTGGGGCCCACCGATATGCGGTGGGGCCGCGGGCAGTCTCGGTGACGATCGGCTGCTTCGAGTATGTCGATGCGGCGGGTATCAGCTGGAGCCTGCCGGAGGTGGCATTGGCCGACGCGACGGCACCTTCGAAAGCGGAGGCCGACTTCGTAGTCGGGTTGATGCCACACATCGGCGCGGCGGTCGCTGCCGCCGCGCAACCGCCGCCGCTGCGGCTGCAGATCACCGGTGACCGCCGACTGGTGAGTGTCCCCGCTCACCTCTGCACTCGAGCAGCCACGACAAGAAAGGCTGCTTCGGTGTGAACAACCTTGCACGGCAACATCGTCCGGAGCAGCCAGGAGTCGCGGCGTGAACAGCGATGTCGTGACTGTCCAGCTCATCGATGAGCTTCGAGCGGTTTGCTGGTCCGGCGGCGTCTTCGCCGGTGATGGTGCGCTCGTTGCCGCCGCGACCGCGCTCGCTGCCGCCGGAGCCCAGATCGAGGTCGCGCCACCGGGTGGTTACGTGCGCGCGGATTCGACGACTCGTGCGGGGGCGGCCGCCGCGATGCTAGGTGCTGCGCGGGGGCGCGGGATCGTCGTGCAACAGGATCCGACGCTGTGGCGGGAGCTCGGCGTCGGATCCGATGGCACGTCCGGAATTATCCATTAGGAGAAGAGATTCCGGCCAGGTCACGCAGTCGCCGATCGTCGCGTCCGATCAACTCCACCGGCCGCACAGCATGCTGTTCGGTCATCCACCACGCCGCAGCACGCCAAGGGTCGCCAACAGCGTCGAGGTGCCGATTCACCTCAGTAACAACGTCGAACACCCGCGCATGTTCGAAGTCGAATTGGAACGCCGGAAACAGGTAGCGGCTCTGAATGTTCAGGCCTATCAGTCCGCCGCCCGCGCGCAAGCGGCTGGCGGTCGAACGATGGCTCGTACCGGGGGTGCCGAGTGCCTTCGACACCTGGCTCGAGGTCAGCAGGGGTTGTTCGAGAATGGCGTTCTGGACTTCGATCACCTTGGCGGCGCGTTTGATCGCGCGGTCCACCAGATCACCGGTTCCCGCTTCGAGAGCGGCGGTCAAGGTCGGTCCAGCCGCAAGCAGAGCCGACAGCTCTGTCCGGACCGCGGCGAACGATTCGCGCTGGTTGATCTCATACAGCACGGCGCGCACCAGGTCGGCGTCCGACAGTTTGGCCAGCGGATGGCGCGGCGGCACGTGCGGACCTCCTCTCCGGTGGCCGGGTGATGTGACGTTGGCTCCGCAATCATGCCCTGTTGCCGCCGTCCCTGTCTGCGGCAGGCGGGCCGCACAGGTCCCTCGAGGCGCACAGTGAGCTGGGGACGCTGAATTGGCCGGTAGTGTGATCAACATCGGATTCACCGTCGCGGAGGGGCTGTCATGTGCCGTGGCTGTTCGGACGTGGGCGGTGGGCGCCGCTGCCCATCGCAACGTGGCGCGCGACGCCGCGCGTATCAACGAGCCCTGTACGGGGCTCGTATCGCACAGCGGAACCCGGTCGAAGTCGCAGTAAATGATCCCGCGACACTTGAAGTCGCCGGCGCGGTGACCGAACAACGTGTGCGCGATGCGATCACCGCCGTGCAGTACGCATGGGAGGTCTACGAGCGATCGCGTGGGTCGGCTGTGCAGGCCACAGGGGCTGCGGTCGAGTACGAAATAGCTGTCCGCAGCGTCGGCGCGTTGATCGCGGCACAAGTTGACGACGAGATCAGCGCCCGGCTGGGCGAGTTCGACGACCGTCAGCTCACAGCCGCGGAACAGAACTGGCTCGCCGACCGCAAACTGCACCAAGACCGTATCCTCAAGTTCAAGCAGTGGCAGCAAGACGCCGCCCACGACGCACGTCGAAACCCCGCTGCCCTCACCGAGCTTAAGGAAGCCGAGAAGGCCCAGGCTGTCCTGCTGAACCAGCGAACAGCCCAGCTCGAGCAGGACCGCCTGACCCTGGCGCGCCGCCGCGCTGACCGCGGCCGCGACGAAGGCCAGGTCACCGCGGAGGTGTTGGGCCGCTACCGTCCATATGGAGGGCACACCCCGGATGTGCACACCGAAACCGCTGCGCATCCTCGCGCGATGATCACCCAAGCGGTGCAATCGTTTCCCGACGCGTGGATGTCAGCTTCAGATGAGGGCGGTCCGCTCCTGGTCAAGGAAACCGAAGGCAGAGCCCACTATCGAGCGATGACCTTCCGAACCACCCGTGCCGCGGTCGATCATTCCATCGCCGCTGCCGCACCCTATGATCTCGGCGTAGCTCGCCGCGCGGATCTGCCTCCGAAACCAGACACCGATCCAGACACCGCAGCCTGGACGATGAAGCTGAACCCACTCGGCACCTACCGCTGGGTCGCAGTGCGCGACCCGACCTCGAAGCGATGGTTCTGGCGGCTCCGGCAGGTCCGCGGGAGCCAAGAAGTCGTCGCTGAGCTGCTCGTCCCGGCCCCAAGCCACCACGATCAGCGGCAACGAGCGGTCACCGTACATGAGATGTCACACCGCGTCGAAACGTTGCGGCCGGAGATCCCTGTGGCGTGCAAGACCTTTCGCCAGCGCCGCACCAGTCGGCCCGACGGGGAACCGGCCACCTTGACCCAATTCGCGCCCGGCGAGCGCGCCTTTCTCGATCACTTCACGCACATGTACGGCGGCAAGGACTACGAGGGATCCGTGCACACCGAGGTGCTGTCGATGGGTATGGAAGCGGTCTTCACCGGCACCTACGGCGGTTTGAAGGGCTACCAGGGCCATCGCGCCGACCCCGATCATCGGCACCTGATCCTCGGGTTGTGCGCCACCGCGTAGCGGCACGACGAGCGGCGAAATACCCGGTGTGGCCGGTGGATATGGTGAGCCGCAATCGGATTCATCGACTGCGAGGAGCATGTCCGTGACCCAGCCCAAACTCGCACACGCCACCGCGTGGGGGCGAATGTATGGCCGATACATCGGCGACGAGCCCCGAGTGCCGTCCATCACCACCGTGCTGGCGCAGGCACCCGACGGTTTGTCTCACTGGCACGGCCGCGTCGCCGGCGAAGCGATGAAAGCCTATCTGGCCGGCGGGACCGAGCTGGCACGGTTTCCTCACATCACCGAAGCGCTCGAAACCGCGCGCCGCGACCGCAAAGATCCTAAACGTGCTGCGCTGCGGGCGATCGCAGCGACGGGAGCGTGGCTGGCTGACCAAGCGGCGCAACGTGGCGATCGAGTCCACGACTACGCCGAGCAGGTCGCATTGTTCTATCTCGGCAGCGGCACCCGGGAGGCGATCTCGGCGGCACGAGAGACGCTCAAAGCCCACGGTGAGCTGGACTACGCGCGGCAGTTCGACGACTGGTGGCGCCGCTATGAGGTGAAGCCGGTATTCGCCGAGGCCAGCGTGTGGAACCACAGCATCGGCTACGCAGGCACGATCGACATCGGCTTCATCAGCAACGCAGTGCTGATCATCGCCGACTACAAAAGCAAAGAATCGTGGGCCGGACACCCCAAGGCCCTCGATCCCAAAGTGGCGTTGCAGTTGGTCGCGGGTATGAACGCCGAAGAGTACTGCATCTGCCCAGATGCGCCAGGGGCGTGGGAGCCATGGAACTGGTCGAAACCACGCATGCTGGTCGGCATCGGCGTATCTGACGCCGGTGTCGACACGCAGCGTGTCGACCCGGGCCGATACTCGCCGTTGTGGACGAAATTTCAACGGCTTCAAGCGATGTGGCAGTCGCACCATGAGCTGGACATGAGCAGTGTCCTGGCGCCGCTGAGGCCGCCGCCGACGGCGGCCATGTGGCCGGACCAGACCCTGGTTGAGCTCGACTTCTCCTCGATACCCGCGCAGGGAATGTGATCTGAACAGAGGTGACCGGTTCGGGTGCCGCGCCTCGCCGGGGACGCTGAAACCCCTGCTCTGGAAGGCCGTGATGCGACGATGTCAATGCGACCGATCGTGCGGTGCGGAGTCAGGCGACCGTAATATCCACACGACCGAACCTCACTCGGCACGGTGACAGCGACCCGGGTGAGCGACCGTGAGATGGAGGAACGAAGTCAGATGGTGACAGGCCCGCCAGACAGGAAGCGGCGCCCCAAGCCGTGGGAAGATCCACCACGTCCAGGCCCCACGGTCATCGTGAACGTCGACGATATTGTCGCGTCGATGGAACGGTTTCAGCATCTGATCGCCGCCCCCAGCTACAAAGCCCGCGACTGGAAACAGTTCCACCGCGAATATCGCCGCGCCGACCTGATCAAATCAGGTGCACGTTTGGTACGCGCGATCGAGGAAGTCGAGATGGTGACCGCGTGGTCCACCACGCGGCTGGACCAATTCGCCGCGGCCACGGACAACTGGTTGCGGGCCCATCAGCTTCCGGTCGGTCCGCTGGAGCCGCGCTCGCTGTTCAAGGACGGGAACCGGCCGGCCATACAGGTCAAACGCCGCCAATGGTGGCGATGGGACGACAAATACAGCCACACCAACCCGATCATGGCGTGGATCGAACCCAAACAAGAAATGGTCGACGCATTGAGAGCCGACGGCTGTCCGGCTTGGCTGTTCACTGATCTGTATGACCGGTACAAGGCCGGCGAGTTGCTCGAGGCTCTGACGGCAGGGCCTGAGCCGCGGGAGGTTCTGGCTGAGCGTGCGCGGTCGGCTCGTCCGGAGTGGGACAAGGCCGAAGCGGTGTGGCAAGAAGGCCGCACCGAGTGGCGTAAACGTCATATGGCTCGGCTCCGGCAGCGGCAAGCCGAGGCCCGCGAGCGCAGCCATCAGTGACACGCTGTTCGGGAACCCATTCGGTTCCCGAACAGCGATCTCGGCTGTGCCGACAGGCTGCTGTTATCCGAACAGCACACCCAGCAGATCAGGCAACTCGACGCCAGCAGGGCGTTTCAGGCGGCGGAGGCCGTCAGTTTTGCGTACTGGTGACCCTTCTGCGTAGAAAAGCCGCAGATCAGCGATGAGGTCTCGGGTTGCTTGGGTGCGGGTGCGGGTCACCACCGAGCGAAGGCCGACCGGGGCGTCGAACACGACGAGATCGTCGTGAATCGACATCAGCCCTGCTCGGGTAGATGGGGCGCCCCCCATGTGCTTGGTCCAGCAGTACCCGAGGATCGCTTCCAAGTAGTCTGCCGAGTCCTCGCTCGGCGCGCTGGCCAGTCGTACCCCGATCAAGGTGTAGGACTCCAGAGGCTGATCGGCTGTCGGCTCGACGAGCTGGCCGCCGCGCCAGCTCGGCAGCAGGTATCTGTCTCGAACAGCGGAGATCAGGGTGCTCACGGTGCCCCCGCGATCACCCGGGTGCCCAGAGTCAACGGAGCTGGGTCGTTGATGCCGAAGTGTTCGGTGACCGCTTCCTGCAATGTGGTGAGGGTGTCAGGGTCGGGGCAGGCCGACATCAGTGTTGCCAATGCGACTGTTTCGCCTAGGCCTGCGTCGAGGGCCTGCTGGAATACCAGCAGGTGCCCGATCTGGGGCACCCAGAATCCGTCGCCGCTGTTGTCGCGGTCTTCGTCAGATTTCTCCTGCATCGACTTGGCGACTTCGATTGCGCGGATGTCGACTCCGGCTTCGGTTGCGGCGGCGAAGTCGGCACGGACTTCGATCGCGATCGGGAACCGTCGCATCAGCGCGGGGTCCAAGGGACGCACACCTACCCCGCTGTCGTTGTAGCTCAGCATCAGGAAGAACCCCGGTGCGGCGCGGACGGGTTCGGCTCCTGGCAGATCGTCACGGTTCAGTAGCCCCCGCCCGTCGCTGACCGACATCAGCACGTTCAACACCTCCGAGGGCACACGCGAGGCCTCGTCCATCAGGAACGGCAAACCCTTCAGCATCGCCACGGCCAGCGGGCCGTCGACGTAGTTGAGGTCGCTGCCGTTGGCGACGTATTGACCGACGACCTGGCCCACGGTCATATCTCCGTGGCCGTACATCACGATGAGCTCGTCGCCGAACGCGGCGACCGGCAGGGTCGACTTGCCGCCGCCCGGCGTACCGAAGAACCGCACATTGAGCTGCGATGGTCCGCCGTGGCGGGTCTGCTCGCGCAGATGCCTCAGCAACGCGACATCGGAATGGCCAGCAACCTCACGGGAGAAGTACCGGCGGCCGTCAGACAGCACAATGCCTCCGACTTCGGCTGCGGGCAGGGCCAGCTTCGGTTGCGGTACCGGGGACGCGACAGAGTTCATCAGTCGCGATGGTCCGGCTGCATGCAGCTTGTCGAAGGCGTCGGTGACGGTCGCGGGCCCGGCGCTCATCACAGCGCTTTGAAGCTTGATAGCAGCGACCAGGTTTCGAGGGTCGATGTTGTTCCTTGATGTGCTGGCTACCTCGAAGACCACTGGACCTGCGAGAACAGACCTGTAGCCCTTCTGCTTCTTTTGGGTCCATTTCGAGACCAGTTCGGCCCGTGCTTCGGCAGCTGTTTTGTTGGGTTGGTTCAGCTGGAGCCGCATCCGGTTGGAGACCCACAGGGAGCTCTCGCCGGAGCAGTTGATGACGTGGTAGGAGCCGTCGGTTCGGCGGTAGGTGAACGAGGCGTACACCTTTTCTGTGGGGCTGGACGGGTCCTGGATCGCGAAACCCGCGATCGTGATCATGTGCATGGCATCCTCGATTGGTGCTGGAGAGGTGAATCCGATTGCCAAAACCCTAAGTCCGGCGCTTCGTGGATCGGCCCGACTGTTGCACTGGTGCTGTTTTCCCAGTTCGCTTGCGCCGCTGGCTATATTCGGTGCCGTTCCGGCTTGTGAGGGTGCGATTGTGTCCAGTGCGCGCTGCGACGGCTGTGGCGAGATTGTTTGCTGCGGTGATTAGTTCGGCTCGGGAGAGGCTGTCGCGGCGCTAGGTGAGGCCATGCATTCGACCGCTGGTCTCGTGATCGAAACAGTCCCGGCCATCGCTTCGCAGGATGAGGTCATATTGCCCCTGCCCTGTGAAGGACTACCAAGAACATGTCGGCATCATCTGCGGTCGCGCAGGCCTGGCGCTCCGCATCCCATATTCACTGGCGGCATCTGGCCGCCAGATGTAAGGCATGGACGGTCATGTTGAGCGGTCGCCGTGATGTGATCGTGGCGATCACCCCAGCCGGGACGCCGTCCCCTCCGGCTGGGGTGTTCAACCATGTGACGACCACCATCACTCTCGACGCATGCCAGACCCTGCCCGGCCGCCCCGACCCCGCTCACATCGACCTGCGCGACGGTGGTGACCGTGCACGTCACCCGGTGCTGGCCGGAGTGCTGGCCCACGAGATCGGCCACGCCCTCCACACACACCGGCGTGGACACCTGGATACTGGACTAGGCGATTGGCCTGCGCTGCTCGAGGAGCCCCGGATGGAAGGGCGAGTGGTCGCGACCTTCCCGACCGAGGCCCGCCAGTGGCTTCGCGCCTCGGTCGAGCACATCCTCGGAACTGTGGAACCTTCTGACTCGATCTCGGCGGCCCGGGTCTTGATCCTGCTGGGAGGTCGTGTCCTGGCCGACGTGCTTGACGAGCACGACATCCCCGATCTGGACGAGCTGCTGAAGCCGTATTTGACGGTGGAGCAGATCGCGGTCATCGGACTGGAAACCGCGCGAGCGGTCGCTGCCGCAGACGGCGATCTGGACACGCTGATCTCGGCCGCGCGGCGGATCGCTGCACTGTTCCCCGACCACACCAGCGACGACTGCGACCCTGACGACGATACCGGCGGGCACAGTCCCGGCGGTGCAGATATTGACCCTGATGGTGCAGTGAGGCGTGCGCTGCGCGCTATCTCCAGCAGCGCAGCCCGTGATCTGCGTTTAGCGGCTGGAGTGCGGGAGCCCTCACCCGCGGCGCAAGCGCGGGCGCGGGCCACAGCGGCGAGGCACGCAACCGTGGTCGGCGACCACCAAACAGCCACCGAAACCCGGCATCCGAGCCAGGCCCGCCCCGCCACGGGAGACGAGCAGCACGAGTACCGCGCATTGCTCGCCCGACTCAAAGCAGCGCAGACACGAGAACAGATCATCACCCAGGTCGCATCGATCGCCCCGCCTGGACGGCTGCGGACGGCAGCGCTGGTACAACGCGCCGGTCAGGCCCAGGCCGGTCTCACCCCGACCGCCACCCCATGGTCGTCGCCACGTCGACGCACCGTCGACAGCCCGCCCCTGGTGCTGGGCATCGCGCTCGACATCTCCGAGTCGATGGAGCCCTACGCCGAACCAACCGCTGCTGCCGGGTGGATGTTCGCCCGTGCGGTCCGGCAGCTCGATGGTGAGGTCGCCACGGTCACCTGGAACACCAGCGTGTCGTTGATGCAGCCCCCCGGGCGATCGACCGACGTGCAAATTCCTGAAATCGGTGGCGGCTCATCCGGTTTGCCTTCCGCGCTGCGCGCGTTGGAGCGCACGCTGATGCTGGACCGCGCGCGGGGCGCGCGCGTCGTCGCGATCATCACCGACGGCGACCTATGGAACCCCGAAGAGGTGTACGAGGAGGTGGACCAGTTGATCATGAACGGGGTGCGGGTGCTTTGGCTGACCTCGCCGGACTCCTACGACGTCCCGATGGATCCACCTACCGGCGTGACGGCGGCGATGCTCGATGATCCGTCGAGCATCGGCCGGTTGATAGGCGACTGCGCCGTCAAGGCCCTCCAGATGTGAAGTGAGCTCGTGCTGACATAGATCGCCCCCGCCTTGCGTGTTCAAGGCGGGGGCGATCTCTATGACCACTGCGACCCGCCCCAGGGCAGGTCGCAGTGGTCATCGGGCCCGTCCGGCGGCGGGCCCGGCATCAGCTGCGGCACCAAGTTAATCACAATTTGATGGCATAGTAAATCTTGAATTTTAGTAACAATTTACACAATCGTGTAGTAATCACCAAATATAATTGAGATGGACGCGAATGTGCTCGCCGCGTAGGCGGCTGAGGCGGCTGAGGCCGCTGACCACAGGGCCGAGGTCCGGTCTGCTCCCGTGAGGTGTGTGGGCGATCGGTTCATCGCGGGGAAGCCATCGCTGTCGTTGGACCCGACGGGCCCCCGTGTGGTCGCTGGCCGCACTTTGCAGCGTAACCAAGATTGTGATCAGCCCAGGTCAGGCCGCTTGCGTAGCAATCGCTTCCGGAACCTGGCATCTATGGACGCGTCGACGTCGGGTAAGTGCCCGGCCAGCCATCGTCGATACAGCTTGTCCTCGGCTGCATGCTCGGTCGGATCGACGGCACCTGCCAGATGCGAGCTGAACACCAAGTCGATCACCGGATGCACAGGTTGATCGCCGCCGGCGTTGCGTTCGAGCAACTCGGTCAGCCATGCTCCTGTGCTTTCCGAGACGAACGCGTTGAGCTCCGCGACTGTGGCCGCGGCCGCGGCGCGCAACGGTGAGCTGTCCACAGTCTGATCCAACGCAAGCTGAAGCTTCGACAGTGTCGTGAGCACTACACGAAGGCTTTCCAAGGGAACCGGGACCTCATGAGGACCCATCACCAAGATCTCGCCGCTCCGATTGGTGGATGGTGCGCCGTTCGTGACCGGCGCGGGATCGCCACCTTCCCACGTGCGCGCGGCGCTGCCCGGCAGCCATCGCAGAGGTGTGTCCAGCTTGTCCCGGGTTGCTGCCCTCGGAACAGGGCCCTCGGCCCTCTCGATGTTGCCCACCGTCACATTCGAGGGACCGCCGTAGTTCGCTATGGCGTTCAGAGAGATCCCGAGGTCTTTTCGGCGCGCTTTGACGATCTGTCCGAACCGTTGCCGTCGCGCGATCGAGTCCACAACCATCAGAGTATTCGACGCACCATAGAAATCATCAAACTTTGCGAAGCTTCGCGTGTTTCTGCAGATCAGGCGGCCAAGAATCCGTCAACATCCCCCCGCGAGCATTGCAACACAGTCAGCAGGTCCTTTGTAGCTTCGATGACATCAATCGGATTCACCTCAGCAGGGACTTCAACACCATGACCATTCTCGAAACCAGCCGCCGCACCGCTTCCACTCGCCGACTCGGTACCGACGTCTCGACCGCGCAATGCCTCGACGAAGCGCTCGCGCTTGCTCAGCTGGACTGGACGATCGAGGAACATCCTGCCGACAACATCATCGTGATGAGCAACGGCCGCATGATCGACACGTTCATGCCCGGCCGCCGCTTGTTTCTGCGCAGCGACAACCACATGACCTTGAACGTGGGCGGCGGCCGCTACCACCCGGTCGACAACCGCACCGCGTTCGCTGTCGCCGACCACGCGGTCGCCATGGGCGCTCGCTTCACCGTCGCCGGGGAACGCAAGCACGGTGCCCTCGCCTACCTCGAGCTCGACCTGCCCGATGCGAATGTCAAGGTCGGCGGCAAAGACCTGGTCACATTCCAGATGGTGCTCAAGGCCGCCCACGACGGCCAGGGCAAGATCTCCGGCTCGGCCAATGCTCGGCGTTTGGAGTGCACCAACGGCATGACCGCCAACATCGGGGTCCCCTATGTCTTCGAGATCGGCCACACCAAGAAGGCCGACGAGCAGCTGGCGGAGGCGAAGAAGCTGATGCAGGACGCAGTCCAGTACGCACG
The DNA here is from genome assembly GCF_044547285.1 of Nocardia sp. NPDC052566. NCBI lineage: Bacteria > Bacillati > Actinomycetota > Actinomycetes > Mycobacteriales > Nocardiaceae > Nocardia > Nocardia sp. NPDC052566. The sequence continues at coordinate 530,315 of NZ_JBIUAF010000004.1, read as the reverse complement.
CGGATTCGCCGCCGTCGCCGAACACATGCTCGACACACCCATGAACCGGCGCGAGTTCGTCGCATTCATCGACGGCCTGTACCCCGAACCCGACGCCGCCGACGCACGCAAGCACGGCCGGTGGGAGCGGCGGCGCGATGACATGGTGTCGCTGTTCATGTTCGCCCAGACCAATGACTTCGGTCGCCAGACACGCTGGGGTGCGTACTCGGCGATCACCGAATGGCTGGACTGGGGCGTCACCGCCAAAGCCGACCACGAGGTTCTGGCCGCCCGCCAGTTCGACAGCACCCACCAGGACACGAAGAACCGGGCACTCGGCCTGCTCATGGCCTAACTACCAATCGCTGTGGGCCGCGACCACCTCCGAGTGGGCGCGGCCCACCTCTAACCTTGGTCAACAGAACCCGTCACGTGACCCGCACCGTGCGGCCCCGTGGCTAAGGTCTCGCGTCGGATGCCGCTGGGCGGCATCGACGTCGTCCGCCCAACGATCAGGAGTCAACCGCAGTGGAGCACCTCGGCCCGTCTGCCTCCACCCCTGCCGACACGACCGTTATCCGCGATGACCACGGGGACCTGGTCGTCACCGCGCAATCCGGCGACCGAGTCGGCAGGATCCGAGTCCACGAAGGAACTCTCAGCTTCCGAGACGACTTCGCACGAAAGCCCCTTCCGGTCGAGGTCGCGCTGCTGCTGGCAACCGCACTGCAGGTAGTAGCCGTCGAACACGCCGAGCGCCAAGGAGAACCACAGCCGTAGCTTGGCGCGAAGTCCCGGCTCCACCGGCCGGCCCTGAGCCAGGAGCAGACGAATGCCGCTGCATGAAACCAGAATTCGCTTTACCGAGGCCGAAGCGACCGAGATCGACCACGCCGTCGATCGCGCACGGACACAGCGCGTCGTCGACGAGCTGCTGAGTCGACTAAGAGTGAACAACGGCAGCATCCGCGATCTGAAAAAGGGGCCCGCTACCCAAAAGCAACTTGAGCAGGCGCGCGCAGCGGCCGAGGACAACCTTAACCTGCTGCGGTCACTGCCCGAATCCGAGTTCCGCGATGACACTCTCACCGCAATTGATGCGGTGCTGCGCAGGATCGACGAGGGCCTGAAGATGCTCACCGACGGGCATGCCTGAGCCAGCTGACCACCGCAGAAGGAAGGAATGTCGAGTGCCGCTTGCGCCAGCGACTCAGCAGCTCGGGCCAAAAGCCGACCGGATCTCGGCGATGCGCAAGCTCATCTACTGCGCAACTCCGACCCAGGCCCGCCAATTGCTATGCGCAGCAAAAGAATACGCATCGCATCAGCAAATCGCGTTCTCCGCGCTCGAACAGACACTGACCGACGCTTACCGGGTGGGATACGCTCGCGAAACTCGTCCGCGGGCCTTCTCCGAGCATGACCGGACCGTTCGTGCGGCTCAGATCGCTGGCCGATTCCCGTGGGGGGCCGAACGCGCAGTGGTATACGCTTCAGCTGCAGTGTTGTTCGAAGCAGAGGCCAACAGAATCGGCTCACAAATCCGCCCGACCCTGCTCAGACCCGTTCTCATGATCCTGGGCCCTGAGCACTGCTGGATCGGGCACGCGAACACGCTGATACCTGTCTAACTGTGGTGTCATGACGTCAGTGGCCGTGGGCGGTTTCACTCGGCGCTCACCTACAGCTCCTCGAACAGCCCGAACATCTCACCGATCGACCGCAGCAACAGACAGTTCTCGAACGTGCAGTCCTCGTCGCATTCGGAGGAATCGCGGTGATCGACGACGCAGCCGGTGCAGCCGTAGCCGTGTCCGCACACGTCGGGGGTGTGGTCACGCTTGTCGGGTTCGCCGCCCAGGCGAATGCGGTCGGACAGTTTCGTCGCCGTGTACGCCGTGCGATACGCCGCGCAGTACGCCTCACGGCAGCGGCCGTCGAGATCAAACCACTCCGAAGTCAGCTGCCGGTATGACGGGTCGAGCGCCAGCCCGGTCGACGGGAATCCGCCTTTGCGACAACACATTTCGTGCAGGGAATTCACCCACTATCCGACGGACAGTTGCGCAGCAAGCCCTCAATCAGCGGCACTCGGTCAGCCTCTTCGCCCGACGCTGCCAGCCAACGGGGTCACCTGGGTTCCCAGCGCCAACGCCCTGCGGCCTTGGTGAAGCGCACAAGCCCGACACAGCCGTTGCCCCCGATCCACGCTACTGACAGATCGCTCCGAGCGTGCCGCACACGGCGTTGCTTAAACATGGCTGCAGGACAGCAGTATCGGGGTGAATAGGTTCTTCACCGGTGCCTCACGGAGACGGACCTGTCGCTGCGATCCATCTGCGCTCAGCCAGTTCAGTGGTCGGACGCCGCGGTGACAGTCGAGTGCCAACCGGCCAACTACGAGTACAACCCGTCGCAGATGCGACGCTCGGGCGGACGGACGGATCAGTCGCTGTTTGGGGCGAAACCCTCGGAGGGACTCGATGAGACGACAACCGCGCCGCCGACCGCAAGGCGGCGGCGCGCTGTCCACGCCGACGCGGATCTACCTCCACACAAACCGAATTCGGGCGTCGCGCCCACCAGCGTCGCAGCAGCCTGATGTCGAACGTCAGGCTGTTTCCACCAGAACCAACGCCACACGCGGCGCGCCCGACATCGTGCGAGACCTCGATCGACTCTGAACTCTCGCGGGGTTCGATGGCCTCACTCGATACACCACAGGCCGCCGCGGCATCCAGATCGATGATGGTGACCGGTGCTTTGTGCGGCTTCGAGGGCTTGCTGGCGAAGCAGTCGCGTATGCCGAGGCGGGTGGCGTCTTCAGCGACCGTTCGCGGGTGCACTTTGAGCGCGATTCGCAGGAAGTTCAGCGACACAGCCCTGCGGGCTCCTTCGCGATAGACCTCGTCGCGCTCGGATGCAGTGAGGGTGTCGCGAACTCGAGCTGGCTCGGTAAAGACGAGCTCAACCTTGATCGGATCAATGCCGTCGTCGGCGGGCACGGACTCCAATGCCGGCAGCCAACCGGCAGCGAATTCGTTGCCGTGCACCGCGATGTCCGGCGTGCCGTCCATCGTCCACGCGACTCCCGCCTGAACGATGCCGATCGGCGCCAAGCCACGAAGAATGTCTGCGCGCGTGCGCGCGCGGCACGAGACCAGCAGAGGACAGTCTGCGCACAGTGCGACCGCGTGCGAACGGTCCTCGGCCTCATCTGATTCGAACAGGTCGAGTACGGCGTCACAGCGCCGTGTAGGGACGGTTGATGCGGCGGTCGTGCTGGAACCGCCGAGCATGGTGATGCCCATGGGTGGGTGGTCCTCGATGTGCGTTTGTGGTGAATCCGATTAGTTGGACGATAACACGGAACTAGCTGCGGTTTCGTCGTCCCGCCGATCACAACCACCCGCATCGGGCTGTCCAACACTCCTATGCCGACGGGATCAGCAGGCGAAATCGCTGGCCAGGCACTGTTTTCGGCACCGCTAAGGCGTTTGTCGCCGACTGAAACACCTGGACTGTTCGGATGCCACGATTTCGCCATGACGTATGTGTTCGGGACCGTGGGCTGCACTCATCTCGGCTACACCAGCCGAGGTATGCGCATCCACCGCGGCCGCAATCTGCGCCTCATCGACGGATACGTGGCCAACGAACTCGTGACCACACAAATGATCTCCGCCGGCTGCCGCGGAATCTGGCACGGCGGCGATGTCTTCCACTACTCACGGCCTCAGCCACACGACATCGAAGCCGCTCACCGTGCTGACGATCTGCGTTACGAGGCTGGGCTCTGGGCTGGCGTGAACACCGGAAACCACGACGCCGGTGCAGCTGCGAACATGTCGGCGTCTGCGGTGCTGCACCGTCCAGCGATGAACTGCCGGGTGGTCTATCTCGATGGTCGCCGCGGTGAACCCACACCGGGGACGACACATACCGGCCTGTATGAGGTTCTCCGACCGGACCCTGATCGTGACTTGTACTTGCACGTGGTGTCGCACTTCGGCCTCGACCCTGCGCTGCGCGCGGCCGGAATCGTGGTTGACCCGATACCCCTGGACCACGGCGTGAACATCTTGTGCTCGCACGGCATTTTCGTGGGGGACTCGCGCCTGTACAAAGCGGTTGAGCGGCACGGCGCCGACCGGCTCATCCCCACCGAATGGGTCACCCGTGGATGGGACGTCACCTTGCTCAGCGACTACCACACCCCAGGCCGCGTCGACGGATTCGGTGACGCTGATGGGCGCGGCCAGGTCTGGTACACCGGGTCCACAGTGCGACGGGGCTTTTCGGATGATGAGTCACCGCGTGGCTGGCTGAAAGTCGTCGTCCCCGAGCGCGGAGCTCTGCAGGTGTCGCTGCAGCAGATCTGGCAACGACCGCAGACCGAGTTTCCGTCGATCGACGCACGCGGGCTCACGGTGTCGGAGATCAATGATCGAGTTCGCGACCGGCTGGCTAGTCAGGGATGGGTCGATGAGCGATCGCAGGCCCTGACTGGTGACGGTGGATGGATTGTGCGCCAACGCATTACCGGCACCAGCTCAGGACAACGGCACGACCTGCAGGCGCTGATCGGGAAGTGGGCCCAGGCCGCCGAGGGCGCCGCGTTCTGGCGTGTGAGGTTCGACGACCCACTCACAGCGGTCTCGGCCGCGCGCCCGAGCCATGTCCACGCCGCGATCACCGAACGCGTCGTGGACTTTCAGCGGGCGCTCGACGAACGCCTCACCGCCGGAAATCTCGCCAAAACGTTGCGCGAATCACCTGAATCTCTACGCGATTCAGCGCTGCAGCGAGCCCGAGCTGCACTCGGTGCGCCACAACAAAGCCCAGGTACCTCCACCTAGTCCGGAGAGAGGTGCCACTACCTTCCCCGAACAGCCCCACCCTTGAAGGAGACAACCGTTGGATCCGATTTCGCTTGCCACCGGAGCAGCGATCCTTGCTGTCGGTGCCGCCATTGGCTACCCCTGCGGGCGCCGCAGTGCTCGCAAACGCAAACCCACTCAGCCCCGCTGCTCCTGCGGGCACCCACGATCAACCCACAACGACGAGGGGGCCTGCACCGATACCCGCGTGCAGGCCACCCGTTGGAACGAGCTTGGCCTGCCGATCAAGCGCGAACGCCTCCCGTGCCCATGCCATCGCTACGACGGCCCGCGCCCTCTCGAAGAGCTGTGCCTCACCCAGGTGCTTCCGCCCACCTAGCTCCAGCAGTTTCGATGATGACCCGAATTCCGTTGCCTGCCAACTGATCGCCGTACAGCGTGATCCAACGCAGAATCTTCGCGTCAGGTCATTGTCGGGCATCGGGGAGAAGGGATCTGTCGATGTTTCGCTTGAAGTCGTTGCGCCTGAGCAACGTTCGCTCCGTCGAGCAGCTGGAGTTGTCCATCGACCCGCACGGTGCGACAGCGTTGTTCGGGCCTTCCGGAGTGGGAAAGTCAGGGATCCTCGACGCACTGCCGTGGTGCCTATGGGGCGATGCATCGGCGACGACAGTGCGCCGCGACGGCTCCACCGGGCCGGTGGAGGTAACCGCCACCATCCAGATCCGCGAAACCACGATCGTCGCGACCCGCAGGCAGACGCGGTCGACGGCAGGAACCGAAACGACGACTGCCAAGCTATCGATCGACGGGGTCCGCCAACCCAACGTCACCGCCGCAACGCTGACTCGAACCATGGTGGAGCTGACAGGGCTGACAGCGAAAACCTTCCGCGGAGCCTTCTATATGGCCCAAGAACAGCTGACCAACTTGATGGTGGGAACACCGGCGACCGTGCAGGACACCTTTGAGCAGCTGACCGGTCTGGACGAGCTGAGCCGAACCATCGACCGAATGCGAGATCAGTGCAAGGAAGCCCGCATCCGCGCTGAAGCCCTTCCAGGAGACCCCGCACACGTTCAGCGGACCGCTATCGACGCCGACGCCGCGCGAGCAGACACCGAGGACGTGCGACAGCACGCCCGCTCAGCAGCCGAGAAGGCCAGCCAGGCTCACACGGTCTGGAAAGCCGCAGACGCTCACGCGCGCCGACTGCAGCAACGGCAACTCGACGCTCGAACCTCACTGGAGGACGTCATCGCCGCCGAAGCGGTGGCAGCAGAGACCGATAAGGCGCTGACCACGGCGAAGGCTGCCGTCCACGCCGCCGGTGCCGACCCGGCCCGACACCCACATCGGGAACTGCGCGAGCTACAGAACTGGATAGATCAATGGGAAAGACTGTTGGTGGAACTGACCAGCCACGGCTCCGCCCTGAAGGCCGAGACCCAAGCCGCCGCAACCGCCCACGCCGCCGCCGCGGCCACCCGAGCGGCGGCCGCGGGGATCGCAATCAATTCCCTGGCCAACCGCAGCGACGAGGCTGAACGAGCACGAGAACACGCGCAGAAACGTCTTATTGTTGCCGAGAAGATCGACACGCGTACCTCGGACGTGGTGACGCGCTTGACCGAAGCGCGCACCGCACTGGCACGGCTGAACACCTCAGCTGTGTGTTGTCCGACCTGCCAGCAACCGCTCCGCGATGCAGCTGCGGCATTGGATGCGATTCGTATTCAACTCGATGGGGCCGAATCCGATGCCGCTCACGCCAGAAGAGCTCTCAGCACCGCTAGGGCAGACGCTGCCCGCACCGATCGCACGGCGCGTGAAATCCGCGAAGAGATGACCACCGCACAAACCCAACTGGCGAAAGCAGAGCAGACCGAAGACAACGCACGAGCTGTGGACATCCGACGGCACGATGCCGCCGCGTCGCTGGCCAGCGTCGTCACCAAGATCACTGGCCGCCCGGTCCCACCGGACCCCGACCGTGCGCGGCAGGCAGCGCTGAGAGTGCATGCCCGGATCACCGAAGAGCTGACCCGCACACGTCGGCTGCTGGCCGTATGGGAATCTGTCCATACCGCAGCAGAGCAGGCACGCACCGCGAGTGAGGAACTCAGCCGCCGTCGCGCCAAGGTCCTGCCTTCTCCCGACGCTGCAGAGGTGGTCGACGCGGTCGCAACCGCGGACACGGCGCACAGCCAACTCGAGTCGCTACAGGCCGCGGCTGCCGACGCCGCCGCGGACGCTCGCGGAGCCGAGGTCGCGGCGATGCAACTCGCTGACATCGCCGACGACGCGGCCACGAAATGGGCGCGCAAACAACAGGAGATGAGTCGAGCCGAGGAAGCCCGCATCGCTCGCGATCTGCTGATCGCGCTCCGTCGCGATCTGCTCGCTGAATACTGCGACACCATCTCCGCAGCGGCGACCGAGATCATGCAACAGCTTGGCGGTGAGCACCTGGGATTCCATATCGACAGCTCTTTCATCCCGCAGGTCGTCCTGTCGGATGGAACAACACGGGCGACTCGCCAGCTGTCCGGTGGGGAAAAGGCCCGGGCCGCGGTGTGCGCGTTCATCGGAATCGGTCGGCAACTCGCTGGTGGCGGGCCGCCGGGGATGATCTTCGCCGACGAGATCACTGCAGCACAGGACGAAGCTTTCCGTCGCGAGATTTTGGCTATGCTGCGTGCCCTGGAGACGCCGATGATCGTGGTGTCTCATACCGCCGATGTTCTCGACATCGCCTCGCACGTGATCGAGCTGCAGCGGCCGCCGATGGGAACGACGCAGATCGCCGCATAGCCCCGCGCAGAACCTGCGAGGTGGATTCGTCGTGCGCGCTCATCGCTGACAACCTCGGTTCGATCGACTGGCACGACACGAAAGCGCCAGTGGCGCAATGCAATTCACTTAATATGGCCCCGCGCAGCCCTGGCGCAACGGTTCGGCCGGCGGTGCCTGGCCAGAATGGCACTCCGGCAGGGCGGCGGGAAGGTCAACTGACGGTGGTCAATTCGACTATCGCTCCCTCGCCGAGACCGAGCTTGTTCTCCAGCGCCCGCGCGATGGCGAGCCGCTGGAGCTCATCTGGGCAGGCCGAGACGAGGGCACTGGCAGCGAAACGTAGACCGAAGTGTTCGGCGACGTCACGGGCTTTCAGCAACGATCGCAGCGTCGGAACCCACGGCGCTTCTCTGCCGGTCACCGCTGCCACAGCGCTGTCAGCGGCGAGTATGCGTGCCGCGTCAACGAATTCGGAGGGCACTCCCAGCTGCGCGGCGGTGTTGAGGTCGGTAGGCACCGAGATGGTGAACGCGATGCGATCGAACAGCGCGTCATCCATGCCGAATCCGCTGCCGGGGTTGTAGGTGATGGCGACGGCGAACCCTGGCGCCGCGACGACTTCGCCGATGTGCGGGTTGGCCAGATCGCCATAACAGCGGCGATGATCCATCACCGAGAAGAACACCTGCTGCACTTCGCGAGGAGCGCGGGGGAGCTCGTCAGCAAGGAACGGCAGCCCGGAGCGCATCGCGATCAACAACGGCCCGTCCTTCCAGGAGAACCCACTGGGGGCGTGTTGGTCAGGAACGAAGCGGCCTATGACGTCCTCGGTGCTGCTTTCACCGTGGAAGGTATGTACCACCAGTTGTGGGGCGGCGACCTGTACCAGCGTGGTCTTTCCCGAGCCCGGCTCCCCGGCCAACGCGACGTTCAATCCCAAGCTGAGAGCTTTGCGCACGACCAGGACGTCGCTGAGCCCGCCGACAGTGCGCGCGATATATGGCGATCCGTCCGGGGTTGTGAACTCGGTCGGGCCGCCCAGCGCGGGGTGATCGTCGACGGCCGGTTCGGGCAGAGTCGTTGTCGCTGTGGTCGATTGCGGGGTGTCGAGCAGGGCTCGCAGGAAGCCGTCGACAGTGTGATCGTCCTCGCTGTCGAAGTAGGCGGTAAGAAACGATGTCACCAGAGAGCGGTCGGGGATGGCGTCAGGAAGGAGCACGCACCGCAAGGGGAGTGTGGCGGGGTCGCCGACGCCATCGCGGGATTGCTCGACATCGTTGGCGAGTTGGAAGGCGGCGTCGAGAAAGCCATCTACCGGTGCGGCGGGTTGATGCCGCTTCAAGGCGCCGCGGGCAGAGCTGATCCGCACCAGATCGTCTTGGCTTCGATGGAGAACGAAATGAGCCTCCGCGTCGGTCGCCGTCCCGGAGTCACGCCTCCATTGCGCATACCCGAAAGCGAGCATTGTGTGGTGGTCTCCTCCAGGTGCGGCTGGATCCGATTGTGAGCCTGAGCTTCTCCGACTGTTCGCCGTCGACCAGTCGTCCCCGGGGACGTCACGGGTGGAAAACGCACGGCATAACGTTCACCGCGTGGACTTGTCGGCGAACGGCGCTGAGGACCGCTGGAAGGTGAGCGCGTGGTCAGCGACCGCGTTAGCGCGCGCCGCCGCCGGCCGCGACGACGTGTCCGTATCGATCACAGCCCGATCCAGGTCAGGGGGAGCGGATTTCGACATCGGCACAAGGATCATTCCGGTCGCCGCCGCAGCCGCAGGACTGTCGGCCGACCAATCCACGGTGTTGGTGAACTCGCTCGCGAGCCGGTTGAGGGCTCCGGTGTTCGCTGGACTGGTTCTGGCCGGGGCGGCTCGCGCCGCGCATAGCAGATGGGTCGCCGCTGTGCCCGCTGATGTCAGCTCAGAGCTGTTTTCCACGGCATGGCAGCTGGATCGTGCGCGGGCCAGATCCCGGTTGGTGGCCCGTCGCCCGGCAGACCGATTGTTCCTGCGCGCCGCCGCCGATCGCCTGGTCCCGGACGGGCTGATGGGGGACGTCACCCGAAGGCTGGTCTGCGATCTACTGCCTGAGATCGAGTGCGGAGTGCTGCCGACCTGGCTGCGACCACAGCTGCAGACGCTCGCTCGAGAGGTGTTCGGTGCCGAAGAACTCGCGCAGATGACTGATGTCTGGCAGCAGGTGCAAAACGTCGACGACGACGACACCACGACAATGCTGATGCTGGCGCGACGATGGCTGGATCTGCACCAACAACCAGGCGACATCGCAACTGCCGCTGGCGGCGATCCGCACATGGGCTCGGCGATGGTCGCCGAGATCCTCGCCCGCATCGCCGGAGACGCGATCACACAGGCGAAGGTGGAGGGCCTGCGGCTGACGCGCCACCAAGTGCTCGCGGACAACCAGGCCGCCGACGCCCGCGATCACGTGCACAACACCGAATGTGGCGCAGGAACATTCGGTCCTGGTCGGCGGGTACAGGTCGGGTTCAGGCCACCAACCGATGACGAGCGTCGGCTGCGCGCATTGGTAGTGCGGCGGCTACAACGCGCCCAGTATCGTGCTCCGCACCGAACAGGAGCGCGGGTCGGCTACCCCACCGGCCGGGCGCGCGGAAACGCGTTGATGCAGCGCGCGGCGCAGCGCGCACAGAACGTCACGGTGACCGCGCTACCGTGGACCAGCCAACGCTGGCAGATACCACCCAAGCCGCCGATTCGTGCGGGGTTGGTCATCGACCTGTCCGGATCGATGACCAACTGGCTTCCTGCGGCGGGTGTAGCGATCTGGACGCTGGCATCGGCAGTCGATGCACTGGGTGGCCTCGCCGCGGCCGCAGGATTCGCCGGGCAGGTGTATCCGCTGCTGCGGCCCAGCTCACAACCGGCGCGGGTGCCGGATCTGACCCAACGCGGCGGATCCGACGGTTGCGCCGACGCGATAGCCGCTGTGAGCGCCGGTGCTGGCCTGCTCCAGCCCGGCGCGACGGCACTCATTGTGCTCACCGACGGCTATTTGCCCGAACCTGATTGGCCAGCGATCGATCGGCAGGTTCAGTACCTGTATCGGCACAAGGTTGTCGTGGTGTGGGCGCTGACTGCGGCCCGTGATTCGCGCACGGCCGTGCCCGCGAACACCGTTGTCCTGGAAAACGTTGCGCCCAACGCGTTTCCGCTGATCGTCGCTGACGCCCTCGCAGCACAGTTGACCAACGCCGGCGACAGACCGCACTGATCTCGAAGAGGGCGTCAGGATCGCGATCACCCGCAACGTAGGTCGCGGGCATACCACTGGTGGGCATTGCGACGGACGGAACCTGGCCCGGTTCTGGTCCGGGCGATCTGCAATGGAGAACAGTCGCTTTAGCGTCCCGTTCAACAGCTTTCACCACCACGCTGAAGCGAGGACGCTTTGACCAGCCCCCGATGCCCGATCACCATTGACCAAGCCAACGCGTGGGATCCCTTTCAGACTGCGCCGCCGATCGTGGTCACCGACGGTGCGAGCACCACTGTCGGTCACGGTCGGCTGCTGCCGCTGGTGGGCAACCGCCGCCCCTACCAATACGACGTCAGATTGCCCGACAGTCAACGCATCTACGCCGACACTCCCGAGGACGTGATCGCGGTGATCGTCGGCGGCGACTATGCGCAGCTCGTCGCCGCCGCAGCGGACTTGGAGGAATCTAGCGACCAAGACGCCATCGATGCCGTGCGCATCGAGCGGGTGCGTTTGCGGCACCGCCACGCCGATCAGGTGCGGCTAAGGTTGCAGCAGGAGATCAATGAGCACGCCCGACGCGATCACAGTTGGGACACTCTGGATCCCGCTGAACGTCAGCAGTTGGAGTCGGCGGCAGACCCCGACGGCACCTACCCGGTCGGCATTCCGACTGAGCAACCGATGATCAATGACAGCGGCTCCGTGGACACTGTGTGGCGCGGCATGTGGTTCACCAAGATCCAGTTGGTGGTGAACACCGGCGACTACATGCCCTTCTCAGACGCACTGATTCCCGAATCGCACTACGCCGAACCGGATTCGGACGGCAGGTTGGTCGTGGTAGCAGGTGATCCGAATCTGGTGCTGCTGGATATCTCCGATGAGGTCGCCTACCTCAATTCCTTGCAGACGTGCGGATACGCCGAAGTCACCATCCGCGAAGTAGAACAGCCCGACCCGCATTTCCGGCGTATCAGCGTGCCCTCCTAGCCGCATGCGGCACTGTGGCCAGCACCGACAACCGGACAGCGTCCTTGCGGATGCACGCGGATGAGTTTCATGATGAACGCATCGGATTCACTTCCTCGGTGTTGAAAGGAGCTGCCCCAGCCGTACCCGCGCAGGGTTGGTCAGGGGCAACGGCCACATGGTTTGCAGGGAAAACAAATGCCGGTCCACCGCGATCCGGCTCGCGAAAGAACTGAACAGGGCCCAAGGCTGGGCCCCGCTGCATGACCGCGAACTCCAGTCGGCTCTGCATGAGCGCACGCACGAATTCGACGCCGCACCGGACATGACTACCGAGCAGCAGATCGCATTCGTGAAGGGACTGCGTCAGCAGATCGAGAACGATCAGGACCTGTCCGAGCAGGAGAAGTACCGGATCTCTCATCGGCAGCCGGGCCTGATCACCCGGCTGGACGAGGAAATCGAGCGCCTGCGGACAGGACAGATCACCGACCAGTACGGACGAACCCGCCCTCTGCAGGACATGAACCGCAACAGCGGCGCTCAACTGCAGGCGATGCAGTATCTCGGCACGATGGTCGGGCGTATTCAGCGGGCCAAAGAGGACTATTTCGAGCTCAACGCCCGCCACACCGGCCGCAGCGTCTCCGAAGTGCGCGCGCAGTGGAACACGATCATGGACCGAGAGGGCGAAGGCCGCGGCAACGTAGGGATCTCACTGCGTGACGACTGGCGCGACCAACTGGCAGTGGCAGGACTGTCGGCGCAGGCGCAAGCCGACATCGGGCAATCCAAGCGCGCACGTGACGCATTGGCGGAGATGGAATCGCAGCGCCAGGCGGTGCTCGCCAAGCAGCCACACCGGCCCACCATCCGCCCCGAGCACCGCCGCCGCTACGTGCCGCCTGGCCAGGGCCAGATCCGCTGCGACAAGTGCGGTCAGTTCGGGCACGACGGCAGCGCGTGCCCCAACAGCGACCTCGTCGGTCAACGCACCCAGTTGGCCGAAAAGCACCGTGTCGCAACCAATCAACTCAAAGCCGCCAACATCGAGCGCTACCTCGCCAGTGGCGAGGTAACCGACGAAGCCGAACGGCGCGCGCTCGAGGCCGAACGCGACAGTTTCACTGCAGGACAGCCGGTTGGCACGGTGGCCGCCGCCGACGCCGAACTGCGACGGATCGCCCAGCAGGACAGCCAGATTCAAGCCCAGCTCGACGAGCGGGCACCGAAGGTGTCCACCTGGGTACAGGAGGTCGCCTACAACGAAGAATCCGGTCTGATGACCGTCACCCTGCAACCTCGCCGACGCAAGGACGGCACACAGGTGCCCGCGATGACCTACGAGTACCGAGTCACAAAAGACGAGGCAAACCGTATCCTCGAGCATCCCGATGTCGGAGTCGCAGTCAACCAGTCGGTGATGCAGCACGGCAAAGGCCGCACCAACGACGCCTATCACTGGGAGAACCGCGCCGACGCCGAAGCCGCGCGCACACAACACCAATGCCCGACCTGCGGGCGGTGGGCGTCGATGACGTCCTCACACACCTGCCCGGTCAAAGGGGCGCGTGCGACAGCGACAGAAACCGACGACCGCGCCGAGCTGACGCTGTGGCGCAGAAACGCGCGCGCCGCGCAATCCGCCGGCCAGGAACCACCACCCAAGCCGATGCCGCGAGTACCGGTCACCGGCGGCAAACATTGGCAGCTACCCGGCGGCGGAGTCGCCTACATCCCCAAACCCGACGCCATCCGCGCGGTCACCGATGACGGGAAAGTCGCCGCCGCGGCGGTCACGATGAAACGGCCCGACGCGACGGTGTCCGGGCAGGTATCGGTGTGGCAGGACCCCGACGGCGCCCGCCTGGTGTCACCGCTGCTGCAGGCAGGCGGAACTGGACTTCGCTGCACATGCGAGACGTACAAAGACCAGGGGCGTTGCCCCCACATTCGAGCTGCGACGCTGGCGGTGGCCAGAAACTGGGCTGCGCACCCCATCCTTGATCCCGACGTCCGGCCCGGAGTATCGGTGGCCGAGGTACACCGAGACCGTACCAGCGACACCGCATTCGACGCGCCCAAACAGCAACCTGAGCGCCTCAACTACTCCCGAATCCGCAAGTTCCGCACCGACCGCGTCGGAAACCACCTGGCTGGGCTCTGCGAAAAGCAGCGGCGCGGTGAACCGATCAACGGACCCACCGTTCGGCCACCTCGCGACGCCGAAGGCAACACGATCACGTGGCCCGACACTTTCCAACGCCCCGGCGGCAACCGCACCCACGCCGGCAAGCCCGTAGACCTCAACGATGCCGCAGCAGTCCAATACCGCTTGCGTGCAGCCTTCTTCGCGCGGACCCGCAAACACTGCTCGGTGCGCATCGATCCCGACGGCGGGATGGTGGTCACAGTGCCGAAAGCCCGCCGCGCACCGGATGGGTCGATTCCACTCGCCGAGCGCCGAGAGCTGTGTGCCACCTTCGGTATCCCAGCCGAGCGTTCCCGCGCCGACGGCCTACACATCCCGAACGACACCTCCTGGCGGCACGAAATGCTGTCCCGCGCCTACGGCGACGAACTGACCGTGCACGCCTCACGATTCAGCGTCGCGTAGCAGCAGCTCATGCCGCGCAACACCTCACAGCCGGTCCATCTGAACGCGTCTCGAGAGACGTTGTGGCACTGCAACATTCAATGCTGCTCGCTCCTAGCGTCGTCCACGACATCAACACTGGACGCAAAGGGAACCGACATGGGCGCAGCGACACGGATCGACACCGCCGTGCAGATCGAAACCCGTTCGCAGACACAGCTATACCGGCTCGACCCACCCCTGATCGGCGACGACGGGCAGGCCCACTCCTACGGTGCAGCGATGCGCAACCCGCACACCGGTGTGGTCGACATCTTGGCCGCCGACCACACCGGCCACATCGTCACTGACCAGATGGGATACGTCGCGTTGCGCAACTCCAGCCTGAACCGACGTGCCCACCGCACCACCATCGCCGACGAACTCGCCCATCTCGGCTACAGCGAGCACGACTGAACTTCGCCGCAGCCATCAGCGTGGGCGGGGGCTGCGGTGAGAGACCTCGCCCGCCAGGACCACCCGAGCACCTGCGATGCACGTCTTATGCGGAATATGAGCTCACTGCAGTTCCGGGCCCAAAGATGACAGTCCACTGGAGCACTTCCCGCTGGTGAACAGCACGACGAGGCATGACGGTGGTTTCAGTACATCAACAAGCGCGGGCGGTCGCCGAACACGGTCGACTCCTCGCCGGACTCACAACGGGCTGGACGGAACTGACCTATCCCACCAATGAGGAGCTCGCCGCCGCGACCCGTTCCGCCTTGAGCATGTCTGCGAAACGACCAACAGGATCGTCCCCACAGCCGCTGAGCCTCCGGCACAACCCACCCGTATCGCGTCCAGGACCGCCTTGGACGCGGTACGGACCACTTGAACCCATCGAACAGGAGAACACATGAATGTCAAAGCCGCCCCCAGCTGCGGCCTCTACTTCATCAACGATGGCGAAAAGCCCTATCTGACAGTCGAATTCGGACACACCGACGACGGCGTCCTGGCTGTCAACCTCACCACTGTGCCGGTCGCCAGGCAGGAGCCGATCCGGGTGGCCCTCGATGGGGCAACGCTTGTCGAGCACAACCTCCCGGCAGCGGAGAAAACGTGCGACTGTCCCGAGGACGCCCAGTCGGTGCTCGGCGGTGTGCATGTTCGCCACAGCGAGGGCTGCATCTTCGGCGAGCCCTGCCAGTATGCCTGGAACGACCAAGGCTCCCTCTACACGGGCAGCCTTGCCGACTACGCAGACCAGTGGCTCGACCGCATCAACTACGACGATCACGGCACTGATGCCGCCGCAGTCCTGCACACCGTCACCGAAGCGACCACACGCAGCTGGCCCGTGACGGTCACCTTCATCGAAATGGACGACAGCGTCCAACTCCACTACCGACTGTCTGTCGGCCCGGAATGGGTCTCCGTCATCGTCGATGGTCGCGTCGTCTGACATTCCCGCACGATCAGCTCAAGTGGCTGCAGAAGCCACTCGGGCTGATCGTTATCCGGTATTCGCAATCACTGACTTGAGCAGAACGACTGGCCGATGGGCCACCCATATCCCCCACGCTCACCGACCCAGCACCGAAAGGTCTCTGCGGTCACCGAATCCAAGCCTGTTCAAGAGATCGCGAGGGAGAAGCGCATTTCTACTGTGGCCGAGACCGCCGTTGGTTGACCCTGTTGGAGTGCGCCGTGACTTCCTCGACCGATCTCGCTGCTGACGTGCGCCCAGCCGACGACGGGCCATGCACACCGGAAGAAGCCCGCGAACTGCTGGAGCGGGCTGCGACCGCTGCTGTTGAATTCGAAGTCACGATGCGCCAGATCCTGCGACGGAAAGCCTGGGCTCCGCTCGGCTACTCGGGACCACGGGAGATGTTTCTGGCTGAGTTCAAAGACGGCGGTCTGATCAATCAGCAGACCGGCAAACCTTATGGGCGTGCACACATCTACCGCATGGCCAACCTCGCCTTGTTCTTGAGCGAAATCGAGGACCGGACCGGCATCGACGCTGCCGAGCTGGGTATCCCCGAAAAGGCTCTGCGCGCGGCCCGCGCCAACGGCGTCGACCCCGATCAGCTGCTCGAGCAGATCGAACAGCGGGTGACCGCAGCCACTGTCGACGCCCTGTCCGAGCCCGAGGCGGTACAGCAGATCGTTGACGACGTCATCAACCACGCCGCAGGACGAATCACCACACCAGGGCACGAAACCGACGGTCCCGACGGAAGATCCGCTGTCGGGGATAGCGATGACAAGCCGGTCGATGACAGCGCAGCGAGCGACAGCAGCGACCGGCTAAACCGTGATCCGCACCCGCAACTCAGGGACGGGAAGAACGCGTCCGATCCGTTCAATGCCTTCGGCAGTCAGAAGCAGGGCTCGCTCGCTCCGAATACCGACGAGTCATCGTGGGCATCAGCGGTCGCTGGCGCGCAGGCGTGGGTCGACTTCATTGAAGAACTTCGCCGGATCAACAGGCTCGGACAGCAGCTGGCGAGCTTGCCCGAGGTCGAGGCGAAGCTTCCCGAATTCCTCGATGCCTGCGACGACTCCGAGCTCGACGCATTCACTGAACTCCTCGACAGTGTCCGCCGCACGATCACACCATTGCCGGACTATGTCGCGGCGATCGAGGCGATTCGCGGAGAAGCACGCACCCGCGCCGAGGACATGTAGATTCAGCCGCCGAGCGCCGTTTCGAGCGCCGGCGCCGTCGCGTCGACACAGCCACTGAAGCTGGCCACGCCACGATAGAGAGCGGGATGGCGGGTAGCCAGGATCGCCGCCGCGGCCGCACCCATGGACACACCGCCGACCGCGTTGCGGCCGTTGCCGTGGAATTGTCGGTCGATCAACGGCGGCAGTTCACGGGTCAAGAAGGTCTCCCACCGCATCAGGCTGCCGAGGTGATGATCAGGGCGCTGCCAGTCGCTGTAGTAGCTGCCTTCGCCGCCCACCGGCAGGATCACGTTGACCTGCTTGTCAGCGAAAAACGCGTCGATGTCGGTGAACTGAGACCAATTCGTGGTCGGCGGGCGGGAGTCGACCCCGTCGAGCAAGTAGTAGCTGGGCCGCGCTGTCGTGCCTGGTGGATGCAGGACTTCGACGGGGATGATTCGATCCATCGCGGGGGAGTACACGGACACCAGTGATTTGGTCGGCCGGATGTCGTCGACGCCCACGATCTCCGCGTCGACTTCTGGCTGTCCGAGCGCCACCGGGATACCAGACAGCACCATTGCCACGGCAGCGACGGTGATCGTCGTCCGGCGAATCACGCGAATCGCCAGCGGCAGCGTCGTCATCGGGCCGTGGTGGCGGACGTGACCGCTGGTGCTACCGCGATGACCGCCACCACTGCGGTGGTGGCGGTCAAACCCGGTAGCAGAGCGAGCTTTTCGAAGGTTCCGTTCGCGCGGATCCGCAGGATGCTGGGCAGAGCGAACTCCCACCACCGTTTGCCGTTGATGACCACGAACGGTGCCAGAAATGGGATTCCTTCTTTGGTGATACCGTCCCCGAGGCAATGGGTGATACACCCGATCGTGATCATCAATCCCAGACTCGTCGAACCTGTCGCGGCGGGCATCGAGATCCAGGCGGCCGCTGTCAGAGCTGCGGTCGCGGCCATTACCGAGGGCGGGCCGACCTGTTTTGTCCAATCGCTGGCGAGGCCGCGCAGCGCCAAGCCCAGCATCAGGAACAACGTCAACCCGATAATCGGCTTCCCGATCCCAGCGATCAACGCCGACACTCCCGCACCCACGGTGACAGCGAACAGAAGGGTGTGGGTCAATGTCCGGTGCCCAGGGTCACGATGGTTGTCGGTCGGCGTTCGCGTCGCCCTATAGAAAAGTGCTGAGGCGGTATTGAGTGCTTTCGCCGCGCCCTGTGACGCCGTCCCGAACGCGCGGGCGACGGTCGAGTGTGGCAGGTCCAGGTCGGGCAAGAGCGCCGCCCCCGCGCAGACTCCGCCCCACACAAACGTTTCCGCTATCGATGACGGTCCGCCCCATCGCTGGGGCAGGAGTTCGGCGACGATCATCCCCGCCGCGGCTCCGGACATGGCATGCGTCGGTCCCATCACCATGGCGTGGCCCAAACGCAGTGCACCGTCAACGAGCTTGCTGTGCCGTCGTAGCCGATCAAGGCGCCGACAGCATGGGCAACAATCGGGATCCACCGGTAGGTGAGGTCGGCTATCGCGTTGACCACCGCACTCACCAGCCGCAGCCCTACGGTGGCGGCGTCGGCGCCGGAGGCCCCGCTGTAGTTGACGTAGCCGCGGTACACCCCGACTGCCACGATCCCCCACATTGCCATTTTGAGCAGGGTCTTCACTTCGGCTCCTCAGCTCTGGAGGGCGGGGGAGGAGGTGTGGTGGTGAATGGGAGGTGCTTGTCGATCTGGTCGTGGACGATCTGTCCGCCCTCGTCGACGCCGGTCTGGACTGTGCCGCGGGCGCGGTCGAACCAGCCCGGTTCAAAGATCGTCACGCCGCCGCCAGCCAACCTGAAGATCCCCAACGCGATTCCGGTGATGGCGACGAACCAGAGCACCCGACTGACGACGCCGTCTCTACTACGTGGTGGCCGCGGACGCTTCATCAGGCTGTCCCTTTCGCTGACGCAACTGACAGCGCGCACCGTATGCAGCGGGTTCTCCACCGCCACGCAGTCAATGCCCCCAACCCGTTCGAGCGCGACTGCAACAGTTGTCGCATCCTTCACCAAAACTTCGGTCCACCAACGCAATCCAGCACAGGGGGACCACTCCAACATGGCACGCCGCACTGCTCGACCCGCCCGCGCCGCAGCACAACTCGCCGCTGTCGAGCGCATCGAACGCGCTGTCGCCGGACAGCGCCTGCGCGCTGAGCAGTGCGGCGCTTCGCGCGCAGTTGCCCACCTCGCGGCCGGTCGACCATTCATTACCGCGCCGAATCCGACCAGACCCGAGCGGCTTCCGCCGATGAGCCTGTCGGCGGCAGTGCAATCGGCCGCGATCGCATCGATGTGGCGCGCGACATCGCAAACGGCGTTGCTGGTAGATGCCACCCTTACCGAGGAACTGCTGCGCTCGACCTCCGACGCCCTACCGACCACCGTGCTGCGACGACTTCCCTACATCAACCCGCTCGTCGTATTCGCCGAACCCGTTCCCTCCCACGCCGTGGACGGCCGCCCCAGTCAATTGCTCGGATTCTTTGTCGACGGTGCGTGGGGCACGCACGATCGACTCGATGCGCTGGGATCCTCGCTGGAGGCGCCGATCGTCGGGGCCATGATGGTCTCCGAGGTGTGCGACGGCAGCACAGTCACCCATGAAATCCACCGTCTCGCGCTACCGGTGACCGCCGACCGTGTCACCATCACCGACCTGATCACCGAAACAATCAAGCACATCGCCATCCACACGGTCGACGACAGCGAACCAGCCGCCGCACCGACCCGCCAATGCCTGACACACCACCTCCAGGTGGCGGTGAACACGCTGCTGTACCTGTGCGCCGAGGATCCCGACATTCAACCGATCGGCCCGACGAAGCCCAAATCGAACCGCGCTAGCACAAACAACGGCAAAAGGCGTTCCCGCGCAACCGAAGTCGTTCACGTCGGCTGGCGAATCGGCGCACATTTGCGTCTTCTACGTCGACGAGCCACCGAAGCACAACCCGGATCTAATCGGGGCGGATGGAAGCATCCGCCGCGCCAGCGTAAAGGCCACTGGCGGATTGTCTGGACCGGGTCGGGCCGCGAAACATCCAAGTTGAAATGGATTGCACCCTACTGGATCCACCGTGACCAGCTCGGGCTGCCGACCACGAAGTCCACCCTCGTCCCGGTGAAGTCCTGAGCCATCAACGCCTCACCGCGCCCCAACCGGTGCGCCCGACACCTCGCGCCGCGCGCTGCTGCGCCAGCTCGAGCGCACGCTGCTCGAGCGCACCTGCGGTTGTCATAAGCAACAGATTGCGTATGACACCCGCGGGGCAGGGGCAGCTGTCCATTGCAGACCTATAGGAGTGCCCAGGCCCGCCGTCTGGCGCTGACTGAAACACCCGTCCCCCCCTGCTAGCACACTCAGACGGACACGAGTCAGAACGAAGAAGCGGAACGGCCAAGGGACAGGCACAGCCACCGGCAACATGACCCGGCTACGGCTGCACCCCCGCCCCCACTCCATGTCGACGGTCGGACCCGGCATCTTCGGATGGCTGCACCACCGAAATCCGTCCGCCAGCGGAGAGAACCGCGGCGATACCGTCACACGCTCAGAGTCGCCCGCTCCCAACGACTCCGGACCACGAGCCCAGAAAGCCTGCCTGCGATGCCTGCCTTCGAACCCACCGCCGAACAGCTCCACATTCATGATCTGTTTCGAACGGGCAAGCCGCTGCTGATCCGTGCTGGCGCCGGAACCGGCAAGACAACCACACTGCAGCAGCTGTCACAGATCCTTCAGCAGGAGAACCGGCTCGGGCTCTACCTCGCATTCAACAGAGCAATCGCCGTGGAGGCACAGCGAAAGTTCCCGACGAATGTCACAGCGAAGACCAGTCACGCCCTCGCCCGAAAAGGAATCAGCGTCTCAGCCCACGCACCCCTGCTCGACAAGATGGGCGCGGGACGAATCCCGTTGCACGTCACTGGCACTCGGCTCGGCATCCGCAGCATAAGCGTAAGTGGAGCAGACGGCAGCCCTCGCCTACTCACCGACTACAAAGTCACCCGCCACGTCATCCGGACCCTCGACGAGTTCTGCAAGACCGCAGATGAGCACATCGGACCCCAGCACGTGCCCGCGATGGTCGGCCTCGACACCGACGGCGCAACCGAACTCGCCGAGCGCATATTGCCGTGGGCCGAGAAAGCGTGGCGAGATGTCAGCCATCCCAATGGGGACGCGATCAAGTTCGGCCACAACCACTATCTGAAGCTGTGGCAGCTGATGCACCCGCGGATCGGGCGGCCCGGCGCCGCGTTGTTTCTCGACGAAGCCCAGGACACCAGCCCGGTCCTCGCCGCAGTTATCGCCGAGCAGGACCACCTCCACCGCGTCTTCGTCGGCGACCGAGCGCAATCAATCTACGCGTTCACCGGGGCCGTGGACTCCATGGAGAACTTCGGCGACGCAGCCGAAGGCCGACTGACCCAATCGTGGCGATTCGGTCGAGCAATCGCAGAGGCCGCGAACGAGATGCTGGCACAACTCGGCGATGACATGCGACTGGTGGGCAATCCCGCTCGCGAGTCCCGGATCGTGACCGGACCGCAACATCCCCACGACGCGATCCTGACGCGCACGAACGGAACCGCGCTCGCGCATGTCATCGCGGCACTGGCCGCTGGCCGCACCGTGCACATGATGGGCGGGGACTCAGAAAACGCCGTCCGATTCTGTGACAGCGCCGAAAAACTGAAGGCAGGACAACCGGCATCACACGAGGACCTCGCCGCATTCACGACATGGGGCCAAGTTCAGGAGTACGCCGAGGATTCACCCGACGCCACCGATTTGAAAGTATGGGTGCGCCTGATCGACGACCACGGCGTCGATGCCCTGCGTAATGCTTTGACACGGCTTCAACCGGAGGACCGCGCATCGTTGGTCGTCTCGACAGCGCACCGGTCGAAAGGTCGCGAGTTCGAACGGGTTCGACTCGCTGATGACTTGGCCGAGGCGCTCGACAAATCCGACCGTGGGTCGACTGCGTTACGGCAAGAGCGAATGCTGGCATACGTCGCGATCACCCGGGCGAAAATGACCCTCGACCCCGGTGCGCTGGCCTCGCCTGCCGATTCGGCACCGGTTCAGCTCCTCCCCGCAACGTCGCCACCGAGCCAAGCCGTACCCCCGCCCGCCGAAACATCAGGCAATACACACCAGACTGTCTCGGTGTCGTTCACGGATCGAGAGATCGCGGCGTTACAGAGGTTGGCTGGCAACGACCTCACAGGGTGGCTTCGTGATACCGCGCTGTCGCACCTCGCTGACAAAGCCTCGTGACACCTACTTGTGAGAGGCTGCGAGCGCCCCTCAGGGGGCGCCGACTCGGCCAATTTCGGGCCGCCCGCTGGTTGAAACTGGTGCTCGACTTCAGGACGCAGGTTGCGAAGCGCGTTAAGGACCGCGTCATCGGCCTCGTCAGCGCGCTTCATCTGATCGAGCTGTCCGAGGCGGTCCCGGTGGGCGGCGACGCTACCGATCATTTCGGTGATCACCGATTTCGAGATGGCGTCGAATTCCGATGACGGCAGCCGGTGGTTCAACGCTTGCGAGCGGCGGTGCGCGAGCAGCACCAGCTGCCCCTTGCCGGGCGTTCGGCCAACCATGGACTGCAACATTCCCTGCCGGTGGTTGGGACTGTGTGCCTCTCAACTTGTTTGGAGAAGGAGGCGCTCACCATGGCGGCTATGCACGACACGCCACCGACCCCCGACCTGTGCCCGTTGTGCGGTGGGACAGGACTTGGTCGGGCGGTCGACATCGACGGCAGCGCAGCGGAGAGCTGCTGGAAATGCAACGGCCACGGCGACACGCACACTGGAGCTCGCCCCTTCCTGAACACATTTCGGATGACTGCGCGAGGACCAGTCAGATGACACCCCGCCGATCCTGTCGGCCGAAGCACCATCAGCCCGGATGCCGTGACGCTCAGGCAGAGTATGAACTACCGCCGATGAACGCGCCGCCCAGCAACGCTCACCGGCCGCGACGACACCGACTGTTCAACAATCAGGAGTTGGCAATGCCAGACGGAGCCAACCGCATCGTCGATCCGGAGCTCTCCGAGACGCTGGCGCGGTATGCGTTGGAAGCACCGCGCGACGGTGACTGCCTCCATACCGTGGCAAAAGTGACGAACGCACTGATCGAAAAGGGATTCCAGGCCCACGCCATCCCCGTCGCGGGATGGATCGACCTCTCGTCCACCATGCTTGGATTCCTCCATCACGTCACCATCTGCGGTGATGTGATCCTCGACGGCACCGCCCGCCAATTCAACACAACTTTGCCGACCGTCTGGATCGCACCGACCCAGCAATACCTCAGGGACTTGGCCGACAAGACCGGCGTGCACCACGCATCCTTCTTCCCACCGGGCTGAGCAGCCCGTCCTGACAACCTCCGACCTGGTTCTGCCACCGCAGCGGCGGCCCTTCAGCCCCGCGTGGAGCGACTTTCCTCGACGATGGACCCAGACACCAGCACCGACAACGACGACTAGCCCTCCGCCATCGACACCGCCGTCAACATGGTCAGGCCCTACGGCTGGTTATAGCGCGAGATGAGGTGGCATACAACGCTGCTCAATCGCGTGATCTGGCTATCGGGACAATGCGCTGCTGCAGCAATGGAATGCCAAAGTGTCCGAGTAGTCTCACGTAGTCGTCACTGCGAGAGGGGAAGTGTTGATGTTGAACGGCGGTGACGTGTTCGCTGGCTACCATATCGAGCGCCTGATCGGGCAAGGCGGCATGGGATCGGTGTACCTGGCACGACATCCTCGGCTGCCACGGCGGACCGCGCTGAAGCTGCTCAACCGTGAATTGTTCTCCGACAACGAAAGCCGGGCGCGCTTCGCCCGCGAAGCCGATCTGTCGGTCGGACTGGATGGCCACTCCAACATCGTCACCGTCTACGACCGAGGCGCCGAAGCCGACCACCTATGGATCTCGATGCAGTACATCGACGGAGTCGACGCCTCGCAGATCGACCCGCTGGCTCTATCGCCCTCGGATGCGGTAGCGATCATCGAACTAGTCGCCGCCGCCTTGGATTTCGCACACGAACACGGTGTTCTACATCGTGATGTGAAGCCAGCGAACATCCTGCTCGAACATCCTGTGAGCGGGCGACCGCGAGGGGTGTTCCTGACCGACTTCGGTATCGCGCGCCTGCGGGAGGATATCGCCCGCCTGACCCAGACCGGGACATTCACCGCGACGCTGGCGTTTGCCTCACCTGAGCAGATGACCGGTGGACCGACCGGTCCCACGTCTGATCAGTATTCACTGGCGTGCACGCTGTTTTGGCTCTGTTGCGGCGGCGGCCCGTTCGATGCCACCCACCCTGGCGAAGTGGTGCGCGGTCACCTGCAGCTGGAGCCGCCGTCGGTGCGCACCAAACGCCCAGGCCTACCAGCCACGTTGGACGCGGTGTTCGCGCGAGCCTTGGCCAAACGACCGCAGGAGCGGTTCAGCTCCTGCGGTGAGTTCGCCGCCGCCGCTCGCCAGGCGCTGAGGATGAACCCCGAACTGTCGCCGGAACCGCTGATCGTGGCGCGCTCGGCTCCAACGATGCGACGGATCCCCTCCCCGATCGAAGCCGCACCCGAACATCCGCACCGGGTTGCCGAATGTTCGTCTGCCACAGAACCGCCTGCCGGAGTGCGGGATTGGTCGCCCGCGTCAAGCGTCAAGTTCAGACCCAGCTGGTGGCGGGGCAGGAGAGTGACGGGTCTCGTGGGCGGTGGCGCGCTGGCGTTGGTAGCGCTGATCGCGGTGGCTGCAGCGCGACTCAACGGCCCCACTCCTTATCAATCCGATGTGTCTGCGCCAGCGACCGTCGCGGAGCTGACCACGGTGATCGATGGCGCTCTCGACGTGTCGGTGCCGTTGACGGACAAAGGGAAGTTCGTTCACGGCGCGGACAAGGACACCGAACTCGCGCGTCGGTTCCCTGGACTGTTCAACCCGAACAACGCCAAGGTGCGGGTGCTGGACGCGAAGACGATGGGCGGTTCCGTCGAGGCCCACCTGACCCTGACTCCTCCCGGAGGCCAGCCCAAGCAAGTGGTGTTGTGGTTCCGCGGCTACGGCCACCACTGGAAAATTTCCGACGAGTGGATCTGCGAGAGGCTATGGGAGCGCAGCGAGACCTCCCCGGGATGCGCCTACCTCGAGAAATACCGGCGGGTTCCTCCCTCACGATGACGCCCAGCCAGCTTGGCCGGTGGGCGACGGTTCTCAAGGTCCTCGGTGAGATCCGAGTGGACTAGTCACTGGCTCGGTGAGCCACGCCGTCAGACGGTTAGGCCCAGTCGTCCTCCCAGTCGTCGTGACCGAAGTGAACGGTCGGCGCGGTAGCCACTTCGATCGGCGTCGGCCGCTCGAAGTGGCTAGCCTCGCCATCGCTGTCCGAGCCCTCGGTGCGGGCCCGACCGTCCGCGGTCATGACAGGTGATCGGTCGACCAGAACCCATTGCGGATCTTTGCCTCCGTACTGGTTTGGCACCATCACCTGCTGATAGCCCAGCTCACGCAGTCGTGCACGCACCATATCCTTCGAGCCTTCGACAACGAGCGACGGATCCCACGGGGCCGGCTGAGTGTCGTTGGGCAGGAACATGTTCTGCAGCATCTGGAACCCGTTCATCGAGTCATACGCCCAGGCCCGCCCCTTCGGATTACCTTCAGGCGGGAACATGGTGCCGTGGTTGTCGCCCATGATCTGTTTGCTGGTGGCGTCGTCAACGGGACCGATGCACATCCGGAAGTCGAGCTGCGAATCGAGCTGGCCGCCCATGATGCTGCGAGCAGGCTTCTGCGCAGCGGTGACGAGATCGATCTCCACCGCCCGCGCCAACAATCCCAGCTTGTCCAGCAGGGCGTTCGCGGCCGCCTTGATCTCCTCGATGTCCTTGTTGTTCGATTTGGTGAGGTAGGCGACGATCTCGTCGAAGAACAGCAGAAGCCGCTTGGGGCAAGGGCCGTCCTCCTGCTCGTAATCCGGATGCTGGGCGTACAACTCCCGCAGTTGCTGCAAGTTCCGTACACCGCGGCGACCACACCTAGCCTGCCGGTATTCCATCTGCTCGGCGGCGTACTCGATACAGCCGACGATTTCCTCGACCTCGGCTCCGAACCGAATGACATTGGGAAACTCCACCGTCCAGGTGAAATCCATCCGCTTCGGGTCGCAGACAACGGCTTCGAGGTACTCCGGCTGATACAGCACCGCGAACAACGCGATCCCCAACGCAAAGGAATTGTGGGTGGGGATCATGGTGCGGCCGATGAGGAACTGTTGGGAGACGGAGTCGACGGAGATGCACCGCGTGGGCCGTGGAGCTACTTTGACGATGTCGGTGATGTACCGGTGCGTGGTCAGCGCGCGGTTGTGCGATCTTGTCCGGTCGGCCTGCGTGAGGGTCTTGCGAGGGAGGTGGAATACCTGGTCGGTGGTGGTGAACGTGATCGTCCATTTGGGACCGATGTCTCGTCCATCCAGGACTGCTCGGCTGGTGCGGATCGTTGCGCGGTAGCCGAGGCTGATGACGAGTTCGTGTGTCCCGGTCGCGAGTTGTTCTGTGGTGGTCGTGAATTCGATCCCGCCTTGTGGGCTGACGGTGCCGTCGGTGTCGAGTAGACCGGCGAGCAGATCGCGGCGCTGCTGTTCGGATCCGCGCAGGTAGGTCGTTGGAATGTGTTTGAGGGTGCCACGGTCGAGCGACGTGCGGAGAAGGCCGAGTTCGCGAAGCTGTGGTGCTAGACCGTCGATCTTGTAGATGCGGGCACCAGACGCGCCGCTACTGGGCTGAAGTGCCTGGCGCACGGTGTACCCCTCGTCGCTGATGCGGTCGGGAATTTCTGGGTCGGCGCTGGTGATCTCGGCTCGGCACGAGGTGCCGTCTCCGAGCCAGGCGCCTAGCACGTACGGCGGAATGGGTAGGGCGGTGTCGGCCAGGCGAAGGGCGCCGGCGACAGGGATCGAGTGGTTTGCGTAGCCGCCGGCGCGGAGGGTGGCGCGGATTTCGCGGGTGGTGCGGACCTGGCCGAGGGCGCGATGTTCTCGTTGGTTGAACATGGGCTTGTCGCCGTAGTCGGCGATCGCATTCAGCAGTGTCCTCTTCGGATAGAACCGCACCGGCGGACCACCCCGTGTGATCGTCCGTTCAGGGATCATGCATTCGACTGTGCGCGTCTGAATCGTGGACGGAATGTCCGCTCCCTGCAGCCACTGGCGCACCTTCTGTGCAGGTACCTGGGCGGTTTCGGCGATGTCACCGGCGCACAGCGCATTCGCGCCGCGCAGCAACTGACAAGCCTTGATGATCTTGCCCTTGTTCGCCGCCAGCACGCTGTTCGACCGAGCACGCCGTGCCTTCGCGATCAAGTAGTCGACCAGAGCGTCGGCGTCATAGAGACGGACGCGCTGCCGTCGGCGGACCGTCTGAAGGGAGTAGTGATACGTGCGCTGAACCGGATGCTCCCGTATAGGCCCGATCGTGTTCGCCAGAGCGTGCAGTGGCGGTGACGTTGGGTTGATGCCGGTTAGTCGGGCGGCCTCGGGCAAGGTGATTCCGTCGCTGCGTTTTGCGATGAACGCGATTTGCCGCAATCTGGCTGTTGTGTCGGTGGGCAACCATGGCTGCCTCGCACGGTGGGCGTCGAAATGAGTTTGGCTGGACCGGGATACGCGTGCCTGGCGATCTTCGGTGAACCACAGGTGCTCGTCGTCGCACACGACCCTCGACCCGTCGGAAAAAACGACCTCGAAGTTTGTGTCGGTCAGCGGCTGGTCGTAGACCCCGGTGACACGGCATGGCTGTCCGTTCTCATCGAAAACGGCGTCGCCGACATTCAAATCACCGAACCGGGCCCACCCGGAGGGTGTCGCGATCGGCGTCTCGCTGTCGATCGCCTTCCCCGAGCCTGTCTTGCCGCCGAACAGACCGTGTGGAATTTGGGTGAGGTTCCAGACTACTTCGCCGCCGCGGCGTTTCGGGCCGAAAAGAACCTTGCCGTCTCGTGCTAGAGCGAGGAATCGCTCGAATTCCGGTGTGCCTCGCCGTGGGAAGGCGATGAATTCGGGCAATGGTGGTACCGCGGTGAGCAGGACGTACCCGGCCTCGGGATGCCAGGAGTAGTTCCAGTCGCACACGGTGAACAGGGAGTCGAAGTGCTGCTCGAATGCTTGGAGCGTGTCGGGTTTTGATACGTCGGCCGATCCGAATCGCACTTTGATCTTGGCTGGCTGCGCCGTCGCGCGTTCGCTGTCGGATGGCTCCCATTCGAGGATTTCGATGTCGCAGTCGTTGCCCCGCTTGCCGAATTGGGAGTCGACTGCCTGCCATAGCCGTTTGGTCTGCGCTTTTCGCAGGGCTGCAGCATGCTCGGGCGGGAACGCTCGTGCCTGTACTGAGGTGGTCGCGGACACGGTCCACGTGTAGGTCCAGATCAGGCCGGGGTAAGTGGGGTCGAGTGCGTCGTCGGCGGTGTCTTCGAAGGCGCGCTGGCTACGGCGGGTGGTGAAGGTGCCGGAGCCCAGGGATGCGGTGAACGCGACGGGGATCCAGGGATCGCCGTGGTCTGGTTCTTGCCATGCGGTGACGGTGGTGACGGCGGTGTCTTTGGTGCGGGGCATCTGTGCGGCGACGTGGTCGGCTACCCAGCGTTGGGTGAGTTTGCGGTGCGCCGCCACGGATCCGGGTTCGGTGCCGCTGATTTCCAGCTGTCCGGGTGTGGTCCAGTCATAGATCCAGATCTGGTCGGCGCGGACGACCTCGGTGTCGCAGGCGCGTTCGATGGCGTCGCGCACGTCGGGTTGGGAGGTGTTGTGCCCGTCGAAGGTGAACACGACGCGTGCGGGAACGGGGATGGGTCCCTTTTGTGGGTGCTCTCGGGTGGTCCATTCGGGAATGTCGAAGTCGTAGCTGTAGGTCTTGAGCTGGCGGTCGGTGATCTTGAACCATTCGGTGAATTTGGTTCGCAGGTAGGCGATTTCACGTTGTTGGTGCAGGCGCGGGTCGGCGGCGGTGACGGCGTCGGCACGCAGGCGACCGGTCTTGATCACGATGCTGTATGCCCAGCCACCACCTGCGGCGGTGTAGGGGTTGGGTAGTTTGTCGACCGCTGTCTCGAGAAGGCCGCGGGACAGCGGTGATTGTCCGGCGGGGGAGTCTGCAGCCAGGGTGATGTCGACGCGTAGGGGCAGGTTTTTGCGTCCCCACCTGCGGATGGTGACCAGAGCGTCCGGGGCGATGGGTTGGCTGGTCGTCGGGCGTGGGTGGCCGGCCTGCTGGCGGGTGCTGTCGATGATGTTGGCCTGCAAGGTTGTGCGGGCTGCTGTCACTCGGTACGAGCGCACGAGGGTGTAGACGAGGGTGAGGGCGGCGAACCCGCCGAGATAGAGCGGGATAGTGGCTGCGAATAGGTAGACCAGGAAAGCCCAGACGGTGAGGATGAGCCAGTTCCACGCCGAGCGGGGCAGCGGGCCGATCGGTTCTGTGTCGCGAAACCAGGTCAGCAACATCCAGTCGCGCAGTAGCGGCTTGGCTTTGGTGAAGACTGCTTCAACAAAGGTGGTGTTCTTCGCCGCCATGGTGTCCTCCGCCTGGTCAGTTCTCCAGACGGCACGGTAAGCGTCGGGTTCTTCTCGCCTGTGACGGTGCTATCGGTGCTGGTAGATGGCGTGGATGGTGGTGCGGCGGTTGCGGACGTCGATCATGATGACCGGTTTTCCGCCGCAGTAGCGTTTCAATGCTGAGACAGTGCCTCCGCTGGTGATTTCTGGATCACGGACGGCCACTACGGCATCGGCGTCGGTGATCATCAGGTCGTTGCGCAGGTCGAAATGCTGCTTGTGAGCGTGCTCGCCTACGAGGACAAGTCGGTGGGCGCGGTTGCGGAGCCGAACATGTTCGGCTTGCTGGTCGGTGCGCCAGCGCGCCGTTTGACTGGGAAAGGGCTGATAGCCCCAGAAAGGCAATCCCGCGGCTTCGGCGGCCTGGGCCCACCAAATGTCGGCGCCAGTGGCTAGCCCGGTCAGCGCGACTTGGGTGCCGTGATGGTCTCGCAGCTTGCTGATTATGCGCGCGAGCTCAGCTCGCAGCCACGGGTGTGTGGCAGGGGTGATGCGTTCTTCGCGGTGTCCGGTGAGCGCGACACGCGGCCAGCGGTCGCGTGGGTCGCTGCGGAGTTCGCGACGTAGCTGCATGAGAATTCGTCCGAGCCAGTTCTTTCCGATGAGACATGTGAAGCCTGGCTTGCGGCAGCGACCCCAGGTGTCGTCCTGCCAGCTGTTGCCTTCGATCAGCAGGTCGTCGCCGGTGGTGACCAGTCGTGAACACAGCTGCGGGTTGGTGGTGAACTTGATGTGCTGCAGCTGCGCCATGATCGAGTATTTGACCTGCTCCCAGTCCGGGCGCAGCGGCAGCTGCTGGCCGAGCTGTTTGGCGTTCCTCGCTGTCGCGGCGGCCTGGATGGTGCGGCGAATCCGGAGGTCGAAGGTCTTCGCCGCATGGAAGGCATGTTCGGTCGACGGGAACCACATGTCTTCGAACTCGACAGGGTAGAGCTCGAAGTTCGAGAAGCATTGGTGCGGGCCGCGGAATCGGTCGATGACGTTCATGCAGTGGTCCTGAGAACAGTGTTGGTTGGAGCTGGCCGCGCCGGTTCCGGGCGGATGTCGTTGGCGATCAGGGCTTTCAGGCGTGGCGGGGTTTGCTACTGGCGACTACTCGGCGGCGGTAGGGGCCGCGCCGGTTCCGGTCGGCTTGCAAAAGGGTGGCCAGTGGGCTGCCTTCGAACGCGTCCACGTCTGGGCGTGCGAGGGTGGCGATCGCGATGGCGAGTCCGCACAGATGTGTGCCGGTCATGCCGTGGATGAGGCGCTCGAACTCCGCGGGCCCGCCTTCTCCGTGCACGATGGCGACGATCGCTGGTGCGATGTTGTTGATGCGTTCGATGGATTCGTCGTCGAGGGAGCCATCGGCTCGCAGCGTCCATGGTTTTTCATGCCACCGCCGGGTCCTGGCGAGGCGCGTGCGCGCTGATGGCATCGGTGAGTCTCCACGTGGTCGATGTAGTGGTTGGAGTCCTTGGATCTCTCAGGCCGCAGCGCAGCCATATGGCGGCCGTGGCGCTCCACAGTGCCGTGCAGCGCCGGGTGCGGCACGGCCGGACGGAAGTGCCGCAGCACCGGGTTGGCTAGAACGGCGGTTCGTCATCCATGCGCCCGCCCGCGAAGGAGCCTGCCGCTGGAGCGCTGCCCCACGGATCGTCCTCGGCGCCTCCGCCGGAACGTCCGGGGCCGTTGTTGGCGTTGTAGCCGTTATGGCCGCTACGATCGGCGTTGTAGCCGCCACTCGAACCAGAATTCGCACCGCCGCCGAATCCCCCACCGCCGCGGTTGGCCTTGGCGATTTTCGCCCTGGCGTAGCGCAGCGAGGGACCGACCTCGTCGACCTCGAGCTCGACGACCGTGCGCTTCTCACCCTCGCGGGTTTCGTAGGAGCGCTGCTTCAGTCGTCCGCTCACGATCACTCGGGAGCCACGGGTCAGGCTTTCCGCGACATTCTCCGCAGCCTCGCGCCAGATGTTGCAGCGCAAGAAGAGCGCCTCGCCGTCTTTCCATTCATTCGAATTACGGTCGAACACACGGGGAGTGGACGCGACGGTGAAATTCGCCACCGCTTGCCCCGCGGGCGTGAATCGAAGCT
The DNA here is from genome assembly GCF_044547285.1 of Nocardia sp. NPDC052566. Classification (NCBI taxonomy): domain Bacteria; kingdom Bacillati; phylum Actinomycetota; class Actinomycetes; order Mycobacteriales; family Nocardiaceae; genus Nocardia; species Nocardia sp. NPDC052566. Next base: position 498,437 of record NZ_JBIUAF010000004.1, on the reverse strand, counting down.
CGGGGTCGGCCGTCAAGTTTCCGATGACGGTGATGACCGTGTCGCCTGCCATGTGGGTCCTCCTGCTCGGTGTGCAGTCCGAATGCACTCGCTGTTGCGCTAGAGCCTAGAGATAGGCACCGACGCAATCGAGGGGCGTGCGGACTACTTCTTGGGGCGCAGAACCTTGGTGCGCAGCACCGACTCGTTGAGGCCCAGCTGGCGGTCGAGTTCGCTCACGGTGGCGGGCTCGGCGGTCAGTTCGACGACCGCGTAGATGCCTTCGGCCTGCTTGGCGATCTCGTAGGCGAGCCGGCGGCGGCCCCAGATATCGACCTTGTCGATCTTGCCGCCTTCGGTCTGAACGACCTTGAGCATATTGTCGAGCGACGATCCAACGTTGCGCTCGTCCAGGCTCGGGTCGAGGATGACCATCACTTCATAATGACGCACGGACCAATCACCTCCTGTGGACTAGGAATCGGCCACGGACGGTCCGTGGCAGGAGGGTCGTTGCGTCAGCAACCCGACAAGGCTACATGAACGCCCGTGAGCAGCGAAATCGATCCAGGGTGCGGATGTCGCGATCCGAATCGCAGGGTGATGCGGGCGCGGACACTCCTCGGCACCTATCGTGGTGCCCATGCCGACCGGACTCGCCGCCCGCGACCTGCTCGCCGGGCGCGTTTCCCGCGGTGCCTATGACGGCGTCCGCGGGGCCCTGCGTGGTTACGCAGGCTGCCTCCTCCGGGCCTGTCGCTCCCGCCGCGTGGCCTTGGCCACGGTGGTGGTGCTGTTGTGCGGATTGACCCTGGCGCTCGCCTACCTCAACAAGGCGCGCTGTGCCGGGGCGCCGTTCGCCGCCGACGGCCGCAGCATGGTTTTCGATCTGATCAAGGATTCGGATGTCTGCTATTCCGATATCCAATTCCTGTGGCTCGGCCGCGATATCGATCAGCACGTCTTTCCTTATATCGGCGGCGGCATCACCGCTGACGGCGCGCTGACCGGCGGTGCGGTGGAATATCCGGTGCTCAGCGGCCTGCTGATGTGGCTCGGTGCGCTCGGCGCGAAGACCGACGCCGATTTCCTCGCGCATTCCGCGCTGCTGCTCGCGCCGTTCGCGCTGCTGACCGCGTGGATGCTGGCCAGGCTGGCCGGGCGCGCCGCGCTGCTGTGGGCGGCGGGACCGCCCCTGGTGCTCTACGCATTCCACAACTGGGAACTGCCGGTGGTGTGCACGGCCGTCGCCGCGGTGTACGTGATGGCGGCGCTGACCCGATACTCATTGCGCACCAGGGGAATAGTGGCCGCGATACTGCTCGCTCTCGGCTTCTGCTTCAAGCTGTATCCCGGAATCTTCGTGCTTCCGCTGATGGCGTTCGTGCTGACCGGCGGTATGGCGCGCGATCGCGGGGACGGGCTGGATGTGCGTGGCGCGCTGCAGGCCGCGGCGGCGGCGATCGGCACGGTGATCGTGGTGAATCTGCCGTTCGCGCTGGCCGGTTATGAGGGCTGGCGCGCATCGATCACCTTCCAGCAGCTGCGCCAGGCCGATATCACCACCAATTCCATTTGGTACTGGGGACTTCGGCCGATGTTCGGACCGGATGCCGAGAGCGAGTCGGCATTCCAGAACGCGGTATCGATCGCCTCGCCGCTGCTCGTGCTCGCGTCGTTCGCGCTGGCGATGTGGCTCGGCTGGAAACGGTTCGGCGCCACCGGTGTTTTCCCCTGGGTGGGGGTGAGCGGTGCGATGCTGTGTGGATTCCTGTTGTTCCACAAGGTGCATTCACCGCAGTACACGCTGTGGCTGGTGCCGTTCCTGGTGCTGCTCGAGCTGCCGTTGCCGAAACTGGCCGGATATCTCATCGGCGGGTATCTGATCGCCGACGCGGCCATCGGCATCGGGGTGTTCCGGTACTTCTATTCGATCAGTTCCGGCGGTTCGGTCGACCTGATGGAGAACATCGTGCAGTTCGGCGTGTGGGGACGCGCGATTCTGCTCGTGGCGTTCTTCTTCCTGTTCGCGCGTTCGATGCCGCGCGGATTCCGGCCCGCTCCGCCGCCGGTGCCGCGGTATTACCCGGGCGATTTGGTGCCGGTCGCTTAACGGGCCTGCCGGATGCGGTAGCCGGCGGCCTTGGCCCGGTTGCCGCACAGCGTCATATCGCACCACCGGCGCGCCCTGCCGCGTGAGGTGTCGACGTACAGGCGGGTGCAGATCTCGATCCCGCACTCCTTGATCAGTGCCCGCTCCGGGCCGCCGATCAGTTCGGCGGCACTGCGCGCGACGGCCGTGATGACGCTGTCGACGCCGCCGGTGCGGCTCAGTGTCCCGTCCGATCGCAGTGTGAGCCTTGGCAATTCACCGGCCGAGGCGTCGTTGACGATCTTCCGATCGGCATCGGCGAGCGGCAGATCGCGTGCCGACGCCAGTGCGAGCCGGTAGGTGGCTTCGCGCAGGCGTACGGCGCGGGCCAGTGTGTCCGCATCGCAGTCGGGGGCATCGTCGAGCAGTCCGGCGGAGACCGTCCAGACCGCGAGATTCGACGGCGCGACCAGCAGGTCGTCGCGATAGGTCGTGCGGCCCTTGACCGTTCCCGCGAAGTCGAGGGCGAGGTTACCGCTCACGAAGGTGTACACCCCTCCATAGTAACCGTCTTGACAGGTTATTCCGACCCGTGCAACGGTAATAACCATCTTGGCCGGTTACTTCGGAGGCATGGTGAAAGCTCAGCTCGGTGCGGTCATCCAACCGCTGTTCGTCCTGTTGTGGGCCAGCGCGTTCATCGCGGGGATCATCGGTGTCGGCGCGGCGCCGTCGCTGATGGTGTTGTTCGCCCGCTTCGGGTTCGCGTCGATAGGCCTGGTCCTGTACGCCAGGCTGGTGCGCGCCACCTGGCCGACCAGGGCGGAGCTACCGCATGTGATCGTCGCCGGGCTGCTGATGCAGATCGTGCAGTTCGGCGGCTTCTACACCGCGATGGGGCAGCACGTGCCCGGCGCGGTGGTCGCGCTGGTACAGGGCCTGAGCCCGGTGCTGATCGCGCTGTTCGCCGGCTTCCTCGGCGAAACCGTCACCGCGCGACAGTGGTTCGGCTTCGTCATCGGCGGTGTCGGCGTCGCGCTCGCGGTGGCCGACCAGACCTCGCTGTCGCTGACCGGCTTGGCGCTGTGCGGCGTCGGGCTGCTCGGCTTGAGCCTCGGCACGGTGTATCAGAAGCGCTTCGTGCCGACCGTCGACTCCCGCGCGGCGACCGCCGTGCACATGATGGCGAGCGCGCCGGTCGCCGGGCTGCTCGCCTGGGCGACGGGGCAGCTGCACATCTGGGACGGCGGCCGGTTCGCGGCGTCACTGGTCTGGATGGTGCTGATCAACTCGATGGTCGGCTTCCTGATGTTCAACTGGATGCTGCGGCGCTGGGACGCGACCAAGGTGAGCAGGCTGCTGTTCGCCACACCGGCGGCGACGGCGATCCTGGCCTGGCTGGCCGTCGGACAACCGTTGCGGCCCTTGACGATCGCCGGGCTCGCCGTCGGCCTGATCGGCATGGTGTTCGCCTCGCGCAAGGCGACCAAACCGGCCCCGGTGCCGAGCCCGGAGCCGGTGGCGGTGCGGTGAGTTACTTCCGGCCGCTCTTCCAGTTCATGCCCCAGCGGTAGGCCTCATCGATCTCGCGCTGCGCACCGTTGATGTAGTGCACCTCGCGGTGCACCGTGATGCCGTGCCCCTGGTTCTGCAGCAGCGCGATGGCGCACGAGCGGGCCCCGTCCACCGGTGAATCGAGGCGGACCTCGATCTGCGGACCCGAGGTGGGGAACAGGGTGACGACACCGTCGGCGGCGGCCCAGTTCGGCACGCCCTCGTAGATGAAGGCGAAGATCAGGATGCGCTTGAACGCATCGGGTTTGGCGAGATTGATGTGCATGTTCTCGCCGCCGGTGGAGGAACCGCTGCGGTCGTCGCCGTCGAGCTGGATGAACGGCTCGGAGTTCAAGGAGCCGAAGCTGTTTCCGAGGGCCTGCACGACGCCCTTGGAACCGTCGGCGAGCTCGTAGAGGCAGGCGAGATCGAGGTCGATGGATTTGGCCCGCTTGAAGAATCCGCCCTTCGAGCCCGCCGACCAGTTCAGGTTGACCCGCATGACCCCTTGCGACTCACCGGGTTTGGTCAGGTTGATGCTCGGCGTCGCCTTCGACAGCGTCACCTTGGACAAGTTGACGCCGGGATTGTTCGTCGTCATCTCGATCCCCCTCCGTAGGAATGAAAAAGCGGCAGCGGTGAGGGCCGCTGCCGCTTTGGATTCGGGCTACTCGCCGAGAATCAGCCTACCGGGGTGGCTTCTCGTTCGCCCTCCACTTCTTCGGCGTCTTCACGCCGATTGCGGATGATGCTGGTGACGAATGCCGCGCCGATCAGCGCGACACCGATACCGCCGGTGACGAGTTCGGGGATATGCACCTTGATGGAGACGAACAGGATCACGGCCAGCGCGCCGATGGCCCAGTGCGCGCCGTGCTCCAGGTAGACGTACTCCGACAGGGTGCCCTTGCGCACCAGGTACACCGTGATCGACCGGACGAACATGGCGCCGATCAGGCCGAGGCCGAGCGCGATGATGATCGGGTCGGAGGTGATGGCGAAGGCGCCGATGACACCGTCGAAGGAGAACGACGCGTCGAGCACCTCGAGGTAGAGGAACAGGAAGAACGCGGCCTTGCCGGTGGCCTTGACCAGCCCGGACGGGCCGGTCGCGTGTTCGGCGTCATGCTCCTCGGTATGGAACAGCGAGCCGAGCCCGTCGACCGCGATATAGGTGATCATGCCGAGCAGGCCGGAGATCAGCACGATCGACCGATCCGCGTCGCTGGCCAGGAACTCCCCGGTGAGCAGCAGGCCGATGCCCGCGACGACGACCGAGAGCATATCCATCTTGCCCGCCTTGGCCAGCGGCTTCTCCAGCCAGCTGAGCCAGGTGATCTCGCGCTCCTCGAAGATGAAGTTCAGGAACAGCATCAGCAGGAACATGCCGCCGAACGCCGCGATCGACGGATGCGCGTCGGTCAGCAGCTTCTCGTAGCTCGGGCTGCCGTCCGGGAATTCGAGCGCGCCGTCCGCGGGCGGGTTCAGCGCCAGGTCGAAGGCCTTCACCGGATCGAGGCCCGCGGTGATCCAGACGATCGCCAGCGGGAAGACCAGGCGCATACCGAATACGGCGATAACCACGCCGATGGTGAGGAAGATCTTCTGCCAGAACTCGCTCATCCGCTCCAGCACGGTGGCATTGATGACCGCGTTGTCGAACGACAGCGACACCTCGAGTACGCCGAGGATCGCGGCGAGTGCGAACGCGGTCGGTCCGCCGTACAGGAACGCTGCTATCAGCGACACCACTGTCACGACGATGGAGAAGCCGAAAATGCGCAGGACCACGAGGGGACCTTTCGTAATGTCCGAGGAGCCGAGCAGGCAGCCGTATTCGATGAACCGGTTGGTTGTCTAACGCGCGTCCATCAGATCAGGTTCCTGACCACATCCGAAGAGGGGCCCGGTGATCCGAGCCCCTTCGGGCGGCCCTGTGCCGCCTGGACGTTCGTGAACGTCCTTAGACGTTGACGCCGTAGTCGCGAGCGATGCCGGCCAGACCCGACGCGTAGCCCTGACCGATGGCGCGGAACTTCCACTCGGCGCCGTTGCGGTACAGCTCGCCGAAGACCATGGCGGTCTCGGTGGAGGCGTCCTCGGTGAGGTCGTAGCGCGCGAGCTCGGAGCCGTTGCTGCGGTCGACGACGCGGATGTAGGCGTTGCGCACCTGGCCGAACGACTGCTGACGGGTTTCCGCGTCGTAGATCGAGACCGGGAAGAAGATGCTCTCGATGGTCGGCGGGGTGTTGGCCAGGTCGACGTTGATGACCTCGTCGTCGCCCTCACCTTCACCGGTCAGGTTGTCACCCGCGTGCTCGATGGCGCCTTCCGGCGACTTCAGGTTGTTGAAGAACACGAAATGCTGGTCCGAGAGGACCTTCTTGTCCGCGCCGGTCGCGATGGCGCTCGCGTCCAGGTCGAAATCGGTACCGGTAGTGGTCCGAACATCCCACCCCAGACCGACCGAAACCGCGGTGAGGTTAGGCGCTGCCTTGGTCAGCGAGACATTGCCGCCCTTGGACAAACTGACACCCATGCGGGATCCCTTTCAATCGTCTGCCTGCTTGGTCCCAGCATGTCCGTATCGCCGGGTACGCCATACGACAGTAATAGGTTTCACCGAACTTGCGTAGAAACCAGGGAAACCCTCGGCGAACAGGTACATCTTCCTTCGGCAGTGTGCGCCGGGCACGACGGACCGCCGCATACCATCAGGTTCGTGGCAGGGCGTAGGCGCGGGTGGTTCCGCTCGTCCGGGAATTCCGGATGGATTCAACAGGCGCGGCCGGGGCTGACGGCGGCGTTTCTCGACATGGACAAGCGGCAGAGCGCGGCGGAAGCCGCCGTCGAGGCCGCGACGCAGATGTTCCCGGATCGGCGGCTCGCCGCGAGCTGGGATCCGGTGCGCGCCCGCTGCTACGAGGCGGCGGGCGCGTATCTGGCTTTGAACGAGGAATTGGACGCCGCCGAACGCGACGACACCGCGCTGCCGCAGGGCCAGGCGCGGGTCGACGCGGCGCTGCGACAGCTCAACGACGCGGCTAGGGCGGTTGACGGTTTTTACAGTGGCAACCAGGGGCAGCTCGAACATGCCGTCGCTCTGCTCGGTACGGTGCCGCAGTTGGTTCAGCAGGTCACCCTCGCCGCGGCGCGGGTGCGCGGGCAGGCCGCCGAATCCCCGTACGCGAACTACCCGTCGGTGCGCGCGGGCGCTGCCGCCGTCGATGAGGCTCTGATCACAGTGGAGGCCGCCGCGGCGACCCCGGGCGCGCGCAGGGAGGCCGCGAATCGGCTCGACGCGGCGACCAGGGAATTGTCGGAAACCTTGGCGCAGGCCCCATCTCGGCAGGCCGCGGCAACCACCGCGATCAGTTCGGTGCGCACCAGGCTCGATGCCGTTCGCACCCGCTCCGAGCGGCTCGATCCGGCCTTCTCGGCGTTGTTGCGTGAGTTCAATGCTGCAAGTTCGGCCGATCTGGCTAACAATGGGCGGGAAAGTCAACGGGCCATCGATGCCGCGGACGCAGCCCTGTCGGGGGCGCGTGCGGCATTGGCCGAGAACAACCCGGAGTTTGCACTTGATCTGACCACATCCGCCCGTGAGCACCTCGCAGATGCCGACCGGTTGGTCGACGCCGTCACCAAACGGCTGACGCTGCTGCGCGAGGTCCGCGAGAATCCGCAAGACAAGGCCAAGGCCGTACGATTTCGGCTGCGGGACGCGCAAATGCTCGCGGTGGGCCGAGGGCTCGCCGACGAATGGGGATCTGTGCTCGATGCACAGGTCGAACGGATCGATCGAATCACCGAGGCACTGTCGGGGCGGCACCCCGACTACTGGGCCTATGTTGCCGAGCTGGATACCGTGGGCGATTTCATCGCCGGAGTAGTGGATCGAATGAGAAAACAAGCAGGATCACGACGAGAATGAGGATGGGCCCCCGATGACCGCTGCGGTGCGAGCGACAGGCCCGGAGGCGGCAGCGAAGTGTGACCACGAAGGGCCCGAGGAGCACCGCGAAGAGGTGTCCCTGCGGAAGCGACTGCCACTGCGCCACTTTCGGCAACTGGAAGGGCCGCAGGCGCGCCACCTTTTCCACCGGCAACCCGAACCGTTCGGCGACGAGGCCGACCGGGACATACTGGCCGTCGCGCTCGGCGCGACGCTCTACGCACCCGCGACCAGGCCCGATCTGGCGGACACCATCCGCAGGCGGGCCGCGCGCGGCGTGTGCTCGATGGTGATCGACCTGGAGGACGCCGTCGCCGACGACGACCTCGACGTGGCCAAGAAGCAGACCGTGGCGACGCTGGATCTGCTTGCGGCGAGCGAGGATCCGAATCCGCTGCTGTTCGTGCGGGTGCGCGATCCCGAGTCGATCACCGAGATCGTGTCGCAGCTCGGACCGGGCGGTGCGGTGCTCACCGGATTCGTCTTCCCCAAGTTCGGCAGCGCGTCTGGGCCGAGATACCTTGCGGCGCTTGCCGATGCGCAGGAACAACTGGGTCGCCCGGTCTTCGGGATGCCGGTGCTGGAATCGGCGAAGCTGGTGCACCGGCAGACCAGGGATCACGAGCTGACCCAGATCGCGGCGCTGCTGGCCAAACACCGCGAGCGGGTGCTCGCGGTGCGGGTCGGCGCGACCGATATGTGCTCGACCTTCGGTATCCGGCGCGACCGCGACCTGACCATCTACGACGTGCGGGTGGTCGCGGACGTGATCGCCGATATCGTGAACTACCTGGGTCGCGCCGACGGTACCGGATTCGTCATCACCGGGCCGGTGTGGGAGTACTTCGCCGATCACGAGCGGATGTTCCGGCCGCTGCTGCGCACGGCGCCCTTCGAAGAATCCGATGCGGTGCCGTTCCGTCAGTACCTGGTCAGCCGGGATCTGGATGGGCTACTACGGGAGATCACCCTCGACCGGGCCAACGGCATTCAGGGCAAGACGGTTATCCATCCGTCGCACGTGGCCGCGGTACACGCGCTGTCGGTGGTGACGCACGAGGAGTACTCCGATGCGCTCGACATCCTGCAGGTCGATGTCGGCGGGGTGGCGGCCTCGGAATACCGGAACAAGATGAACGAGATGCGGCCGCACCGCAGCTGGGCGCGGCAGACCTTGCTGCGCGCACGGGTTTTCGGTGTCGCGAACAAAGGTGTGTCGTTCGTGGACCTGCTGACCGCGATGGTGACCGTATGAGCGGTCAAGCGCGGAGGCGGCTGCGAAGCGTGACCACGCAGCGCTCCGCTCATACCGAAATGGATACAGCATGAATTCGCTCGGGCTTGTCCCTTGGGCGACCGAGAATCTCGGTATCGAGCTGCGGCATGCGGAGTCGTTCGTGGTGCATGCCTCGGACGTACTGCCCGCCGAGCTGCCGATCGACACGCTGTTGCTGCCCGGTCTGCGGCGCAACAACAAGCGCAGGGCGCATCTGCTGGTGTCGACGGTGCTCGGCAAGCATCTGCCGACCGATCCGCGGGTGGTGCTCGACGCGGGGAACCGGCTCGGTGATCTGGTGCGCGAGGTGCTCGGCGGGCGCGCCGCCGTCGTCCTCGGATTCGCCGAAACCGCGACGGGACTCGGGCATTGCGTGGCCGCGCGGATCGGTGCGAGCTGCTATCTGCACTCGACGCGGCGCGACGTGCCGACGGCGGCGACGCTGACCGGTTTCGAGGAGGGGCATTCGCACGCCACCTCGCATCTGCTGCAGCCCGCGCCCGCCGACATCTTCGTCAACGATCTGCCGCTGGTGCTGGTGGACGACGAGATCTCCACGGGTGCGACGGCCATCGACGCGGTGCGCGCGCTGCACGCGTTCTCGCCGCGCGCGCACTACGTGCTCGCCTCGCTCGTCGATATGCGCACCGCGGCGCAGCGCGCCGAATTCGAAACGGTGGCAGCCGAACTCGGTGCGACCATCGACACCGTATGCCTGGCCTCCGGCAGCACCGTGCTGCCGGACGGGCTGGTCGACGCGGTCACCGAGATGCCCGATCCTGAGCTGAATCCGATTGCGGCACAGCGTGGTTCGTTCGGCCGAGTGGTACTGCCGTGGCCCGCGTCGGTGCCGGAGGGCGGCAGGCACGGGATTCTCGACTCCGATGCCGTGGCGTTCGAGTCCGCGGTGGTCGCCGCGGTCGGGGTGCTGCGCGCGCGGCTCGCGGCCGACGCACCGGGGCGGCCCGCCATCGTGCTCGGGCACGAGGAATTGATGTACCTGCCGCTGCGCCTGGCGGTCGGCCTCGCGGAGTCCGGCACGCCGACCCGCTATCAGACGACCACGCGCTCACCGGCGTATGTACTGGACGAACCGGGTTATCCGCTGCGCAGGGGCTTCCGGTTCACCGCGCCGGAGGTGGGGCAGGAGCAGCCGCGCTATCTGTACAACGCCGCGTGGTCCGCGGAGTGGGGTGCGAGTACCGCGGCACCGGCCGCGAATCCGATCCTGGTCGTCGTTATCGATACCCCCGCCGACACCGCCGAGCTCGTGGCCGACGGCGGATTGGTCGACGTGCTGACGGCCTCCGGATCCGATGTGCTGCTTGCTGTACTGCCCGAGGCCGATCCGCGCATGCTGCATGCCGAGCGGGCGGATTCGGGCAGGTCCGATAGTTGCGAAGTCGTTGCCGACGGTGGATTCGTTGACGTGACAGGGTCTGGATCCGATGTCATGCTGGCGGTGTTGCCGGTGGTCGGCGCGCACGGCGAAGATGCGGTGCGCGAGCGGCCGGGTGACCTACTGGAAAACGATGATGTGCTGGAGTCGAACGCGGTGTCGCAAGTACTGGCCAACCCTGTTCCGCTGCACGGTCCGGAGTTCGGATCGTATGCGCGCGAGGAGGTTTCCTGGCTGCTGAAGGATCTGTCCGAGATCGATCTCGAGGCCGATGTGGCCGAGCGGGAGCGGCGGATCCAGTCCGGCGCTGCGCATTACGCGGAGTCGCTGCCGATCGAGTATCAGCCGGATGCGGCCTACCGGTCGCTGTTCGACGAGGTGCTCGCGGACAGTGCCGAGCGGCTCGCGCTCGCGGTCGCCACCGTCTCGGAACTCGTTGTCGCCGAGCGTGGCAACGATGTGGTGCTCGTTTCGCTGGCCAGGGCGGGCACGCCGATCGGCATCCTGATGCGGCGCTGGCTGCGCTACGGTCGCGGCGCCGATCTGCCGAGCCTGGACGTGCCGCACTACGCGGTCTCCATCGTGCGCGATCGTGGCATCGACGCGGTCGCGCTGGACTACCTTGCCCGCCATCATGATCCGGCGTCGGTGGTGTTCGTCGACGGCTGGACCGGCAAGGGCGCGATCACCCGTGAGCTCACCGAGGCGCTCGACGCGTATCACGCGGCGGGCGGCGCGCGGTTCAACGACGAACTCGCCGTGCTCGCCGATCCCGGGCATTGCGTGCGCACCTACGGCACCCGCGACGATTTCCTGATCGCCTCGGCCTGCCTGAATTCGACGGTGTCCGGACTGATCTCGCGCACCGTGCTCAACGAAACGCTGATCGGGCCCGGCGATTTCCACGGTGCCAAGTTCTATCGCGACCTGGCGGTCGACGACGTGTCCGAGCGGCTGCTCGATACGGTGAGTGACGCCTTCGACGCCGTCCGCCCCCGGGTGCCCGCCGCGCTCGCGGCCGTTCGCGACGGGGACCGGACGCCGACCTGGACCGGCTGGGCCTCGGTCGACCGTGTGCGCGAGGAATACGGCATCGCCAGCGTGAATTTCGTGAAACCCGGTGTCGGCGAAACCACCAGAGTGTTGTTGCGGCGGCTGCCGTGGCGGGTACTCGTGCGTGATGCGGATGCTCCGGAACACGCCCATATTCGATTGCTCGCCGCGGCGCGCGGCGTGCCGGTCGAGGTGGTGCCCGACCTCGCCTACTCGTGCATGGGGCTGATCAAGGACGTGCAGCAGTGATGTACCTACGAAGACCGGGCGATGCCGACGCCCAGCGCCGTCAGACGCTGGTCGCCACCGACCTGGACCGGACGATGATCTACTCGCGCAACGCGTTCAGCGCGACCGCGGAGGTGCCGACGGTCTGCGTGGAACATCTCGAGGGCGCGCCGCTGTCGTTCATGACGACGGCAGCGGCGCTGCGGATGCATACGCTGACCCAGCCCGCCGCCGTCATCCCCACCACCACGCGGACCATCAAGCAGTTCGGTCGCATCCAATTGCCCGGTGCGCCTTGGCGATACGCCATCACCAGCAATGGCGGCAATATTCTGGTCGACGGTGTGCCCGATATGCGCTGGCGCATCGATATCGATGCGCAGGTGCGCGCGAGTGGTGCGACGCTGTCGGAGGTGAGCGCGGAGCTACGCGCCAGGATCGATGATTCCTGGGCGACCAAGTTCCGCATCGCCGATCATCTGTTCTGCTATCTCGTGGTCAAGCCCAAGCTCGTGCCCGAAGACTTTCTCGCCGAATGGGATTCGTGGTGCCAGGCGCGCGGCTGGTCGGCCTCCCAGCAGGGCCGCAAGATCTATACGATGCCCAAGGCGGTGTGCAAGAGCCACGCCGTCGCCGAGGTCAGGCGCAGGCTGCTCGAATCGGGTGAGCTATCCCGGGATGCGAAGACGCTCGCGGCGGGCGACGGCGCGCTCGATGCCGAAATGCTGCGCGCCGCCGACTCCGCCATCCGCCCCCGCCACGGCGAGCTGGAACAGCTCAACTGGACCAGCCCCAACCTGACCGTCACGCGATCTTCCGGCATACTCGCCGGTGAGGAAATCATCGACTGGTTCATCGACGCCGCGCCCCAACTCACTGATTGACCTACTGAACGATTAGCGCGGAATCCACCGCACGGGCGCGAGGTAGTCGATCCCCGAATCCCGCTGATCCCGCCCGATCCGCTTGGGCCGCAGCCCCGTCCATACCTTGTCCGCGATCCGCGCCCCGCGCCGGCCCTCCGGCCGCGGCTGCCCGGTAACGCCCCGTGTGGGCGCCATTGTCGAATTACTCATCGCCGCAGGCTATGGCGCGAGAACCCGTCGACGCCACTGATTTTCGGTGCCTTCGGCCGCGGAGTGCGCGTGATCAGGCGCGCAGCCGCTGGATTTCGGTCGCGGTGCTGTGTTCCGCGGAGGCGAGAAAACGGAGCAGGACCCGGATTTCGTCCTCGGTGAAGTCGGCGAGGTCATCCCTGGTGCGCGCGATCAGGCCTGAGTAGGCGGCGGTCACTCGGTCCAGCCCCGCCTGGGTGGGTTCGATGAGAACCCGTCGGCGATCGGCGGGGTCGGGGATGCGGCGGACGCAGTCGGCGGCGACCAGGCGGTCGATCATGCGCGAGGCGGAGCCGGTGGTCAGGTTCACCCGCGCGGCGAGCGTGCCGGGTGTCGCCGGACCGTATTGGCCTAGCACGTGCAGGCATTGGACGTCGGTGTCGGTGACCCCGAGGCTGGTGGCGACGACGCTGTTGAGCTGTACGACACGGATCGCCCAGCCCGGCACCGCGGCACGGGTGAGCTCGCTGAGCAGGGATTCTCGTTCCTGGTTTGCCTTCGGCATGGCGCTCGTTCCGGTTGATCGCTGCGTCGCGCAGCGAATTTGTGCTAGTTTCGCTGTGTTGCACAGTAGCTGCTCTATGCGGCAATTGTGTTGTGCGACGTGTGAACTCGGCCTGCTCCCTGTCGGCCGGACAGAGTCTTCGAGGAGATGTGATGACCCTCGCGCCGGAGATCGGCATCGATCCGTTCGCTGTCACCGTTCGTGGCATCGACGAACCCCACCCCGCCCGCGCGGTGCTGCGCGCCGCGGGACCCATTGTCCGAGTGGAAGGCCGGGCGGGCGGGCCGGTGTGGATCGTCACCGACGAGGCCCTTGCCCGCCGGGTTTTCGTCCATCCCCAGATCGCCAAAGATCCCGGCCTCGCGCCCACGCACTGGGATCCGCGCACGGCTGGGCTGGAACCGCCTGCCGCGGAGCAGCTTTCGCTCACCACCTCCGATGGGTCGACGCATACGCGACTGCGTGCCGCGCACGCTCCGCTGTTCACCGCGCTGCGGATGGGTGGGTACGTCGAGCGGATGGCGGCGTTCGCGCACACGTTGCTGACGGTGTGTGCGGAGTCGGGCGACACGGTGGATCTGATGGCCGATTTCGCCACCCGCTATCCGCTCACCGTGATCTGCGATCTGCTCGGCGTCCCTGTCGATCGCATCGAGCAGGCGATCGCCGCATGCCGTCGGATGTACAGCGACGATCAGGCCGACGTCGGCATGGCGATGTCCGCTTTCGCCGATCTGGGTGCGGCGGCGTTGCGGGCGGGAGGTGACGGTCTCGCTGTCGCACTTCGTGATCGGCTCACCGATGAGGTCACCGACCAGCAGCTGCACTACCTACTGTTCACCCTGATTTATGCCGGGCAGTTGACGACCGATCCGGTGCTCGGATTTCTGCTGGCGGGGGTACTCGATCCCGAGCGTGATCCGGCGGATGAACCGCCGATCGAAGAACTGGTGCGCGAGACCCTTCGCATGCATCCGCCTGCGCCCTTTACCCTTTGGCGCTTCACCACGGCCGATATCACCCTGGCCGGCGTGCGCCTCGCCGCGGGCTCCCCATTGCTCATCGATATCCAGGGCATCAACACCGGCCCACGCCGAACGAACGGCCGCGACCTCTCCTTCGGTGCGGGGCCGCACTACTGCACCGGCGCCCACCTCGCCCAGTTCGAACTCGCCGCCGTAGTGCGCACCCTCCGCACCTCCTTCCCGCACGCCCGCCTCACCGTCCCGTACGCCGAACTCCGGCAAACCGACTTCGGCGGAATCCAAGGAAGCCGCCTGTCCGCCCTCCCGGTACAGCTGCGCGAGTGAGTGGGTCGTGGGCTATGGAACTGTGCACACCAGGCAGTTCACGCCCGGAAGGGCTCCGAGATCGGCCTTCTTTTCGGTGGTGACAACCGTGCGGATGGTTGTCGCCGCCGTCGCTGCGATGATGAGATCGTGTGCGCCCCTGGGTTTCTCTGCATGGCGGACGTGCGCCATCATTCGGGCGTGCTCGCGCGCGACGTCAAGTGAGTAGTCCTCGATCGGAGTGGCGGCCAGGAAGGCATCGACGAATGACTTCCTGGCTCCCTGCCGGGCAGCGTCAGCGAGTTCAACACCCAAATACACTTCGGATGCGGTGATCATTGCGATCGCGACATCGTCGTCAGGGCGTAGGACCTGTGACAGATCGAGTTTCTTCCGCTCTGCCGAGATGATCACGCCGGTATCGAGAATCAGGCGTCGTCCCATTCAGCACTCACTCCATCGATCACGGTTCGGCGGGCTTCTTCGACATCCTCGGCAAACCCATCGAGGGTCTCGTGTTCTGCGAACAAGGCAATCAGGTCGGCACCGTTGGTGCGTGTTGCGGGGGCTAACAGTGCGATGCGGCGGCCACCTCGGGTAATCGAGATGGTCTCGCCGTGCTCGGCTTGATCGAGCACCGCGGATAAGTTGCGAGCAACCTCGGTTGCGGTCATCACTTTCATGGAATCAGATTGTCTGATTATTACCTTTGCTGTGTGGTGAGCCGCACCTGGTGGTGGTTGCGGACCCGTCAGTGGTTGTTGCGGAGGAGGCGGGCCTGGCGCTCGGGTTCGGTGGGGAGTAGGTCGAGGTCGAGTAGCCAGGGGCTGCCGGTCCATGGGTCGAAGAGCGGGGTGCCTTCGATGGTTGGTAGGTGGCGGCAGTTCTGGGCGAGCATGGCGAGTGTGCTGTCGGGCGAATCGGATTCGTCGGTGCCGACGATCACGATGGACAGGCCGATCAGCTCGCCGCGGGCCATCAGCAGGCCGATGCGGGTGACGTCGGAGGCCTGATAGCCGTGCGGGAAATCGGCGGCGAGCAACACCCGGTGTTCGGTGGGCGGGGTGAAAGCGTTGCTGTTGTAGGCGATTTCGGCGAGCTCGGCGGCGTCGACCAGTGCCTGCAGCCGGGCCGAGATATCCGAGTGGTCGGTGATCGGCGGACCGTAGAGCATCGGGGTCAGCAGCCCGGCGAATCCGGTGAAGGACCGGGTCAGATCGATCATGTCGATGACGGTGTGCCGATCCGGCGCGGCGGCGATCAGCCTGGCCAGCAGGGCGCCGACGACCGGCGCTGCCGCGGCGGAGGTTTCGGTGTCGATCCACAGCGGACGGGTCAGCGGGATCGGCACGCAGTACGGCACCCGCAGCCTGCCACGGTCGAGCGCGTACAGCTCGCCGAGGCGGATGCCGTCGCTCGGCACCGCTTCGCCGTCCCAGGCGGGGGAGTCCCACGAGGCGAGGGCGGGCGGAAGAATCCGGTCCGCGTCGGCGATTTCGCGCATGAGGTGTGTGCTGTCGCGGTGGTGATTGCCCTCGGCCTGGGCGATCAGTTCATCGCTGCGCCGCTGGGCCGCCTGGCGGGCGGCCTCGGCGGCGGGGGTATTCCTGGTCGCGGGATCGGAGACGGCGGCCGACAGTTCGTTGTCCAGCCTGCGCGCGGCGTAGTCGAGCGAGGAGACCAGCGCGGCGGCCGAGCGTGCGGCATCCTCGAAGATCATCCACAGCCGCTCCAGGCCGTGCTCGACCTCCAGTGGCGCCCCGCCGGCCACCGCCGCGGGCGGTGCGCTCATCGTGTGCGCCGCGGAAGCCGGTGTCACCTCGGGTGATTCGTCCTCCGGCTCACCGTCGACCTCGACGCCGTGCGCGGTGAGCAGTACCGCGAGGCCGCCCGCGTAGCCCTGGCCGATGGCGCGCACCTTCCAGCCGTCGCCGCGCCGATACAGCTCCAGGCAGATCAGCGCGTCCTCGCCGAAGGCGGGCGTGGTGATGAATTCCGCCAGCGGCGCACCGTTTCCGGTCAGCCGCGCGGTCACCGTGCCGAGCCCGCCCGACCGCGCGGGCGCCGCCGGATCGGCGCTCACCACCAGCAGCACCGAGCGCGCGTCACCGCGCACCTCGGTGAGCCGGATCGTCACCTCGCCGCCGCTCAGGCGCACGCCCGCGGTGGCGGGCTGGTTGTAGAACACGAAATCGTCGGAGTCGAACACGCGGAAGTTGTCGGCTACCACCAATGCCGAAACATCCAGTGCGGCCTCCCCTTTCGCGCCGAATACGACCACTTCGGCGGCCAGCGCTGTGTTCTGGCCCGCCTTCAACTCGATCACGGTGTTACGCCCCCGGTTTCCCGTCTTCGTCCTTGCTCAGCCGACCGCCAGGAACCTGCCGAGCTGCGGTACGGCCTCGCCGGGATGCTTGGCCATGAAGCCCTCGCCGAGCGCCTGCATCTTCCAGTCGTTGCCGACGCGGAACAGCTTGGCCATCGCCATCGCCGTGAACGGCATACCGCCCGCGAGGGTGTACCTGGCCAATTCGGCGTTGTTGGTGCCGTCGACCAAGCGGCAGAACGCGTTCTGCACCTGTTCGAAGGTGTGCCCCTTGTAGGAGGTCACCATGAACAGCACCGTGGTGACGTGCGCCGGGATGCGGGTCAGGTCGACCAGGATCACCTCGTCGTCGCCCTCGCCCTCGCCGGTGAGGTTGTCACCCTGGTGCCGGATCGAGCCGTCCTTGGAGGTCAGCTGTCCGTAGTAGGCGACATCGATCAGGTTCGCCTCGGCGAACATGGCCACCGACGCGTCCAGGTCGATATCGACGGTCCGGTTGCCGAACATGCCGCGGCTGCGCACCGGATCCCAGCCGAGACCCATCTTCACGAAGGTCAGCGCGGTGCCGCCCTCCTTGCGCAGGGTGACCCGCTGGCCCTTCTGCAGGCTGACCGGCCGGTCCTTGCTGAGGTTGACCTCGGCGGGCGGCTGCTGCTGCGGCGGTTGCGGCGGCGGCGGATAGCCCTGCGCCGGGCCGGGCGGCGGCGGATAGCCACCGGCCTGCGGCGGCGGGAAGCCGGGGCCGGGCGGCGGCGGGTAACCACCGGCCGGGGGATACTGCGGCGCCTGCTGGGTCGGCGGCTGCGGCGGGTAGGTCGGCGCCTGCTGCGTGGGGGCGGCAGGCTGGGCGGCAGGCGCTTCGTCGACGGTCACGCCGTGGTCGGTGACCAGTGCGGCGAATCCGCCCGCATAGCCCTGGCCGACCGCACGGACTTTCCAGCTGCCCTGCCGCCGGTACAGCTCGAGCGCGATCACGATGGATTCGCTCTGCAGTCCGTCGATCCGGTACTCGTACAAGCGATTACCCGCGGAGTCGGACACGATCGCGGTGGGCGCGGGGAACCGGCCGAAGCTGCTCGACGCGTCGTCGAGGGTGATCACGGCGCGGATCTGATCGATATCCGGCGGCACCGAATTCAGCGCGACGGCCAGCGATGCGGGCTGCCCCTGCGGCGCGGGTAGCAGGTTCACCCCCGGCCCGCTCGGCTGGTTGAAGAATACGAAGTCCGCGTCCGAGCGGACCTTGCCCCGTTCGGTCACCAGCAGTGCCGACAGGTCGGCAGGCGCCGTGAGCTGGACGGATATCACCACGTCGTTGCCGGCCAGCGGGCCGTTCTGGCCTTTGGCGAGTGTTGCGGACAAGATCGACCCTTCGCTTGTCGGTGTTTTCGCTTGCCACTCTACGAGAAACGTCCAGGCGAGCGCCGGAGTAAACCGCCTAACACCTCGGACCGCCCCGCGAGCATCGGTTATCGTGACGCAACGCAGTTGGAATGCGGCGACTTTCGTCATGTTCCCGATCCAGACAGCAGGCAAACTCTCCTATGGCGCAACTGTTCGAACAGTCCAAGAAGGTGATCGAAGCCCATCTCGCGGGGACCAGTCTGCGCGCGATTTCCGGCTCGATGATCGCCTACGAGGGAAATGTGCAGTTCAAGGCCGCCGGATTCGGCGGCGGCGACGGTGTGATCGCCGGACTCAAGCGGCGGGCCACCGGCGAGAAGCTCTCGCTGATGGAATGCACCGGCAACGGGCGGGTCTTCTTCGCGGTGAACGGCCAGCACGTCACCGTGATCGACCTCAACAACGAGACGCTGCAGGTGGAATCGCAGCAGCTGCTCGCCTTCGCCGGGAATCTGCGCACCGACGTCCGCTTCACCGGGCTACGCGGCGCCTCCAGCGGACAGGGCCTGTTCACCACCACGGTGAGCGGACAGGGCCAGGTCGCGCTGTTGTCGGCGGGCGGGCCGCTGATCCATCTCGAGGTGTCGCCGCAGTTTCCGCTGGTCGTCGATCCGGACGCGTTCGTCGCCGCGCGCGGCAACCTGAATCAGTCCTTCGTCACCGACGTCTCGTGGCGCACCCTCGTCGGCCAGGACGCCGGTGAGGCGTTCTCGCTGCGCTGGGACGGTCAGGGCGTGGTGTTGATCCAGCCGGCGGAACGGTAAGGGCGGGGCGGATGTTCGAGAAGGTCAACGGCAAGGTCGTCAAGGTCGACGTCGGGATGGCGGGCGGCGTGGTCGCCCGCAACGGCGCGATGCTGTTCTACACCGGCGATATTTCCTTTGCGCCGCACCAGATTCCGGGTGCGCAGGGCATGGGCGGCGGTGGCGGGCTGATGCGGATGGCGGGCCGGATGATGGCCGGTGAGCACGAGCGGACCATGCTTGCCCAGGGCAACGGCGAGGTGCACTACGGGTTCGCGGGACTGGAAGTCCATGTGGTGCAGATGCAGCCGGGCGCGGTGCTGCGGGTCGAGGCCTCGCGGCTGCTGGCCAACACCGCCCAGCTGCAGAGTTCGATTGTCTCCGTGATGAGTTCGGGCGGCGGCGGTGGCGGTGGCCTGATGGGCGCGCTGCGCGGTGCCGCGAGCGGTGCGCTCACCGGGCAGGGCATGTTCACCACGCAGCTGTCCGGGCAGGGTGCCGCGGTGCTGCTCGCGCACGGCGGATTCCTGGAACTGCCGGTGGGCGGCCAATATCCGGTGGTCGTCGATCCGCAGGCGTTCGTCGCGGCGTACGGGAATGTGCAGACCGAATTGAAGACGGCGCTGAGCTGGCGCGACGCGGTGGGCCGCGGCTCCGGTGAAGCCATGCAGTTGCACTGTGCCGGACAGGGTGTCGTCTACGTGCAGGCCTCCGAAGAGAAGTTGTGAGCATGTCCCAGATCCTGAACCCGATGAATCTCGGTGAGAGCGACAACATCCCGGGAAACGACTACGCCTACTGTATCGACCTGGTGAAGCCGTGGTTCATGCGCAAGGGCGCGATGATCGCCTACTACGGGCAGATGCGCTTCCAGCTGCTCACCCACGGACTGCAGGGCGGGTTGCTGCAGATGGTGTCGCAACAGTTTTCGGCGCCGCTGTTCACCGGCGACTACGTGGTGGCCGAGGGACAGGGCAAGCTGATCATCGGCGACCGCGGCTACAACATCAATTCCTATGACCTCGACGACGGCAACCTCACCATTCGCGCCGCGAATCTGCTCGCGTTCGAACCGGGCCTTTCGCTGAACCAGTCGATCGTCCCCGGCTTCCTCACCCTCATCGGCACCGGCAAATTCCTCGCCTCCTCCAACGGCCCGGTCATGTTCGCCGAACCCCCGCTGCGCGTCGACCCGGAATCCCTTGTCGGCTGGGCCGATTGCCCCTCCCCGAGCCACCACTACGACCAGCGCTGGGTCTCCAGCTTCCTCGCCGCCGGCGCCGCCCGCTTCGGCGTCAACTCCGGCGAGGAACGCCAATTCGACTTCACCGGCGCGGGCACCGTCCTCATCCAATCCAGCGAGAAAATCCTCAGCGACGCCATGGTCGTCCGCACCATCGAAGGCCAACTCCAAAGCGGCATAAGCCCCACCGGCCTCCAACGCCTCCACGGCGTCATCACCCAGCAACTCTCCGGCCAGCAACAGCACTGAGTAGAGCGCGTCGAGAATGGTGACCAGCCTTGCGATTCATCGGGGGTGTCGGTGATTCGCGACTCGAGTGCCTTGTGTTCGGTGATCTTGAAGTGTTAGGCTGAAGCATTCAGCGCCTTTTGCGCCCTAATGAATCCAACCTTGTTGTCTAGGTTGGATTCTTGTGTCCCCCGATCCTGTCTGAGCGAGTACTGCTCGAATCAGATCCGATCGCGTCCAATCTGAATGGTATTGGACCGTGTCGTCGATATCCGGGGGCAGGTGACGTCGGTGTCGCCTGAGGTCGGGTGTGCGAAGTCATTGTGCCCGCACTAATCAATGCCGAGCCGATGTTCGGCTGGCTGCCCGATGTCATAGCGAACGCGCCTGGTCAAAGGCGCTGCACTGCAGGCAATTTATCCGCTGACCTCACTGTTACCAGCGTCTGTCGATCGGAGGTGTCTGTGTACAAGGTCTTCTGTTCGTCGGTGCGTATGTCTGTCGCATCGATCGGGACTGGTCAGGTTGTTTTGGCATCGACGTCGGTTGTTGTGTTTCCAGACGAGCGTCCCGTGCGTGTCGTTAAGGGGTTCGGCCTCGGTGCCTACAACGCGACCACGAGGCTGATGCCCGGTGACACCACTCGTGTCGTCCAGGATCGGCTGTTTCACAACTTCGCTGATCAGTTCGAGAGTGACGGCCACCGCACCGGCCGTTACTCGGTGGTCTGGATGGACAGCGACAACTAACTGATCCCCTCTTCCTGAAACGGTCAGCGGCTCGGAGTATTCCGGGCCGTTTCGTCGTTTCGGGCTTCTTCTTGTGTGGTTCGACGGGCGAGGTCTGGTCGGCGCACTCCGTCTTCTGAATGTGTGAGGTGCCGTGATGGCCGATCGTGAGCCGTTCAAATTCCGACGACTCCTGTTCCGTCGTTGGTGGCGAGTCGTGCGGCGTATTTGGATGCGTTGACCGACAGTTTCATTGCTTCGTCGCAGGCTGCTGCCGCTGCGGCCCAGTTGGGTGGGCGGGTCCACAATTTCGAGGGGATGACCGAGTCCGGTGCGGTGGCGCGGTTGGAGCGGATCTATGCCGGTGAGGATCTGATCGCGTCGGCGCGGTCGTTGTTGAGGACCGAAACAACGTCTGCCGGTGTGGGTTTGGATCCATTGCAGCCGGTTGTCGAGACGGGTGAGTCTTCGGCGGAGACGTCTGCTCCGCCCGTGGCGGCTGGTACGGGCCGGCCGCCGATCAGGACGATCGGTTTTGAGAAAGGGCTAGGTTCGGAGCCCGCGGCCACACCCGAGGAGCAGACACGTCAGAACCAGGCCAACAATGCATTGCTGCAGCAGCAGGTCGAGGAAGCACGCCGTAACAGGCCACCTCAGCGGCAGGCGCCGCTGGATCAGATGTTCCGGCCTGATGGGGTGGCGCCGGCTCCGCCGGTGTCGGTTCCGTCGGGTCTGGGTGAGCTGTCCGGAGTAGGTGCCCCACCCGCAGCCGCCAACACCCCTACAACGCCTGCCGACCCGGCTCCGGCCGATCCTGGCCAGCCGGCACAGCGGCCGCCGACCGCGTATGAGCGGATGTTCGCCGGGCTCCCCGGCAATTCGCACGGCTCGGAGCAAGCGGCTCCGACCGCGTCGGTGCCGTCGTCGTTGGGAGAGATGGCGTTGCCCGGCAACCCCGACTACCGGCCTTCGTTCACGGTCTCGGCATCGTGCGAGACAGGGGTGCCTCCAACACCTGGTGTGGTACCCGAATCGATCACCAACCCGATGCCGACCTTTCGTATCGAACCGGGCTACACAACCAGCGGCTACCACTACACCCCAGAGCAGTTCGCCGCCGACATGGCGACCGTACGCAACGGTCCATACCCGTGGAAGCCCGGATCGGACAACCCATACGACGCGGCATACCAACGACTATCGATGGCGCAGTACAGCATCGAGGAACAGAGCATCGACCTTCGGTGGGCGCACTTCGACGCCCGCACTCAAGAGGAACGCGATCTGCAAACGGCCGCGATGGGCAGGCTGCGTCAGGCCGGTATCCCCTGGCACGACCCCGCGATCGCGAAGTTCATCCACGATCGCGACAAGGTCCCGGTCCTCAACGACCCCTCCAAACCAGCACGATGGGCGCCTCCTCGCAGGTTCACCAACGCCGAACTGCTCGAGCAGATCAAGGAAGCGAACCGAACCAGCACCACCCTCCGTGAGTTGGCCAACGGCGCAATCGACGACATGTTCATCGAACCGTCGAAGGTGCTATGGCAGGCAGCCCACGGCGAGGGCGACCACAGCGCATGGGATATCACCTGGGCCGCAACCAAACTCGGCGTAAACGTAGTGCTCACCGTTCCCGGCCCCGGCGCCGCCGCAGCAGCAGGCGCCAAACTCGCGGTCCGGAGAATGGCACCCGAGTTCTGGGAAGCCATGACCAGCGCCGAGACCGCCGCTCAAGCCGTCCGGGTCGGCAGCGAGTTTCACACCAAACAACTACTCGACGACATCACCACCTACAACCGCACACACATACCACCCAACCGCCTCGCCCCACCCGACTCCATTCCCCGCAACCCACCCCCGATGGCTCCGGAAGCAGCGCCCAAGCTCCCTGCTCCGCGTGCAGAGATGTCACCGGCCGAGATGCCGACGTTCTCCCCGAAGCCCGGCACCCCACCACTGCACGCAGAAGCACCCGTCGTCGAAACGCCCAGACAACTCCCCAACTCTGCAGCAACCGCACCGAATCCGCACACATCCTTCCCAGGAATAGCAGCACACACCCCGGACCCACTCAACACCAGCGTATTCACCAATACCTTCCGCGCGCTGAACGACCCTATCGAGTTCGAAGCATCCCGACTACTCCTGAACAACGACGCCAACCAACTCGTCAAAGTAGCCCAAGCCCACGCAGGCGACCTATACCGCACCTCGGACCTACCTGGGTTTGGTGTTCGAACCGACCTGACAGTTACCACTCGTTCGGACATAACCTTCACTAATAGCGCGAGCAAATCCTATAACCCTCTTGCCGGACAAAATGTGCCAGGCGGGACCGGCGCGAATCTTCGGCCAGGAAATACGGCGAGGCAGTCGGCCGACTCCCCCGTGGTGTCTACGAGCGGCCGCCCGCCATATCCGCCTGGTTCATCTGGCGGTACTGGACGCGGTCTTCCGGAGCAGCCTAGCGCCCGCGACCTCGGTCTTCGTGAGGACGCTCAAAGGGCGTTGGACAAGTTTGAGAACATCAAAGAAGATCCTGTCGGCCGGATTAATTCCGAACCGAATCACAACCACTATGACGCGGCCAGGCGTGAAGCCCGTGGCGAAGTAGTCGCCGAGAAGAGCCCTGGTGTCCCGTTCGATCACATCGCAGATCTTATGAATGCCCGCAATGGACTCGACAGGATCCGTAGGGTCTTAGAGCGAGAGATTGCTAATCCTCCGAACGAGATGACCGAACGAGGTTTGGAAGTATCGATGAGAAAGAAGAAGGAGGTTACAGTAGCTTTAGATCGGCTCAACGGCTTCCTTCACAGCATTGGTCGAAGGAAGTGAGCGGCGCGAGCCGCGACCATCGTGCCACCCGCTCGATCGTGCTTGCCGTGACAATGGTCGAGCTGAGGAGCGGCTGAATAGTGACGCGCATGTAGCACCCGTGAGAGGATCATCAGGTGACATTGGCCCGGAACATCGACAAAGCGAAATCGGTCGAACAATTGGAGGGAGTTTGCTGGACTGAGCCAGCCAAGTTTGCAACAAGCATGGTTGAGGCCGTTTATTTGTTGCGGAAGCGCCCGGTTGGCGAGCTGGCACCACACGAGTTAGCTCGTCTAATAAGCCAGAACATCGGCCTTCCATGGTTGATCCCGATCGCGCTGGATTATCTTCGGGAAACGGCGCCTAGTGAGGCTGCGGGAGGGTTTTACGATGATGATCTCCTCGGTGCAGTAATTACTCGCAACAAAGCATGGTGGGTCACCATGCCCGAATATGTGACCCACCTCAAGGAAACAGTCGAAATGTTGACGGATATCGGCCAGTATCTGAAAGACGATATCGATCAATTCATCTCAACCTTGGCAACGGGCGAGTAATCGTCATGGAAATCGAGATGTATTGCTCTCTGAAAATTGGATCCAGGCTACGATCTTATGTGGGAGTTCATGTGGGCGGGACCGAGTAGAGAGTCGATCGACGAGCCTGGACGTGCTGGAATGCGACACGTATGGCATCTATAGGCCGATGGAGATTTAATGATCGACAAAGATTCTCGGCTCACTGAATGGGAGCGGCAGCGTCGGGAGTCGTTGAGTGGATTGCGGAGCGCGTTGGACGCAGATCATATCGATCTGGATAGTGATCCATTAGCATTCATGGCAACTCTCGACGAGTTTATTGCAGGTCAAGATTTCGAACATATGGATGACGATGATTGGCTCTGGTTACACACGATGTTGGCGGCATACGTGGCGCAGGTTTTTCTGGTTGAACATCACGCAAAGTGGGATCTGATCACAGATGAGCGAGGTTCTAATTACATTCTGATAGTTCGCGGTCGCGATGGGGCCGACCATTTTGTGTCGCCAATGGATATAGTCTACGATGACTTCGGTCGAGCCATGCCGCCCGAGATCCCGAGAATCCTGGCAGCAGCTGAGCTTGCTGCGGGCATCGGATCAGAGTTGTGGGAGATGTAGCGAGAGCGATCATCTCCTACGATAAGTTTAGTTCGCAACGGAAGCAATGTTGCTAAAGCCTCTAGGGTGAGGAGCGTATACGGATCGAATAAATAAGATACTAGGGTCGCAATCAGGAAAGTATCCCGAAGGTTATATGACAACCATATTCGAGATTGAGTAGGATTATGAGCGAACCTGCCGACTGGCCTGCGCTTATTGGGATGATGATCATCCTGAAGAGTGATATTGATCGAGCCGATCCTGACCATTTGCAGGACTACGATCTGCCAAGGATACGCGCCGTCGAGTCAGAGTTGCTCGACATCGAAGGCAATCTAGATATTGTATTGCCTTCGTGTTATCGGGAATTCCTTCTGCATGCAAATGGCTGGTCGGCATTTTATTGGAACACTGACCTATTCGGCACCGTGGAGTTCAATGGAGGAGGTGCTGCTCAAGTTGCCTGGGAATCGATTGACATATTCGAATCCGAGGCGGTGCTCGGGGATGTGGGCCTGTCTGCTTCTCAAGTGGTGCCAATCGGTGCGGGCATCGGCAGTGAAAATCTCTTCCTTTTGGTGCGGCCGACTGTTCCTGATCTCGGCGGCAACGTGGTATGGATCAGCGGTGGTGACAGTGTTGAGGTATATCGAGATTTTGTGGATTTCTTTTCGTACATGATAGAGATGCATCAAATCATCCTCGATGAACTGCATGCGAAGCACGGCATCATCAATGGCGCTGACGACGATGACTGATATTCTTGAGTAAAGTAAATAGATCACTTTCATGGATTGCAATTGGATAGCGCTGGCGCAGTCGAAAATCTTGATATCGACCTGTGCGCTAGATAACGTCCAGACAAGAATCGAAGCGCTCAGATGGTGAACCCTTTCTATGTCGACGTAGCCGCGAAGGTTGAGCGACTTAGGTCGATTATTTCCGATGACCATGGCGATGACGGAGATTTTTTAGCCCTGTTCCCCGCCGGGATAGAGTTGGCTGAAGACAGCGTTCTCGGCAGCTATAGACGGCAGATGGAGTCTATAATTGATTCCGGCCGAGCCTCGGAAGACGTGCGCGCGGGCCTCGATGATCTTTCGCTGCCTAATGCCATGCTCGAGCTGTATCGAATAACTAATCATCCGACGGCGGATCTGGTTGAATTTTTCGGACGCTTCACAAAGGACTGCTGGGATGCATGGGGAGGAGAGAAAGGTACCCTACCTTGCCCGGTTGATGAGTGGAAGGATGAGTTCAAAGCGCCCATTGATGCCTATCCGGGTATAGATTTTCTTCCTGTATGTGTGTCGTATGTTTACTGCTCGGCGCTGCGCGGCGAGATGGACCTGTATAGCAGGATTCACTTGGAACCTCACGCAGATGACGGTGGAGACGCAGTCACTACGATCTTGGTTGGGGAGGTGCCGGATTGCGATCAGATGATATTCCTCTTCGATACGCACCACGGTTCGGTGTTGTTCTTGGATCTAGAGGCCGGCATCCCCGAATTGGTCAATTCAAGTTTAAAATGTTTTGTGGAATTCCTCTACCGGTTTGCCATGTTTGCAGAAGCTGATGAGGGGATTGAAGGGCGTGCAATCCGTGCGGATGATCTATATCGTGAGTTAGCGCAGCTGGATCCGTCGGCCTTCGTAGAATCGGATTCTTGGTGGTCTATGATATTTCATGAGCTTATGTCCGCTGCAGAAGTATAGTCTGGGGTCGATGAGAAGGATCGCCAGGCGGTGAGCTGCAGGTTGGACGATAGTTATCGAGGATGCCCGCTGGAGAGAGTTGAGGGCCTTATGGGAGTGACGCTAGAACAGGCTCGAGTTATTGCTGAGCGGTTCTTGGCCCAATTTTCGACGAGTGAGCGACCTTTGGCTCTCTATCCAGAACCTGATGACGAGGGTTGGAGCTTCGTGTTCGAATGGAACACGAAACGCTATTACCGGACCCGCGATACATCGGACTCGGTAGGCCCCGGCTCTGGGCCCATAGTTGTGGTGAAGTCCAGTCGTGACGTGTGGATGTTGGCCAGTGCGCCCAGCTTTGATGTTCAGCTGGCCGAGTACGCTGAGCGAAACAACATCAGATCTCAGGGAGAGCAGGCCCGCTCATAGTCTCCGTCGTGATGGCCGACCGTCGTGAACGTGCCGTTGGGTCACTGCGTGGTTTGGCGGTGGGGGATGGGTTCGGGTCATGTTTTGCCGATCCGATCAATCTTGTTGCTCTACAGTCGCGTTCATTGCTGCCGGGGCCGTGGTTGTGGACTGATGACACGGAGATGGCCTGTTCGGTCTTTGCTGTGTTGGACCGGTATGGGCGGGTTGATCAGGACTGGCTCGCTGAATCTTTTGTGGCGCATTACGACATCTATCGGCGGTATGGGCCTGGAACGAACAGGATTCTGCGGTTGATTCGGCAGACGGGGGCTGATTGGCGTGAGCTTGCGCCTTTGGCTCGGGGCGGACACGGGTCGTGGGGGAACGGTGCGGCGATGCGGGTGGCACCGTTGGGTGCCTATTTTGCTGATGACCTGGATCGGGTGGTGCGGGAGGCGGCTGCGTCAGCTGAGGTGACTCATACCCATCCAGAGGGTGTGACCGGTGCGATTGCGGTGGCTGTTGCTGCGGCGCTGGCAGTTTCGCGGCCGGATCTGTGTGGGGGCGGATTTCTCGATGCGGTCGCTGCGCGCATGCCGGCGGGGAGAGTTCGGGATGGTATCGGTGCGGCCGACGCAATGTCGGACGCCGCTGAGGCGGCGGCGGTGTTGGGTAATGGGCGGGAGATTTCTGCGGCCGACACGGTTCCGTTCTGTCTGTGGATCGTCGCTGCGTATCCGAACGATTTCGCTGAGGCATGTTGGGCGACTGTCGCTACGGGCGGTGATGTCGACACCACCTGTGCCATCGTGGGCGGCATTCTCGGTGCTCGCCTCGGTGTCGCTGGGGTGCCGAGCGAGTGGCTGGCTCACTGCGAACCGCTCCCTAGATGGGTCGCTGCTGGATGATGGGATCGTGAACAGAGCGCAGGCGAGGCTGTTCAGGCTCAGGTGACGCAATGGTCGAACAGCACTGAATCCCGCACTGCGGTGGGGGATTCAGCGCTGAGGGGAGTGCTAGCCGGTGCTGACGGGGGTGTTCTGGCCGGTGCGGATGCGGCCTTCGCCGTCGCGGAATTCGACGGTCAGGATGATCAGGCCGTGCATGGGGTCGTGCGCCGGGTCGGCGCTGTCCCTGGTGTGCTGGCGTGCCACGATCTGCACGACGGTGGGGGTGAGTTCGATGGTTGCCTCGTGCTGGTAGCTGACGCTGATGTCGTGCAGTGGTCCGCCGGGGGCGAAGACGAAACGCTGTTTGGTGAGCAGTTCCGCGCGGCCCTTCGCCAGGCTGCCGCTGAAGTTGACGAAGGTGGTGTCCTCCCAGAACAGCGCGTTCATCGCGTCGGCATCGTTGGCGTTGAAAGCATCCTCGTACCGCGTCAACAGATTCAACGCCGCATTGTCAGTCATCGACTTCTCTTCCCACTCAGCTCGTAACAACACCGCAAACCCTAGAACCTCGAGTGTGCTTTAGGTCAACCGCGGGCGGGGGCTGGGCGGGGGCGCAGCGGTGCGGGGAGCCAGGGGAGCAGAGGGTCGGGGGCGCGGTCGATGATGCCCGCGACGGGGTCGTCGGTGAATTCGCGGCGGACCAGGTCTTCTTCGGGGCGGTAGATCTGGCGGACTATCAAGGCGCACAGGGCGATTACGGCGACGTCGCGCACGATGACGGTGCCGGTGAACCATTGTTCCGGCAGGCCTTTGCGGTCGAGGCCGAGGTAGTAGAACATGCGGGGGACCCAGACGAGGGCGTCGATCGTCATCCAGGCCAGCAGGATTCGGCGATGCGGCAGGGCGAGGACGGCGAGGGGGACCAGCCACAGCGAGTACTGCGGGCTCCAGACCTTGTTGGTCAGGAGGAAGGCGGCGATCACCAGGAAGCACAGCTGGGCCAGGCGCGGGCGGCGCGGGGCGGTGAGGCCGATGTAGCCGATCAGCGCGCAGGCGGCGACGAACACCAGCAGCGACACCAGGTTGAGAATGGTGGGCGGTTCGGCGTGGCTGAGGTTGCCGTCGAAGCCGGGCCAGCCGGTGAACGAGGTGATCACGTTGTAGATCGAGTCGGGATCGGCGTGCCGGGTGGTGTTGAGCCGGAAGAACTCTCGCCAGCCGGTCGGGTACAGCGCGAGGATCGGCAGGTTCACCGCGATCCATGTCCCGATGCCCGCGGCCACGGTCAGCCCCGCCGCGCCCAGCGGCCGTGAACTGAGTATCGAAGTACGGTACGGGGTTTCGCGCACCCACAGCATGAGCGAATCCCAGCTGTCCACATCGCGCAGCCGGATGCCGAGGTGGGCGCTCGGCGTGCGCTGCATCGGATCGGACCGCATGGCGAGCACCACGATCGGCCCGAGCAGCAGCAGCGGATACAGCTTGGCCGCACCGCCGAGCCCGAGCAGCACACCGGCGAGCACCGGGCGCCGTCGCGCCCAGGCGAGCAGGCCGGTGGCGGCGAAAGCCGTTGCGAGCGCGTCGAAATTGGTGAAGGCGTGCACGATCACCAGCGGTGAGCAGGCGATGAGCGCGGCGTCCCACACCCGGCGCCCGGCCAGCGTCGCCGACGCCCACACCGTGACGAGCCAGGCCAGCGCGAGCCCGAAGGCGATGACGTTGAAATAGATGACCACCTGCAGTGCGCCGGGCAGTAGCGGCGTCGCGTCCCAGCTCTTTGCGACCTGCATCGCCGCGTACTGGTAGAGGCCGGACAGCACCGGATACTCCATGTACCGGGTTTCCCGATCACCCTCCGGCGTCTGCTCGACCCACTTCTTCTTGTACGGGAAGGCGCCCTCGTTGAGCCGCTCCGCCCCGTACAGCGGCACCGTGTCCGAGTAGCACATGGCAACGTACTGGCGGCCGTTGTTCCAGTCGAGGGTGAGCGAGCCGTCGGCGGTGCCGGTCTGCTGGATGCAGCCCGCCTTGCTGAACCAGCCGAGCGCGAGGAACACCACCGTGAAAAGGAACAGGACCCGCATCGGGGTCCAGAACCCGACGCGGCCGATCAGCGCGTGATCGCCGACCGGCCCGCCGATGACGGTGCTCAGCTGCGCCGTCAGAGAATCGTTGCGGCTCGGCTTGTCTCGCGCGTCCTCCGATCGCAGATCCGGCGCCAGCGGGGCGGGCGAGTCGTAGCCCGCCCCACTGGACTGCAGCCCGCTGGAATGCGGGATCCGCTGGTCCACCAGTTGCTGATCGGTCACGGCAGCCGAGGTTACCTGTCGACTACCTGCCTCGGCTCGGCTGCGTGCCGTTGTCGGTGGTCCCGCCGTTTCCGGAGCGCGGAGCGGTGGTGACCGTCGGCGACGAACCGTCGGTCGGCGCGACGGGCTGACCGGGCAGCGGTCCCGCTTCCGGCTCCTTCTGCGTCTGCGGCTGCGTCTGGCGCTGCTGCGGGGGCGGCTGCGCGCCGGGGATAGGGATCGGGCCGAATGGCGTATCTATCGTCGGCGGCACCCACGGCGGCAGGAAGGTCGGCGCCTCGGTGGTCGATGGCGCGGTATACGGCGCGGTCCACGCGGGCACACCGGCCTGGCCCTTGATCGCGCCCGGCTTCGGGAACGATTCGTTGGGCGTGCCGTCGAGCGCGGCGTCCATGGTCGACTTCCAAATGTCGGACGGCAGACCGGATCCGTAGATCATGCCGCTCGCACCGCGCAGCGGGTCGCCCTGCTCGGTGCCGACCCAGACCGCGGTGGACAGCGACGGGGTGTAGCCGACCATCCACGCGTCCTTGTTCTGGCCGGTGTCGCCGAGCTGGGCGGTGCCGGTCTTGGTCGCGGAATCGCGGTTGCCCTTGAGGTTGTGATGACGCGACCAGGCGGCGATCGGCTTCATCGCGTCGGTGACGTTATCGGCCACCGCGGCGTCGACCCTGCGCTCGCCCGCGACGTCGCCGCGGTCGAGCAGTACCTGACCGTCGGCGGTCACCACCTTCTGGATGAAGTGCGGTGCGTGGTAGATGCCGGAGGCCGCCAAAGTGGCGTAGGCGGAAGCCATATCGAGCACGCGGGCCTGGTACTGGCCGAGCACGATGCCGTTGTTCGGGCCGGAGCCGTCCGGTTCGCTGAGTGTCTTGGGCACGCCGGGAATGGATTCTGGGATACCCAGTTTGTGCGCCATGTCGGCGATCTTCTGCGGACCGTTCTGCATGTCCAGCTGCATCCGGTAGAAGCTGGTGTTCAGCGACCGCTTGAGCGCCTCGGCGATGGTGCACATACCGCACTGCTCGCCCTCGACGTTGGTGATCTTGATGCCGTTCACCGTGATCGGCGAGCTGTCGTACATCTGCGACAGTGGCTTGCCCTGCGCCAGGTTCTCGGCCAGGCCGAACACCTTGAACGAGGAGCCGGTCTGCAGGCCCGCGTTGGCGAAGTCGTAGCCCTGGCCGTCCTCGCCGCCGTAGTAGGCGCGCACGGCGCCGGTGCGCGGATCCACCGAAACCACCGCGGTGCGCAGATTGTCCGGCTCACCGGACATGTTCTTGCGCGCGCCGTCGACGGCCGCCTTCTGCATCTTCGGATCGATGGTCGTGGTGATCTGCAGGCCGGCCTGGTTGAGCTGCTGCTCGCTGATGCCCGCGGCCGCGAGCTCCTTGAGCACCTGAGTCTTGATCAGGCCCTCCGGCCCGGAGTCCTGGGTCTTGTCGCGGGTGGACGCGGCGGGCACGACCTGCGGGAACTGCTGCTTCTGCCGGTCGGCCTGGCTCAGCGCGTTGTTGCCGACCATGCCGTCGAGCACGTAGACCCAGCGCTCCTTGGCGCCCTCCGGATTCTTCTCCGGGTCGAGGCCGGACGGCTGCCGGATGACCGCGGCGAGCACCGCGCCCTCGGAGACCGAGAGCTCCTGCACCGGCTTGCCGAAGTAGGCCTTGGCGGCGGCGTCGATACCGTAGGCGCCGCGACCGAAGTAGATGGTGTTCAGGTAGGCGGCGAGGATGTCGTCCTTTTCCCACTGCTGCGCCATCTTCGCCGAGATCACCAGCTCGCGCAGCTTGCGGGTGTACGACCGCTCGTCACCGACCAGCGCGTTCTTCACGTACTGCTGGGTGATGGTCGAGCCACCGCCCGCGCTCTCGCGGCCGAACAGGTTGTCCCTGGCGGCGCGGCCGAAGCCGGTGATGGAGAAGCCGGGGTTGGTGTAGAAGTCCCTGTCCTCGGCCGCGATCACCGCGTTGCGCACGTGCGGCGGGATCTGGTCGATCGAGACCTCGGTGCGGTTGCCCTCGGGGGGAATGACTTTCGATAGCACCGTGGTGCCGTCGGCGGCGTAGATCGATGCGACCTGGTTGGTTTTGAGATCGCCCGGTTTGGGTACCGACACCGTCATGAAGGCGACAAGGCCCATCGTGACCGGGATCATGGCGAGTGCGATCAGCACGTAGAGCACTCGGCGCACGATCCGCCACTTCGACTTCTTCTTCTGCCCGGGACGGCGCTTGCCCGACCCGCCGGAACCATCGCCGCTGCCGCCGTTGCGGCGCGGTGGCGGACCGGACGGCGGTCCCGACTGGGCGCGGCGCTCACCGGTGGCCGGACGCTCACCGGTCGTCGAACGAGAACCGTTCGCCGGCCGCGGCGCCGCCGGTGTGCCGCGCCGATTGCGTTCGGCGACCGCATCACTCAGCGCGCCGCGCTCGATCTTCTGGGTGGCCTGTGCGGGCGGCGGTCCCGCGGGGCGCTGCGGCTGCGGCGGGCGGCCCTGCTGCGGACGCGGCGGCGGCGGTCCGGGGCGCAACGGCGGCGGCTGCTGCCCGCGCGACTCGGCGCGGTACGGGCCGCCACCGGCGGGGCGCTGTCCCGGCGGTGGGCCGGGACGGGCGCCGGGCGGCGGTCCGGGGCGTGGATTCGGGTATGGGGTGGGACCAGGTTGTGAGCTTCGCGGAGCACGGCCGCCGTGCGGTTCATTCTCGTAGGGCGAATTCACTGACAAGGTCTCCATAACTCGTAACGGGCCGCGAACGTCTGCGCTCGAAACGGCACTGCATGACTCGGTGCGGTCGCGATGACCGCTGCGGACACGTCGAGGCTCCGCACGTTCACATCATCATTCGGCGGCGGTACGCCTGCGGGTACCCGTGCGCCCGCGCGTCGGCGCTGGCGCGGTACCGAGCACATAGGACTGCACCAGATGATTCCAGCTGCAGCTCCGGCATACCTCGACGACATGGACCGAGAACTCTTCGCGAGTCTCGGCGAGACGCACCAACTCCTCCGGGGTGCGGGCCGACCCTGCCACCGGGCCGAGGCCGTCGCCGTAGACCCAGGATACGAGCGTCAATTGCTCTTTCCGACAGATAGGGCATGTGACCTCGCTCCCCCTACCGTGGAACTTCGCCGCACGTAACAGGTACGGATTGGCATCACACACCTCGGCGACATCGACACGGCCCGCATAGACGTCAGCCAGCAGCGACCGGCGCCGGAGCGCGTAGTCGACCACTTGCCGCTGAATTCGCACGCGTCCCAGAGTAGCTGTGTCTAATTGGTCGCGCTGGCGCGCGAGGTGATCGCGGCCCCCTAGATCGCGGGCAGGTGTACGCGGATGTATCGCGCCGATATAGTGGGTAATCGCATCCATCGGTTAGGTCTGTCGATCAGTCAGGAGGTGACGCCCGATGCTCGAGTTGGCGATTCTCGGGCTGCTCCTGGAAGCGCCCATGCACGGCTACGAGCTGCGTAAGCGGCTGACGGGTCTGCTCGGACCGTTTCGCGCCTTCTCCTACGGTTCGCTCTACCCGACCCTGCGGCGCATGCAGGCCGACGGGTTGATCGACGAGGAGGACGCGCCGGGCATCACCCGCCGTGCGCGTCGGGTCTACCAACTGACGCCGATCGGCCGGGAGCGGTTCACCGAACTGCTCGCCGACACCGGCCCGCAGAACTACACCGACGACGGCTTCGGCGTTCATCTGGCCTTCTTCAGCCGCACCCCCGCGGAAGCGCGGATGCGAATTCTGGAGGGCAGGCGGCGGCAGGTCGAGGAGCGCCGAGAGGGACTGCGGGAGGCGATCAAAAAGGCCAGCGGGTCGCTGGATCGCTACACCCGGCAGCTCCATCAGCTCGGTCTGGAATCCAGCGAGCGCGAAGTGCGCTGGCTCAACGAGTTGATTGCCGCAGAGCAATCGACTACGGCGGCACCAAAGAAAGAGGGAAATATCGGCCATGAGTGACACCAATAAGGCTGAGAACGCCACTGAAGTTCGCGTGGCCATCGTGGGCGTCGGCAACTGCGCTTCCTCCCTGGTCCAGGGTGTGCAGTACTACCGGGACGCGGATGAGACCGCGACCGTGCCCGGCCTCATGCACGTCAAGTTCGGCCCGTACCACGTGCGCGACGTGAAGTTCGTCGCCGCGTTCGACGTCGACGCCAAGAAGGTCGGCTTCGATCTGGCCGAGGCGATCTTCGCCAGCGAGAACAACACCATCAAGATCTCCGACGTGCCGCCGAGCGATGTCGTCGTGCAGCGCGGCCCGACCCTCGACGGCATCGGCAAGTACTACGCCGAGACCATCGAGCTGTCCGAGGCCGACCCGGTCGACGTGGTGAAGGTGCTGAAGGACAACAAGGTCGACGTCCTCGTCTCCTACCTGCCGGTGGGTTCGGAGGAGGCCGACAAGTTCTACGCGCAGTGCGCCATCGACGCGAATGTCGCCTTCGTCAACGCGCTTCCGGTGTTCATCGCCTCGGATCCGGTGTGGGCCAAGAAGTTCACCGACGCCGGCGTCCCGATCGTCGGCGACGACATCAAGAGCCAGGTCGGCGCCACCATCACCCACCGCGTGATGGCCAAGCTGTTCGAGGACCGCGGCGTGCAGCTCGACCGCACCATGCAGCTCAACGTCGGCGGCAACATGGACTTCAAGAACATGCTCGAGCGCGAGCGCCTGGAGTCGAAGAAGATCTCCAAGACCCAGGCCGTCACCAGCAACCTGAAGAAGGAGCTGGGCGCGAACGACGTGCACATCGGCCCGTCGGATCACGTCGGCTGGCTCGACGACCGCAAGTGGGCCTACGTCCGGCTCGAGGGCCGCGCCTTCGGTGACGTGCCGCTGAACCTGGAGTACAAGCTCGAGGTGTGGGATTCGCCGAACTCCGCCGGCATCATCATCGACGCGGTGCGCGCCGCGAAGATCGCCAAGGACCGGGGCATCGGCGGTCCGGTGCTGCCCGCCTCGGCCTACCTGATGAAGTCCCCGCCGAAGCAGCTCGCCGACGATGTCGCGCGCGCGCAGCTCGAGGCGTTCATCATCGGCGCGGAATAGACAACCACGCCAACGAGAACCGGCCGGAGGCGAAATGCCTTCGGCCGGTTCTTTTTTGCTCGATTCAGTCCAGGGAGACGTAGACCTCGACCGAGGTCGGCCCGGTGTAGCGCTCGATCTCCGCGGTGTGCGAACGGGTGATGGTGCCCGCGCTCTCCGCCTTGGCGACCTGCGCCCACGCGGTGCGCAGCAGATCGTAGGGCTTGTCGGAGACGACGAACTTGGCGTAGCGGCCGGTGGGGATGCGGGTCACCACGTCGCCGGCGTCCATCTCGTCCATCGAGGAGACCTCGTAGCCGAGCACCGCGACGGCGTGATCGTTCTGGCCGATATAGGCCGCCACCCTCGGCACGTTCTTCTCGCGCGCCAGGTACCGGTCCCAGGTGAAGTTCACCAGGTCCAGATCGCGCGCGGTGACCTCGCGGCCCGCGAGCGGGACGGTGAGTCCGGCGATGAGGCTTTCGTCCAGCGTCACAATTTCGAAGTCCACAGCCTGTTCCTACCCGTCGACCTGATCATCCGCCAGCGCCACGAACACCTCGACGGTGCGCGCGTCGGGATAGTGCTCCCAATCGCCGGTGTAGGCGCGCACGAACCGCCCCGCGGCCTCGGCGTCCCATACGGCGCGCCAGATGCTCACGATGGTGTCGCCGACGTTGTCGCCGCTGGCGATGAACCGGGCGAACCGGCCGGCGGGCACGCGCGCGAGCACGTCACCGGGTAATAGATCGGCCAGGCTGCGGCAGCGGTAGCCGACGATGTGGGTCAGATACGAATTGATCTCCGGCGCGTGATCGACGTAAGCGGTGGTCGGCGGGCCGGGCAGCTGGCGAGCGAGGTTGCGTTTCCACGCCTCTTCCACCTTCGCGCGGCGCGGCCCCTCGACCGCGAGCGCCGGGCTGCGCAGTACGGTTCCCGCAACCAGCGTCTCGGGACGGTCAACGACATTGAAATCCACCGGCGTAGCCCCTATGTCTCGTCTGTTTTCACTTGGCGGCGCTCCCGGTGCCCTCCGTTACGCACGCTGCCTCCTCCGGGCCATTCACTCACGCCGATGTCGCCGCTCGAGCGCCTATCCTTCCGCATCGATACCGCGGTATCGGCGTCGGCCTGGCCATTGTGGGCCGACCCGTTCGCTGTTCGCTCTTACTCTGGCAAACGATGCTGCCATGCCATCCGTTCCTTGTGGCGTTGGTGTGTGGCGTTGGTGTGTGGAATCACCGGTGGCGGCCGCGTTAACCCGGCACCGGAATGCTGAGCCCGGGGAAGATCTCGACCTGCTTCGGGGGCTGCGGATCCGGCGGGATGATCACCACCGGTTCCGGCGTCGGCCCCTGTGGCGGGTTGAGGATGTCGTAGGCGCCGCCGGACGGCTTGCTCGGCAGTCCGGCCTGGCCGCCGACCGCACCCGGCGCCGGGAACTGCTCCACCGGCGAGCCGTCGAGCGCGCCGTCCATGATCTGCTTCCAGATATCGGCGGGCAGCCCGGAGCCGTAGATGTCGTTGCCGCGCGCGGTGCGGATCGGCTGCGACTGTTCGGTGCCGATCCAGACCGCGGTGGACAGCGAGGGGGTGAAGCCGATCATCCACGCGTCCTTGTTGAGCTTGCTCTCGCCGAGCTGGGTGGTGCCGGTTTTGGCGCCGGACGGCCGATTACCGGCCAGCGCGTGCCCGCTGGAGTATGCCGCGATCGGGGTCATCGCCTGAATCGTGTTCTCCGCGACCGGACGCGGGATGCGCTGCTGGCCCGGCGGCAGCTGCTGGCCGACCTGGTTGTCCGGCCCGCCGCGATCGAGCAGCACGCGGCCGTCGCCGGTCACCACGCGCTGCACGAAGTACGGCTGGTGGTAGACGCCGGAGGCGGCGATGGTTGCGTATGCCGAGGCCATATCGATAGGGCGAACGACGTACTGCCCCAGCACTATTCCGTTGAGCGGCCGATCGCCGTTCTCGGTGAGGGTTTCGCCCGCCACGCCGGGGATCTGTTTCGGGATGCCCGCCTGATGCGCGGCCTCGGCAATGGCCTTGGGCCCGTCGAACATCGACATGGTCAGCCGGTAGAAGCTGGTGTTCAGCGAGCGTTTCAGCGCGTCGGCCATGGTGCACTTGCCGCAGGACTCGCCGTCCACGTTGGTGATCTTGGTACCGCGGTCGGTCACCGGTGAGCTGTCAAGAACCCTGGACAGCGGAATGTTCTGCTGCAGCGCGGCGATCACCGCGAACGGCTTGAACGCCGACCCGGTCTGCAGCGGCGCCTGGGCGAAGTCGTAGCCGATGCCGTCGAGGCCGCCGTAGTAGGCGCGCACCGCGCCGGAGCGCGGGTCGATCGACACCACCGCGGTTCGCAATTCGGCGGGCTGGCCGTCGAGGCGGTCGTGCACGGTGCCGAGTACCGCCTGCTGCGCCTTCGCATCGATGGTCGTGGTGATCTGCAGTGCGCCGGTATTCAATTCGCGCTCGCTGATGCCGGAGGCGCGCAGCTCGCGCAGCACCTGGGTGCGGATCAGCCCCTCCGGGCCGCGCGCGGCGTTGGCGTCGGGAATCTCGGCGAACGGGACCACCGCGGGAAACGCCGCCGATGCCCGCTCACCCGCGCCGAGCGTGCCGAGTTCGACCATGCCGTCGAGCACGTAGTTCCAGCGCTGCGTCAGCTCGGGCAGATGGGTCTCCGGATCGAGGATCGACGGCGTGCGGATGATCGCCGCGAGCATCGCGCCCTCGGCCAGAGTCAGCTGCGGTGCGGGCTTGTTGAAGTAGGACTTGGCCGCCGCCGCGATGCCGTACGCGCCGCGGCCGTAATAGATGGTGTTGAGGTAGGCGGCGAGGATGTCGTCCTTGCTCCACTGCCGCGCCATCTTGGCGGCGATCACGAGCTCGCGCATCTTGCGCGTCACTGTGCGCTCCGAGCCGAGGAAGGCGTTCTTCACATACTGCTGGGTGATGGTCGAGCCGCCGCCCGCGTCCTCGCGGCCGAGCAGGTTGTCGCGGGCCGCGCGCAGGAATCCCGAGGTCGAATAGCCCGGATTGGTATAGAAGTTGCGGTCTTCGGCGGCGATGATCGCGTCGCGGACCGGCAGCGGCACGTCGGCCAGCGGGACCGGGGTGCGATTGCCATCCGGCGGAACGACTTTCGCGATCACCGTGCTGCCGTCGGCGGCGACGATGGTGGCGATCTGATTGGTCTGCACCGAGGACGGGTCCGGAATCTCGGCACTCCAGTAGACGAGCACGAACAGCAGCGACGGCACCGCGACGAACATGATGAACAGCGCCAATAGGAGGCGGCGGAAGCGCTCACCCCGGCTGCGCCGCGGCCGATCCGGTGCGGGCGGCGGTACGGGCCGTGGGGCGCGCGAGGATCGAGAAGCCTTCGCCGACCGGCCCTTTCGCCGCCTGGCGCCTTGCTCGTTCCAGCCCGCGACCGACGCATAGGGTGCCGACGCGGGCGTGCCCCCGCGCCGTTTGCGTCCTCGCTTGCGAAACGAGTTCACGACTGCGCCTCGCTGGCGCTCGGCTCCGTCGTGCGCTCGCGCGCGCTGCACCCGTGGTTCACTCGCTGGCGCTCGCTCACGAGCATCTCCCTCCGGAGCGTCGGTAGAAACTCACCTGCACGGACAACGTAAGGAAACGGCTTCGGCCGCACTCTACCGCGCCCGAGGGACCCGCGATGCTATCACCGAGTACGCGCGCTTCACATCGTGAATTCGCGCGGAGATCTACTGTGCGCCCGGGCCGCTGCGGGCCCGGGCGGACTTCAGCTCTTGACGCCGCCCGCGGTGAGGCCGGAGATGATGCGGCGCTGGAACAGCAGCACCATGATGACCAACGGGATCGTCACGATGGTGCCCGCGGCCATGATCGCGGTGTACGGCTCGACCAGCGGATCGTTACCGGAGAACCGGGCGATCGCCACGGTCACCGGCTCGGTCTTGTCGCTGGAGAGCAGCCGGGCCAGCAGGTACTCGTTGACCGCGGCGATGAAAGCCAGGATGGCCGTGGTGAATACGGCAGGCGCGGCCAGCGGCAGCATTACCAGCCGGAACGCCTGCATCTTGGTGGCGCCGTCGATGCGCGCCGCCTCTTCCAGTTCCCAGGGCAGTTCGGCGAAGAACGAGGCGAGGATGTAGACGGTCATCGGCAGCACGAACGAGATGTTCGGGATGATCATCGCCTGGTACTGGCCGATCCAGCCGAGGTTGGTGAACAGCTGGAACAGCGGGGTCACCAGGACGACCACCGGGAACATGGACGCGCTCAGGATGAGCCCGGCCACCAGGTACTTGCCGCGGAACACGATCCGCGCCAGCGCGTATGCGGCGAAGACGCCGATCACCAGGGCGATGGCGGTGGTGACCGAACCGATGACGACGCTGTTGATCAGCGCCCTGCCGAAGTTGTTGCCGCGGCTGGTGTCGAAGGCGTTGCGGAAGTTCTCCATGGTCAGGTGCGAGGGCCATGGCGAGTTGTCGAAGGTGTAGGCGGGGTCGCGCAGCGCGGTGACCACCATCCAGTAGAACGGGCCGAGGCCCCACACCAGCACGATCAGCACGCCGAGGTAGATCCGCCCCGACTTGAGCCGCTCCGTCCACGGCACGGCGGCCTGTCCGGCGGGCGCCTGCTCGGCCACGTCGACGCTCACTTCGCCTCCCGCTGTTCTTCCTGGGTGCGCACCGCGTTGGCGCCCAAGACCTTCACCAAGAAGAAGGCCACCGCGAAGATGAGCAGAAAGGTGATGGTCGACAGCGCGGCCGCGCTGTTCGGGCCCTGGCGCACCTGATCGACGACCAGGATCGACGCCGTTCTGGTCGCCGCGTTGTTCAAGGTCATGATCGCGGGCAGGTCGAACATGCGCAGCGCGTCCATGGTGCGGAAGAGCACCGCGACCATCAGCGCCGGTTTGAGCAGCGGCAGGGTGATCTGGGTGAAGCGTTGCCACGCCGAGGCGCCGTCGACCTTGGCCGCCTCGTACACGTCGGCCGGAATCACCTGCAGGCCCGCAAGCAGCAGCAGCGCCATGAACGGCGCGGTCTTCCACACGTCGGCCACGATCACCGCGAACCGGGCGGGCCAGGCGTCGGCGGTCCACAGGATGTGCGTGCCGAGCACCCGGTTCACCACGCCGTCGTACTGGAACATGAACTCCCACAACCGCGCCGTCACCGCGGTCGGGATCGCCCACGGGATCAGCACGGCGGCGCGCAGCAGCGCGCGGCCGTGGAAGGACTTGCCCATC
Source organism: Nocardia sp. NPDC052566 (assembly GCF_044547285.1). Taxonomy (NCBI): domain Bacteria; kingdom Bacillati; phylum Actinomycetota; class Actinomycetes; order Mycobacteriales; family Nocardiaceae; genus Nocardia; species Nocardia sp. NPDC052566. Next base: position 457,754 of record NZ_JBIUAF010000004.1, on the reverse strand, counting down.
ACCATGGCCATGCCGAGACCGATCACGGTATCCAGCGTCACCACGACCACGGTGAGGAACAGCGTGACGCCGATGGCCATCCAGAACTGGGAGCCGAGCGTGCCGGTCGGGCACGACACCGTCTGCCCGCCCGCCTGGCACTGCTGCAGCAACCAGTGCGTGTAGTTCGAGAATCCGGCGTTGCCGCCCTCGACGAACATGCCGGTGGACTTGTCGAGCCCGGAGTCCTTCTCGAAGGACATCCAGATCGCCCGGAACACCGGGTAGCCGATGACGACGGCGAGTGCGAGCAATACGGGCGTGACGAACACCCACGCCTTACCCGATCGCCGCAACTCCGCTGCCAGCGCGCCGAATCCGCGCGCCTTCTTGGCCGTTCCCGAAGGATCCGACACCGTTATCTCACTCCTACGGGGTGGTCGGGTCCGTTGCGCTGACCGTTACGATCCGGCCGTTTCGATGCCCTTCTGCATGCCGATGATCGCGTCGTCCACGGACTTGGTTCCGGTCAACGCAGCATATGCGTTGTCCTGGACCGCCTTCGACACCGCAGGGTAGAACGGGGTCACGGGGCGCGGCACGGCGCTGGTGATCGAATCCTTGAGCGCGGGCAGGTACGGCATCTTCGCGATCAGGGCCGGATCGTCGTACATCGAGGCGCGCACCGAGGGCAGCGAACCCGAGGCGATGATGTGCTGGGCGTCCTCGCTGATCAGGAAGCGCAGGAAGTCGAGCGCGGTGGCCTTGTTCTTGGAGAACGCGCTGATGGCCGCGTTGTAACCGCCGAGGGTCGAGGCGCCGACGCCGTTCTCACCCGGCAGCGGCGCGACGCCGTACTTGTCCTTGACCTGCGAGGAGTCCGAGCCTGCCTCACCGAAGAAGTACGGCCAGTTGCGCAGGAACAGCAGCTCGCCCTTGGCGAAGGCGTTGCCGCTCTCCGGCTCCTTGAAGGAGATGGCCGCCTTGGGGATGTCGCCGTTCTTGTACGCGTCGACGAGCACCTTCAGGCCCGCGCGGGCCTGCGAGCTGTTCACCGTGGGCGTCTTGCCGTCGGCGCCGACGAAGGTGCCGCCGTAGGCGTTGATCACCTCGGCGGTGTTCACCGTCAGGCCCTCATAGGGTGCGAGCTGACCGGCGTAGCAGCCGATGTTGTTGTCCTTGGCCACCTGGCACTGGCCGAGCATTTCCTTCCAGGTCTTCGGCGCGTTCGGGACCAGATCCTTGCGGTAGAACAGCAAGCCGCCGTTGGTGTTTCGCGGCGCCGCGTACAGCGTGTTGTTGTAGGTGGCGCTGGCGACCGGCGGCTGCAGCAGTGCGGAGGTGTCGATCGCGAAGGAGTCCTTCAGCGGCTGGATCCAGCCCTTGGCGGCGAACTCGGCGGTCCACGGCACGTCGAGGGCGACAACGTCGTAGTTCGACTGCTTGGAGCGCATGTGCTCGACGAGGTCGTCGTACTGCTGCGAGGCGTCGTTCGACTGCTCCTTGAACGTCACCTGCTCGTTCGGGTGCGAGGCGTTCCAGCGCTCGATGAGCTGCTTGACCACGCCGGTCTCGGTGGTGTCCTTGCCCTCGACGTAGGTGATCGGGCCGCGGCCGGACAGGTTCTGGCCGGTCGGATTGCCCCCGCTGTCATTGGAGCAGGCGCTGGCGAACGTCGCGGTCAGCAAAGCCGCCGCGGTCGCCGCCATGGCCGCTCGGGACACGAGCGACGAACGTAGGGACGACACCTTCTTCAAAGCCATCGCGGACACTCCAGGATCGAGAACGTGAGCAGCAGCACACCCTGTCGGTGCACAAGGCAAGATACATGGTGTTCATGTGCCACGCCCGAATTGCGTAGGAAACTTTAGCTAGGGTAGCGGGCAATGACTTCGCCCAACACGGTTCCCGATCGGATGCTCACCCGCATCGGCGGGCTGTTGCGCCAGGCCGAATCCACCGACAACGAGCACGAGGCCGAGGCGTTTCTCGCCGCGGCCCAGCGCCTGGCGACCAGGTCCTCGATCGACCTCGCGGTGGCTCGTGCCCACGTGGCGGGGCGTGAGCGCAGGCCGACGCCGATTCAGCGGGTGATCCCGATCGGCGAGCCCGGCAAGAAGGGGCTGCGCACCTATGTGCAGCTATTCGTCGCGATCGCGCATGCCAACGACGTGCGCTGCGATGTTGCTCGTACCTCGACCCAGGTGTACGCCTACGGATTCGACTCCGATATCGATGCGTGCGAGGCGCTCTACACCAGCCTGCTGGTGCAGATGGTGCGCGCGTCGGATCAGTACATCAAGTCGGGGCAGTACCGGACGGCGACGGTCGACAAGGTCGTCGTCGAAAAACGCTGGGGCCGTAGGGTGCAGCGGCAGGTGCAGGCGCCGGTCGCGCCGGTCACCGCCAGGCTGAACTTCCAGATGGCCTTCGCCGCGCGGATCGGCAAGCGGCTCGCCGAGGTGAAGGCGGAGGTCGAGGCCGAGGTGGCGCCCGCCGACGCCACCTCGACCAGTACCGCGATCGCCTTGCGCAACAAGGAGATCGAGCTCACCGACTTCTACACCAGTACCTCCGAGGCACGCGGCACCTGGCGCGGCCCGCAGGCCTCGGCCGGTCATTCCGCCGCGGCGAAGCGCGCGGGTGACCGCGCGGGCAAGGCGGCCCGCTTGGGCAACTCGCCGGAACTCGGCGCCGCCCGTGGCCAATTGACCGCGCGCGACGATGGCTGAGCGGTGCTGGACCGCACCCGCCTCGGGCGACGGTCCGCTCGGCGAGCTGGACGAATGATCATCAGGAACTGGTGTAAGTGCTCTCTCGCGTTTTGCTGCCCTCAGTTCCTGATGATCGCTCGACCAGGACTTAGGTGGCGTGTCGCGCTCGGCGTGTCGCGCTGGCAAGGGGCGGTGACGGGATGAGTGTTCGGGATGGTCAGCGGGCCAAGGTGTACGACGCCGAGCAGTTGGTGCGTGGCGTGTTCGATCGGGCCGATGAGCACGGGAATCGGACCGTCGAGCTGTACGGGTCGCAGCTGACGCTGCCGATCGAGCGGCGGTTCGCCTCGGTGGCGTCGGTGCAGAGCTACGCCGACAAGGTGCTCGCGCTCAATTGGGTACGCGCGCAATGGGATCGGGCATCGACCCCGGTGCGCGTCCGGTCCAGGGCCGGAGCGTCCGCCGCGCACTACGAGTCCGCCGACGCGGTGCTGGCCGTGCCCCTCCACGCCGGCGGCACCGCGTGGGCCCTGCGCGAACTCGTCGTCCTGCACGAGCTGACCCATCACTTCGAACCCACCCCCGGAGCCGTCGCTCCCCACGGCCCCGAATTCTGCTCGCGCTACCTGGAATTGGTCGACGGCATCATCGGCCCGGAGGCCGCCCTGCTACTGCGCACCACAATGCTCGGCTGCGGCGTGCGCATCGGTTGACCCGTCGCACCGGCACCGCCGCCGCACGGTCCGTGCAGCGCGCGGCCGGATACGACGCTGGTAGTGGAGGTGTCAGCCGCAGCCGGGGCCCGCGGCACAGTGCGCGGTGCACGGTCCGGTTGTGTCGGATGAGTGAGGGCGCCCGGCTGAGGTGCCGCGGATTGCTCATGGTGTGCGGAAGCGGTTCGGGTGTGGTGCGTTCGGTGTGGTGGCGTGGCTGGTGCGGTGCGTGGCCGGGGGTGTTGCGGATCGCTTGTGGTGCGTGAAAGCGGTTCGGGTGTGGTGCGTTCGGTGTGGTGGCGTGGCTGGTGCGGTGCGTGGCCGGGGGTGTTGCGGATCGCTTGTGGTGCGCGGAAGTGGTCCGGGTGTGGTGGCGCGGCGAGTGGGAGCTCGGGGCCGGGGCGTTGCGGATTGTGGGCGGTGCGCGAAATACGTACGTGGACTGAGCAATTCCGCTCGGTCGGTCGATAGTACGAGCGGGGGAACGTGGCGGGCATGGGGGAATCGGAGAGTGGGACGCATGCGGCGCAGCCGGTGCGGGCGGGGGATATCGGCGTTGCGGTGCTGCTCTACGTCGTGGCGTTGGGGCTTGCCGTGCTGGCCTACTGCGGGCTGGTGATCGTGTCGATCGCGACGATCGAATGTGGTCCCCACCATTGCAATCCGGGAATGATCGATCTCGGCTGGGGGATCCCGATCGTGAGCAGCGTGGCCGCGCTGATCGGTTCGGCGGCCATGATGTTCCGTGCCGCGCGTCGGCGCACCATTGCCTGGATCTGGCCATTGGCCGCCATCGCGATCATCGTCGCGACGTTCTTTCTCGGCGCGTATCTGATCGATAGTGGCGTCCCGCCGCCCGAATGGAAGAAGTGAACTACTCGGATATCAGCCGCTGGACGCGATCGAATCGCTGCTGCCACCAGGTAACTCGGTCCGGGTCGGGGTGGCGGTAGCGTTCGAGCAGCGCCGGATCGGGGACCGGTGGGCCGCTCGGGACGGGGAGGTAGCCGTCGACCTGGCGCAGGGAATCGGTGACGAGGTCGCCGTCCAGGAGGGACAAAGTTCCCAGCCCGCAGGCGAATTCGAGCTCGGGGAGCGCGGCGGCGAGTGCCAGCTGGGCGGCCAGGCCGATGCTGGTTTCCAGGGCGGAGGACACCACGCACGGCAGTCCGGCGGCCTCGGCGACCTGGAGGGCTCTGCGCACCCCGCCGAGCGGTGTGCATTTGAGGACGGCGATATCGGCGGCGCCCGCCACCGCGACGCGCAGCGGATCCTCGGCGCGGCGGATGGATTCGTCGGCGGCGATGCGCACCGCCACGCGGCGGCGGACCGCGGCCAGTTCCTCGATGGTGCGGCACGGCTGCTCGACGTACTCCAAACCGCCTGCGGCCTTGTCGAGTTGGTTGATCCGGGTGACGGCGGTGTCCACATCCCACACCGCGTTCGCGTCCACGCGAACCGCGCCGCCGGGACCGAGCGCGTCCCGCACCGCCTCGACCCTGGCCAGATCCTCGGCCAGCGAATCGGGATGGTCGGCGATCTTCACCTTGGCGGTGCGGCAACCGGAACCGGCGACAATGGCGTGCGCCTGCTCCGGACCGACCGCGGGCACAGTGCAATTGATGGGAATGCGATCACGCACCGGCGCGGGCCAACCCACGGTGACCTGCTCGACCGCGGTGGCCAGCCAGGACGCGGCCTCCCGGTCGTCGTACTCGGGGAAGGGACAGAACTCCCCCCATCCGAGCGGCCCCTCGAACACCATCCCCTCGCGCAAGGTGATCCCGCGGAACCTCGTCCGCATCGGAATGGCGTACACAACGCTGCTCACGGGATCACTCATCGCCGCCAGCGTAATCCGGTCCTTCGACTGCGCGCATCGCGCGGCCTCACCTGGCCGTCACTGTCATCTCGTCGGTGTCGGCCGTTTCGGATCGTGCGTGGTGCAGGGCTCGCTCGCCGTTGCATCGTGGTGCTGGCCGTTCCGATTGCGTGCGGTGCGGGGTGTGGTTGCCGTTGTGTTGTGGTTTAGGCCGTTTGGATTGTGTGTGGCAGCGCCGCCGCTGTGGGCTGGGGACTGGGCGATGCCGAGCGTGTAGTTCTGGTCGGCGCACCGGCGGATGCGGCCGCTGCCGCGCATTCGGCCGCCGCTGCCGCTGACTTCAAATCGCTTGGGCGAGGAAGGCTTCGAAGGTGCGGTGGCCGTGAGTGGCGCCTTCGAGGGCGAGGTTTTCGCCTGCGCGGTAGGCGCGGCCGATCTTGCCGGGGACCGGGACAGGGAGCAGGAGGCGCCGCTTGCCGGTGGCGTGGAGGTAGGTGCGGATCAGGTCGGGCAGCGTGTAGACCTTGGGGCCCGCGATATCGGGGACGCGGCCAGCGGGCTCGGCAAGTGCGAGCTCTACCAGGCGGGCGGCCACCTCGGCGGTTTCGACCGGCTGGGCGCGGAAGACGCCGGGTGCGGGCACGATCGGCAGCTTCGCCATCGTCTGCACGACTTTCAGTGTGAGGTCGTGGAATTGGGCCGCGCGCAGGACGGTGAACGGGATACCCGATTCGAGGATCGCGCGCTCGGCGCCGAGCTTGGCCTTGAAGTAGCCGAGCGGCACGGTGTCCTCGCCGATGACGCCGATGTACACGATGTGCCGCACACCGGTGGCCTTGGCGGCCTTCACCAGGTTGCGGGTCGCCGCCTCGTCGTTCTTGGCGTCGCCTGCCAGGTGCACGACCGTCTCGATGCCCGCCAGCGCGGCCTCGATGCCCTGGTCGTTCAGCAGGTCGGCGGCGGCGTAGGTGATGCCGTCCGCGCCATCGCGCGCCGTGCGGGTGAGGATGCGTACTTCGCGGCCCGCGGCGCGCAGCAACGGCACGACGTGTGTGCCCAGCGTGCCGGTGCCACCGGTAACCAGAATGGGTGTGGTCATTGTTGTCACTCCTCGTCCGGGCCGGGAGTTCGTTCCTCGGCCGCCTCAGCAGGTCTTCACCGCATTAGACGATGCGGAACCCCGAAGGTGTGACAGCGCAGACCTCGGTGTTCCCCGGATCACAGCGCGGAGTGAGTAGTCGGTGCGGCACCCGCCTCGCCAGTCGGGTGCCGCCCGGCTCGAACGGTTAAATCCGTTCGAGGATCATGGCGTTCGCCAGACCGCCTGCCTCGCACATGGTTTGCAGGCCGTAGCGCGCGCCGCGGTCCTGCATGGCGTGCACCAGGGTGGTGGCCAGGCGGGCGCCGGAGGCGCCGAGCGGATGGCCGATGGCGATCGCGCCGCCGTTGACGTTGACCCTGCTCATATCGGCGCCGGTCTCCTGCGCCCAGGCCAGCACGACCGGGGAGAATGCCTCGTTGATCTCGACCAGGTCGATATCGGCGATCCGCAGCCCGGCGCGGTCGAGCACCTTCTTGGTGGCCGGGATCGGCGCGGTGAGCATGAGCAGCGGATCGTCGCCGACCACCGCGAAGCTGTGCAGCCTGGCCAGCGGCTTCAGGCCGAGCTGCTTCGCCTTCTCGCTGGTCATGATCAGCACCGCCGCGCTGCCGTCGCTGACCTGGCTCGCGGTGGCCGCGGTGATCTCCCAGCCGATCTGCGGGAACCGCTCGGCCATCGCCGGGTCGTAGTAGGCGGGCTTCAGCTTGGCCAGTGTCTCGAGTGTGCTGCCGACGCGGATGCCCTCGTCGGTCTCCAACCCGTTGATCGGGGCGAGTTCGCGGGCGAACAGGCCGTTCTTCGTTGCCAGCGCGGCCTTTTCGTGGCTGCCGAGCGCGAATTCGTCCAGCTGGCTCCTGGTGAGGCCCCACTTGGCGGCGATCAGCTCGGCGCTGATGCCCTGTCCGACAAGGCCGTCCGGGTAGCGGGCGGCGAAGCCGGCACCCGAGGGATCCTCGGAGCCGATCAGGTTGGCGCCCATGGGCAGCCGGCCCATCGATTCGACACCGCCGGCGACGACGATGTCGTACGCGCCGGAGATGACGCCCTGTGCGGCGAAGTGGATAGCCTGCTGGCTGCTGCCGCATTGCCGGTCGACGGTGGTCGCGGGCACGGATTCGGGGAATCCGGCGGCCAGCGCGGCGCGGCGGGTCATATTGAGGCCCTGCTCGCCGATCTGGGTGACGACGCCCGCGATGACATCGTCGATGAGTACGGGATCGATGCCGCTGCGGGCCACCACCTCGCGCAGGCTGTGTGCGAGCAGGTCCACCGCGTTCACGTTGTGCAGGGCTCCGTTGGGCTTGCCCTTGCCGATCGGCGTGCGTACCGCCTCGACGATCACCGCGTCCCTCATGGGTACTTCCTTTCCGACCGCGAGCCCGGCCGCTTCGCCTGGCTCTATCAACACATAGTCAGCTTACACCTGACCTTAGTTTGGGCAAGTCAGGCCGAGCTATGATGTGTGTCATGGCAGCAGTGATGGAAGGACCCCTGGCGGATCTGAGCTCGTGGAAACCGACGGAATGCTCGATCGCCAAGGCGATGGAACTGGTCGGCACCCGATCGGCCATCCTCATCCTGCGCGAGGCCTATTACGGCACAACGCGCTTCGACGGTTTCGCCGCGCGGGTCGGCATCACCGACGCCGCCGCCGCGACGCAGTTGCGCAAGCTCACCGACGCGGGCCTGCTCACCAAGCAGCCGTATCAGGAGGAGGGCAAGCGCACCAGGCACGAATACGTGCTGACCGAGATGGGCCTCGGACTACTGCCCGCGGTGCTCGCGCTCATGCAGTGGGGTGATGCCTACCTGCAGCAGGGACCGCCGCCGCTACTGCTGGTCGAGGAGGCGACCGGCGCGCCGGTGCGCGTCGAGATCCGCAGCGCCACCGGCAACGAGATCGCGCTCGACGAGCTCGGCGTCCGGTTGAACGAGGAATACAAGGCCAAGCGCCGCCGCGCCAAGGCATGAACCAGCGCCGCCGCGCCAAGGCATGAACCAGCCAGCTGGATCTCCCCGGCCACTGGCTCGCCGAGTCTGCGAACAGGGCGCCCGATCGCGCGCCCTGTTCGGCTGTGGGCGTAATCAGTTGAGACGGCGCCCGTCGACGGCGGAGAAGAAGTAGGTGTGGTCGGCGTCGGTGGACAGCCGCACCCTGGTGCCCTTCGACGGCGGGTTGCGCCAATCCGCCCGCGCCACGATGGTCTCCCCGGCGCCGTTGGCCAGTCCGTTGGCCGTGGTGCGGCCGTAGATGTAGGCGTCGGAGCCGAGTTCCTCCACCACGTCGACCTCCATTTCGACACCGGCGCCGCCGATTTCGAGATGTTCGGGCCGGATGCCGACCACCACGGAACCCTCGGCCGCGTCGGCGACCGAGCGCGGCACCGGCAGTGCGTGACCGCCGAGCGAGACGCTGCCGTTCTCGACCGGCAGCGTGAACATGTTCATGGCGGGCGAGCCCATGAAGCCCGCGACGAACGCGTTGGCCGGATCGCGGTACAGGTCGCGCGGGGTCGCGCACTGCTGCAGCAGGCCGTCCTTGAGCACGGCGACCCGGTCGCCCATGGTCATCGCCTCGACCTGGTCGTGCGTGACGTACACGGTGGTGGTGCCGAGGCGGCGCTGCAGCTGCGCGATCTGGGTGCGGGTCTGCACGCGCAGCTTCGCGTCCAGGTTCGACAGCGGCTCGTCCATCAGGAACACCTGCGGCTGGCGCACGATCGCCCGGCCCATCGCGACGCGCTGGCGCTGACCGCCGGACAGCGCCTTCGGCTTGCGGTCCAGGTACGGCTCCAGATCGAGCAGCTTGGCCGCCTCGAGTACCCGCTTCTCCTTCTCCGCCTTGGCGACCTTGGCCAGCTTGAGCGCGAAGCCCATGTTCTCGGCGACGGTCATGTGCGGGTAGAGCGCGTAGTTCTGGAACACCATCGCGATATCGCGTTCCTTGGGCTCCGCGTGCGTGACGTCGTTGGCGCCGATCAGGATTCGGCCACCGTTGACGTCCTCCAGCCCCGCGAGCATGCGCAGCGAGGTCGACTTGCCGCAGCCGGAGGGGCCGACGAGAACGAGGAATTCGCCGTCCGCGATCTCCAGATTCAACTGGTCGACAGCGGGTTTGGTGGCGCCGGCGTAGAGCCGGGTAGCGCGGTCGAAGGTCACCGTAGCCATGGCAGAATCACATCCCATCCCGGCAGGAACGTGCCGGACGATCCGAGTAAGGGTTTCGGCGATACTACTGGATCTGCGCGATTCGTGGGCGATCTGCTCGAGTTCGATCGTGCTATCGCTTGACCGGCGCGGCCGAATTCGTTGTGCGCAGCGGAATCTCCTCGACGAGGAAGGAGATCGCGAAGCCGATCGCGCAGATGATCGTGGTCACCAGGAACACCCGGCCGATGCCGGTGGCGAAGCTGTCGAGGTAGCTTGCGCCCTCGCCGCGGTCGTGGCCGCGCACCGCCTGGGCGAACAGTGCACCGGACAGCGCGAGCCCGACGGAGCCGCCCATGGTCCGGAACAGGGTGGTCACGCCGGTGGCGGCGCCGATATCGGCGAGGCCGACGCTGTTCTGGGCAATGGTGACGGTGAGCTGCATCGTGCACCCGAGCCCGATGCCGAGCATGGCCATGGCCAGCGCGAGGATCGGACGACCGGTATGCGCGTCGACCATGGCGAGCAGCGCCGCGCCGCTGGTTCCGGCCAGCCCGCCGAGCACGAAGAAAATCTTGTACCGGCCCGTCGCGCTCATCAGTTTTCCGGTGAGGTGGGAGACCAGCACCAGCGGGATCATCATCGGAAGCAGCAGCAGTCCGGAGTTGGCCGCGGAAAGTCCCTGCACCGTCTGCTGGAACAGCGGCAGGTACAGCGTCGCGCTGAACATCGTCACCCCGACGACCAGCGCCGTCAGCGTGGTCACGACCATGGTCCGGCTGCCGAAGAACCGCAGCGGTAGCACCGGTTCCCTGGCGCGGCGTTCGACGACCAGAAACGCGCCGAGTCCGGCGATCGCCGCGGCGGCCGCACCGAGAATCGGCGGGGATAGCCACGGGTATTCGACACCGCCCCAACTGACGATCAGGACGAGTGCGGTCACGGTGACGGCGAGAGTCGCGCTGCCCCAGTAGTCGATTCGCACCGGCCTGCGCTGGCTCGGCAGGTCGAGCAGCCACCAGGTCCACGCGATCGCCAGCAGCCCGAGCGGGATATTGACCAGGAACGCCCACCGCCAGCTCAGCGTCTCACTGATGACACCGCCCAGCAGCGGACCGCCGATGATGCCGATGGCCATGGTGCTCGCGATCATGCCCTGGTAGCGGCCGCGTTCGCGCGGGGCGACGAGCGCGCCGATGATCGCCGAGGCATTCACCACGATGCCGCCCGCGCCGAGACCCTGCAGCGCGCGGAACGCGATCAGCGCCGCCATCGACCAGGCCAGGCCCGCGAGCAGTGAGCCGGTGAGGAAGAGCGCGATGGCGGTGAGGAAGACAGATTTCCGATGCCACCAGTCGCCGAGCTTGCCCCACACCGGCGTCGACACCGCGAACAGCAGCGTGTAGACGATGACCACCCACGCCGCCTGCGCCAGCCCGCCGAGCTGAGCCACGATCCTCGGCATCGCGGTGCCGACCACCGCGGTGTCGAGCATGGCGAGCAGCATGGCGAGCAGTGCGCCGACGATCACCAGCCGCACCGGGCGCCGGGCGGTCGGTGGTGGCGGGATCGTCGCGGACATCGTTGGTGCCGTGCGCTATTCGACGGACTGCGGGAAGCGCGTCGTCAATCCGGGCGTGACGTTGCCGTGCAGATCCAGCTGCTGCCGTTCGCCCGCTATCGCGCTGACCGTCGACGTGGCGATCGGTCCGTCCGCGTCGTACAGGGTCGCCGAGCAGGCCGCGATGCCGTCCGCGCTGAGGTGGTCGTCGGCCTCGATCCCCATTTCGGTGCTCGACGGCAGCCGGGCGAACACCATCGACACATCGATGTTGATGTAGCCGACGCCGCCGGATCCCCAGTTGGCGACGAAGCTGGCCTGCTCGCCGAGTATCGCGGCGACCACGAACGGTGTCGGCGCCTCGCCGTCGATCAGCGTTATCCGCCGCAGCCACGTGCGTTTGCGGGAACTGTCGTGATGATCGCGCATGCTCGTCGACCAGCCGGACGCGTGCCCGTCGCTGCCGAACAGCGGTTTTCCCGGATCGGGGAAGTCGGGGCCGCCGGTGGCCGGAATCGGTCGCGCGCGATGGCCGGACCACACGATTCCCGGCGGCTGCGCGGACTTGCGCAGCAGTACCAGCCTGGCCCGCGCGGCGGGCCGCCCATCGGCGTATACCGTCGCCTCGGCCGACCGTAATCGCTTGCCGTCCCGGATGATCCGGCTCCCGACCGTCAGCGGACGGGCAGGCACCGGCCGATGCAATTCCACGTCGAACCTGCCGGGGACGAATTCCGGTGCGAAACAGTTCGTTTCGAACTCCCTGGCGACCAGGCCGCAGATCGGCGGGCCGGACAGCGCGCGCTCGGACCACAAACTGAGTGCCTGGGCAGCGGGCACGAAGTACCCGTTCTCGGTGGTGAAGAACACCGGCGTGCTACTCATGCCACCTCGCTATTCCGCCGCGCTCAGAATCCGCTGGGCGATACGCTCTTTCAGCAGCGCGTACTGCTGCTTCTCGTCCTCGGTGGCGAACAGGCCGTTCAATCCCGACATGACGGTGACGAAATCCCTGATGCGGGGCCGCAATCGGTCCGGATCGATGATGTCCTGCGCCTTGGCCCAATAGTCCTCCTTGTGGTGCTTCGTTTCGTAGAAGAAGCGGACGAAGGTCAGGATCTGCGTGATGACCCGCCGATAGTTCTCCTCGTACCGGTTCATCGCGGCCGCGCCCGCTGCCGGATCGGTGAGCGTCGTATCGACCGCGGCGACCAGCCCGCGCGCCGCGCGCAGCCCGAGCGTCATCCCGGTGGACAGCAGCGGATCGACGAACGCGGCCGCGTCGCCGACCAGCGCCCAGCCGCTGCCGTGGATGCGGTCGCAGGTGTAGGACCAGTCCTTGGTGTTGCGGAATTCGCTGGCGCGAAAGGCATGACGCAGCAGGCGGCTGACCTCGGTGGTCTCGGCCAGCTCCGCGTAGAACAGGTCGGCCATCTCCTGGCGTGACTTGCCGCTGCGCGCCATCTGCGAGACGTGCCCGACGCTCGTCGTGCCGTCGGACAGCGGGATGCACCAGAACCAGCCGTTGTCGGTGTGCTCGGTGACGATATCGCCGCGCTTGGTGCCCTCGTAGCGCTCGGCGCCCTGAAAATAGGCCCAGGTGGCCATGTTTCGGAAGTCCTCGTTCCAGGTGATCATGTCGAACCAGCGGCCGAAGACGGCTGCCTGGCCAGACGCGTCGACGGTGAAACGCGCACCGGCGGTGCACACGCCGGGTGCGGCGCGGGTGCCGTAGGAGACGCCGGTGACCCGGTCGCCGTCGAGTATCGGTGCGGCCACCGAGGCCTCCTCGATCACCTCGACGCCGAGTTCGCGGGCGCGGGCGAGCAGCAGCGCGTCGAAGTCGGCGCGGCGCAGCTGGAAGGCGTACTCGTACGGTGAGCCGTCCGCGAAGCGGAAATCCCAGGTGCCCTTGTCGGCGCCCCAGCGCAGTGTGCCGCCGTATTTCTTCACCGCGCCGCCGAGGTGCGGAATTCGGTCGAATATTCCCAGCTCCTCCAGCGCCGGTATCGCTCCGGTGAGCAGCGATTCACCGATGTGATAGCGCGGGAATTTCTGTTTCTCCAGCAGCAGGACCCGTCTGCCCTTCTTGGCCAGCAGCCCTGCGGTCGCCGAGCCGGCGGGCCCTCCGCCGATGACGATCACATCGTATTCATTGCCGACGTCGTTCATGACATATCTTTCTCGATGCGCGATCGGCGATCAGAGATCGGCCAGTGTTCGATCGTCATCGATGAGCACCCGCTCCAGCAGGCGTGGCTGATCACCGTAATTGGTCACCCCGTAGTGCACGGTCGACCTGTTGTCCCAGAATGCGACCGAATTCGGACGCCAGCTGAAACGCACCTGATATTCCGGTTTCCGATAGGCGTCGCTGATCCGGTTCAGTATTTCATTGCTCTCCGCCCGGTCCCTGCCGATGATCGAGGGATTGTGCGAATAGTTGACCCAGAGGATTTTCCGCCCGGTCTCCCGGTGCGTGCGGACCACCGGATGGGCGACGAGCGGATACATGAACCCGGCGGCGTTGAGCGCGAAGCGGAAGTCGTGCGCGACGTACGCGCGCTTCAGCCGGTCCTTCATGGGCTGTTCCAGCGATTCGTAGGCGAGGTTGGCGTCGACCCAGATGGTGTCGCCGCCGACCGGCGGCAGCGTCACCGCGCGCAGCACCGCGCCCCAGGCCGGGATCAGCCGCCAGCTGGTGTCGGTGTGGTAGCCGTCCCAGGACGGCCGCGACGAGCCCGAGGTGGGTTTCGTCGCCGCGGGATCGCCGTCGACGCGGTGCGCGCGGTCGCGATATTCGGCCGGGATGACATAGTCATCGAGCGCGACGCGATGCACGGCGGGGGTTTCCGGATGATCACTTCGGGAGATCGGATGGATATAGAGATTGCCGAATCGTGCGGCGAATCGGGCCTGCTGCCGATGATCAATATCCTGATCGCGGAAGAACAGGACTTTGTATTGCAATAGAAGTTCTTTGACGGCATCGCGTACTTCGTCATCGATGTCGCGCCGGAGATCGATGCCGGATATCTCCGCACCGATGGTCGGTTGCCACAGGGTGACGGTCATGCCCAATTCTTCGGCGCGCGTCATGGTAGCCGCGGTCATATTTCCCCTCGATTCATTCAGCGCGGAAACCGTGTCCAGCGCAGAATCTGTCATCGGTCGCCGCCGGTGCGGGCGACCGATTAACCGCTACTCATGGGATGTTATCAACTCGCACCGAGCCGGTCTATGACAAGTTCCAGTCGAAAATGTATATCCGCCTTGCCGGTTTAATGGCGTGCCGGATCCGTGTGCCGCCGGTAGCCTCGACCAGGGAATCTGCCCGAGCGACAAGGGAGCTCAGATGAATCGACCGGTTCGGATCGGTGTCCAGCTACAACCGCAGCACGCACCCAAGTACGGACTGATCCGCGATGCGGTGCTGCGGTCCGAGGACGCGGGTGTGGACATCGTCTTCAACTGGGACCACTTCTATCCGCTCTACGGCGATCCGGATGGCGCGCACTTCGAGTGCTGGACCATGCTGGCCGCCTTCGCCGAGCAGACCGAGCGGGTGGAGATCGGCGCGCTGGTCAGCGGCGGCGGCTACCGCAACCCGGACCTGCTCGCCGATATGGCGCGCACCGTCGACCACATCAGCGACGGCAGGCTGATCCTCGGCATCGGCGCGGGCTGGTTCCAGAAGGACTACGACCAGTACGGCTACGAATTCGGTACCGCGGGAACGCGTTTGGATCACCTGAAAACCGTGCTCGCACGCATCGATGCCAGGCTGAAGCAGCTCAACCCGGCGCCGACCCGCGATATCCCGATCCTGATCGGCGGCGGCGGTGTGAAGAAGACGCTGCGCCTCGTCGCCGAATACGGCGATATCTGGCACAGCTTCGCCGACCTCGATGTGCTCGCACAGAAGAACGCCATCCTCGCCGAGCACTGCGCCGCCGTCGGCCGCGACCAGGGCGAGATCGAGCGCTCTGTGGCATGGCCGGGCGTCGAGCAGGCGGCGGCGTTCGTCGCGGCGGGGGTCACCCTGTTCACCGTGGACACCGGCGGCCCCGAATACGACCTGACCGAGGTGCGGAACGCGGTGCGCTGGCGCGACAGTATCGCCGCCGGCGCCTGATCGCCCCAGGTGGGACGGGGCGTGACGTTGTTCACCGCCCCGTCGGGCGGATCGAGGCGGGGCACGGCGATCGATTCCCCGGCGCAGCGGGGAGAATACCGCGGCGGCAGGCGGCAGGCCGCCGTCACGACTCGATCAATTCCCGCTGACCGCAACTCTGGATTTGACCGCGGTCCGGGTTAGGTTGTCGATCATGGCTCGTTTGTCCGCTGTGCGCGCTGGTGCGCTGCTCGCCGTAGTCCTGCTCGCCGTCGGCCTGTCGGCGACGGGCTGCGGGTCCGGCGACGATTCGTCGAGCCGCGACCTATGTACCCCGCCCGGTCTGAGCGCCGCCTCCGCGGCGCCGACCAACCTGGCGTCCGCCGCGGCGGCGGGCAGCGACAAATACACCACCGCGTCCGTCGTCCCGCTGAACTCCATCGACGTGACCAAGCTCGGCCTGATCACGCCGGGCAAGCTCAGCGTCGGCACCCTCTCGGACGCGCCGCCGAGCATCTGCGTGAACTCGAAGGGCTCGTTCACCGGTTTCGACAACGAGCTGCTGAAGGCGGTGGCCGCCAAGCTCGGGTTGCAGGTGCAGTTCGCCGGTACCGAATTCGCCGGTCTGCTCGCCCAGGTCGCCGGTAACCGCTTCGATGTCGGCTCGTCGAATATCACCACCACGGACGCGCGCCGCCGGCTCGTCGGCTTCACCAATGGCTACGACTTCGGCTACTTCTCCCTCGTCCTGCCCAACGGCAGTGCCGTCAAAGGCTTTTCGGACCTGAACCGCGGCACCAGGATCGGCGTCGTCCAGGGCACCGTGCAGGACGAGTACGTGATCAACCAGCTGCACCTGGATCCGGTGAAGTTCCCGGACTACAACACCGCGTACGCGAACCTGAAGTCCGGCCAGATCGATGCGTGGGTCGCGCCGTCGGTGCAGGCCGAGGGCCTGGTCAAGCCGGGCGACGGCACGTCGGTGGCGCAGAACACCTTCAGCCTGGACAACTTCGTCGGCTGGGCGGTCGGCAAGAACAACCAGCCGCTGATCGACGCGCTCAACAGCGGCCTCGACGCGGTGATCGCCGACGGCACCTACGCCGCGCTCTACCGCGACTGGGTGCCGCGTGAGCTGCCGCCGGGCTGGAAGCCGGGCTCGAAAGCCGCCGCGCAGCCGCAGATGCCGGACTTCGCGGCGCTCGCGGCTCAGCAGAAGAAGTCGGACGACACGCCGCAGACCGCGCCGAAATCGACTGTCCAGCAACTGAAGGACACGTTCTTCGACTGGTCGCTGTACCGCAAGGCATTTCCCGATCTGTTCAAGACCGGTCTGCCGAATACCCTGATCCTCGCGCTGGTTTCGGGCGCGATCGGCACCGTGCTCGGCATGCTGCTCGCGGTGGCGGGCATCTCGCGCAGCCGCTGGTTGCGCTGGCCGGCCCGGGTGTACACCGATATCTTCCGCGGCCTGCCCGCCGTGGTGATCATCCTGATCATCGGGCTCGGCATCGGCCCGGTGGTCCGCGATATCACCGGCAACAATCCGTATTGGCTCGGCGCGCTCGCGCTCGCGCTGCTCTCCTCCGCCTATATCGGCGAGATCTTCCGCTCGGGTATCCAGTCCGTCGAGCCGGGACAGCTGGAGGCGGCGCGCGCGATCGGCTTCGGCTACCGGCAGGCCATGACGCTGGTGGTGATCCCGCAGGGTGTGCGCCGGGTGCTGCCCGCGCTGATGAACCAGTTCATCGCGCTGATCAAGGATTCGTCGCTGATCTACTTCCTCGGCCTGCTCGCCACCCAGCGCGAGCTGTTCGCGGTCGGCCGGGATCTCAACGCGCAGACCGGAAATCTCTCGCCGCTGGTCGCGGCGGGCCTGGTCTATCTGCTGCTGACCATCCCGCTGACGCACCTGGTCAACTACATCGACCGCCGGATGCGCACCGGCAGGCCCGACCGGCCCATCGACAAGCTCGAGCAGGCCACGATCACGGAAGGGCGCTGACAATGAGTGCATCCCTCACCGGCACCGGTCTGCATTTGCGGCTCGGCCACAATCAGGTGTTGCGCGGCATCGACATTCACGTCGACGCGGGCAAGACGAGCACCGTCATCGGCCCGTCCGGATCGGGTAAGTCGACGCTGCTGCGGGTACTGAACCGGCTGCACGAACCGGACAGGGGTGACGTGCTGCTGGACGGGAAGTCGGTGCTCACCGAGGATCCCGACCGGCTGCGTCAGCGGATCGGCATGGTGTTCCAGCACTTCAACCTGTTCCCGCACAAGACGGTCGCCGACAATGTCGCGCTCGGCCCGCGCAAACTGCGCGGGCTGTCCAAGGAGCAGGCGCGTGCGCTGGCGCTCGAGCAGCTCGAGGTGGTCGGCCTGCGGGACAAGGCCGATACCCGCCCGGCGAATCTGTCCGGCGGACAGCAGCAGCGGGTGGCGATCGCCCGCGCGCTCGCCATGAAGCCGGAGATCATGTTCTTCGACGAGGCCACCTCGGCGCTGGACCCGGAGCTGGTCAAGGGCGTGCTCGCGCTGATGGCCGAGCTGGCCTCCGGCGGTATGTCGATGATCGTGGTGACGCACGAAATGGGTTTCGCGCGCACGGTTTCCGACAATGTCGTGTTCATGGACGAGGGCCAGGTTGTGGAGACGGGGACGCCGGACGCGCTGTTCGACAATCCGCAGACGCCGCGGTTGCAGCGGTTCCTCTCCGAAGTGCTGTAACGCTTTCCGGCGGGTGACACGCGGCGCGCCATTGGCAACATGCAGGCATGCGCATCGGTTACTGTGTTCGATCGGCGGTACTCCCTGGTCACGGGAGCGCCCCGTGCTCGGCTCCACTGTCCACCACCATGGAAAGAGGGAATGTCGAATGACCACAGCACATATCGAGCACACCGAGCACGACCACGCGCACGGACCGGGCTGCGGCCATGCCGAGGTGCCGCACGGTGATCACGTCGACTACGCCCACGACGGCCACCTGCACCGCGAACACGACGGCCACTACGACGAATGCGAGCCGTCCGGCCACACCGAACATCCCGAGCACATCCACGTGCACGGCGACGGCTGCGGGCACGAGGCCGTACCGCACGGCGATCACCTCGACTACCTGCACGACGGGCACCGGCACGCCGCGCACGACGGTCACTACGACGAGCACTGACAACACCGTCCCCAGGAATTGGGGACAAGCCCGCCGTCACGACATGCCTAGACTGGGAATCGCCAGAGCCCTACCGAGGAGGCTTGGGATGTCGTACCGGTGGCCGTTGGACCCCGCTGACCTGTTCGCGGAGCGGTATTCCCAGATGCGCAGAACCGGACTGCCCGAAGACGACGTGGACGCGTTGCGCGCCAAGGTCACCGAGATGTGGACCGACGAGGCGGGCGGCTGGGTGCACGAATGGTCGCTGCTTGCGGCGGGTTACGCGATGGCGGGGCGGCACGACCTGGCCGCGCTCGCCTACGGGTGGGCGAAGTTTCCGTGCCTCGCCGACGATGCGAAGCGGGCCGCGTTCGCCAACCAGATCGTCCAATACGAGCTGGCCGCAGCCGATTTCGGCGTCGAGTTCGACCGCGGCCTGCTGACGCTGCCGCACCGGGGTGGCACCACCGAGCTGCCGGTGCACCTGCTCTCCGCGCCCGGCCTGCCCGATGACGCCCCGGTGCTGCTCGCCAGCGGCGGCGTCGATACGTGGAAGATGGACCTGCACGGCATCTTCGGGTATTTCGCGCACCGGACCGGAATGCGGGTGCTCGCCTTCGATATCGCCGGCACCGGCGAATCCACGGTGCCGATGACGCCGGATGGCGGCGCCGACATCGTCGACGGCCTGATCGCGCACGCCCGCTCGATCGGCAACGGCACCGTCGCGCACCTCGGCATTTCGATGGGCGGCTACTACGCGGCCCGATCCGGGCTGGCCGGTGCGGTCGACGCCGCCATCGTGCTCGGCGGTCCGGTCGAGCACGCCTTCACCCGGCCGGGCGAGTCCCGCTTCGGTATGTCCGGAATCATCGGCAACGCACTGGGTTTCGATCATCCGCCGACGCCGGAGGAGCTGGCCGGACGGTGGCGCGAATTCTCGCTGCACTGTCTGCTCGACAAGGACGACAACGCCCCGATGCTTGTCGTCAACGGCGCCGACGACGTACACGTGCCGCAGCACGACACCGTCGTGTTCAACGGCCGCCGCGATACCGAGGTCGAGCTCATCGCGGGCGCGGGCCACTGCGCCACCGCGAAACTCGCCGAGATCCTGCCGAGAATGGTTATCTGGCTCACCGCGATCACCCGGACCGGCCTCTAGAGTCGACCGGGTGATCGAGGCAATCGAGATTCCGACCGCTGCGGGGACCTTCGACGCGCTGGCCTGCGGCGCACCGGGCGGGCGGGAAGTGCTACTGCTGCACGGGTTTCCGCAGAGTGCGCTGGAATGGGAGTTCCAGCTGACCGCGCTCGGCGGCGGCGGTTGCCACGTCGTCGCGCCGGATCAGCGCGGGTATTCCCCCGGCGTGCGGCCGGAGCCGGTCGCCGACTATCGGATCGAGGAGCTGATCGGCGATGTCGCCGCGATCGCCGATGCGCTCGGATGGCAGCGGTTCGACCTGGTCGGGCACGATTGGGGCGCCTACGTCGGCTGGGCGGCCGCCGCGGCGATGCCCGCGCGGATCCGCACGCTGACCGCGGTGTCGCTGCCGCATCCCGCCGCGTTCCTGCGTGCGATGACCGAGGACGAGGATCAGGCGCAGCGCTCGCAATATTTCACCCTGCTGCGCAAACCGCGGGTGGCCGAGCGGGTGCTGCTCGCCGACAGCGGCGCCGGTCTGCGCAAGATCTTCGACTGGAAGATCGCCGAGGACCGCATCGACGACTACGTGCGGCGGCTCACCGAGCCGGAAGCGCTGACCGCGGCGCTGAACTGGTACCGGGCCATGCATCTGTCCGGGCCGACCGGCCCGGTGTCGGTGCCGACCCTCTATGTGTGGAGCACCGAGGACACCACCGTCGGTTCCACCGCGGCCATGGCCACCGAGCGGTACGTGACCGGGCCCTACCGGTTCGAAATGCTCGAGGAGGTGTCGCACTGGATTCCCGAGCAGGCGCCCGAGGAGCTGACCGGCCACCTCATGCGGCATCTGCTCGC
Source organism: Nocardia sp. NPDC052566 (assembly GCF_044547285.1). Classification (NCBI taxonomy): domain Bacteria; kingdom Bacillati; phylum Actinomycetota; class Actinomycetes; order Mycobacteriales; family Nocardiaceae; genus Nocardia; species Nocardia sp. NPDC052566. The sequence goes on along the minus strand of NZ_JBIUAF010000004.1, from coordinate 437,440 downwards.
CCACCGCACCTAGTATCTGCTGAGTTCATGCGCGTGCCCTGACCGACCTGATCGGAAGGATGACCATGAAGTTGCTCGTCACCGGCGGCGCCGGATTCGTCGGCGCCACCGTCACGAGGCTGCTGCTCGACGCGGGGCACGAGGTGGTGGTGCTCGACGATCTGTCCCGCAACGACGACAGGCAGATACCCGCCGACGCGACGTTCGTGCGATGCCGGGTGCAGGATGTGGCCGAGGTGCTCACGCCCGCAGCGGGATTCGACGCCGTACTGCATTTCGCCGGTTTGATCGCGGCGGGCGAGTCGATGGTGCATCCGGAGTGGCACTGGGACAACAACACCCGTGCCTCGCTGGCCCTGCTCGACGCCATGTGCGTTGCGGGAGTGCACAAGCTGGTGTTCTCCTCGACCGCCGCCGTCTACGGCGAACCGAGCGAACTGCCCCTGGTCGAGACCTCGGCGACCGACCCGGTCAACACCTACGGCGACACCAAACTGGCCATCGACCGCGCCATCGCGAGCTTCGCCAGGGCGGGCGGCCTCGGTGCCATCTCCCTGCGCTACTTCAACGTGGCGGGCGCGCACGACTGCGGTGACGGCACCATGATCGGCGAACGCCACCAGCCCGAAACCCACCTCATCCCGCTCGCCCTCGACGCCGCCGACGGCAAACGCGACACCTTCAGCCTCTTCGGCGACGACTACCCCACCGCCGACGGCACCTGCGTGCGCGACTACATCCACATCACCGACCTCGCCCGCGCCCACCTGCTCGCCCTGGACGCGATCGCGCTGGGCGAGCACCGCATCTACAACCTCGGCAACGGCATCGGCTTCTCGAATCTCCAAGTCATCCAAGCGATCCGCGACATCACCGGCCGTCCCCTCCCCATCGAAACCGCTCCCCGCCGCCCCGGCGACCCGGCCACCCTCTTCGCCTCCTCCGCCCGCGCCACCCGAGAACTCGGCTGGACCCCCGAACAACCCGACATCGCCGACATAGTCCGCGACGCCTGGCGCTTCCACCAACTCCAGCAACAGTGAGCGTTGATGATCCGGAGCCGCTCGAGGAAACCATCGCGGTCCTGTCCGACCCCGAGACCGTGGCCCGACTGGGCGCCTCCGACGCCGAGTTGGCACGTGGTGAATCGGTCACCGTCGACGAGTTGGCCAAGGCAATGGCGCACCGTAGTTCGTCGGGTAGCTCAGATCATCGGTAGTGGCTTGACCCACCGTGACCATTCGATCTGCGGCGTATACCCGTTCGCCTTCCACGCCGTATGAGCGAGGTCATTGTCGTCGAGAACCATAGCGTCGACGCGGGTTCCGCCGAACGGGCGAAGCGGTCCTCGGATCAGAGCGTCTGGGTCACGAGCGATCAGTGCTTCCATAGCGGCAGCCGTATCGGCGGGGCGGTGGGCGTCCTCGGCGGCGGTTTGCCAAAAGGTAAGGACAGCAGAGACATCACGGCCGGCCGCAGGACGGATAACAAACTCGGACACATCGCTGGCCTAGATCCTCTATAAGTGGCGCACCCTAGTCGTGGACGGTGGCGAAGGCCGCCCAGAGCAGGGGCGAGTGTTCGATCGAGCCGGTGGTGCGCCAGGCGGATAGGTGGGTGCGCTGCCAGGCGTTGAGGGTGTGCATCGGAGCCGGGTCTTCGTGGGCTGTGTCGATGGCGCAGATGGCGTCTTGCAGTGGGGTGGCTTCGGGTGGGGCGGCGGCTAGGCGGTGGAAGGCCAGGTCGGTGGGGAGGGGCCAGCGGGTGGCGGTTACCAGTTCGGCGCCGTTGTTGAGCATGGCGGCTACCAGGCCCAGTGCTTCGGTGAAGCGGAGGTCGCCGCCGCTTTCGCAGGCGATGAGGGCTACTCGGCTGGGGATGGGCCACAGGGCCTGGCCGGTAAGGGGGTTGGGGGTGAGGGTGTGAGTGCCGAGGAGTAGGTCCTTGGCGGAGAAGGGGCGGTGGGTGCGGGTGGGGGTGGCGAAGCCGAGGGTGTCGGCGGTGCAGGGGAGGTGGAGTTCGGCGGTTTCGCTTTGGCCGGATTCGGGTGGGGCGGCGGTGACGTGACCGACGTAGAGGAGGCGGCTTGCGCCTTTGTGCAGGGCGGTGCTCAGCCAGGTGCGGTCGATGTCGGTGCGGCGGAAGGCTTCTGCGGGTGCGGTGATCGCTGGACTGAGGCGGCCCTGTGCGGAGTATTCCGTGATGCGCTGGGCCAGTGGGGTGTTCGGGTCCATACGGCCGAGGATCGAGCCCAGCGGTGAGTCGGCGCGGTAGCCGGGGATGCGTGGATCGAGGATGGCGACGATCGGCTGATCGCGGGTCTCGTTCCAGGAGTTCGCTTTTCGATCGGGTGCGCCGACGATGCCCGCTGGGGCGAGTGCGCTGAGATCGGCGATGTCGAGCAGGCGGAATTCCGGGGAGGGGGCGAGTAGCTCCCAGGGGATTTGGGCGAGCCGGGGTGCGGGCTGGATTCGGATGTGCGGGCGGACCCCCTGCTGGAGGAGATCGCGAAGCTGGGTGGCCAGTTGCAGGTGCAAGAAGGTGCGGGAGAGGGTTCTGCCGAGTTCGTATTCCGTGGCCGGGGTGGCGAAAGGTCCCGCGGTCAGTGCGTGTTCGAGGCTGCCTGGGACCGAGGGGTCGGGCAGTGCGGTCTTCAGCTGCTGAAGGGCCTCGGCCACCTCGGCCTCGCGCGCGAAACTCACACCGGGAGCGGCGTCGTGGTGCAACCAGCGCCAGGAAATGTAGATATCGCCCGCGTCGGCCATGCGCACCAGGACCGTTGGCTGCTCGTTCATGCTGTGTCCTTTGTGGCGTGTGCGGGGCCCTGCGTGGTTGCGCTGCGCTGCCGCCTCCGGGCCTGACCGCTCATGCCAGCACCACTCGATCGGCGCGGACGGCGCGCCCGTATCGGGCCTCGGCGGCGGCGATGTAGTCGGCCAGGGCGATATGGCCGTCCGGCGCGACAGCCAGTCGCGGTGGTGGCGATACCGCGAGTCCCGCACCGATCGCGACCTCGGCGAGTGCGGAACCGAGGCGCAGGGCGGAGCCGAGTTGCAATGCGGCGGCGGGTTGCAGTGCGGAGCCGAGGGGCGATGTCGGGCCGAACTGCAGTGCTGGGCCGGATTGCGGTGCTGGGCCGGGTTGCGGTGCTGGGCCGGGTTGCGGTGCCGGGCCGGGTTGCGGTGCCGGGCCGAGGGGCGGTGCCGCGTCGGACTGATCCGGCGCAACCGGTCCGGGATCGAGGAATTCCAGGGGGAGGCGCTTCGATGCGACGCGCACCGATCGGTCGACCTGCAAGGTCGTGCCCGCGCACTGGGTGGCGATGAGGTCGTTGAGCAGGTCGACGTTGCCGGAGAGGTAGGCGAAGCGGAAGGCCAATCGCATGGCGGGGTCGGCGATCTCGCGGTTCCACTGGTCGCGCTGATGTCCGGTGGGCATGGTGTAGCGGACCGCGTCGATGGCCAGTGCCGAGGTCACCGCGAGCTGCGCTACGTGCGGAAGTAGTCCCGGGTCGACGTACTCCCACGAATCGAACAGTGCCTCCCACAGCGCGGCGTGCCAGAAATCGAGCTGGGCGCAATGCAATCCGAGGCCGAGCGAGGCGTAGGTGTCGTGCGCCTCGGCCAGCATGGCCTCGGCCTCGTTCAGATGGTCGGCCGTTTCCGTCTCGGCCGTCAGATGCCCGGTGGTGAAGATCAGTGACGCGAGGCGGGTCTGCACGTCGGCGGCGTCGACGATCGCACCGGACTCGCGGAAAAGGGTGAGGGCGCGGGTGTACAGCTCGCGTGCGCGCTCGTAGTCGTCGCGGCCGTCGGCGAGAAAGCCGAGCATCTTGAGCCCGATGCCGCAGCGATGCGCGAAGCCGCACCGCTCGAAATACTCCTGGCTCGCCAGCACATACGGCTCGGCTTCGTCGAGCCGGTTGCGCCGCAGCTGCATGATGCCCAGGTTCTGCTGCGTCTCGGCGACACCCTTCTCGTCGCCCGCCGATTCGAAGGCCGCCAGCGCTTGGCGCGCGAAATCCTCCGCCAGCTCGTGTCTACCGGTGTCGAAGTGGATGCCCGCCATGCTCATCAGCGGATGCCCGGCCAGCTGCGGCGCGAATCGCACTGCGACATCGAGTGATTCGGTGGCCAGCTCGAGCGCGTACGCCCAGTGCTGGCGGTGCATGGCGACGGAGGTGAGCGACAGCAGGCACGGCAGGCGCAGCTCGGTCTGATCCTCGCTGCCCGATAGCAGCGTTCGCGCCTGCTCCAGCGCGTCCTGGGCGCCGTCGAGATCGCCGAGGTGCTGCAGCGCCTGCGACAGGTTGATCAACGCGGAGGGCCGCTTCGCCGGTTCGTCCTCGGGCATCTCGGCCAGTGCCTGGCGGAACATGGCGACTGCCACGGCGTGCTCGCCGAGCTCGTCGTGCATATTCGCCGCATTGATCATGGCGCTGATCCGCAGGCCGCCCTCGGCGGTCCGGACGACGTCCTCGAAGATGCGCAGCGCCCCCGCGATATCGCCGCGACCGTAGGCCTCCGCGCCCGCGATGAGGATCGCGCGGCCGTCGTCGGGTGGTGTGTCGTTCATATCAACAATCCGAATTCCTAGCGGCCGGGGCGATTTCAGCAAGCAGTCTGTGGGTGACCCGGTCGGCGGTAGTGGTCCCGCGTGGTGATCTCGTGCTTGCCGGGCCGTCCGATCTACTGCGCGGGAGCCCGTTGTCCGGCGTGCCGGTGTTCGTGAGAATCCCGCATCCAAGTCTCGCGCTACGATTCCGGGCCGGTGGTGGATCGATATTCATCAGTAGTCCGAATCCGAGGCCGCCGCTGCGATTTCGGCGAGCAGGAGCGCGTCGACGTGGTCGATTGTTCCGGTCGCGCGCCGCAGTCGCGCGGTGGCCAGGTCTCGTACCTGCTGACGCAGCTGTGGGGCGTTCGGTGCGGAGGGTGCGGCCGGGCCGACTCCGGGGACGTAGATATCCACATTCGCAGTGGAGTCGGTGCTCGACGGTGGCGTGGCCTCGCCGATCCAGGTGTCACCGGTCAGCGTCAGCTCGGCCTCGGTACTACCGGTCGATGTGCCGATGATGGCCCGTGGGCGCAGAAGTGCCGGTAGGTCGAGCGCTGTGCCGAGTCCGGGTGCCGCGACAACGCCGACTCGGACGACCGTCGCGCCCGACTCGCGGGTGACCGTCCAGGTCACCGCGCGCTCGGAGGCGTCGAGCAGACCAGGCGGGCAGCGCCGCCAATCCCAGCCTCCCGTTCCACGGGACAGGATCAGCGCACCCGCCCGTGCACCCGGCCCGGCGGCGAGGGCGTAATCCTCCGCGCGGCCGAGGGATTCGGTGGTAGCCGGTTCGGTGGCGTGCATCGACGCGTCGGCCCCGTCGACGAGTGCTTCGCACTCCTCGGTCAGCTTCGCGATCTCCTCCGCGAGCAGCCCGGCGTCCAGCGGCGCGATCCCGTCGATGGTCGACGCGGGCCACCAGCGGGCCGCCCAGTGCGCGTAACCGAGCCGCCAGGCCGCGGACACCAGCTCCGGGCGAGATGGGTCGACCGCGAATTCCTCGTCCTCGCCGCCGACTTCGGCGATCACCAGCGCGATCCGCTCGCCGTACACCGCCCAGATCCACTCCTGAGCGAGGTCGAGATCGTCGATCACGGCCGCCGGAATCCGCTGTCCGGCAGGCAAACTCCAGGACAGATGCCCGCCGAGCACCTCGAGCACAGCGGTATCGATCGCGGGCGTACCGTCGAGCACGGTCGGTGCGCCGGGCGGGGCGATGACCACGAGTCCGTCGGCGTCGCGCCGGATGTAGACCGTCATCAGCTCGCCCTCGATTCCGGTTCGCGCACCGTCGCCGACACACTCAGCGCCTGTTTGACCCGCATGCGGTGGTCGAGGATGACGGAGCGGGCGACGCCGTCCAGCAGATCCCACAGCTCATCGGGCAGAGAGACGGACAGCTCGCGCACATCGCGGCCGTGGAGCCGGACCCACAGTCTGCGCAGATAAGGGCGCCAGGGGGTCCGCAGCTCGGCGGCGATGGCGGACAGTGGGCTCTCCGTTGGTGTGGCGTGTACCGCGAGCCGCCTGGCCTGCAGCACATACGCCTCGCGTCGCCATCTGTTGTTGACGACCTGGTGCGCGGTAGTTCCCCAGGGCTGCCGAGGGATCGACTCGGGCTCGCGCGGCGCTGCGCGCAGGTCTGCGTTCCTACCGCGCTCTCCATCGCCCGCGATCGGCATGGAAGGCACCTGCTCGGGAAACGGCGAGAGGCCGACGGCCAGTACCGCACCCGCTGTCGCCGCCACCCGCAGTGACTCGTCGAGCAGCGCCCACGGCGCGCAACCGCGGGCGATCTCGGTGGTGACGAGTTCCGGAATCGGCGGCAGCTCGGCGCGATCGCTCGACGCCTGCAATGCCGTGAACACCCGCTCGAAGATGGTGCGATCGAACGCTCTCCCCATATCCGCCTTCGAGGCCGACGCGCCGAGCTCGGGGCGCTGCGGCACGGGATGCGCGGTGAGCCCGAGTTCCCGTGCGGTGGGGTCGGATTCGTCGTGCCACAGGCCGATTCCGTAGTGCGTGCCCGCACGCTGATCGATCAGCGAGGTAAGGAGAACCGGCTTCGCGCCGTACTGCTGGAGCCGGGCGGCGGCGCAGGCGTCGAGCAACGCCGCGAACTGCCGCGATCGATCCTCGAAGGCGGTGTCCACCAGCGGTCGTCGCCGCCAGGCCACCTCGATCAGACCGGTGAGCTCGTCGGCGCGTGCCTGCTCGGCGACGTAGTCCTTCAGCGCCTGTGTCGTCCGCCCGGCCGCGTACCCGTGGATCTCGCGCAGCGCCTCCTCGGCGGTTCCGTTGTCCCGCAGCGCATCCGGCATGCCGGACAGGTGCGCGAGCTCGAAACACTTGCGGAAGTACAGATCCTGCGGATGCCCCTCGGTGATCCGCATCCCGCGCCGCACCTGCTTCAGCACGGTGAACCAGGCGGCCGTCGCGCGCAGCACGTCGGCGCTCGCGTGGATGCGCGCCGCGAGCAGCACCGCACCGTCGGCCGAAAGGAGCGGCCCGGCGCACGCGGGATGCTGCACCGGCCGGATCACCAGCGGATCGAGGATCAGTTTCACCGTGCGCCGCAGCGGTCCGCCCTGTGGCCCGCTGAGCGGTTCGACGCCGTCCAGCTCGCGCCACACCTCGTCGAGCACCATGGCGCGCGGTCGTCGCATATGAGCAGGTTAACCGACATCCGGGGCCGCGGGAGGGCCGAAAACCTGGGATCGGTAGGGCGCAAACCGTTCCTACGGTTTGCGTATCGGCTCCACCCGGGGGCCACCACAGAACACAGAGGACCATCATGAACACCACCCCGATCCGGGCCACCACCGTCGCCGTCGCGGCCGCCGCCGCGCTCGCCCTGTTCGTCACCGGTTGCAGTGACAACGCCAAAAGCGGCAGCGCACCGGCCACCTCCGCGGCGCCCGCCAGTCCGGCCGCACCGGCCGCCCCCGCGGGCAAGTCTGCCGCCTCGGTCGACGGCAAGGCCTTCGACGCGAAGTTCGACACCACCTGCGTCAAGCAGGGCGACACGCTCGCGCTGGCACTGACCGACCAGGCCAACTCGACCTACGGCACCCTTTCGGTGAGCGCCACCGTCACCGGCGCGGACACCGTGCAGGCCGTCGCCATCGCGGGCACCAAGGGCGGCGCGACCGGCCTGCCGTACGCGGTGGGTTACGGCAACGGCCAGCCCGGCGGCTCGGCCAAGCTGGTCAAGGACGGCAAGAACTACAAGGTCACCGGTGAAGGCGTGAGCGCGCCCGACCTGACCAACCCGCTCGCCGGTCCGACGACCGCGAAGTTCGACATCACCTTCGCCTGCTCGACCATCGTCGGCGGCTGACCGACCCGCCCCAACTTTCCGTCGGCCCGGCCGCGTCACTTCGAGGGGTGACCCGGCCGACCGGGGTCCAGGCACGCGCCGGGCCGACGGGATTTCGCAGCACCACATCGAATCATCAAGGAGCATCATGAAATCCGTTCTTCGCCGGGGCGCGGTGGCCTTCGCCGTCCTGGCCATCGGCTACTACGTCTGGCACGGCCTCACCTACGTCAGCAGCGATCCGTACACACCGGACGAGATCGGCTGGGTCGGCCCGCAGATGTCGCTGCCGATCATCGCGATCGTCCTCGTCTCGATCATCTTCCCGCTCACCGGCGACGGCATCATGCAGGCATTCACCGGCCACAACAGTTCCGAATTCCGCGGTGCGCCCGTCGGACTCGGCACCGTCAAATCGTTCGCGCAGACCGGGCTGACCATCAACGATCAGCCGCAGGTACGCATCGAATTCAGCGTCGAGGGCGCCGACGGCAAAACCTTCGACGCGCACGCGAAATTGATCGTGCCGCTGACCGAACTCGCGCTGCTGCACCCCGGCGTCGTGCTGCCGGTGCGCTATCTCCCCGATAAACCGGGCAAGGTCGAAGTCGACCTGTCCGACGACAACACCGCGGCACAGGAAGCCATGAACGAGGCCATGATTCGCAAGGGCTTCACCACCAGGGCCAAGCTCGATATCGCCGCACGCGGTATCACGGCGCGGGCGGTGGTGCGCTCGCTCGATGTCCCCGGCGAGATTCACGACGGGCACACGAGGGTCGACCTCGGCCTGGTGGTTACCCGGCCCGACGGCTCGACCTTCGCCGCCACCGTCGACAAGTTCCTGTCGCCGGGAAATATCGGCCAGGTCCAGGTGGGCCGGATCATTCAGGTCCACTATCTACCGGACAACGAACGGGAGATCGTGATCGCTCTCCCGGTCAATGCTTAGCCCCTGCAACGAATATCGCGTCCGATCACCTGATCGGGCGCGATAGTCAATTGCTTGCCATTAGCCACCATGCGGTGAGGGTCGCCTAATTGGCCGGTCGTTCATCTGGTTGTTTCCTCGGCATTGTCTACGGCGTTTACCGTGCGCGCGTCAGCTCGATCCAGGAGTAATCGTGAGCCCCAAGCCCCTCGCCCTCTTCGTCAAACGGGATGGCCTGCCCAAGCGGTCGGCACTCACCTGTCAGTACAAGTGCGGCAACGCCTGCTACCACGAGGCGCCGAACACCTCCGGCAATGAATATTTCGGCGATATGGTGCGCGCCGCATTGACCCGCCGCGGCATGCTGAAGGGTAGCGCGGGCGTGGTCGTCGCGGTCGGCGCGGCCGGTTTGCTCGCCGCGTGTGGCGACGACGCGAAGGCAACCGAGACGGCGGGCGGTTCGCTGATCGACGGTGTGCCGGTCGGCACCAATTTCACGCCGGTCGCGCCGAATTCCGATGACGCACTGGTTATCCCGCAGGGATACGAGCACAACGTGGTGATCCGCTGGGGCGACCCGCTGTTCGACGACGCACCGAAGTTCGACGCGGACAAGCAGACCCCGGCAGCGCAGGCCAAGCAGTTCGGCTTCAACAACGACTTCGCGGCGCTGCTGCCGATCGAGGGGCAGGCCAACAGCTATCTGCTGGTGGTCAATCACGAGTACACCACCGAACCGCAGATGTTCAAGGGCTACGACAAAGAGAACCCGTCCCTTGAGCACTACCAGACCGCGCTTGCGGCACACGGACTTTCGGTGGTCCAGGTCAAGGGCGAATCCGGATCGGGCAAGCTGACACCGCAATTCGGCAAGTACAACCGCCGCGTCACCGGCAGCACCGAGTTCGTCATCACCGGCCCCGCCGCGGGCAGCGAATTCCTGAAGACGAGCACCGACGCCGCGGGCACGAAGGTGCTCGGCACCTTGAACAACTGCTCGGGCGGTCTGACGCCGTGGGGCACAGTCCTTTCCGGTGAAGAGAACATCAATCAGTACTTCGCCAACGCCGACAAGGCGCCGGAGCAGGCCAAGGCCGGGCTCAAGCGCTACGGCTTCCCGACCGGTGCCTCGGAACGCAAGTGGGAGCGGCACGAGGCGCGCTTCGATCTGGAGAAGGAACCCAACGAGGCCAACAAGTTCGGCTGGGTCGTCGAGCTGAATCCGTGGGATCCGACGGCGGCACCGATCAAGCACACCGCGCTCGGCCGGTTCAAACATGAGGCCGCGACCATCCACGTGGCGAAGGACGGCACCGTGGTCGCCTACATGGGCGACGACGAACGCTTCGACTACATGTACAAATTCGTGTCGTCGCGCAAGGTGCAGTCCGGCACCGGTCAGTCGAGCATGCGGCACAACCTGACCATTCTCGATGCGGGCACGCTGTATGTCGCGAAGTTCAGCGGTGACCACCCGGACAAGATCGATGGCAACGGCACCGTGCCCTCCGACAAGGGTTTCACCGGTACCGGCCAATGGATTCCGCTGCTCGTCACCGGCGAGGACGGCAAGGGGACCTCGAAGGTCGACGGGTTCACCGCCGAGCAGGTCGCGGTGTTCACCCGGCTGGCCGCCGACAAGGTCGGCGCCACCAAGATGGACCGCCCCGAGGACTTCGAGGCGAGCCCCAAGTCCGGCAAGGTCTACGTCGCGCTGACCTACAACGAGCAGCGCGGCAAGGAGGGCAAGCCCGGCGTCGACGAGGCGAATCCGCGCAACATCAACAAGTTCGGGCAGGTGCTCGAGCTCGATGACGAGCACGCGGGCACCAAGTTCACCTGGAACGTGCTGATGCTCTGCGGTGATCCGAAGACGAGCGACACCTACTTCGCAGGCTTCGACAAGAACAAGATCAGCCCGATCGCCGCGCCGGACAACCTGGCCTTCGACGAGTACGGCAACCTGTGGATCTCGACCGACGCCTCACGAGCCAACAACGCCAACGATGGTTTGTTCTCCGTGGTGCTCGACGGGCCGCATCGCGGTGAGACCAAGCAGTTCTTGACTGTGCCGTTCGGCGCCGAGACCTGCGGCCCGATCATCACCGAGCAGCGGATCACCGTCTGCGTCCAGCATCCGGGTGAGCGCGACGACGCGACCGCGGAGAAGCCCGCCTCGCACTGGCCCGACGGTGGGGACAGCCTGCCGCGTCCCGCGGTGGTCTCGGTGTGGAAGAAGGGCGGCGGTCGCACCGGGGCGTAGCGGTCACATATTCGCGAAGCGCGCGAAATCGCCTTGGGCGCCGCTGTATACGTTCACATCGGTGCGCCCGTCGATGCCGGGAATGTCGCCGCGGTCGGTGGTCTGCCAGAAGGTCCAGGCGGGCCAGCCGCCCGGCACCTCGGGGTGTTCGTTGCCGCGGTAGTCGGCGATCCACAGTGGGTAGCGGGTGAATTCGGTGCTGTCGGCCATCGCGGTCTGCCAGAAACGCGGATAGGTGTAGACGATCGGCGTCCGGCCGGTGAGCGCGCGGACGGTGTTCAGATAGCGGTGCGTCCAGTCGATCAGCGCGCTGGGCGCCAGGCCGCCGGAGTTCTCCAGATCGAGCACCGGCGGCAGGTCCATCGGGCCGTTCTGGCCGAGCACCACCGCGGCGTACAGCGCGGCCTGCGGTTCGGGCGCCAGGTTCGGGCGCGCGTAGTGGTAGGTCCCGCGCGCCACGCCCGCGGTGCGCATCAGCACGCTGTCCTGGACGAAGTACGGGTTGACGTAGTTCGTGCCCTCGGTCGCCTTCACCATGGCGAAATCGTGGCCGGCTCGCTTGACCGAGAACCAGTCGATCATCCTGCCGTCGATGTGCTGCCAGGACGAGACGTCGGGACCGGTCGGGGTGGCCGCCGCGGTCGCCATCATGGTTGCCGTGAGGATGCCGGTTGCCAGGGATAGGGCCGCGCTTCGGCGCCGAATCGTCGCTCGCCCACTCCGTTTGTCCATGGGCTACGACGATAGCCACTGGCTCTCACTGGATCGGTGAGGCAAGCGGTGGTGTTTGCTCAGTGTTTACAGATGGTCGAGGTTTACCGCTAGCCGAGCCAATCCAGCACCGAGGCCGCCGTCCACGACTGCTGCATGCTGCCGAGTGGTGCGCCGGTGAACGGTTCGTAATACTCGGCGAAGCTGCCGTCGCTGGCCTGGCGTAGGCCCTCGGCGCGCAGCATGTACGACCGCTCGGCCCAGCCGCGGCGGGCGAAGACCCAGGAGAACAGCCAGCTCATCACCGGCCAGACCGGGCCGCGCCAGTACTCGCGCGGCCGGAAATCCTTGGACACCGGCGAGGTCGACGGCGGCAGCGCGTACTTCAGATCGGGATGACCGCAGAACCGCGGGCCCTCGAACAGCCGGACCAGGCTGCGCTCGGTATCGCGCGGCAGCCCGCCGCACAGCAGCGGCGCGAACATGGCGATCGTCTCGGTGGTGATCCAGCGCTGCAGCCGCACATCGAAATCCCGTGCGGCGCCGGTGCGCGCGTCCGCGGTGGCGACCACGCCCGCCCGGAAGCGGTCGGCCCACGCGTATAGGTCGCGCACATCGGCATTGGGCTGCTTGTACTCCTCGCCGATATTGGCGAGCACCTCACAGGCCAGCGCGAAGATCGCGGTGACGAAGACGTCCTCGACGGCGAAGCTCATGGTCGAGGCCAGCTGATAGTCGTCGTAGCCCGCGCGCCGCATCTGCTCGACCAGCCATAGGTAGCGGTCGTATTCGCGGTCGCTCGGGCGCTGCGTCGGGTCGTCGACCACGCTGGTGTCCTCGCGCCGATACGGCGGCAGGTCGCCGGGAATCACGTTGGCGTAGGCGCGATCCCAGCGCGGCGAGTTGTCCATCCCCGATTCCCAGCCGTGGTAGATCGTGATCCGGCCGCTCTCCTTGGGGTCGCGTGCGTGGGCGAGCCAGCGATGCCAGCGCACCAGATCCGGCCAGCGCCGGTTCAGGAACTCCTCGGCAACCGCCCTGGTGCTGCGGCCGTGCCTGCGCGAGTGATCGAGGATGCGCTGCACCGCGATGGCGTGCACCGGCGGCTGGGTGATGCCCGAGGTGTCGGGGCCGTCCGGCGCGTTGGCGGCCAGTTTGCGGCACTCCCAGCGGGCCGGGCCGGGAAAGTAGCCGTCGACGCCGTTGGCGAAGACGATGTGCGGGATCATCCCGTTCTTCCACTGTGCCGAGAGCAGCGTGTCCAGTTCGATCACCGCGCGTTCCACGCTGAGCGGGGCAAGGCCCACCGCGACGAAGGCGGCGTCCCAGCTCCACATGTGCGGGTACAGCCGCGGCGCCGCGCTGGTCATGGTGCCCAGGTCATTGCCACGCAGCAGGTAGGCGGCGCGCGCACCGAGCTGGGTGGGGGTGAAACCCGGGTGTGCCATCCCCCCATTCTGCGATGTCACCCGTAGATATGCCCGCGCTGTGTTGTTGTCCGGTACGTGTGCGGTCGATCTCACTCCGGAAAGCCCCGTCATGTATGCATGCATCGCTCACGGCACGCGCCGCGCTACGGGTCTTTACGGCCCCTTTTCCGTGGGCAAACTACCGTACTGTTCATGACACCTGCCGTGACCAGCACGCCCCGACCGTCCGCGCTGATCACCGGCGCCAGCCGCGGCCTGGGCGCCGCCATCGCGCGCGAGCTCGCGCCCACGCACGACTTGCTGCTCGGCGGGCGCTCGGCCGATTCGCTCGGCAAGATCCTCGCCGAACTGCCCGGCGCCACCGGATGGCCGGTGGAACTGACGGACTATCCGGCCGTCGCCACCGCGGCCGCGCCGATCCGCCGCCTGGATGTGCTGGTGCACAACGCCGGTGTCGCAGATCTGGACACCGTCGCCGAATCCTCCGTGCAGCAGTGGCGGCATACGCTGGAGGCCAACGTGATCGCGGTCGCCGAGCTGACCAGGCTGCTGCTGCCCGCGCTGCGCGCCGCCAACGGGCATGTGGTGCTGATCAATTCGGGCGCCGGGCTGCGCGCGAACCCGGGCTGGGCCTCCTATGCCGCGAGCAAGTTCGCGCTGCGCGCGTTCGGCGACGCGCTGCGGCTGGAGGAGCCGACGCTGCGGGTCACCTCGATCCATCCGGGCCGGATCGACACCGATATGCAGCGTGCGCTCATCGCGAACGAGGGGCGCGAGTACCGGCCGGAGGAGTTCCTCAGGCCGGAGACGGTCGCCGCCGCGGTGCGCAATGCCGTCGAGACACCGCGCGACGGGCATCCGACCGAGATCGTGCTGCGCCCGTACTGAGGTCCGCCCAGCGGACCGCGATGCCGTGAATTCGCTATGGGGGCAGTAATTCTCGGGTGTTGATCGGACGCGCGCCGCTATGGTCTCGTTGAGGCGGTATCGGATCGTGGCAAGGCCTGGGGGCGGAATGGATAGGCGACAGTTGTTGGCCGTGCTGGTCGCGGGCGGTGCGATGGCGGTCGCGGGCGGTGCCGCCGAGGCACAGCCGCCGTTCACCGGGTCGGCGGGTGAGCCGTTGCCCGCGCCGCTCGTGCCGCCGCCCCCGCCGCGATCGCGGACGCCGATCGGACCCGGCCCGCTCAGCGCGCTGCCCGCCGGGGGCAACGAGATGGCGCTCACCATCGACGACGGCGCCAGTCCCGAGGTACTCGGCGCCTACCTCAGGTTCGCCAGGGATACCGGTACCAGGCTCACCTTCTTCGTGACCGCGTACTACCCCTCGTGGAGCATCCACCGGGACGAGCTGCGGCCGATGGTCGAATCGGGCCAGATTCAGCTCGGCAACCACACCTGGGACCATCCCGACCTGACGAAACTGTCCGCCGGTGCGGTGGCCGCCCAGCTCGAGCGGGCCAAGAACTACCTGTACGAGAACTTCGGCACCGACGGCACGCCGTACTTCCGCCCGCCGTACGGCAGGCACAACGGCACCGTCGATCAGGTGGCCGCCGATCTCGGCTACACCGTGCCGACGCTGTGGAACGGCGAGATCGGCGACGCGGTGATCGTCACCGAGCAGGTGGTCGCGCAGATGGCGCGCCGGTACTTCCACCCGAGGGCGATCGTGCTCGGGCATGCGAACCAGATGTCGGTGACGCGGGTCTTCGACCAGTACCTCGACCTGATCAGGGAGCGCGATCTCGCGCTGGTCACGCTCAACGATGTCCTGCAACCGCCCGGTTGAGCAGACTGGAAGGTCTCGAATTCGACTCGCCGTCGTCGCTAAGTGTGTTCGCGGACACCTCCGGCCGGTATCGTGCTGAGCGTTTACGCGTCCATTACGTAGGTGATCGGCAGCACGCCGAGTTCTGAGCGAGGCCAGGTTTTCGAAGGTGGATAGACGTCAGTTGTTGTCCCTGCTCGCCGCGGGTACCGCAGTCGCACTGACCGGCTGCGCCACGGCCGAGGGTGAACCCATCAATAGCGGCTCGGCCGGGAACCCGCTGGTGCCGCCGGCACCGCAGCCGCCGCTGTTGCCGCCGCCGCCCGGCGGGCCGAAGGCCGCGATCCCGGCGGGCACCATCACCGCGCTGCCCGGAGCGGGCACCAGCATGGCGCTCACCGTCGACGACGGTGCCAGCCCCGAGGTGGTCGGCGCCTACATCAAATTCGCCAGGGACACCGGCGCCCGGTTCACCTTCTTCGTGACCGCGTACTACGACTCGTGGAGCATCCACCGAAACGCGTTGCGCCCCTTGGTCGAATCCGGTCAGATCCAGCTCGGCAACCACACCTGGGACCACGCCGACCTGACCAAGCTCTCCGCTTCCGGCATCTCCTCCCAGCTGGAACGGGCCAAGAACTACCTGCGCGACAACTTCGGCACCGACGGCACACCGTACTACCGGCCGCCGTTCGGCAGGCACAACGCCACGGTGGACCGCGTCGCCGCCGACCTCGGCTACACGGTGCCGACGATGTGGTACGGCTCCCTCTCGGACTCCGGCGTGATCACCGAGGACTACCTGATCGAGTGCGCCCGTAAGTATTTCAACCCGCAGACCATCGTCATCGGCCACGCCAACGCCCCCGCGGTGACCCACTGCTACGGCCAGCTCGTCGACATCATCAAGGAGCGCAACCTCTCCATGGTCACGCTCAACGACGTGCTGCTGCCACCGCGCTGAATGAGCCGACGAAGGGCCCGTACTCGAATCGAGTACGGGCCCTTCGTAATTCGTATTCGCTAGGCGACGATGTTGATCAGGCGGCCCGGCACAACGATCAGCTTGCGCGGTGCGGCGCCGTTGAGCAGGGCGGCGATCTTCTCGTCGGCCAGGGCGGCCTCCTCGATCGTCGCGGTGTCGGCCTCGGCGGGGACCTGAATGCGGCTGCGGACCTTGCCGTTGACCTGGATCGGGTACTCCACCGACTCGTCGACCAGCAGTGCCGGATCGGCCTCGGGGAACGGGCCGTGGGCCAGGGATTCGGTGTGGCCCAGGCGTTCCCACAGTTCCTCCGCGATGTGCGGGGACAGCGGCGCCACCATCAGGACCACCGGCTCGACGACCGAGCGCGGTGCGCCGTCCGGGTAGGTCTTGGTCAGGTGGTTGGTCAGCTCGATCAGCTTGGCGCCCGCGGTGTTGTCGCGCAGCGCGGCCAGATCCTCGTCTACACCGGCGATCGTCTTGTGCAGCAGGCGCAGCGTCTCCTCCGACGGCGCGTCCGCGGTGACCCGCACCGCGCCGGACTCCTCGTCGACCACCAGGCGCCAGATCCGCTGCAGGAACCGGTGCGCGCCGACGACATCCTTTGTCGCCCATGGGCGCGAGGTGTCCAGCGGGCCCATCGACATCTCGTAGAAGCGGAAGGTGTCGGCGCCGTACAGATCGCACATCTCATCGGGGGAGATGGCGTTCTTCAGCGACTTGCCGATCTTGCCGTACTCCTGGAACACCTCGATCTCGGTGCCGGTCGTATCGGTCCAGTAGAACTTGCCGTCACGCTCGACGATCTCGGCCGCGGGCACGTAGGCGCCGCGCTCGTCGGTGTAGGCGTGCGCCTGGATGTAGCCCTGGTTGAACAGCCTGCGGTAGGGCTCGCACCCGCTGACATCACCCAGATCGAACAGCACCTTCTGCCAGAACCGCGAGTACAGCAGGTGCAGCACCGCGTGCTCGACACCGCCGACGTACAGGTCAAGGCCGCCGGGATCGTTCTCGCCGTGCTCGGCCGGGCGCGGGCCCAGCCAGTACTGCTCGTTCTCCTTGGCGCAGAACGTTTCCGAGTTGGTCGGATCGGCGTAGCGCAGCTGGTACCAGGAGCTGCCCGCCCAGTTCGGCATGACGTTGGTGTCGCGCCGGTACATCTTCGGGCCGTCGCCCAGATCCAGCTCGACATTGACCCAGTCGGTGGCCTTGGCCAGCGGCGGGGACGGCTCGGAGCTGGCGTCGTCCGGGTCGTAGGTCACCGGCGCGAAGTCGTCCAGCTCCGGCAGGCGCACGGGCAGCATGGATTCCGGCAGCGCGTGCGGCGCGCCGTGCTCGTCGTAGACGATCGGGAACGGCTCGCCCCAGTAGCGCTGGCGGGCGAACAGCCAGTCGCGCAGCTTGTACTGGATGGTGCCCTTGCCGTGGCCGTCGGCCTCCAGCCTGGCGATGATCGCGGCCTTGGCCGCGTCGACCGAAAGCCCGTTCAGGTAATCGGAATTCACCACGGCGCCGTCGCCGGTGTAGGCCGCCTCGGCGACATCGCCACCGGCGATGACCTCGACGATCGGCAGGCCGAGCGCGGTGGCGAAATCCCAGTCGCGCGCATCGTGGCCCGGCACCGCCATGATGGCGCCGGTGCCGTAGCCGCTCAGCACGTAGTCGGCGATGAAGATCGGCACCTGTGCGCCGTTGGCCGGGTTGGTCGCGTAGCCGCCCAGGAAGACGCCGGTCTTCTCCTTGTTCTCCTGGCGCTCCAGATCCGATTTGGCCGCGATCGACTTGCGGTATGCCGCAACGGCATCCGCCGGTGTCGCGGCGCCGCCGTTGGTCCAGCGAGCGTCGGTCCCCGCGGGCCACTGTGCGACGGCCAGCTTGTCGACCAGCTCGTGTTCCGGCGCGAGCACCACATAGGTCGCGCCGAACAGGGTGTCGGGACGGGTGGTGAAGACCTCGATCTGCTCGCTATCGGCGTCGAACTCGACCTGGGCGCCGCGCGAGCGCCCGATCCAGTTGCGCTGCATGGACTTCACGTTCTCCGGCCAGTCGAGCCGGTCCAGATCGTCGACCAGCCGGTCGGCATAGGCGGTGATGCGCATCATCCACTGCCACAGGCGCTTACGGAAAACCGGGAAGTTGCCGCGCTCGCTGCGGCCGTCCGCGGTGACCTCCTCGTTGGACAGCACGGTGCCGAGACCGGGGCACCAGTTGACCATCGAATCGGTCTGGCGGACCAGGCGGTAGGAGTCGAGCAGCTCGGCGCGCTCGGCGCCGTCCAGCGCGTCCCAGGTGCGTCCGTCCTCGATCGGCCGTGCGCCGGAAGCGAATTCGGCCTGCAGCTCATCGATCGTCCGGGCGCGGTCCAGGTCGGTGTCGTACCACGCGTTGTAAATGCGCAGGAAGATCCACTGGGTCCAGCGGTAATACTCCGGGTCGGTGGTCGCGAACGAGCGTCTGCGATCGTGGCCCAGGCCCAGCCGGTCCAGCTGCCGCTGCATGGTGGCGATATTGGCTTCGGTGGTCACCCTGGGGTGTGCGCCTGTCTGCACCGCGTACTGCTCGGCGGGCAGGCCGAACGCGTCGTAGCCCAGTGCGTGCAGCACGTTGCGCCCGCGCATCCGGTGGTACCGCGCGAAGACGTCGGTGGCGATGTAGCCGAGCGGATGCCCGACGTGCAGACCCGCGCCGGACGGGTAGGGGAACATGTCCTGCACGAACAGCTTGTCGGCCGGTGTGGCACCCGCGAGCGGACCGACCGGGTTCGGCGCGTGGAAAGTTCCACGCTCGTTCCAGGTCTGCTGCCAGCGGCGCTCGATGCGGCCGGCAAGCTCGGCGTTGTACCGGTGTTCGGGTACATCGCTTTCGGTTGCTCGAGTGTCCTGCACGGTCCTGCCTTCTTGTTATCGCCGATCACCGACAAACTACGTCTATCAGGGTAGAACGTGTGGTCCACCCGATTTGAAATCGGGCCGTGATGAATTTACCGACGGGTGGGTTCGGCACGCCGGGGCCTTCTTCGACCGGCGCGTCCCGGTATTCGCGAATGCTTGTGTCGCTTCGACTTTCGGCCAACAGTCAGCAAACGTGGCGCCAATCACAGTGCGTGGGTAGCTGCTATTACCGGGGTTGACTCGGCGATGTGGAAATCGCTTCTCCGTGTGTCGCGCGCGCGGCTGCTGGGCGATTGCGGGGGAGCGGCCCGAGGCCGACCGGCGCCGGTGCGCTAGCCTGGCTGAGTGTTCGTCGTCGCTCTCGTCCTGTTGGTGCTGGCCGTCGTGGCCATCGCAACCGGCGTACTCGGGCTGACGGGTCGGCTCCCGCGCAACCGCTTCGTCGGTGTGCACACCGAGGCCGCCCTCGCCAGCGATCAGACCTTCCGCATCGCGAACCGCGTTGCCGCGCCCACCTCGGTGGCCGCGGGCGCGCTGTTGTTCGCCGGTGGACTCGTCCTGCTCAGCGCCTCCGGTGTGGTCGCCGTCGCGCTCACGGCCGGTGTCGCCCTCGTCGCGCTGTTCACCCTCGGCGCAGGCGCCAATGCCGCCGCCGCCGCGGTGGACCGCCTCGCCCCGGTGCAGACCGGCGGCTGCGGTAGCGCCTGCGGCGCGTGCTCCCTGCGCGACGCCTGCGAACCCGCCAACTGAGCGCTGCCGGTCCGCTAACGCAGGGATTCGAGGGCTTGCAGTACGGCGGTATCGGCGGCTGGGTCGCCGACGGCGATGCGAGCGCTGCCGTCCGGATAGGCCTTGGCGGCGATACCTGCGCGGCGTAGTGCCGTTGCCACGCCGGGGCCGGGTAGGTAGAGGAAGTTGGCGTGGCTGCGGGGGACGGCGATACCGCAGCGGCGCAATGCGTTGCGCAGGGTCTCGCGTTCGGTGGTGATACGCAGGGTGCGGGCCGCCAATTCCGGTTGGGCGGCGTAGGAGGCCGCTACCGCCGCTACCGCCGCCGCTGGGACACCGAACGGCAGTTGCAGCTTGCGCACCCTGGCGGCCAGCTCGCGCCTGCCGAACGCGTAGCCGATGCGCAGTCCGGCCAGCCCGTACGCCTTCGAGAACGAGCGGAGCACGAGCAGATTCGGATGCCTGGCCAGCAGCGCCAGCGGGTCGATGTGATCGGCGGCGCCGAGGAATTCGACGTAGGCCTCGTCGAGGATGACCGGTACCCGGGCGGGCACCGCGCACAGGAATGCCTTCAGCTCGGCCGCGCCGAGCACGGTGCCGGTCGGATTGTGCGGCCTGCACACCACGACGAGCCCGGTGCGCTTGTTGATGGCGCGCACCATCGCCCAGACATCCTGGTTACCCGCCTTGTCCAGCGGCACCGGGACCGTCTCCAGCTCGGCCATCCCGGCCATGATCGGATAGCCGTCGAAGGTCGGCGCGCCGAACACCACCTCGTCGCCGCGCCCGGTCAGCGACTGGATGATCTGCATGGCCACCCCGGTGGCGCCCGCGCCGACGATCACCTGATCCGGCTCGACCCCGAGGTGGCCGGCGATCAGCCGCGGCAGCCGCCGCGGCAGGAACTCCGGATAGCGATTCGCCTGCGCCAGTGTCTCGTTCACCGCGCGCAGCACCGAAGGCAGTGGGGGGAACGGGTTTTCGCTCAGGCTCAGATCGAAACGGTGCTCCGTACGCTCGGTGCCGCGGCGGCGCTGCGATGGCCTGGTGTTGTCGGCCAGCCCGATGGACATGCCGATCACCCCGCACTGGGCGCGGCGCCCCACCGGACGGCGGCCGCCCCGGCGAAGTCGCCCGCGTGGGCGAAGGCCGACATGAGCACCACCGAGCCGTTGCGCAGCCTGCCCGCCCGGTTCTCCACGTCGAGGGTGATGGGAATGCCTGCGGCGAAAAGGTTTCCGCACTGATCGAAGGTGTCCGGATGCCGTTCGGCGGGCAGCTCGAGCGCGTCGTGCCAGTTGCGCAGGAACAGCCGGTTCGGCTGATTGGTGACGAAGGTGTCGATATCGCGGCTCTTCACCCCGATGCGTTTGCACACCTCGAGCGCCACCTCGGGGACCAGCCGGTTGCCGCGGGCGAACACCTTGGTCACCTTCGATTCGGTGAAGCTGACGCAGCCCTGGCCCTCGCCCGGCTCCCAGTACTTGCGATCGCCGTTGGTGCTGAACGACATATCCCCGGCGAACTCCGGGTAGGTGCGGCATTCGATATCGAGAATGGGCGCGCTGTCGTTCTTGACGAGCAACCCGACGCCGCAGCCGTCACCCGGTACCGGCGCCTGCGCGAGTTTGCGGATCTCGGTCTGGGTGAACACCGGCCCGGCGCAGTTCTGCGTCGCGACGATCAGCGCGGTGCGCGCGTCGGTGGTCTGTAACACCATGCGTGCCATCGACATCATGTGCACGAACGCGGCGCAGCCACCGTTGTGCACGTCGTAGAGGTAGCCGGGCCGCATGCCGAGCCTGCGCGCCACCTCGGGCCCGCAGCCCATCACCGGGTTGTCCGGCAGCTGGGTGTGCGTGATGAGCACATCGATGCTCGAAAGCAGCTGCGATCCATGGCGTTGCACGAGTGGTGCGACGGCACGCTCGGCCATGTCCACGGCCGTCTCGTCCCGGTCCACATGGTGGCGGCCCTTGGGCGCGCGGAACATGACGTTCTTCGCCATCCGGTCCGAACGGGAGAACTGAGTGAAGTATTCGGTGCCGACCGGTTCGCCGGGCAGGTAACTGGCGACGTCGACGAGGCTGACCTTCGGGAAACTCATGGCACCGCCTCACTTCATCCAGTCGGGCTTGATCGGAAGTCCGTGCGCCGCACGGTATTCGCAGATCGCCCTGAGGTTGTCCATCTCCAGCTGATGTCCGGCGGAGAACATCTCCCAGAAGTCGCCGACCCACACCGGCCGCTTCGGCGGCGCGGTCTCCGGGTACGGGTTCTCGTCGTAGAACGGATGTTTGCAATTGACCCACAGCACAACCGAACCCGGCTTGTTGAACACCACCTGCGCGTCGATCACCCGCATCAGATAGATCATCCACAGGTGCCGGCCCTGATCCCAGGCACAGTGATAGTCGACGGTCATCGCGTCCGGATTGGCCACGGTGCGGGTGAAGATCTTGGTCGCATCGCCGAGCCGGTCGTAGGCCAGCCACAGTCCCGGTTCCTCGGTCTCCTCGAAACCGCGCAGGCTGTAGGTCCATTCCTCCAGCGAGCGGGTATCGGCCAGGTATGCCCACACCTCGCGCGGCGGCGCGGCGATATAGGCCTGCACGGGGCAGAAATCGCCGTAGATCTGGTCGTGCGGGTACACCGACCGCAGCATGTCCATGATGATCGGGGTGGTCGCGTCCTTGTCGGAGTTCTCGATACGGAGCACCCCGGGCACAACCTCCTCCGGAATATCGCTGAGCGCAGGCAAAGTGGTGGGTCCACCCGTCGCCCGGCCGCCACCCGTCATCGAATCACTGTGCGATGCAGTCATTGTTGTCTCCTAGATGCTTCCAATGTCGTCAGAAACGGCACGAACGGCGGTATTTCATCGGGGTCGCAGTCGATCGAAATGAAGGACGGCCCAGGTAATTCGGTGCAGTGGCGCACCGTGTCGGCCAGCTCGCCGATGGCGCGCACCGAGAACGCGGGCAGCAGGGGGAACATGGCGGCGATGCCGTCGCCCAGCTGGGACGGCTGGAATCGGTTGAAGCTGTACCGATCTCGGTAGTACAGCTGTTCCCGGGTGACGCACATGCCGTGCGCGTTGTTGTTGAGGACGATGAAGGTGATCGGCAGCCGGTGCTCGATGGCAGTGTGCACCTCCATCCCGTGCATGTAGAACGAGCCGTCGCCCGCGATGACCACGGTGCGCCGGATCCCGTCGCCGCGGCGGTGGCGCGCGAAGGCGGAGCCGATCCCGGCGCCGAAGGCGTAGCCCATCCCGCCCATGCCGAGGGCGACGACGAAGCGGGCGCCGCGCGATATCCGCAGGTGGTGCACCGCCGCGGCGCCGGTGTTGCCCGCGTCGGCGAAGATATCGGTGCCGTCGGGCAGCGCGTGACCGATCGTCTCCATCAGCTCGCGATAGCGCAGACCGGGGCCCGTCGCCGGGGGAACCTGTAGCGGTGTCAGGGAATTCGTGCCGCGATCGAGCCCGCGATCGAGCGCCGACGGCGCCTCGGCGAGCTCATCGGACAGCGTGGCGAGTGTGCCTGCCAGGTTGGTGCTCGCGGCGTGCATCGCGGGCACGTGCGGCGCGGCCGCCCCGATGCTCGCCACCACGCAGTGCGCGAGCGGCTCGTCGAGCCCGGTGCGCGCGGTGATCGGCAGCCGGGTGCCGATGAGCAGGCACAGCGCCGCCGAGCGCAGCGCCGCGGTGAGTTCCGGATGCCCCATACTGCCCGCGACGCCGCGGAAGCCGGGATCGGCGTTGTCGTAGACGTCTTTGGCGTCGGGCGCGACGCCGACCGAGGCATCCAAAATGGCTGCCAGCCTGGCCAATTCGTCGCGCGCGTCGTCGCGGGCCACCTGATCGCCCGCGATGATGACCACCTTCCCGGTGCGCCGCGCCGCCGCGAGCGCCGCGCGGACCCGGACCAGCTCGCCCTCGTCCTGGATATCGAAGCGGGCGGGCGGGCGGAACGGCGCGATATCGCCGACGTCGGCCTGCTGAACATCCTTGGGCAGCAACAGCACCGCGGGCCCGCCGCGCCGGGCGGCGCCGACCGCCCTGGCCACCTTCGCGGGCAGGTCGGCGCCGGTCTCGACGCGCGCGCAGTACCGGGTGATCTCGCTGAAGAGACCGACCGCGTCGATGGTGCCCGCGCGTCCGCTGGTGTCCTGGAAGGCGCCGTTACCCTCGAGCGCGGTCGGCGGCTGGCCGATCAGCGCGAGCACCGGCACCCGGGAGGCAAACGATTCGGTAAGCCCGGCAACGAGATTCATCGCGCCGCCGCCGGAGGTCGCGGCGACGACGCCGAGGCCGCCGGTGGAGCGCGCGTACCCGTCGGCCATGGTGGCCGCGGAGAACTCGTGCTTGGCGATGATCCCGGTGACATCGTGCGGCGAGTCGAAGATCGCGTCGTAGAGATCCTCGATATTCGCGCCGTCCACGCCGAAGATATGTCGTACGCCCAAGGTCGAAACGGCTGCTACCAAATAGTCAACGACCCGGGCCGGCATAGGCGCTCCTTGTTCGCAGCAACCGTCTAACGCACTGCGGAGCGCATCGGCGATCACATACCTCGTACACGAGGAATACGAGGCGGCCGGGCCTGTGGTTCACAACGAGTTGAGCATGGCCGCCGACCAGCTACTTGCCTATACGTATACATCTACGTATAGTTGAGCCATGCCCAACAAGACTATCTACGTTGCCGATGACGACCTGCCGCTGTTCACGCGCGCCCAGGAGCTGGTCGGCGGCAACCTCTCCGGAGCGGTGGTCGCGGCGCTGCGCCGGTTCATCGAGCTGGAGGAGGGCAGGCTCGAGGGCTTCGACGAGGTTGTCCTCAAGGTCGGCCACAACGGCGCCCGCCAGGTCCGCTTCTCCGGTGCGCTGCTGTTCGAGTGGCGCGATATGAACGACGAACGCATCGAGCATATCCGCGTGTTCCGCACCCGCAAGGGCAAGTTCGCGCTGCACGTGCAGCACTCCAGCTGGGAGCACTACCCCAACGACACCAACTGGCTCAAGGATCTGACGAACTGGCGGCGCATGCTCGGCGTCGGCGACCAGGACTGGGGCGAGTTCACCCTCACGGTCGTGGATTCGATCGAGGAACTGAAGGGGAAGGTGCCCGACAAGCTGTACGAGCGGGTGGCCGATGCCGCGACCCATCCGCACATCGAGGACCTCGACATCTAGTCGAATCATCCTCCGCGACAACCGAAGAACACCGCACAAGCCGACTCCCCCAGGGGAGCGGTGGCGCTGAAACATGCAGTCATTCGCAATCATTGATGAAATACCCGAAAGGACGACCATGGGCAACGGCCATCGCGCGCCCGCCATCTCGGCGCTTGGTCTGCGCAAAGCGTTCGGCGAGCACGTGGTGCTCGACGGCATCGATCTCACCGTGCCGGAGGGAACGATCTTCTCGCTGCTCGGCCCCAACGGCGCAGGCAAGACCACTACCGTGCAGATACTCACCACGCTCATCCACGCCGACGGCGGCGACAACCGGGTCGGCGGATACGACGTCGAGCACGAGCGTGCCGCGGTGCGCTCGCAGATCGGGGTGACCGGGCAGTTCTCCGCGGTCGACGAGCTGCTGACCGGCCGGGAGAACCTGCTGCTGATGGCGGATCTGCACCATATGCCGCGCCGCGACAGCAAGCTGCTCGCCGTCGAACTGCTCGAGCGCTTCGATCTGGTCGAGGCCGCGGACAAGCCGGCGTCCACCTACTCCGGCGGCATGGTCCGGCGCCTCGACCTGGCCATGACCCTGGTCGGCGATCCGCGCATCATCTTCCTCGACGAACCGACCACCGGGCTCGATCCGCGCAGCAGGCGCGGAATCTGGGACATCATCCGCGGCCTGGTCGACGACTACAGCGTCACCGTCTTCCTCACCACCCAGTACCTGGACGAGGCCGATCAGCTCGCCGACCGCATCGCGGTGCTCGACCACGGGCGCATCGTCGCGGAAGGCACTGCGGCGGAACTGAAACGGCTCGTCCCCGGCGGGCACATCCGGTTGCAGTTCGCCGAGCGCGGCGCGCTGCTCGCCGCCGCGCACAGCCTCGGCGCCACTGCCCGCGTGCTCGACGACCATGACGAGGACGCCGACGATCTCACCCTCGCGGTGCCGAGCGACGGCAGCGTGAAATCCCTTCGCGCCGTACTGGATCGGCTCGACGACGAGCGCATCGAGGTCGAGGGTCTCTCGGTGCACACCCCCAACCTCGACGACGTGTTCCTCACCCTCACCGGCCGGCCCTCCGCCGATACCGACCCGACCCTGGACAAGGAAGTCGCACGATGAGCACCACGTCCACCGCCTTCGCCGATTCGGCGACCATGCTGCGGCGCAACCTCGTTCACGCCAAGCGCTATCCGAATATGTCGGTCGCTGTCATCGTGATGCCGAGCGTGCTGCTGCTGGTATTCCGATTCGTCTTCGGCGGCGCGCTCGAGAAGTCCTCCGGGGGCCACTACATCGATTACCTCGCCCCCGGCATGCTGCTGATGGTTCCGGCCTACCTCACGGCATCGGTGGCGGTCTCCATCTGCACCGACAGCACGAAGGGCATCGTCGACCGGTTCCGCACCATGGGGATCACCCAATCGGCGATGTTGACCGGGCATGTGATCGGGGCGCTCCTGCAGGCGATGCTCGGCATCGTTTTCATGAGCCTGGTCGCGCTGCTGATCGGATGGCGGCCCGATGCGAACGTGATCGAATGGATCGCCGCGTTCGGCCTGCTCGCGTTCGTATCCTTCGCGCTCAACTGGGTCGCGGTGGCCGTCGGCCTGCTCTCGCCGAACCCGGAGGGCGCGAGCAACATGCTCTTCCCGATCATCATGTTGCCGTTCCTCGGCAGCGGCCTGGTCGGCACCGAAACCATGCCGGTCGGCCTGCGGCAGTTCGCGGAGTTCCAGCCGTTCACGCCGATTACCGAGACCATCCGCGGTCTGCTGATGGGCACCGAGATCGGCGCCGACGGGATCATCGCACTGGCCTGGTGCGTCGGCCTCGCGGTGGCCGGGTACCTGTGGTCGAACTCGATCTTCGGCAAGCGGATTCGCTGAGATCTACTGCGGCGCAACTGGTTCGGAAATCCCCCGGTCGAGTACGACCGGGGGATTTCGTCGTCCGTCACACCGTCGCGGTCAGTATCACCTTGCCGGTCGACACCGAGCGGATCTCGATATTGCGCACCTGATCGGGTGTGCCGTCGATGGTCCGGTCGATGGTCAGCTCGGTGCCAGGGCCCGCGGGCCACGACCCGAGCTCGGCCTGCTGACCGTCGGTGCGGGTGACGAACAGCGAGAACTTCCAGTTGTACTTCTGGTCGCTCGGCCCGTAGGTGCAGTTCATGATCACCCTGGTCTTGCCGTCGGACGCGACCAGTTTCACGCTCGCCGACACCGGGGTCGGTTCCAGCGGCTGCATCGTCCGCTCGGCGAACACCTGACCCGAGCCCGGTCCGTTCGACGACGTCACCGAACTGACCACCGGCACCGCGATGGCCACCGCGGCGGCGGCCGCGGCAACGGCACTGCCGATGGCGATCCATCGGCCGCGCCGCCTGCGCTGTTCGGTCGCCGCGGCGAGCCGGGGCAGCAGCTCGGGAATCGGCGGCTCCGCGGCGACGGGCGGCTCCGGCGCCTCGATCATGGCCAGCGCGGTCTCGGCGTCGACCATCGCGAGCATGCCGGGCAGGCCGGCCAATTCGGCGACCCCGGCCCGGCAGGTCGGGCAGCCCGCGAGATGCTCCTCGAACTCCCTGCGCTCGGATCGGGTGAGCGAGCCGAGCACGTACGGGGCATCCCACGTGGTGTAGTCGTCAGCAAGGTCCGTCATTGGTTCGTCACCCCCATCTCCTGAAGTGCCAGTCGTAGTGCCCGCATGCCGTAGTGCATCCGGGATTTCACCGTTCCCGCGGGAATGTCGAGTTCCGCGGCGATCTGATGTGTGGAAAGGCCCCGATAGTAGGCGCGCACGATCACCTCCCGGTGATCGGCGCTGAGCCTGCCGAGCGCGTCCGCGACCAGCCAGCCGTCCAGTGCGCGGTCGGCCTGGTCCGGCGCGGCCACCTCCGGCGGGTTGTCCGTGCGGAACTCGCGCCGGTTGCGGGCGCTGCGGTGTTCATCCACGGCGAGATTCCGCGCGACCGTGAACAGCCAGGCCCTGGCCGATGTGGTCGACTGATCGAGCACGTTCGGCCGCTGCCAGGCCCTCAGCAACGTCTCCTGCACTATGTCTTCGGCCCGCCCTGGATCGCGAACCAAACCGAGCGTGTACCGCCATAACGCCGACGCGTGTTCCTGATAGAGAACCCGCATCAGCTCCGTTTGGCTCTCGGGCTCGTCCGCCTCTCCGCGTCTCCTGGCCCAAGTGGGTGCCTCCAGATTTGCGTTGGCGGCCGGCGGTTGCTTGCCGGGCTGGGTTTCGGGCGTGCCCGATGAGTTACCCATGTTCTCGCCAGATCAGTTGTTGCGTTTCATATGGTGACTCCTTGGTTGTGTCGTAGGAGTACACGGCGTCAGTTGCGCTCTAGTTCAATCGGGTGGGTGGCCAGCAGGGAAAGAGGCAGCGGCTGGCGGCGCAGCACGTGCGCCCACAGATCGGGGTGGCCCGCGTTGATCGGGTCGGAGGGCAATGCGGACAACACGATCCAGTCGTTGTTGTCCAGTTCGCCCTCCAGTTGGCCGAAGGTCCAGCCCGCATAACCGGCGAAGATGCGGATGCCCTCGACCACGGGGGCGATGTGCCCCGGGTCGGCGTCGAGATCGACGAGGGCGACGCGGCCGTCGATCCGGCGCAGCCCCTGCACGCCGTCGAGCGACGCGCCGACCCGAATGGTGCCGAGGCATAGCGCGGCATCGCGTTTCACCGGCCCGCCGATGAACAGCGTGCGCGGCGCGGCGGCCGCCTCCGACCAGCGGGGTAGGACGTCGACCACCGCGGTATCGCTCGGGCGGTTCAGTACGACGCCGAGGCTGCCCGCCTCGTTGTGCTCGATGATGTAGACGACGGTGCGCCGGAAAGTCGGCTCGACCAGTTCGGTGGCCGAGAGCAGCAGGGTGCCCGCGCGCACCACCTGCTCGCCGTGCCGGTAATCGCGCCGCCTGCGGTCGCCGTGCCCGCCGCGAGTCTTCCGATCATCCGGGTCATCTCCGCGTGCCACCCGGACATCATCGCAGTTGTTCCGCGCAAACGCGCCCCCTGCGCGGTACTTACTGTGGGTAATTTTTGCGGTGTCATCCCGAACTGTGCCAAGGCGACGATTGACTTCGCGAGTACCTGGGTATCCCGTCGGGACGTCCAGAGCTGAACCACGGCACCGACCGCCGGCCGCCGACGCCAACGGAAGCGGCACTTGGTCTGGCCCGAAGTCGCGGAGAGGCGGAACAGTAGGCTCGGAGCCATGGAACCGCCCGAGGTGTTGCTCGAGAACTGCGACGCCGTTTACGACTTCTATCGGGATCATCGGCAGAATCGGCTGAAGGCATGGGGTGCGTACGCGCTGCTGTCCCGGCGCTGGTTTCCGCGGGTCGGCTATGCCGCGGGAGCGCGGGAAGCGTTGCACCGGTTGATCGCCGAGCGGCGGCCGCTGCTGATCGCGATCAACCATCTGTCCGAGAACGACCCGTACACCGTGGCCGCGGCGGCGTGGCGCAGTGAACTGCGCCGGGTGATCGGACGGGTGCGCGTCCTCGCCAAGGACGAGCTCTTCCTGGAGCCCGAGCAGCGCCGCAAGATCGACATGATGGGCGGCATCCCGGTATTCCGCGGCAAGGACCACGGATTGCGCGCGGTCAACGCGGCCGGCCAGCGGATGATGGACATCTGCGCGGAGCGGATCGTGCGCGGCGACGGCCTCGCCGTCTTCCCCGAGGGCACCTGCAACGAGGTCGATCCGACCCAGGTGCAGCCGGTCGGCAGCGGCATCGGGCATATCGCGTTCCGCGCCGCCAAACTCGGTGTCGAACCCGCGCTGGTCAGCATGGGTCTGAGCTACGGCCCGCGCGCCGATCCCACGGTGCAGCCGACCAAGGAGCAGGCCAAGTCGGCCAGCTTCTACTTCGGCGTGCCGATCACCGAATTGCCAACGCGCCCAGCGGAAATCGCGCGGCTGGTGCGCACCGATCTGCAGCAGGCGCTGGACGGCGCCGTCGCGGCGTATTGAGGGGGCTACTGCGGCAGGCCGAGCCGGTCGCGGGCCCAGTGCGGCACCATCGACAAATACTGCGGCCTGGTCTCGATGAAGTGGTGCACCATCGGGCACATCGGCAGCGCGCCGAGACCTTCCGCGCGGGTGGCGTTCAGCGCCGCCTCGATCAGCACCCGGCCGTAGCCCTGGCCCTCGTGCTGCGGATAGATCTCGGTGTGCACGAAGGCACGCTCGGAAACGGTGTCCTGATATTCGACGTAGCCTGCGATCGCACTGTCGACGTAGATCTCGAAGCGTTCCAGTGCGGTGTTGTTGCGGACCTCGGTCGACATGGCTCGACGCTACACGGCGGTCCGGCGAAAACGGGTGCTCGACTTGTCTGTCGCGGCGGGTCCGCACAGAATGCTGGTGGCCGGGTCGCCCGCCTGCGTGCGACGGCGGCTCGGCGGAGGTGCGGAAAATGACGATGACAGTTCGAATTTCGCGGCTACTTGCGGTTTTCGCGGCCACGACCCTGGTCGGCGGCTCGATCGCGACCGGCCTCGCCGAGGCGACGCCGGGTATCTCGTTCGGCTCCTGTCCCGAGGGCGCGGTGCAGCCGGATCGCGGCGCGCAGTGCGCCGTCGTGCGGGTGCCGATGAACCACGCCGAACCCGACGGCCCGGCCATCGAATTGACCGTCAGCCGGATTCCGGCCACCGGGCAGCGGCGCGGCGTGCTTGTCGCCAATCCCGGTGGGCCGGGCGCGGACACGCTCGACTACTGGGCGCGCCGGATCGACACCATGCCCGCCGAACTCGCCGCGCACTACGACCGGGTCGCGGTGCAGCCGCGCGGATTGCGCTGGGCCACACCGCTGCAGTGCGTGACGGGGACGAATATCGGCCGCGACGCGATGAAGAAGGCCTGCGACGCCGAGCAACCCGGCTACCTGGACGCCATCACCACCGAGAACACCGCGCGTGACCTCGATGCCGTGCGCGCCGCGCTCGGGGTGGAGCGGATCAGCTACCTCGGCACCTCCTACGGCACCTACCTCGGCGCGGTGTACGCCTCGCTGTTCCCGGGCCGGGTCGAGCGAATGGTGCTGGACTCCAACGTCAATCCGGACTGGGTGTGGACCGAGGAGTTCGCCCAGCAGCAGTCCGCGGGCAAGCAGCGCCTCGACGATCTGTTCACCTGGATCGCCGACCATCGCGCCGAATATCGGCTCGGCGACACCACGTTCCAGGTCTATCAGAACTGGGTGCGGCTGGTTTCGGCACAGGGCGGCGGCTGGTACGCCAATCTGACACCGCCGCCGGCAAGCGTGTCCGACCTACCGGGGCACCTGCCCGAGCCGCTCGCCGAGATCGCCCGTGACGGGCTGAATCTCAGCATGGAGCAGTCGGGCAAGGTGCAGAACCTGTTGCGCGCCTTGGTGACCGGTGGCGTGTCGGCGCAGGTGCCGATGCTCGGCGCGACGACGGTCGCCACCTACACCCGCACCTTCTGGCCGATCTTCGCCCGCGCGATGTCCGAGGCCGCGATCGATCCGGCGAATGTGGCGCGGCTGCTCGCCATCGAGGGCGCCACCGCCACCGATCCCACCGGGCGGCTCGTCTTCGCCGCCATCACCTGCAACGAGAACGCCGTGCCAGGCCGGGTGGAGCTGCTCGGCGCCGCCGTCGGCACCATCGCCTCCGGCGGCAATGCGATGGACGCGCGCGCCGATCTGGTCCGTTCCGGAATGAGCTGTGGCGGTTGGCGGCCGGTCACCACACCGGTGCCGCTCAGCGGCGCGGGGTTGAGCACACCACCGCTGCTGCTGCAGAGCAGGCACGACGCCGTCACGCCGTATCCGGGCGGCCCGGCGCTGGCCCGCGCGATGAACGGCGCGCTGATCACGGTCGAGGGCGGCGATCACGGCGCCTTCGGGCGCGGCAACCGGGTAGTGGACGACGCGGTGCTGACCTACCTGCGGACCGGGCAGGTCACCATCGATCACGCCGATCAGGCGCCGCTCGGCTGACCGCCGATGCTGCCGCGCCGCGGCGATCGGAGGGCTCGGCCTGACCGCCGCTGCACGGCGCAGGGGGACGGCCGACAATGTGGAGATGATCTCCCCGCCCCGAGTGCTGCTCGCCCCGGACAAGTTCAAGGGTTCGCTGACCGCGCCGCAGGTGGCGGCCGCACTTGCCGCCGGTATCGCGCGGGTGGCGCCGGGCGCCGAGATCCGGCAGGTACCGGTCGCCGACGGCGGCGACGGCACGGTCGACGCATTCCTCGCCGCGGGCTGGGAGCGAGTCGAGCTCGACGCGCCAGGGCCGACCGGCGAGCCGTCGGCCGCCGCCTACGCGGTGCACGGCACGACCGCCGTCATCGAATTGGCCGCCGTCGTCGGCATCACGAAACTGCCTGCGGGACAGTTCGATCCGCTGGGTGCGGGCACCGAGGGGCTCGGCGTGGTGATCGCGCACGCGCTCGACCGCGGCAGCACCGATATCGTGCTCGGGCTCGGCGGCAGCGCGTCCACCGACGGTGGGGCGGGCATGCTGCGTGCCCTCGGCGCTCGCGTGCTCGATCCGGAAGGGCGCGAAATCCCTTCCGGTGGCGCCGCTTTGGCGCGGGCCGCGCACTTGGATCGTGGCGCGATGCATCCCGGACTCGCGACCGCGCGCGTCACCCTGGCCAGCGATGTCGACAATCCGCTGCTCGGCCCGAAGGGCGCCGTCGCGGTCTATGCGCCGCAGAAGGGCGCGGGCCCGGCCGAACTGGCGACTCTCGAAGCCGCACTGAGGAATTGGGCCGAGATCGCCGGTCCAGAATTCGCCGACCTCCCGGGTGCCGGCGCGGCGGGCGGTACCGGATTCGGCGCGCTCGCGGTGCTCGGCGCGCACCTGCGCAGCGGCATCGATGTCGTGCTCGACCTGCTCGATTTCCGGACCATGCTGGACGGCGTCGACCTCGTCGTCACCGGCGAGGGCTCACTCGACGCGCAGAGCCTGCACGGCAAGGCGCCCATCGGCGTCTGCCGAATCGCCCGCGCGGCAGGCATTCCCGTGGTGGTCGCCGTCGGCCGCACGTTGCTCACCCCCGCCGAGATCCAAGCAGCCGGTTTCTCGGCCTGTTACAGCCTCGCCGATCTGGAGCCGAACCCGGCCGTCTCGATCGCCGACGCCGCACCTTTGCTCGAGCGCTTAGGCGAAGAGATAGCTATCCACAACCGCCGCTAGCTCGCCGAGGCGAGGAGATTGCCGAGTAGCTCGCGGCGGTTCTTGTCGCCCCATTCCTCCAAGGGGCGCAGGGCGACGCTGAGCTCGTCGCCGAGCGGGGTGAGGGAGTACTCGACGCGGGGCGGGATCTCCGGGTAGATCTCGCGGTGCACCACGCCGCTCGCCTCGAGCTGGCGCAGGTTCTCCGAAAGCACCTTCTCGCTGACGCCGCGCAGGAGTTTGCGGATCTCGCCGAAGCGCCGAGGGCCGTCCGCGAGCACCCACATCAGATGCAGTTTCCATTTGCCGCCGACGACATCGATCGCCACGGACATGCCGCATACGTCGTGATCCGCGTCACTGCTCATGGTCACCGCACTCCTTCTGACGATATTTCGAACCTAGAGGTAAGCAACCGCACCTGGACGTTCGGTCTTCCCGACTCTACCTGCGGCGACGCAGGATGAATCCCGAAGCGAACAGCAACCGAACGAAAGTCGAAGGGGCACACAATGTCCGAGCAGAACACCCCCCGCTCCGTCTCCGTCGTCGGCCTCGGCCCGATGGGTCAGTCCATGGTCCGCGCCTTCCTTGCGGCCGGTGTCGAGGTGACCGTGTGGAACCGCAGCACCGCCAAGGTCGACGACATGGTCGCCCTCGGCGCCAAGGCGGCCGCCACGGTGGCCGAGGCGCTGGACGCCAACGAGGTGACGGTGCTCAGCCTCACCCACTACGCCGCCATGTACGACGTGCTCGGCCAGGCGCTCGACCACCTGCCGGGCAAGGTGATCGCGAACCTGTCCTCCGATTCGCCGGAGAAGGCGCGCGCGGGCGCCGCGTGGGTGCGCGAACACGGCGCGCAGTTCCTTTCCGGCGGCGTGATGTCGGCGGGCGACAACATCACCCATCCCGCCTCGTACATCTTCTACAGCGGGCCGAAGGACGTATTCGACGCGCACGCCGAGCTGTTGCGCCCGCTGAGCCCGCAGGAGTACCTCGGCGCCGATGACGGTCTCGCACAGGTCTTCTACCAGGGCCTGCTGACCATCTTCCACCCGTGGCTGCTGGCCTTCGACCAGGCGACGGCCATGATCGAGCGCTCCGGCCACAGCATCGCCCAGTTCGTGCCGTTCGCGATCCGCTCCAGTGAGGCGTTCCCGTACTTCATGCAGGAGTTCTCGGTCGCCAACCAGAACGGCGGCTGGGCCAGCCTGGCCAGCCTGAAGATGATGGACGCGGGCGCACAGCACATCATCGACGCCAGCGAGGAGGTCGGCGTCGACGCGGGCCCGTCGCATATGGCGCAGTCGTACTGGCGCAAGGCCGTCGCCGCCAGCGAGCAGGCGGACACAGCGGTGTCGACCTACGAGCTGTTCCGCGGCGGCGACAAGTGAATCGGCGATCGGTCACCGTCATCGGCCTCGGGCCGATGGGCATGGCGATGGTCGAGGCCTTCCTGGCCGCGGGTGTCGAGGTGACGGTGTGGAACCGCAGCGCCGAGAAGGCCGTCGCCGCGGTCGCTCTCGGCGCGATGCGCGCCGACAGCGTCGCCGCGGCGCTCGACGCCAACGAGCTCACCGTCGTCGTCCTCACGCACTACGCCGCGATGCACGAGGTGCTCGGCCAGGCGCCGGATCACCTGGCGGGCAAGGTGATCGTCAACATGTCCTCGGATTCGCCGGCGAACACCCGCGCCGCGGCGGCGTGGATCACCGCGCAGGGCGGGCGATTCCTGGCCGGTGGCGTGATGGCGCAGAGTCACGGTCTTGCCCTGCCGGGTTCGTATGTGTTCTACAGCGGGCCGGCGGAGGTGTTCGAGGCAGGCAAGGAGCTGCTCCGATCGCTGACCCCGTACGAATACCTCGGCGAGGACACGGGTTTGGCCCAGCTGTACTACCAAGCCGTGCTGGCGATCTTCAACCCACTGCTGCTCGGGTTCGAACAGGCGCTGGCGTTGATCGTGCGCTCGGGTGACGACATCGATCGCTTCCTGCCCTACGCGCAGCGGTCGATGGGCAGGCTCGACGAGGTCTACGCGGGTTTCGCCGCCGCGGCCAAGGCGGGCGGCTGGGGTGATCTGGCCAACCTGCGGATGATGGAGGCGGGCGCGCGCCACGTCGTCGAGACCGGTACGGCCATCGGCGTCGATTCCGCGCTGGCCAGGACGGTGCAGGACTATTGGCGCAGAGCGGTTGCCGCCAGCGAGCGGGCGGGCCGTGCCGTTCCGGTCCACGAGGTGTTCACCGGGGCCGTGCCGGCATCCTCAGCCCGCTGATCGGGAGGAGTCGGCGCCGGTGCCGAGACGGGGGAAGGGCGTGGTGGAGAAGATGACCTCCACCGCCACCTCGAAGTAGGCGGCGATGTGCAGCGCGAGGTGCAGGCTCGGGCTGTATTCGCCGCGCTCCAGGTAGCCGACCGTCTGATAGTGCACGCCGAGCGCCTCCGCGAGCTCGCGCCGGGAGATCCCGCGTTCGGCCCGCAACATGGCGATCCGGTTGTAGATGACCTCAGAAGACACGCTGCATCGCTTTCTCCCCCTTGGCCGACGGTCGACCGAGGTAGCATACCTACTACATATAGGTACGACAATGCTGTGCCGAAGTCCTGACCGGCGGTGGCCGATCAGGACTTGTCGATCATTCGTCGACGTTGACGGTGCCCGAGCAGTTGACCGGCGGCACCGGGATCAGGCCGACGTTGGTCACCGACAGGTCGATGCGAACGGGGCCGGTGCCGGTGGGCACGTCGGAGAAGGCGACGGTGCTGCCGTTGTAGAAGTTCACCCGGCTGTGCTGGACGGCGCTGCCCGAGGCGCCGGTGGACAGGTTGGTCCAGTTCAGCGTGACATGGGTGTCGTAGCCCCAGGTCAAGGCGCCGCCGGCGTGGGCGGTGAAGGTCGCGGTGCCGTACTGCTTGTACTGGGATTCGATGACCTGAACGCTGTACGGGGTATCGATCACGTTGGGGCTCATGGCCGAACAACCCTGGATGACCAATTTCGAATCCGCCGCGGCGACACCGGTCGCCGACAGTGCCGCGATACCGGCGACCGCCGTGGCCACCGCGATTCGGGCAACCGCTTTCCGTGCCGCGATCTTCTTCCGCCGCAACAACATAGTGCTCCCTCCGTGTTGTCATCGCCTCAACAGGCAATCGCACGCTAACACCTGCGCCGGTGTCGTCGCATCCTGACTTTTGTTGACTTGACCCAGCTGGTTCGCTGGCCAGCGGGTCTGCGTGGCCGGAGCGCTCGGGATCACATTTTTCGGCCCCATCGAGAAAAGAGAGCACTGCTCTTGACTGGATGGCGACGTGCGTGGAACACTTCTCTCAACAGAGAGCAGTGCTCACTAAGGAGTAAGAGAATGAACGCCGCCACCCGCTACATCGCCCCCGCCGGCCTCGACCCGATCATGAACCGGTTCTTCAACATGCTGCCCAAGCTCGGCATCAGCGTGATGGGCTCGCGGCTGCTCGCGGTCCGTGGCCGCAAGAGCGGGGAGTGGCGGACCACGATGGTGAATCTGCTGATCGACGAGGACGGCGCGCGCTACCTGGTCGCGCCGCGCGGCCACACCCAGTGGGTGCGCAACCTGCGGGCCGCGGGGGACGGCGAGCTGCGGCTCGGCCGCAAGGTCGAGGCGTTCACCGCCGCCGAGGTGGCCGACGCCGACAAGGTGCCGCTGCTGCGGCTGTACCTGCGCAAGTGGGGCTGGGAGGTGGGCAAGTTCTTCGACGGCGTCACCAAGGACGCCTCGGACGAGCAGCTGGCAGAGATCGCGCCGGGCTTCCCGGTCTTCCGTATCTCCTGATCACGCGTCAGCGGGTGGCCAGGAACTCCACGGCGGCGGCGTACCCCTGGATGCCCATGCCCGCGATCACCGCGGTCGCGATGGGGGAGATGAAGGAGTGATGCCGGAACTCCTCGCGGGCGTGCACATTGCTGATATGCACCTCGACGATGGGGAGTTCCGGAATCATCAGCGCATCGCGCAGGGCCACCGAGGTGTGCGTGAGCCCGCCGGGATTGATGACGATGCCGGACTCGACGCCGCGGGCCTGGTGGATCCGATCGATCAGTGCCCCTTCGGAATTCGACTGGAACGCGGTGATCTCCCTGTCGAACCGCGCCGCGGTCTTGCGGCACAGCTCGACGACGTCGTCCAGTGTCGCCGCCCCGTAGACCTCGGGCTGCCTGGTGCCGAGCATGTTCAGGTTCGGGCCGTTGAGCACCAGGATCGGACCGGTATCCACCATGTCCGCAACCTTAGTCCGCAATCAGATACTGCTAGAGCCCCTGGGGACCTTCCGTGCGCAGATCGTCGACCTTGCGCATCGCCGCACGCAGCTCCTCCAGCCACGATTCCGCGTGCTGGCCAGCCAATTTCACCGTCCAGGCGAGCGCGTCCGCCCTGGAGCGCGCCACACCCGCGTCGACGAGCGTGTCGAGCACCTTGCGCTCGGGCTGGCGCAGCCGGGTCATCACCGGAACGGCCAAGTGGGTGAACAGGATTCGGTGTCCGTCCACCGAGACGCCCCAGGCGACACTGCGCCCGTAGCGCTGCTGCGCCTCGTTCGCGATCTGCATGCGCGCCGGACGGGTCGACTCGCGGAAGCGGGCGACGGCGCCCTCCTTGGTGGCGTTCGGCACCTGCTCGGTGGGGGAGTCCGCGTCGGCATCCTCGGCGGGCTTGGCATCGGCCGGCTTGGCGATAGCGAGTTCGCCGATCACCACGATCTCGTCCCGGTCGATCTCGATGGTCGGCGGGCCCGCGAACCAGTCGGCCGGCAATCGTCCGGCGAACCAATCGGGCGCATCGGCGGCATCGGGTAGATCGGCCTGCTGCCAACCGCCCGGCCTGCCGAAACCGCGTCCCCGGTGGGTGTGTCTCATGGGGATTCTCCTACTTACTGTGCTGTGTGTGTTGCAGTGATTACAAGATTACGACGCAACGAAGCATCCGTGTTCCGCTCTGTGCGAACGGGGATGAACGGCGGTCGGCCTACCGTGATCCCCGCTGGTCGCGTCTTGAAACGCCGACCTCGAGCGTTATCGACACAGCCGAGCCCGTGGCCGGTACGGTAGCGGCGCCGGTTTGTCGCCGGGGCGAGTGGGCAACCCTATGATCGGCCTAATCCGATGGGAGTTTTCGGGCACAATTGAGATGCTGAGCATGGGTAACGGCCTCGGTGGCCGAGGCACCGCGGACAGGTCTTTTTCAGGTACGGTGGTCTTGTTACTGGAGTGACAAGAGTGAAGAGTGGGCGACATGGATTTCTGGGGATCCCGCCGCTTCCGAGTCCGGGGCGCGATGGCACTCACGGGGGTAGCGGCCCTCGCGATTGCGATGGGATCATGTGGCATACGGGAGAAGACGAATGAGCCGGAGGCCATCGTCGAGCGCTTCACCACCCTGCTCGATGATCAGAATCCCGTGGACGCCGCGCAGCTGACCTCCTACCCCACCGCGGCGTCGGCAACGCTGAAGCAAATGTTCGCGGGGCTGCAGCCGGGCAAGGTCGACTACAAGAAGACACAGTTCATCAAGCTGGACTCCGAATCGGCCATCTTCAGCATGGATGTCGCCTGGAACTTCGGTGAGAACAAGAACTGGAACTACACGCTGCAGGGCAATATCCGCAAGCTCGCCATCGGCTGGCGCATCTCCTGGGATCCCTCGGTGGTCATGCCGCAGCTCGACCACAACCGCACCGTCCGGCTGGTGCGCACCCAGCCCGCACCCGCGCCGCGGGTCAACGACATCGTCGGTGAGCCGTTGATGACCGAGCAGGTGATCAACGTGATCAAGCTCGATCCCGCGCGCATCACCGACCCCGTACTCTCGACCGATCTGCTGGCCAAGGCGATCGAGCCGGTGGCGCCACTGATCACCGGGCCCGCGCTACTGCAGCAGCTGGCCACCTCGCAGGGCAAGCCGATCGTCGCGGTAAACCTGCGCCAGCCCGACTTCGAGATTCTGGAACCGGCTATGGCCCGCATCCCCGGCGTGGTGATGGAGAAACAGCCGCGGCTGATCTCCGCCGATCGCCGGATCTGGTCGCCGATGCTCGACGCGCTGCGCAAGGTGCAGCAGGACAGCCAGGAGCAGCACGCCGGTTGGGGCGTCCAGGTTTTCGAGCAGGACGGTCGCTACGTCGGCCAGCTCGCCGGACAGCAGGGCCCGCCGGGACCCGATATCGCCGCGACCATGGACCAGCGCTTGCAGCGCGCGGCCGAGGACGCCGTGGTGAGTTACGGGACGCCGTCGTCCATCGTGGCGATCCAGCCGTCCAGTGGTGCGATCGTCGCGGTCGCGCAGAACAGCCAGGCCAGCGAGCACGGCGCGGTCGCCTTCACGGGCCTCTACCCGATCGGCGGCATGCTCGAACTGTTCCGCAATATCGCCGCGGTGAGCAAAGGCAAGGCGCCGCAGGACATTTCGCTCCAGGATGCGGCCGACGCGGCGACCGTGCTCGGCGTCGGCATCGACTTCAAGGTGCCCGGCCTCGACGAGGTGACCGGGCGCAACGCGATCGCGGGCCGCAGCGCCGAGCAGGTGCGCCAGGGCGGCGGCACCGACGCGGTGCTGGCCAGCCCGTACGGCATGGCGATCGCCGCGGCGGCCATCGCGCGCGGTGCGGTGCCGCCGCCGATGATCGAGGCAGGGCGGCCGAGCACCACCGAGGCACAGCTCGCCCCCCTGGCGCCCGCGGTGATCGACCGGCTGCGCGCCATGCTGCGTGAGGGCACCGATCGGCCCGAATTCGCCAGCGTGCGTGGGTATCGCGACGTCACCGGCTTCACCGCGACGGCGGGGCCGGACGGCTGGCTGATCGCGAATATGGGTGATCTAGCCTTCGCGATCCACATCAACGATGTCGACAGCGGCGACGCGACGGCGCGGATGGCCGCCCGACTGCTGCAATCCCTCGCCAGCCCGGATCAGTGATCAGTTCAATGCCTTGATGGCCGCGCGCCAGCCGAGCAGGAACAGTGCGAGCGCCGCGGCGGCGATCACCGGGAACAGGCCGGACACACCCTGCCCGCTGATCAGCCGGAGTAGTAGACCGCCGCAGAGCGTGCCGAGCCAGACCAGAATCCCGGTGGGCCACAAGGCGGTTCCGTCGAAACGCACATCGCGGTAGATCCACTTGGCCGCGGCGAGGGCGACCAGCCAGCCGATGGCGAGGCCGACACCGAAGGGCCAGAAGGTCCGCAGCAGACCGGTCAGCACTGCCTCGTCATGGCTCTGCCTGCCGATCACGCAGAACAGGATCACCAGCAGCGCATCGACCACCAACGGCACCAGTTTCTTCACGCGGGCAACAGTAGTGGTGCGCACCGACGTGCCGTCGACGCGACACCCACCCGTCAGAACCTCCGCTCTTCGAATTCCTTCTCGAATTCGGCGTCGTCGGCCTGCGGTGTGCGGAACAGGAACGCGAAGACGATCCAGCCGACGATCGCCACCAGAATGAAGCTGACCAGGCGATACACGAAGGCCGCCGCCACCGCCTGCGCGGCGGGCAGGCCTGCGCCCGCGGTGAGGCCGTAGATGAGCGTCGCGTCGACGTAGACGATGCCGCCCGGTGCGAACGGAATCGAGCCGACGGCCTTACCCGCGGTGAACGCGATGAGCAGGCCGGCGACGGTCGGGTCACCGCCCACCGCGTAGCAGGCCGCGCCGAGACAGGCCACATCGGCGACCCGGTGCAGCAGCGCCCACACGGTTACCAGTGCGCCGTCGCGTTTACCGAGATCCACCGACTCGAGCTGGGCGAGCAGTTCGCCGATCTTGTTCGCGCCCTGGGCCGGTGGGCGTTTGCGCACCCGATTGATCAGGCACAGCGCCCGGCGCAGTACCGCCTCCAGCGAGCCGGGATTCTTCGAGACGTAGTTGCCCGCCCACACCAGCGCGACCACGCCCGCCACCGAAAGGATCAGCTTGAACGGCCCGATCCGATTGCCGACCAGCACTGTTCCGCCGACGCCGAGCAGCGCGAGCCCGGCCGCGGCGACCACGCCGGAGAACACCAGCTGCCACGACGCGACGATCGGGCTCGCGCCCCAGCGGCGGGTCTGGCGGTAGGTGAACGCGGTCGAGAACACCTGTCCGGCGGGCAGCGTCACCGACATCGCGGTGGCGCCGTAGACCACGGCCACCGACTTACGCTGGCTCACCTCGACGCCACCCGCGTGCAGCAGCTGTTTCTGCACCCGGCTGAACCCGCTCATCGACAGCGCCTGCATCCACACCGCGGCCGCGAGCCAGCCCCAATGAATTTCGGTGAGTTTCTGCCAGGATTCGTGCAGGCGCGGCCACAAATAGATGCCCTCGGCGATCAGCAACGCCAGCAGCGCGGCGCCGAGAACCCATTTGGCCCACCAGAATTTGCCGCGGCGGATGTCGGCCGTGGGCCCAGGTGCGGGGTCGCCCGCTAGTTCCCCGTTGGCCGTCACGCCGTCAGCCTAACGAACTCGCCGTATCCACGCCGGTAGCGTCTTGCGGGTCGGCGACATATTTCGGCCAGGCCAGCAGGGTCTTTCTGCGCCGCCCGCGCAATTGGACCTCGTCGCCGGTTTCCCACTCGTCCTGCTCGCTTTCCTCGGCGAAATATAACGCGCTGCCCGAGGCAAGCACCCGCCCTGGCTGATCCTTGGCCAATTCGGTCAGCCGGGATGCTTCATTGACCGGATCCCCGATCACGGTGTATTCGAAACGATTTGCCGCACCGATATTTCCGGCGACGGCCAGACCTGCGGAGACGCCGATGCCGATATCCAGACCGGGCACCTCGCGCAGCACTTCGCGCAGCTCCCGCGCCGCGGCGAGCGCGGCGGTCGGCGCGTCGGGCCGGTCAAGCGGCGCGCCGAAGATGGCGAGCGCGGCATCGCCGACGAACTTGTTGACGAACCCGTTGTGCCGGTCGATCACGTCGACCACGATCCGGAAGAACTCGTTGAGCAGGCTCACCACCTCGGTCGGCGGGCGCTCGGCCGCGGTGGCCGTCGAGCCGACCATATCGACGAACAGCACCGCGACGAACCGGGTTTCACCGCCGAGCTCGGTGCCGTAGTCCAGCGCGCGCTGCGCGACATCCTCGCCGACGTGCTGGCCGAACAGCTCCTGCAGCTGGCGGCGCTTGGCCGCCTCCTCCATCATCCGGTTGAAACCGACCTGGAGCAGGCCGATCTCGCTGCCGTCGAACACCTCGACCTGGACGTCGCGCGCGCCCTCCTGCACACGGTCGATGGCCTGGCTGAGCTGGCGCACCGGATCGGAGATGCTGGAACCGGTCAGCATGGACAGCGCGAGCGCCTGCATGATGACCACGCCGCAGAGCAGCAGAATCGCGATGGCCAGCGATTCGGCGGAGAACTGCACATCCGAGGAGATCTGGGTGACGCACAGCAGCACGATCGCGATGGTCGGGGCGAAAGTGCCCATGCCCCAGGTCATCGCCATCCTGGTGCCGACGCCCGCGGTGAGCGTGTGATCGAAGCTGCCCTCGGTGAGCGCTTGGGCGGCGACCGGGCGCAGAATGCGTTCGCCGAGCATGTAGGTGAAGCCGAACACGATGGTCGCGGCCATACATTCGGTGACGATGACCGCGCCGGCGAGCTTGGGTGCGCTGGTGATGATCAGCGCGGCGAGCACGGCACCGCCGATCAGCCACAGCACCAGATGCAGAATCGCCTGCCGCAGCGGTGCGTGCAGGGCGGCCATCTGCTCTTGGCGGCTCGGTGGCCCGCCGCGCATCTGCCAGCGCATCACCGGGCGCAGCATCAGCGCCGAAGCGGCCATGCTGAGCAGGCCGCCCGTCGCGAAGACCAGGCCGGGAATCAGCAGGCCGGTGCGCCGGGCATCGGCCGCCTCGCCCGCCGGGGTCGGCAGCCCGTACTGGATGAACGCCCACACCAGGACCGCGCCGAAGGCGTTCGCCAGCAGCATTGATGCCAGGTACAGCGGCCAGCGCGTTCGCATGGTCTGTTTGACCGCTTCCAAAGGCGCTGACACGGTCACCAATCTAGCTGTCCCACGCTGCGGAGGTTTCCGCGCGCAACTGAGAGGCGTTGCCTGTTCAGCACGCGTGCCGACGGTTTGGCCTTGTGGCCGGACCCCAAATTAGAAACCGTGCGGTCTGAAATATTCGCTATGCTCCGGCGATGATCGACGGCACCATCCCGCTGCGCACCGCCACTGTCCTGCGGGAAACGGCGGTACGGGTGGGTGCGACGCCGTGGAGCATCGCGCGTTTCCCGGAGCTGGATCCGGCGCGGCCTGGTGATGAACGGGTGCGGGTGCCCATCGAATCGGCGTGGCGGATGTGGGAACTGATCGGGGCCACCGGGGGGCCGGGAGCCGGGCTGTGTGCGTCCGCGGCCGCCGATCGCGGTGTGCTCGGCGTCTGGGACTTCCTGTTCACCAGCCGGGCGACTCTCGCCGAGAGCCTGCGCGTGGTCATGGACTTCCGGTCCGCCGTGACCGATCCGGCCGTCGAATGGCAG
The DNA here is from genome assembly GCF_044547285.1 of Nocardia sp. NPDC052566. Lineage (NCBI taxonomy): Bacteria > Bacillati > Actinomycetota > Actinomycetes > Mycobacteriales > Nocardiaceae > Nocardia > Nocardia sp. NPDC052566. Next base: position 393,976 of record NZ_JBIUAF010000004.1, on the reverse strand, counting down.
GTCATCGAGAACGGTGGCCTGCTGACGGTGCGGGTCGGGGTGGCCGTGGAATCCGATCCCGTCTTCGTGCCGGTCGAAGAGTTCGTGCTCGCGCTGATTCTGCGCCGCGTTCGCGAGGCCACCGGACGGGACCTCACCCCGGTGCGGGTCGCGTTCACCCACCGCGTCACCCAGCGGCGTCGTGACCTGGTCGATGAATTCGGTACCGGGCATATCGATTTCGGCGCGCCATACTCCGAAATCACCTTCGTGAACGCGGCCGCGGTACCCACCAGTGGTGATCCGGTTTTGGGGGATGCGTTGTGCCGGTATGCGGAGCTGCTGCTCACGACGTCCCGCACGGTTCCGAACTGGCGGGACAGGCTGCATGCCGCCATCTCGGATGCGCTGGCCTGCGGTGAGGCCGGTCTCGAAGGCGTCGCGCAGCGTCTGGCGATGAGCCCGCGCACCCTGCAACGCAGGCTGGCGGAGACCGACACCACCTGGAGTGCCGAGATCGAGCAGGTCCGCCATCAGTACGCCCGGAGCCTGTTGCGTGACACCAGACTTCCGGTGCAGGCGATCGCCACCCGGATCGGCTACACCGACGCCCGTACGCTGCGGCGTGCTTTCCAGCGCTGGTCCGGTCAAACTCCCGACGCCTTCCGCAAACAAGCGGCCGGGAGTTTCACCGGTTGAGTGCTGGGGGTCAGCGGCTCAGCACCGAGCGGAACAGCTCCGCCGCCACATCGGCCGCGGGGTTGATCAGCTTCGGGTCGTCGTAGAAATCGATCTGCCCGATCGACTCCAGCCACAGCTCCGACTTCTCACCGGGCACGGTCGCGAAGAACTTGCGCGCGAACGGCGGCACCAGTGCGTGCTCGGAATGCACCATGGCGTACGGCACCGCGATGCGCGCGGCGGCCTCCATGGAATCGAAATCGCCGTAGGCGAACGACGCCACGGCATACCCGTTGGTGTAGTTCGGCACCGCGCCGCGCGGCGTCCCGTAGAACTCGTAGGCTTCCCGCAGCGGCATCCCCACGTCACCACCGTCGGGCGCCACCGCCGGAATGGTCTCGGACTCACCGGTTTCCCGCCATTGCGCCTCGGCGGCCCGGCCACGCTCCAGCACTGCCGGGTCCGGCGGCATGGCGGAGGTGTCGGAGTAGAACCCCGCGACACCGGTGAAGGCGAGAATCCGCGGATCGTCCGCGACTGCGCGGGCCATGTACCCCGCGCCCGCGCACACACCCACCGCGACCACTGGCAGCTGCGCGGTCCGCTCATCGGTGGTCAGCGCGGTGACCGCATTCCGGATGTCCTCGGCCTTACCGAACCCGTTCTCGAACTGCCGCGGCTGCCCGCCGCTTTCACCGAAGGTCCGATGATCGAACGCGAGCGCGGCGAACCCGCGCTCGGCCAGCGCCGCCGCGTACGCTCCGGCGGCCTGTTCCTTCACCGACGTCAGTGGACCGCTGGTGACCACCGAGGCGATCGGCTCCCCGGCGGGTAGGTGCAGCAGCCCGACGAGCTGATCACCGTTGCTGGTGAAGGTGAATTTTTCGGTTCTCGTCATCGTGATCCCCTCGAACTTGTGTCGACTCCGAGAACCCTAGGGCGGCCCGCGCCTGTGACATCGGACAATCCGAGCCACACCGGGGACGATCCATGCCTGCAACACCAACTGGAAACAGTCCGGCCGTCGGTCAAGCAGCTCACCGGGCTTCGGGACGCGCCGAGGCATTCCCGGCCGGAGCGGTCGAGATTGTCCGGGTACTGGTCGTGGGAGAGCAGCACCACGTCCACGGGCCCGATCCCGGTGGCGGGCACCGCGGGGCCGGTCAGTTTCGAGAGGATGACACCGCCTCCGCCCACATAGCCGCCGGGCTCGTCGAAGGTGGGGTCGGTCACCCAGACGAGGTCGCCGTATCCGAATCTGATTGTGGGACCGCGCGTGCCAATCCAACCGTTTGGAACAATCGGCGGATCGCTACGGTTGCGGACGGACATTCGTCCGGCTGCGCCGTATTCTCGCGATGGTGAGCAAGCCGAAGGCAAGTACCCCACGGAACGCCATCGCAAACCGGTCGGCGGCCGACGGGCGGCATCCCGCATCGGACGCGGTGCATCCGCTGGTGCGGATGGGCGCGGAATGGTGCTGGCGGCTGCTCGTCATCTTCGCCGCGGTGCTCGCGCTGTGGATGATGGTGCAGAAGCTGGCGACCGTGGTGGTGCCGCTCGCCATCGCCCTGCTCGCCGCCGCTCTGCTTGCGCCGCTGGTGGATTGGATGCAGCGACTAGGCGTGCCGCGGTCGGTGGGGGTGTTCGTCGCGCTGGTCGGCTCGCTCGGGCTGGTCGCCGGGATCATGACCTTCGTGGTCGAGCAGTTCGTCGCCGGTGTGCCGCAGCTGTCCGACGAGGTCACCAGCAGCATCCACAAGGTGCAGGACTGGCTGATCAACGGCGCGCCGCATCTGAGCAATGAGCAGATCCGCAATGCGGGCGATCAGATCGTCAAGACCATCCAGTCCAATCAGAACGCGCTGACCAGCGGCGCGCTGACCACCGCGACGGTGATCGGCCACATTCTCACCGGCCTGTTCCTGACGTTGTTCATCCTCATCTTCTTCCTCTACGGCGGCGATCAGATCTGGCACTTCGTCACCAGGCTGGTGCCGACCCCGCATCGGGAGAAGGTGCGCACGGCCGGGCAGCTCGGGTTCGGCACGCTGGTCGGATTCGTCAGGGCCACCGTCGCGGTGGCCGCCGTCGACGCCATCGGCATCGGCGCGGGCCTGGCCATACTCGGGGTGCCGCTCGCGCTGCCGCTCGCCTCGCTGGTTTTCGTCGGCGCGTTCATCCCCATCATCGGTGCCTTCCTGGCCGGATTCATCGCGGTGTTCATCGCGCTGGTCACCAAGGGCCTGGTCACCGCGCTGATCGTGCTCGGCATCATCATCGCGGTGATGCAGCTGGAAGGCCATGTGCTGCAGCCGCTGCTGCTCGGGCGCGCGGTGAGCATCCATCCGCTGGCTGTGGTGCTCGCCATCACCGCGGGCGTGGTGCTCGGCGGTATCGGCGGCGGTCTGCTCGCGGTGCCGTTCGTCGCGGTCATGAATACCGCCATCCGGTCGCTGCTCGCCGACAGCCCGGAGGAGATGTACGGAGAGTTGCAGACCGGGGAGGGACTGTACGACGCCGAACCGGACGAACCGGAACCCGGCCGATTCGATGTCGCGGCGACGCTCGCCGCCGAAAGCGACAGCGCGAGGCTGGACAAGGACGGATCCGATGACGTGGCCCCGAAGGGCTGAGCTGAGCCCGGACGACGCGGCGACCGCACCGCTGTGGCGGGCGGTGCAGGCGCTGCGGCTGGTGACGCTGGTCTACGCGGTCGGCCAGCAGGTCGCCTCGGTGCCGTACTACCAGAATCAGCGGTTGAGCTGGGTGCTCATCGCGTTGATGGCGGTGTGGTCCGGGCTGTCGGCACTCATGTTGTCGCAGTGGCACTTTCCCGATGTCACGCGATTCCGCGGCTGGGTGGTGCTCGGCGATCACGTCGTTGTCATCGCGTTGATCGCCTCGACCAGGCTGGTCGCCGACTACGACTGGTATCACGGGCATCAGACGCTGCCGACCACGCTGTGGGCCGCCAACGCGGTGATCTCGGCGGCCATCCTGCGCGGGCCGGTGCTCGGCGTCGCCTCCGGGCTGCTGATCGCGATGGTGATCGTCACGGTGCGCGAGCAGTGGGGCCAGGACGTGTGGGCGGATGCGACCGCGCCGGTGCTGGTTTCGGTCGGGCTCGCGCTCGGCCTGGCCGCCAACACCGCACGCCGCGCCCAGGAGCAGTTGCAGCGCGCGGTCCGTATGGAGGCGGCCAACGAAGAGCGGGAACGGCTTTCGCGCGAGGTGCACGACGGCGTACTGCAGGTGCTGAGCTACATCAAGCGCCGCGGCAGCGAAATCGGCGGGCCGACCGAGGAATTGGCGCAGCGCGCCGGGGAACAGGAAGTGGCGCTGCGGATGCTGATCTCCGAACAGGGCGAACGCTCGGATTCCGGTGCGCCGGAGGTGGATCTGCGCCCGCTGCTGACCGTGCACGCGACGCCGACGGTATTCGTCTCCACCCCTGGTGATCCGGTGACCATCGGGCGGTGGGCGGCGAGCGAGCTGGCCGCCGCGGTGTCCACCGCGCTGTCCAATGTCGCGCTGCACGCCGGACCCGATGCGAAGGCCTATGTGTTGCTGGAGGATACGGGTGACGAGCTGATCGTCAGCGTGCGTGACGACGGTGTCGGCATCGCGCCGGGCCGATTGGACGAAGCGGAGGCGGAGGGGCGGATGGGGGTGTCCCGGTCGATCGTCGGGCGGATCGCGACGCTCGGCGGTACCGCGGTGCTGCTCACCGAGGACGACGGCGGGGTCGGATTCGGCACGGAATGGGAGTTCCGTGTACCGAGGGCGACCTAGGCGATATGCCTCTGGCCTGGCACGATGAGAAGCGGACCTGGGACAGGGCAGTGCGGATGCCATAGGAGCGACGAGGCGCGACCGGCGCGCGGCAGGTCATCGCGCCGACATGCGCACGAGTTCTGGTGCGATATGGGCGGTAGCGAGACAGGGGGCGGACCGTCCCCGAGAGGCAGGAGTCGTGGTGACCGATAGCGAAGCGGCCGAGGGTATTTCGGTGATGGTGGTGGACGACCACCCGATGTGGCGCGACGGAGTGTCCCGCGATCTCGCCGAGGCCGGGTTCGTGGTCGCCGCCACCGCGGACGGCGTCGGAGCGGCGACCAGGCGTGCGGCGGCGGTCCGGCCCGCGGTGGTGCTGATGGATATGCAGCTGCCGGACGGTAACGGGGCGCAGGCCACCGCCGAGGTGCTGCGGGTTTCGCCGGACAGCCGGGTGCTCGTGCTCTCCGCGTCGGCCGAGCGCGCCGATGTGCTGGACGCGATCAAGGCGGGCGCCTCGGGTTATCTGGTCAAGAGCGCGTCGGCGACCGAGCTCATCGACGCCGTGCGCGCCACCGCGGCGGGGCAGCCGGTGTTCACCCCCGGATTGGCCGGGTTGGTCCTCGGTGAGTACCGGCGCATGGCGACCGCGCCCGCCGAACCCGATGAACCGCACCGGCCCGCCCTCACCGAGCGGGAAACCGAGGTGCTGCGCATGGTGGCGAAAGGCTTGTCCGCCAAGCAGATCGCCTCCCGGCTCAGCCTGAGCCACCGCACCGTGGAGAACCACGTCCAGGCCACCCTGCGCAAACTTCAGCTCGCCAACCGGGTGGAGCTGACGCGCTACGCCATCGAACAGGGACTCGAGTAGCCGCGGGAGCACGGACGCGATCGAGGGTGAGAATCCGGGATTGCCCCGATGCCCGGCGGTGGATTGCTCGGTAATCTCGAAACCATGGGTGGCCCCGAAGTATCCAATGGCGGCCCGGGCGCGGTGGGCGACCGGGAGCTGCGCGTATCCGATGCCGAGCGTGAACACGTCGGCCAGCTGCTGCAGCGCGCGGTCGGGCTCGGCATGCTCTCACTCGGTGAGTTCACCGAGCGGATGGATACCGCGCTGGCCGCCAAGACCCGTGGCGAACTCAACGCCGTTCTGATCGATCTGCCCGGTGTCCGGTTGATCGGCCAGCCCGCCGCGCCGCGCACCGCCTTCGTCAACAATGCCGCGCCGTTCGCCAAGGGCAGGCCGCCGGTATCGCACATCCCGCCGCCGCCCGCGCCGCCGCGCGGCGCCGGCAACGTCATCCGCAGCCGCCTCTCCGGTGTGCACCGCCGCGGCCCGTGGCAGGTGCCGCCGACCCTGCACCTGAACACCTGGCTGTCCGGCGTCACCCTCGATTTCACCGAGGCGATCATGTCGACCCAGGTAGTCGAGGTGTACGTCGACGACTACTGCAGCTCCCTCACCCTCGTCGTCCCCGCCGAGGCCACCGTCGACCTCAACGCCCTCGACCTCATCGGCGCCAGCGTCAACAACAAGGTCCGTACCGGCCCCCCGATCGGCCCACTGCACCTTGTCGTCCACGGCCGCCTCCGCCTCGGCTCGATCACCGCCAAACACCCGCTCGCCACCCACTGGCGCAGAATCCTGTTCGGGCCGGGCGTGTGATGAACACGGCCGAACAGCGCACGCCACTTGGACCGCGCCTCGTCCGGCTCGTGCGCTTGACCTTGTCACTGTGACAAGGTCTTCACTGTCTGTCGGAGGTGGTTTCCATGAACCCGACACAGACGAATCCAGTGAATACACGAGTGCTCGGCGCGCTGGCCGCCGGGGATGCTTCGACGCGGCTGAAGGCGGCCCTGGCAATAGGCACGCACCCCGACCCCGGTTTCGTCGACGTGCTCATCGCGCGGTGCGCGATCGAGCCGGACTTCTTCGTGCGCGACATGCTCACGTGGGCGCTGACCCGTCTGCCGTCTCGGATCACGGTTCCGAAACTTCGTGCGGAACTGTCGTCCGAACTCCCGCAGGCCCGCAGCCAGGCGTTGCACACACTGTCCAAGATCGGTGAATCGAGCGCGTGGCCCGCGATCACGCGGTCGTTGCTGAACGACACCGACGACGAGGTCGCGCGCAGCGCATGGCGCGCTGCTGTCGTTCTCGTGCCCGACGCGGAGAAGGAGAAGCTGGCCGCGGAGCTGGCCACGCAATTCGGCCGCGGGGACCGGGAGATACGGTTGAGCTTGAGCCGTGCCCTCGTCGCGCTCGGCGACATGGTCGAGCCGGTTCTGCACGCGGCGATGGCAAGTCACGACCCGGCGGTGCGCGCGCATGCCGCTGCCACGGAGCGGCTCCTGCACGACCCGGATGCCGGATTCGACCTCGCCGTCGCCGACGCGAGACGGGTCATGGTGCTCGGGCCGGATCGGGAGGAGACGACCAGGTGCTGATCGGTGAGGTGGCGCGCCGCTCAGGGGTGAGCGCACGCATGCTCCGTCACTACGACGCCCTCGGACTGGTGCGGCCGACCGGCCGCACCAGGGGTGGCTACCGGGAGTATCGCCCCGCCGATATCCGGCGGATCTTCCACGTGGAGAGCCTGCGATCGCTGGGGTTGTCACTGCGCGAGATCGGACGAGCGCTCGACGATCCGGGCTTCACCCCGGCCGCGCTGGTAGGCGACCTCATTCGAAAGACCGAGGAACGACTGAAACAGGAGCAGGAGCTCCTCGAACGGCTCCGCGCGGTCGATGCGGCCGAGTCCGCCGGCTGGCGCGATGTTCTCCGCATCGTCGAGCTATTGAACGGACTGGGTTCGGAGAGTGCGGCGCGACGGCAGCAGGCCGTTCTCGCACCCGCCGCGGATGTGCCGATGCCCGCCGAGCTGCTCGGCGAAGCGGTCCTCACCGAGTCCGATCTGAATGTTGCCGGTGCGCTGCGGTGGGCCCTCGCGCGGACCGGCCGCGACGGTGCGGCGAGCGTGGCGTCCGGCCTGCGCTCGGACGACGTCGACATCCGGCGGCGCGCGGTCCTCGCCCTCGCCGAGCTGCCGGGCGACGACGTGACCAAGGCGCTCACGGACGCGCTCGCGGACGCGGACGCGACGCTGCGCAGATACGCGGCACTCGCATTGGGGGCACGCGGCGTGACCCGAGCGGTGCCCGCACTGGTCGGCGTGGTGGTCGAGGGCCCCAACGATGTCGAGGCGGCCGAACTCCTCGGCGCCATGGCCGGCGACCCGCAGTGGGCCGACCGCATCCTCAGTGCGCTCGTCGGCGAACTCGCCTCGCCCACTGCGGATTCCGCGATGCGGATGCGACTGACGCAGGCGCTGGCCGAGATGCCGGGCACCAGCGCGCTGGACACCTTGCGGCAGCTGACCCACGACGACAACCGTGCCGTGGCCATGCTCGCCACGGCCCTGGTGAACAAGCTCATCTGACGGCCGAAGGCCCGGTCCCGCTGGTGTTTCGTCGGCGCGCCGGTAACGACAGTGGCGGCGGAAGCGCTGAAAGGCTATGAGTAACAGGGCGTCTCCGCGTCCCCACGAGTCAGATGTGCACCTGAGTGTGTTCGTCCAGGACGCACGATTCGACTTCGCCGCCTGCCTCACTGCCGCACTGTTGTTCGTCCAGGACTACCGCGAGCGCCACTATCCGGACGCGGTGAACGTCCTCCCGGGCGATACCACGGGGTTGCCGCGTCTGCCCAACGAACGGCTGTTCCTAGAGCCGTGATCGGCAGTTCGCGGGATGGGCTCACACCGGTGGTTCGAGCAGGGAGTGGACGAGTCAGCTGGTGGCCGGTTCGAACAGCGCGCGCAACTTCTGGTCGATGTTCTGGACGTTCTGCAGGTTCTTGCCGTAGTCGACGACCGTGCTCGGCACTCTGGGGCGGCTCTCGATGCGAACCTCGCAGCGGCCCTGGTCCTGGGGAAGCACAGTGACATCGAGCTTCTCGCCGAAGCTCTTCCAGGTGAGTCCTGTCCGGGCTTCGATGCGGCCCCGTACCGGATCCCGCTGTTTCACCGTGGCTCCGCTGGCCTCGATCACCCGCACCGCGGCATCGAACGCCTCGTTCGCATCGGACGCCAGCACGATGGAAGCGTGCTGGCGCACCGGTCCGTACGCGGCATCCGGAACCCCCGCACGACGGGCCGAGATGACGTGCCAAGACCCCATCACCACGGCCATGAACACCCCGAAGATCAGACCGGCTACCACCCCTGCGACGACCGCGCCGCCCGGGTCCTTCGTGGAAAACCATTCTTCCAGCCCGCTGAGGACACCGAACAGCGAGCCGGTTGCCAGAAAGACCCGACCATAGAAACGCAATGAATCACGCATCATCGGACCCTAGCCACTGCCACACCCGGCTGACCCGCCGGATCTTGTTGGGCCACCGATATCGTGGGCACCGGACGAGGGCCGCCGCCATCGCGGCGACGGCCAGTCGCCGGCGTTCAACGGGTTTCGCCGGTGCGACGAGGAGCGGTCGCGAGGGTGGGGTAGTCGGTGTAGCCCTCTTCGCCGCCGACGTACATCAGATGCGCGTCGCGGACCTCGTTCAAGGGGGCGCCGGTGCGCAGGCGGGTGATGAGGTCGGGATTGGCGAGGTAGGAGCGGCCCAGCGAGATGAGGTCGGCGCCCGCGCCGAGGAGGCGTTCGGCCTTTTCGACGCCGCCGTCGGCGGGGAGGGGGACGCCCCAGCCGAGGTTCGGGTTGGCGATCAGGGTGCCCGGCCAGATTTCGCGAATCCGGTTGAACAGCGGCTGATCCGGGTCGGCCCAGACGAAGTGCAGGTAGGCGAGGTTCTTGCCGGCCAGTGCGGTGACGAGGGCGGGGTAGATCGCCTCGGTATCGCCTTCCTCGATGCCGTTCACGGTGTTTCCAGGGGAGATGCGCACGCCGACGCGCTCGGGGCCGATGGCGGCGGCGACGGCCTCGACCACCTCGACGGTGAACCGGATGCGGTGGGCGACCGAGCCGCCGTATGCATCGGTGCGCTGGTTGGTGTTGTTCGCCAGGAACTGGTGCAGCAGATAGCCGTTCGCGCTGTGCACCTCGACGCCTTCGAAGCCCGCCGCGATGGCGTTGCGGGCGGCGTTCGCGAAATCTTCGATGGTGGAGTGGATTTCGTCGATGCTGAGTTCGCGTGGGCGCACCGCGTCCTGATGACCGGTCGGCGTGTGGACGGTGTCGGGCAGCGCGATCGGCGAGGGCGCGACGGGAGTCAGGCCGCTGTTGTCCGGGTGGCCGACGCGACCGCCGTGCTGCAGCTGCAGGAACATCCGGCCGCCCTCGGCGCGGACCGCGTCGGTGACCGTGCGCCAGCCCGCGATATGCGCCGCGGTGTAGATGGCCGGGATGTTCGCGTAGGTCTGCCCGACCCGGTTGGGGGTCGCGGCCTCCGCGATGATCAGGCCCGCGGTGGCGCGCTGAGCGTAGTAGGTGGCCATGATCGGTTGCGGCACACCGTCGGCGGCGGCGCGATTGCGCGACATCGGCGCCATGACCAGGCGGTTCGGCAGGTCCAGCGTGCCGAGCCGAGCGGGAGCGAAGAGTGCCGAGGTGGTTGCTGTGTTCGTCATGCGGGTACGGTAAAACCTGACATCAATGTCAGAATCAAGTCCTGCGGCAAACGACGAGGTGGCGATGCGAATCGGGGAATTGGCCGGACGCACCGGAGTCAGCGTACGATCGCTGCGCTACTACGAGGAGCAGGGCCTGCTGCTGTCCGAGCGTACGGCCGGCGGCCACCGCGACTACGCCGAATGGGCGATCGATCGCGTCATCCATATCCAGGAACTGTTCGCCGCGGGCCTGTCCAGCAAGAAGATCTTCCAGCTGCTCCCCTGCATGCGCGACATCGACGGCGGCGCCAACGAATTCGCCACCCCGGAGCTGGTCGAGGAGCTCGCGGGCGAGCGCGACCGGATCAACGGCACCATCGCCGACCTGATTCGCTCCCGCGACGTACTCGACGAGGTGATCACCAGGGCCGCCGAACGTTTCACGACGGCCTGAGCCGATCACATATTGACGCCGAGGCGGGTCGCGAAGGCGCGCAAAGGAACTCGTCGGTCGTGATCGAGCAGTTCGGAGACGACGTGGCGCGGCAGGGTCTGGTACTTGATCCAGTCGGCGCCGCCGACCCGCTCGGCATCGAGCAGCGTGGTCAGCGCCCGCTGATGCTGACCGGTGCGGGTGAGCGCGACGGCGGTATCGGTGAGGTGCCTGGCGCGCGAGGCCTGTGGGAGCCCGCCGCCGTTGCGCGGCATCGACTTCGCCGCCGCGAGCGCCTCCGGATACCGCTCGGCGGAGACGTTCACATCGACGGTCTGCATGACGACCTGCGAAGGTCCGAAATAGGTTTCGTAATCCCGGCGATCGGTGCCGACGCGCAGCGCGACCTCACCGGCCGTCTCGAGGAGCGACAACGCCTCCGGCACATTCTGTTCGCGCCCGGCGGCGGTGGCGCTCAGCAGCACGAGCGCACCGTAGGTCGACAGTTCGGCGGGCGCGGCATCGCCGGCAGGCGCCACCTGTTCCGCCGCGCGCAACGCGACTCTGCGAGATTCGTTGTATCGGCCCTGCACCAGCAACTGCCAGGCCACCGAACCGCGAATAGTGGCGAGCAGCAACGGGTCATCGCCCTGCTCGGCCGCCGCCAGCGCCTGCCGGATGGCCAGGAACGCCGGATCGGTCTGGCCGAGGTGCACCAGCGTGCAGCCGGTGACCCAGTACATCCGGGCCAGCAGTTCACTCGCGGGTGCGGCCGCGCCGTTGCGTGCGGCGTGCACGGTGGCCCGCAGTTGCAGGAGCCCCGACGGCAGGATGGTGCTGAGCAACTCGTAGCGCCCCGCCCAGTACGCACCCCACGCGTAATCGACCGCGCGTTCGCCTTCTTCGAGGCTGATCGCCGCATCGTCCTCGGTTTCGCCGAGTAGATCGTCGACGGGCGTCAGCGCCCGCCGGATCGCGACGATGCCCGCGTCCGGATTGCCGGAAGGTATCCCGGCCCGCTTGCCGATCAGATCGGAGATATCGACATCCAGTGCGCGCGCGATCTTTTGCAGGCTGGCGATGGACGCCGTTTGCCTACCCCCCTGCTCGAGCTTGCGCACCAGATCCACGCTGACACCGGCCTGGTCGGCGAGCTGACGTTGCGTCAGCGCCTTGCCGCGAAATAGCCGGATGCGCACCCCGATAGACGAATCGTCCATGTACCCAATTCCTTTGTTACATCTGGGTTTCAGGGTACGACGCTAAGTGATCGTGCCGACCCGAAGTGGGACATTGCGTACGACTCGTTGGCTGCCGGTTGGAATACCGTTGCCTTTCTGCAACTTTGAGAACGCAAAGGGCGGCGGCAATGTTCGAGACATGTCATACCCCGCATGAGATCGCGCACCTGCTTCGACACCACTATGGATTACCGGTCCAATTACTCGGTGGCCGACCCGTTCTCACCACGGGTTCCCTCATCGGCGCCGTGGTGATGCCCGCCGAGCTGGGTCGCAAGGTGCTGGCCACGCTGGATCACAAGCACGCCGCACCGGTCGTCGCCGATCCGAGCGAACGAACATGGACCTTCCTGGTGAACCCGCCGACCCCGGCGATCGCCGTCGACGTCGCGGTCCGCCGCTGCCTTGCCGGTCACCACGTGACCATCGTCCCCAGTGGCCGTCAGCTCATGCTCCCCGCCACCGATTCCAGCCTCGGCTGGCACTGGGCGGGTGAGTCGGCGCCCGGCACCGTCCGCATGCCGCCGCGCGCGGCCGTCATCGCCGCCGTCCACCGGGTGACCAGCCTCGAGGCCACCATCCCATGAACCGCCTGTCGCGATGGGCCCCCACCCGGATGGCGGGTGGGGGTCGATCGTCAGGGTCTACCTGCTGATTTCGGGTAGATATCGGCGAGCCGCCGGGGGTTTCTACTCATGTTCCGGCGGGCCGTCCGAACGACCATCGATGCCATGACTACATCTATCGACCCGGCGCTGATTTCGCGGTTGTCCGGTGAATTCACTGCGCTGGGAACGCAGATGGGTGTGCTGGGACGGGATCTCGAATTGCTGCGAGCTCAGGTCGCGGCCGGTTCGGCCGCGGCACAGACCGTCTCGACCGAACCTGCCCCCGCCCATATCCCGATCCCGCCCGTGGCCGCGGCGCCACAACCTCCCGCACCGGTCTATGTGCCGCAGTACGCACCGCCGCCCGGATGGCCCGCCGGGCCGCAAGGCGGACCCGTGGCACCGCAGCGGCCTGCGCTACCGCGGCAGATGCCGATGGGCGCGCCCGCACCCGGCATGCGGCCACCCGTGCGCCGGGAGCCGCGCACGCCGTGGTGGCAGCGCGAGGGCGTGATCAGCCGGATCCTGGCCGTGGCCGGCGTGACGGTCACCCTCATCGGTGTCGTGATGCTGCTCGTGCTCGCCGCGCAGGCCGGTCTGTTCGGTCCGATCCCGAGAGTTGTTGCCGGGGTGCTGTTCTCGGCGGTGCTGGTCGGCGCCGGGATGCGCGTATTCGGGCGCACCGGCGGCCGGGTCGGCGGTATCGCCCTGGCCGGGACGGGTATCGCCGGTGCGTACCTGGATGTCGTCGCGGTGACCACGATCTATGGATGGCTGCCCGAGGTCTTCGGTCTGGCCGTCGCGCTGGCCGTCGCGGCGGGCGGCGTATGGCTGGCCATGCGGTGGCAGTCGCAGCCGCTCGCGGTACTCGTCGTGCTCGGCGCCGCGCTGTTGTCGCCGGTGGTGACCTCGCAGCTGGTGCTGCTGTCCTTCCTGATCGTGTTGCAGCTGGCTTTCCTTCCGGTGCAGTGGCAGCGGGACTGGCCGTACCTGCACGTCACGCGCACTGTGCCCGCGGTACTCGCCGCCTTCTGCTTCTTCGCGATCGCCGGATCGGGTCACCCGGAACGCAGTCAGCTGTACTGGCTGCTCGCCGCCGCCATCGCGATCGCGGCGATCGGTCTGTCCGGCACGCTGGCGGTGGTGCGCAAGCGGGCCGGCGATGTCACGGCCACCGTGGCATTCGGTCTGTCGGCGCTGCCGCTGCTCGCGGTTCCCGCCCTGTTCGAGCGCCGCACGGCGGTGATCGTGGCACTGGCGTTCGCCGCGGTGCTGCTGACCGTCGCCGCCGGCGCCGTGCTGCCGAAACTGCGTGCGCTGGTTCGGATTCCGAACCACACCGCGGTGGTCGCCGCGGTCGCCGGAGCGTTCGCGCTGCTGGAGGCCTGCTTCACGGTGACCGACGTGCAGACGGCGCCTATCGCGTTGTTCCTGGTTGCGGTCGCCTTCCTGGGCGTCGCGGGACAGCTCCGGTCCAAGGTCGCGGCCGGTATCGGCGGGGCATACGCCCTGCTGGGCGGATTCGTGTTCATGGCCGGGACCACGCCCGATGTCCTTGCCTCCCAGCACCGTTCGATGCAGGAGTTGGACATCTCGACCGTGCTGGCCGCGGTACTCGCCCTCGCCGCGCTCGCGGCGGGCGTGTGGTGCATCCGCAAGCAGTCGAGCACCTTCGGCAACACCGAGGAGTCGCTGCTGTGGATCGCCGCCACCGCCTTCGGCCTGTACGCGGTTACCGCGACGACGGTGTCGATCGGCGTGGCCACCGGCTCCCCCGACGGCTTCCTCATCGGCCACAGCGCCGCGACCATCCTCTGGATGATCACCGCGACCGCCGCTCTCCTCTTCGGCCTGCGCATGCTCGCCCGCTCCGCCGCCGCGGCCCGAATCGCCCTGGCCTCGGGTCTGCTCATCACCGCCGCCGCCCTGGCCAAACTCTTCCTCTTCGACCTGGCCACCCTGGACGGCCTGGTCCGCGTAGCCGCCTTCCTGGTAGTAGGCGTCCTCCTACTCCTCGCCGGCACCCGCTATGCCCGGGCGTTCGCGGAGGCGAACACGAAGCCGACCGTATAACCACATACCCGAGGCCCCGCCCCTGTTTCCGAGGAGCGGGGCCTCGGCATACGTACAACAAGTTGTACAACTATAGCTGTACACTATGTTGTACGACTACTGAAGGGCGAGAGCTGATGCCTGCGCTACCGATTTCGAACGTTCGCCAGGACCTTTTCGGACTCGTGAAGAGGGTCAATGATGATCACGACCCAGTGACAGTGGTGACCAAGACCGGTGAGAATGCGGTACTGGTGGCCGAGTCCGACTGGAGTTCGATCATGGAAACGCTGTATGTGCTCCAGACACATGGCGGCGCGCAACTCCTGGCTTCAGCCGATGACGCCCGCGACGGCCGCACAGAGGCTCACGTCCTCTTGGATCCGGACGACGAACCCGACACGGTCCCTTCGGCCCAGACGTTGTGGGCGATCACCGAAAAGTTGGAGAAGTTGTTCGGTGACTACGCGGATGCGACCAAGAGCGACGATCGTTTCGAGAACTTTGCGCGGGAAGTGCGGGCGCTCAGGGCTCAGGTCGAGAGCATCTTGACGCCGAGCGAGCCTGCGACCCCACGTCGGACGAAGGCACGACGGCGTGCCTGACCGGAAGTTGACCTTCACCGCCCAGGGGTGGCGGAGTTACTCGGCATGGCTGGCCCGGGACCGCGCGGTGTTGCGGGCAGCGAACAAGATGATCAACGCCGCGCTCGCCGACCCCTTCGATGGGATCGGCAAGCCCGAACCCTTACGGCATCAGCTCGCCGGGCATTGGTCGAGGCGAATCACTCAGGAGCATCGGCTGATCTACTACGTGACCGATACCGAGATCGCGATCGTGCAGGTGGGCGGCCACTACGACAGCTGACCGCGTCGCGCTCGGCCAGGCTACTCCTCGTCGCGGCGGCGGAGGAGTTCGTTGACGCTGACGGTGCGGCCGTCGCCGCTGTGGTGGCGGCCCTCGTCGCGGTTGCCGATGCGGCGGCGGGAGGAGCGGAGTTCGGCCATCCAGTTCTCGATGCTGCTGCGGTTGGTGTCGGGGCCGTTGTCCGGTTCCGGGGTTTCCGAGGCGGCGTGGTGGGTCGGGCGGTCCGGCTCGGCCGGGGGTTCGGCGCTTTGGGGGGCCGGGGCCACCGGGGTGGGTGTCGGGGTGAACGGGGGCGGTGGCGTGACTCGCGCGGTCGGCTCGGCGGGGCGTATGCCGGAGTCGCCGAACATGGGGCTCGGCGGCTGCGGGCGCGCGGTGAAACCCGTTGCCTGGGTAGGCGGTACGACCCGGGGGGTCGGGTCGGACGGTGGTGTCGCCGTCGGCGGCATGATCCGGGACGGCGGGGCGGTCGGCGGCGGGGTGACCCGTGTGGTCGGGTCGGCCGTCGGGCCCGGCGTCGACAGGGGCGTGGGCGGCATCGGCGAGGGCGCCACCGTCGGCGACGGTGTGACCGAGTTCGGCGGGACCGCACGGGCGGTGTAGTCCGAGGCGGTGTCCCCGGATCGGGTCGGCGGGAGCACGCGAGCGGTGTAGTCCGGCGCCGAATCCGCGGACGGGGCCGGTGGGGCGACGCGCGCGGGGTACTCCGTCGGACGCGGCGATTCCGCGATCGGCGGCACGGCACGCGCATTCGCCTGCGGCGCACCGGGATCGGTCGGCGCGGGGCGCGTCGGTTCCGTCGGTGTCGCGCGCGGGCTCTCGGAAACCTGCGGCGGCATCGGCCGGGTCGGATCGGGCTTGGGCAGCAGATTCTTGCTGTCCAAGTGCACGGTCGGCGCCGCGGACTCGATCTCCTGGATGGTGCGCGGGCGGCGCGGCGTCTTGCGGGTCGTGCCGATCGCGGGCATCACCGTGGTGACCGGGTCGGTGATCGGGGTGGTCTTGACCAGGTCGACGAGTTCGCCGCCGCCGGGCAGTTCGTCGTCGAGGACGGGCTCGCCGAGGCCGATCTTCTGCTGGACCTTCTTCATCCAGGCGGGCGCCCACCAGCAGTCGTCGCCGAGCAGCTTCATGGTGGCGGGCACGAGCAGCATGCGCAGAATGGTGGCGTCGATGAACAGCGCGGCGACCATGCCGTACGCCAGGTACTTCATCATCACCAGCTTGGAGAACGCGAACGCGCCGGTGACGACGAGCAGGATCAGCGCGGCCGCGGTGATGATCCGGCCGGTCTGCGCGGTGCCGATGCGCACCGCCTCGGTGGTCGACGCGCCCTTGGTGCGCGCTTCGACCATGCGCGACAACAGGAATACCTCGTAGTCGACGGACAGACCGTAGATCACCGCGATGATCAGCACGAGCACCGGCGACATGATCGGCTGCGGCGTGAAGTTCAGCAGGCCTGATCCGTGTCCGTCGATGAAGATCCAGGTCAGGACGCCGAGCGTGGAGCCGAGGCCGAGCGCGCTCATCAACGCGGCCTTGATCGGCAGCACCAGTGAGCCGAAGGTGAGGAACATCAGCACCATGGTCACGAGCAGGACGAGCCCGATCATCCATGGCATCCGGGACAGCAGCGCGTCGATGCTGTCCTTCTGGATGGTCGGTTGCCCGCCGACATAGACCTTTACGTCATCGGGCACGTCCATCGAGCGCAGATAGTTGATGGTCGCGTCCGGGTCTTCCGAATCCGCCAGTGTCGCGGAGGTGCGGAAGACGCTGCGGTCGATGGTCGACTGGGACGGCACCTCGAAGGTGCCGGCCAGACCGGGCGCCTTGTCGGCTTCCTTCCACACCTTGCCGACGTTGTTGCTGTTGTCGGAGACGAACACCAGCTGGATCGGATCGGATTTGCGCAGCGGGAAGATCGAGTCGAACTTGGCCTGCGCGAGCCGGGTCGAGTCGTCCGGCGGCAGGTAGCGCTCGTTGATGCCGCCGAACGCGAGGTTCTTCACCGGAATGATGAGCAGCAGCAACAGGATGCAGATCGGGATGGCGATCTTGAGCGGGTGCTTCATCACCCAGCGGGTCGACTTGCCCCAGAAGCCGTTCTCGATGTCCTCGGCGGTCTTGGTCTTGCGGAACTTCTTGAACCCGAGCATGTCGACGCGCGGGCCGAGGATGGCCAGCATCGCGGGCAGGATGGTGATGGCGGTGATCGCGGCGAGCGTCACGGTCGCGATCGAGCCGTAGGCGATCGACTTGAGGAAGCCCTGCGGGAACAGCAGCATGCCGCCGAGG
Source organism: Nocardia sp. NPDC052566 (assembly GCF_044547285.1). Classification (NCBI taxonomy): domain Bacteria; kingdom Bacillati; phylum Actinomycetota; class Actinomycetes; order Mycobacteriales; family Nocardiaceae; genus Nocardia; species Nocardia sp. NPDC052566. The sequence goes on along the minus strand of NZ_JBIUAF010000004.1, from coordinate 376,461 downwards.
CTGGCGATGATCATGGTCGCGGAGAAGATGACAGTGCGGCCCGCGGTCATCACCGAGCGGCGCACCGCGGCTTTGGTGTCGTATCCCTCCGCTAACTCTTCGCGGAATCGGCTGACTATGAACAGCCCGTAGTCGATCGCGAGGCCGAGGCCGATCATCGACACGACCGGTGAGACGAACGAGTTGACCTCGGTGAATTCGGTGACGAACCGGACGATGCCCCAGGCGCCGATCACCGTGAGACCACCGACGATCAACGGCAGCGCGGCGGCGACCACGCCGCCGAAGATGAAGAACAGCAGGATGGCGACGGCGGGGATGGCCAGCATCTCCATCCGCTTCTGGTCCTGCGCCATGGTGTCGTTGAGCGTGCCTGCCACCGCCTGCAGGCCGGCGACCTGGACGTCGACACCCGGAATGGCGAAGGCGTCCTTCACCTTCCGGTAGTTGCGCACCATGTCGGTGTCGTTGTCGCCGACGATGGCGACCGAGGCGAAGGCGTACTTGCGATCCTTCGAGCCGAAGGTCGACGGCACTTGCGCGCTGTTGTCGACCTTCCAGTAGGTGCCGTTGACCTTGCTGATCTCGTTCGGATACTTCTTCGGCAGCGCGTTGAGGCTGTCGATGATCTTGCGACTCCACTCGGGGTCGTCGATCGTCTTTCCGTCGGGCGCCGAGTACAGGACGATGACGTCACTGTTGTGATCGCGCCCGTAGGCCTCGTCCGAAATGCGAGCTGCCTGAGCCGATTCGGACGTAGGATCGTCCCACCCGCTGGAGCTGAGGTGATCTTCCAGGCCGAGACCGTAACCGCCGAGCGCCAACAGCGCGGCCACCACCGCGCCGATGACGGCGAAGCGCAGTTTGAAGACCAGATCGCCCCAGCGTGTGAACACTTAAGCGACTCCTTGCGCAGGGCGAGAGGTGAGCAGCGCCGACAGCGGCCGGAACGGCTGCAGCCATGCGCCCTCGTCGGGCAGCGAGTCGAGGCTGACCCTGGGCAGCGGTTCACGGAACACGCCCGGGATGTCCTCGAGATCTATGAACTCGAGCGTATCGGATGTGACGGCCCAACTCGCGTGCTCGCGGAAGCCGAGCACCTGAACCGGCACGCCTGCGGCGGCCAATTCCTCGAGCGGTTCACGGAAGGCCTGGCCGTCGGCCGAGGCGACCATGATGCCGGCCAGGCCGACGCCGCGCCTGCGTAGTTCGATGTGCGCGAGCATGTCCGCGTCGACATCGGAGTCCTCGTCGATCTTGGGCTTGGCGAACACGGCGTAGCCGACGTTGCGCAGCGCCTCCACCCACGGCCGCACCACATCGGCGGTGCCCGGCGCGATATTGGTGAAGACGGTGGCTTCCGGCTCGACCCTGGTCACGCTGCCCACCGATAGTTCGGCGGTGCGCGCGAGCAGCCAGCGGCCGAGCGCGTCGAAGCGCGGCCGGTAGGCGGCGGTCGGCCGCCCACCGAGGATGGCGCCGAGGCCCATGTCGAGGTTGGGGGCGTCCCAGACGAGCAGGACACGACGAACATCGGGCGTGGCGCCGCTCAGACCTTCCGGTCCCTGCACCTCCCCGGCAACTTCGACCACCTCGTGGGCCATCTCACTCACGCTCATACTCCGATCTTCCCCCATATGAGCTCGGTGATGGCGCTACCAGCACGATGTGCCTTGCCTTCGAATTTCGTGACGGGCCGTTCGAAGCCGATCGGCGCGGTGTCGCGATGCTCGGCGCTGATGCCGCCCGTGGCCTCGTTCAGGCCGATGAGCTGGGGTTCTGCCCCGCCGACCGCCGCGATCTGCTCGGCGTACTCCGCGTGATCGGTCGCGACGTGCAACACGCCGCCGGTGCGGAGCCGACTCGCGATCAGCGCGACGGTCGCGGGCTGCAGCAGCCTGCGCTTGTGGTGGCGCGCTTTCGGCCACGGGTCGGGAAAGAAGACCCGCACGCCAGTCAGCGATTTCTCGGCAATCATGTTTTCCAGGACATCGACGGCATCGCCGCGCAGCAATCGGATGTTCGGGATGCTTTCGCGCTCGATCCGCTGGACCAGTTGGGCCAGGCCGGGCTGGTACACCTCGATGCCGATCAGGTTCAGGTGCGGCTCGGCCTGTGCCATCGTGGCGGTGGCGGTCCCTGTGCCACAACCGATCTCGATGACCAGCGGGGCCTCGCGGCCGAACCAGGCTGCGGCGTCGAGCGGTTCGTCGGCGACCTCGCGGCCGATGGTCGGCCACATCCGGTCCCAGGATTGCTGCTGGGTCGCGGTCAGTGCACCCCGGCGCGAGCGGAAGCTCGTCACCCGTGGGTACAGGCGCGAGCCGGAGTTCGGGCGGGTGCCGTTGTCGGTCTGGGCCGGTGCTGTGGACGGCGGGCCCGGAACCGACTCGGCAGTGTGGTTGGCGGCGTCGTTCACGGCGTCCATTGTCCAGCATCGACCGATCTATGCGGCAATCGACCGCACCGTGTGGCTCCGGCGGGCGGTCAAGCGGCGCGTACGCGGGGGATCGTCGCCACCGGCTCCGTCTCCTGGCGCAGCGGCCTGCCCAGTGCGACCAGCGCGGCGGTCCTGGCCATCTCCCACAGCCCGCGGATACCGGACGGTGATGCGACGACCGACCACACCGTCGAGTCGCCCGTGTCGCCCACCGGTTGCCCGGCCAGCCGGTCGGCGAGCCAGTTCAGGCTGATCGGGGTGGTCAGCACCAGTCCGGAGAAGTGTTCGCTGAGCCGATCGCGGACGTAGGTGACCGCCGCGCCGCCGCGGCGGTAGCGGTCCACCTGGCCGTCGACGCCGTCCATGTGGATCACCTGGTCGTGTACCGGCTGCACGACGAGCAGCGGGCAGGCCGGGGTGGAGTTGCCGAGGCGCAGATCATCGAACATGGCCTGAAGATCCGGAGCGGCAAGCACTTCCGCGAGCGGGCGGGTCAGGTAGTCGTCCATCTTCTTGCCCGCGAGGGCGAGGATGGCGATCAGTGGTGTCGAATTCTCCGCGCGGGCGACCAATCGGTGGCCGTCGCGGGTGAGTTCGTTCTGGATCATCGCGCCGAGCGCCGGATACAGCCTGCGCAGCGCCGCGATGACGATGGCGGGCAGACCGGCGTAGTGGGATCCGTTGAGCCGCACGAACACCTGGCCGGGATCGCCGACCGGCGCGCCCAATGCCGCCCCGACGATATCGATTTCGGGCGCGTAGGTCGGCGCCATCTCGACCAGCCATGAACCGGCCATGCCGCCACCGGAATACCCCCACACCGCGACCGGCGTCTCGGGCCGCAGCCCGAGCGGCGCGAAGCGCAGTGCGGCGCGGATGCCGTCGAGGCCGCGGTAGCCGGGCTCACGCGGCGCGCCGAAATTGCCGCGCGGCCCTTCGTGATCGGCGATGCTCACCGCCCAGCCGCGGCGCAGCGCGTTGGCCACCAGCAGCCATTCGAACTGGGTCGCCGAGCCGAGCGCGCGGGCGCCGAGCCGCAATGAATAGGAGGGCGAACACTTTTCGGAGACCGCGTCCATCGCGGTCTGGAAGGCGAGCAGCGGCCGCGCCTGCCGCGGGTCGGCGTCGAGCGGCAGCAGCACGGTGGTGACCGCGGCCTCCGGCGTGCCGTGCAGATCGCAGCTGCGGTAGAGCAGCTGCCATGCCGAAACCTGCTGGGGGACAAGTCCGAACAGGGCGAGGTCGACGCGGCGGCTGCGCAGGATGGCGCCCGCCGGTTCGGCGGCGAAGTGCTTGGGTGGCCGGTAGAACGGATCGGTGCTCGGTAGCGGCGGCTTGCGCAACACATCCATGTCCATCGCATCCTCCCTGATCGACTCCGGCGCCGGGCGGTTCGCATCCATCCGCGCAGGCCGGTCGACTGCGATCGAAATGCCAAGCCGCGCACCATGTGTGGTTGCGGCCATCCCCGCAGAATACGTAACTCGAGCCAGCTCGGGGAAGCCCACCTTGGTGGCGGTCTACCGCACTAGACTGCGGACATGACCAGACCGTCTGTGTTCATCACCGGCGCGGCGGCGGGCATCGGCCGGGCGACGGCCCTGCTTTTCGCTGCGCAGGGGTATCACGTCGGCGCCTATGACATCGACGAGGTCGGGCTGACCCGGCTCGCCACCGAGATCACCGGCGCGGGCGGCATCGTGCGCACCGGCGTGCTCGATGTGACGAACGACACGCACTGGGGCGAACAACTCGCCGATTTCCACGCCGGCGCGGGCCGGTTGGACATCCTGATCAACAACGCGGGCATTCTGCGGGCCGGTCCCTTCGAGTCGATCCCGCTCGCGGTGCATCAGGCGCTCGTCGATGTGAACCTGACCGGCGTCATCGTCGGCACGCATACGGCCTTCCAGTTCCTGAAATCGACGCCGGGGGCGCAGGTGGTGAACCTCTGTTCGGCCTCGGCGATCTACGGCCAGGCCGAACTCGCCAGCTACGGCGCGACCAAATCCGCGATCAAAAGCCTCACCGAGGCACTCGATCTGGAATGGGAACGGCACGACATCAGGGTGATCGCGGTGTGGCCGCTGTTCGTGGCGACCGCGATGGTCGACGGCGTGGAAACGGGCACCACCAAATCGCTCGGTGTCCGGCTCACCGCCGACGATGTGGCGAACGGCATCTGGGACGCGACACGCAAGCGCGCCAGGCTGCCCAAGGTGCACTACGAAATCGGTACCCAGGCAAAGTTGTTCGCGCTGGCCGCCAAGTACGGGCCGAACTGGGCGGTGCGCACCGTCAACAAATACTTCAGCGACAGCTGACCGCCCGCGGCGAATTCTGACAGAATTGCGCAGCGTAAAGGGGGTACAGCCATGTCGACAGACACCGCACCGGCGACGCGCGGCCGCGACGCGCTCGATCAGCTGCTCGCCGACCTGAGATTCGGCGGCGGCCAGGACAGCAGGATCGGCTACGCCGCCGAGGTCGCGGTCGCGGCCTGGCGCAAACCACCGCGCATCCAGGTGACCGGCCGGGCCAGGACCGGCCGGACCACGGTGCTGCACGCGCTGGCGCTGATGTCCGCGGTGGAGACCGAACCGGTGGACGAGCCGGGCGCACCCGATCCGGTGCTCGACGCCGACATCGTCGTCTACGTGCTGTCCGGCGCGCCGACGCCTGCGGACGAGCGCGCGCTCGCCGCCCTGCCGCCGCAGCGGACCGTCGCGGTGCTGAACAAGGCCGACGCGATCGGCTACCGCTGGGCCGACGCCGTCACCGCCGCGGACCGCTGCCGCAGGGAACTGCGGGTGCCGACGCTGCCGGTGGTGGCCTCGCTGGCCGTGCGAACCAGGTCGAGCGCGCTGACCGAGCCTGAACTGGCCACCTTGCGCAGGCTGGCCGCCGCCGATCCGGCGCTCACCCTCTCGCCCGACCTGTTCACCGCGCCGGGCCCGGATCAGGCCGAACGTGAGGAACTGCTGAACCGCTGGGACCTCTACGGAATCGCGTGCGCGCTCACCGCGCTCCGCCACGATCCCGCGCTGTCGCCGCAGTCGTTGCTGCAGGTGATGCATGCCGTCAGCGGGATCGATGAGCTGCACCGGCTGCTGCACCGCCGCTACGAACAGGTCGCGGCGGCGCGCGGCGGCGAACTGCTCGACGAACTCACCCGCCTGGCCGCCCGCGCGCTCCCCGGCGATGGCGGCAATGCCCGCGAGCTGCTGGAGGACTATCTGGCCTGCGACGATGCCCTGTGGATCGGGCTGTGCGCCGGCCTGGCCACTCCCGAGGTCGCCCACCTCGCCGCGGGCTATCCCTCCCCGTCGCCCGATGACGCCGACGACGCGATGGCGCGAGCGGCCCGCTGGCGCGCCGTCGTCTCCAGCGATATGCCGCCCACCGCGCGCCGCGCTGCGCTGCGGGTGCACAACGGCTACGTCCGACTATGGGAGCGGATGAGTAGTGCCGGACTCTGACCCGAATGCCGCACGGCCGGGCCCTGGCCACGAGGCGCCGGTCGCGGCGGCTCGGCCGGATTCGAGTTCGGCGCCGTCGCACGGTGACACGGACGATGGTGCGCGGACACCGGTTTCGGGTTCGCTGACGCCGGAAGTCGCGGCGGTGGTCCAGCGGTGGAATCCACAGGGGATGGCGCTGCTGCGGGCGATGTCCGGGAACGGGGCCGGGTCGGTGGTATTGCTGTTCGGGCCGGATGACGCGAACACCACGCTGCTGCGGACGGAGCTGGCGCGGTTCGAGCCGCATATCGACCTGAGCGAGCCGAGGACCGATGCCGAGGCACTGGTCGAAAGCACCGTGCCAGGGGCGGCGTCTGGAATCGCGTCCTCCGGGATGGCGCTGGTGTTGCTCGACGCGGGCAGTACGCTCGGCGCCGACACCATGCATCTGCTGCATCGGTTGCGTGCCGATGACGCGCGAATCCTGCTCGCCATGAACGGCATCCACGCCCACCGGGACTGGCGCGCGGTGCGCGAGCGCGATCTCGCGCTGCTCGCCGGGCACGGCATCACCGACCTCGACATCATTCCGGTCTCCGGACGGCTCGCGGTGGCCGCGCGCACCTCGGGTGACGCCGGGCTGCTCGACCGCTCCGGCATCGGCGGACTGCACGCCATGCTGGCCGCCGCGACCACGGATACGGGCGGCGCCGACCGGCTCGCCGCCGTGACCGCGCGCGTACTGGCCGATACCCGAGGACGAATCCGCGAACAGATCGCCGCACTGCGCTCCGGCGCCGAGGTCGCCCGGCTGCGCGAGGAGCGGGCCACGCTGCTCGCAGGCCGCGACGGCGGCCGGACCACGGCCATGTCGGCGCTGCGCGGCCAGCTGCACCTGGCGCGGGTCGACCTGATGACCGATGTCGGCACCAGGATCAGGGCCGCGCACACCACCGCCCGCGGTGAGCTCGACCGGCTGCGGCGCCGCGAGTTCGGCGGCTATCCCGAACGGCTGCAGCTCCTCGTGAACGAGCTGACCGGCGAGCTGGACACGGCGATCGACCACCGGCTCGCCGAGCTCGCCGAGCGGATGGCTCCGGCCGACGCGGTGGTGCGCCGCCGTCGCGACCTGGCCCCTCGGGTCGGGCCGGATCCGGAGCCGAGGCATCGGGGTGTCGAGGATCACCTCATGATCGCGCTCGGCGCGTCGGCGGGTGTCGGGCTCGGCCGATTGCTCGTCGCGCCGTTCGAACTGGTGGCGGAACTCGATGTCGCGAGCGTCCCGGTGACGCTGCTGCTCGGCGCGGGCGCGGCGGGCTGGGTGGTGCGCACGCGCGGCCAGCTCGCCGATCGCAACCACGTCCGGCAGTGGGTCGCCGACACGCTGGTGAATGTGAAAGCCCAACTGGAGCAACGGATCGCGACCGCCTTGGTGGAAACGGAGACCGTGCTGTCCGAACGTGTCGTCGCCGCGAGCACCGCGCGGGTCGTCGAATCGGATCGGCGGGTCGCCGAATTGGAGGCGGGCCTGCGCAGGCTCGCCGCCGAGCAACCGGCACAACTGGCCGCATGCGAACGCGATATCGAATGCGTCGACCGCTGGATCGCGAATGTTGGATAGGTCACAAGAATGGACGGCCGTGGTTCGTCGCATAGTGGCCGGGGAACAGACATTGTGAGCAACCCGATTCCGTATGGGGAGTCACATCGCGTTAACCTCTAAGCAGGAACCTGGGCGTTCGCTTCGTCCGTGTACGCCGTCCAGCCGGGGCGCGCGTTTCGCGGTCCGCAAGTGGGCGCCTTCCCGCCAATGGTGGCGCTCGGTGTGTTCGCGCTGGTCAGAGGGTGGTCAGCCCAGGCGGCGGCGCATCGTGAACCGCCCATCTCAGGAGAGTTTTCATGACCTCAGCGACCATTCCTGGTCTTCGTGATTCCGACGGTGAAAAGCCGACCGAGCACAGCGAACTACTCGCCTGGGTACAGGAAGTCGCAGAACTCACTCAGCCGCAGCGAGTGGTCTGGGCGGACGGTTCCGACGAGGAATGGGAGCGGCTGACCAACCAGCTCGTCGAGGCGGGCACGTTCAAGCGCCTCGACGCGAAGAAGAAGCCGAACTCCTTCCTCGCACTCTCCGATCCCTCCGATGTGGCGCGTGTCGAATCCCGCACCTACATCTGTTCCAAGACCGAGGCCGACGCCGGTCCGACCAACAACTGGGTCGACCCCGCCGAGATGCGCGCCACCATGACCGAGCTGTACCGCGGCTCGATGAAGGGCCGCACCATGTACGTGGTGCCGTTCTGCATGGGCCCGCTCGGCGCCGAGGACCCCAAGCTGGGTGTCGAGCTCACCGACTCCGAGTACGTCGTCGTCTCGATGCGCGTGATGACCAGGATGGGCGCCGCCGCGCTGGAGAAGCTCGGCACCGACAAGCCGTTCGTGAAGGCGCTGCACTCGGTCGGCGCGCCGCTGGCCGACGGCGAGGCCGATGTGCCGTGGCCGTGCAACGACACCAAGTACATCACCCACTTCCCCGAGGACCGCGAGATCTGGAGCTACGGCTCCGGCTACGGCGGCAATGCGCTGCTAGGCAAGAAGTGCTACTCGCTGCGCATCGCCTCGGCCATGGCCCACGACGAGGGCTGGCTGGCCGAGCACATGCTGATCCTCAAGCTGATCTCCCCGGAGGACAAGGCGTACTACATCGCCGCGGCCTTCCCGAGCGCCTGCGGTAAGACCAACCTCGCGATGATCCAGCCGACGATCCCCGGCTGGCGTGCGGAGACCCTTGGTGACGACATCGCCTGGATGCGCTTCGGTAAGGACGGCCGCCTCTACGCGGTGAACCCCGAATTCGGCTTCTTCGGCGTCGCGCCCGGCACCAACCACAGCTCCAATCCGAACGCCATGGCGACCGTCGAGGCGGGCAACACGGTCTACACCAATGTCGCGATGACCGACAGCGGCGACGTCTGGTGGGAAGGCCTGGAGGGCGAGCCCGATCACCTGATCGACTGGAAGGGCAACGACTGGTACCTGCGGGAGACCGAAACGCTTGCCGCGCACCCGAACTCGCGGTATTGCACGCCGATGTCGCAGTGCCCCACCCTGGCTCCGGAATGGGACGACCCGCAGGGCGTGCCGATCTCGGCGATCCTGTTCGGCGGCCGCCGCAAGACCACCGTCCCGCTGGTGACCGAGTCCTTCGACTGGCAGCACGGCGTTTTCATGGGCGCCACCCTGTCCTCGGAGCAGACCGCCGCCGCCGAGGGCAAGGTCGGCACCGTGCGCCGCGACCCGATGGCCATGCTGCCGTTCATGGGCTACCACGTCGGCGACTACCTGAACCACTGGATCAACGTCGGTAAGAACGCCGACGCCAACCAGCTGCCGAAGATCTTCTACGTCAACTGGTTCCGCCGTGGCGAGGACGGCCGCTTCCTGTGGCCCGGCTTCGGTGAGAACTCCCGCGTGCTGGAGTGGATCGTCGGCCGCATCGACGGCACCGCCGAGGCGCAGCCCACCGCGATCGGCAACGTGCCCACCGCCGCCCAGCTCGACCTCGAGGGCCTGAAGGTCGACGCCGACGACGTCGACGAGGCACTGAAGGTCAACGCCGACGAGTGGCGCAAGGAAATCCCCCTCATCGAGGAATGGTTCGAGTTCGTCGGCGACAAACTCCCCTCCGGCGTCCGCGACGAGTTCGAGGCACTCAAGGAGCGCTTGGGCTGAGTCCAGCAAAGATCAACGCCCACACCGGCTTCGGTGTGGGCGTTTCTTTGTCAGGAGACCTGAAGGGGCCGCTCCTCGCTGATCGGCTTTCCGTCGCAGTCTGTCTCGGTGTAGTCGATCTGGTATGGCAGGCAGGGTGCTGACCGCGCTTCACTTCTTTGCGCGAGGTTATTCGATCCGATCTTCTCGCAGTTGAGAGATCGCGGCCTGCACCTGCTCGTCGCCGATGGTCGCGAGGTACGTGCCGAAGGATCTGCTTTCTGGCGACATGCCCTGCGAAGCAATTGGTGTGAGACGAATGAGGGTGCTCGGTGAGCTGTCGACTCGAGCCAGTTCGTATCCGAGTTGAACGGCCAACTGCTCGTCGACGGTCGTCATCGACCTCGCCAACTCCGCCAGTTGCGCACCGAGATCGAAGGCCGGAGGCTTGCCCTGGGTCAGTGCTGCGATGCCGCGTCGCACGGTGGCGGCTATTTCGTCACGAGCACTGCCGGCGGTGCTGTTGTCGATCGCGGCCGCGAGCTGCCAATCGAAATAGAACTGGTCTGCGACGCCGATCAGCGCGACCAGGGCGGTTGCGCGTTCCTGCTCGGTGGAATTGTCTGTGGCGAAGTCGCCACTGATCCGCACGGCGCCCGCAAGCTGGGAGAACGTCTCATCTACAGAGAATCGGCGATCGATCAACTCTCTGTACCAGACCGTTTTGTCGCCTGCCTTCGTCGCTTCGGCCACCGCGCGATAGCCCGCGGGTTCCGCCCACGACGTCAGCGCGCAGCAAGCGAGAAAACGGTCGTATGGCGTGTTCGACGCGTCCTGGAGGATCGCTGTCAGCGGTGCGATCCGTTGCCGGTAGCGAGGGTCATCGAGGGCGTCGAGGATGACATCATCCGGATCGTCGACAGCGGTACCGTCGAAATCTGTGTACAGCAGATCTCGAATCGACATGTTCGGCATTGAATCCCCTGTTCTGTAGGACAAGATTGCTGCAACGTGGCGTTGTCCCGTAACGATTTTGGTCTCTTCGTTTGTTGGGCCGTCACCTCAGAGCAGGGGTAGGCCGTAAGTGGGGGGCTTGCCTCCTGCGGCGCTGACGCACCGTCGAATAACTAAGATCGCCCCGACTTCCGCCACAGCTGTAGTTCCTCGGGTAGGTCGCGTGCCGTGCCGAGAAAGAAGGGTGGGGTGCCATCTTTTGGAACCGTGATGGGCCCCATGAGTATTTGTTTGAAGAAGTCTCCAGTTCTCAAGAATTCTTCGCTGTTCCAATTGAACACCCAAACGTCGCCGTGATCCTCGTGCTCAGGGACGTCGAACTGACCGTCGAAAAATATCACTTTATCATCGATGTCCTGCTGGACCTTCGCGAGCAGTTCGGCAGCCCTCGAACGAGCAATCTCTAATTCCATTGATCCACTTCAGCGTCGTTCCAACCGCAATGCCCCGCACGTCGGGCCACTAAGAGATCTGAATGGTCTTCTCCTCGCTGAGCGACTTCCCGGCGCTGTCTACCTCAGTATAGTCGATCTCGTGATCGAGACCTGATTCTCGACAGATGGTTGCGAGTGAACGTAGTCGGGCTACGGAGTTTGTTATCGGACCGTCAATGCTACCCTCCAGCAGATAGAATGTATCGTCGCCGAGCGGCGCCTCATGACAGTAGACATAAAGTGAATCATCTTCATAGGATTTCTCGAATGCACCGTACTCGTCTTCCATTCTCAGGTCAGTGCCCAGCCAGCGACTCATTGCCGACTCGACAGCTTCACGATTGCTCGTCTCCAATATGCCAGCGAATTCTATGCGCTGCATGACCCCTCTTTATTGGATGCGCAAGGCGGGCAATGTGTCGAACTCGCCGTGCCGAAGTGCTACTGATAGTGTTTCGATATTCAGGTCGGGATGAGATTGCTGCATCGCCTTGGCGGCGTCTCGTAACGAATTGAATCCCTTCGTTTTCGAGTTGAAGAGACCTTTCAAGGTCGCGAGCATGAACGTCTTTGCATCTGCATTGTACATGCTCGGGTTCGATTTTATGTGCTGCGCTAGTTCGACTAACTCGGAGTGTGAAAGTTCTTCGAGTTGGATCGGCGTACGGGGTGTGGTGGCGGTGGGCTTCAGTGCCACTTTGCCTTGAAAATTTCCGATCAGCATGCTGTCGAATTTCTGTTCGCTGACAAAAATTGCGATATCGATGTCCCGCGCCGCTGGTGTGCGCAGTGAAGATCCTTGCACAAAGATATTCTCCGTCGACAGCCCGGCCCTTTGTGTATTACCGAGCAGCGCGGTCTTGAACCCCTCGTATTCGGCCAAACTTGTGAATCGGTAAGGGTATCCGCGGGGTTGGACGACATTGACCCAGTTATTCATCTGCTCGATCAATTGCCGAGATGTTATCGGCTTCGCTTCCCGTGAGGCTATCCTGATCAAATCCTCGATCGTTTTGTTGTCAAGGCCGAGTCGCTTTCCGTTCCATATTACACGGGCAGTCTCGGCACGAGAATACGAAAAGCTGAACCTCTCTGCGTCGGCGATGCGCGAGCTGACATTTCCGATTATGGAAGATTGGTCCTTGATGGTCGATGCGGCGGCCTTGATGGCTCCTGTCAATTCGCTGAAGTGCGGTAGCCGGGGGAGGCCTGCGCCGATGGCATTTGGTAGCCATTCAGTGCTGGCTCGCGCGATGTTTGCTACGCCGGTAAGCGCGGAGCGCCCAAGCGTTCCCGCGCCTGTTAGTGCGGCGCGGCTGGCGGACGCGACCGCGGCGAGCACGGGGCGTCCGATGATCTCGGCGCCGGTGAGGGCGGCGCGGCCGACGGTTTCCGCTCCGGCGAGTGCCGCGCGGCCGGTGGCGGCGAGGCGGGTGAAGATCGGTGCCAGGGGGAGCGGGACGAACAGGGTTGCGAGACTGACGATGTCGACGGCAGCCCAGATGACTTCGCCTGGGGTGTGGCGTTTTTCGGGTGGTGGCTGGTAGGGCACGAACGTGACGCCCTTGGACGTCGCGATCGGATGTCCGAGTGAGATGATCGGTCCGACAGCGTATTCGCCGACCACGTCGCTGAGCACGTTCCAGGAGTGGCCGATGCCCTTGGCCATGGATTCGAGGAGGCCGGGGAATTGGAACAGTTCGCCTGATCTGTTCCATTCGGGTAGTTCGCCCGCCTTGGTTTCGTGAGACATGACCTCCGGTGCGTTGGCGACCTGGTAGAAGGTGGTGGCCTTGCCGTCGGCGCCGATGACGACACGCAATGAGGTGATGCGCAGGTCGGGGAATCTGCGATTGATGAACTCCTTGCTCGCGAAGAAGGTGGTCGCACCGTCGACCAGCTGGAAGGTGCCGAGATCGGTGCCGTCTTTGTCGGTGTACATGCCGCCGGTGACGACACCGTCATGGGTCGTGAATCGCTTTCTTATGCCGTCCGGTGTTGTGACATACCCGAATCCGGGTTCCCACGGCGAGAGTGGGATGGTCTCTTCGGATTCGGTGCCGTTGTTCCCGACAGACCTGACGTGGATTTTGTTGTCGATGACAGGTCCCGTCCAGGAGATGCCGTCCTGGGTGCGGGTGGTGGTGAACTGGTTGGTCTCGCTGAACTGGACGGTTTGCGACCAGGGGCGATCTTGGCCATCGCTACCGCCGTGGTGCTCTTCGATGCCGATATCGCCACCTTGGAAGCGCAGGAGGCGGGTCTCGACGTCGCCGGTGGTGTCGACGTAGGCGGTGACCCCTGTTGTGTCATAGGTGTCGACGCGTGGCGCCGTCTGATCGGGTTCGGTGATCGTGGTGTGGGTCCACGGCCGATCGCCGCCATCGCTGCCGCCGCCCTCGGTGACCTCGATGAGGCGGCCGTTGCTTTGCAGGAATCGCCAGTGCCGGTAGCCGAACTCATCGATGTACAGCGAGCCCTGGGTGCCGTTGCCATCGGTCCACTCCGCGGGTTTGCCCATGCGCTCCGGGGTTGCGATGCCCTCGGGCAGGATGCGTTCAACGCGGCTGGCGTCGAGTTCGGCCTGCGTCGGGGCCGTTGGCGCAGTGGTTACGGTGGCTTCGGCGGTGACGGTGGTACTGGGGCCGCCGGCCGATGTAGTGGTGTCGGGTTTTGGTTTGTTGACCTCGGTCAGCAGCCATGGCAGTGACCCCACCTCAGTAGTGGGTTGCTGGATCGGGCCGGTAGTGCCGAGCATCTGCTGGATCAACGGGTCGGTGGACTGCCCGAGTGTGTCGTTGACCGGTGCCGCCGTAGTGGGTGCGGTTGTTGTCGGCGCTTCGGTCGTGGGCGCGGTTGTTGTCGGTGCGGTGGTGGCTGGTCCTGTTGTGGTCGGTGCCGTTGGAGCCGGATTGGTGTCGGGTTGGGGCGAATTCGGCTGTGTTACGCCTTGATTCGGCTGCGTAGAGTCCTGCGGCAGCTGTGTTCGACCGTTCGGATGCATCTGGTTCCACTCGGCCAGGCGATCCTTGTTGTCTTGGATCTGCTGCTCGGGCGATACCGATGGGGCTCCGGGGCCGGTGACCGCGCTGACGGGTTTGACGACCAGGCCTTGGCTCGGGCCGACCGCTGTGGCATCAGGGCCGATCGGCGCCATCGAGTCTTGGGTGATCGTCTGCGCGAACGGTTTCAAGTCGTTACGGGTATCGATGCGGCCGACCATGCGGGCGGACGAGTCGGGCGTCATTCCGTGGTAGGTGTAGGTCCTACCGCTGGCTGGGCGACTATCCGTGGTCGAGTCAGATTCTGCGGCCAGTGCAAGCGAGCTACGCCACGCGGCGCCCCGAGCACTCCAATCCTGATCCACAGCCAGATCACCTGGCCTGCAATGGAAGCGGTATGTAGGAGCGCATGCTCTGCGTAAAGTCGGTCATATCGGGTCACCTCATGTAGCTGGCTACGGTCGAAGGGCCGACCTGGGCAATGGATCGCGCTCGATACGCAGAGACATTCACCGCCATGAGGTCCGCGCTCAGAGCTGGTGCAAAAGAACACAGGCGGGTACTGGACGCAGCAGCGGCAGCAAAGAAGGGCCAAAGCTGCTGCATCAGTGAGCAGGGTGCGTGGACGCTGCGCGTATGCCGGTGGCACAGGGACGATCTCGTGATTCGGTCGGCGCGGAGACCTGGATACAGAGCAGGCCTCGATCTCATTGGAGATCGAGGCCTGACCAGGGTTGTTGCCGAAGTTGCCGCAGGACAACGAGTCCCGCGAATGCTATTGGTACTTCCGCGAATGCGATTGAAGGCGCAGCTATAGCGCTGCGACCATCTTCACCTTAGTCAACGAGTCTTGTCAACCCCACTGGCGCTTCCGGCTTGTTCACTGCCTGGACGAGGTGTGGAACGCCGCATGCTCCTACGAGGGTGAATTGTGGGGCGTGTCTTCCTTATTCGGGGAAGGGGGCGAAGCGGATGAGTTGGCGGAAGGCGGCGGTGGTGACGAGCCAGTGGGTGCGGCCGTCGGGGACGGCGGCTGATTCGGTTTTCATGGCGGCGCTCATGTGGCGTTTGAATTCGTGGCGGGGGTGGCGCAGTAGGAGTTCGGTGACCCATTCGGGGTTCAGGTCGCACATTCTGGCGCCGAAGACGTCTACCGCCGCGCCCGCGGAGACGAAGCCGAGGTCGCCGAGGTCGTCGGCGACGCCGATGGTGATGTGGGCGGCGATGGCCGCGCCGATGGTTTCGGCCTGTTCGGGGGTCGCGCCCTCGCCGAGGACGAACTTCATCGCGCGTTCGGCTCCGGTGACGGCGAAACAGCGTCCCGGCGTGGGATGTTCGAGCTGGAGGTCGTGCAGCAGGCAGGAGACGTAGGCGAGTTCGTCGTCATAGGGGACGCCGTCCAGTTCGGAGAGCGCTCTGCCGAAGAAGTAACTGCGGTAGGAATGTTCGAGCACGTGCTGGGTAAGGCATTCGCGTGCTTCGGTTTCCGCCGCGCGGGCGAGTTTCGAATCGGGCAGGCGCAGGTCGGTGAAATCGACTCGGCCGTTGCCGCGGCGGTGCAGCGCCAGTCGGACCTGATCGGTCACCAGACGCGGCAGACCGGCGAAGAGTTTGCCGATGAGCGCCCTGCGCTGGCTGCCGGACAGGTTGCCGCCCGTGCCCGTCGCCCATGCCCAATCGATACCTGCTGGACCGCCCATTCCGAACTCCTTCAGCTGTCGATGTTCTGGATTCAGTGAACTGGTCGTGCGCGCGAGACACGAGTGGCAGGCATGCCAGTAATGCTCGGATTCATGCCAAACTCATGGCATGAAGAGGGTTGTCGCGCTGGCGCTCGACGGGGTCATCTCCTACGACCTGGCCTGCGTCGTGCAGGCCTTTCGATACTGTCCAGGCAAGGACGGGGAACCCCTTGGCTTCCAACTGGATACGTGCGGTGCACGCGCGGGCGCGGTGAATTCGCCGGACGGCTTCTCGCTGTACGTGGAGCACGGGCTCGAGGCGCTGGCCGACGCCGATGTCGTCGTGGTGCCGGGGCGGGTGCCCGGCGAGGTGCCCGAGGAGGTCGCCGCGGCGTTGCGGGCGGCTGCGGCGCGGGGCGCGATGATGGTGAGCATCTGTGTCGGCGCGTTCGTCCTTGCCGAGGCCGGGTTGCTCGACGGTCGCCCCGCCACCACGCACTGGGCATTCTGCGACGACTTCGCCCGGCGCTTCCCCGCGGTCCGGCTCGACCCGGGCGCGCTGTATATCGATGACGGTGACGTGCTCACCTCGGCCGGGCTCTCGGCCGGGTGGGATCTGTGTTTGCACATAGTGCGCCGGGAACTCGGCGCGGCGATCGCCGCCGATCTGGCGCGCTGGAATGTGCGCCCGCCACATCGCGAAGGCGGTCAGGCGCAATACATTCCGGCCGTGGTGCGCGGCAACGACATGCACGACAGCCTGGCCGCGACGCTCGACTGGGCCGCGGCGAATCCGGCTGCGGCGCCTGATGTCTCGGCCCTCGCCGGACACGCGCTGATGAGCGAGCGCACGTTCATCCGCCGTTTCAAAGCGGAACTCGGTACGACACCACGTCGTTGGCTCGAGGCGCAGCGCACAGCGCGGGCCCGTGAGCTGCTCGAAACCACCGAGCTACCCGTGGAAGTCGTTGCGGCGCATGCCGGTTTCGGTAGCGTGACGGCGCTGCGCGCGCATCTGCGCACCGCGACGGGCACCACGCCCGCTGGATATCGCCGATCGCTGCGCCACTGAATCCCCAGTTGCCGCCGTTTCCTCCCCGGTTGAGGCCGCTGACCTGCGGAAAGGATGCCCAGAGTGCGAGGTTTGCCCCGGCGTGTCCTATGCTCAGTGTGTTGTTCGTCTCATGACCGACCAGTCCGATTGCTAAACGTTAACTGATCGACTGAACTACTTCCCTATCGACTCGTGACCCCGCAGGTTTCGCGGCGAAACGAAGCGATCGACGCGTGAGAGGTGGTTGGCGCATGACCGATCTCGAGACCGGTGCTTCGGTCGCACCGCTGGTGGCGGGCTTCCAGCTGGCGGCCGCCAGTACGCCGTTGCGCCGCGCCGCGGGCCGGTTACAGGCCGTACTGCCGCCGGGCTGGCGCGTCGAGGTCGTCGACGCGCCAGGGCGCGACGGTCAGCCCGTCCTGCGGGTGGTCATGCCGGGCGAATGACCTAGCTGGTCCAGCCCATCGGCATGAGCACCGACTTCTGCTCGCAGAACGAATCGAGTCCTTCGGGCCCGTTCTCCCGGCCGAGGCCGGAATTCTTGTACCCGCCGAACGGCGAGGACGGATCGAAGGCGTACCAATTGATCGCGAAGGTGCCGGTGCGTACCTTCGCCGCGATCTCGGCGCCGTGCTCCACATCGGTGGTCCACACCGAACCGGCCAGCCCGTAGACGGAGTCGTTGGCGATGGCGACCGCCTCGTCCTCGGTCTCGTACGGGATCACCGAGAGCACCGGGCCGAAGATCTCCTCCTGCGCGATGGTCGACTTGTTGTCCACATCGGCGAAGATCGTCGGCTCGACGAACCAGCCGCGCTCGACGCCCTCCGGGCGGCCGCCACCGAGCACCAGGCGGGCGCCTTCCTCTTTGCCCTTGGCGATATAGCCCTCGACGCGGTCGCGCTGGCGCTCGGAGATCAGCGGTCCGAGCTGCACGCTCGGATCGGCCGGATCGCCGGTCTTCATCGTGGCGACGTGCGCGACCAGCGCGTCGAGGATTTCGTCGTAGCGGCTGCGCGGGGCCAGTATTCGGGTCTGCGCGACGCAACCCTGCCCGCTGTTCATCAGGCCGGAGAACGCGAGCACCGGAATGCTCGCGGCAACGTCCATGTCCGGCAACAGGATTGCCGCGGACTTGCCGCCGAGTTCGAGCGAGACGCTCTTGAGTTGCCCGGTCGCGATCGCGCCGATCTTGCGCCCGACGGCGGTGCTGCCGGTGAAGGTGACCTTGTCGACGCCGGGGTGCGAGATCAGGTACTCCGCGGCCTCGGCCTCGGCGGGCAGTACGGACAGCACGCCTTCGGGCAGACCGGCCTCGGTGAAGATGTCGGCGATGATGTTGGCGGTCAACGGAGTCAGCGGCGCGGGCTTGAGAATGATGGTGCAGCCGGCGAGCAGGGCGGGCGCGAGCTTGTTCGCGGCGAGGAAAAGCGGGACATTCCAAGCGGTTACGGCCGCGACCACACCGCGCGGTTCGCGTGACACCCGCGAGGTGCCGAACAGGCCGGTACGAGTTTCATTCCAGGGGAACGACTTTGCCAATCCGGCGTAGCTGTCCAGCGCGGCAACCGCGGGAATCTGGTTGAGCGTCAAGCCGATCATCTGGGTCGCGCCCATCTCGGCGGTGAGTGCGGCCAGCAAATCCGCGGAGCGCTGCTCGATCAATCGGGCGGCACGGGTCAGTACCTGCGCACGTTCCTGCGGCGGGGTGGACGGCCACGGCCCGGAATCGAAGGCCTTGCGCGCGGCGGCAACCGCGGCGTCGACGTCGGCGCGGTCGACCACGGGGACGCTGCCCACCGGCTCGACCGTGACCGGTGAGATGACCTGGAGGCGCTCGGAGGTGGCTGGCGCGGTCCACTGGCCGCCGATGAACAAGCTGTCGTAATGCATGAGAACACGTTACAGTTTTGTGGTCCGATTGTCTGTAACATGTTTCAGTTCGCCCCGGTGTGGGCCCCTCTGAGCTGGGCGAATTCCAACCTGTCGGTTCGCTTTTCGTAGAACGCACTATTGCGTTCTGTTGCTGCGAAGAGGATGCTGTAGCTACTGATCAGCTCGCTCGATTCTTTGAACCGATACTGCAATTGGGGAGTCGGAGTCATGGCGGTGCAAGTAGTCGGCCGGTCGCTGATGACCAGCGATCAGACCGAACATCAAGCGAAGAGCGTTGGCGCGGGCGGGTGGGTTGTTTCCTTCCTGCCGGGTCGCACGCTGACGATCGAGCAGGCCACGGCGGCCATGCAGGCCGCGGAGGCGGTCGCGGTAGTCGGTGAACTCGCCGACCAGGTCGGGCTCACCACGCTGGAGACGGTCGGGCTCGCCATCCAGGAATCGCCGTGGGTCGAGCGGATACACGGCGCCTGCGGCGGCGGACGCGGTTGGCGGCGCGGCTGGCTGGAGTAGTGCGCCGGCTAAGCCCGTTTCGTCGCAACGATCACAAGATTGCTTACCAGTAACTCACGCACCAGCGGGATGCGGACCAGCCACCAGGCCCAGCGCGGGTGGTAGCGGGGGAACAGGGTCCTGACGTCCGCCGAAGTCCGTGTCGCCCAGCGCACTCCATCCACCGCGCGCACCGCGAACATCGACTCACCGAAACGATTCTTCGGCTCCCTGCCATGCTTGCGCCGATACCGGCGCGCGGCGTACTCGCCGCCGAGGTAGTGCCACGGCCCGGTCTCGTGGCCGCCGAACGGCCCGAGCCACACCGTGTACGACAGCACGATCAGCCCGCCGGGCCTGGTGACCCGCACCATCTCATCGGCCATCAGCCACGGATCAGGCACGTGCTCGGCCACATTCGACGAGAAGCAGATATCCACCGCGCCATCGCGGAACGGCAGCGCCATCCCGGAACCGCGGACCGCGCCGGGGATCGACAGTCCCGCCGCGTGCAGCTCCGACGGATCCGGCTCCACCGGGATATAGCGCGCGCCCGCGCCGGCGAATTCGTCGGCGAAATAGCCGGGACCGCCGCCGACATCGAGGATGACCGCGCCGTTCAACGCGCGCCCGGATACATCGGCATAGAAGTCGGCGATCATTTCGGCACTGTCGGCCGCGATACCGCCGTAGAAATGCGCCGGATCGGTCTGCTCGTGCCGGAAGCTGCCGAGCAAGCGCAGCGACCGCCGCAATGTCGCGCGGCGCGCGAACCGGGCCGCGGCGCGGCCGCGACCGGTGACGGATTTCCCCTCGGCTTTCAGCACGGCGCCGAGTCTCGCACATGGCCGTGCCGGGGCGCAGGTTAGTGTGTAGCGCGATATACGTCACTCCCGATCAGGGACCGATCGACCGAGAGAAGCTCCACCGTGCGCGAAGTCCTCCTGCTCTGCTGGCGTGACACCGGGCATCCACAGGGCGGCGGCAGCGAACGGTACCTGGAGCAGGTCGGCGCGCAGCTCGCGGCGCGGGGGGTCAAGGTCACGCTGCGTACCGCCCGCTATCCCGGTGCGGCCAAGCGGGAGCGCATCGACGGCATCGAGATCAGCAGGGCGGGCGGACGCTACTCCGTATATCCCCGGGCGCTGGCCGCGATGCTGCTGGGCCGGATCGGCATCGGACCGCTGCGCGGCCTCCGGCCCGACGCGGTGATCGATACGCAGAACGGCATCCCCTTCTTCGCCAGGGCCGCGACCGCCGCACCCTCGGTGGTGCTCGTGCATCACGGGCATCGGGAGCAGTGGCCGGTCGCGGGCAAATTGGTCGGGCGGATCGGCTGGTGGATCGAATCCCGCGTCTCGCCGCGGGTGCACCGGCACAACCAGTACCTGACTGTCTCGCTGCCGTCGGCCGAGGAACTGGCCACGCTGGGTGTCGAACGGGCGCGGATCGCGGTGGTGCGCAACGGCGCCGAGCCGGTGCCCGCCGACGCACCCACCGGCGCCGCGGTGACCAGGACCGCCGAGCCGCGCATCGTCGTGCTGTCCCGGCTGGTGCCGCACAAGCAGATCGAGGACGCGCTCGCGGTCGTCGCGCAGCTGCGCACCCGTATCCCCGGCCTGCGTCTCGACGTGATCGGCGACGGTTGGTGGGCCGGCAATCTGAAGACCACCGCCCGCGATCTCGCCATCGCCGACGCCGTCACCTTCCACGGGCACGTCGACGAGCGCCGCAAACACGAACTGCTCGCCCGGGCCTGGGTGCACGTGCTGCCCTCCCGGAAAGAAGGATGGGGCTTGGCCGTCATCGAGGCCGCGCAGCACGGCGTCCCCACCATCGGCTACCGCAGCTCCCGCGGTCTCACCGACTCCATCGTCGACGGCGTCACCGGCCTGCTCGTCGACGACGCCACCCAACTCGCGGATGCCGTCGGCGACCTGCTCGACGACCACCCCGCCAGAACCGTCATGGGCGAGAAGGCCCGCGCCCGCGCCCGCGAATTCTCCTGGGAGCAAACGGGAAACGGTGTCTACGAGGTGCTGTCCGCCATCTCCCGCGGCACCCACACCTCCGGCCTGGTAGCCAACCCACCCGACTAGTCGCTCTGCGGAATCGGCCCGAGGTACCAGCAAACAACTCTCTCCTGGCCGATAGCTCGGCAAACCGACTGGGGCGCAGGCAAGTCCGTGTTGGATGCCGTGGTGCCGCGGAGGGTGATCGACTCCAGCGGTGGGTGTTGCCGTCGGCGACTCGGACGGAACGCGTAGCAATGCCGAAGCGTGTGTTGACGACCGATCCGGCGAGAGCACTGCTGCTCCGGATCGGGCGCCGAGCACGAGGTAGCGATGTCGGTCAGGCGCGGCGGTAGGGGCGGATCGTGGCGAGCCCGGCGAGGAGCATTGCCGCCCAGAGGATGTGGGCCGCGTACGCGAGGTAGCGGTGCGATGCGGGGGCCGGTGGGCGCGCGGCGACGTCCGGGACGCGGTACAGGGCGAGCTGGGTGTCGGAGCACACCGGGTCGAGTTGGGCGAGTGTCGCTTTCGATGCACCCAATGGGCCGGGAGTGCGTTCGACGAGTACCCATCCGACACCGAGACGGCCCAGGTCCGCCGCCGAACCACCATGCAGCAATAGGTTTTCCACTTCCCGCGCCCGCACTCCTTCACCGGATACCGTGCGGCCGTGCACCGGAAGCTCCCCGGTCTGCAGCACATCGCGCGGCAGCATTCGCGGCGCGGGGTCGAGCACCGGCGCGCCGCCACTGTAGGAGAACTTCCGGAACATGCCACCGGGCAACACCGCGATATCGCCGGGCCCATCGATCCGCTCGGCAACCCGCCGCCACCCCTCCGGGTACCGCACCGCCCGCATCTCCCCACCGGCACCCCAGGCGAGATCGAACAGCGGCGCTGCCAGCAGCACGATGAACAACGTTGCGATCAACGCCCTTCCGGCTGTACCGCCCGGCCGATCCAGCTGCGATCCGGTGCTGGCCGTAGACGGCATCGGTGCAGATGCCGTCACCGGCTCCGATGCGGGGGAGTGATCACCCGGCACGTTGTTCGGGCTGTCTGGCGCATCGTGAAAGCTGTTGGGACGCGATCTGGTGAGGTATGTGGATAAAGCGCGGCAGCCTGCGGCGGCGCACAGGGCGTAGGCGGGCATTGCCAGTGCGACGTACTTCTGGGTGTCGCGCAGTAATCCCGCGCCGGGCACCCGGATCACGAGCCACTCCAGGAGTTCCCGGCCCCACTCGGTTGCGCCCAGTGCGGGGAGCAGGATCGCGGCCGCGGCCAGTGCCAACAGGATTCGGCGGACCCGGAGACCTGCGCGCGGATCGCCTGTTGCGACACCGCGAAGACCCGTTGCGACGATGGCGAGCAGAACCAGCGTGCCGATGAGCGCGAGAGGTGTTGTGCGCGAGCCGGGTACGGCGTCGGCGTTCCAGATCCCGCCCAATCCGGCCAGGCTGCCGAGGGTGCCGAGACCGGGTTCGGCACGGGCGGCGAATGCGGCGATCCCGGCGGGATCGGAGGGTTCGGCGCCCGCGCCGGACAGCGCGGTCGCCATCAGCCACGGGGCCGATGCCGCAGCGAGAAGTGCCAGCGCCCCAAGGAGATTCCGCCGCCCGATCATCAGCAACCCGACACAACCAGCAAGTAGCGCACCCGTCGGAGTGAGCCCAGCCGCTGCGAAACATCCACCGAGCGCCACCCATGCGCGGACGACATTCGGGTGCGCATCCAGTCGTCGCCAGGTTACGCGGGCGGGGGCCGGATCCGGTGCGTCGATGCGACGCCGTGGACGGTGGGCCGGTTGAGCATGATTCGAATCGGCTGAGGACTCGGCGGTTCGAGGCCGGCGCCGCCAACTCGGACGGCGCGAGCTTGTGCGGGCCGAATCGGCCTGACCACCTGGCGAACCGGCGCCTGCTGGGCTGTGCTGGGGCGGCTCATCGTCTGTTGGGGTTTCGCTGGGGTGCGCGGCGCTGTCGTCGGCTCCGGGCCGCGTCGGTGGAGTGTCGCGGGTGGTGGCCTGCCGAATCCGTTGTGCGGCAAGGATGGTCCACGGCAGGGCGGCGTATCCGGTGAGCAGGCTCCAATGTCCTTGGAGGAGGCGTTCGGCCACGTAGGGGTTCCAGAGGGCGACGGTGGTTGCCACTAGTTGGGGGCCGAGGGGGACGTGCAGCAGCTTCCTGGCCAGTGCGGCCGCCCCGTATCCGGCGGCCCAGAGGGCGAGCAGCAGGATTGCCTTGACGATCAGTCCGCCGTCGAGGACCGGTGAAAGGACCGCGAGGGTCGCATCCTGCGGGACTGCGCGCGGCGCGGCGTCGCCCAGTCCGAGTGCCGAATCGGTGAGGTACGAGCGTGGCGTGCTCACCGCATCGCGCAGCAGCAGGTATCCGGGCCCGAGTAGTGGTCCGGCAATCACCAGCGCCAGCATCGCGCTGTACCCGCCGACGACGAATCGTCCCCGGTATTCCCAGCCACCGTCGTCCACGCCGAGCACCCTACGTATCAATCCCACCGCAACCCCACCCGCCCCGACCCGGGCGATTCTTCGCATGCGGAGCGAGAATCCGGCACGCGTGATCACGGCTGTGACGACGACGGGTTGGCTGTGACGACAGGCGGCGGCCGAGATAGGACGGTGTTCAGGCAGGTCCGAGGAGGGGGTGGCGCGGCGGGGTGGGACGATGGCGGGCGTGCCTGTTGTTCGTCGCCTTCCCGTCGTGGCGGACTTGACATTGGTGACGGCGGGGGCGATGACGGCCAATGTCGCGGGGTATCTGCTGCAATTGCTGGCGGGCCGCTGGCTCGGCGTCGGCGGATACAGCGAGTTCGCCAGCCTGCTGGCGGTGCAGTTGCTGTGTGCGGTGCCCGCGCTGGCGTTGCAGAACGTGGTGGCCAGGGAATTGGTGCGCGGTGCCGGTGTTGCCGCGCTGCGCGGGTTGCAGTGGCGGTGCGCGGCGATCGTCGCGGTGGCCGCCGTGGTGTTGGTTCCCGTCGTGACCGTGCTGCTGAACGTCGGTGTCGCCGCGGCCGCGGCCGCGCTTGGTGCGGCGCCCGCACTGGTGCTGCTCTCGGGCGAGCAGGGAATTCTGCAGGGTGGTCGGCGTTTTCGAGCGTTGGCCGTTGTGCTCGGTGCCGCGGGGATCGCCAGGGTGGTGCCCGCGCTCGCGGTGCTCGCGCTGGGTGGCGGCGCCGCGGGCGCGCTGTGGGCGGCCGCGTTCGGTATCGCGGTGGCCGCGGCGTTCGCCCGGTTCGTCGCGGGCTCACCGCTCTCGCGCGTCCGGTCCGCAGAGGCCGGGATCGTCGCAGGTTCGCGGTCCACAGGGGCGGAGATCGTCGCGGGTTCACGGGTGCGCTCGGCGGGGGCGGAGATCGGCGCGGTCGCGGGTGTGCTGCCGGTGCTGCGCGCCGCGCAGGCGCAGGCGGCGTTGATGGCGCTGTCCTCGGCGGATCTGATCGTCGCGCGGATCGTGCTCGACGAGGTGGATGCGAGCCGGTACGCGCTGGGGGCCATCGCCGCGAAGATCGCGTTCTGGCTACCGCAGGCGGTGGGTGTCGTGCTGTATCCGCGGATGGCTCAGCCGTCGCATTCGTCCCGCGCGGTGAAGGAAGCGCTCGCGGTGCTCTCCGGAATCGGCATCCTCGCGGTGGCCGTTGCCGCACTGGCCGCGCCGATCGCACCCATTCTCGCGGGCCAGGACTACGCACCGATCCAAGGCCTGCTCTGGCTGTTCGCGCTGCACGGCGCCGTCCTCGCGGTGCTGCAGGGCGCGCTGCTGTCCGCCATCGCGGCCGACCGTACCGCGCTCGCCGCCGCTACCTGGCTCGGCTTGGCCGTCGAAGTAACCGCGATGGTCACCCTCGCCCACTCGGTCCCCGCTCTCATCACCACCGCCGTGTGCGTCGCATCGGCGACCACCCTGCTGGTCGCAGCAGTTGTCCTGCACACCGCCGACCGGGGCCAGCGCCCGCGATCCTAGGCCGTCGCCTGAACCGCATCCCTTGTTCGGTACGCGTCATGCGAGTGCGGTCGCTGCACGCGCAGTTGTACAGCCGAGATCCCGGTCGACGAGGCCCTCCTGGTCGCGGCGGTGCTGCTCACGCCGTTCCCGGTTCGGTCGCGGTGCGGCGTCGGACGCCTATGCCTACCCGCAGTGTCGGCAACGTCCGCGACGGACGGTGCACGCGGATCTACGATCGAATGCATGATCACCGCCGTGCACACCCTGGTTTACGCGGAGGATGCGAACGCCGCCCGGGCGTTCTTTCGTGACGTATTGTGCTGGCCGAATGTGGACGCGCACGACGGCTGGCTGATATTCCGTACCGGCCCGAGCGAGCTCGGTGTGCATCCGGCGGAAGGTCCACCGCGGCACGAGATTTCACTGATGTGTGACGACCTGGCCGCGACGATGGCCGAATTGAGCGGGCGCGGAGCGGAATTCGCCGGTGAAATCGCCGACCGTGGATTCGGGCTCTGTGCCGAACTCCGGATACCCGGTGCGGGCACCATGCTGCTGTACGAACCCCGCCATCCCGTGGCATACGAATAAACGTGGCCGACAAATGAATTCGGCTCCCGCGCCGAAGCGCAGGAGCCGAATTCGAGGGCGTTTCGCCGCTACGGGCGCTTATTGATGTTGATCTGCTCGGTCGGCGGATCGAACGAATCGTTCGGGCCCTGCGGGCCACGCGGCGCGGGACGCCCGCTCGCGGCACCACGCAGGCCGCCCGCGGGAGCGGCGCCGCCGCGCAGGCCGAGCACGACGCCGACGATCAGCGCGATCGCACCGAGCACGCCGAACACGATCGGCATGGTCCGGCCGTACAGCGACAGCTTGTCGATGTTCTTCTTGGCCACCGCGATCTGCGATTCGATGGTGTTCTCGTCGAAGACGATGTGCGACTTCAGCGCGGTCACCTCGGGCTTGTCACCGGAGCGCGCGTAGAACAGGTGGATCTGCTCGCCGCCCTTGATGACGGTGCCGGTCTTCGGCTCCACCCACAGGTCGCGGGTGTTGGTGTAGAAGCGGGTCATCTGCACGTCGCCGTCGCCCTCGACGCCCCACTTCTTCGCGGGCAGGGTCAGCCGGTTCGTCGGTGCCTGCACGACGTCCCACACGTTGGTGACCGGGATGGTCTGCTGGAAGTGGTAGACCTTCATGTTGTTGATCTCGGTCTCTTCGATGTAGTTGATATCGAAGGTCTTGCGCGCGTTGACATCGAAGTACGGGTAGCTCTTCTTGTCGACGCCGATCGGGAACCGGTACTGCAGA
This sequence comes from Nocardia sp. NPDC052566, assembly GCF_044547285.1. NCBI lineage: Bacteria > Bacillati > Actinomycetota > Actinomycetes > Mycobacteriales > Nocardiaceae > Nocardia > Nocardia sp. NPDC052566. The sequence continues at coordinate 349,990 of NZ_JBIUAF010000004.1, read as the reverse complement.
CCGGTGTGCTGCACCGGTTCTAGCAAGCTCTCCATCTGCTTGTTCACGGTCACCGCGATCGCGCCGTTGGGGTTCTTGGCCACCGGCTCACCCGACTTGCGGTCGATGGTGACGCGGTCGATGGTCGCGGTGAGCAGGCCGGTGTCGCCCTGCATGTCCGTGCGCCGCAGCGTCTGACCGGCCTGCACGGTCATTTCGGTGCTGTCGGAGGGTTCTTCGACGGTGAGGAAGCGCTGCGAGATCAGCTTGACGTTGCTGTCCACCTTCGCGGAGCCCTCGGGTGAGGTCAGCGATTTCGCGTCCAGTACGAGGCTTTCCTCGCCGGGCACGCTGTTCGCGATGGTGGTGATCTCGAGGTCCAGAGGAGTCTTGGCCAGTTTGCCGACGGTGTAAGCAGGGATCATCACCGCGATGGTGATGAGCAACGCGCCGAGCCCTACGAGCAGGCAGGCCACCGTCCTTCTGGTTCCGGCACTCAGTGCCATGCAAAGTCTCCTCGTCGTAGAACACAGGTCGTTCGGCCAAGCACTGCGGGCACGCCGCGGCACTCGTGAGCCCCGACACTAACAGCCCCATGTCGTACCATGCGGTGCCGAGGCCGGAAACGGCCCAGAAATCGCCCGAGTCTAACGCGGAAAGTGAAACGCGGAGTTCTCATTTGTGTATCGGCCGGGCAGACTGGAGCCCCATGACCGCCACCCTGCCCGCGCGACCGTCCGCGCCCGCCCGGCCGCGTGGATTCGTCTCCGCATTAGAGGGGATGCGCGGCATGGCGGCACTCGGCGTCATGCTCACCCATGTCGCTTTTCAGACCGGAGCATCCGGTACGCCGGTGTTCGGGCGGATCTGGAATCGGTTCGATATGGCGGTCGCGGTGTTCTTCGCGCTGTCGGGATTTCTGCTGTGGCGCCCGCACGCGACGGCCGCGCGCGGGTTCGGTTCGGCGCCGTCCGTCGGCTACTACCTGCGCCATCGCGCGGCGCGCATCCTGCCCGCGTACTGGGCGGTGGTGTGCGTGGTGCTCGTGCTGCTGCCGAGTGCGGCAGGCACCGCGGGCGTGCGGGTGTGGCTGGCGAATCTCGGTCTGTTGCAGGTGTTCGTGCCGCTGACGCTCACCGACGGGCTGACCCAGATGTGGAGCCTTTCGGTCGAGGTCGCTTTTTATCTGGTGCTGCCGATCCTGGCCTTCGCGGTGGTTCGACTGCGGGGCCGTGCGGCGCGCTGGCGGGCGCCGGTGATCCTGGCGTTCGGTTTGCTGTGTCTCGGCTGGAATTTCCTTCCGGTGCCGACTCCGGACGCGATCCATGCCGACAATTGGCTGCCCGGATATCTGCCGTGGTTCGCGGCGGGCATGCTGCTCGCGGAGCTGGTCGACAATAGCCATCTGCTATCACGATGGCGGCGAGTCGCCGGAAACCAGCCGCTGATGTGGGGCGTCGCGCTCGCCGCATTCCTGTTGTCGGCCACCGAACTCGGCGGGCCCGGCGGCTTGGACCGTGCCGAGCCGTGGCAGTACGCGGCGAAGATCGGTCTCGGCGCGATCATCGGGTTCTGCCTGCTCGCACCGCTCGTGCTGCGCACCGACAACCCGCCGCACCGCTGGCTGGAATCCCGGGTGGCCGCGACCATCGGCCGCTGGTCCTACGGCATCTTCCTCTGGCACCTCGCCGTGCTGTCGATCGTCTTCCCGGTCTTCGGCATCCTCCCCTTCCGCGGCAACTTCGCCTACGTCCTGATCCTCACCCTCGCCATCACCCTCCCGCTGGCCGCCGCCAGCTACGCCCTCATCGAAGAACCCATCCGCCGCTACGCCCGCTCCCGCGACCGCGCGAAGTCGTCGATCAGTGCGGACAACGCGCCGATCGCGGCGCCCGGCCCGCCCGAATCGCACATCTGACCCGCGCATCCCCGAACGGACCGGGTGGCGGATACGCCGCGCACCTTTCGTGCGGCCGCGCACTGACTATCGCGAAAATTGGTGCGCGGCACCGTAATCGGCGCGCAGCCAGGCAGTCAGAGCGCTGTCGCGACTTGCCGCTGCGGTTCAGTTCCTGTGCGCGGGTTCAGTACTGCGGGGCGGCGCACTCGCTGTGCCGCCGCGCGCTGATTATGGCGAGATGTCGTGCGTGGCGGCGCAATCGGTGCGCGGCAGTTCAGGAGCGGGGCGCGGTGGCGGAGTCGCTCGCCGGGGCAGGGGCGCCCGCCGGTCGATTTCTGCGTGCGGGGAGGGCGGCGATGCCGACGGCGATGACGGCGATCAGTGCGGGGAGTTGGGCCCAGAGGGAGCCGCCCATGTAGCCGCCGGGGGCGCGCCACGGGCCGGTGGACAGGGCCGCAGCCGATAGGAAGGCGCCGATGCCTGCCAGGATTACCAAGGCTTTTGGTGCGATGTGTGGCGCGAACCTGGCCGCGGCCGCGCCTGCCAGTGTGAGCACGGTGCCGACCGGGCCCGCGATGAGCGTGGTGGCGGCTGTCAGTCCGATGATGCCGATGAGGCGGGTGCCCCACGTCCTCGGAGTGACATCCGGCTGGGTAGCCGTCGGCTGACGGTCGGGGAGGGTGCGAGCCGATGCCGATGTGCTACGCGCTGCGGTGGGGTCAGTTGAGTGTGTCGTGAGCAGTGATGTTTCGTCTGTCGTCGTCACGGTGTCGGTGGCGGGCGTATCGGCGACAGCTCGGTCGGCAGTGCTGGCTGCGTTCATATCACCTGCGGAATCCGCAGGGTGCTCAGGGGTTTTCGTGCGCCGACGCCAGGGGATGGCAAGTGCTGCCAAAGGGATAAGGAGGAGGAGGCCGCCGAAGATGCCGAGGCGGTACCAGCGGTCGGTGGGGAAGGAGATGGTCACCGGGCCGCCGGCGTCGGGTGGGAGCACCCATGCCTGTTGCCAGCCGTCGACGACGATCGGGGTGAGCAGGTGGCCCTCGGCGTCGTGGGCCTGCCAGCCGACGTTGGTGCTCAGGGGGAGAACCAGCAGGCGGGTGGTGCTCGGTCGCGGGGCTCCGGATTCGGGTGCGGTGCCTGGTTCGGTGGTGGATCGAGGTGCTGCGTCAGGGCGGGGGTCGGTGTCGGAGGTGTCCCCGCTGGTGCGGTTCAGGCGGAGGCGGTCGACGGAGAAGAGGTCGGTGGGGGCGACGGTGACGTCGGCCCGGCCCTGCGGGATGTCGAGGGTGGGGAGGGAATTGTCTTGGGGGGCTTCTGGATCGGTGCAGACCCGGGCGCGGATCGGTGCACCGGAGCGGAGTTCGCCCGCGGTGGCGGTGACCGTGGTGCGCAGTGTGCGACCGCCGAGCGCGATCACCGGGCCCTCGGCGCACGGGATGGTGATCTCCCGGGACAGCGGTGCCGGCTCGGGATAGTCCGGGCCGAGCACGTTCACCTCGGCGAGGCCGGGAGGCTGGGTGAGGACGAAACCGAGTGCGGTGCGGTCGAGGACAGGCTCCCAGGTCTGCATGCTGAGTTCGATCCGGTCGGTCACCGTGGGGTACAACGAGATTCGGACCGGACGACCCCGTTCGTGGTCGCCGAGTTCGCGCACCTGTGGGCCGTTGCCGAGGTTGACCGCCACCGAGGTCGGCGACGCGGGCAGCCCGCCGAGCGACGTCGTCAGCTCGAGCCCCGTCACCAGCGTCGGCGCGGGCAACTCGATGGTGAGTGTCGGTTTGCCGCCTGCCACTCGGCGCACCGAATTCTCCGGTGCCGTCCAACTGGTGCGCGGATCGCCGTCGGTCGCGGCGAACGCGGCGCCGCGCAGATCGCCGACGTCGGCCTGGCCGCGGGCGACGGGCCTGCTGTGGTCGGTGAGCAGCGCCTCCAGCGCAGGGCCCTGCCTGGTGCGGACGGTGAGTTCGGGCATGACCGTCGTCGGTTCCGGCGCCGACAGCGTGCGCTCGAACGTGCCGGGCTCTTCGGGCGCGAGCGCGAGTCCCTTACTGCACCGCACCCGGTCCGGCGCGTCGAAACACGCACTGCGCCCGGGGAATTCCTGTCCGAGGTCCCAAGCGCGGACCTGCACACCCTGCGGTGTCGGCGGTAGCACCGTCCGATGCCGGATATCGACGCGGACCGGTGCGTTCCGGTCGGAGTAGTCGTCCAGCGCGAGCTCGCTGATGCCGAATTGCCCACCCCTGGTGCCGTCCTCGGTGCGCGATGCGGTGATCTTCAGCCAGCCGGTCCTCCCCGGCGGCAGCGAAATGGACACCGGCGCACCGGGTTCGGTGATTCGCGCGGATACCGTGCCGTTCTCGGTGCTGACCGCGACCCACTTCACCGGATCGCCGATCGCGGCCGCGCTGGTGGTCAGGCGCAGCAGCCCGGCGCTGATCGGCCGGTCCAGATCGAGCCGAAGCCATTGGCCCAGTGCGCGTTCGGCGCCGTTGCTGATCCACGCCGTCGACGGATCGCCGTCCACGGCGGCCGCGGTGGAACTGCCAGGTGCCGCGCCGCCGAGCTGGGTCGCGTCGGCGGCCGAGCTGGACGCGGTGAGCGTCGCACCGGACCATTCGCCGCGCACCAGTTCGGCGCCGGGCACCGGATAGTCGGGGACCAGGTTGTGGGTGCGGCGGGCGTCGTCGGGTGCGCGCAGTGCCGAGTTGTGGTTGTCCACCCGGCCGAAGTCGGCTTCGCGGTCCATCGGCGTATCGGTGACGACCACCGGCCCGATCGTCAGCCCGGCCCTGGTCGCGTCGGCGGCGAGCAAGGAAGGCGCGGAAGACATCGCGTTGTCGCGGTGCAGCCGTTCCAGCGACTCGGGCCCGCCCTGCACCACGGGAACGTCGGCGAGCGGAACGGTGTAGGCGCCGGGGAACGAATCGGGAGCGCCACTGCCGCTGCGCACTTCGGCAGCGGTTCCCGGCGGCCGCACATCGACCCGGTAGATCTCGATCGCGGGATATGCGGGCCGAAGGTCACCGTCCGCGACGAGGTCGTCCGCGAGGACGGCGGGCTGAATCGGATCACCGAACTCGGCGACCTTGCGCAGTCCCGGCGAGCCATCGATGGCCTGGTGCGCGAGCATCGGCCGGGTCGAGCGCGAGGTGTCCGGATCGAGATCGTTGCGCAGCACCAGGATTCCGATGCCCTGCCCAGCCAGCGTCGCGGCCAGCCCGTCGGACGGCCTGCCGTCGGCGATGAGGCGCTGCACCGAATCCATCGCGCGAATCGTGCCCGGCGGGTTCAGCGGGACCGCGTCGCGGACCGCCCACGGTGTGCTCGCCAGCGCCTGCATGGGTTCGTCGCGGGTCAGGCCCCACACCTGGCTGCCGAAGGGTGCGCCGGGCACGATCAGCGCGCGAGTGTCGGCGGCGTTGTGCGCCAGCCAGTCCGCGGTCTGCTGCCAGTAGGCGGGTACCCCGTCGTAGGCGCCGCGCGGCGCGAGCTTGCCGGTCCAGGCCAGCGAGGTGGACAGTGCGAGCGCGGTCAGGATCAGCGCGGCGACGGCCACCGATCGATCGCGTTCGGGATGTGCGAAGGCGTTGCGCCACACCCGCATCGGCACCGACGCGGGCAGCGGCACCCGGCTCAGTAGGTGAGCGAGCCCGAGTACCAGCGGAATTCGGATCAGCGGCTCCAGCTTGTGCACGTTGCGCAGCGGCGCGCCACCGGAATCGAGGAAGATGCGCACCGATTCGGCGAACGGCCCGCCCAGCTGACCCGCGTAGCCCGCGCAGATCCCGATCAGCCCGACGCACAGGATCAGCGCGAGCCGCCCGCGAAACGGCATGGACCGCATCGCGAGTCCCGCCATGCCCGCCGCGGCGAGCAGCCCGGTCGCCAGCACCGCCGCGGGCTGGGTGACCAGTACCGCGCCCGCGATCCGCTCGGGTGAGACGAACGGCGTCCAGCTGTCGGTGCCGCGCAGCACCTCGGCCAGCGAGGCCCACTGCGTCGTCACCCCCGACGATTCGATGTAGTCGAGGAACGGCGGGCTCACCTTGCCGAGCAGCAGCAGCGGCACCGCCCACCAGAAAACGGCGAGCACCAGCAACGGAACCCACGCCCTGGTGAACCGCCACCACCGCGCGTCCGGCCGATACGACCCCCACCACAGCAGCGCGGGCAGAAACGCCGCAACGGTCGCCACCGCATTGACCGACCCCATCAACGCCAGCGCCAGCGCACTGCCCGCGGGCGTGGCCGCCCCACCCGACTCCCGAATCCGTTGCAGCAGGCCGGACGCGCGGGAATGCCGGTCAGGATCGACAGGTGAATTGCCCGGGGGTGGCCCAGTACTGGTGCGGTGTTTGCGGTAGGCGACGCCGAGGGCGGCTGGCGCCAGCAGCACCCAGGGGGCCAGCATCATCGGCAGCGTCTCCGAGGAGATCGAGCCGAGGGTGGTCAATACACGCGGGGACAGGGCGAATGCCGCGGCCGCGATGATGCGGGAGCCGCGGGTGCCGATGCCGAGTGTCTGGCAGAGCCGGATGATGCCCCAGAATCCGGCGAGCAGCAGCAGCGCCCACCAGATCCGCTGCGTCACCCACGCGGGCACACCGAGCAGATGCCCGGCGGAGAAGAACGCGCCGTGCGGGAAGAAGTATCCGTACGCCTGGTTCTGCACCTGCCCCATCGGGGCTTGGCTGCTCCACAGGTGTGCGGCGCGGTCGAGAAAACCCAGCGGATTCTGCGCCAGGTCATATTTGGTATCGGCGACCGTACGTCCGGGCGACTGCGGAAAGGTCAGCAGCAGCGCCGCGACAACGGTGCCGACGAACCAGCGTCTGCCCAGCGGTGCTCGCGACGGGCCCGGAGGCGGCAGCGAAGCGTCACCACGCAGGGCACCGCGAGTACCGCCAATTGAATACAGCGGAGCCGTGGCAGAGGAGCCGAGCGAGTCGGCGGAGGAGTCCGAGGTCAGCGGATCAGCGACTGCCGTACTCAACGTTGTTGAGTAGCGAGGAGTCCTTGTCACCGCTGCGGTCGACGCTCGGCACGGAGTTCTGCTGCGCCGCCAGCGTGATGCCGAACACGACGACAGCGCCGAGCACAACGCCGACGACCGCACTCGCGGCAGCGGGAACAGCAAACTTCATCGCGCACTCCAATACATCGACGCAAGGCACATTCCGGGTCAACCTAGCAGCCCCCGCGCGATCCGCGTGCGTTCAGCCCACAGATTCGCCGTTCACATCGACAACCGGGCCGACCGCGCGGACCGCATCATGCCCTGGCGTCATGATGAGTGGCGCCGCCCATACCGACGCCACGAGCGGCCCGCGTGCACACCGGACAGGATGCTGCGTTGACTTCGGCCCCGGCGCCTCCGCGGGGCATATCGATAGCGGTGTCGGGAGCGGGGGTCAGCCGTGTGCGGGGATCGCGCAGTGCAGTGCGCCGAGGAGGGTGCGGAGTTTGGCGGTGGTTTCGTCGAGTTCGGCCTGCGGGTCGGAGGCCGCGACGATGCCGCCGCCGCCGAAGGCGCGAATCGAACGGCCGTCCGCGGACAGTTCGGCGCTGCGGATCGCCACCACCCAGGCGCCGTCGCCCGCCGCATCGCACCAGCCGACGGCACCGCCGTAGAAGCCACGGGCCTCTTCCATATGGCTGATGGCGTCGAGCGCGAGCTCGGTCGGGGTGCCGCAGACCGCCGGTGTCGGATGCAGCAGCAGGGCCAGGTCGAGTGCGGTGGTCGCGGGATCGCGCAGGCGTCCGGTGATCGGGGTGGCCAGATGCCAGACCTCGTTGGTGCTGATCAGCTCTGGGCCGGGCGGGATCACCAGATCGTCGCAGACCGGGCCGAGCTGGTCGCGGATCCATTCGATGACGAAGGCGTGCTCGTCACGATTCTTACTGCTGGCCAACAGTTCTCGCGCCTGCGCGGCGTCGGCCGCCGGATCGGCGATGCGCGGCAGGGTGCCAGCGAGCGGCCGCAGCGTCACAGTGTCGCCGTGCCGAGCGACGAGTACCTCGGGCGTGGCGCCGACCAGGGTCGCGCCCGGCCTGCCCGCCGGTGTCAGATCGACGGCGAAGACGTTCGCGTTGGGGTGGCGGGTGAGCAGGTACGCCGCGGTCAGCTCGGGATCGAGCGCGCTGTCCGCCTCGGCGAGCACCGACCGGGCCGCGACCACCTTGCGCAGCGGCTGCCCCAGGTCGTTGAGCTGCTCAACCAGCTTCGTCACCCGCGCGATATGTTCTGCGGGACTTGGTATTTCGGTGACCACCCGCACCGCGGGCAGTTCGGGCAGCGCCGCGGGCCGCCACGGCCCCGCGGTGTGCTCGGCCCGCTCCGGCACGCACAGCGCGGCCGGCAGTCGCGGATCGAACGGCAACGCGCCGACGATCAGTTCCGCGGTCCCCGCCCGCACCGCCGCCGCGGCGCGCCGCGCGTCATCGAAGGCAACCCGAATCCCGGAAGCCCGCAGCACACCATCGGGCTGAGCGAGCAGAAATCCGTACATATCCCGACCCTAGCCCCGCCCGAACACCCCAACCCGCTCTAGCGACCGAAGTCTCATCCTGCCCTCCGGCCGGCACTCAGCGCCTCGCAGATATCGAGCGCAGTCGAATGGTCCTCGAATACGGCGTGTCGCACGGCCATTTGACTGCGCCCGACGATCGGGCCGGGCCTGGAAAGCCAGTGCCTATTACTAGTGGGTGGGGTGTTTGCCGGGTGGGACCAGGAGGACCGGGCGGTGGCAGTGCTTGAGGACGGCGTCGGCGACGCTGCTGTGCAGGAGGGCGCGGATGCCGGTCGCGCCGCGGGTGCCCGCGACGATGATGTCGACGTCCAGATCGTCGGCGCATTCGACGATGGCGTTCCAGATCGTCGTCGTGCATTCGGCGGTGCGCGCCTCGGCATTGAGCCCCGCGAGTTTGGCCAGCCGGACGCCCTCGGTATTGATGGTGCGCGCGTCGACGTAGGCGACGTCCTCGATCTCCTCGTCGGGCACCCATTCTGGTTGCATCACCCCGGACAGCCCGGATAGTCGGGCGGCTTGACGCACCATGGGTTCCCACGCGGTGAGGACGACGGCTCTGTTCGCGGTGAGGAATCGCCCGGCGTATTCGATGGCCCGCTTGGCGTTCTCGGACCCGTCGTAGGCAATGAGCATCAGATCGCAGGGCATGCCGACCTCCTGTGGGAGTCTCATGGCTACTTGCCAAGGTTACTCGGACAACGCGCCCCGCGTGTCGCGCCGCGCGCGGATAATCGGCCGCACGGGGGCTGATGACCAGCGGAAACCGGGGCACGATGAACGAAGCGATCGAAGGGACCCTGTTCGGTGTCCTCGATGCCGATCCACGCGCCCTGCTCTATTACGAATGGCGGCAGCGACTCGAATCGGGATATGTCGTCGAGGCATTCGGCGCCGACGTGCACCGCCTCGCCGCAACCAGATCCGCCGACCCGGCCGCCTGCCTGGCCCTGCTCGACCGCATCGAACGCGCGCCACGGCACACCGGATGGAGCTGCGACGAACCCGAGATAGACGGATCGTCCCGGGCGAGTCGGCACCGGCCCCCGCCGTCGAGCGGAGCGCCGACCGCGCTGCCGCCGATTCCAGCGCGGCAGCGATACTCATCGAATCCGGATGTCCCGCCGCCGGGTACTGGACTGGTGCGGCTGAATACCACAGTGGCGCAGAATGATTCGCGCTCCTTCGGCTCAGCGAGATCCGGTTCGCTTTCGCAGTCTCCATCGGGTGCCGACGAACTCTTCGATCGCATTCACGGCGGCTGGCTCGGTCGATGCGTCGGGTGCGCGCTGGGTAAACCGTTGGAAAACGGATTCGTCTGGACGCCGCAGCGGATTCGCGCCTACCTCGAGCGCGCCGGCGCCTATCCACTGGTCGACTACGTACCTGCGCTGCTGTCGCCGTCGAAGGAATTCCCGCTGAATCCGACCTGGCCGATCTCGGCGCGCGGATGCATAGACGGATCCCCACGCGACGACGACGTCGACTACACCGTGCTCGGATTGCACCTGCTGGAGCGGCGCGGATTCGGCTTCACCACCTCCGACGTGGCCACCGCGTGGCTGGAACTGCTGCCATTCCGCCAGACCTACACGGCGGAGCGCGCCGCGTACCGCAATCTGATCAACGGCCTGCGCCCGCCCGCCACCGCCCTGCATCGAAATCCGTACCGCGAGTGGATCGGCGCCCTCATCCGCGCCGACATCTACGGCTACACCAACCCGGGCAACCCGACCCGCGCCGCTGAACTCGCGGCCCGAGACGCCCGCCTCTCGCACACCGCCAACGGCATTTACGCCGCGATGTGGGCCGCCGCACTGGTATCCGCGGCCTTCACCACCGAAAATGCCCGCACCGCACTGGAAGTCGCGCACCGGCATATCCCGCCCCGCTCGCGGCTTGCTATCGCACTCGCCGAGGTGCTCGCGGACCACCGCGACGGCCTCGGCTGGGAACAAGCGACGCAAGCCATCCACCAGCGCCACGACCGCTACAACTGGGTACACGCCATCCCCAACGCCTGCCTGATCACCGCGGGACTGCTCTGGGGCGCAGGCGATTTCACCCGCACCATCGCCCGCACCGTCCAGTCCGGCTGTGACACCGACTCGAACGGCGCGACAGCGGGCTCGGTAGCCGGAATCCTCAACGGCGCCACCGCCATCCCACGCCACTGGACCGAACCGCTACACGACACCCTGCACACCGCCGTCTTCGGCTACGACGGGACCAGCATCACCGCCCTGGCCCGCCGCACCCACGCCTTAGCCCTACGCTCCGGGTGATTCTGCCCGCGCTCGAACGGTTCGGTATGACTCGCGCGCCGGTCAACTCTATTGCGGCAGTCCGGCGTTGGGTAGCCGATCATTCGCGTGCTCGGCTGGGGCGAGCCGTTGACTCGAAGCGGTCATTGCGCACCGATCTCGACGTGGCGAATCGGGATGTTTGCGGCGGTGGGAGGTCCCATGGGTGTCGGTATTCGGCGGGCGCACTACGGTGGTGTCCCATGCGGAAGACGCCTCTCGTCCTGCTCGCACTGTTCGCCGCGGTCGCGACCGCCTGCACCGGTGGCGGCACCAACGACACCCCGACCTCACAGGCCGGGGCGGCCGAGTCGACGTCGGCGGCGCCGGGAACAACGCCGGTGCAAGCCGATTGCGCCCCCACCTACCTCGGGCAGTTCACCACCCGGCAGAAGTTGGCGCAGCTGCTGACGGTCGGCGTGACCGGCACCGCGGACGCCGCGAACATCGTCAAGACCGAACAGGTCGGCGGCGTCTTCATCGGCGGCTGGACCGATCGCGCGATCTTCACCGGCAAACAACTCGATCAGGTCAAGGCCGCGGCCAAGGTCCCGCTCATGGTGACCATCGATGAGGAGGGCGGCCGGGTCTCCCGGGTGAAGGACCTGATCGGTGTCGCGCCGTCGGCCAGGGCGACCGTGCAGGCGATGAGCGCCGACGAGTTCTACCAGGCCACCCTGGTCCGCGGCCGCAAGCTGAAGGACCTCGGGGTCACCGTCAACTTCGCCCCCGACGTCGACGTGAGCAGCCAGCCCGACGATTCGGTCATCGGCGACCGCTCCTTCTCCGCCGACCCCGACGTGGTCACCCGCTATGCCGACGCCTACATCCGCGCCATGCGCGAGGTCGGCGTCGGCACCGTCATGAAGCATTTCCCCGGCCACGGCTCCGGCTCGGGCGATTCGCACACCGGCGCGGTCCGCACGCCGCCGCTGGAGCAGCTGGAGAAGGTCGACCTGGTGCCGTTTCGCAACCTGATCGGTTCCGGCGCCGGCGTGATGGTCGGCCATCTCGATGTGCCGGGCCTGACCACCCCGAATGTGCCGACCAGCATTTCGCCGCAGGCCATGGCGCTGCTGCGGGAGGGCAAGGGCTATGGCGCCCAGCCGTTCCAAGGTCCCATTTTCACCGACGACCTGGGCGGCATGGCCGCTATCACCAGCCGCATGTCGATCGAGGAGGCGGTCGAGGCCGCGCTGGTCGCGGGCGCCGACAATGCACTGTGGATCACCACGGATGCCGTGACAAAGGTGCTCGACCGGCTGGAACAGGCCGTCGCGAGCGGTCGGCTGCCGATCGCCAACGTCAACGCGTCGGTGCTGCGGATGGCCGACTTCAAGGGTGTGCCGCTGCGCTGCTGAGCCCGGATTGATCGGCGACTCCTTGGCAAATCCGTCCCGCCGAACTTACCTTGGAGTAATATAGAAGCTTCACCATGTGGTAGGAGAGTGGATGGCCGGCGGAACGAAGCGACTTCCTCGTGCGGTTCGCGAGCAGCAGATGCTCGACGCGGCCGTCGAGGTCTTCTCGCGCAAGGGGTTCCACGATACATCGATGGATGCGATCGCTGCGGAGGCGAAGATATCCAAGCCGATGCTGTACCTGTACTACGGCTCCAAGGATGAGCTGTTCCGCGCCTGCATTCAGCGCGAGGGACTGCGCTTCATCGAGTCGGTGGCGCCGGCGGGCAACCCGCTGCTGAGCCCGCACGAGCAGGTCCGCACCGCATTGGAGGGCTTCCTCGGCTTCGTCGATCGCAACCGGCGGTCCTGGCAGGTGCTCTACCGTCAGGCGATCGGTCAGCAAGCGTTCGCCTCGGAGATCGAGAACGCGCGCGAACGCGTGATCGAGCTGACCGCCAAACTCCTGGAGTCCAGCGCCAAACACGCCGAGCCCGGCACCAACTTCGACATCGTCGCGGTCGCCGTCATCGGCGCGGGCGAGGCCATCGCCGACCGGGTCGCCGGCGGCCGTATCGAAGTCGGCGAGGCGGTAGACCTATTGGACGACCTAGCCTGGAGCGGTCTGGCCGGACGCAAGAAAGCGGAGTAACCCACCGAGCCACGCCGCTCCACCCACGCACCGTGGCCGTCCGCGATCGGGGCTTGCTGTTGCGTTAACGGACTGTCAGAGTTCGGGAGATCAACGAGTACGGACCGGTTGCGCCGCAGGCGGCCGGGGGTGGAACGGGGTGGAAGTGTTCGGGTTGCTCAGGCCGTGTGCGCACGGCGCGGGGAAATACGGAATCGACGCCGACGAGTGGCGGACCCACATGTGCGGGCTCTGCCTCGGTTTGCGCGACGGGCACGGCCAACTCGCCCGCGCCGCGACCAATACCGACGCGATCGTCTTGAGCATGCTCACCGAAGCGCAACTGGCACAACCGATGGCCCGCACCGAAGCGGGCCGCTGCGCCCTGCGCGGCATGCGGCGCGCCACCGTCGCCGCCGCTGATTCCCCCGGCGTGCTGCTGGCCGCCACCGCATCACTGTTATTGGGCGCGGCCAAGATTCGCGACCACGTCGACGACGGCGACACCTCACCACTCGCCCGCCACCCCATGTCGCGCGTGTCGACCCGCTGGGCCGCCCGCGCGCAAGCCCAAGCCGACCTCATCGGCCTGAACGTGGAACCCCTTGTCGCGGCGATAAATTCACAAGCCGACCTGGAGCGCCGCGTCGAGCTCGCTGGGCTGGCCGCACAACCTGGCAGGGGGTACTCGACGGGCGCCGACGTACTGAACTCGTCTCTGCTGAGCGGACACTTTTACGCGGCTACAGGGGATTTCGGTGCTGCCGAGGCGAAGAGTGTCCGCTCAGCAGCGTTGGCTCCGCTATCCGTCAATCTGGGCGAGCTGATTTCCCGGACGCGGATCGGCTCGAAGGCTGCCGTCTCTGCCGACGAGCAGCAGTTGCGCGCCGATCGGCCGGGTACCGGCGGCCGCGGCCTCGTTTCCCTGGACGAGCTGACGTCCCCCACGCAAGTCTGTGCGGCCGAATTGTTCGGGCACACCGCGATATTGGCGGGCCGGCCGGAGAATCTCACCGCATTGCGGGATGCGGGCAGGCAGTTCGGCCGGATCGCTCACCTCGCCGACGCCATCGAGGATTTCGACGACGACATGGCGCGGGGCAGGTTCAACCCGCTCGCGGCCACCGGTACCGGCATGCCGGAGGCATACGACCTGCTGCGGCAGTCGGATGCACAGCTGCGCAAGGCGATCGCCGAGGCCGGACTCGACCGCGTCCCGGTCGTTCGCTGGATGCTGCTCGACCCGCTGCGCGCGGTGGTCCGCCGCCTCGGCCGCGGGGTCGGCGCAACGGTCCACGCGTGCAGCGCTGCTCGGGACGGCATCGCGCCCCGGGACACCATGCACGACACCGGCACCGACCACCGCCCGCCCGTGCGCCCCGGCATCGGGGAGGCGCTGGCCCTGACCCTCGGCGTCTACTGCACCGGCTACGCCTGCTGTGCCGATCACACCAACCCATGCTCCGGCGAGCGCAAGGACGCCTGGATCAAACACGTCAACCCCTGCGACTGCTGCAATTGCGGTTGCGACGACTGTGACTGCTGCGACTGTGATTGCTGCGGTTGCGACTGCGGCTGCTGAGCTGCCCATACGTTTCGGGGCGGCTGATTGTCGGTGGGGCCTGGCACGCTCACAGGTATGGATGCTCTTGTGCCGCAAACCGATATCGTCCAGACGATGCACCTGCTCGCCACCGAGGGGTTCGGCACGCGGCACATCCTTCGAGTGATCCGGGAGTACCTGTGTGAACGCGCGGCGCGCGGCGGCGCGGACAACAGTGGCGCGGCGGCCGCGTTCGGCCGCGTCGAGGTGGACGAATTGCGCGCCCGCCTCGAGGTCCTGACAGCCGTCGACCCGGGCTACTGAGTGGGCCGGAACAGCAAGGGCCGCATCCGAATCACGGATGCGGCCCTTGGCCTTACGAGCTGACTCAGCGCAGGGTGGCGGTGAGGTGCGGGTACCCCTTCTTCGGGTTGCGCAGCGCCAGGTCCCAGCCGCCCTCGACCTGATCGGCGTACACGTTCACCGTGGACGGCAACAGGATCGGCTTGCCGAATTTGACCGTGTACGTGGTCTTTTCGGGGACGCGGCCCTCGATGTTGGCGAGGATGTTCGCGGCCGACCACATGCCGTGCGCGATGGGCTTGGCGAAGCCGAATGCCTTGGCACCCAATGCCGAGGTGTGGATCGGGTTGTGATCACCGGAGGCCGCGGCGTACCGGGTGATCGTCTTCTGATCCACCCGCAGCGTGCGCAACGGCGGCGGCGGAACCTCGTCCGGCTTGGACTCGGGCTTCGGCCCGCCCGACAGCGAGGTGCGCTGCTGGTGCAGGAACGTGGTGACCTGCCGCCACACCAGCTCGCGCCCGACCTTCACCTCGGTGATCGCGTCGACGAGCAGTCCCTTCGGATGCTCGCGCAGGTTCTCGATGTGGGTCTTGAAGTCCAGCGGCTCGCTGACCGAGATGTCGCGCGTGCGCTCGATGACGTTCTGCGCGTGCACCGCACCCACCGCGACGAACGGGAAGTCGCGCGCCACCACCAGCTGCATGGCCAGCGGGAAGCTGAGGATGAACGGGTAGGTCAGCGGCAGCGAGTCGCCGAAGCGCAGCCCGGTCGCCCGGCAGTAGGCGGCCAGGTGGTCCGGGTCGACCCGCAGGCCGTCGAGCTGGATGGCCCGATCGGGCAGCGTTGTCTTGCGCGCCGAAAGCAGCGGGACCGGAACCGCGGCGAGCGCGGCCTTGACGAACAGGCTGCTGTTCTTCGGCGGTTCGGTGAGCGTGATCAACTGGGTCATCACGCTCCGATCAGTGCCTGGCCGCAGACGCGAACCACGTTGCCGCTCACCGCGTTCGACGCCGGGCTGGCGAAGTAGGCGATGGTCTCGGCGACGTCGACGGTCTGGCCGCCCTGCAGCAGCGAGCTGAGCAGGCGGCCTGCCTCGCGGGTGCCGAGCGGGATGGCGGCGGTCATCGCGGTCTCGATGAAGCCGGGCGCGACGGCGTTGATGGTGATGCCCTTCTCGGCCAGCTTCGGCGCCTCGGCGTTCACCATGCCGATGACACCGGCCTTGGAGGTGCCGTAGTTGGTCTGGCCGCGGTTGCCCGCGACACCGGCGATCGAGGAAACGTCGATCACCCGGCCGCCTTCCTTCAGCGCGCCACGCGCCACCAGGCCCTCGGTGATGCGGTGCGGCGCGGCGAGATTCACGCCGATGACCGAGTTCCAGCGGCCCTCGTCCATGTTGGCGAGCAGCTTGTCGCGGGTGATGCCCGCGTTGTGCACGACGATATCGATGCCGCCGAAGCGCTCGGTGGCGAATTCGGCGAGCTTCTCGGCGGCGTCGGGCGCGGTGACGTCGAGCGCGAGCGCGGTGCCGCCGACCTTGTTCGCGGTCGCCGACAGCGCCTCGCCCGCGGCCGGGATGTCGGCGACGATGACGGTGGCGCCGTCACGGGCGAACACCTCGGCGATGGTGGCGCCGATGCCGCGCGCGGCGCCGGTGACCACGGCGACCTTGCCGTCGAGCGGCTTGTCCCAGCTGGCCGGCGCCACGGAATCGGCGGCGCCGACCCGGATGACCTGGCCGTCGACGAAGGCCGACTTACCCGAAAGCAGGAAGCGCAGCGTGGATTCCAGGCCGGACGCCGACGCGGACGCCTGCGGCGAGAGGTAGACCAGCTGAGCGGTGGCGCCGCGCAGCAACTCCTTGCCGACGCTGCGGGTGAAGCCCTCGAGCGCGCGCTGCGCGATCTGCTCCTCGACGCCGGACGTCAACTCCGGCGTGGTGCCGATGACGACGACGCGACCGGACGGGGTGATGCTGCGCATCGCGGGCTGGAAGAACTCGAACAGCTGCGAGAGGTCTTCGATCGAGCCGATGCCGGTCGCGTCGAACACCAGTGCGCCGTACTTGGTTCCGGCGCCGGCCGCATCGGCGAAGGTGTAATCCGACAGCAGGGCGCGCACCGGTTCGGCGACCCGGCCTTTGCCGCCGAGCAGTACCGGCCCCGGCAGGGGCGGCTCGCCCTTCACATAGCGACGCAGGGTCTCCGGCTGCGGCAATCCCAGCTTGCTCGCCAGGAACTGGCCCGGCGCGGAGTGTACGAACGATCCGTAGAGGTTGGGAGCACCCTTGCTCTTGCTGGCTGCCACGGTTCCTACCTTTTCTGTGTTGTATTGGCGACGTTCACCGGCCCTGCGTGGTTACGCAAGCTGCCTCCTCCTGGCCTGAGGTTCACGTCGCAGTTTCGGGTGTCTGGGCTCGCCCCGGCAGTCGTCTGGTGGCACACATTTGCGGGGTACGGTGTCGACAATAAACTTACTCCAGAGTAAGTTTAAAGTAAACCAACCGCGACGGGGCGCCGATCAGCGTGGAGACCTCCGCGCCGACACCGGGGCGCCGGACACCCCCTCACGAGACCTGGAGACTCGAGTGACAAGCAAAGCCCGTTCGGCGAAGACCACCGCCAAGACCGTGAAGACCCCGCGCCCGGTCGCGATCGTGGGCGGCAACCGGATTCCGTTCGCTCGCTCCGACAAGGCGTACGCGCACGCGTCCAACCAGGATATGTTCACCGCCGCCCTCGACGGTCTCGTCAGCCGCTTCAACCTGCAGGGCGAGCGCCTCGGCATGGTGGTCGGCGGCGCCGTCCTCAAGCGCGTCGGCGAGCACGGCATGATCCGCGAGAGCGTGCTCGGCAGCAAGCTGAGCCCATACACCCCGGCCCACGACCTCCAATTGGCTTGCGGCACCGGCCTTCAGGCGATCGTGACCGTCGGCGACGCGATCGCCGCAGGCCGCATCGAGGCGGGCGTCGGTGGCGGTACCGACACCACCTCGGACGCACCGATCGGCGTCAGCGAGGGCATGCGCGAGTGGATGCTCGACGCGAACCGCGCCAAGTCCAACAAGGACCGCCTCAAGCTGGTCGGCCAGCTGCGCCCGTCGATGCTCGGCATCGAGATCCCGCGCAACGCCGAACCGCGCACCGGCCTGTCCATGGGTGAGCACGCCGCGATCACCGCCAAGGAATTCGGCGTCGCCCGCGAGGCGCAGGACGAGCTGGCCTACCTGTCGCACAAGAACATGGCGGCCGCCTACGATCGCGGTTTCTTCGACGACCTGATCACCCCGTTCCTCGGCCTGACTCGCGACGACAACCTGCGTCCCGGCTCGACCGTTGAGAAGCTGTCCACCCTCAAGCCGGTCTTCGGCGTGAAGGCGGGCGACGCCACCATGACCGCGGGCAACTCCACCCCGCTGACCGACGGCGCCTCCGCGGTGCTGCTGTCCAGCGAGGAATGGGCCGCCGAGCGCAACCTGCCGGTGCTCGCGCACCTGGTGGACAGCGAGGTCGCCGCGGTCGATTACATCCACGGCCCCGACGGCCTGCTGATGGCGCCGACCTACGCGGTGCCGCGCATGCTGGCCCGAAACGGCCTGACCCTGCAGGACTTCGACTACTACGAGATCCACGAGGCATTCGCCTCCGTCGTGCTCGCGACCCTGCAGGCGTGGGAGTCGGACCAGTACTGCAAAGAGCGGCTCGGCCTCGACGGCGCGCTCGGCTCGATCGATCGCAGCAAGCTCAACGTCAACGGTTCGTCGCTCGCCGCGGGCCATCCGTTCGCCGCGACCGGCGGCCGCATCGTCGCCTCCACCGCGAAGATGCTGGCGGAGAAGGGATCCGGCCGCGCCCTGATCTCCATCTGTGCCGCCGGTGGCCAAGGCGTCGTGGCGATCCTGGAGCGTTAACCGCGAAAGTAGCCCGACAAGAAGGTGGCATTCGGCCGTTCCCCCGCCCGAATGCCACCTTCCGTCGTTTCACGCAAGTTTTCCGAGTTCTGTTCGCCGCAAACGGAGTTCGCGTTCGGCGTGCCGCAAG
Source organism: Nocardia sp. NPDC052566 (assembly GCF_044547285.1). Classification (NCBI taxonomy): domain Bacteria; kingdom Bacillati; phylum Actinomycetota; class Actinomycetes; order Mycobacteriales; family Nocardiaceae; genus Nocardia; species Nocardia sp. NPDC052566. The sequence goes on along the minus strand of NZ_JBIUAF010000004.1, from coordinate 331,355 downwards.
GGAGCTCCGCTGAACGGAAGCTCCGTGTAACTGAGAGCCGACGAGGCGCGCAGAGCGAGCTCGTTCGCCGAGGCGGCAGCCCGCTCAGGTAGCCCGATCTCAGCGGCGAACCCGGTCCAATCGCGTGCGCGAAGCCGTCGGGTGCGCGCTCATGCGCACGCGGTCGAAACGACCGACCAGCAAACCTGTTTCGCCATTGCGGTCGGTGACCAGTTGCGCATCGGCGACCGGCAGCTTGAGTTGCCGTGCGGCCGTCAGGTGTACGGCCTCGTTCTCGACGAGATAGGGATACTCCGGTTGCGACAGCTCGAGGATGAAGGGGCCGTAGTGCGCCGAGAGCGGCACGCTGATCATCGACGCGCTCGCTTTTCGCTGTACTCCGGGAATCGCATGCGGGTCGACGTCGTCCACGAGCGCGGCGAAGTCGAGTTCGCCCGGTGAATCGCCCTCGACCAGTGCGGCGGTGCCGACCAGCGGCTGGTTCGCTGGAACGACCTGCACATCGCCAGGCGCGTCCGCGCCGACGGCGAGCAGCAGGCTCAGTTCATCGTCGACGCTCGTCTTGACCGCGCGCCGCAACACGGTGAGCCGGTGCCCTTCGGGAAGCAAGTCTTCGAAGAACGGTGGAATCGAGCCGGCGATACTGTGAATCGGATCCGTTCCGAGTGGCAGTGTTGTCGCGACCGGTGCACCGCGTCCGGCCAGATATTCACTCCGGTAGCGGAATTCGGTGCCGCTGTCCGCGGTACGGGCGAGGGTCGCGGCCAGCTGCCCGGCTTTGTAGACGTCCGCGCGGGTGACATGCCGGAAGTCTTCGAAGCTGGTCAATCAAGAACTCCCAGCGTGAGTCCGACGACGCCTGCAACGTCGGCGACGGTGCCGATGCTGGTGGAGCCGTTGCCGCGTTCGATCTCACGGACCGTCCGGGTTGAGGTGCCCGCGAGCTCCGCGAGCTGCTCCTGCGTCAGTCGATGCCTGCGTCGCGCGGTGCGGATCGCCTGACCGATGCTGGTGATCGCTGACATGCGCCTCCCATAGCGGCAGGATTCTGCCGATTTCCGGGTCGTGCGGTCGAGCTTACCGGGACGACAGGCCATATCGGCAGAATCTTGCCGATATGGCCGATCGGTGGGTGGATCTGGTGGGTCCAACGCGCCAATCGGCAGAATTTTGCCGATATGGCCGATCGGTGGGTGGATCCGGTGGGTCCAACGCGCCAATCGGCAGAATTTTGCCGATTTGTTGCGGACCCAGCCCTCAGCGGATCAAACTGCCTCGGGCGATGGCGAAGCGGACTGCTCCGGGTGCTAAGCGGCCGAAGGTGTACTGCAGCCGGGCTTCGGGGGTTACCGGGACTATCTGTTTGTTCTTTTCGACGGCGCGCACGATTTGCTCGGCGACCTTGGCGGGGCCGTAGCCGCGTAGGCGGTAGAGGCGGTCGTAGAGCTGTTGGCGGCGGGCTTCTTCCTCGGGGGAGACGCCGGACATTCTGGTGGTGCGAACGATGTTGGTGTGCACGATGCCTGGGCAGATCGTGCTGACACCGATTCCGCGCCCGGCCAATTCGGCGCGCAGGCAGTCGGAGAACATGAAAACCGCTGCCTTGCTTGTGGAATAGGCGGAGAAACCCTGCTGCGGGGTGTAGCCCGCCATGCTGGACAGGTTGACGATGTGCCCGCCGAGGCCGCGTTCGGCCATCGCGCCCGCGAAGGCGCGGCAGCCGTTGACCACGCCGTTCAGGTTGACGTTCAGCACCCGCTGGAAGTCCTCGGACGAGGTATCGAGGAACTTGCCCGCCTGGCCGATACCCGCGTTGTTGATCAGCACATCGGGCACGCCGTGTTCGAGGATGACGCCCTCGGCATGTTTGCGCATGGCCGCCTCGTCGGCGACATCCAGTTCGTAGGCGTGCGCGCGGCCACCGGCTTGGGCGACGAGCGCGACGGTCGCCTCGGCCGCGACTCCGTCGATATCGGACACCACGATCTCCGCGCCCGCCCGCGCGAATGCCAGCGCGGTCGCCCGCCCGATACCACTGCCGCCGCCGGTGATCACCACCAGCTGGTCATCGAATCGCCTGCGCGGCACGCCCATTCGCGCACGGCGCAGGCCGCGGGACGGCACCTCGCCGATCGCCGCATCGATCAGTTCGACGGTGGCGGTGGCGAGCAGCCGCGGATGCGAAAACGGCAGCCAGTGCCCGCCTTTCACCACGCGCAACCACACCTCGTCGGCCCAGCGCGCCTCGTCGGCATAACTCGACTGCCGCACCGCGGGATCGCGGGTCCCGACGATGATCTGCACCGGGATGGCGGTGTATTCGTCGCGGGCCCGCAGCGGATTCGACGCCCAGGTGGCTCGGTAGATGCGCAGTCCGTTCGCCATATCCTGCCTGAACGTCGGTGCCAGATGTATCCGATCCGCAGGCGCGCCCTCGGCCGCGGAAAGCCCGCTGCGCCAGCGCTCTTCGGTGACCGCGAGCTTGATCGCCGCTTTCGGCAGTAGCGGCAGCGAGAAGACGGTCGAATAGGCGAACGACCCGAGCTGGGCCAGCGGCATCGCGATATTGCACGGCGTCGGGCGGGACAGCCTGTTGCGCGCCCAGCGGGCGGCATGCGCCAGGCTCGGGCCCGAAACCGAAGTGAACGACGCGACAAGACGTTTCGCGTCGGGGCGGCAGATGACCTCCCACATCGCGACGCTGCCCCAGTCGTGCGCGAGCACGTGCACCGGCTTGCCGTTGCCGAGCTGTTCGATCACCGCGACATAGTCCTCGGCCAGCGCCTGCACCGAAATCGCCATGGCGCCTGGCGGATTGGTCGACTCGCCGTGGCCGCGGTTGTCGACGCCCAATATCCGGAAGCGATCGGCAAGATCGGGAACCACGTTGTTCCACAGCCGGTGAGTGTCGGGCCAACCGTGCAGTAACAGCACTGTCGGCCCCGTGGGATTGCCCTGTTCGAACACCGCGATATCGACGTCGCCATTGCGGACGATGTGTTTGTCGACCATGGAGTCACCCCATCAGCTGCGGCCGCGGGCGCCGCCGTCCGCGGACACCGTTCTTCGATCCATTCTGTCTGAGACGGTGGAAGTAGGGTAGTTCTCGCCGGCGACTGTGACCCGCGCCACTTCTGCGAGATCGCGACCGATGTTATCGAGTTCCTCGAATGATCGTGAGAGCAGCAACTATTCGGCAAATTGCATGCTTCTCGAGTCCATCTCCGGTGCGCCGACTCGGCATTCGGGTCTTGTCACTCGGTTGAACTGTATGTTTAGGTTCTGGTCACGTGCTGGGCTGTCGGGGCTCAGGGAGCCGGAAACGCTCTCCTTCGCGTCTGGTCATGCCACATTCGAGCCATAGCTATCGGCGGGAAAAGAACCAGTCACAAGGAGGCGGAACGACTGATGCGTATTGTCGCGCTGGCTGCCGCGCTCACCGTCCTTGCGGGGTCCGCGCTGGCTGCCGCCGACCCCGCGCCGATCCAGACGCCGGGGCTGGACCGGGTATTCAACGGATTCGTGGTCGGCGCGATCCAGGGCGCGAACCCGGTCGATCCGATGCAATCGTTCCAGGCGCTGCTGGCCGATGACCCGTTCTATCAGGAGCCACCGCTGACCGGCGCCGAAAAGCCGGGCACTGTGCTGAAATCCAAGAGGGCCGACGTCATGTTCCTCGGCAGCACGCCGCCGAATGTGCTGGCCTACAAGCTGATGTACGTCACCACCGGCCTGGACGGGGTCACTCCGATCATCAGCACCGGCATTCTGATGATTCCCGTCGACGGCGAGCCGGTCGCGAGTAAGCCGCTCATCTCCTACCAGGAGGCCAACGACAGCGTCGGCTGGTCGTGTCACCCGAGCACCCAGTGGACCGGCGGTGATCCGCTCGACGGTTCGTCCTGGTCGGCGCTGGGCCCGCTGGCGCTGATGTTCGGCAAGGGCCACGCGGTGATGATCTCCGACGTCGGCAACGACGGGGACCGCCGTCCACACGGCGTCTTCGCGGGCAAATTCGCCGGCCATGCCCAATTGGACGGCGCCCGTGCCGCTGTGAATTTCCGCGAAGCCGGACTGAATCCGGAGGCGCAGATCGCGCTGTTCGGCATCGCGGGCGGCGGTGTCGGTGCGGCGTTCGCGGCCGAGATGCAACCCGGCTACGCGCCCGAGCTGAACGTGAAATCGGCGCTGCTGGAAGGCATGGTCGTGAAACCGCGGAACTTCATGCGTGTCGCCGACGGCTCGGTGGGCTCCGGATTCGCGCTGGCGACTCTGCTCGGGTTGGAACCCTGGTACCCGGAGATGCGGGTGAACGCCAAGATGAATCCCGTCGGCGCCGGTATCGCGAACCTGTTTCGCACCCAGTGTCAGACACCCGCCTACTTCGGCATGCCGTTCTTCCCGCTGAACACGCTGTTCAACTCGGGGCGAAGTCCGGCCGACGAACCCGACTTCCAGCGGGCATACGACGACAATGTGCTCGGCCGCACCGGCACGCCGAAGGCCAAGGTGCTCATCACCTCGTGTGCCGCGGACGATTCGCCGATGTCCCTCGTGCCCGCCGCCGACGCGAGGGAACTCGCCGAGACCTACCGCGCACGCGGCACGGACGTCACCTACCAGCCCTCCGACTGCAGCATGCAGCGCCTGATCACGGACCTCTACGGCTGGGGCACCGACCTTTTCGGCATGCAGACCATCGACTGGATCGACAGCACCTTCGACTGACGGGACGACATCACCATGGCGTTTGTGTACGGACTCGGCTATCTGCTCTTCTTCGGGCCATTGGCGGTGGCGAAGCTGGCGCTGCAGGCGCTCGGCATATGAGCGCTCAGCCGTTCATGGCAACCATATGGCGATCAGTCGCGGGCCTGGCGTGAAATCTTTCGCTGCGGACCAGCGCGTCTGGCTTGCTACTCGCCTGAACTCTGTGTTTACAGTGCATTCCACTGCTGTTGGGTCGGTTCTCCGGCCGCTGGATTCCGCTTCGTCGGCTGCTTCGTTCGATAGATAGCAACCGTCAGGTAAGCGCCTCGCTCCGAGCTCGTCGATTCGAACCAAGCCGAGGAAGGCTGAACAGCTTGATGCGTATGGGGATCTCGTTACGCGCGGTTGCCGTCGCGCTCGCCGCTGTCATCGGATGCGCGCTCGCCTTCGCCGCACCCGCCGCCGGAGCGGGCGAAGTGGACCGCTACCTGGATCTGCCGCTGGTGAACCGCAAAGCGGCGAACGGCCCCGGCGGAGTGAATCCCGAACTCCCCTACGATGCGGCGCACCTGCGCAGGTTGCTGGACGAGGCGCGCGGACAAGGCATCGCACCGACCCGTTACGCCGCACTGCTCTATCAATACTGGCTGGTGGACGCGACGAATCGCGCGGGCATCGATCTGAAGTCGTGGGATCCGCGCGCAGGTGTTCAGGCCAATCGCGACAACCTGATCAAGTCCTACCGCTACTACGAGGACCTGCAACTCGCACACCGCGAACTGCAGTGGGCGGGCATGGGCGGACAGGTCGGCGCCGATTTCGGTGGCGGCCTGGAGGATTTCGAGCTGATGACCACGCTCTACAGCCTGCCCGGCATGTCCGAATCCGCGCGCGGCGTACTCGCCGCGGTGAGCCAGGCCGCGGGACCGCAAGCGGTGGCCCAACTTCCACCGGGCCTGCTCGCCTTGGCCACCGCCGGACCGCTGATCACACCGGAGGACCTGCGCTTCCTCATCGGGCTGATCCTGGTGATGCAGAAGAACATCTTCTCCGACCTCATGCCGATGCACGACGCCTATGTCACCGAAGGCCTTCCGGCACTGGAGGAATTCCAAGCGGCCGGACTGTTCGGCGCCGACATCATGGACGCGTGGCGTGACGTCGCCTCCGGTGACCCGAATCGAATCGCCACGGGCAACGGCACTCTGCTGCGCAGGGAGCAGCAATGGGCGATCGGCAGCCAGTGGGACGAGGCCCGCGCCTACAAGGGGCCGGTCGGCGAGGCGATCACCTACGTGAGCGGCGCGGCGGGCTCACCCTCGGTGGCCGGTGTTGCCCCGCCCCGCGAATTCCGCCCGGTGCGAATACCTTTCACCATGTCCGACGGCAGGCCCGCAGTGCTGACCCTGCCACTGCCGGACTGGAATTGGTCGGTGCTCGACGCCCGCTGGGACTACATCACCTCCCAGCTGCTGCCGAAATACAAGTACCAAGTCGAATACAACTGGCCCGCATTGGAATCCGTGATGCGCACGCCCTACGACGTGCAGATGGAATCGCACCGGCCGCTGCTGAACATCCCGCAGCTCCTGGATTCGGCAGCCCGCGAAATACAGGTGACCCCGATTGCGGAGGTGCGCTGACATGAAACACCTACTGGTCGCCCTCACCGCGTCGGCGGCACTTCTCGCTAGCGCGGGAACCGTTGCGGCGGACCCGGTTCCGCCGCGCACCCCGGGTCTCGGCGAGGTCTTCAACGGCTACGCGGTCGGTGCGATCCGCGGCGGTACTCTCGGCTCGCCGCAGGAGATCTTCGAAGCACTGCAGGCCGACGACCCCTTCTATCGAGAACCACCGCTGACTGGGACGGAGCGGCCGGGGCAGGTACTGAAGGCGAAGAAGGTCGACGTGCTCTTCACCGGTCTCAAACCGGCCGATCTCGACGCATACAAACTGATGTACATCACCACCGGCATCGACGGCGTCACCCCGCTGATCAGCACCGGAATCCTGATGATTCCCCGCGACGCAACGCCGACCTCGGCCAAACACCTGGTCTCGTATCAGGAGGCCAACGACAGCGTCGGCTGGTCGTGCCACCCGAGCACCCAGTGGACCGGCGGAGATCCGCTCGACGGTGCGTCCTGGTCCGCACTGGGCCCGCTGGCGCTGATGTTCGGCAAGGGCCACGCCGTGATGATCTCCGACGTCGGCAACGACGCCGACCGCCGCCCGCACGGCGTCTTCGCCGGAAAATTCGCCGCGCACGCGCAACTCGACGGCGCCCGTGCCGCGTTGAATTTCCGCGAAGCGGGACTGGATCCCAAGGCGCAGGTAGCGCTGTTCGGCATCGCGGGCGGCGGCGTCGGTGCGGCGTTCTCGGCCGAGCTCCAGCCCGCCTACGCACCCGAGCTCGACGTGAAATCGACAGTGCTGGAAGGCATGGTCGTCAACCAGCGGAACTTCCTGCGGGTCGCCGACGGCTCGGTCGGCGCCGGTTTCGGCTTCGCCACCCTGCTCGGCCTGGAACCCATGTATCCCGAAATGGCCTTGGACAGCAAGCTCAACCCGGCCGGACTCGCGATCGCGAACATCTACCGAACCCAATGCCAGGACGCCTATTTCACACTGCCGTTCCTGCCACTGCGCGCCCTGTTCAACACCGGCCTCAACCCTGCCGACGAACCCGCGTTCCAGCGCGCCTTCGACGACAACGAGCTCGGCCGCGCCGGTGCACCGAAATCGAAGGTCCTCATCACTTCTTGCGCCCGAGACGATTCCTTCATGTCCCTGGTGCCTGCCAGGGACGCAAGGGAATTGGCCGACAACTACCGCGCACAGGGCACCGACATCACCTATCAGCCCACCGACTGCAGCATGCTGAAAATGCTCACCGACATGTACGGCTGGGGCACCGACCTTTTCGGCATGCAGACCATCGATTGGCTCGACAGCAACTTCGAATAGTCCTACTTACCGGGCAGCTCGTTGTGCCCGCCGAATGCTTTGCGCATCGCCGAGAGCATCTTGTCCGCGTACAGCGCCTCGCCACGCGAGGAGAACCGCGCGAACAGCGCCGCCGACAGCACCGGCGCGGGTACGCCGGTGTCGATCGCGGCGTCGACGGTCCAGCGTCCTTCGCCGGAATCGGAGACCCGGCCGTCGAACGAATCCAGGTTCGGGTCGGCGTACAGCGCGCCTGCAGTGAGGTCCAGCAACCACGAGGCGACCACCGAGCCGCGACGCCACAATTCGGTCACTTCCGGAATGTCGATGTCGTACTGGTAGTACTCGGGGTGCTCCAGCGGCGTCTCCTCCGCGGAGAACTCGCCGTCGTGCTCGGCGCCGTAGTTGGCCTTGTGCAGGATGTTCAGGCCCTCGGCGTAGGCGGCCATCGCGCCGTACTCGATGCCGTTGTGCACCATCTTCACGAAGTGCCCCGCGCCCGCCTTGCCGCAGTGGAAATAGCCCTGCTCGGCGGTCGACGGCTCACCCGTGCGGCCGGGGGTCCGCTCGGCGGCGTCGACGCCGGGCGCGATGGACTTGAGCAGCGGATCGAGGTACTTCACCTGCTCGGCCTCGCCGCCGATCATCAGGCAGTAGCCGCGGGTCCGGCCGAAGACGCCGCCCGAGGTGCCGATGTCCACGTAGTGGATGCCCTTCGGGGCCAGCTGCTCGGCCCGCTTGATGTCCTCGTGGTAGCGGCTGTTGCCGCCGTCGATGATGATGTCGCCGGGCTCGAGCACCTCGGCCAGCTGGTCGATCACCGCGCCGGTGGCGCCCGCCGGGATCATCACCCACACCACACGGGGCGTCTGCAGCTTCGAGACGAATTCCTTCAGATCGGTCGAGCCCTGGAAGCTGTCGCCCAGCTCGCCGCTCAGTTCTTCGATGTGCTTCTGCTGGCGTTCATAACCGACGGCCGTGTGCCCGTCCTCGACGATCCGGCGCACGATATTGGCGCCCATCCGGCCTAGTCCGATCATTCCCAGCTGCATGCCATCCATCTCCCTAGTTCGTCCGAGCCCGTGTGGTGAGAGTCGACTCGATTGTCCCGCGTCTTCCCCGACAGCTGACGTTCGGCATGTGTAACGCCACGGGCGCGGCTCCGATAGACAGATCGGCTCCGCGTAGTTGCCAGACCCCCGACCCGGCAACTGCGCGGAGCTCTTCCATGTGGCGCCGGGTTCTTTGCACGCGATTTGCTGCAAGTCTCGTGCTCTGCCGACGGTGGTCGGTAGCGGCCACTATCGTTGGCGGAGAGCGCGCGCCGTGCGAGCTCCACATCAACCGAGCGGGGAGGACGGTTCGTGACGAGCGAGTCGACTACCGAACGCCGCGGTCGCGGCCGAAAGCAGGGCGACGAAGTCGGACTGCGGCGGCTGCTCGAATCGAACCGGGTCGACGAACCCGAGGCCGCCACGGAATGGGATGACGCGTCGGCGCCGACCGTGCCGCTGGTGGTGCAGCAGCGCGCCGAGCCCGCGGACGGCCGCTGGGCCACCCGCCCTCCGAGGGAGGAACCCCCGAAATCCCGGCTGAGCTCGCCTGTTGTCAAGCGCGTCGGTATCGCGGTCGGCGTGCTCGTCGCGCTCACCGGGCTCGCGTATGTCGTCGATCTGGTGCTTTCCTCGGGTGAGGTTCCGCGCGGCGCGGTGGTGGCAGGCGTCGATATCGGCGGTATGAGCCCGGGATCCGCCGACGCCAGGCTGCGCGCCGCGCTGGAGCCGCGCGCGGGCCAGGAGCTGCCGGTCCAGATCGGCGATATGAGCTCATCGATCGTGCCGAACGCCGCCGGTCTCGAAATCGACTGGGAGACAACCTGGTCGCGCATCGGCAGTCAGCCACTCAACCCGATCACCCGGCTCGCCTCGTTCTTCACCACTCATGCGGTGCCGGTCGCGAGCACGGTCGACGATGTCGCGCTCAATCGCCAGATCAGCGCGCTGCGGGTGCACGACCGGCCGACGGTCGAGGGCACCGTCGTCTTCGAGAACGCCAAACCCGTTGCGGTACCGCCGGTTCCGGGTCGCGTGCTGGACGTGGACGCGGCCAGGCGGATGCTGATCGAGCAGTGGATGCTCGCGCGTCCGATCGACCTGCCGGAGACCGCGGCGCCGATGACCGTGCGGCCCGAGTCCGTCGGCAAGGCGCTGCGCGAGATCGCCGAGCCCGCGGTGCGCGCGCCGATCACCTTCGCGGGCAAGGGCGCCGCGGCGAAGCTGGAGCCCGCGCAGATTGCGACCATCCTGTCCTTCACTCCGGACGGCCAGGGCGGCCTCGCTCCGACCTTCGATCAAGATGTCGCTATCGGTTTGCTGGGTCCGCAGCTGGCGAGTTCCGAAATCGAGGCGAAGGACGCCACCTTCGCGCTGAGCAGTACCACGGCCAAGGTGGTGCCCGCCGTCGTCGGCGACAAGATCAATTGGCCGAAGACGCTGGAGCAGTTGCCCGCCCTGATCGTCGCGCCGCCGGACCGGACGGCGCAGGCGGTGTACGAGAAGGTGGAACCGAAACTCACCACCGAGGCCGCCAACGCGCTCGGGATCACCGAGGTGATGGGGACGTTCACCACCAGCGGCTTCAGCGGTCCGTCCGGCGTGAACATCCGCACGGTCGCCAAGAAGGTCGACGGAGCGATCGTCAAGCCCGGAGAAACCTTCTCGCTCAACGACTTCACCGGTCCGCGCGGCACCGCCGAGGGGTACGTCGAATCCGGCATCATCGATCACGGCAGGCCGAGCACCGCCGTCGGCGGCGGGATCAGCCAATTCGCCACCACCCTGTACAACGCCGCGTACTTCGCCGGGATGGAGGACGCGGGCCACACCGAGCACAGCTACTACATCTCACGGTATCCGGCCGCGCGCGAGGCCACCGTCTTCGACGGCGCCATCGATCTGCGTTTCAAGAACAACACCCAAACCGGTGTCTACATCGAGACTTCGGCCACCGGCTCCGAGATCACCGTGCGGCTGTGGGGCGTCAAGACGGTGAACGTCACCTCGGTGACCGGCGAGCGCACCAAGCCGACCGAACCGACGACGGTCAAACTGCCGAAGGGCAAGGACTGCATCGCCGCGGAGGGTGCGCCGGGGTTCACCATCTCCGACACCAGGGTGATCAGCGACCGCAAGACGGGGCGCGAAATCTCGCGCAGCACAAGGACAGTCAAGTACGACCCGATCCCTGTCGTGAAATGTGAATAGCCGCCGGAACTCTCGCCGCCAACCCCTAGGCGGCTAACATTCGGCAATCGCTTGTCGAGTCATGAGTTTGCTTGTGGCGCAATGAATCCCGATGACGCCGCGCAACTTTGGTGAGCAACCCCTTCGCCGATGGGATATAACTACGCCAGATTCCGGGACGTCCGTTCTGTTCTGTTCCGGAAGCTGGGCTCAAGGTAGAGCGAGTGAAGGGGAACTTGGTCGTGGACCAGAACAACTCAGTAGCAGAGTTCGTGCCGGCGCGAACCGCCAGCGCCGCAGCAATGCTGGGTACGGCTATGGGTGAAGAGGCAGCCCTGCGGGTTGTGCAGGGCAAGGCGACGCTGTGTGACGTGGTGTTGGCGGCGTGGTCGATGGAGGTGGATCCGGTGGAAGCTGTGCTCCAGTACGCGGAGGCAGCCGCGGGCATCGCGGACGTCGATGCCAGTGAACGCTGCGCGTAGCGCCGACTGATCGCACGGCCGTTTCGGCCGTCGCCGTTCCCGACACGGCCGTCAGTTCGCCGCGACCCATGGGGTGGCCGCGGCGTCTCCGCTGTGCCGGGCTAATCCTCGGGGCGTTCGACGTCGCGTAGCGCGAGCGATACGAAGTCGCGCATGGGGATATCCAATGCGGTGCACAGCGCGTGCAGCTGTTGCATGTCCGGCGAGCGGTCGCCGTTCTCGAAGCGTTGAATCGTGCTGACCCCCAACCCGGTCAGCGCCGCGAGTTGCGGACGCGTCAGATCGCGCCGCGCGCGTGCGGCCCTCAGTTCGTTCCCCACCGCGCGGTTGATGTCCGAAGCCACCTTTTTCACACCCATACGGACCATTCTGAGGTCCGAACGGCTACCTGGCAAACGACATGCCCGAAACCGGCGGGTTTTACGCAGCGTGTCGGCAATCTTCCGTTTGGTAGTCCGCAATGAGTTGCAACAGGTCCAAACGGACCTTAGTGTGCTCCGTATGGAACATCTCGACCGCTTGGTTGCCGAGAAGGTGCGGCACGCCATGCTCGAAGCGGGGCTCAGTCCGGACGAACTCGTGCGCCGGTCCGGTCTCCCGGCTTCCGCGCTACACAGACGGCTCGCCGCACAGGATTCGTTCGATCTCTTCGAACTCGTTCACCTTGCGGCCGTTCTGGATTGCCGCGTCGCCGACTTGGTGCCCGCCGAAGAGGAGCTGTGATGGTCATTCGTCCAGTCCTCCGCGCGGCGCGCCCGGCTTCGCCTAAACATACTGTGAGACAAATCACTTCTGATTTCCCGGCCGGATGGCGGTCATGAGCGACCTGTCAGCAACCGCCGCGAGCGCGGTGGATCGTGCCGCGCGGAGCATGCCGCGGCTCGACGGATTCGGGGAGTGGCGCGCGGGCGTATCGGGTCTGCCGTACCTATCCGGCACCGAGCCGCACGCCGTCGCGCTCGTCATGATTCACGATCCGCGCGATGCGCGGGTGCGCAGCACGACACTCGTCGCCCTGCCGTCCGGCGAACAGGGCGCCGAATGAAAGCCCGGTGGAGTCCGCCGCGCAGACGCGCCGTCGACCCCGCGCTCGAGCCGTTCCGGCATCGCATCGGCGAGCGGGTGGTGTTCGTGCCGCCGACGCCCGCGGGCGAGCGCGGTGGCATGGAGTACGGCGTCATCACCGACGTCGACCACCGGATGGTCTACGTCGACTACGGATATCCCAACCCCATCTGGGCAGAACTCGGTAATTCCATCGCCACCCATCCTGCCAATCTGCGATTCGAATCCGTTGTCCCGCAGTCCGGTTCGTGTGATCACTGCGGCACCCACGGGGCCAGCCACGGCCCGATTCTCAGCGCTGCTCGCTGAGCGCGATTCATCACTTCATCGAACCCGCGAGCGTTCACAGCTCGCCGGGTGAGTTCGTCATCGAAACGAAAGGCCCTGAGCCATGACAATTTTCGGGTCATTCAGTCGTCGCGTACGGGACTTGACCAGCACGGCCGAGGTTTTCGACGTCTTGATAGTCGGCGGTACCTGGAATCCGAATGGGGAGGGCGTCTCGCGCACCTTCGCCGACGCGCTGGATCCAAAACGCTTCGCGCCACAGATGGTTCCGTATCCGGCCGATTACGGTAAGCAGGTCACCTACCAGGACAGTGTCGCGGCGGGACGCCGCGCGCTGATCGAGGCCATCGAGGCGACGCCGAACCGGGTGGTGCTCGCCGGATACTCCCAGGGTGCGGCGATCGCTGGGAACGTCGCCGCCGAGATCGGCCGCGGCGAGCTGCCGCACCTCGAGGTCGTCGCCTGCGCGTTGATCGCCGACCCGCTGCGCCCGGAGGGCGCGTGCATCGATGCCGATCCCGGTGGTTTCGGCATCGTCGGCCAGCGACCGGTCACCGGGGTGCCGACGTATTGGGCTGCCGCGAAAGGTGATCCGATCACCGCGCTGCCCGCGGGCAACCCGCTGCGGCTGGTCGCCGACCTCACCGGATACTTCAGCATGGCCAGCCCGCTGGCGATGCTGCGCTGGGGGCAGAGCCTCGTCGACGTCGCGACCCGCCGCGAGCTGCAGCGCTGGTGGTCACCGGCGCACTGGCGCACCTGGGGTGGCGCCGTGGCATACGCGCGCGGTTACCTCCTGGACGGACGGCACACCGACGACTACATCCGGCACGGCCACACTCGGCGGCTCGCCGAGGTGATCAACCGTGAGGTGGTCGAGGGGGCACGCTGATGCCCTGGTTCCAAGTCGACGACCAGCTCGGCTTCCATCCGAAGGCGATCGCCGCCGGCAATGCGGCCATGGGGCTGTGGGTGCGCGCGGGGTCGTGGTCGATGCAGCAACTCACCGAGGGCTACATCCCCATCGCGATCGTGCGCGGACTCGGTTCCTCCGCACAGGCGAAAAAGCTTGTGGACGTGGGGTTATGGGTCACCGCCGACGGCGGCTACCGATTCCACGGCTGGGGCGAACGGCAGATGTCCAAGGCCGAAATCGAGGACAGGCGGCGCAAACGCGCCGAGGCCGGACGCAAGGGTGGGCAGATCTCCGGGCGGCTCCGGCAGCAGAAGGCGCAAGCACTTGCTTCACCACCTGCCGAAGCATCCGCTTCCGTTCGTGCCAAGCAAACGCCGAAGCGAAATCCAACCCCTGTCCCTGGCCCTGACCTTGGAAAAGCTTCAGGGGGCGCCGCGGCAGCCTTCGAACCACCTGCCCGCCGTTGCCCACAGCATCGCACCCACTCGGCGCCACCGCCCTGCGGCGCGTGCGCCGACGCTCGCCGTCACCGCGAGCGATGGGACGCCTTGCACAGCAGCGATATTCGCGCCGACGCGGTGCAACGCCGCGATGCCGCCCGCCGCTGCTCGATGTGCGACGACGCGGGCTGGCGGCATCCGCCCGCCGAACTGCTCGCCGTGAATCCGGACCCACCCGTCCTGCGCTGCGACCACCTCACCGTCACCTCGCTAGACCACTGGCATTCCACAGAAGAGGAAACATCATGACGACCACCACGTGCCGGGATGCCCACGGGGATCGGCGATGACCGAGAACCCCAACCACCTCTACATCGACCGCGCCGATCTGCGCGCCCTAGCCGATCTGCTGCGCGAGATCCCGGATCTGGCCGAGGATCTCGCCATCGCACGGACCAGACAGTCCCGGCTCTCCAGCCGCGGCGACTACCGGATGCACCGCAGGCCGAGCGAGCAGCCGCTGCCCTACAACCCAGCGGCAGCCCGCGCCGCCGAGGAGATGCACGCGGTGCTCGTGTCCTGGGTGCGGTTGGTGTGCGAGCAGCGCGCGCTCGAATACTCCGGTGCGTCATCGACTTCCGGGCTGGCACGCTGGCTGGATCGGAATCTGATCGCGCTGGCGATGACCGAGGGCGCCGATGGGGCGCTCGGCGAAATTCGTACGGTGTGCCGAGCCGCGCTGAACATCATTTGCCCGCCGCAGGCGCCGGTGGTGCTGGAGCAGTCCGAGGTCGAGCGGGCGCGGCGGCATCGTTTGAATGCTTCCGGGATCGCGGCGCTGGCAAAGGAATTGGGTGAGCCGTTTCGCAACCTCACTGTTCGCCGGATCCAGACATTGCGTGACGCGGGCAAGATCGCGCCGCTGCCCGGGCCGTGGGCGCTGGATTGGCCGGAGCTCTATGCGGTCGGGCAGGTGCTGGATGAGCATCTGGCACATCCGGTTCGGCGTCGCGGCCGCTCCGAGAAGCGTTCAGCCTGACCTCTATAGATGACTGGAAACCCCTGTGGGGCACAGTCTTACGGATTCGTCTATGAGGTTAATCACAGTTTAACCCATGGGTAGCTGCATCCGGACGGTTGTTCAACAAGGCGGTCGTCCCATGTATGTCGGCGCGGGGGTGGTTGCTCGCGGGCGCCGTAGCCGTGTTCGTGATGAACCGTGAAATCTGCTGAAGGTGGGTCGAATACGGCGCCGCCACGCGTCGGTTTCGTGGTGTGATCGCACGAAGCGCCCATGGAAATAGGGGCAGGGTGCGCACTTGTGCAGGCGTCAAGTCGATGGATCACACAGTGAGAGACCCGTTATCGGTCAGCAACGATCGCTGTTCACTTGGCGGGTGCGGTCCTTACTGCACGGTTAATTCGTGTGATAGAAAAAGTCGGTCGATCGCACCGCGGGCGTCGGCGGAGGGCAAATTCTTCGGCATACTTCTAGGGGAAGTTTTTTATGAGCAAGATTCGCGTGTTCGGTATTGCATTCGCCGCTACCGCAGGCATTGTTTTCGCTGGCGCGAGCGTGGCCAACGCCGCCCCGACGATCCCTCTCGATGAGGCTCCCGTGGCGACTTCGGTCGGCGATGACACCACCACCACCGGCTCGAGCTCGGCCATCACCGAGCTGGCCAAGACCCTTGTCTCCATTTCCGCGGGCAAGAAGACCGATTAGTTCGAATAGGCGGGCCGCCCCGGACATCAGGCGGGGCGGCCGGTTCAACCAGCGGGAATGACCCGATACAGCCACCACGGTCTGGTCGGAAATTCCGGACTGTACAACCGCATGATCATCCGCCGGATCTGTTTCGACACCGGGTCCTGAATCAGAACCCGATCTCGCACGATGTGCTCCGGCGGAACCTCGGCCGTCCACATGTAATTCCACTCCGGCGCCGCGCGGCATCGTTCCGCGATCTCCGCGACCCGCGAGGTCGGCACCAGCCCGGGTGCCAGCATGCGAAACGCGAAGACCATCAAATGCGCTTCCTTGTGCCACTCCGTCATGACGGTTTTCGCCACCGGATCCAGGAACATCCATTCGATGACATTCGATCCGGCCCCCAGGCCCGGGAATGTGCGAGCGAAGGCGGCGTTCACCGCGACCAGGTCATAGCTCGGCATCTTTTGTAAACAGGCCGGATGACCTAGGCTTTCGAGATCGGTGATGTCGTCGGGAGTCGGCACACCCGGCCCGGGCCCCATCGAGTTCTCGAACATATTCGGCATCGTCAGCGTAAGCACGTGCTTCCGATACGGGATCGGCACCAGCAACGCGTCGAATAGGTGCCCGAGCGCATTGATCGTCGGCTCCCGCGAGCCGAGCTCGACCTTCTCGATCAGCGATAGCGACAACTTCGTGCGATCCGCGAGCTGCTGACGGGTCAACCCGGACGCCTCGCGTCTCTCGCGGATGTACTTCCCGATCGGGGAACGCTGGTCAGCCACCCCGCTCACCTCCCAGCATCGATCCCGCACACTTTGTGCGGGTCGGCCGCACGGACTGTGGGGTTTAGGGCAGTTGACAGATGAACTACGCAAACTCGAAACTGATACCGCTCGCGAACAGTAATGGCTCCGAGCAAGGGTGTGTTGCACCTCCGGGGTGTCGTCTCCTACTTGTTATGGACGTCACCACGGAGGTCTTAGGTGCGTGGAGTTGCCAGGTGGATGAGAAGAGTGGGTTAGTGTTCGCCCATTTGTTTGATGCGGAGTCGTTGCACCGGGTGCGCGAGGGGTTGGGTATCGACGTGGAACGTCGAATTTCGCAGGATCGAGCCACACTGTGTGACCTCATCACAGCGGCCCTTTTGTTGGGCCGGGATCCCTGTTCGCTGTTTGCGTGAGAGTGTGCCGAGGCCCAGCCTCGGCACATTGCCTGTCTGCTCCTTTGTCGGGGAGGAGCAGCCGGGCTGTGAGCCGAGTCGAGTGCGCTGAAAAGTGCGTTCTACCTGCATATTTCCAGAGGTTTTGTATTCCGGGGTTGACATCGTGGCGCGCTTAGGTGAAGCTGAGTGCAGCGCCAGAGCTGCGCCCTCATCCGGTTTCTCCGGAACCCCCTGACTTCCAACATCTTTCATAGACACGTTCGGCTTCGGCCCCGTCTCACTCCGGTGAGCCGGGGCCGAAGCCGTTCCACGCCAGGGCATCTCAGCCCTGCCCAAAGACTGTGGCACGCCCCCGAAACCTCTTCGAAGACGATGAAAGCGGGCAAGAGCCTGCCACATACCCGCCCCGAAATCACCGCTCCCATCTCCCGCAGCAGCCAAGCGCGCGGTAGCAGAAGGACGAAGCGCTCGGGGCGTCGCGCCCCACCCCCGGTAACCCCTCACCGGGGGTGGGGCCACCTACCCCACCCACCCGAAGGGCTGCCATGGACGACGAGGTCCTCGAACTACTGGAAATGGGCAAGCACGCCACCCCCACGGCCCCGCTCACCATCGACCAGGCCCACCAGATCATGCGCGTCCACCGCGCCTGCGCCACCGACTACTGCCGCCGAAAAGACCTGGCCTTCAAGGCTTTGGTAGAAGCGGGCCGAGTCGTCCCGGATTCCTCTCGGCACCACTGACTTTCACGAACGAGAGGAGGTGAACCCGATGGGCACCGTCATCCTCGCCCTGCTCGAGCTGGTTATCAAGATCGCGCCCGTGATCTTCCCGCTGCTCGGCCTCTGACGTCTTCGTCCTCGATTCCTGGAGAGATCATGACCGAACACCACGACACCGAAGCCGACGACGAAGGCGATGCCAACTTCGGCACTCTGCACGTCGACGTGCAGGTGAAGCAGTGACCGCGCCGTATCCGGCGCCCGGCGAATTCCCCGATTTCGAGCAGCTACTCATCGATCTGCTCACCCCGATCGCGATCACGGCGGCATCGCTGCCCGCGACCGGCCCGCTGGTCGATGCCGCGTTGCCCATGATTTGGGTGCGCAAACTCAGCGGCAGCCACGACATCAACAAGGTCACTTACATTGCCAAGGTGCGAGTGGTCGCCATTGCGCAAACCCGCACCGCCGCCGCGAAACTCGCCGCGAAGGTACGGGAGGCGGTGCTCGGTTCACCTGGCACGCGGGTCAACGGCGTACTGGTCGACTGGTCCGAGGAACTCGATGTCGAGGGCGTCGCCTATCACCCGCCGACACTGCAGCGCAGCCAGGGCACCGCGGACTTCCCCAACCTCGATCCGCTCGACCGGATGGTCGAGCTCGGGTTCGTACTGCACGCCCGCCGCCAGTAGCGGTCGGTCGCACCCCCGTACCTCATGCGGGGGTGAATTCGTTTGTATCCACGCCCGGGGTTACCGGGCCCCTGAAGGAGATACCCTTGCCCGCCACCAATCTGTCGGACCTCAAGGCCGCGAAGAACTCGCTGCTGCTCAAGCCGCTCGACGCCGCCGTCTTCCTCGCGCCGTGGTACACCCCGGTGCCGTCGGCCTTCACCGACTCCACCGGCAAGCTGCAGACGCTGCCTTCGGATTTCCAGTCGGTGGGTCTCATCGACAAGAAGGCCGGTGTCGCTTTCGCTCGCGCTGTGACCGCCTCGCCGATCGAATCGTATGGCGAAATGCAGCCGACGCGCGACGATATCACCAGCGATATCACCACCATCGAGTTCGAGCCGCAGCAGACCAGCGCGCTCAACATCGCGCTGACCACCAACGCGAACCTCGCGCAGGTGCGAGCCGACGGCCAGTCGGGCGAGGTCCGCTTCGCCCAGCCCGCCGCCTCGCAGATCACCTACTACTCCGCGATCGTGATCGGCAAGGACGGCACCGACGCCGACCCGATCTACATCTTCAAGGTGATGCCGAAGGTCGCCGTCACCAAGTGGGCAGGTGAGCAGTGGAATCCGACTACCGTGCTGTCGCAGAAGCTCACCCTCACCGCGTTCAAGGATGACAACGCCGGCTACGCGGTGGCACACGGCTACGGCGGCACCGGCTGGAAGAAGCTGCTCGCCAAGTCGGGCATCCTGTACACCGTCAGCTCGATTGCCGTTGCCCCGAAGACGCTTTCGGTCGCGACCGGTAACAACTCGGCCCCGCTGACCGTCGTCGACCAGCTCGGCGGCATCCTGCCGACCTCGGCGGTGACGTTCAGCTCGTCGGCCGCGGCGAAGGCGACCGTCGCCGCGAACGGTGTGGTCACCGGCGTCGCCGCGGGTAGTGCGACCATCACCGCGTCCTACACCCCTGTTGGTGGCGGCGCGGCCCTCACCGATACGTGCAACGTCACCGTCAGCTAGCCCGAGGGGCTCGATCGTGACTGCGTGCCGCGCTTCTCCGGTCGCGGTACGCAGTCACTTCTTCCTGTACTCGCATCGGAGAGAGAGCTAAGGCATTCGATGTCCGCAATTCCAGTCAGCTACCCCGTCACCATGACCGACGGCACCGACGAGTACGAGGTGTTCGACGCCACGTCCTACGTCAATGCGGTCTACTCGCTCGGCCATCGCCAGGCGGAGACCACGGCCGCGCCTGCCGCGACCGGCAAGCACGCGCGCAACCGCGACTGACACCAGCACCGAACCGGAGATCCCCTATGGCAACTCGCAAGTCCGTCCCGTCCGAAGAAGTCGGCCGCTTCTATGAGCTACAACAGGAGCTGGCCGAGCGCCGCAGAGCACCGTATCGGTTGACGAAAGACATTGTCATCCAGCCGATGACCCGCAAACAGGCGCGAGCCATGCGGGACGCGGAGGGTGATGATGCCCAGCTGCGAATCCTGCTGGGTGACCAATTCGGAGCCGTCGAAGCCCTTTACGATGAACGGCCCTTCGACGAATGGATCGCCTTCCAGCGGGACTTGTACGCCTACTTCTACGGCGCGGGATCGACGGAGCTGCCGGGGGGATCCTCGGGCTCGTAGAGTTCTGGGATCGCTTCGGTGCCGCGCTCGACTACGACCTGCTCGAGCGCGGCATCGACATCCGAGACTGCTTCGGGCCCAACGACTTACGAACCCGTGACTGGCGCACGATCTGGCGCTTCAAGGATCGGCTGCCGCGGGGCTCGCAATACAAGACCGCGCTGGCGATGGATCGCGCGATCGCCGAGGAGATCATTGCACTCGAGCTGAACGGCGACGGTGAAGGCGAAACCTCCGCTGAGGAGCCGACACCCGACGGGTACACCCTCGACACCTACCTACTGCTCGGCATCATCGACGCGGTCCAGGGGGTGCAGGCCGCGGTGATCGCGGCCGCGGGCGCCGACCCGCCTGCCATCAGGCCGATGCCGCGTCCGATCACCGCGCTGGACACGGTGCGTGAGGAAGCGCGCCTGCGGTCGATGCAGAGCTTGATCGACGAATTCATCGTGCCTGCGTCGGTTGACGCGGACCGCGCCGTTTGACGCACTCCGCGTCGAAATCATCCACAACTCAATCGAATACCTGCGATCCGATCAGGCGGTGCGTAAATCATGGCGGATAACAACGGTACGCCGGATCCCGGCAAGATCATGGCGACCATCCAGCCGAAGCTGATGGACGGCTTCCGTGACGCGGTGCAGTCTCAGCTGAACGCCGTCGGTTCGACGTTCGAGGCGGATGTGCGGCTCGATACCACCAAGGCGCACGCGCAATTACGGCAGCTGCAGGCGGCCACCAACGAGCTCAGTGTCGGCATCGATACGAGTCACGCCGTCGCGCAACTCAGAGCGCTGTCGTCCATGCTCGACGAGGTAAGTATCAAGGCGCGCACCGCGATTCCGACGCAGTACGCCGTCGATGGATCACCCACAGCGCCTTTCGCGCAGGCAAGGGCCCTCGGCGGCGCAATCCAAGGGCCCGGCGGTCCGCGGGACGACATGATTCCCGCTTGGCTGTCCAACGGGGAGTACGTCGTGAACGCCGCGGCGACCGCGGCGAATCGTCCACTCCTGGAGGCAATCAACAGCGGCGCGGCGAAATTCGCCGACGGCGGGATGGTCGAATTCAAGTCCAACCCTCCGATCGACCAATCGATCGCCGCCTCGATGATTGCCTTGGTCAAGGAGAAGTTTCCGAATTTGCCTGTCAGCAGCGACTTTCGGGAAGGCGCGAGCGACTGGCACGGTAAGGGCCGGGCCGTCGACTTCTCGAATACCCCTGGTGGCAGGGACGCCAAAGACACACCCGAGATGAACGCTCTGGCGAACTTCATCGCCGACAACTTCAAGGGGCAGACGCACGAACTCATCCATGATCCGTTCGACCGCAATATCAAACAGGGGGAGTTCGTCGGCGACGGGAAGAGCTTCTACGGCGAAGGCATGATGGCCGACCACCGCAACCACGTGCACTGGGCGGCAACTGGACCGGTCACCGCTCCCGGTGGGGCGCAGGCCCCCGCAGCGCCCGCACCGAATCCACCGACGGAAGCGCCTAAAGAGGGCAAACCTGTCGAGCAGAAGCCGGATATAGGGACGGGAGCCAATCCTGGTGCACCGAAACAGGTGCCTGCCGCTCCCGCCGCTACCGCACCCGCATCGAGTTTCCGGACCAGCCAGAACGGCCGCGAATTCATCAAAGCGCACGAGGGCAACGGCAAGCCTGGGCGACCGTTCTACGCCTACCAGGACGATGGACAGTTCCACGCCTGGACCATTGGTTATGGCCATACCGGCGACGACTTCGAGCACAATGTCGACTACAAGATCACATCTGAGCAGGCCGACGAGTTCCTGCAGAAGGACCTTGTCCGGTTCGAGGCCGCGGTCAAAGACAACATCACGGTGCCGCTCAACCAGAATCAGTTCGACGCACTGGTGTCCTTCGCCTACAACCTCGGTGGTGGATGGCTGCTCGAGTCCAAGTCCGACCTCACCAAGGCGCTGAACCGAGGTGATTACGAGGGCGCGAAAAAGGAGTTCATGGGGTTCGAGCTGAAGCAGCGCCGAGCGGATGAAGCGGCGTTGTTCGGCACCCCTGTCGAGGCGGGCGGTCAACCGGCCGCTGCCGCACCGGCGCCGCCTGCCGCGCCCGAAAAGACCGCACCGGATGCGAAACTGCGGGGGAAGAACCTGAAGCCGCTCGAACGCAGCGGCCAGCCAACCGATCCGCCGCTCGGTGAACCGAAAAAGGATGAGCCCGCCGCAGGTCCGACAGGCATGGCGCCGGCCTCCGAGTTCAGCGCCAGTTCCAAACTCGTCGATCTGCTGAAGGGCTTCGAAGGCAACGGCAAACCGGGTCGCCCGTTCTACGCCTACACCGATACCAACGGAATCTGGACCATCGGCTACGGCCACACCGGAAACGATGTGCCGCACGATACCGAAGCCAAGATCACTCCGGAACAGGCCGAAGAGTACCTGCGCAGCGACACCGGCTGGGCGCAGGACGCGGTGCGCACCAAGGTGAAGGTGCCGATCAACCAGAACCAGTTCGACGCCATGGTCAGCTTCACCTACAACCTCGGCGCGGGCGGCTTCGGTGGATCCGATGTGCTCGCCAGGCTGAACGAAGGCGATTACGCGGGCGCTCAGGAGAAGTTCGGGCTGTTCGTCAACGATTCGAACGGTCGCGTCGAGGGACTGGTGAAGCGGCGCCAGGCAGAGGCGGATCTGTTCGGCAGCGCCGTTGTTGTCGCCGGCGACGCGCCACCCGCGCCGAATCCCGCGCCGCCCGCGCCTGCCGCCAACCCGGCTCCGTCGGCGCCCGCTGAGAAGCCGGTGGAAAAGGGCGCACCGCAGGCGAATCCAGCTCCGACCGGTTCGATCGGCGACGCCATCGTGGCGGCCGCACGTAGCCAGCTCAACGTCGACTATGCCTGGGGTGGCGGTGGACTCGATGGGCCGAGCCTGGGGACAACCGACAACGGCGGTGACGCAGACCGGAACCGGGACTTCGAGAAGACCGGTTTCGACTGCTCACACCTTGTCGAGTACGCCGTGTGGCAGGGTACGGGCAAGAAGATCGATCTCCGCCCCAACACCGTCAATCAGCTTGCGCAGTCGCGGGATTGGGCGGTCTCGATGGATGAGCTGCAGCCGGGCGACGTGATCTTCGGCGAATTCGGCCCCAACGGTCCGATGCATGTGGGCATCGTCGCGAGCGACACTGCGAATATCATCGACGCACCCGAATCGGGCAAGAAGATCCGAGAAGCCAAGCGATGGGGCGGATTCGACAAGCCTGCCCGCCCCGCCAAAGCTGTCCAGTTGGCCGACGGCGGCTTTGTTTCCGGTCCCGGTGGCCCACGTGAGGACAAGATCCCAGCACTACTGTCCAACGGTGAGTTCGTGATCAACGCGGCAGCCACTCAAGTGCACCGGCCGGTGCTCGAAGCGATCAACAGCGGTGACGTGGCGCGCCGTGCCGACGGTGGACCGGTCTACTCGAGCTGGTCGCAGCTTGCTTCCGCGGAGGCGAAGAAGGGCTTCCTCAACCTCTTTCCCGGCCTGGACAAGGAAAAGGCCGGGACGGCGGGCACATTGGAGAACGGCATCGGCAAATTCGGCGATGTGGTCGGCGCGTTCATCGGCGGAAACGCCAAGGATGCGCTCGGCTTGGTCGGCGCTGATTCGATTCCCTACGCGTTTCAGGCCCAAGCCCAGGCGACGAACACCATCAACAGCGCGTTGGCGAAGAAGGCTGCCGACGACGCCGCCAACCTGGCGGCGGTCAATCAGCAGCAGACGGTGGTGGAACGCCCCAGCGGTGCCCAGCAGGGTGGGGCACCCGGTGTGGTCGACCAGTCGATGGTCATCAACATCTCCACCCCCGACGTGGATACCGCATTCCAGAAGGCGAAGACGTTCGAGGCACAGCGGGCGCTGACCTATACCGGCCGCTGGACCTAATCTCAACAATCGAACAGAGGTGAAGTGACGTGGCCGAGGCCGCACTCATCGAAGTGGATGGCGTCGACGGGTCCCACTGGACGCTCTCCGGCGCAGGACAGGCCGCCGAGGGCGTCGAGTTGGCCAGCGCGCCGACCGGGCTGTACGACGCGCCGGTGAAGACCATCTGGAATTCGTCCGCTTTCCAGATCGGCGCCACCTACGGTGGCACGAATTGGCAGAAGCGGGACGTCGTCTTCGGTGTCAACATCTTCGAAACAGATTCGGCCAGTTGGGAATCGGTCGATTCGGCTTGGCGCAAGGCCTGGGCATACGACCGCGACTCGCGCCTGACGATCACGACCGAATATGGTTCGCGCACTCTGCATCTGCGCATGGCCGAGCAGCCGGAGTTCAAACCCAAGCTCGATCCGCATCTGAAGCAGTGGGGGCAGGTCGTGATGACTTGCACCGCGGGCGTGCCATGGTGGGTCGAAGCCGATGTGACGGCGACGGCGACGACCACCACCGACACGCAGGCCGCGGGCCGGTCCGAAACGTTGTGGTTGACGGTGTCGAATCCGACGGACCAGCCGTTGTGGCTGCGCTGGGTCGCGACCGCGCCGGGTGTGTGGACGCTTCCCGACTTCTCCTGGAAGAACGACGACTTCAAGAACCGAGTCATCACGCTGCCGACATTGGTTGCCGGGCAGCACGTTACGGTCGACACGGATCCGATGCAGGAGATGATCGTCGCGGCCGACAACACCTCGGTGTGGGCGCGGATGAACGGCAAGATGTTCCTGCACTCGGTGCCGCCGTGGACCCCGCCGACGAAGGTGCCGGTGACGGTGACGGGTGCGCCTGCCGGTGCGAAGGTCCAGGTGCGCTGTCCGCGCAACTGGTCGCGTCCGTGGGGGTTGCAGTGACGACCGACCTGGAGGTTGTCTACCGCGACGCGGTGGCGGCGCGAAAAGAACGCAAGGACCTGCGAATTCAGCCGCCGCTCATCCGGCTGTGGGATGGCGATTGGAACCTGCGCGGCATCTGCCGCGCCGAGTACGCCGCCGACTTCAAGTGGCTGCTCAACGAATCGGGCACCGGTCTGCTGGAGTTGCCCGCCGACCACTACCTCGCCAAATGGGTGATGGACGCACGCCATCGGACAACACAGAACGTGCACATCACGGTGGACAAGGACGGCGCCCGTTGGGGCGGCCGAATGAAGACCGCCACATTGCGCAAGACCGAGACCGGATTACACACCGTCGCAATCCAATTCATGCACGACTACCACGAGCTGAAGTTCATCCAGGCATGGAGCAACCCGTTTCTGCCCGCGGCCATTCAGTTTCCGCGGGTGTTCATGCTGGCGGGCCCGTCCCGCTGGTGTCTCAAGCTGGCGCTGTTCCTCAACGTCCTGCGCAAGGAGGCAAGCCTGTGGGCGCTGCCGGATGATCCGCTCGATCCGGCGCAGTGGTTCAACCTGGATCAGTCGACGTGGTCGATGGTGGTGGCGCCCAATGACTTCCTGTCCGACACCTCGGTCTGGACGGTGCTGTCCTCGCGCTGGAAGACCTGGCACGACATGGCCGCACCCACCTTGGACGACGCACAGCTCATGGTCACTTGCCGCCGCTATCTCGACGGCGACCCACCGCCCTGGCCCGGCGCGAACCTGCGGCACGGCTGCCTGATCTTCGACATCGTCGACAAGTCGGGGTTCTATGACGGGACTTCGCAAGGCGGCTCGGTGCTCGACGGTCTCCTGCACACATTCCAGAAGTTCACCAAGGACTTCCTGGAGCAGGACGAGAAGGAACTACCGAATCCCAATGCCCCGGCCGAATACAAGGAACCCGGCTGGTTGGGGACGCTGCCGAGCAGCCCGTGGGTGGTCTATCGCGAGTCGGAGTACACCGGCATCCAGACGTCCGAATTCACCATATCGCCCGCCACCGCGGTGCAGATCAATACCGGTGGCCACAGTGCGTACGGTGTCAACGAGGGCATCTCGGCGGCGGTGAACATCGCGGGCGACCTGATGGCCAATGCGATTCTCGGTGTCACCGGCGTTCCGCTCGGCGGTGCCATCGACGCGTTCCTCAAGCCACTGTATCGCGACACCATTCTCGCCTGGCTGTCGTTCAAATCCCCGCAGCGCGCCCCGCGAATGGGGTGGTCGCACTACTTCGAATACTTCCAGAAGGGCGCCGAATCGGGCTACTCGCTGTCCGGTCTGGTGGCGTTGCGTGCGGGCTTGTGGGCGACTCGGTCGTTCACCAGCCACAAGCTCACCGTCGCCGACGGGGCGCCGTACCTGATCGGGGAGAACGGCCAGGGCCATTTCTTCCTCGGTGACCGGGTCGGCGCGACCATCGCGGGCATGCCGTCGGGACAGATTTTCGTCGATCAGGTGACCGCGCTCGAGCTTTCATGGCGGCGCGGCGTGACGCCCGCGTGGTCGATCACCATCGGCGACGACAAGGCGCTCGAAGAGCCGGTGTCGCGCGGCTTGCGGCATATCCAGTCCATCATGAGCGACCTGCAAGAACTCGGCGTCATGTAAACCAGCGCAGCACAATTCGAGACGGAGACAATCGATGGCGCTTCCATTGCAGCACGAATGCGATCAAAACGATCCGCACGAGGCATTCGTCTGGGCACTGGTCGGTTTGCCCGGCCCGCGCAACGGGCCGCTGCTGCTGCCGCCCCAGGTGCTCGGCCAATGGTCCAAACACCTGTGGGACTTGGGCTTTCGGCACTATCCCGAGGATCAGACATTGGAATATCAACCGGCGGGCCGCGATGGTGAGCACTGGCTCGGCCAAGCGGGACGATGGGTGCCGATCGGCACACCGCCGCCGGTCGAGGTGACCACACCCTCGATCGCGGATATGTCGATCGATGAACGCCGTGAGCTGGTGCGGCAGTTGCGGGAGTCCGGCGAGCTGTCGCATCTGGTCGACGCGCGCGAGCTGGAACCCGATGTGGCGCAGGAGGGTACGTTCGAGCCCGGCGCGTCCGAGGCAACCCCGTGACCTCACCGAACCGCGAACTGCCGAAGGGTTCCTATACGGGCCGGACCGGCGAGCAGAACATCGGCGGCCTTTCGAAGGTCACCAAGGAAAACGCCATGGCGTCGATGCGCGCCGATGTCCTCAAGTCCTACAACCCCGTTCAGGTCAACATGGGCCTGGTGATGCAGGCAGGGCTGGAGATGTTCGTCGCGAACATCTGCGACGCTGTCACCGGAGCCACCGGCGGCCTGATCAACCTTTCGGGCTGGGCGAAGGTGCTGCGTGACGACGCCGACCGCGCGATGCGCAACGCACGCAACGCACAGCAGTCCGCGGACACCGCGCAGCAGACCGCCGACGGCCAGACACCGGTCATCAAGGCGACGAATTCGCGCGTTCAGGTGGTGGTGGACGGACTTCCGGTGCGGCCGTACTGGCAGACGATGAATCTGACCGAGGAGTCGTCGTTTCCGCGTACCCTGCTGCACACCGCGCTGTGGAGCGTCGCGTCCGGGGCGATCGCCGGGTGGGATCTGCTCACCTTCCCCGCGGGCAACGGAGTCGCGAACCTGTGGTGGCTGCTCACCCCGAGATACACGCCGCCGGCGAATTCGATGGAGGGCGCGTTCATCCGTTGTCTGTACGACGGCGGCCGCCGGGTTGTCACCTATATCCCCGACGACGTGAGCAGCCCGTGTGAGCTGTACGTGGTGGTCGGCCGGATGCTGAACACCGGCGACGTCAAGATCGAATGGGTGTCGGACAACCAGACACCGCTGATCACCAACTCACGATTCGAACGGTCGATACAGCTGCCCGCCGACATCATCTTCGCGACCGGCGAGACCGCCTTCGTCGGCATCCACCAGCGCGGCAGCGGCAATCCTCGTCAGCTGCTCGGTATTCCGTCGGTCGATATCCCTCGGTCGCCGGAAGTGTGGCCGCCGCAGATCAAGTCGAACTTCGCCAGTGCGGCGGCACTGACCGCCGGAACCGTCATCGCCGGCAGCAGCCTGCGATTCACTTCGGTGTACACGCCTTACGTTTCGATCGGCAAGGCGCTCGTCACCGGGGACCCGATGAAGCTGATCTTCTTCGAGGACTTCGAGGAGGGGATGCCGGAATCGCTGGTCCGGATGTCGGCCCGATACGCCACCGTCGAGGACGGCGTATTCGTCGCCTACGGCGGCGACGATGGTCTGCGCCGGTACATCTACGGCCGCAGCCTCAACTACGACGACCAGATCGTGACCGGTCGCCTGCGATATCCGACAACCAGGGCCGCTTGGCTGGTCGTGCGCTCCGATGTGACCAATCAAAGTTATGTCGCAATGGGCGCGGGCAGTGACGGTTTCGCCATCTGGCGAGTCACCGGCAGCGACACCTTCACTCCGCTCGTGAGTGCGGACGCGAATGTCGCCGACAACACCGAAATTCGAATCAAGGCGATCGGCAACGTTTTCACGGCCGAGAAGAAAGTCGACGGGGCCTGGGTACAGGTTCTGTCCTACACCGACCAGACCAACGTCTTGCCCAAGGGGCCCGCCTATCGCTACGTCGGCCTCGGAACCCAGCGTGCCAGCTGGGTCAACGGCGGCGGTTGGGGTGACTGGAGAGCAGAGGATCTATGACCACCCTCGTAACGATCGACGGCCACGAGCTGTCGCTGACCCTGACCAACGGGCTGCTGACGGTGTCCACCGACAGCGGCGCAGGCCCGATCCCGCGCGGCAGCCTGTTCCTCGGCGACCTGGAACCGGTTGCCGAGCCCGTCTTCATCGAGCCCGATGCGCACGAACCCCCGGTCGAAGTGATCGGTGTGGCGCAGGTGGCAGGAGCATCATGACCGAACAGAAACAGCTCGGGTACGACCCGAGCAACCGAACTCTGGTGCTGTCCAAGGGCGCCGACTTCGTGCACACCGTCGCGCTCGCCGACGGCGGGGTCTTCCCGACCGGCTCCGTCGTGCGAATCGTATTGCTCGACGCTACGGAGACCGTGCTCGACACATGGAACGCGGCGATCGCCCAAGGCGAGGCGCGGTTCGTCATCCAAGCCGAGCTGGCCGACTTGATCCCCGCGGGCGCGAAATACCGCCTGTACGTGTCCTATCCGACCACACCCACCACCGAATATCTGTGGTTCTACGGCGTCGTCCGCCGCAAGCAGTAATCAATCCCGTTGCTGCTCAATCTCTCTCGTTTCAGGAGTTCATCATGGCTATCGCTGTTGCCGCCACCCGTCAGGTGCTGGCCGACGCCTACAAGACCATCGCCGGCGCCTCGGGCGCGTACGTGAGCGTGCACAAGGCCGATCCGGGTGTGGACGGCTCGAACGAAGCATCCGGTGGCGCACCGGCATACGCCCGCAAGCAGACCACGTGGACCTCGGGCACCGGCGGTGTCATCAACGGCTCCCAGGTCACCATCGACCTCCCCCCGGGCACCTACACCCATGTCGGCCTGTGGAAGACCGCCACCGGCGGTGTCGCCGACTTCATCGACAAGGTCGCGATCAGCTCGACCACGCTCGGTGGACAGAGCCAGCTGCTGATCACCCCGACCTTCACCCAGTCCTGATCGGAGTGCCGGGGTGGCCGCACATTCCTTGGTGCGAGCCGCGGCGCCGACCCCGTCGGTGAATCGCTCGCCAGCACCGAAAAGCACTGTGTTCCAGGCATTCACGCCTGCGACGGCGACTTCCGTCGTCGACGACGAAGTTCCGCTGATCCGGCCGTATCTCGTTGCGACGTTCGGCGGGTCGGCGACCATGTCGGCCGAACCCGGTGGCGCCCGTATCGAACCAGCCATGGTCGCCAACGGTCGAGGCCGGTTGTCGATCACCGAATCGGCCCGAGGCGCAGTGGTTTCCGGCGCCGACGCGGAGGGCATCGCAGCCACGCAAGTGGCCATCAGGTCGGGACGTGCCCTGGTACCGGCCGCGCTGGGCGGATCGGGCGCGGTGACATGCGCGATTTCCGGCGTGCGGCCACTGGCCGCCGCGGGGTCCGACGGCGCGCTGGCGGCGTCGTCGGCGGTTGTCTCCGCAATCGACGTCGGGTTCGGCTCGGACGGTCATTACTCGGCTGTGCCGCCGCAAACCGCGAATCACACCGGCGATGGCGGGCTGACGACCTCGAACGCGGTGATCGGCAGTATCGCTGTTGCCGCACCGTTCTCCGGTGTGAGCGCTCTCGCGGGTCTGGTCACGACGCGAGCCTCACTGTCGGGCCAAGGCTCGCTCTCGGTCGCGGCGTCGCAGCCCGCAACTCTCACGGGCGCAGGAACCTTGGAGTCCGCGCTCTCCGCGCGTGTCAGATCGGAAGCGGGACACTCGGCCGCCGGAGCGCTGTCGGTAGCGACCGCGCTGAGCTTCAGACCGGCGCGGATGACGAAGAGCGGCGACTGGGCAAAGATGACCAATGCCTGGAAAACCATCCCCGGTTGGGTCGCCGATACCGGTTCGACCGTGTCCAACGACGGTTTGGTGGTCCAGGGGCCCAAGGCGGGTGCTTCCGTAAGCGCATCGATTGTCTTCACCGGCACTGGTGGATGGTCCGGCCATACGGTGACGCTGCGCCTGCTCGTCGGCAGCACGGTCGTGGTGACCGGAGCCGACACAGATGTCGCGACCAGTGGTGACACGACGGTGCAGATATCGAAAACCAACCTGGCCGTAGCCGCGGGCGATGTCGTCACGGTGCAAGTCAAGGGCGATGAGAGCGCGTCCGAGGACAACGCGAAAATCAACAGCAACGCCGCCTCTTACGTGCGAGTCATCTGACGTCTTCGGTCACGGAGTGCGTCCGTATCCAGCCGGATTCGACCAGGAGGGCGGCAATGGCCACTCAACTCGAGACAGTGATCGCTTTCCGGCCGACAACACCGATCACCGTCGCGGTTGCACCGAAAACCTCTATCGCACAGACGCATTCACCGGTCATACCCACGACCTTCGTCGGCGGGATAGTACCGGTGATCCGCCCCTATCTGATTGCTCGGTTCGGCGGATTCGCGGCGATCGCCGTGTTACTCGATGCCGTCCAGACAATGCTCGACGTGGGTACGGGAGGGATCGGCGCACTATCGGCATCCTGCTCATCGCGGCAGCCGACCCGGCCGGGCGCCGCGGGCATCGGCGCCCCCGGTGCCGGAGTCTCCGTGAAGTCCGGTCGTGTGCTCGTGGCCGCCGCGCTGAGCGGCGCTGGAGCGGCTGCCGGCGTGCTCAGGGCGATCGGCTCGGCCGCGACTGCCGGTGCGGAAGGTGCTGCAGGCACAGCCATTTCGGTAGTCACCACGGCCGAAGCGCTGTTCGGATCGGAAGGTCGCTATTCGGGGCTGGCACCGCTGACCGCCGACGGCGTCACGCATGGTGCACTGAGTATCGAGACCGGGGCCATAGGTGCTGTCTCCGTCCGTGCTGTTCAAGAAGGCGCAGGCCAACTTTCGGCCGCGTCGCTTTCCGGCGCGGATACGGTCGCCTCCGGTTCGGGTGCACTGTCGGTGACCGTTGCTCTGCCAGCCAAACTGTCCGGAGCCGGCACGTTGACGCACACTCACACCGCCCGCGCCAGCACGCCTGCCGCTCTCGCCGGTGCGGGCTCGCTGTCGTTGGATGTGCGAACAGACTTCTTGCCTTCGTCGATGACGAAAAATGGCACCTGGTCGGCGATGAACGCGACCTTCAAGCCCATCACCGGCTGGCTCGCCGACACGCAGGGATATCCGGGATCCACACTGTCCGGCGACGGCTTGGTCGTCCAAAAGCCGAAAACCAATGCCCTCCTTGATGCTTCGATCGTTCTCACCGGCCGCAACCGAGACGTCACAGTGACGCTCCAACTCCTGGTGAACAACAACGTCGTCGTGACAAACCTGGGCCAACCAGTGGGCGGCACCGGCACCACAACGGTTTCCGTCTCGACCACCCAGTCCGTCGCACAAGGCGACGTGATCACCCTGCAGGCAAAGAGCAGTCAGAACGTCACCGCCTTCAACCCGACCGCCACCACAAACCCCGCGTCGTACGTGCGCGTCGTCTGATCGATCGTTGATTCGTCCGACCCGACCCGCTGTCGGCGGTCGAAATAGCCGGACGCCCAGCGAATTACGCGTCCAAGTCTTTCCGTTGATACGCCAACCGTCGCCGCCGATTCGCCTGAATCGGCGGCGCGGCGGTTCGAGCTGCCAAATTTATGTGAGGTGTTCAAATGGCGACCGACACCGTTCGGCCCACCATCGATGATCCCGCCCCATGGGCTAGCAGTCGTACCGCAAATCTCTCCGCGATGTCGAAAAATGGCCTAGCGGATGGTTATTCGGCATCCGACGCCGCCCGCGGTGGTCGGGTCAGGAATTTCTATGGGATGACGGAGAAGTCGTCCGCGCAGCAGGTTGCACGGATCGACAACGGCTATCAGCTGATCGATTCGGCGGTTGCGAATTCGATGACTCTGTCGGAGGACCAGCCGATCAATACGATCCCGCAGGCCCAGTTCATCGGCGACCCGGTCACGACAACCCCGGCTGTCCCACCAAAGGTGGAGCAACCGGCTACGTCGGCGCCAACGGTGCCCGCGCAACCGAATCCGGTTCCGACTGCGCCGGCCGACCCGCAGGCCAAAGAGCGTGAGGCACAAGCCAAGAAAGAGGCGGAAGCCAGGAAGCGGAAGCAGGAGGCAGCCAAAGAGGCGGAAGCCAAGCAGCAGCGGACAGCGACCCAGCCGGGTGTGACGACTGAGCAGCCAGGCCCCTTGCTGCCCGCGAACGGTCAACCGCAGAATCAGGCAACCGCGGAGCCGGAGCTCAAAGAGGCCACCTACAAGGGGCCGACGATGTTCGACATCGGGAACGCCCCCGAAGGGCAGGCCGAGGATGTTCCATGGGTAACGCAGACCGAGTTGGGGACCGCGACCAGCAGGATTGTGCCGGGTACCGGCGGTCAGACGGTCGATACCACGATCGTCGGGCGCGACGGTAAGGAGATCACGCTCCGTCGGACAGCCAATGATTTGGGTGGCTACAACCTTTGGATGAATTCGGGCGGCACCATGTCCGTGGCCTATTCACCTGGCACGAACGGTGCAAAGGCCGGGGAGATACTGCAATACACAGTGGTTGCTGGCGATGATCCCTCTCGGCCATCGATCGTCTCGATTCTCCGCGACGGTGGGCTGACCACGGATTCGCTCGATACCAGAACTGGCACCATCTGGCGCACCACGCAACTGGACAACGGTGAGCAAGAAATCACGCAGCTGGAGGCCGATGATGTTCAGCGGTCGTACCGTACCTACACCGACGAGATGGGTAATCGGGGAACCAATTTAGTCGGTGAAAGACGAGCGGATACTACAGGGTGGTACGCAGGTACCGACGGTTTGACTCGCACTTACAACCCTGATCGCAGTATTGATATTTCCGGGATGGACAGTACCCGCACGCAGCAGGAACTGCATATCAATCCTAAGGGTCAGGTCAGTGGCACGCTGATAAATGACTTGAAGAACCGGTTCACCACGATCAACCTCACCGATGACGGCTCGTACGAGCAGACCCGTGACTTCTCCGGCAGAGTTCTGCACACCACCTCCCGGAACTTGAAGGGAGAGATCGTCCGCGAATTCTCCTACGACGACAAGGGGAAGCGGACAGAATTTCTGCGCAATAAAGACGGCAGTACGACATTCTTCCAGCCGGATGGCACCAAGATCCAAGTCAAAGACTATTGGCATTACACGGTTTGGAAAGTCGACGGATCGCACGAAGATTTCGACATAACTCCGAAGATTGATACAAGAAGCTCCGGCGAAAAGATTCTCGACGCGCTAGACAACTACAGGTCGGGAGCGTGGGAGCAAGCAAAGGGTCTTGGCGTAGGCCTTTTCACGATGAGCGGTGTCGGCTCGTATATCAACACGTTCGGCGGCTGGCTCGGGTACGAGCCGAATCTACCGTCGCTTTCGAAGGATCTGACGGGCCACGACCTGTTGCTGCCACCAACGATCAGCGCCGGCCTCGGTCTAGCCATCGGAATTGGTTCCGGTGTGATCGACAATGTCGTGTCGGATTTCAAATTGGCGATGACTGCTGGGAGGGCGACCGCAGGGTGGCTGACCGGACAGCAAAGCTTCGGCGATGCTACCCACGATATCTGGGGCGGTCTGCAGAGCAGTATCAACGCCCGCTCCAAGTTCCTGCTGATGACCGACCTAGAGGGATCCACCCGCCATCCCGCGCAAACCGCGGGTCAACTCACCGTCGGCGGGCTCACCTGGTTCATACCCGTCAAGGGGATCGGCCGAGGAGCAGGCACTGCCGCAAAGGCGAGTGCGGCGGCCGCAACCAAGGTGATGGAAGCCGCCAGCCGTGCGATTCGGCAATCCCGCGCCGGAACCGAAGCAGTCACAGAGGCCACCCGTGTCGCGCTCGCGGATGCCAGGCAGACCGCCGCACCAGGCCTACCTGCGGGGCGAAACTCGACACGTTTTCCGGTGTCCGCTCAGCCCGTTCCGGCAGTCGGTGAAGTTGGCGGAGTTGTGTCCACCGCGCCTGTGCATGCCGAGCAGGCGGGGAGCCGGCAGACCGCTCAGGAAAGTGCACGTCTTCATGCGACCAGGTTCGAGTCCTTGGCGGCGACATCTGGATTCGTCAGTGATGGCCTCGCGACCGTCAAGCTGATACCAGAATTTGCCAAGATTGGCTCAGAGGTACTCCGAGGCGTTCCCGATAAGCTTCGAGACGGTGTATATAAGAAAGTCGGAAGCCGCTCGAAACAGCTAGACGTGCTGTATCAAGCCACGATTGAATCGGTCATAAAAGAAGCCGCAAAGATTGAAAAGGGGATAAGGTCCGTCTCGGGGGCAGCCTTCGCTGAATCGATGGGACGGTTTGATCCTGGGTCACCTACTGTAGACGGATTGGCAACGAAATATCACGCAAACAAGCGTGGTGGGGGTGTTGATGCTCGTCAGGTTCCTCTTACCTACAGCGATTTCGCGAAGATGCCTCGCGAATTTCCAACGACTACCGAATATCAGACCTGGTTGGCGAATAATTATACCAAATATTTCGAGAAGTACTACACAAGTGATGGTCGTCGTTGGCGCGATAATATACCAGATCACACTGGAACGGTGCCGCCGCATCTAGTGCGGAAGTCGCCCAGTCATCCCTGGATTGAAGCGGATGCTGGTCCGAAACCGTTGAAGCCCGGATATCTTCCTGCGAAAACGAGTAACAGTTCGGGTGTGGATACGGGCTGGGGTGCTCGAAAGGTCTTGGATTACTATGCTCATACTCGACAAGCTTCGATTGATGCAGTTATGAAGGCTGAGAAAGCCAAGGCGGATGCAATTCTGAGAAATGAGCTGAGCCCCAGTGTGAGGAATATGAAGAAGGAGGCGGAAGCAAGAGACGCCTACAGTGCCGCGCAGGACAAGATGACGAAATACGCGGAACGGTATGGTGAGAAGGTGGGCAGGTTTGCGGCGCTTCCGGAAGTATTTCCGGACGTTGAATTGGTGGAGCTTGGTGGCCCAAAAAATGGCAATGGTCGATTCGATGAAGGCGGCTACGGGAAAGATGGCGAAGTGTATGTTGTTGAAGATAAGAGTGACATACGTACCCGCCTAGGATATCGGACGCTGGCGGATGGAACAAAAGTGCTCGAAGGCACGAGAGAGTACTTTTTCGAAATACTTCGTTTGATGAAGGAGCGGGGCGGACGTGACCTTAAATTCGCAGAGCGCGCCGAAGCGGCGTACGCGGTCGGCAAGCTCCACTACCTTGAGATCAGGGGGCGGAACGACTCGGGCAAGTATGCTGGCTACCAGGTGAAGGAATTCGACTTGAGCAAGGGGGGCATCCCGTGACCGTAACGGTCGCCCGGCATGGCACGCCTGGACCCGACGACCAGCGTCTCGTTGCGGACGCGGATACGGAGGCCTCGGCGTTCATCGCTTCGCTCGAGAAGTCGCCAGGCTTGATCGGCCGAGCCTTCGATCTCGCTGTGCGTCATGCACAGGCTCGGTGCCTAGTGGATCCGAACGCTGATCTGATCGAGACATGGCGCGCGGTGGTGACGGCTATGCAAACAGGATCGGCGTTGTTTGCCATGACGAGCGCCAGCGAGGACAGCGTTGTACGTCGCATCGGCGACAAGGTGCACACATTGCCTGTGACCGGACCGCAGGCGAGCGCCAACGTGGGAAACTGGCTCACTGCTTTCTACCTGGCCGCTGTTTGTCGTGAGCAGCAGCGTATTACCGCGCTCTGTGAGATTCCGGTGGATGCGTTGAGGTCGGCCAGTGCTGGAGCCGACGAATTCTTGTTTTTGTGGGTTGACGTACTCCAGGCGTTCTGGCTTGGGCGGGAAGGCCTGGCGGAGAAGCTGAGCGCCACGATTGCCGCATCTTTCCCCGAGGTGGTGCGCAATACTCCGCAGGTGGAGTTGCAGCTGATGCTCTACCCCCCGATAAACCTCCTCCACGCGCTGCTCTTCAAGGGGCCGGAGAGCTTCAACGAGGCGCTCGCGGAAGCGCTCGAGCTGCACCGGATCTACTGGACATCGGACGTGGAACGCCTCCATGATGTGGCAGGCAGCCTGGCGCTTGCACCGCTCGCTTTGGCGTGCTTCGCTTACGACACTGAGGTACCGGTCGAGGTCGAGTCGGACTACATGCCGGGAGCATTTCTGGATCGCTCCTGGCTGCTCGAGTTTCAAACCTAGGTACCGATATCGCAAGGCTTCCCGGATGTGAGGTTATGGAGATAGCGCCAGTCGCGTTCCAGACCGAATGGCTGGCCGCAGGAGATGGTGAATGACTGGAGTCTGACGTGGTGATCGATTGTGTTCGGTCGATTTTCGAGGGAGTCGTGGCGGACGGTCTCCGACGTGGCTCGGTACGCGGGGCGTCGGACCCGGAGATCGGTCGTTTTGCAGCGGCGCAGGGGCTGACCTCGGTGTCGGTGGCTGTCCGCGAGGTGCTGCGGTTGATCGGGGCTCAGCAAGGTTTGTGGTCAACTGGTAGCGACTTCGGAGTCATCGGTGTTGCTTCGGATGCGAAGAGCTGTACGGTAGAAGCGCTTTCGGCATTGGACAACGATTTCAAGGATCTGGCGGGGCTACTGGTGCTGAGTTCGCACCAGGGCTATGCCTATTACGTCATCGATGGTGCGGATCTCGGTTTGGATGATCCGCCGGTGTGGGACGTGGTCGCGGGAGAGAGTGCGGGCAATGGATGGCAGAGTGTGTCGTCGTGGTTTGCGGCGACCGCCCCCGACGTGGAGGATCTCCGGGATGTTATGGAGTCGATGGCGGAAATGGTAATCAACCGTCGTGGGCCGACGATATCGAGCCGCTGAGTTCCTGACCACAGGTGTGAACTAAATTGTCAATAAGCGCTGGCCTCGGGGAGAATTGTGCAAGGTAAGGATTTCATGTCCTTGTCTTATCATGTAGGGTATCAGCAGGTCACCGAGATCTCTTGGAGCGAGGCGAAAATTGCCAACTGATGACTTTGGAGACGGTGTTGAGTCGTTCGATGTTGCTCGACAGCAGGAGCTCATGGTAGAGGTCGCCGAAAATGCAGTTCAACGTGCTCCGGATAATTGGGTGAGCATTGATTTGACATACATTCTGGTTGGGCGGTCGATGGAATTCGAAGTGGCGGTCAACACTACTGACGGTCCGTACATGCAATTGGGTCGTATCGGCTTTCCTGACGCTGTTCAGCAGTTGCGGGATCTCATGTACGTTCCAGGGCAGGGTACTTGGTTCACGATGCAACTGCTGATCAATAGTGCCGGCGAAGTCAGCACCGTGTTCGGATACGAGCGGCCCGAGGATGAGGGACTGCTCGGGTTCGATCTCGAGCAGGACCTGCAGATGTATCCGCGTGATGTCGTGCCGCAATGGATGCTGGACGAGATTGCCGAGACTCGCCGATTGGTCGACGAGAACGGTCAGTTCGTGGGGATTCGTCCAACGGACCTCGACGACTCTGACGACGCGGATCTCGGTGAGATGGACGGTGTGCTCGAGCTCGAGGATCTGGCAGTAGATCGTGAACGTGCTGTGCTCCTTGCCGCTGATTTCACCCCGATGGAACCAGATATGTGGTACATCAAGGTCGTTCGCGAGTCCGGCTCGGCCACAGAGCCGCTCACGACGTTCAGCGAGGTTCGATCTGATGGTCGCGAGCGACGGAAGGTGAACGTCTTCCAAGACGGCAGCACTGGTTTCGCGAGTATCTCGGCCTACACCGACGGAACCGAACTGGATCGCACCCCGATCCTGTCAGCCGACGAAATTTCGCTTCGTCCAGGCCATGAAGCAACCAAGATCTCGCCTGCGGACTTCCAGGTGGAGTGGCTCGTGTCGGGCGGCTGGTAGTCGGCTTCGGTGGACGAAGAGCTCTGCGCGGCAGAACATTCCGAAAACTTGATCTTGCGTTAGGTGAAGCCTTCCTGTTAGGCTGAAGCCATCGGCGGAACTTGTACCCGCACTCACATACTCTCTCGAAAACCCAATCCCGTTGCCGGGGTTGGGTTTTTTCATGCCCACCTTCGGAGGCAACGAACATCCATGTCTGACAAGGAAATTGTCGAATCCGTCCAGTTCCCGAATCATCAGTCGCCGCCGGAGTACGTGCAAACCGATACCGGGCAGCTGGTTACGCCGCAGTTTCTCGCGTTCATCCAGCAGGCTTTGAGTGGGAAGCTCGCCGAATCCGAGGCTACCGCGGAGCTGGATCCCGAGGTGAAGGCGCTGGCCGAGGAGCTCTCGGTCATCCATTTGCCCGCCTGGCAGAGCAAGACCTCGCCGAAGACGGCGGAGGCGACGGTGACCGGGATCAAGCAGGCGACGCGGGTTGCCGAATATCTCGTAAAGCGTGGTGTGCGTGTGCATTCCGAGCTGGTGGAGATCCGCTGGGTGCCGACGCCGGGCGGTCAGCCCGGTGCGTTCGACACCGGAATGCACGTCACCAAGGACGACAACGGTGAATGGCCCGCGCTGGATCCGGAGGAGTTCTACGACCTGGAGGACATCAAGGTCAGCCAAACCGATGACGGCCTCTGGTACGCCGTGCATCCCCGCGGCCTGTCCTTCGAGGCCGCGACCAAGACCGAAGCCTATGCGGGACTTGTGGATCAGCTGCGTCAGCGGATCGCGCAAGCCCGGCAGGAGCAATAGCCACGAAAGGGTGGTAGCGCGATGACTGAACGAATCGTGTTCCCCGACATCGAGAAAACGCTGGTCGAATTCCTCACCACGGAACTCACCACGCTGCACGACACGGCGAAGGTGGTCACCAAGGTGCCCGATCCGCGTCCGGCGCGCATGGTGCGGGTGGTGCGCAACGACCGCAGGATCCGCATGGACCGCGAGGACCGTGAGGGCCGCCGCGGTGCGAGCCTGGCCATGGACCGTCCGCGCGTCGTCTTCGAATGCTCCGACGATTCCGGCTCTGGCGCTGAGCTTCTCGCGCTGGTCCGGGCGATCGTCACCGCGGCCGCGCCCGGCTACCTCGGCACCGTGTGGTGCGACTACATCGAGGATGCCGGCGAGGACAACATCACCGAAACGGCGACCGCGGCCCCTCGGCACGCGTTCATCGCCGACATGATCGTGCGAGGCAAAGTCCTCGCCTGACTCCCTTCCGGGAGCCACAACTGAATAACCCCATCCCATGGGCCTGCGCAACAATCCCAAGGGAGAAATCAAGATGGCTCTGCCTTCTAGCAAGTACATCGGCGCCGGCACTCCGGTCTCCGTTTCCGGTGGTGTGCTCGTCGCCCCGATCAACACCGTGCTTCCTGTCGGCGCGAGCGCCGCCCCGGCCGCCGGTTTCAAGCCCCTCGGCTACGTCTCCGAGGACGGCATCGAGTCCAAGGGCGAGCGCAAGATCGAGCAGATCAAGGACTGGAACGCCGACATCATCGCCAACCTGCAGACCGAGCACTCGGTCCGGTTCGGCCTCACCCTGTACGCGGTGTGGGACGAGGACGTCCTCAAGGAGGTCTTCGGCGATACCAACATCACCACCACCGCGGCCAGCGCCAGCAGCGGCAAGCTGTACACGGTCAAGGAGACCGGCACCGTGCTGCCGCGTCGCGCGTGGGTCTTCGACATGCTGAACGAGAGCAAGAAGCTGCGCATCGTGCTGCCGAACGCCTCGATCTCGCAGGTCCAGGAGCGCAAGTTCGTCTCGAACGAGCTGGCCGGCTTCACCATCACCGTCGAAGCGTTCAAGGACGACGCCGGCGTGAAGGCCTACCGCTACCTGGACGACGGCATCAAGACCGCGTCCTGATAGAGCCCCCAACGGCGGCGGGTCAAACACCTATGCGCAGGCCCGCCCGCCGCCGTTGGGCCCCTTCATTTTTCACCGAACAACAACCGCCTGCGTAAGCACATGTCATGAAAGGGTCTGCGAACCAATGACTTCCCCGAAAGCTCCGATCACCATCAACCGGCCCATCCAGGTGAAGGACGATTTCGTCACCACCGTGGACGGTGTCGAACTGCACCTGCCGTCGCTGTCCTACCTCAAGCCGGGCCTGATCCGCCGGATCCGCCGCCTCGGCGACGTCGACGCGATGTACACGCTGCTGGAACTGACGCTGCCGCCCGAGTCGCTCGCCGTCATGGACGAGATGGACCCGGAGGCGTACCACGAACTGCTCGATGCTTGGCGCACGCATTCGGGAGTCAACCTGGGGGAATCCTAAGCCTCGATGCTCTTCTCGAAGAGCATTGCGAGGCAATCGAATACGACCTGATCACCCTCGGCCTGCGACTGGCTCACCTCGGCACAGAGGCGCTCGGCTGGCACGAGCTGAAGGCGATCGTGAAATGGCTGCCCACCGAGTCCGCGCTGTATCGCGCGATGAATCCCGACGGCCACCGCTGGCAACTGGACCAGTACCTGCTCGCCGATATCACCGATTCCCTGCGCTGGCTCGTATGGGCGAAAACCGAAGATGCCAGGAACGGGCGCAACCGCCCCGAACTGGTGCCAAGGCCCGGCGTCAAGTCTGGTCGCGAGCGAGTCGGTACGGCGGTCGGCATCAACGAGATGAACGAGTTCCTCAGCTGGAGTGAGTAACTGAGCACGGGTGCTGGTCTGCGGACGCGGCCGAGAAAGTAGATGCGAATGTGGAGAAACAAATGAGCTCCGATGTGCGGACTCCGCCGGACTCGAAGCGCCCTGAGCAGTCGCGCCCGCCGGTGATGGCTATGCCGGACATCCTGGCCATGACCACCAACGGCCAGCCCGCTCCCGGCAAGAAGGTCACACTACCGAGTGGCGCCGTCTGGGAGGGCGGAAAGACCAGCGGCACCTCGATCATCACCCTGCCCGGCGACGAACCGATTCTGGTGGCCGGTGATTCGGCCGAAGGGATCACTGGTGATTCCGTCCAGGTCGGTTCGCTCGCGCAGGCTTTTCATCAGATCCTCGGTGCGGTACCGAGGTTCTTCGCCAATTGGATGTCCTCCGGTGCGCTCAACCGCTACAGCCCGGACGGCAAGGATGTAAAGACCCGCACCAGGGTCGTCCGGATCAGTTCGAAGGCCACGCTGTCCAACCCGGCGCGAGATCGCCACGGCGACAGCGATTCCGACGACGAGATCATCGACGAGACCGGCTCCGGGTCGGAAATCGCCCGCCGCACACCGCGGTTCGCCAGGGGCGGCCGGGTGTACGGCGAAGGCGGTCCGCGCGAGGACAAGGTCCTCGCCCGGCTCTCGCCCGGTGAGTTCGTGGTCAACGCGGCGGCGACGTCGAAGGCGCTGCCGCTGCTGGCCGCGATCAACGGCGGGTGGGTGCCTTCGCCCACCTACCTCGACGGCATGCTGCCGGGCTTCGCCGACGGCGGTCTGGTCGGCGCCTCGAACTCGAATGCGCAGTCGTGGCGCGACCTGCTCCGAAATCCGATGGGAACCACCGGATCCGATGGGGCGTTCCGCCCACAGGACTTCGGCCTGTTCGGTCTGGTGGCAGATGCCTTGGGCGGCATCGGAAATGCGGCTATCAACGCCGGTGGCGCCGCCGGAGCCGCCATCGGTTCGGTGATTGCACCGGCTTTCGGGCCGGGTGGTGTGCTCGGCACGCTGTTCGGGTCTGATGCGTCGAACAACGGCTCGACCACAGCGGCGGAAACCCGCTCCAAGCCAGCCGATCTCGGTGAGCCCAACCCGCTCGATGCCTCGATGCAGGTGAAGACCGAGGGCAATCCCGCGGCGCTCGGCCTCGGCCGCGCGTACCAGGCCCCGATGGGGTCGTTGCAGATCCGCAATGAGGACCGCCAGAACGAAGGTCTACAGCCCGAGGGTGTCAACCAGCTCGGCAGTTTGTCCAGCGCGCTCGCGCAGGGCATAGTCGGTGCGGCGACCGAGGCGGGCAGCCGGGTCGGTTTCGCCCTCGGCTCGGCACTCGCGCCCGCATTGGGGCCCGACGGACAGTTGGCTCCGGAGATCGGCGCCCAGCTCGGCAGCCTGATCGGCGAGAAGTTCGGTGGCAGCCTCACGGCGTCGATGACGTT
The DNA here is from genome assembly GCF_044547285.1 of Nocardia sp. NPDC052566. Lineage (NCBI taxonomy): Bacteria > Bacillati > Actinomycetota > Actinomycetes > Mycobacteriales > Nocardiaceae > Nocardia > Nocardia sp. NPDC052566. Next base: position 288,882 of record NZ_JBIUAF010000004.1, on the reverse strand, counting down.
GAGCGGCCAGACCGGCGGCCCGGCCGCCGGCGGGGCGAACAGCCTGGTTGTCGATGGCTCCGGAGATGGCGGTATCGGTGGTGACGGAACTTCTTACGTCCCTAGGTCGTCGGAGTCGGGTGGCGATGCCGGTGGCGGCGGAAGCACGTATTCCGTTGGCGGGGGCGGTGGTTCGACCATCGTCGCTGGCGGGTCCGGTGGTACGCAACAGTCCCCAGCCAATTCGCTCATCGTCCGGAACCGCAAATCGAACAACGGGCTCCAATCCGGTCAGCAGACCGATTCGGACGGAAACGTCATCCCTGTGGACACGAGCCTCGGCGAGGGAGCGTCCCCGACCGACGGTACCCCCGCGGCGTCGATCCCCAGTGCGCAGACCTTGGAGCTCGGTAGCGAAATCTATGACCCGAAGACGGCTAGTTTCAAGGATTATCTGAATGCCGCGGGCGGCAAGGTCGCAGGGGACGCCGTCTCCTCGGTACTGACGCCGATACTCGGCGACAACGCCTCGGGGCTCGTCGAGGCCGGTGCCACGGAGGGTGCCAAGGCAGCCGACTGGCTCGGCGATCTGTACAAGTCCGTCGATCCCGACGGCAATTGGTCAGCGCCTATTGCCGCGATAGTCAAGAAATACACCGGCGTCGAATGGACCCCGACGAACAATACGGGCAAGACGCCCGAGATGACCGACGACCAGAAGAACGGACTGGCCGCACTTCAGGGCGGCATCAGTGGCTTCCAGCAGCACGGCATCGTCGGCGGCATCACCGGTGCGATCAAGGGCGCGGCCTCGAACATCGGCAGCACGCTCGGTACCGCCGCAGGCACTTTGGTCGCCCCGTTCCTCGGCCCGCTCGGCGCGATGGCACCCGCGGTCGGTTCGATGATCGGCTCGATGGTGGCCAACACCGCCGCGGAATTCATCACCAAGCCGATCGAGGTCATCGCCAGCGGCATCAAGGAGGAGGTCGGCAGCGGCTTCGGCCTGACCGACCTCGCCAAGGGCCCGGGTGGACGCACGATGCGCGGCGACATCTTCAACTTCAACGGTATGGACCCCAAGAGCGCTTCTATCGCGGTCGAACGGGTTCGTCGGCGTCGCTCGTTGGCGCAACAACGCGGAGGAGGGCTCGGACGATGACCCACCAGCTTTTGGAAAGCCAGAGTACGAAGGTCGTCCTGTGGGACGTCAACGGCCGGGTGTGGCATCTGTCCGGCGCGAACGCCGGGCGTGAGGGCGTGCGGCTGTCGAATCAGAACGGATTCATGTTCGCACCGGTGCAACTGCTCGTGAACGAGGGCGCGCGCCAGGACGGCGCGACCTTCCAGCGCTCGGTGCGTGCGAAGAAGGAATGGGATTTCATCGCGGTGATCTCCCAATCGGCGAAAAGCACTGGTGTGAGCCCGGTCCGGGATTTCCATGCGGTGCACGACGCCTGGTTCCGCGGCTGGTCCACCGACAAGCCGAGCACCATCGGGTTCTACACCAAGCATCAGGGCTGGCGATTCCAGCAGGTGCAGCTCGACGCCGCGCCGGAGGCCGTCGGCGATATCGATCCGGCGCGCAATGCGATCGCGCTGTACAAGATGTCGGCGACCGCGATGGATCCGCTGGAGCGGCATTTCGACGAGACCTCGGTGTGGACGAACACCTCGGGCCTCGGTGAGGGCAGGGTGCGGGCGCGCAATGCGGCCGATCAGCCCGCGTGGCCGCGGTACACGATGAACGGCCCTGGGCGCTGGGCGATTCAGGACTCGACGACGCTGGTCGACGGCCAGCCGCGTGTGGTGCAGACCCCGCGGTTGGACGCCAACCAGACGCTGCGCATCGATACCCATCCGCGACACCGCACCGCGCGACTGTACTCGGGCACGCAGACAAAGACCCAGAACGTCTGGGCTCAGCTGGCCGGCCGCCGCTGGCTCGCTCCGCTGCAACCGTGGAGCGCCACCGATCTCATCGTGCAGGTCGACGGCGGCAATCTGCAGTCCAGTCTGATCGTTTCGGTCACGCCGCGATCGTCGAGGCCGTTCTGATGACGACTCCGGCATGGGATCCGCAGGCCGAAGCCTTGCGTATGGACAAGGCCTTCAAGGAAGAACAGGAGCAGCAGCGCAATCCCGATGTGCTGGTGCGCTATTGGGACAAGTTCATGCGGGAGGTGGGTGAGGAGCACAGCTACCTTTCGCTGGAATTCACCTACCCCCGCAACTCCGCGGGCGGGCTGAAGATGATCTGCCCGCGCGACATGGTGCATTTCGACCACATCTTCAACAATCTCGAAGACAAAGAAGACGCCACCATCCCGATCACCGTGAACACCAAGGGGTTCCGCTGGGATGGCTACATCACCAAGGCGTCCATCATCCGGGACGAGCACGGTGTGGAAACCGTCGACATCGAGGCGATCCACTGCTGGAATCACATCGCGACGATCTGCTGCTGGGCAAGCCCTTTCGCGCCGGTTCTCGCGCAGTTCCCGCGCCACATGATCCAGTTCGGCCCTGTTCGCACCATCATCACCAACTACCTGACGGCGAACCTGATACGCCTTCAGGCGTCGGACTGGGTGCCGCGGCAGGATGCCGGGAAACCGGAGTGGGGCGGCATCGGCAACTCGCTGTTCCCGATCGCCGTCGTGCCGGTGGATCCGCTGCACGACACCAGCAAATGGAGCGCCGCGTCGGCGCGATTCGATATGGCCGACAAGCTGTTCGCGCCCATGCTCGAGGATTCCGGCGTCATGCTGACCGCCCGGTTCTTCCTGCCGGGCGAGGACGAACAGCCCGCCCCGGATTGGTTCTACCTGGACCGGCCGACGGTCGTCCTGGAGACGGTGGACAAGTCCGGCGTCACCGGCCCGACCGGAACCTTGATCGACGGAATCCTTTCCTGGATCGAGGAATTCTCCGGCGACGGAACCACTCCGATGCGGTACCCGAACCTCGATTCGACCACCGAATACGAGGCGGTGTACGGAGAACGCCTGAGCCAGGGCACTTTCCGGAATTATCCGTGGGTCTGGTACTTCGAAGGCGAGTACTCGGGCATCGGCCGTTCCGAGGTGGCGCTGCACAAGCCGACCGCCACCGACATCATCGTCGGCGGCCGCTCGCCCGGCTGGGTGAACGCGGGCATCGAGTTCGTGATCAAAGGCCTGCTGTCTCTGATCGGCCTCGGGTGGTTGTATCGCGGTCAGCTCAACGATGTGTTCCTGGCCTGGAACGTCTATCGAAATATGGACCGGGTGCATCGCGCCGGTCCGTACGCCTTCCGCGAGCTGTACATCTCGGGCAGCGATAAGGCCTTCAACCTCGACGGTCTGGTCGCCGCCCGCCAGGGCATGCACCTGACCCGCGGCTACACCAGCAAGCGGGTCACCGTCGAAGACAACGCCCCCTACATCCTCGGCAAGGACTACGGGCTCGGCGATCAGATCGGCTTCGCGCTCGACGGCCAGATCTTCACCGACTACGTCACCGAGTTGACCTTCGTCGACGACCGCGAGACCGCCGCGAAATGGCAGATCGTGGTCGGTGACGGGTCCGATGAAGAGGACTCGATCATCAAGGCGTGGCAGCGGCTCGGCCGCGTCGCCGCCGCGATCAAGGATCTGGCCACCGACGTCGGCGCCGATCTCGACCTGCTCATCTTCTGAGCCTTTCGAAGAGGAGAAACCATGGCGGACATATCATTTCCCGCCCACGTAACCATCAGGCGGGAGCTCGACGTTGACGGGCTGCCCGTGCTTTCCGCACAGACGACCGTCTCCAGCGATGTCGCGAAGACCGATCTGCCGCCGGGGCCACTCGGTGAACCCGGCCGCCGTGGCCGCCCGCGCAGCACCTTCCGGAAGATGGGGCAGATCGCCAACGCGGCGGCCAGGCCTACCGGACTCGGGGCGGAGGACCGCGGCAAGTGGTGGCATCGGCTCGACGACAATGGCATGGACGTCTGGACCGGCACCGAGTGGCGGCATTCTCCGGACGCGGTCGGTCCACAGGGGCCAGTCGCCAAGCCGACCACGATCACAGTCACCGAGACGAAAAGCAACGAGAACCTGACTATTCCGGCGGTCGAGTTCAGCGGCGCCGGCACGGATCAGAAGCTGAAAGTGACTGTCCCCGCCGGACTTCCCGGCCCGAAGGGGCCCGCAGGCGCGTCCGGAAAGGTCACCGAGTCACCGGATTACGACAAGACGCGAGACCCTGGCAACGGCAGCGTTTTCGCCTACGACCGGTCGAGCCGGAAGTTCCGGGCGGTGGCCGCACCACTCGGGGCCGGTCCATGGTCGTGGTTCCAAGAGGATTTCGCGGCTCAGCGGCTCGAGGACACCGGCCGTGTCGAGGCCGGTACGTACACGATTCCGGCGCTACCCTTCCGCTGGCGTCCCGTCGTCTACGGGCATTGCTTCAACATCGCCCTCGAGAACAATGCCTCGGTCGCCGCGGAAGTAACTGTGCGGCTGCACCATTCGCAAGGCGAGATCGTCGCCACGTCGATCGCGGCCGCGGGCGGCTGGTTGTACATGCCGATTACCCCGTGCTACCGCGATGGCAGCACTTCGAAAGTCCTTTCGCCGACCTCGGATTTCGCCGTGGTCCCCGCCGGACAACCGGCGAATCTGGTGGTCGCGACCGAACGGGTCGGCGGTGGCGGCGTCAAAATCGGGTTCTCTCCCGAACGCGCGTCGCTCGTCGTATTCGCGGAACCCATCGAGTGAGGTGAGATGTCCACTGTAGGCGAGTATTTCGCATCCACACAGATTCGGGGCATCGACGAAGGCGTCGGTGCGCCCGGTGTCGTGCAGTCCATGCACGGCACACCGCGCGACGGTTCGCTGGAGTTGATGACCGGCACACCGGGAAAGCAGGGCCCGCAGGGCGAGCCCGCGAGGCCATTCCGCTGGGAAGGCGACATCGCGGATCAGAACGCGCTCTCGGCGCTTGCCCCCAAATTGAATATGGCACAGGCAGGTAAGGCGTGGCGGGTACTGTCCACCGGCGCGCTGGTGTACTGGAACGGCGCCGGATTCGATGAATTCACCGATGCTTTCGGCGCACCGGGCCCGGATGGATTGCCGTGCACCGTCGCCATCGGCGCGGTCGACACCGGACCCGTTGGGTCCCCGCTTCAGGTGACTGTGACGGGAACGCCACCCAATCTGACACTGAATCTGACGGTTCCGCGCGGCGAGAAAGGCCGCAAGGGTGATCCCGGTGGTCCGGGGCCGATCCGCAAGGCGCCGGACTACGCCGATGGCACCCACAACGACCGGAACGTGCCGGTATGGAGCACGACCGCTGGGCAGTGGAAGCCACGGCCCTACCCCGGTTTGCGGGGCCCGTGGACCATTCTCGAGGGGCGTTCCTGGGACGGCGGCCCCGGCTTCGTCGCCTCCGCGTCGGGCATCAACACAGCCACGAAAACTGTTGCCCAACTAAATATTCCACCACAAGATACCGACTGGCGTCCGATCGTCACCGGTGGTGTCGTTGTGCGTTCCAACGAGAACTGGAATCAATTCACCACGCGCATCGACGCGGAGGTTCGCATCGGCTCGCCGACCGGCCAGATCGTCGCCCTCGGTTCCGGTTTGGTTACCGGCGCCAGCACCCGCGCTCGATTCCAGCCCTACTACGCCACGCGCGGGCTCACTCCGGACAGCATGGTCGGCGTCGTGGCAGCCGGCCAGCCGGTGACGCTGTATGTGGTGTTGAACAGGACCACGGGCGAGGCCGACTACGAATACTTGCAGGCCGACGCACAGATCGTGTGCATGGCCCGACCCGTGGGGGCACCGTGAGCACCGAAAATACCGCTGACGCACCGTCGACCGTCGTCTACGACGACGACATCATGATCACCATGCGTGGGGTCGCCGATTCGATCGGACTGCCCTACACGGTGAACCCGTTCGACCTGGTCGATCGGCAGGCCCTGGTCGAACTGCGCGAGGGCGGCCAAGGCGCGACCGGGCCTGAAGGCGAACCGGCGTGGCCCTGGCTGTGGCAGGGCGACATCGCCGACGTGGCGGCGCTGACCCAGCTCAAGCTCACTGTCGCGGATGCCCGCAAAGCCTGGCGGGTCGTCGCCGAGAACGCCATCTACTACTGGACCGGTATGGAACTTGTCGCGTTCGGCAAGGCCTTCCGTACCGCCGGTCGGCCGGGCGCGCCGAACCTGCTGACCGGATCCGCCGTCGCAGGCGCCACAGGTTCGGCCGCGGCCGCCCGGGTCACCGGCACGGCACCGGCCCAGCAGGTGGAGATCACCTTCCCCCGTGGCGCGACCGGCGATGTCGGAGATCCCGGTACCGCAGGCAGGATCCAGGACGCCTCGGATGTGCTGATCAACGACGAACGCCCGCTCGGTCAGAACTATGTCCTGTCCTGGGATGCGGCAAGTCAGCGGTTCCGTCCGATACCGTCTCCGCGGCCGGTTGGACCGTGGGTGATCGGTGAGAAGCAGTTCGCCGCCAGCAAGGGAATCACCGATCCCACGAGAGTCATTGCCACCATGACGATTCCAGCGCAACCCATGGCATGGCGCCCGCTGGTCGAGGGTGGCGTGCAGATCCAGACCGAATCGCCGACCCGCTGCAACGTCGAGGTCCGTGTCGACAGTCCCACCGGCGATCTCGTCGCGGTCGGTTGGAGCCACCGGGTTTCCAGGATGGCGTACTCGCTGGTCTCGCCCGGCTTCGAATTTCCGGCGCAGCCCAGCGCGAAATTCGGTGTCATACCAGCGAATAAGACGGCCACCCTGTACATCGTCGCGCACCGCGTCGAAGGCGACGGCAGCTACAACATGTACGCCACCTACTCGCACATGAACGTGCGCGCGCTGCCTGTGTAGCGGGACCGAGCGCGTCAATCCTCCTCAAACCGGTATGCCGCTTCCGGCTGCCCGCTGTCCGAAAGGCATTGATCCATGGCCGATCTGCCCCCGTTGAAGTACGGCAAAGTCGTCGGGCGCTTCCTCGCGAACGTCATCGACGGCGCCGACATCGGCGACACCCCCGAATTCCTGCCGCTGACCGGCACGCTCACCTTCACCGCCGACGCGCCGAAAGTGCTTGTGCCAGGCGCGCAGTTGGGCCCGGCGACCTATGTCCAGCTGCCGAGCCACTACGAATGCCAGCTGGATTCGTTCGGCTTCATCACCTGGCGCGGCAAGCCAGGTGTGCGGCTCGTCGCGCCCGGTCCCGCCACCAATCCGTCGCAGTGGACCTGGCGGGTGTCGTTCGATCTGTCCTACGACGGTGAACGAGTTCCGATGGACTCGTTCAGTTTCACTGTGCCCGAGTATATTCCGGGCGCCGATCCGGAGAACCCGGATGCGGGTTCGACCGGGCTGGTCGATCTCACGCTGGTCTCGCCGGTGCCGGCCTCGCCGGGCAACGCTGTCGTCATGGGACCTCGCGGTGAGGGCATCAAGATCGACGGTCAGGTCGGCACCTACGCTCAGCTGCCCGCGACCCCGGCCGAGGGTGCGCAGTACGTGGTGAAGGCGGACGGGCTGCTGTACGTCTACCACGCGGCGGCGGGCGGCTGGCTGCCGAACGGTCAGGGTGTCGTGATTCGCGGCCAGGCGGGCACCACCGACTGGGCGGGTATCACCAACAAGCCCGCGACGTTCGCGCCGATCATCGGCGACACTTCGACGACCGCGGTTGCCGGTGACGATCCGCGGCTCACCAACCCGCGTACCCCCGTCGCGCACACCCACACGGCGAACCAGGTCACCGATTCGACCGCGCTGGGCCGATCGGTACTCACTGCGGCCAACGCCGCCGCCGTCCGCACCGCCATCGACACGATCGCGAGCACGGACACTCGGCTGACGGATGCTCGCACACCGACGCCGGCCGGTCAGATCTACGACATCGCTTTCAAGTCGCACAGCGGAACTCGTGCCGCGGGTGCGGGCAATGTGATGCCGGAGGGCCTGCGGATCGAGCGGAAGATCACGGTCAGCTCGGTGACCTACCGTGGTGAAACCGCGGGCACCGCGAACCTTGTCGTGGAACTGAAGGTGACCAACGGGAGCGGTACGACCACGGTCGCCGGCTCGTCGGCGACCATCGCCCCGGCGAATCAGACTGCGGATACCACGATTACCCCCGGTACGCCGTGGACTTTCAACGCGGGCGATCGGGTGACCGTCGTCATCACCACGCTCGACACCGGCGCCGGTAAGGGCCTGCAGGCGAGCCTCAAGGGGGTGACCGTCTGATGCCGGGCATGTCCGCGGGCTGGCCGCAGCCCGACGAATCGTCGAATGGCAATGAAGCGCCACTGGTCGAAACTCCGCCGGGTGACGGCCAAACGCCGTCGGAGCCGGGCACTGCCCCTTCGACGGGGACCGGAACGGTGCAGCGGACCGAGCTGTTGCTCAACGGGTCGGTCCTCGCGTCCGGTCCGGTGTCGAGTGGTCCGGCGACCACGTTGACCGCGTCCGCCGATGCCCAGATCGCCGTGGGATCTGTTCTCGAACTGCGGATCTCGGAGATCCCCCAATAACAGGTGGTGATCGACAATGCCTTTCCTCGTCGCCGCCGGTGTCACAAATGTCGTGACACCGATGGGCGTCAACAAGAACGGCGACCAGACCGTCGCGGGCGGCACCACCAACGTCAAGCTGACCGGCTGGACTGTGCGCAGCGGCTATCCCAATACTGTGATAAACACGGCCGATGAGCTGGTCGCCAACGGACCTGGCGCCGTTGTCATTCGAGGACGCATCGAGGTCGTGGGAAATCTGCGCGTCAACGAGTCGCGCAGCTTCGACGTGATGCGCAACGACGCCCCCATCCAGACATTCACCAGTCGCGAACAGTCGGTGGTCATCCCGGACACCAATACGACTCTGGCGCCCGGAGATCGGGTGTGGGTGCGCATGACCGGTACTACGTTTACCGGCTACACCGCGACCATCAAAAGCGGTGCGACCCTCACCTATCTCCTTTTCGACCTCGATTAGCCGGATCTCGGCGACCTTCCAGCGATAGGTGGTGAACAACCATGCCTTTCATCATTGCCGCTGGTGTCGCGTATGCCGTGACACCGATGGGCGTCAACAAGAACGGCGACCAGACCGTCGCGGGCGGCACCACCAACGTCAAGCTGACTGGTTGGACTGTGCGCGGTGGCTACCCCGATACCGTCCTCAACGCGGCCGGTGAACTGGTAGCCACCGGATCTGGCTCCGTCGTTATTCGTTGCCGCATAGAGGTTGTCGGATCTATGCAGTTCGGCGAAACGCGCAGCTTCGATGTGATGCGCAACGACACCCCCGTCAAGACGTTCACCAGCGGTGAACAGTCGGTGATCATCCCAGACACCAATGTGGTTCTGGCACAGGGAGATCGCGTGTGGGTGCGGATGACCGGGACCTCGTTCACCGGCTACAACGCGACCATCAAGAGCGGCGCGACCCTGACCTACCTACTTTTCGACCTCAGCTAGCCACCTGCATGGTGGCCTTTTCCGAACGGAGCACTGAATGCCGCTAATGATCATCAGCGGTGCGGATTCATCCCCACCATCTGCGATGACAAAGAGCGGCGCCCAACCGATGGGATCGAGCTGGAGTCCGGTCAAGGGCTGGACTGCCGACACGATCGGGTATCCCGGATCCACGGTTTCGGGTGATGGGTTGCGCGTGCAGAGCAGCAAGATCGGCGCTGTCGTGACGGCAGTTCTACCGTTCTCCGGCGGCTCCGGCGGTTTCAACGGCACGCTCACGCAGCAGGCCCGTTTGTGCCGCAACGGAAACCCGGTTCAGCTCGGCGCCGAGGTAACCGGTACGCCGGGCGTGCTGCGAGTCACCGCGACGTTGGACCTCACCGCAGGTGATCTGCTCACGGTGGAGACCATGTGCACCTTCGGGTTTCAGGGTGCGGCCGGCTCCATTACGGCCGGGGCGGGCACCTACGTCCTCATCATCTGATCAACCGCGCACCACGGACTTCGATGGCAGCTGAGCGGTCCGATCTCGAAATCGCGAGAAATCGCTCACGCCATCTATTTTCGGAGTTCTTGATGTCCTTGATCATTGTTTCAGGAGTATTGGCGTTCGTGCCGTCCGGTATGACGAAAAATGGTACGCAGGCAATGCCCACCGACTGGGCGCAAATCACGGGTTGGACCGCTGACGTCGGTAACTATCCCGGCTCTGTTGTTGTCCCACCGAATAATTCGGGGCTCAAGGCGCTCGGCACGAAGCAGCCCGCTTCGATCGCCGCCGCGGTGAAGTTCACCGGTGCCAGTGAGGGCTGGGGCGGAGTCACCACACTGCGGGTCCGCGTCCGCGTCAACAGCACCGTTGTCGCCGCCAGCGATCCGATCAACGGGCCCGACGGGACATTGCTGCTCAACACGCCCGCCAATATCGCCGAGGGGGATGTGGTGACCGTGGAGTGCATGGCCACAGTCCAATCCGGCGGCCAGGCGGGCACCATCTCGTCCGGTGCCACCACCTATCTGCGGATCCTCTGAAGCCCGTAGGCGAATTACCGGTCTTATCTGTCCCGCACTAGATTTACGAATATCTGTAAACCCGGCCCTCGAAATGGATACGAGACTTCACATGACCTATCGCGCTGTCACTGTTACCGGACTACCTAGCCTATTGAAATATCATATCCCTGGTTTTGTCCGTATTGATGAGTTCCGTCAGATCAATAATCGCGGCGACTGCGAATTCGACATTGTTTTCGACGACACCAAGGTCCACGAAGTGACTGAAGTCAGAATTAAAACAGACTCCTCCTCCCCAGAGCTTCCGCCGAATGCGTACGACAAGCGACTGGGCACCATCCGCATCGCTAGCGGGACCATTCACTACTTGTACTGGTTCGGCCAAGTCGTTCCGCCCGAGTACGACGGTGTCAGTGTCATGGTTGTCGCCGGTACGCCGGACCGGCTCGACTTCTATGTCCCCGGATTCATGCGTATCGACCACTACCGGCAGCTCGAGGACGAGCGGGTGGAGCTCCATGTCGTATACGACCCGAAGCGCACCAGCGAAATCCACCACTTGGCGTTCAGGACCTGGGACAACGACCCCGATCCGGTTCCTTCGCCCAGCACACTGGGTATCTACTATCGCCGCGCCTACGGCGGCTGGTCCTACCTGCGCTACGAGGACACGATCGTCGCGCCGCCCGCGAACTGAGCCCGCGGAATTCAGCTCGCCCACGGTGTTTCGGGCGCCGCGATGTCGATCGAGAAAGTGAGAACAACTATGTCTTGGACCGGTGATCCGGTATGGCTCGCGGACGTGCTCCGCGAGGAGGGTCTGCGGGTCGTCGAATTCCCTGGCTGGCGTGAACGCGGCCACGGCGACTTCGGTGACATCTGGGGCATCGTTGCCCATCACACCGGCAGCTCGAATTCCCCGGCGACCGAAATCGCCTATGGCATCCCCTCTTTGGAGGGGCCGCTCTCGCAGCTCCATCTGGCGCAGGACGGCACGGTGACCGTGGTCGCGGCCGGTGTCGCCTGGCATGCGGGTGCGGGTTCGTGGCCGGGGCTGCCCGAGGACAACGCCAACTTCCACACCATCGGCATCGAGGCCGTCAACAACGGCACCGAGGGCTGGTGCGAAGCCCAGTACGACGCCTACGTGGGCTGCTGCGCGGCGATTTTGCGCAAGCTCGGCCACGGCGCCGATCGCGTGATCGGCCACAAGGAATGGGCCGGACCCAAACAAGGCAAGTGGGATCCCGGCGCCATGGATATGGACCAGTTCCGCGCCGATATCGCGGACCGATTGAAAGGCAGTGCACTGATGGCACTTTCGGATAATGAGCAGCGCGAGTTGCTCGACAAGTTGCGCCGGGTGCACTTCGAGCTCACCTACGGCTTCCAGTCCCGGGTCGCCGACTCGGAATACCGCGACACCATCGCGGGCTACGTGCTCAACTCCGACGCCGCGGACTACCGCAACGAACAACGTTTGCGCGCACTGGAACTCAAGCTCGACCGGCTGCTGGCCGCCGTCACGGAGGTGAAGCAGTGATCCGCGACAAGCTGATGGTCGCCATGGCGCACCTGATTTCGTTGCGCCTCAACAGGGTTCCCGAACCGGCTCTGGTGCGTTCGGTGCTGGTCGCGGTCACCGGCGTGCTCGCCTATGTGCTCGGCCGCCAGATCGACACCTCCTGGATCGAGTCGGTGCTCACCCTCTACGGCCTGCTCACCCCGGTGATCGCGGGCGCGCTCATCCGCCCGGCGGTCTCGCCTGTCGTCCGTCCGGACGGCGGGAGCTGATGTGGGAGCACTCGTAGAACCCGAGCTAATTCAGGCCGGCGGGGTAGCCATTGCCTCGGTGATCGGCGCGGTCACCGCATGGCAAGCCCGCGAGGTCACCAAGCTCCGTACCCGCGTCGAATCCCTGGAAGCCCAAGCGGCAGACGACAAGAAGCGTTTCCGCGACGCCATCCGCCTGATCCGCGCCCTGCAGCAGCACATCGACGAGCTGCGCACCTTCCTGCGCTTGCATCTCCCCGGTCAGGAACCGCCCGTGGCCAGCTATCGAATTCCCGCGTCTCTCCAGGAAGAGATCTGAATTCCACCGGCGTTGTCGGCGCAGCACCATCGTCTCACCGGCTGACTCGGTGACCTGACCTCAGGAGGCGCCCAATGGCGTTCAAAATCTTCCTCAACCCGATCGAAATCTGGGCCTCGGCACCGGGCACCTTCCCGAGCGGCGTCTACGCCAAGACCTCGGCGCTTATCTTCGAGGGCGACGGCCCGGTCCCGATCCCCGGCACCGGCGCCGTCCCGAACTGGCACGGCCAGACGGACCTGCGTTCGTCCGACAGCACCATCGATCTGTCGAATACCAGTCTGCGCCAACGACTCGTTGACCAGATCAAGCGCGACTTCGAGAGGTCGACCGGCCGCACCGGCACCTACGAAGTCGTGTGGGTCGACAAGCTCTGGTAACCCAGACTTTCCCCTGTCCAACCTGAAATACAAAGCGGCCCGGCCTGTTCCGGGTCGCTTTGTCGTATTTGCCGTCGAGTTCGAGGGGTTGAAACCGCGGCCTGTCCCTGTTTCCCAATTTCACAGTGCATGAGGTCCCGATATGGCGAGCAGCGATACCGTCCGTCCGCAGCAGACCGAGGCTGCCCCGTGGGCTGGTTCTCGTACCAATTACCTGGGTTCGCTGTCGCTCAGTGCCGATGAGATCGGTGGTTCCGCGGGATCGGTCGGCGGCAAGGTCTCGACGTATTACAACCAGAACCCGGCATCGGCGGCGCGACTGGTCGACCGTATCGATGTCCGCAAGAACCTGTATGCGCCCGAAATCGTCACTGTCGCAGATTCTTTCGAGACCCCACCGGCCGATTCCGCGCCGGTGGTTCCGGCGGCGGGTATCCCTCAGGCCAAGCCCATCAACGAGGAACGCGGTCTTGGTATGCCAGGTCCGACCACCAAGGAAGAGTCGGATGCCCAGCAGCGCCAGGTTGATGAGCTCGAGGCGCGGATCAGGGCACAGAACCAGCCGCAGAATCCGCAGGCCGGGAATCAGGCACCGGCACAGCCCGTCCAAAACCCGGTTCCGCAGCAGAACCCGCAGCCCAGCCAGCCGGCCCAGAATCAGGTGCCGCAGCAGAATCAGCAAAACGGCAACCCGCAGAATGGGAACCCGCAGGCAGGCGCGCCTGCCCCGGCTCCCCAGGCAGCCCAGCCGATCGCGTTGCCAGAAGAGGGTGTGCCGTGGGAAACGAAGGCAGACAACGGCGCTGTCGCGACGAGTGTGATCGTCCCGGGTACCGGCGGGCAAACAATCGACACCACGATCCGCAATGCCGACGGCACGATTACGCAGGTGCGATCCGTCTCCGACGGAAACGGTGGCGTAACGACGTGGACGGCCAACGCTGACGGCTCCTATTCGGTGCGCTACCCCGATGGGACTAATGGCGCTCCGCCGGGACAAGCGAAGATCTACACGGTTCCCGCCGGTAAGGATCCGTCCGGTTCGGCGCCGATTTCGAGCGATATCAGCGCCGACGGCAAGAACGTCCATACCGAATCCGTCAATCCGGACGGGTCGGTATCGCAAGCGGATTCGTGGACGCGTCAAAACGGTGCAGTCGAAACCGAGCATATTAATCCGGACAACTCGAGATATGTCACCCTGGCCACGCCTGGTCAAAACGGCGCAATCGCGACAACGAATATCGGCCAGATCGACTCGAATGGTTTCGGCTGGCGGATCGACGAAGACGACATTCGATGGGATATCACGCCGACGCGCCGAGAGGGCTATGACGCCAAGAATGAAAAGTTGCATGTGCTGGAAAAGGAAGGGGACAACTACCGCGAGAAGATCTACGACAGATATGGACGTCCGGTCAGTGATCAGGTTTACGGGCCCAATGGTTCTCTCCTGTCCGGTTGGGCCAACACGGAAGGCGGCGGCAGGGCGGACGTCTGGTCACTACAGGACGCGCAAAGGAAATTCGACGAGCTTGTCATAGCAAAATACACGAACAATCCACTGTTCAGGGTCAAAGATTCGGACATTCTTGATGCTGCACAGCAACTCGCACTGATCAAATCACTGAGTGTCGACCCTGCCGCGAGATTCCAAGTAATGGTTAAGGACGGCAAGCTGGTTCAGGTCAGTCTGGCGAGCCTGGATGGTATCGAACGTACTGCCCTGTGGGATGAGAAGAAGAAGGAGCCGTACAAGTTCGATCGGTATCCGAACGGCAAGATAATCGACCAGGACGGAAATGAACTATTTGTAGTTAACGGTAGTTTTGTTCGAGTCGGCAAAGATAATAAGGTAATCATTCCGGATAGTCGTATCTCGGATGCTGTTCCCAGTCGATTCATCGAATCGAGGAGTGATAAGTACGAACTGGCGCCGAACAGTGATCCGCTGCACAAGTTCGATGCCTGGTTCGTTTACCGGCCAGCCGACCAGACTTATCATGAAATCACCGAAATAACGCCTCCTGGTGGTGTGTCTGCGGCGAAGTTCTATGCGGTGCAAGGCGGGGGCGTACTCGTTCAGGAATCTCCGGGGAGCGATCCAGGACGCCCTGGAAATCTGAAATGGGCGACCGACCCGGGTCGGGTGCCCAGCTTCGGTGAGCTATACAAGGGCACTCTTATAGAGGCGGCCTGGCTCGTCGCGGGTGAGGGCATTGGCTACCTCGCCGTCCGGGCAGGCTCGAAGATTATTTCGGCCTTCCGTAATGCGCGCAGCGGAACATCGTCGGGCGGCGTCGGAGATGCGGCCGCGCAAACAACAGCCCCGCGTGCCGGACTGGTACCTGGTGGTGCGAACGGTTCAGGTTCCGGTTCGCAAGTCGTTGCGGCGCCACGTGGGCCGCGGGCCGGGCAGGCAGCGGACGGCGTGAATGGTCCAGGCTCCGGTTCGCAAGTAGTCGCGGCGCCTCGCGGGCCGCGGGCCGGGCAGGCGCCCGATGGTGCGGATGGCTCGGGAGTCGGTTCGCAGGTGACCGGCGGGTCGCGCCAACCGGCGGCCACCTCGACACCTGCCACCCCTGGCAGAGTTGGCGGCCCAGAAGCCAACCCGCACACCACGTTCCCGTCGCAGCCCGCACCCACCCGGCAGCTGCCTTTCGACGGCCGGACACCGTCGTCGGCGAACAGCATCGTCCAGTCTGAAGAAGCATTCGCCTCGATATTCAACCGGGACGTATTCGAATTCGAACTCGAAGCCCAGTTGATGATCGCCGCCGAACGGCAGGCGATTAGAGCCGGCGGCCGCGTACCGGAAGTAGTCAACAGTGCCAGGACGCCACCGAGGCCGGGCAGTGGCACGCCACCAGTTCGCAGTGGAGGTACACCTGGCGGTGGCGTTGCGCGGGGCGGAACTGGTGGTGGCACTGGGAGCAGCGGTACCGGTGGCGGAGCTGGTCGCGGTGGTACGGGCGGTGGTACGGGTCGTGGTGGTACGGGCGGTGGTACGGGTCGTGGTGGTACCGGTGGTGGTTCCGGCGGCGGCCGACCACCATCATCAGGGACATCGCCTCTGTGGAGGCAGATCAAGCGAAAGCGGCTGAACAAGAAGGCAGATGTCGAGCCGTCGCGCGATCCGGTACCGACTATGAATGCCGACGGGTCCTATACGATCCGACTCGAAAGGAAGGACCACTGGAGCAAGAAGGATTTTCGGCGCAAGGTTGCCGTGCTGAAGCGAGCTTCCGACGACGGAAGACTGTCCCGCAAACCTGACTCGGTCGCCGCGCGCGGTGGAAATTCTCAGAGTACTCTCCGCACTAAGTTCAAGAAGGGCATCGAAGATGACTTCAATGCCGAGATACGGAATATTGAACGACGGTACCAACGAAAGTCGATAACTCAAACCGAACGTGATACGCTACGCGCTGAGGCGGAGGCATTACGGGATCGGCGCTTGGAGAGGTTCAAGACGAAAGAGATGGACCACCTGCAGGAGCTTCAGCTGAACGGCGCCGATGATATTGGCAATCTCGGGCCCATTGAGAACATCACAAACCATGGCCTCGGGCAGCAGATCAGGAATCAGCTCGCTAATGTGCCCGATGGCGCCAAGGTAGTAATTGAGGTATTGAAATGGTGAGCCCGTTGCGATCAGAAATCGCGGAGAAAGTCGATCGACTTCGATCGCTCCTGCCCGAAAGAGGCGAATCGGACTTTTTCGCTATCTTTCCGCCTGGGGCCGATCTGGATAGTGACGGTATCATTGCTGATTATTGCCAGTATATGAATTTCCTTATTGACTCGGATGAGGTTTCGATTGCCGTAAGGCCCGGTCTGGATGATCTCCGATTGCCTGATGCCATGGTTGAGCTGTATCGGATTACCAGTCATC
This sequence comes from Nocardia sp. NPDC052566, assembly GCF_044547285.1. NCBI lineage: Bacteria > Bacillati > Actinomycetota > Actinomycetes > Mycobacteriales > Nocardiaceae > Nocardia > Nocardia sp. NPDC052566. The sequence continues at coordinate 272,030 of NZ_JBIUAF010000004.1, read as the reverse complement.
CGGACGCCGATGTTATCGAACTGTTCAGCCAGTTCGATAAAGGTGAGATCATGGATTCCGGCGGCGAGGTTCACCGTTCGGAAGAACACTGGCTGACAATCGGGTTGATCGGCAACGACCGCCTCCTTGTCAGTTTGGTAACTGGCGAGGTCATGTTCTCGGACCAGTATTTCTGGCGATATGGTGAGGAAGACTCCTCTCGAGTAGTTGCTCCGGACATGCTCACCTTCTTCAATGAATGTATGATAGGTGCGAGATATGCAGAATTTGTGCATCCAGATGAACTCGAGAATCCGGCGGGCTGGTATCGTTTTCTTCGGGACAATCGATTCTTTTCGTGAATCGATGGCTGGCTGATAATGGCAACTGAAGACAACTTCTGGACCGTCTGGGGCGGGGCGGAGGGTACCACTCCGGCTCCGATAGCCGAATGGAAATTTGAGTTCAAAGCACCGATCGAAAGTTACCCAGATGTAGATTTTCTCCCGAATTCCGTATCGTATATCTATTCGACATTGCAAGGCGAGATGACTCTGTACAGCAGGCTGCAACTGCAGAGTCACGCGGATGATGAAGAGTTTGTGATCTCGACGATTCTGCTCGGTGTGGTTCCGGACTGCGCCGAGATGCTCTTTCTTTTCGATGCCGATCGCGGGGCAGTTTTGTTCCTTGACCTGACGGATGGTATCCCGGAGCTGGTTAACTCGAGCCTTCGGTCCTTTGTCGAGTTCCTCTACAGGTTTGCGATCTTCGTCGAGGGTGACCAAGGTAAGAGTAGTCGCGCAGATCGTGCGCGTGAGTTGCGTGCCATCCTGGCAGAGATTGACGGCGAGGCATTCGACGATCCTATGAGTTGGTGGTCGCTCACTTTCCAAGAGCTGGAGCGGGCGTGACGGCCGTACCGGGGATATAGGCGGCGGTCACCGGCATCGGCTCTCAGCTTCGGGATTCGCAGGGCCGTGATGAGTGACCAGCATTGGGAGGTATCGTGATCGATCATTGGGATTATCTAGAAGCGTGGGGTGACGATAATATCATCCGATTTCCGCGCTCTCAATGGATTGAGGAGTTTCCGGTGCCATCGGAGGCGTATCCGGACGTAGATTTCATTCCGATTGATATGTCAGTCGTGTTCACCTCCTATCTCGATGGCGGGCGGTTTGATTTGTATGACCAAATCAACCTTAGGCTGAGTGACGACGAAGTCATGCCTCTTATAGTGATCGGGGCTGTACCGGAGAATCCCGACTCCGCGTTGTTCGCATTCGAGGCGAACGGTGGTCGAGTGGTTCTGCTCGGCGTCGATGAAGGGGCGCTAGAGTTGGTGAACTCGACCTTCAAAGCGCTGGCGGAGTTCCTCTTTCATTTCGCACGATTTGTTGACGAGGACACGGGCATCGATGGTCGAGCGCGCCGGGCGACCAAACTTCTCGAGATACTTCGAGGTATCGATGAGGCGGCGTTCAAGAACCCTGAATCGTGGTGGGCGATCGCCCTTTCGAAGCTTGGCGCGACCTCTGTTGGATAGCGCCGTGGACTGTCACGGCTTGGCAAGTAGCCATCGACACACTGCCATTTGGTGAAGAATCCGGTGGTAAGCGCCGGTATTTAGGCGGGTGTACGAAATGCAAACGACCTGGATTATACCAGGTCGTTTGTCGCATCTACCGTCGAGTTCGATAGGTTAGACCGTATCCTGCTCCTTGGTCGACTCCTCGATGAGGCAGCCTGTTGGTCCCGGCAGTGTGCTCGACCGACCGAGCGCAGATCATGTGGATAGCGCGAATTGACGTTTTCGCCCGACGGCATGAGGAACCTGTTAACCACAACTGAAAATCTGTGGCGGTCCGAATCATTCGGTCGCCGCTTCATACCTCTGTCATGGGAGTCGAGGGCCTGCGCAGCTTCTCGTACCAATTGACGTATTGAGGTGCCGAAATGGCAAACCAGGATTCCGTTCCAGCCTGGGGCGGTGCGCGTGTCGCGAACCTGGCGTCTGTGCCATGACCTCGGCGCTCATCTTCGAAGGCGATGGCCCGGTCCCGATCCCCGGCACCGGCGCCATCCTGAACTGGCACGGCCAGACGGACCTGCGTTCGTCCGACAGCTGTCAAATACCGGTCTGCGCCAACGACTCGTCGACCAGATCAAGCGCGACTTCGAGAAGTCGACCGGTCGCAGCGGCTCCTACGAAATCGTGTGGGTCGACAAGCTCTGGTAACCGAGCGCCCATGGAAGCCGTGACTTCCACCTAACCAACCTGAATCGACAAGTGGCCCGGCATGTTCCGGGCCGCTTTGTCGTATTGCCGCCGAGTTCGAGGGGTTGAAACCGCGGCCTTCATCCGACTTCTGATTTCGAACTCCTGAGGTTTCATCATGGCGAGTACAGATACTGTTCGGCCGGCGCAGTCGGAAGCAGCTCCGTGGGCCGGCTCGCGCACAACGTATTTGAGATCGTTGTCGCTCAGTGCCGATGCGACGAGTGGTTCTGCGGATTCCGGCGCCGGCCGAACCGTGAACTACTACAACCAGACTCCGGCTACCGCGGCCAACCAATACGGTCGCATCGGCGTCCGCCAGGACCTCAAACCGAACACGGAAGTAACCTTCGTCGACGCGCCTATCAACGAGCCAGGTGCTGGCTCGCCGGTCCCAGATGTGGTGTTGCCCGCGAACGCGCTTGTCGCCGACCCGGATGCCTTCTCGAAGCTCGACGAAAACGGATATCGGATCCCGACCCCGGGAACTGTCGCGAATCCGGGTCAGGCAACGCGGCCATCGGATCAGCAGGGCGGGAATCAGCAACCAACGCAGCCTGCCCAGAATCAGGTCCCGCAGCAGAACCAGCAGCCGGTCCAAAACCAGCAGCCTGCTCAGCAGAATCCGCAGTATGGGGTCGACCCCAACACCATGGGCGCGCAGACGCCGGTCGATCCGAAGACCCAGCCGGGCCGGGTGGAAGGCCAGCCGATCGCACCGGCGCAACCTGCTGAGCCGCCGCTCGAGGAGGGAGTACCCCGGGTAACCCCGGTGGGCGATGACGGTAGCTATAAGTCGACAGTCATGGTCGAAGGCACGGGCGGCCAGACCATCGACACCACGACGTACGACGCGCAGGGCAACCCGATCGAGACCCATCGGGCGGTGGTCAACGACCAAGGCGGTGTGACGGTATGGACCGCCCATGCCGACGGTTCACATTCGGTCACCTATATCGGATCTGATGGGAAGGCCCTGGAGAGCTATCGCGTGCCTGCTGGTGGCGATCTGGTCAATGGCGCCACCGAGGTCACCACCAGCGCAGGTGATGGCATTTGGGTGACCAAGGGCGTGAACCCGGACGGGACGCCGTCGACCAAGGTCGTTGAGAGGCTGCCCGACGGCATCACCTACTACGAGACCGAAGTTCTGCCCGGCGGCGGAAGTGTCACTACTGCAACGCGTCCCGGGTCGCGTGAATTCAGCACGCCATGGGTGGTCGGCGAAAGCAACCCGGACCGTTCCGGTTGGATCTACCTACCCAGTGGCGCGAAGGAGATTACGCGCCCCGATGGTTCCACATACATCGAGGGCCAGCTGGCCAACACGGTCGCGGAACTGAACGACCCTGGTTTCTCGACCAGTGAGCGTACCTCCGCCGGCGACACGATCACGATGATGCCGTGGGAGGAAGCTCGTCGCATCGCCGACGCCGATGCCGGCAAGGCATGGTCCGACGCCAAGAGTAGAGACCGCGGCCCGATGCGGGATCCCGGATATATCGACACACAGTGGCGGCTGTACGCACTGGAAAAGCTCAAAGGCGGCGATCCAAACGTCCTGGTGAAGGTCACCGTCAGCAAAGACGGAAAATATCAATACAGCGTGGTGGATTCGATAACCGGTGCCGAGCGCATCGTGACCACCATCAACGACGAATTCGCCCAGCATGAACCCTTCGAATTCACCAGGCAAGCCAACGGCGACCTAACAGATCGCAATGGAAACCGCCTGATCACGGTCAACGGTCGACTGCTCCACACCGACAGCAGCGGCAATCTCATCATGCCCGACAATCCGAGTGCTGAAGATGTGTACGTTCACGGGTACGCTAATGGTTCCGACAGCGTTCATGAGATCGGGTTCAGTGTCAATGAGCGGGCCGCTCTAGGAATCGGCCCGTATTTCTCCAAGGACAGCAAATTTGTCACGCGCGCTGACGACCCCACGCATTACGAGATTGCTCGAATTCCGGTTCCTGCGGGTGTCAACGCGCTCGAGCTCTACAGAAGCGCTGATGGCGGACTTTTGTACAAAGATGCCAGTGGTTTGCACTGGGCCACCGATCCGGGCATGGCGCCGACTACCGGTGAGGTCATCCGGGCGGCTGCCCTCGAGCTGGTACTCCTTGCGGCGGGTGAAGGTGTCGGTTGGGCCGTAGGTAAGGGAATAGCGTACGGCGTCAACGCAATCCGTGGTGTCCGCACCGCCGCTCAGGCTGCGGCGGATACCGCCGAGACCGCCGCAGCATCGTCGGCCAACGCTTCTGTCCGCAATGGCACCGGAGCCACCGGCAACGGTGTTCCGGCCGCGACCGGTCCCAAGCTCGTTGTCACACCGCCTGCTACGAACCGAGTGGTAAACCCAGCGCCCGCGGAAGTCCCGCCCGCGATCGCGAAGACTCCGCCGGTGCCGGTCGAGGTGACGCCAAGTGGATTCAACGTCGGTAGGGCCGGCACCCCGGCGAACCCGCACACGACATTCCCTACTCAGAGCGCATCGATACCCGCCAGACAGGTGCCGTTCGAGGCGGGTCCCCCTGTCACGAACAGCATCGCTCAAACCCAGGCAGCCGTTGCCGGAGAGCTGAAAGTCGTAATCACCCAGGCCGAAACCCTCGGCCGAGCCGAGGCAAACCAACTCGTCACCGCTGGCGGCCGCAACGGCGCAGAGGTCATCAATATGGCAGGCAGGCCGCGTGGCGGCGGCACTCCCACGCCCCGCAGTGGAGGTAACTCGGGTACCGGCGGTTCGCCGTCGGCTCGGGGTGGAGGTAACTCGGGTACCGGCGGTTCGCCGTCGGCTCGAGGTGGGGGAAATTCTGGAGGTGCAACCGGTGGTGGCGGTGGTGGCGGAACTCCCCCGTCCGGACCTAGTTCGCCGTTCCCCCCTATCTACAACAGAAAGGGGGGATTAGTCCCCCGAGTGGACGTGCGTGACCCCAGGCTGCGTCGGTGGCCTCCTTTGACGACCCAAACATACCAAGGTCGCAAATATATCATCGACAAGTATGGTGTGCCGCACAGGCTTGGTGGCAGCGATAAGTTGGAAAATGTCGACGCAGTGACCAGCATGGCCTATCTGAATCGAGAACTTCGGAAGTCCGGGCTGTATTATGACAAGGTGTCGGGCAGTGGATCAAGGTACCTGATTCAAGACGAGGCTGCGCCGCTGATCGAAAAAGGGCTGCTCGACGATACAGTTGTCGGATCCACGTCCGATCTGATTAAAGTGACTTGGAAGAACGGAAATATCGTGCGTGTGGAATCCTTCGACTCCACTGGAACGGCATTGCCCAGCGCTAATCGTTCTGCAGCTCGAGTTTTGCAGTCTGCCATTGATACCGTCACCAACAAACTTGCGTTCAACGGTAAATATCAAACACAGAATGTTGTCTACGTAGCCAAGAATGAGACGCAGGCGCGTGAGGTTTTTGCTCATTTTGCCGACAATCCGAACGTTCGAGTGATACATCCCGCGTCCGGTTTCGACAGGGTAGGGTTTGCGGGTCCTCTGCCGAGGCAAGGGCCATAGTGGATCGATCGCTGGTTGCGAATTATGATCGAAGCTGTCAATATTGCAGAGGTCGACGTTAGGAGATGTGTGAGTCGTGAGCAGATTCGCTGAGGTTATCGTACTTGCCCGCGATGCCGAAGACGTTATGGAACATTTGACGGAGCCCGATGAGGCCCGGGCGTGGCATCAGTGCTTTACGCGGGTCGATGACTCGGTGTTCGCGGGCACGTATGGCGGTTCGGGGCAGTGTTATGCATGGGTAATTCAGTTCGCGCGAAAGACGTGGGGTGGGTTGCTTCCTCATCTCGAGTCGCTGGATTGGCCGCGTCCCGAGTCGGTGCAGGTGCTGGTGCGTGATGAAGAGGATGACTGCTTCGGATTGTGGATGATCTACGACAGTAAATTGGTCGAGGTGCCATTGCCTCGCACGCATCGGGAGGAGTACTACGACTCGGTCACCGGGGTCTTGATCAGGACCGATGCCCCAGATCCGGCGTAAGACCGCTGCCCTGATCCTCTCAGGATGAGGGATGGCTGTGATCTATTAGAGTGCTCACCAAGGTTGTGTATCGGTTTCGGAAAAACCCGGATGGCCGCTGGGATTTTCGAGCGGATTACGCATTCGCTCACCGGTCGAGTCGCTGGCAATTGATTCTTGATGATCTGCACGCGCGTCATCAGTCCGGACGAGAGGCTCCTTAAAAGAGGGGAGGCTCCTTAAAACTTGCCCGAGGACGACAGGAAGAATCGTCCACTTCCCGTTCGATCGTAAAGCAATTCGGTCAAGGGCAGGTCAGAGATCAGATCGGATCCCGTAGGTGAGGCCTACTACCGGTGGGACTAGCTTCGATCTGCCGCAGAAGATGGACGAATCATGAGCAGATTTGCTGAGGTTATCGTTCTTGCCCGAGAGGCTGAGGGCGTGATGGAGCACTTGACGGAGCCTGATGACAGTCGTGCCTGGCACCAGTGCTTCACGCGGATCGATGATTCGGTGTTCGCGGGCACGTACGGCGGGGCTGGGGAGTGTTATGCGTGGGTGATTCAATTCGGGCGTAACACATGGCGTGGGCTGCTTCCGCATCTGGAGTCGTTGGCTTGGCCTCGGCCGGAGTCGGTTCAGGTGCTGGTGCGTGATGAAGAGGATGAATGTTTCGGGTTGTGGATGATCTACGACGGTAAGTTGGTCGAGGTGCCGCTGCCTCGTACGCATCGGGAGGCGGATCCGATCTCGGTGTCCGGAGTTCTCAGCAGGACTGACCGTCCGGATCCAGCCTGAGGTCGCCCACAGCGAGGTCTTTGCCCTCGGTAGTCCGGGCAATCAGAAATCTGCCGAAGAATCCTAGGACGCGAGTAGGTAGGCCGCTGCGGCCAGGATCGGGCCGATGATGGAGCCGATGAAAACCTGCCCGCGGGTATGGTCGCCCAACCACACTCGGGACCAACCGATTACGGCGGTCAAAGGGAGAGCGGCGAGGAACCAGGGGGAGGCGAGTAGGGCTAGGAGGATGGTGGTGCCCGCGCCTACTGCGGTGTGAACGCTGACCTTCCAGTGGGCGAGGACGGTGATGATGCCGATGCCGATCAGGACCACCAGGGCGGCGATCGTCCAGGCGATCAGTTGGCGTGGTGCGTCTTTGGTGATTTCGATGGCTAGGCCGAGGCCGACGATGGTGAGGATGGCGGGGATTACCCAACGGCGGCCGTCGATTTCGGTGACGTGATGATCGCTGGCTATGCCGCGTTTGACGCCGGTGAGGATGACGGCCATGGGGATGATGCCGGTGATGGTGGCGACGAACAGGCCCCACCAGACGGCGTCGATCGCGGCCCCGGCGATGAGCGAGGTGATGATGTTGATCATCCAGGGGGCGCCGAGTTCGGTGATCGCTCGGGCGGCGAATGCTTGGACGGTACGCGGCTGCGTTGCCGTTGCTTCGGTCACGCCAGTGCCTTTCGCTTGCTGTGTCGGTATGCGTGGGCGAGGCTGAGTGCCCAGCGGTGGTCGTCGGTGGTGCGAATGTTGGCGCGGCGCACGGTGTTCGAGCGTTCGCCGTGGACGAGCCAGTCCGCGAGTGCGGCGGCGACTTCCGGGCTGGATTCGGCGGTGTCGAAGTCGGCGGTTTCGAGGCTCAGCGCGTCGAGTAGTTCGGTGATTCGGTCGCTTGCCTTTTCGTCCGCGCTGCAGCCGCGGCGGGATGGACGCAGGACCTCGGGCCGGCGGGTGACCAACTCGGCGCGCAGTGGGCCGATGGCGTGCATGACACGTCGTGCTCGCACCCAGGAGACGATGGGGGACAGCATCATGCCCACGAAGATCACCAGAACCCCTGCGGCGGCGATGGCTCGGGTCGCCTCGAACAGTGCCGGGTGCGGTGCCGCGTCGCCATATCGCACATGGAGGAAATAGGTCAGGCGCAGCCATGCCCAGGTCGTGGCGGCGGCGAGTCCGGCGGATAGCAGCGTGAGGCTCCACCCTGTCACGGTGCGCACATCCGCTGCGCGCGAGGCGATCACCATCAGGGCCGGGCACAGCAGGGCAGGGAACAGCGCACCCGCTATGCCTGCCTCCGCGTAGCCGGGCAGATGGCTGTAGGCCTGATCGAATTCGAAACCGCCTGCGGCTCTTGGTACCGGCGGTGTTGCGACGAAGATCGTCAATGCCGCGACCGAGCCCGCCGCGGCGATGCCCGCCAACCAGCGGGCGCCTTTCGCTACGCGGGCCGGCTCATTGGTGATCGCGAGCATCAGTGTGCCTGTCGATGCCGCCATCAGGTTGAACAGCACCATGCGTAAGGCTGTGGAGAAGTTCGGAATCGGCTCTATGGCCTGCGTGAGTGCTTCGGCCGCAGGAATGTTCAGCGTCAGGTGCAGCCCGACGACTGCCAACGCGACCGTCGTACTGCCGAGCACCCAGCTGCGCGACCACCACCAGCGCCATGCGCGGGTAGCCGCCGCGAGCCACATCAGCGGCGCCAGGATCGTTGCGATCACCCGAGCGCCTCGCCCCAGCGTGAGCGCAAACGCGGTGCACCGCGACCCAGGCTGCGCAGCCGGTTCAGCAGCAGACTCGCGAATTGTTCGGCGGCGAGTTCATCGTCGGCGGCAGCCGAGTTGCCACACTCGCGCTGGAGGACAAGTACGGCCAGATCGTGCATGTCGGCTGGCAATAACGACTGTGCCACTTCGAGTACCGGACTGCCGGTATGCCCGAGCACGATATGGCCGAGCTCGTGTGCCACCGTCCGGTCGCGCGTTTGTGCCCAGGACGCGTAGGACACTTCGTCGCGGTCCGTGAAGCGGATCCAATGGCCGAATACGCCCGCGGGCAGGTCCGGGTTCTCGATGATTCGCAGCGGGCGCCCTCGATGCCGGGATACCGCCTGTAGCAGGCCATCCAGCGTGTGGGATTCGGCGGCCGTCGCCACCGCGAATACATGGTCGACTGCCGCACCGACCGAGGCAGGGCCATGCATGGCGTCATTGAATCACGCGAAGGCCGAGCGCTCTACCGGAAGTGGTGCCGACGGCAACTGGAAGTGGCTTGCTATCACGGGGTTTCATGGAGATGCACAAGTTCGATCGGGTGGCATTGGTCGGATGGCGGGGTCGTTGCCGAGTATCCGCCGGATGAGAACCGCGTAGCGATGGAGTGCGCGGCGAGTATTCGTTCGCAACTGACAAAGTGTTACTTGGTTTCTGTGGGAGATGGATCACCCCATAGCCTGAAAGTTGCGGCCAATTCAATCATCTCGCCCGGGTGGTGACACATCGCGCACTGCGTATTTCCGGTTATCGCGATAGAGTTGACGCAGGGGTGGGGTGATCTTGCTGGTTCGAGCGATCGGCACATGTGCAACTGGTCGGAAAGCCCGCAGAATCATGGGCGTGCCAGAGCTGGAGCTATGCGAGAGCATCAAAGGTTCTCGGTGTTGCTATTCGTTATCGCAGAGCTATCGATGCACCATGCTGCCCACAGAAATAGTGGGTCGTTGCACAGTGAAACCCGCTGGTAGAAATTCGGTCGTCGGCTTCAAACGTGTTGTCGGCCATGAATTTTCTTTCAAAGGGAAGTAGCTAGATGAGCAAGATGCGTGTGTTCGGTGTGGCCCTGGCGGCGGCAGGCATTGTGATGGCGGGCTCGGGGATCGCGGCGGCCGCGACGATCCCGCTCGAGACCCCCAGCGCGACGGAGATCATCGCCCCCGGCGAGCCGGACCCCTCGGGCGGCACCGGTTCCGCCAAGGGGCTGACGAAGGCGATCGAGGCGCTGTCCACCGGCTCCTCGAAGGCGAAGCCTGCTCCCACCACCCCCTAGCCCACTGAGAGCGCTGGTAGTTCATGCGCTCCCCGGTATGGCTCGGCGCTCGAATATGAAGCGGCCCGGAGAAATCCGGGCCGCTTTCGGCGTTTCAGAGCGGGGTGCGCATCAGGATGACGTTGTACTGCTTGTGCACGGTGAGCAGGAAGTACAGATCCCCGCCGGTCTGGTACGGAAAGATCATGGGCGCGTACGCGGTCGGCAGCGAGGGCGCGTCGATCAGTACGCGCGGTTCGCTCCAAGGCCCCTCCGGCGCCGAAGCCGTCCGCAGCACAACGGCATTCGTCGGATCGGTCGTCATCATCACGAACTTGCCGAGATGTTCGTTCCACATCACCGACAGTTCCCCGACGCCGCCGACCACCGGCGCGGCGGCCTTGGGATCATTGAGCTTCCACTCACGACCGTCCCAGTATTGATAGGCATCGATGTTCGCGATGGCGAATTCCGGTACCCGCGAGACGAATCCGTCGTGATTGCGCCCTGCGGGAGTGCCGTAGCGATAGACGTACCCGTCGTCCTTCACGAACGCGTTCTGCTGAAACTTCTCGTACCCGTCGACATTCGCGCGGCGGGTGGTGGTCAATTGTGCCCAGGTTTGCCCGCCGTCGCCGGACGCGGCGAGGGTGGAGAAGTTGGTGTCCCACTTGCCTGGATCACCCCATTCACGAACGGACATCAGGCTCATGTACTGCACGCCGCCGACGGAAATGCCCGCGGTGGGGATGAAGCTGATCTCGATGCCGGGAATCTTGGGGCTCGGCAACGGGTTCGGGATGACGCTGTCGAAAAAGATGCCACGCGAAGGATCGTGGGTGCTGCTGCGGAACAGCACGTTGCTCGTCCACGCCCAGACGCTGCCCGCGAACAGATTCGGGATGCCGAAGCCCGCGCTGTCGCCGAAAGCCGTGATCATGCGGCCGTTTCCGTCGTCCCACATGATGCCGAGATCGGCGCCGAGCACGTTGACGTTCTCGGTCCGGTTCGGGCTGTCCATCCCGGTCACCTGGAAGATCGCCTGCGTCGGCCCGGCCAGCTGCGGTAGCCCGCGTGAACCGTTCAGCGCCGGAATCGGATTCACGTCGTTGGGATCGGCGGTAGCGGATCCGGACAGGGCGAGCGAGGCGACGGCGGCGAGAGCGCCGGCTCTGGCGAGGGCGGACAGCGAACGATTCATCCAGACATTCCCTTCTGGTGGCGCGCGATCACGGGCAATTGTGCACGCTCTGAATGAATCGGTGTGCTGTCTCGCACTATGAGGCCCGCCACCGCATTACTCGGCCCGCCCCGCGCCGAGGTGTGGAAGGTTCGCGCCGGCCGCGGGAAGTACGGCACGGCAACCGGCCTACTGCCCGCAGAGATCCTGGGCCGCGGTGTTCACGAAGTGCCGCATGTCCTCGAGCGTGAAGTGCACCGCGCCCCGGGCCTTCGTGTTGGCGTTGCGCTGGAAGTCCCGCGCGACGGTTTCAGCGGGCGTGCCCTTCTGAAGATTCGCGCACACCAGATACCCCTCTGCGAGCATCGTCTCCGGGGACTTGTTGACGCCGAACTCGAAAATCGGGTGGCCGTCGACGATGTCGCGCAAGAACGCCTGGGTGTCCTGGTCGGCCTGTGCGATTCCAGGCAAGCTCACGGACAGCGCGACAGTGAACATGGCCGCACCGAGGTAGCGCGTGATGGCAGACAAGATCGAATCCCCCCTCTTTCCCGGCCAATCATATTGATCGTGTCGCTTGAGTCAATGGCTGTCCGGGGGGCGAAAACCCTTGGGTCGCTTCGGGTGGTCGTTGAACTTCCAACCAGCCTTCCGTTTGCCGATCCCTCGCGTAAGATACCTGTAACAACACGTAGCAGGATCCTTGGCTATGAACTGGACAGGCGATACAGTAACGCTGTGACCTGGTGAGATTTCAATGACGCAGTCTCGCGCTTGGCGTTAGCGAACGGCTTTTCTCCCGATCTCGGCGCTAGGTGGTCCCTATGAGCGACGCCCGCACGATGCTGACGGCTTGGTGGCAAGATCCTGTCGACTACTGCTGGCAGGTGCACACGCTCGTCGCCAATTCGGCGCTCGGCGGCGTCAAGCTGGTCGTGGCCTCCGGCGGGGTGTTCATGGCGGTGATCGGACTGCTCGCATCGTTCTCCAGTGCGGGTCCGCGCGGGCTGATCGGCGCGACGGTCGTCTACATCGTCTTCGCCTATGCGGTGTTCTGGGCGCTGCGCTGGGCCCTGCGCCCATGGCCGACGGCGCGCGAATCGCTGGTACTCGTCGGGCTCGCCGATCTCGCGATCACGGCGTCGGTGCTGCAGAACAACGATCACAGCTATGGCGTGACGGGGCTGATCCTGCTGATGGTCACCGGCGGTTATCTGGCGTTCTTCCACAACGCGAAAGTGCTGGCGTGGCACGCGGGCTGGGCGCTGTTCTCCGTGGTGCTGCTGTCCGCGCTGCTGGTCATGCAGGGTGCGGATCTGCTGCTCGCCGTCGCGGAGGTGCTCATCATGGTGGCCGCGGTGGTCGTCGTGCTGCCCACGCTGCAATTCGTCTACTGGCTGCTGCGCACCGAGACGATGTCGGACCCGTTGACCAAGCTGCTGAATCGCCGCGGGCTGGAATACCGGATCGCCGGAATGCTCGACGGCCCCGGTGCGATCGGCGTGATCAGCGTCGACCTCGACCGATTCAAGACGGTCAACGACACCTTCGGCCACCGCGTCGGCGACGAGGTCCTGGTCCGTATCGCGCAGCGATTGCGGTCGGCGGCCGAACCGTGCGCGGTGGTGGCGCGCATCGGCGGCGAGGAGTTCTTGATCGTCGGACGCATGACCGCGCGGTCCGCGCGCGTCGAGGCGGAGCAATTCCGCCGGGCGATCGCCGAATCGGATGAACCGATCGGCATCACCGCCAGCATCGGCGTCGCGATCGCGGACGGGGGCACATCCACCTTCGAATATCTGCTGCAATGTGCCGACGCGGCGATGTATCACGCGAAGCGGTGCGGCGGAAACCTCGTCGTCGTGAACGAATTGAGTGCGGACGCAGTGGGTTCGGCCGCGCATCTGCGGGCCCCGCAGGCGAAACCCGTTTCCTGATCACGAAAACCAGGAAGCGGCCCGGATCGCTCCGGGCCGCTTCCTGGCGTATTACGTTGTGGCGCTACCGCATCAGAACGCGGCTTCGTCCAGCTCCATGATGTCGTTGTCCAGGTTCGACAGGATGGCGCGGGTGGCGGTCAGCTCCGGCAGGATGTTGCGGGCGAAGAACTGCGCGACCGCGACCTTGCCGTTGTAGAACGCCTCGTCGGCGCCGGTGGCGCCGTTGTCCAGCGCCGCGATGGCGACTTCGGCGCCGCGCAGCAGCTGCCAGCCGATGAGCAGGTCGCCGACCGAGAGCAGGAAGCGCACCGAGCCGAGGCCGACCTTGTACAGCTCCTTCGGATCCGCCTGCGCACCCATCAGGTGGGTGGTCAGGGTGGCGGCCATGCTCTGCACATCCTCGAGCGCGGTGGCGAGCAGCTTGCGCTCACCCTTGAGGCGACCGTTGCCCGCCTCCGACTCGATGAACTTCTGCACCTGGCCGGCCACGTGGGCCAGCGCGACGCCGCGGTCACGGGCGATCTTGCGGAAGAAGAAGTCCTGCGCCTGGATGGCGGTGGTGCCCTCGTACAGCGAGTCGATCTTCGCGTCGCGGATGTACTGCTCGATCGGGTAGTCCTGCAGGAAGCCGGAGCCACCGAAGGTCTGCAGCGATTCGGTCAGGTACTGGTAGGCCTTCTCGGAACCGACACCCTTGACGATCGGCAGCAGCAGATCGTTGACCCGCGCGGCCACATCGGCGTCCGCGCCCGAAACCTGCTGCGCCACATCGGCGTTCTGGTGGGCGGCGGTGTAGAGGTACACCGCGCGCAGGCCCTCGGCGTACGCCTTCTGGGTGGCCAGCGAACGACGCACGTCCGGGTGGTGGGTGATGGTGACGCGCGGGGCGTTCTTGTCGGTCATCTGGGTCAGGTCGGCGCCCTGGACCCGGTCCTTGGCGTAGTCACGCGCGTTCAGGTAACCGGTCGACAGGGTGGCGATGGCCTTGGTGCCCACCATCATTCGCGCGTGCTCGATGACCTCGAACATCTGCGCGATGCCGTTGTGCACCTCGCCGACGAGCCAGCCCTTGGCCGGGATGCCGTGGCCGCCGAAGGTGACCTCACAGGTGGCCGAGACCTTCAGGCCCATCTTGTGCTCGACGTTGGTGACGAAGGCGCCGTTGCGCTCGCCCAGCTCGCCGGTCTCGTGATCGAAGTGGAACTTCGGCACGAAGAACAGCGAAAGACCCTTGGTGCCGGGGCCTGCGCCCTCGGGGCGGGCCAGTACCAGGTGCATGATGTTCGGGAACAGGTCGTCGGCGTCGGCCGAGGTGATGAAGCGCTTCACGCCCTCGATGTGCCAGGTGCCGTCTTCCTGCTTGACCGCCTTGGTGCGACCGGCGCCGACATCCGAACCGGCATCCGGCTCGGTGAGCACCATGGTGGCGCCCCAGTTCTGCTCGGCCGCGATCTGAGCCCACTTCTTCTGCTCATCGGTGCCGTTGTTGTAGAAGATGTTGGCGAAGCCCGCGCCCGCGGCGTACATGAACGCGGCAGGCTGCGCACCGAGGATCAGTTCGGCGATGGCCCAGTAGGCGGCACGCGGAACCGGCAGGCCGCCGAGCTCCTCGGCGATACCCAGCTTGTCCCAGCCGCCCTCCTGAAGGGTGCGGTAGGACTTCTTGAACGACTCGGGCAGCGAGACCGTATGGGTCGCGGGGTCGAAGACCGGCGGGTTGCGGTCGGCGTCGGCGAAGGACTCGCCGAGCGGACCCTCGGCCAGGCGACGCACCTCGTTGAGCATCTCCTTGACGGTGTCCGCATCGAGGTCGCCGTAGGCGCCGCTGTCGAGGATGGAACCAAGGCCCAGGACCTCGAAGAGGTTGAACTCCAGGTCGCGGACGTTGCTCTTGTAATGACCCATGTCGGTACTCACTCTCCGTTGAGTTGGTGCGGTCGGTGGTTTGCCGTTCCCGCCCGTTGTCGCCTCCGGATAGCGCGAGCTGTTTTGCGCATGCTACTCGCGGGTAACTTAGCTGCCATATTACCGGCGGGTAATGGACTCGGCCAAGCGTCTGACGGGCAATGTGACGCGACGAACATCGGCGCCCGCCGTGTCGCGCGCCGGTTGCGGCGCCGCGGATTCGCAATAGTGTCGATGACCTGCGAAAACCGGCAAATCGGGCCGCACACGAATGGCGTCCGCGCGGTGAGCTTTTCGGTAGCTGGGAATTGGCCATGACTCGCGGCCGCAAGGGCCTTGGTGACCTGCGACGATATCCGGAATCAGCAGCGTGTGACCGCTCTCTGGTGAGCGGACGGGTTACGGTGAGGTGTGCGAATCGAGACGAGCGCTGGACCCGCGGAGATCGAGCTCGACAAGCCTCGCAAGGCTGCCTTTCTGTTGCTGCTGACCCACGGATCCGGTGGTGGGGTCGACGCGAAAGATCTACTGACGGTGCGCGATACGGCGGTCGAGCTCGGCGGCGCGGTCGCGCGGGTGACCCAGCCCTACCGAGTTGCCGGCCGCCGCGCGCCCGGGTCGGCGATCAAGCAGGACGAAGCCTGGCTCGAGATCGTGGCCGATCTGCACAAGCGGTTCACGAAGATTCCGCTGATCCAAGGCGGGCGCAGCAACGGCGCTCGCGTCGCCTGCCGCACCGCCATCGCGGCCGAGGCACGCGGGGTGATCGCGCTGTCCTTTCCTTTACATCCACCCGGCAAGCCGGAAAAGACCCGCCGCGACGAGCTCCTGGCTCCCGGCGATATCGAGGTCGTCGTCATCAACGGAGCCAGCGACCCATTCGGCATCCCCGACCCCGCCGACGCCGCCGAAGTGCGCGTCATCCCGGGCCAGCCCCACTCCTTCCGCACCGGCTTCGACCTCATCGCCGACACCGTGACCCCCTGGCTCGAACGCTGGACTGCCTAGCGTCCTGGTCGAGAACGGTCGCCTCGGGCGCGTGGTGCGCCGTTGTCGACTCGGATCAACTCCCCGCCTGGCTCGCGAGTCCCATAGCCGCGAGACCGGGGCCGCCGATGGATGGGGGAACGAAGCCGACGAAGATCTTCCCGTCCGTGCTGTCGGCCGACCAGTTGACCGCGGTCGAGAAGTCGGTGCGAATTCCGGGGGCGCTGTCGTCAGGAACGATGATGGCCGACCCGTAGCCGCGCCAGAGCGGATCAAGCATCCGGGGGAGCGGTGAATTGCGCAGCGCGACCGTCTCCGAGTGGTCGAGCTCGACGACGTAGAGGCCGCTCGCCGGATCGACCAGGAACGGCGTGACCGCGGCGGCTTGGCCTGCCCCGAAAGGCGCTGCGATCATGGCGATCACCGCCGCGATGCCGAATGCTGCTGCGGCGGAACGGATGTGCATGACGAAATCTCCAATTGGCCGACCCGCCAACAGGAATGACGTCGGCCTTAGCTGTGGCACCGCCGGACGCAGTGCACCTCAACCTAGCAAGGGAACATGCGGTCAGCGGCCGTTTCGCTCGCCTTTGTGCGAGCCCTGGCAGCACGTGTCCGCCCCGATCCGCATTCGGCATGAGGGGTGGAATCAGCGCCGCCGCTGCCGAAGCCATTGCTCGAGTGGCTATCCGAGGTGCGTCGGAAAGACGTCGATTGTGTCGAGATTCCGCCCGATGATCAGGCGGGTAGCTCCGGTGCTGGGGGGCGGGTGGCGATGACGAGGGCGTCGATGGCGTCGCGCTCCTCGGTGGGGCGCAGGACGCGGTCGGCGAGGCGGATGCTGATGCGATTGGCGGCGGCGAGGGGGCCGAGGTCGGCGATGATGTCGTCGGGGGTGAAGAGGACGGACGGGTCTTTGGGGCCGCCGAAGCCGTCGGTGAAGTTGGTGGTGTCGTGGCCGAGGACCAGCAGGGTGCCTTCCGGGGCGAGCAGTTCGGCCGCCTTGCGGACGACGGCGCGGCGCTGGTCGGTGGGTAGGTGCAGGAAGACCATCAGGACCAGTTCGTACGGGCCGGTGACGGTCTCGTCGAGTTCGGTGACATCGGCGCACTGCCAGGTGATACGACTGCGCACCGACCGGGACAGGCGGGTCGCGACCGTGCGGCCCTTATCGATACCCACCTGGGAGTAGTCGACGGCATGCACCTGCCAGCCGTGCGTGGCCAGCCACAGCGCATTGCGACCTTCGCCGCAGGCGAGATCGAGCGCGCGCGGCAGTTCGGGTCGTTCGCCATCCGGCCCGCCCGCCCCGAGCGGACTCCGCCGCTCCAGCCCGTACACATGCTCCACCACGGTGCTGTTCGGCGGCGCACCCCAGACCAGCTCACTCCGCGAATACCGCTCGTCCCACTCCGCCGCGTCCATGCCAGCGAGTCTATTGACCACCCCCGAGCCCGCCCCCCGGTGCCTGCCCCCGCCGAACGCAGTCGAATGGCCCAGCGACACGCCGCAACCAGCGGCCATTCGACTGCGCTCGCCGACCACTACCCGCCGAGGCCCGCACCGATTGCCCCGCCGCGCACCGATTGCGCCGCCGCGCACCGATTGCGCCGCCGCGCACCGATTGCGCCGCCGCGCTGCGATCGCGCCGCCGCGCACGGAGTGTGGTGGCGTGTGCTGATTGCGTCGCCGCGCTGCGAATGCGGCGGCATTCGCTGCGCGGCTCCATGTTGATCGCGTGCCACTATCGCCCGCGCGGCGCGGGTGCTCCGGTCGGCGGCGGGGCCGCCGTACTGCCGTCGGTCCGGGGCCGCGCTGATAGTGCTGCCGCGCACGGAGTGTGGTGGCGTGTGCTGATTGCGTCGCCGCGCTGCGAATACGGTGGCATTCGCTGCGCGTCGCCATGGTGATTGCGCGCCGCTATCGCCTGCGCGGCGGGTGCTCCGGTCGGTGGCGGGCCCGCCGTACTGCCTCGGGGCCTGTAACTGCCTCGGGTCGTTATATAGAGGCCTCGGGGAGCCAGTGGACCGGGGTTACCTCGCGGATGTGGATGAGGTGGTCGAAGGCGGCGGCGAGGGTGGGGACGGTCAGGTTGGCGGTGGCGTCCTTGGCGGGGTCGTAGACGCCGCTGATGGTGCGGGCTTTGGCGGGGGTGCGGCGCCAGCGGTCGACGGAAGGCGGTGCGGCGGTGTGGAGATCGATGGTGAAGGCGGGGAGGTCCACTTCGCCGAGAGCAGCATCGATCAGTTCGGGGGCCGGGTCGGGGGCGGTTGCCATGCCAAGGTCGCCGTGGTGGAAACCGATTGCCACGGAGATGTATTCGGGGCCGAAGTGGGTGCGCAGGTAGCTGCCCGCGCCGCGGAAGTCGGAGTCTTCGGCGGCGCCGGTGCCGAGGGCGAGTGCCGAGGTGTGGGCTATTCCGTCCCAGTAGGCGATCTTCGCGCCGGTCTTGCGGTGCCATTCGACAATGGCCGCGGCCGAACGTATTTCGTCCGTGGCGAAGCTGCCGGTGCCCGCGACGCTGTGTTCGTGGAAGTCGGCGATGAGGCGCGCGTGGGTGAGTGCGATGTCGCGCTCGGGTGTCGCGGGCAGCGCTTCGAGCAGGGCGAGTGCGTCGCGCGCGTGCTCGGCGAACGGTCGGCCGGGGTGGATGCCCTGGTGGCGCTGGACGTGTTCGTCGACCTGGTGTGCGGTGCGGATGGGCGTCAGGTGAATCGTCAACGCCGCCAACTGTTCCGGCGCGATCAGGCTGACCTGTTCAAGTACCGCGTCGTAGTCGGCGGGTTCGGCGCGCGGCGGTTGGATGCCGAAGATCCGGATCTGATCGTCCGGGTTGGCCTCGTTGAACGCGCGGATCCAGCGCAGCGCACCGGCCATTTCGGTTGTCCGCCATGGCCGCCACGCGCCGGCGAGCACCGCTTCGGGATCGCCCGCACCGGTGCGGACATATTCGTCGAGACGGGCGCCCGGCCGCGCACCGTCCTGCACCGCCAGCGCGCGGAAGCCGTGCTCGATCACCAGCGCGCGAAAAACGCGCTCGCGGATGCCGAAGGTCTGCTGTGCGAATCGAGTCGATTCGCCGAGTCCGATCACGGTCGCGGAGGCGAGCCGATCGGTCAGTGGGGTGAGGTCTGTCCCTGTGGCGTCGGAGGCGGTGTCGATCACGGGATGTGCGTTGGCCCGCAACCATTCCCGCAATTCCGCGGCGTCGGTCGATTCGCTGGTGAAGCTCGGTGCGGAGGTAGTTGTCACGGTTACTCCTGAAGCGCTCGACGATGTGTGCGCCCCACAGCCTCGTACATCAACCATTGTTCAGGTCAAGCGCTGCCCGTTGTGCAACGTTCCCCGTAGTGACGGAATCGCGATCATCTCCCCGAAAAAGCCGATTCCGCCACTGTTTGGCACTAGCGATCAGATCTTGCGTGCACTCAGATCTGGCAGGCAGGGCTGGGGTTCAGCAGCCAGCAGAAGATCGATCCGGGGCGCGCGGACCCGGAGGCGGAGCCGGTGCCATCGGCCACGGCCTGGGAGGTCGCGGCCGGCGCGGTCGCCGGTGCGGGGTCGAGGGTCAACGGTGCCGCCGAGGCGGTAGCGCCGCCGACGACGAGGGCCGCGCCGACCGCGACGGTGCCGAAGATGGTACGAATCGAGTTGCGCGACAAGCGATGTGCCATGTCAGTAACTTCTCCCTGTAACCGAACGGGTGGATCTGCCGCCCCGACCGGGGCGGCCAAAGTTACTGTCGGAAAGCAACTTACGGGCGTTACAAGACGCCAATTGCAGGGTCGTGCCGTATCGGCTCACTGCCGTGGGCTCGGCTGCGCGGACAGCTATCGGCGCTATCGGCCCGAAACTCGCCGATAGCGCCGAAAACTGTCCGTTCAGCAGGCCTGACCGCTGAAACAGGTCAGCGGCTACAGCGTCGTCCGCATCAGCACCACGTTGTACTGCGTGTGCACCGTCGTCATGAAGTACAGTTCGCGGCCGGTCTGGTACGGGAAGATCGACGGCGCGTACGCGGTGGGCAGTTCGCGCGTATCGATCAGCACCTCCGGCTCGCTCCACGGCCCGGTGGGTGAGGGGGAGCGGCGCATGACCACCGAATTGAACGGATCGGTGGTGAGCGCGATGTACTGCCCGAGGTAGTTGTTGTACATCACCGACAGCTCGCCGACGCCGTGCATCACCGGCGCCGCGGCGTTCACATCGCCCTTGCGCGACCATTTGTCGCCCATCCAGTACTCGTATTCGCCGAGATTCTGGATGTCGTTCTCGCGCACCCGCGCGACGAAAGCGGGGTTGTTGCGGCCGGATTCGGTGCCGTACTCGTAGACGAACCCGCCGTCCTTCAGGAAGGCGTTCATCTGGAAGTTGCCGTTCGCGCCGTCGTTCGGCCGCCGGGTGAAGGCCAGATCGGCCCAGGTTTCGCCGTTGTCGGCGGAGGCGGCGAGCCCGGAGTAGTTGGTGGTCCACTGCCCGACGTTGTCCCAGCTCTTCACCGACATCAGGCTCATGTACTGCACGCCGTTGACCGCGATGCCCGCGGTCGGGATGCGGCTGATCTCGATGAACGGGATCTTCGGGCTCGGGATCAGGTCGCGCGCCTGCCCGAAGATGTCGCGCACCACGCTGTCGAAGTAGATGCCGTTGGCCGGATTCTGGGTGTGGCTGCGTACCAGAATGTTGCTACGCCATGCCCAGGTGCTGCCCGCGAGCAGGTTGGGGAAGCCGAGGCCCGCGCTGTCACCGAAGGCGGTGAGCATTTCGCCTGCCCCGTTGTCCCACATGATGCCCAGGTCGGTGCCGAGGACGTTGTAGGTCTGGGTGTTGTTCGGGCTCGCCATCCCGGTCACCTGGAAGACCGCCCTGGAGCGGCCGACCAGGTTGGGCAGGCCGGTGGTGCCGTTGAGCACCGGGATCGGATTGATGGCGTTCGGGTTCGCGGTGGCCGGTGTTGTTGCAGCTAGGAGCAAGGCCGAGGCGCCTGCGAGTGCGGAAAGCAGGATCGATGCGGTCTTGGTCAAAGTCTGTGAGCCCTCCCGTTTCTCGCCGAAGGGAGCGCGATACACAGACCATCCGCAGTGTGTTTCGCACTACATTTCGACTGGCTGGCAAATCGCTGGACATGCTAACAGCCATGACGGGAGAATTGGTGGCTTGCGGACCTTACCTGCGGAATTTTCTGCGGAAGTTATTGCTGTTTAGCTGATTTGTTGCCCTGGGTGGCGAGCCGGATGATCAGCGGGAGTTGGGTGGCCCGCTCGATGCCGAAGGTGCGTCGCGCCGAGGCGTGCCAGGAGCGTTCGAAAAGTCGCTTCGCCCCGGCGACGGCATGCGGTGAGCGCACCGCGATACGGTCGGCGAGCTTCTCCGCGGCCGCGATCGGATCCGCGGTCACCTCGGTGATCAGGCCGATGCGCTCGGCGTACGCGGCGTCGACGGTATCCGCGGTCATCGCGAGCAGCAGCGCCTTGTCGGCCCCGATGAGCCGGGACAGCGTCGCCGCACCGGTCATATCCGGCACCAGCCCGTGTTTGACCTCCATCACCGAGAATTCGGCGTCCGGTGTGGCGAAGCGGACGTCGGCGGCCAGCGCGATCTGTAGCCCGCCACCGAAGCAGCGGCCGTGCACCGCGGCGATCACCGGCACCGGCAGCCTGCGCCACGCCCAGCAGGCCTCCTGGAAGGTGTTGGTGCCCCGCCACGGCAGCGGCAGGAAGCTGCGCACGATGCCGAGCGGATCGCCGGTGGTCTTGGCGACGTCGAGGCCGCTGCTGAAGCTCGGCCCGTTGCCGGACAGGATGACCGCGCGCACGTCCTTGCGGCCCGCGATGGTGTGCGCCGTGTCGACGAGATCGCCGAGCATCTCGATGGTGAGACCGTTGTGCTTATCCGGCCGGTCGAGGGTGACGTAGGCGCGGTTGCCGTCGAACCGCAGCGCGATATTGGTGCCCATCCACAAATCTTACCCGCGAGTCAGTTCTGTGGAACCGACTGGATGGCGACGCTAGCCCTGCATGAGCTGGGCGAGGCGATCCCATGCCGGGGACGACGCTCCGGGCTGGGACTGCGCCGCCAGCCGGGCGACGGCCGCATTGTGGACAGGGTTGGCTTCGGATCGGCTGCGCCGGTTGGCGAACCAGTTACGGGTGCGGTCCGCGAGGGCGGGCAGGCGTGGATCGTCCGGCGACCAGTCGTAGGCGGCGTCGTGTTCGAGGATGAGGGCGCGGAACTCGGGATTCGTGATGAGCTCACACTTTTCGGTGATCCACACGGCGGCGTCCTCGGGGGAGACGGTCTGCATGAGGATCCAGCCGTCGCGTTCCATGCGGATATGGCGCTCGCTGATACCGAGCTCGCGCAGCCCGTCGAGATAGTCGGCGACTTCCGGAGAGACGAAAAGCCGGTCGCCGCCGCGCAATTGGGTGAGTTGACCGCGGGTCTGCCGCAGCCGCGCGATGCGGTCCCTGAGGTCGCGGTCGATCTCGGTGATGGCGGTCGCGAGCGTGTCCTGGTCGGCGTCGATGAGGTCCTTGATGCGGGCCAGTGGCACGCCCGCCTCGGCCAGGGTTCTGATCTTGATGAGGTCGATGGCGTCCTGGGCCGTGTAGCGCCGGTAGCCGGACGAGTCGCGGTCGGGCTCGGCGAGCAGGCCGCGCTGGTGATAGTGGCGGACGGCTTTGATGGTCACTCCGGCGTATTCCGCGAGCTTGCCGATCGTGATCATGGCGGCCATCCTTCCACTCGCCGGTCGGCCGAAACGGTCAGGCCCGCCTGGTCAGCCGGCCGCCGCCGTTGCGGAAGCGCGCCTGGCCATCGCGCAGGTCGTGGTAGGAAACCAGCAGTAGGCGCAGGTATCCGTCGAACATCTCCAGCGGATACCCGGCGGGTGCGAAGAGGCCGGGCCGGATCGCTACGTAGCGCTGCGGTGGCGCGGAGGTCGCGCCGCCCGCGAACTCGGTGAAGATCCGCTCCTGCGACTCGTCCGCCGGTTCGTAGGTCATCCGCTCCTCGAGCTGGCCGTCGACGATGCTGACATCGATGCGGAGCTGATCGGAACGGTACGTGCCGACGTAGGGAGTCAGGTCGACGTCCTGCTCGAATTCGGTGATCAGCGTGGGGATTCGAACGTTGAGATGTTCGCTCAGCAGCCACCGCAGGATCTGGTCCTGGAGCATGATCGCTCCCGAGGTGTTGCCGAAGGCGGTGAAGACCAGGTCGTATTCGGGCACGACGCACAGGAGGGATACGCCGCCGGGCGACGCGCCCGACATGGCGAGGACGGTCGTATCGCCGAACGGATACAGCACCCAGCCCAGGCCGATCGGCGGAACATTCGGGCTGTCCATATCGAAGGCGACCTGCCGCATCAGCGCGGTCGACTCGGGGGAGAGGACACGTGCGCCGGAGGGGGACACGCCACCAGCGAGGTGTGTGCGTCCGAAGGTGAGCAGATCAGCGATGGTGCCGATCGGCGTGCCGCCCGCCGGACCCCAGGTGTCGGGCAGCGTGAACATGCCGGTGGGCTCGGCCGCCATGGTCTCGAGGTTGTTGAAGTGGCCGATCGCGGTGCTGCGCAGGATGGCCTGCTCGGCCGAAGTGCTGGAGTTCCGCATGCCGACCGGTGCGTAGATATCGCGTTCGAGCAGGGCGGGGAACGGCAGGCCGGTCACCACTTCGAGCAGGCGGCCCGCGACGATCATGCCGCCGTTGGAGTAGCTGAGCTGCTCACCGGGTTCGAACAGGATGCCGCAGCTGCCCGCGAGGCCATCGATGTAGGTCGCCAGGGCGTCGCGGCCCTCGGCATCCGGGAAGTATAGGTCGGCATCGATGCCGTTCGTGTGCGAAATCAGGTGCCGGACAAGGATTTCAGCCGCCGCGCCCGGCACGGTCAGCGCGAATTCGGGAAGGTATCGCACCACCGGGGCGTCGAGATCGAGGAGCCCGCGCTCGACCTGCTGCAGGACCAGCGTGGTCGTCATGACCTTGGTGACCGAACCGAAGAGGAAACCGGTGTCTTCGAGCATCGGCGCGCCGGTGGCGACATTCGCGGTGCCGTGAGCGACGACGATCTGCTCGCCTGCGTGGTAGACGCCCGCGACGAATCCGGGGACGTTATTGGCAGCGCAGTAGGCGGCGGCCTGCTCGCGGATCTGGGCTTCGATGGTGTGCAGTGCGTTGCTGTTCATGTGAACTATCGTCAAACCTTGACCTAGGGGCAAGGTCAAGCTAATCGCGAAAATGATCCATGAGCTGCGGATTCGTGGCTCACGCAGCGTTCGAATGCACCGGCTCTGCGGCTTTCGGTGTCGTCGACGAACTTCTGCGCTTCCGAGCCGTCGATCTCGGTGTGCGAACCAGTGGTTTGCCGGTGCGCCCCTTGGTCTCACGCATGGTAGACGGCAGTGTCTGCTCGGCATTCGGGTGAATTGTTCGGTTTCGCGGGGACGCGTGACCCATTGCTCGGTGGGCGGCGCTCTGCTCTAATCGGTGCAAGTTACCGTCAATTCTGACGGTAACTCGGGGTGCAGAGGCGCGGTCCCGCGAGCGGGCCTCGGACGGAGGAACGCATGCTGCCAGCAGGAATGGATCCGCGAACGCCGGTGCTCGTCGGTGCCGGGCAGGTTGTGCATCGCACGGGTGAACCGGGACTTCCCGGTCCCGTCCAACTCGCCGCCGAATCCCTGCGCCGCGCGGGCGCCGACAGTGGCAGCGGCGACCGGCTGCTGCGCTCGGCCGATCTCGTCGCCGGTATCGCGCCGGTGAGCAGGCCGTACGGCGACCTCGGCGCGCTCGTCGCCGCCGAACTCGGTGCGAGCCCGAAGCGCACACTGCAATCGGCGCGATTCGGCGGTGACGCACCGCAGCGGATGGTCAACACGGTCGCGCAGGCGATCGCCGACGGGCGGTGCGAGGTCGCGCTGCTCGCGGGCGCCGAATCGGTGGCGTCGTGGAATGTGGCCACGCGGACCGGTGCGACGTTGGACTGGCCCGAACAATCCGAGGGTGTGGCGCCGAGCGAGATCATCGGATCGGATCGCGGGCCGAATTCGGAGATGGAGACCGCGGCCGGGATGTGGGGGCCGGTGTACTTCTACGCGCTGATGGAATCCGCGCTGCGCGGGCGGCTCGGATTGTCCGAGGCCGCGCATCGGGAGCGGATCGGCGGGCTGTGGTCCCGGCTTTCGGCGGTCGCCGCGCGAAATCCCTACGCGTGGCAGCCCGTTGCGCGTTCTGTCGCGGATCTGGTGACGCCGTCGGCGGCGAACCGGATGGTGTCGACGCCGTATCCGAAGCTGCTCGTCGCCAACCTGTCGGTGGATCTCGGTGCGGGACTTGTGCTTTGCAGCGCGGCCGCCGCCGATGCGGCGGGTGTGCCGCGGGAGAAGTGGGTCTTCCCACACGGTGGCGCGACCGCCACCGACGAATGGTTCGTCACCGAGCGCGCGGATATGGCGGCCTCACCCGCCATCGCCGCGGCCGGGCGGGCGGCGCTCGGCGCGGCGGGGATCGGCATCGACGACGTCGCGCATATCGACCTGTACTCCTGCTTTCCGGTCGCGGTGCAGGTGGCGGCCGAGGCGCTCGGACTGCCGATCGACGATCCCGCCCGGCCGCTCTCGCTCACCGGCGGGCTCAGCTTCGCGGGCGGCCCCGGCAACAACTACACCACCCACGCCATCGCGACCCTCGCCGGGCTGCTGCGCGAGGACGCCGAATCCTACGGTCTGGCAACAGCTCTCGGCTGGTACATCACCAAGCACGGCGTAGGCGTCTACTCGGGAAAACCGCCGGCGCGACTGTTCCGTGCCGTCGAGGCCGAGGTGCCCGCCGCCCGCCGCGTCACCGCCCCCGGCTACACCGGCGCGGTAACCGTCGAGGCCTACACCGTGGTCTACCGCAAGGGCCCCGCGCCGGACCACGCCGACGAACCCGAAGCGGTGGTTGTCAGTGGGCTCGATCCCACCGGCGCACGCACCCTGCTCCGAGTATCCGACCTCGAAACCATCACGACCTTCGTCGACGCCGACCCGATCGGCACCAGTGCCGAGATCACCGCCCCAGGCACCCTGACCCTGCACGCCGACCGGCCCGCCCGATGAGCAGCCGATTCGGCCTGTCTTCCGTGAAGGGTGAAACCCGGTGTCCTAACCCGGCATTCGGTACATTCGCAGCGCACTTCCTGGTGCGCGGCAGGTGCCGAGAGGACTGCTGTTCGCGCCACCGCTCGGATCTCGGTGACCGCCGGGGCGGGGTGGCGACCTATCGAGAGGAAATTCGATGACCGAGCTGGTGCTGGTGGAAAAGCGCGATGCGATCACCGTGCTGACGATCAATCGGCCCGAGGCGCGCAATGCCATCAATCTGGCTGCCGCACAGGCCATCGAGGCCGCCGTCGACGAGTTCGAGACGGATGCGGCGGCGCGGGTGCTCGTGCTCACCGGTGCGGGTGGAACCTTCAGTGCGGGCATGGATCTCGTTGCCGCGTCGAAGGGGGAGATGCCGATGACGCAGCGGCGTGGGCCGCTCGGTATCGCCGCGAAACCCCCGGCGAAGCCGATGATTTCGGCGGTGGAGGGTTTCGCGCTGGCCGGTGGCTTCGAATTGGCGCTGTCCGGTGATCTGATCGTCGCGGCGAGCAATGTGCAGTTCGGGATTCCCGAGGTGCGGCGCGGGCTGGTCGCCGCGGGCGGTGGTGTGCTGCGGCTGACGCAGCGGCTGCCGCGGCCGATCGCCGCCGAGCTCGCGCTCACCGGTGGGCGGATCGGCGCCGAGCGGCTCTACCAGCTCGGCCTGGTCAACCGGATCACCGAACCGGGCGAGGCGTTGGCGGGCGCCCTGGCGCTGGCCGCCGAGATCGCCTCCGCCGCACCGCTTTCGGTGGCCGCGAGCAAGCGGATCATCGACGAATCGCCCGACTGGACCGTCGCGGAGGGTTTCGCCAAGCAGGGTGAGATCGCTTTGCCCGCACTGTTTTCCAAGGACGCCGCCGAGGGGGCGCTGGCTTTCGCGCAGAAGCGCGAGCCGGTGTGGCAGGGGCGCTGACGCCGTGACGGTCCGCGTCCGGGAGACGCAGGCGCAGCGCCGCGGTCGCATGCGCACCCGTCTGCTGGACGCGGCCGTGGACAGCCTGCTCGAGGTGGGCTTCGCCGGCACGACCACGCTGGCGGTGCAGAAGCGGGCGGGTGTGCCGCGCGGCACCCTCCAGCATCACTTCCCGACCAAGGCCGATCTGCTGGCCGGCGCCGTCGAACATATCGCCGCGCGCCGATCGGCGGAACTGGCACAGGAATTCGAGGCGATCCCGGCGCAGGCGGACCGCTTGGAGACCGCCGTCGAACTGACGATGCGGATGCTCAGCGGCCCGTCATTCCTTGCCGCACTGGAGATGTGGGTCGGCGCACGCACCGATCCCGATCTCCTCGCCGCACTGCTGCCGCTCGAGCAGCGAATGTTCGAGCTGATGCACACCGGCATCCGTGACGTCTTCCGCACCGAGTTCCCCGACGACCCGCGCGTGCCGACCATCACCGAATTCACCATCGACATCATGACCGGCCTCGCCCTGCGCGCGCTGCTCACCGGCGATGTCGACCGCAACCGAATCCTGCAGCACCGCTGGCGAAACGCCGTCCGCATCCTGCTCGGCACCCAACCGCCGGATACCCTCACCGCCCCACCCCGTTAGCCGCTTCGGCGCGGAAGCGCAGCCGCACACCCTTTGTTTCCCGCACGCCGACGTGCCGGGCCGACACGCGCGCGAATACTGAAGGCGTGCGGCTGTGGTGCCTCTCGATCAGGGGAGCAGATCGAGGAGCACTCGCGCGCACGCGGCGGGGTCGTCGTAGAACGGTGTGTGGCCGCTGCCGTGCAAGGTGATGTGGTTGGCCTTCGGGAGAACCGTTCGGGCGCGGCGGCTTTGGGTGGCGTAGGTGAGCAGGATGTCGCGGTTTCCCCACGCGATAGTGGTGGGTGTACTTGCGAGAGCAGTGGTTTCGTGGAGCTTCGCGTCGGCGAAGGAAGCCAGTGCGTCGTCGAAGCCGGGCGCGTCGACGGCGCCGGTGGCGGTGTCGACGGCGATCTGCGGGGTCACCGACCAGGCCTTGCCGAACACTAGGCTCAGGAAGGCGGTTCGGCCCGCCGAGGTGCCGAGGATCGTCGGCAGCGCGGGGCGCAGGGTGCTGGCAAGGGTGCGAGCCTTGCCGAGGGACTGCTGGCACCAGATGCGACCGGGCTTGTCCCAGAAGCCGATCGGTGAGTACGCGGTGGCCGTGCGGGCCAAGCCGCGCGCGGCGAGGTTCAGCGTGATCAGGCCGCCCATCGAATTGCCCGCCACGTGTGGCCGCTCGAGGCCTTGGGCGGCGAGGAAATCGGCGACCGCGTCGGTGAGGGTATCGACCGTGGTGCGCGGTAGCGGATCGGAGCCGCCGAAACCAGGGAGATCGATGGCGATCACCTCGAAGGATTCGGCGAGCGCGGGGAACAGCGGCTGCCACACCTGCCAGCGGCTGCCGATCCCGTGTATCAGCACGAGGGGTTCTCCGGAGCCGGTCCGGTACTGGTTCAACGCCGCCATGTTCGCCATCCCAACCTCGGCCCAACGTGCACACCCTTTGTATCAGCAGCATCCCCTCTTGTAGTGGGCATGTTGCTGACCGCGCGGTGCGCCAACCGTAACAGCAGTCACCTGACCTCAGTTGCGAGGTCGATATCTCGTCCAGGTGCCCGGGTCGCGGGACATGGGTACGATAAAAGGTATGGCAACGCGTAAGGTCACCCTTTCGCTGGACGAGGCCGCCTGGTCCTTCGCCGAACAGGCCGCGGCCCGCGCGGGTATGTCGCCCTCGGCGTGGATATCGAAGGCCGCCCGTCGTGAGGCGGTGCGCACTGGCGTCGGCCCGATTATGGATGTGACGGCACTGGCCGCGGCGGACGAGGCCGAGCTGGCCGCCGCCGAGGAGGCGATGCGTGCGCAGGGGTGAACTGTGGATCTATCACCCTCATGGCTCGCCGCGGCGGCGCACGATCGTGCTCATCAGCAGTGACGGCATCAACGAATCGCCACGTCCCTGGTTGATCGCGGCCGAGGTGATGGACGAGAACCCGCGCGACATCCTCGCGGTGCCGGTCGTCGGCCACGGCTGGGTGCATGCGGGCAATATCGGGCGCATCTATCGCGACTGGCTCGCCCACCGGGTCGACGAGATGGAACCCGAGGCGCTCGATCGCCTGGACACCGCGCTGCGCGCCGCGATGGATCTCTGACTCGGTCGAACATGGTGCGTTGACGCGTTTTTCACTCCCTTCGCTGGTAAAACGGTGCGATCTGTCGATGGTCGGCGGTGTGCGGCATTATCGTGTGCGGCGCCCATCGGTGGCTGTCTGGTCGACTACGAGAAGAGGAGTCAGGTGCGGATCTTCCTGATCACCGCGGCACTCGTCGCGCTGCCCGCGCTCGCGGCATGCGGTAGCGGCAAAGAAGCGGCGCCGCCCGCCGTGACCCAGGCCGACCTCGCGAAGTCGCTACAGACCAAGGGGCTGCAAGACAAGAAGTTCGCCGATTGTGCGGCGAAAATCTATGTGGACCAGGGTATTTCGCAGGACGGACTGCGCGCCATGATCGGCAACGAATTCGATGGCAAGGTCGCCGACCGGGATACGCTCGGCATGAGCAAGGAGGACGCGGAGAAGGCGCGCGCCGCCACCAACAAGATTGTCACCGAGTGCATCGCGGGCGCACCGCGCTGATCGGAGGCATCGACCGGCAGGCAGCGCCGCGGCGTTGCCCGCCGTCAGATCGCGACGACGAGTTCGACCTTCGCCGGTGCGCCCGCCACCAGATCCTCCGCGGTGCGCACCGACTTCTTCACCGGCAAGATGTAGGTGGCCTGCGATTTGTCCGGGAACAGCGAGGTCGACCACTGGCTCGCCCCGATGGTCACGTCCACGCGCACCGAACCCCAGCCACCCGCGCGATGCGCGTACTTCTCCTCGATATCGTCGGCGATCTCCTCCGGTAGCGAGACGAAATGCCAGGAGCCGCCGGAGTGTTCCCACACCTCCGCCGTGAACGAGTACCGCGATCCAGCCATATCGTGACGGTAGCGCGCGGCACCGACAAACACCGCCGCGGCGACTATCCGATCGCCCGGATTCAAACCCTCGCCCCGTGCCGGTTTCGATGGTGAACTGGTTGATGTGCCGGGTGCCTCGCCGCACCGCCGCCAGCGAAGAGGGATACGAATATGACAGTGACCGTCGTCGTCGGCAATCCGAAACCCGCTTCCCGCACGCTGACCGCGGCCACATTGGTCGCCAAGGCGCTGCGACCCGATGCCGAACCGGCGGTGATCGACCTCGTCTCCTTCGGTCCCGCCCTGCTCGGCTGGGGTGATCCCGACGTCGGCGCCGCGGTCCGCGCGGTGCGCGAGTCCTCGCTCGTGGTGTTCGCCAGCCCGACCTTCAAGGCCACCTACACCGGACTGCTCAAGCTGTTCCTCGAACAGTTCGACGGCGCAACCGGATTGGCCGATGTACTCGCCGTTCCGGTGATGCTCGGCGCGGGCCCCGCACACGCGCTCGCACCGGATCTGCTGCTCAAACCCGTACTCGTCGAACTCGGCGCCACCGCCGCGCTGCCAGGTCTTTACCTGTCGGACAGCACGTTTCAAGACGATGGCGTGATCGATCGGTACGCTGAACGCTGGCGTCCGGTGGCACAGGCGCTGGAGGTGGTCGATCATGCATGAGCTCTTCGAATTTCCGGCCGACGGCAGCGGATTGCGCCGCGCCTTTGCCAATTTCCCCAGCGGTGTCGTCGCGGTCTGCGCCGAAATCGACGGCACGCCATATGGTCTCGCGGTGAGCACCTTCGTTCCGGTGTCACTCGACCCGCCGCTCGTCTCGTTCTGTGTGCAGAACAGCTCCTCGACGTGGCCGAAGCTCGAGGCGGCCACCCATCTCGGGTTGAGCCTGCTCGGCACCGATCAGCAGGATGCCGCCCGCGCGCTCGGCACCCGCGACGGCGATCGCTTCGCCGGAGTCGACTTGCATCGCGGCCATGGCGACGCGGTATTCGTCGACGGTGCGTCGGCCTGGATCGAGGGCGTGCCGGAGGCGCGGGTGCCCGCGGGCGATCACACGGTGGTCATCCTGCGCATCCATCGCCTGGCCACCCGTGCCGACGTCGATCCGCTCGTCTTCCACGGCAGCAAGTTCCGCCGACTACACGCGGTCGAGAACCGCGAGATCGCGAGCTGAATCCGCCCTGGTCGACCACATCGGTTGGCTCCGTGCGAGACTGGGTGCATCTTGAGGAAGGTTCGGTCGTGACATACGGCATGGTTCTCGGCGACATCGGTTCAGGCGCTTCGACGCGGGAACGGTAGCTACGCCCTCTTTTGCGCTACTTCTCGTCGAAGCGCTCTTCGTGCCCATGCACGTTCGATCGCGAGGAGTACCCCCATGTCCGCCATCGACTGGACCGAACTGGACAGTGCCCGCTGGCATTCCGAGAACGAGACACCCGCGCCCATACGGGTGATATCGGCCGACGACGCCATGAACGCCGACACGGCATACCGGCTCGCCTGCGAAGGTACGGCGCTGCTGTGGACGGGCGATTTCCACAACGCCCGCCAATTGCTCCAGGCGCTCGGCCGCCGCATCGACCGGAAAACCCCACGCCCCGTGGATGATCCGGCCGAGCAGTTCCACCTGCACCGGCGTGCGCGCAGCCACCGCGCCAGGGTGCTCGGGCGACTGCTCGTGCGCTTGGCCGACGACCATTCGCTCGAACTGCGCAGGGCGCCCGATATCCGTCGGGCGTGCACCGAGGCGTACGGGCCACCGGACGGACCGCGAATCATCGCGCTCACCGAGCTTTTGGGTGTGCTCGGCGCGCACCAGTGGCGAATGACGGGTGTCGACATTCCCGCGCTCGGCGCCCGTATCCACCCGCACTACGGCGTATTCTCGCCGGTCCGAGGCGAATACGTCGACCTGGTCGCGCACGCGCCCCTGCCTGCCCGCACCGGCACCGCCTTCGATCTCGGCACCGGGACCGGTGTGCTGGCCGCCGTGCTGGTTCGGCGCGGCGTCGACCGAATCGTGGCGACGGACAACAGCTCCCGCGCGCTGACCTGTGCCCGCGACACCGTCGAACAGTTGGAGTTGGCGCACCACGTCGATATCGTCGGCCCCGCCCTCTACCCGCGGGGCCGTGCCGATCTGATCGTCTGCAACCCGCCCTGGCTCCCCGCCCGCCCGTCCTCGGCGGTGGAACGCGGCGTTTACGACCCGGACAGTGCCATGCTCCGCGGCTTCCTGAAAGACCTGCCCGCGCACCTGGAACCGGGCGGTGAAGGCTGGCTCATCCTCTCCGACCTGGCCGAACGCCTCGGTCTGCGCAGCCGCGCCGACCTCATGACCGGCTTCGACGGGGCGGGCCTGCGCGTACTGGACCGAATCGACACCAAGCCGACCCACCCCCGCGCCCGCGATACCAGCGACGCCCTCCACACCGCCCGCGCCGCCGAGATCACGTCGCTGTGGCGGCTTGCCCCAATCGGTGAACACCCGGGCGATGAATCGAGCACGGTCCGCCGGTAGGTACTCGTGAGCCGCTCACCGCGGCCGCGACCAAGGAGGAACCATGACCGATACCGCTCTGCACACTGACCGCGAGGCCGTCCTCGATGTACTGACCAACCTCTACCGCGCCTGGGCCGCCAACGATGCCGATGCTTTCGTCGCCGACTACGACCCCGACGCCACCTCGATCCTGCCCGGTATCGTCAGCTCCGGCCGCGCGGCCGTCCGCGCTCGGATGGCCGCCGGGTTCGACGGGTCCGCTGCGCGGCTCGACAACCGTGGACGAGCCGCAGATCGTCCGTTTCCCCGCGCCCGATATCGCCGTCGTCGTCAGTCGCGGCGCCGTCATCATGGCGGCCGAAACCGAACCACCCGCCGACCGCTGGGTGGTGGCCACCTGGACCCTGATCCGCCGGGACAACCGCTGGCTCCTCACCGCGTATCACAACTGCCCGGCCTGATACTGCGGCAATGCTCGGCGGTCTATGGATCCTCCGACTCATAGACCGCCGAGCTCACCGCCAGGAACCAGCCCGAGCATCGGATTCGGTTAAGCGGCCGGGCAATTCGTGACGGCTGGGACAGTGCGGGAGGTGATGTAGGTGTCGACCGCCGTGATCGTGCACGGTGTGCGGTCGTAGGCGCCGTGGCCCCAGCCGTCGTAGGTGAGCAGAATGGCGCCGGAGGTGTTGGCGGCGACGGCGCGGGCCCACTCGTGCGGGGTGGCGGGGTCATGCTTGCCGTTGACGATCAGGATCGGTGGTGCGCCCTCGACCGCCGGACGGTGCGGTGGGTTCGGGGCGGCGATGGGCCAGCCGGAGCAGACAGTGCCTGCCGCCCAAGCGAAATGGGCGCGCAGAGTGGGGCTGTTGGCGTTCTGCTCGCGCCACAGCCGGGTCCAGCGATCCTGGTCCGGGATGTCGAACCGCCAGTCGGAGCAGACGATGATGGCCGCCATCGGGACGGGGCGGCCCGATGCCTTCGGCGGCTCCTGCGCGATGGGTGCGGCGGCGGGTTGCCCGGTCAGCGCTTGGAGATCCGTTGCGAGGCGCTGCCATTCGGGGGCGTAGAGCCGTTTGATCGTGAAGGTGCTCAGATCCAGTGCGCCCAGCGATTTGTCGGGGGAGGCGGGGTCGCGCAATTCGCCGCGCGCCGCCCGCTCGTAGAGGGCGCCGAAGGTCCGGTTGAGGTCCGCGCCATGCAGGACGCACGCGGTATCGCGTGCGCACCACGCGGCGAATTCATCGAAAGTGTCCTGCGCGGCGCGTGATTCGCTGGCCAGAAATCCCGCTCCGTCGAGGCTGTGATCGTCCACGCTGTCGAGCACCATCGTGCGCACCCGCTTCGGGAACAGCTCCGCGTAGGCCTGCGCGGGCATCGTGCCGTAGGAGCGGCTGTAGATATCGATCCGATCCTCGCCGAGTGCCGCGCGCAGCGCCTCGACATCCCGTGCGACGCTCACCGCGTCCACGTGATCGATCAGCGGGCCGGTGTACTGCCTGCAGCTCGCCGCGAGTTCCTTTGCGTAGGCGTGCACCTCGTCGATGCGACCGCCCGCGTCCGGCACCATGTTCGGAAAGTGCTCGGCGAGCCCGGCATCGCAGCGGACCGGACTGCTGCGCTTCACACCGCGCGGATCGAGGCTGACGATGTCGAAGCGGGCACGCAGCTCGGCGGAAAACTGGTTCTCGCCGAGTATCTGGTCGACACCGGACCCGCCCGGCCCGCCCGGCAGCGAAACCAGCGTGCCGATCCTGCGCGCGGGATCGTCGGCCTTGTCCCTGATCACCGCGATATCGATCGTCGCACCGGTACGGTCCGACCAGTCGATCGGCACCGGCACGGTCGCACAGTCGAAGTTCCCGTTCTCCTGGCACGGTTGCCAATTCAGGCTCGGCGTCTGTGAAGCGGCCGGGCCGCAAGTGATAACGCTGGCGCACAAGGCGGCGGCGCTGGCCCAAAGGGTGATACGGCGAAAGAGCATGCGGCAATGGTCGATCGCCCGACCCGCACCCCACATCACCCCGGCGACCGACCTGACCTCCCACTCCGGTACTGCGCCCGAAGGGTCTCGCGGTGGCACCGATTGTCGGTGGTGTCTATCTCGCCGTCTGTCGATCTGGTCAGCCTCGGCCCGGACACAGGCGCGAGGTCATGGGTGCTCGCGCTCACCGCTTGTGGTTTGTGACAAGTCGGGTCAGCCGCGGATGACAGACGGTGACCAGGCGGACGACAGCGCCGCCGACGCCCGCTCCGAGTATCCAGCCGACCAGCACATCGCTGGGCCAGTGGGCGCCGAGGTAGACCGTCCCGGAGCCCGCCGCGATCACGAACACCGTCAAAACCGTTGCCGCCGACCACCGTACCCACGACGTAGGCCAAGTAATGCTCAGTAGCAGCGCGGCTGCCAGCGCCGCGGTCATGGCGGCGACGGTGGACGGCATCGACCACGCGCCGACCTGGACCACCGATAGGTCCGCCGGTGGCCTGGGGCGGGCGATGATCGCTTTCAGCAACCGCGCGACAGCCTGAGCGACCAGCACCGCGCCGCCGACCGTCAGCCCGACCCGCCACCACCGACCCGCGACCACGACGACGAGACCGGCCACACCCCATGCCGCGATCGCGATATCACCGGTGCCGATGTACATCGCCCCACGCGCCACCGTGGTCAGCACCGGATCTCGATGATCGTCGAGAAAGACCATGACCGTTCGATCGAGGCTCACCTATCCATACTGCCGATACGCGGGAAGGGACCCATCGGTTTGGGTGGCTAGGCTGGTGACGTGCCACTGATCGAAGTCACCTACGCGCCCCATGTTCCCGAGGCGACGCTGCGCAAGCTCGCGGATGAGCTGCCGCACCTGGTTTCGGTCGCAGTGGAATGCCCTGAGGAGCCCTACGACGGGGATCTGCAGCCGGGCGATGTCGAGATCCGGTTCCGTCAGCTGGGCCCGCTGGATCGCAGCGGGCTCGATGTGGTGATCGAGGTGCGGTCGAAGTACTTCGAGAGCCGGGCCTGGAATCGCCAGGATCGCGTCGATACCCTGCACAGCCTGATCGATGACGTGGTCGACCTGGACGAGTTCGGTGTGTACCTGTCGCTGCCGGTCGCCGCGTGGGCACAAACCGAGTAGCTACTCCGGCGACCACAGTTCCGCGCACGGTAGCGGCGGCAGGTCCTCGTGCACGTGGTCGTCGATCGTGACCTGTGCACGTAGTTGCGTCCCAACGTCTTTGGCGAACAGCTCGGCGGCCGCACGGTCGGCGCGATAGTCGAACGTCAGGCAGCCGTCGACGGTCATGTGGATGTGGCACTGCGGTTTTCTCACTGCTGCGCGCCCCTTCGGGCCACCGAATCGATGGCGACGGAGACGGCGAGGACGGTGCCTGTCACCATGAAGCGCACCGAGGAATCGACGTTGAGCAAGAGCATGCCGTTCGTAATCGACTGGATGACAAGGATTCCCAGCAGCGCCGCATAGGCGCGCCCGCGCCCGCCGAAGAGGCTGGTTCCGCCGATCACGGCCGCCGCGATCGCGTTGAGCAGGATGTCGCTGCCGCCGGAGCTCTGGTTGACCGCGACGAGCCGGGACGCCGCGAGCATCCCGCCGACCGTGGCCAGCGCGGAACAGCCGACGAACGCGGCGATCCGCACCCACGTGACGTTCACGCCCGCGCGCCGCGCCGCCTCGGCATTGCCGCCGACCGCATAGATGCGGCGCCCGAATACGGTGCGGCGCAACACCAGATCGACGGCGACCACCAGGCCGCCGAAGATCACCAGTGTCAGCGGCACCCCGCGATCGGAATTCAGCACGAGCACGGTCACCGCGAGCAACAGCGCGAGTCCGCCGGAGCGCGCCGCGAGCCACCACGGGGCCGCGACGGCGAGTTCCGCCCGCACCCGCTGCCGCCGAGTGAACAGCCCGGCCAGCAGATGCCCGCCCGCGAGCAGCGCGACGACCAGCCAGCCGATCGCCTGCGGCAGCCAGGTGTCGCTGATGGTCGCGATGCCGTGGTCGAACGGCAGGTTGACGGTGCCTTCCTTGCCGAGCAGATACAGCATCAGCCCCTGCCAGCCGATCAGCCCGGCCAGCGTCACCACGAACGACGGCATGCTGAGCACGGTCCGCATGAGGCCGTGCAGCAGGCCGATCGCGGCGCCGACGGCGAGCGCGGCGAGCACCGAGAACACCGGATTCCAGCCGTGATGCACATAGAGCAGCGTCATCGCCACGGCCGTCAGCCCGCTCACCGAGCCGGCGGACAGATCGATCTCACCGAGCAGCAGCACGAGCACGATACCGAGCGCGATGGTGCCCGTTGCGGCCATCTGCAATGCCAGGTTGGTGAGGTTCTCGGCGGACAGGAAGTGCGGGTTGAGCCGGTGGAACACGATCGCGATCACAACAAGCCCGATCGCCACCGGCAGGGAGCCCACTTCGCCCCTGCGCAGCCGGTCCGTCGCCGAGTCGATCAGCCCGCGTGCCGGATTACTCTGCAATGCAGGACCTTTCACTGCGATATCACTCATGCCGACGCTCCCGTGATCGCCGCGACGATGTCCTCCTGGGTGGCCTGCGCGGTCTGGAATTCCCCCGCGTTGCGGCCGAGCCGCAGCACAACCACCCGATCGCTGACCGCGCGGACATCGACCAGATTGTGCGAAATCAACAGCACCGCAAGGCCGCGCTCGCGCAGCCTGCCGATCAGCGCGAGCACCTGCGCGGTCTGCTCGACGCCGAGCGCTGCGGTCGGCTCGTCGAGTATCACCATCTTCGGATTGCCAAGCAGCGCACGGGCGATCGCGACCGATTGCCGCTGCCCACCGGACAGTGCCGCGACCGGAGCGCGCACATCCTTGATCCGCACATCGAGCGACGCCAGCAGATCGAGCGCGGTGCGCTCCATCCGTATCTCGTTCATGACGGTGAAATGCCTTGTCTCCGTGCCAAGATGCAGGTTCGCGACGACGTCGAGGTTGTCGCAGAGCGCCAGATCCTGGAACACCGTGGTGATGCCGAGCGCCTGGGCGTCGTGCGGGCGGGTGATGCGCACCGGCGCACCGGCGAAGACGATCTCCCCCTCGTCCGCGACGATCGCGCCGGAGATCGCCTTCACCAGTGTCGATTTGCCCGCGCCGTTGTCACCGACCAGCGCGACCACCTCGCCCGCGCGGACCTCGAGGTCCGCGCCCGCGAGTGCCTGCACCGCACCGTAGCGCTTGGTGATGCCGCGAGCCGAGATAACCGTTGTGGCAGCGCTCATTTGATCCCCGCGGCCTGGCAGGCGGCGGCGACATCCGGCGTGCAGATATCGGCGGCGGTGTAGAGGCCGTCCTTGATGATGGTGTCGGCGATATTGGCCTTGTCCACCGCGATGGCCTCGAGCAGGAACGACGGGATATCGGCCTTGCCGTTGTTGGTGGTCACCGGCGCGGCGGGCTTGTCGCCCTTGGCCAGCGCCACCGCGAGCTCGGCCGACTTCTCGGCTTGGGCCCGGTAGTTCAGATAGATGGTCATGGTCTGCTCACCGGTGAGAATCCGTTGCACGGCGGCCAATTCGCCGTCCTGGCCGGTGAGCGGCGGCAGCGTGGTGTAGCCCGCCCGCTTGAGCGCGGCGATCGCGCCGCCCGCCATCCCGTCGTTGGCGGAGTAGACGCCGACGATCTGATCCTTGCCGAGCGCGATGATGGCCTGTTCCATCTGCTGCTGCGCCTTGTCGGGTGACCAATCGGGCGTGTCGAATTCGCGGCCGATGCTCACCTTGCCATCGAGCGCCTGGTGCGCGCCCTTCTTGTAGTCGCCCGCACTCGGATCGGTCGGCGCGCCGTTCAGCACCACGATCTGACCTTTGCCGACGGTGCCGCGCTTGACCAGCTCGCTGAGCAGCGCCTCGCCCTGCACCTTGCCGACCTTCACATTGTCGAACGAGACGTAGTAGTTGTAGTCGATGCCGGAGATCAGCCGGTCGTAGGCGATCACCGGGATCTTCTTCTGCTTGGCCTTGTTCACCTGCGGCGCGACGGCATCGGCGTTCACCGCGTCGAACACGATGACGTCGGCGCCCTGGGTGAGCGCGGATTCGAACTGGCCCTGCTGTTTCGCCGCGTCCTGATCGGCATTGAAGTACAGCACTTGGCATTTGGCGCAGAGCTGCTTGACCTTCGCCTCGAACAGCGGCTTGTCGAAGGCTTCGTAGCGGGTGGTCTTGGATTCCGGCAGCAGCAGCGCGATCTTCGGATTGTCGCTGCTGCCGCCGTCGCCGGAGCTGCAGCCCACGGCGAGAACGAGTGCGGCGGTCGCCGCGAGAACGAGCTGGATTCGACGCATGTTGATCACCGAGCTGGAGAGTGATGGGGCGCACATTTGAGCGTTGGTAAGAAAGGTAGTTTACTAACTCCGACGTGTCCAGTGGTGCGGGAGGACGGAATCGATGACCAGGGTCGGCAAGCCGCAGTTGCTGCGCACGATGAACGAGCGGGTGCTGCTCGACCACCTTCGGATCAACGGGGCCACCTCGCGCGGTGCGCTGGCCAAGGCCAGTGGTCTGTCCAAACCGACTGTGTCCGCGGCACTTTCCGGTCTGGAGGAGGCGGGACTGGTCCGGCTGGTCGGTTCGCTCAGCGGCAGGCCGGGGCCGACCACCGCCATTTACGACGTGAACGTGCGCGCGGGTTTGGTGGCCGGGGTGGATATCGGCCGGTATTGGATTCGGCTCGCGATCGCCGACCTGCGTGGTGAGTTCATCGGCCGCCGCGATCTGCGCAACTCCGCCCGGTCGGCGGCCGATCTGGTGCGGCGGGTGCGCACGCTCGCGCACCAGGTCGCCGCCGATGCCGGAATCGAGTGGGCCGCAGTGAATTACGCGGTCATCGGTAGTCCCGGTGTGATCAACCCGAGCACCGGAAGGCTGGATTACGCGCCGAACCTGCCCGGGTGGGGGCGTGCCGGGCTCGTCGAACAGTTGCACGCCGCACTCGAAGTGGAGTCGGCGATCGAGAACGACATCAACCTGGCCGCGGTCGGCGAGCTGACCTCAGGCGCCGGCGCCGGTGTGCGCAACTTCGTGCTCGTCTCCATCGGCACCGGCGTCGGCATGGGCATCGTCATCAACGGCGAACTGTATGTCGGCAGCACGGGTGCGGCGGGCGAGGTGTCGTTCCTGCCCGCCACCGAGGTCGACGCCGAACCCGTCGACACCCGCGAGCGCGGCATGACAGAGACCGTCGCGGCCGCGGGCGGGGTGGCGCGCGCCGCGCAGCAGGCCGGTCTGTCCGCCGGATCGGCCAAGGAGATCTTCGCCGCGGCCGCCGCGGGCGATGCGCGGGCGCGTGCCGTCGTCGACGCCGAGGGCCGCCGCATCGGCGCCCTCATCACCGCCGTCGCCGCCATCCTCGACCCGGAGCTGGTCGTGCTCGGCGGCGGCATCGGCCACAACGTCGACCTGCTCGGCGACGCCATCACCCGCCGCATGGCCGAACTCGGTCCCCTCCACCCCCGCATCGTCGCCAGCGCACTCGGCGACGACGGCGTCCTCACCGGCGCGGTCTCCCGTGCGCTCGAGGTGGCCCGAGACCGCCTCTTCGAACGCCGCTCACCGACCGCGTAGCCCCCTGAAACGACGAAATCCCTTGCATAGCAAGGGATTCCGGATGGAGCCGATGACGGGAATCGAACCCGCGCTGTCTGCTTGGGAAGCAGAAGTTCTACCATTGAACTACATCGGCACTGCGTCTGTGCGCGTCCGCCACCTTATCAGACCGGCCATAACGCCGCGCAAGTCCCGCCGTGTTGTGCCTGGTGCCGGGCCTCCGAAGCGGCATGGCACCGCAGTACTGGCGTAGCTGCGGGATTGTGCCGGTCGAATCCCGTTGCGCCAGAAGCCCATGGTGCGACGGCAAGACCGCTGCCTCCTGCGATGCAGCGGTCTGCTCGGTCGAGCCGCTATCGGCCGGTCACTTCGATGGCGCGGAGGTTACGCAGGGTGCCGTCACCGGCGTCTTCTTGGGACCGATAGAGGATCTGGACGTTCACGGTCAGTCCCGCACCGGGCTCGATGGTGTGCTTGTCGTCGGGGGTCGCGAGGATGACGGATCCATCGGCGCCGTCCTTGTCCACCCGGTACCACAGGTGGTCCTTTCCGACCGGGTTGACCCGGGTTCGGCCCGGTGTGTCGAAGGGAGGTACGTCGAAGCCGATCTCCCAGTACACCACTCGTTCCTGGTTGGCGGCCAGCACGAGGTCGTAGCTGACGACCCACCCCCTCGCGTCCTCGGGCCACGTCTGGTGCCATCCGCCGACGATCACGGGGGTGACGCTGATGGGAGGCAGTGCGACGGTCGTCGTGACCGAATCGGAGTGCCGCTCGGCGATGTTGGCGCGCGACGGCGAGGTGATCCGGCTGGCACACGTGAGCGAGCCCTCGTACTGGGGGTCGATGGTGCCGGTCAGGGTGATCGTTGCCTTGCTGCCTACGGGCAGGTTCACCGGTATCCAGGGCTGGCTGTTCTGTCCCAGGAAACCTTGGCCGCAGACGGCGCCGTTCTCACCTTGACAGCTGGTCTCCACATCGGTCAGCTCCGCCGGAACGGTGGCCTCCACCATGGCGTCGGGGGTGTCGTTGGGGCCGTGGTTCTGCACGTCGATGGTGTAGGCGATCCGGTCCCCCGATTGCGCGGTCTGCGGGCCGCTCATCTCCAGCGGCATATCCGCGGGCAGCGTCACGGTGAGGTTCCTGACCCGGTGGGACGCGGTTCTCGCGCCCGTTCCGGCCGCGAAGCCGAGCTTGAAGGTGTCGGGCATCCGCGGCTGCCCGGTCGCGCCGCCGAGATCGAAGTCGTCGATCAGCACGGTGCCGTTCGGGTTGGCCGTGTCGGCATGACGAACGCTGAGCCTGCCGCCGATGACGGAGATCTGGATGTGGGCGCCGCGTTCCCACGCCGCGCGGAATCCGCCCGGCACCGTGACGCCGGTCAGCCAGCCGAACCCCTGTCGCAGGTTGCCCGCGCCGCGGACCCCTGCGGTGTTGGGTCGTGGGTCGCCGCCGCCGGTGCCAGCGCCGGTGGTGGCGAAGTTCCCGTGGTTGTCGAATCCGATGCCCACGTACCCGGCGGTGACGCCCGACGCGACGATGCTTCCCGAGGTGTCCCTGGTGAAGGAGTAGCCGAGTGCGCCACCGAAACCGCCGGGCTGAGTGGTCTGGGCGCCGTCGATCAGGTAGACGCTGAACCCGTCGCCGAGCGTGGCGCCGCCCTCGCACGAGTAGTCGAAGTCGATGGTGACGCCGAGCGTGGACGAGAACGGTTGATCGAGGAACGCCGTTCCCGCCTGAGATCTGTCGTTGGGGGTCAACTCCAGGCTGCCGCCGTTCATTCGCGCGCTGCCCAGCAGTTTCCAATACGGATTGTCCGGAGTTGGCTTGGTGAACGATTCGATGATCGGGAACTGTGCTTGCTGAGTGGCGGTGGAGACATGCGTCGTCATGATCGAATCCCTTGCCGGAAGTGCTATGTGGTGAATAGGTGTGACTGATAGGCGACACCCCCACGACCAAAAGGCGCATGCGACTACCACTTCCGGCATCGCCGCGTCGATCGAATCACGGGGTGACACG
Organism: Nocardia sp. NPDC052566; assembly: GCF_044547285.1. NCBI lineage: Bacteria > Bacillati > Actinomycetota > Actinomycetes > Mycobacteriales > Nocardiaceae > Nocardia > Nocardia sp. NPDC052566. The sequence goes on along the minus strand of NZ_JBIUAF010000004.1, from coordinate 229,730 downwards.
GGGCCGGAGCGAGATCAACGATGATCGAATAGCAAGGCCCAGAAGCGTTTTCGCGATTCAAGAGCTATTCAACTGTAACGCGGAAGTGTCGGTGTCGGGCCCGCATCGATCAGGAATGTCGAATCCGGTAACGCACCGAAAGGTTCGCGATACACAGTGTCGCGCAATATCTTTCGGTGTCATGGCCACGGACTCACGCCTTTCGCAGCATTCCCTTCATGATGACGCCGTCATCGAGTACGAGCTCGTTCGTCGGCTGGAAGCCGAGCCGTTGGGCGAGGGCAGCGCTCATGGGGTTGGTGGCGACGACGAAGATGTCGGTATCGCTCGCCTCCAGGCGCGCCGCGACCAGTTCGGATACCAGCCCCTTCCCGCGCGCCCGCGGTAACCGGCCACCGACCGCGAGGTAGAGATGGGGAGTCTCCGGCCGCAGCCCTTCGATCCGCCGAGATGCCGCCACAGCGCGTGGCGCCGCCGCACCGAGAGCGCGAATCAGGCTGAAGGGCCTGGCCATTGGTGACGCGACGCCAGGAAGTTCCCACAGCACAACCCCGACAACTCCCTCGCCATCGGACACGGTATCGACGATCCCTCCCCGCCGCCGCGCCTCGACCCGGGACTCCCAGAACAGCGGCAGTGCCCGCCGTCGTCGCTCGACCCGCGGCCAGAAGTACGTCATCAGCGGATCGTCCGCGAATGCCTCGGCCAGTACCAACGCTTCCGGCGTCATGCCGTCGAGGCTAGTCGAGTTGCCTGCTCGGCGGCGCTGCGAAACTCGGTGTGCCGCAGTTGAGGTGACGCACCTGCTCAGGCGAGCGCATCGTGTAATGCCGCGGTCCAGGGAAGCCAGCGGGGATCGGGTTTGGTTGGGTCGTCGGCGGTCATATTGGTGCAGGTGTAGGCGACGGCGGTGGCTGATTCGGGGTGGGCGTAGGCGATTCGCCCGCCGGTTCCGGTGTTGCCGAGCGATCCTGGGCCGAGCATCGGGGTGGCGGGCCGGGCGAGGCCGTAGCCGTAGCCGAAGGAATGGGTCACCGGCAGTATCTCGAGCGGGGACGGTGCCTTCAGTCCGTCGGTTTGTGGTTGCCGTGCGCGTTCGACGGTCGCGGGCGCCAGCAGTCGGATGCCGTCGACTTCGCCGATCGTCGCCGCGTACATCCGTGCCAGTGAGCGGGCATTGCCGATCGCGTTGCCCGACGGGACCTCGGCCGCATGCCCTTCGCGGGTGTTCAGCATGGCGATCCCGGACTCCCTGGTCGCGAGGGACGCCAGGGTCGCCCGAACCAATCGCGCACCGACGTCGATGCCCATGTTGGCCAGCACTGCCGCCACTTCGACGGGGCCGGGCCACTTGTGGCGGGTGAATTGTGGGATGACTCGATATTCCTCGCTTTCGGGCAGGCCGATCCACAGGGCCAACCCGAGCGGTCCGGCGATCTCGGTCGCGACGAACTCGCCGATGGTCTTGCCGGTGACACGCCGCACGAGTTCACCGGCCAGGTAGCCCTGGGTGAGGGAGTGGTAGTACATCGCGGTGCCCGGCTGCCACAGCGGTGCCATGGTTTCGAGGGCGGCGATGCACGCCGACCAGTCCGACAGCTCCGCGGCCCCGATGCCGGATTCCGGGTCGAAGCTGGACAGTCCGGCCCGGTGGGACAGGACGTCGGTGACGGTGATGCCCGCTTTGCCGTTGACCGCGAAATCCGGCCAGTAGTCGGCGACCGGGGCATCGAGGTCGAGCTGTCCGCGCTCGGCCAGCATGTGCACGCAGGTCGCGGTCACCCCCTTCGATACCGACATCAGCACGGTCATCGAGTCCGCATCCCAGGTTTTGCCGGATATCGGATCTTCCCCGGTCCATAGATCGACGACGGCGTGGCCTTCGCGATAGACGCACAGCTGCGCGGCGCCCGCGTCGCCGTCGTGCGCGTGGGCGAAGGCGTCGCGAACCGCCTCGAATCCGCGCTCCACCGATCCCTGTACCAATGTCACAACGACTCCTCGGCCCGCTCCAGGGCCGCACTGTCGGTGAAACCCCCTGTCCTACAGAGACATTAGCTGTCCGGCTCGTCGAACCGGAGCAACCCTTCGGCGCAGCCTGATTCATGGCCGATTGGCTATTTGGGGCGGATGGGAGGAGGCTCGATGGATGAGTCAGGGAGACGGGCAAGGGTTGTTCAGCCATGACACGGTGCCGCTCGAGGTGAGTGCCGTGGTGGACAACGCGGGTGTACATCATCGACCGGTGTTCAGCGCGGCCGACGACGCGGTATCGACCAGCCAGGAAAACGGGCTGGACTCCGGAGGCGGCGCCCGGCCCACCTCGTGACCGCGCCGCCCGGAGCAGGCGTTACCCTCTTCGGCGTGCTGCTTTCCGATCGTGACATCCGTGCGGAGATCGCCGCTGGGCGTCTCGGGGTCGAGCCGTTGCTGGAGAATCTCATTCAGCCGTCGAGTATCGACGTGCGCCTGGACGGCCTGTTCCGGGTCTTCGACAACTCGCGCTACACCCATATCGATCCGGCGCAGCGTCAAGACGAGCTGACCAGTCTGGTCGAGCCCGCGCCCGGTGAGCCGTTCGTGCTGCATCCCGGTGAATTCGTGCTCGGCTCCACGCTGGAGGTGTGCACGCTGCCCGACGATCTGGCCGGGCGCCTCGAGGGCAAGTCGAGCCTCGGCAGGCTCGGCCTGCTGACCCATTCGACGGCGGGCTTCATCGATCCGGGTTTCAGCGGGCACATCACGCTCGAGCTGTCCAATGTGGCGAACCTGCCGATCACGCTGTGGCCGGGGATGAAGATCGGCCAGCTATGCCTGTTCCGGCTGACCAGCCCGGCCGAGAACCCCTACGGCAGCGCCGCGGCCGGATCGAAGTATCAAGGACAGCGCGGCCCGACGCCGTCGAAGTCCTACCTGAACTTCCCCCTCTCCACCGAGGCCGTAACCGCCGCCGAAGCTCGTTAGCCCCGAACGCGAGCGCCGAGCGCAGTCGAATGGCCCCAGCCATCGGCGTGTCGTGGGGCCATTCGACTGCGCTCGACGAAGTAACTAGCTGGTGAGCTCGTCGGCAGGGCTGCCGCGGTGCGGTTCGGGCGAGCCAGCGGACGGGCCGAAGTATCGGCGCGTTGACCGCGGAGCCCACAGAAGCGCCAGGATCGCTACGGATAGTGCCCAGCCTGCGATGAGCGCCGCGTGTACCCCCGCGGTGGGGAACAGCGCCCACACCACACCGCGTCCGGCGATCTGGCAGCCGAGCAGCACCGTGATGGTGATCCGGGCCCAATTCCGGCCGCGCAGAACGTAGTACAGCAGTGCGGCGTACAGCGGCGCGCTGATCAGGTGATAGACGGTGCCCACATTCCAGCCGACCGGCGGAATCAGGTTGACGACAATGTGATTGATCGCGTGAATCCCGATACCTGCGGCGGCCACCTGTACGGCTGTCGGAGTAGTAGGCATCGCGTGCGGCCCCTTCGCGTTCGAGACATGGTGCCCGAACGCTATGCCGCGCCTCGACCCGCGGTCTTGGACGAATCGGCCAGGCAGCGGTGAACCCTGCGCCACCCTGGCGGCGCTGTACCGATCAGCCACCCCCAGCGGCGCTCAGTCGATCGACCGCCCCTGGCGGTGCTCAGTCGACAAATCGTCCGGCGGCGCTCGGCCGAATAGCCACCCGGCGCGTTCGGCCGACAAGCCATCTGGCGCATTGGGCCGAGAAGCCACGCAGTGCGCTCGGCCGACTAGCCACGCAGCGTGCTCGGCGGACAAGCCGCCCGGCGCGCTCAGCGACAAGCCACCCAGCGGGCACTCAGCCGATCAACCGCCCCGGTGGCGCACCGGCGAACCGCTGGAAATCCCGGCTGAGGTGGGCTTGGTCGTAGTAACCGAACTCGCTTGCCACCCTGCTCATATCGGCCTCGGGCGCGGCGGTCAGTGCTGTCAATGCGGCCGAGAACCGCATCAGCGAACCGTAGCCCTTCGGCGACAGCCCGACGTCTTCGGTGAACAACCTGCGGAAATGCCGCCTGCTCCAGCCGCTTTCGTCCGCAAGCTCGGTGAACGACACGACCCCCGCCGACCGGCGCAACTGCCGCACCGCCCGCGCGACCGCGGCATCGCCGGGATCGGCTGCCCGCGCGGTCCATTCGCGCAGAGCGGCGGCGACCAGCGTGAACCGATCCGTCCATGCCGTCGTCTCCGCGAGCCGAGCGGTCAGCTCGTGCGCCGAAGGCCCGAGGAACTCACCGAGATCGGCTGTCCCGTTGCGTAATTCGTGCAGCGGCGCGCCGAGCAGCCGACGCGCGGCCAGCGGCTCCAATTGCACCTGCACGCTGCGCATCCGGCCGGCGTGCTCGGCGGTGCCGCCGCGGTCGTGCAGCCCGATCACCAGCGGTGCCGGCTCGATCCGCCGCCCTTCGAACGTGCCGTCCAGTGCGAAAACGATTTTCACGGTGCCGCCGGGAATCTTGCGGCGGCGCAGGGGTTTCGGTTCGTGCACATCGAAACCGAAACAGCGGATCACCGGCAGCCCGGCGAACTCCACGGCCGGTCCGTGCACGACGTGCCGAGACCGAACCTGGTATGTCCCACGCAGATCCAGCAGGCGATCCATCCATCAACACTATGTCCGTACCTCCGCATTCGCTCCGGCCATGCGCGGTCTGCGGACGGACTTCGTCCGGCTGCGCCTGTCATGCGGAGCGGTGGGGTGGACCACCCGACCGGAGTCCAACCCCACCGCGTCCGTCCCACCGAATCCGCCCCGTCGACTGCCAGGAAAAGGGGCGGATTCGGCTCGGTCCGGTACCGGACGGCTGCGGGAACCGATCGCGGCGCGTGATCAGTCCCCGCCGCCCGCTCCGACCGCGAGCGCCGTCGTGATGACGACGGACAGCGGTGGGAGCGTGTCGCCGCGGCTCGGTGGGCTGACCCAGAAGCACCCTTCCCGGGTCCAGCGGCCGAGTCCGGTCGGCAACATCACGGCACTACCGATTGCGGGTATGCCGATATCGAGTCGGTTGAGCACCTCCAGTACTTGTGTTCCCGGCCTGCTGTCTGGTTCGGCGAGGAAGCTCCACCGAATCTGCCTGGCCAGCATGGGTCCCCTCGTCCCTTGCTGTTCCAATGCGGCTCTTACCTTTTCGGCTCGAGCAGTCGGCAGGTGAACGACACAGACCCGCCCGGTGATTGGTAACATGACGAAGCCACCACGTTCGGTTACCGGTAGCCCGAATTCGTGTCGGTAGAACGCCACCCAATCATCAACGGTTCTGAGCTTCTCCACGTTCACGGCGAACTCCTTGCCTCCCTGCTCTATAGGGTCTCCCGGGATGGGGCGGCGCGGTATTGCCCGCACGCCCGCCTTCTACTGCCTTTCCGCTGCCTCTGATAGCGCGACCATTTTGTTTGTGGCCCTGGTCACTGCGCGCTCGTACCCTGGGAGAAGAGTTCGTTCGGAAGGGATGACATCGTGGTCCGGCAGTGGTCAGGAAAAGAGGCCCGAGCCCTGCGCGATGCCAAGCGGATGAGCATCCGGGAGTTCGCGGCGCACCTGGGTGTGCACGAGCGCCTGGTATCGAAGTGGGAGGCCGGTGGCGCGCGGGTCCATCCACGTCCGATGAATCAAGCCGCTCTGGATACATCCCTTGCCAGGTCCGACGAGGTGGTGCGGGCACGGTTCGCGGCGATGGTCGATTCGACCGTCGCCGATCGCGATCCGGCGCTCGGATTCGACGCGGGTGCCACAGCCTCGGCACACGCCAATTACACGAGCGACGCGGACCTTTTGGCTCTCATAGATGCCGGTGCGATGAGAGGTGATGCGTTAGCAGCGATTTCGGAGAGGGATCTGATCATGGCGGCTGCCCATGAGGCCAGCGAGCACGCCGGCCAGGCGGAAAGTACCAACGTGGGTGCCACGACGTTGGAACAACTCGACGCCGACGTCACACGTATCGCGAACGATTACGTGCAACTTCCACCGGTACCGATGATGGTGGAGATGCTGCGCGTGCGGCGACGGGTGTATCGGTTACTCGAGGGCCATCAGCGGCCCGCCGACACCAGCCATCTGTATCTGCTCGCGGGAACCCTGTCCGGGTTGCTCGCCAACGCGAGCACCGACCTCGGGTACTACGACGCCGCGGGCGAGCAGGTCCGCGCGGCGTGGGCCTACGCCGAACTGTGCGGCCACAACGGCTTACGTGCCTGGACCAGGGGCATGCACGCGCTGATCGAGTACTGGTCCGAGCGGCCGCGCCGCGGTGTGCTGCTCGCGCAGAGCGGGCAGGAGTTCGCCGAGTCGGCGACGGCGAAGGTGCGGCTGTTCAATATCGAGGCCAGGATCTGGTCCCGGCTCGGCAGCGCGCAGGACACCGACCGGTGCATCCGCGCCGCGGACGACGCGCGGGAAGTGTCGGAGACCGACTCGCTGCACGACGAGGTCGGCGGGGTGTTCGGATTCAACGACGCGAAGGCGCAGTACTACGCGGGTGCGACCTACATCCATCTCGGTCAGGCCGAGCCCGCGCTCACCGCGACCTCCCGGGCCATCGAGCTGTATTCGGGCGGTCCCACCGAGCAGCGGTCCTACGGCGCCGAATCCCTCGCGCGGGTGGACAGCGCGGCCGCGCATCTGATCAACGGCAGCCTGGACGGTGCCGCCGAGGCGCTCGCGCCGGTGCTCGGCCTGGCCGAGGACAAGCGCATCGCCCAACTGGAGGAGCGGCTGACCGCGGTTCGCCGCCGGATCGCGGGCCCGTCGTTCCGCGACGCGGTGGAGGCGCGCCGCCTGGACGAACGCATCGAGGAGTTCTGCGGCTCGACCGCCGCGAAGGGGATTCCGCCTGGTAACTCGGGGTCTTGAGGCGCGGGCGCGCGGTAGCGGAGCAGTTGCGTCACGGAATGACTGTGACGCAGATCAACCCCTTGCCCCGGATGGCACCATGGTTCAGGTGAGCCCGAGTCATCTACCGCATCGCCCGCCGCGTGTCCTGGAGCAGTCCACGAAGCTCCAGGACGTGCTCTACGAAATCCGTGGACCGGTACACGCGCATGCGGCACGACTGGAGGCCGAGGGGCATCGCATCCTCAAGCTCAATATCGGCAACCCGGCGCCGTTCGGATTCGAGGCGCCCGATGTGATCATGCGCGACATCATCGCCGCGCTCCCGTACGCCCAGGGCTACTCGGAATCGAAGGGCATCCTGTCCGCCCGCCGCGCCATCGTCACCCGCTACGAGCTGGTACCCGGTTTCCCTGAGCTCGATGTCGACGACATCTATCTGGGCAACGGCGTCTCCGAGCTGATCACCATGACCATGCAGGCGCTGCTCGACAACGGCGACGAGGTGCTGATCCCGGCGCCCGACTACCCGCTGTGGACCGCGATGACCAGCCTCGCCGGCGGCACACCGGTGCACTATCTCTGCGACGAGTCCAACGGCTGGCAGCCCGATGTCGCCGATATCGAATCCAAGATCACCGACAAGACCAAGGCCCTGCTGGTGATCAACCCGAACAATCCCACCGGCGCGGTGTATTCGGCCGAGGTGCTGCAGCAGCTCGTCGATCTCGCGCGCAAGCATCAGCTGCTGCTGCTCGCCGACGAGATCTACGACAAGATCCTCTACGACGACGCCAAGCACATCTCGCTGGCGACGCTGGCGCCGGATCTGTTGTGCCTCACCTTCAATGGGCTGTCCAAGGCCTACCGGGTGGCCGGCTACCGCTCCGGCTGGCTGGCGATCACCGGGCCGAAAGAGCATGCCGCCGGGTTCCTGGAGGGCATCGACCTGCTCGCCTCTACCCGCCTGTGCCCGAATGTGCCTGCGCAGCATGCCATTCAGGTGGCGCTCGGCGGGCATCAGAGCATCGAGGATCTGATCCTGCCCGGCGGGCGGCTGCTGGAGCAGCGCGACGTCGCCTGGGAGCGGCTGAACATGATTCCCGGCGTCTCCTGCGTGAAGCCCAAGGGCGCGCTCTACGCTTTCCCTCGTCTGGATCCGAATGTGTATGAGATCCACGATGATTCGAAGCTGATCCTGGATCTGCTGCTACAGGAGAAGATCCTGATGGTGCAGGGCACCGGCTTCAACTGGCCCGATCACGATCACCTGCGGATCGTAACGCTGCCCTGGGCAAGGGATCTCGCGGTCGCGATCGAACGGTTCGGCAACTTCCTGGCCAGTTACCGACAATAGTCAAAAAGTGTCGCCGGAGGCCCCAGATCGCCCCGCTTCCGGGCTCTAAACCGACCCTGCGTCTGGATATTTGGCGGTTTTAGAGACTGATCTAGCGCAAAAGAAGATCTTTTGTGTACAGTGGCTCTTGGCACTTCAAGTGCCTGGCCGAGTTGCCTACCCCCCTGGGCAACACGGCTTCGGGTACGGCCGCCTACCCCCCTGGGCCGCCTACCTGCGGGCGGCGGAGACATCCCCCTGCTCTCCGCCGCCCCCTCCGAAATCCTTCAGCCACTCCTGGCACGCACCATGGTCCCGACGCGCCCGCTTCGAGCTGGTGTTGAAAATGAAATCCTTTAAGCTCGCAGTCGTGAGTGAGCGGAGCGAGCGAACCAACAACACAGTGCGCATCGCGAATGACGGAGCCGAGCGCAGCGAGGCGCAGTCGTGAGCGATCACCACCATCACCACCACGACCATTCGGAACCGATCGAGATCAGTGCCACCGCGGCGCGGGTCGTCGTCGGATTGCTCACCGTCATCGGCATTCTCGTGCTGATCGGCACCTTCGTGCTGTGGCCGAGCCGCCAGCACGTCGACATTCCGCTGCCCTTCCAGAACGCGGGCGGCGGCGCGGTGCAGACCGAAGCGGGCACGGTGGTGCAGCAGGAGCGTGGCCCGTGCGGCAGTCCATCGAACGGCAAGGTCTTCATCGATAAGCCGGAGGCGCCGCGCAACACCTCCTACACCTGCAAGCGCAGCGTCATCGCCATCGAATCCGGACCGCACAAGGGCAATCACACCCTGTTCGAGATCACGGACGGGCCGGGGCAGCCCACCCTGCAGGTCGACGACAAGATTCGGATCGTGCGGCAGGCGGATCCGGCGGGCGTGCCGCTCTATTCGTTCGAGGACTACGCGCGCGGTATGCCGCTCACGCTGATCGTGCTGGCCTTCGTCGTGGTGATCGTGGTGGTGGCGCGCTGGCGCGGCCTGCGCGCGCTGCTCGGGCTCGGGTTCGCGTTCGCGGTGGTGGTGATGTTCCTGCTACCCGCGCTGCTCGACGGCAAACCGGCGATACCGGTCGCGCTGGTCGGGGGTGCGCTGATCCTGTACGCCGTGCTGTATCTCGCGCACGGGGTGAACCTGCGCACCAGCTCGGCGTTGCTCGGAACCTTGGCGTCGATGATCGTCGCGGCGGTGCTGTCCTGGCTCGCGCTGAAAATCACCCACCTGACCGGGTTCTCGGAGGAACAGAACACCAACGTCGCCACCTACCTGCAGCACGTCAGCATTACCGGACTGCTGCTCGCCGGGTTCATCATCGGCTCGCTCGGCGTGCTCAACGACGTCACCATCACCCAGGCCTCGGCCGCCTTCGAGCTCGCGGCCATCGACGAATCCGCCTCGCGGCGTGAGGTTTTCACCGCGGCCATGCGGGTCGGCCGCGACCACATCGCCAGTACCGTCTACACCCTCGTGCTCGCCTACGCCGGTGGCGCGCTGCCGCTGCTGCTGCTGTTCAGCGTGGCGGGCCGGTCCATTCGCGACGTGCTCACCGGTGACGCGGTCGGCATCGAAATCGCCCGCTCCTGCGTCGGCGGTATCGCGCTCGCCCTTTCGGTGCCGCTGACCACCGCGATCGCCGTGCTGCTCGCCCGTCCCTTCGGGCACCAGGCCGTCGCCGAGCCGCCGCGGCGCGCACGCCACGCGAAGGCCTGACCTAGCGCGGCGGAGGCGGCGGCGGAGGCGGGAAAGGCGGCAGCAATTCCGGGGGGATCGTCGGGACGATGATCGGCGGGAGGCCGGGGACGACGATGGTATTCGGGCCGGGAGTCGGCGGTGGCGGCGTCGTGGTCGTCTGGCGGCGCGGCGGCGGCGCCGCGGGGGATTCGGATTCGGTGGTCGGTGCGGGGGACACCGCGATCTGCGGATCAAGTGTCGTCGTGCGCGGTGCGCTGGTCGGCGGCGTCGACGTCGAGTTGTCGCTGCGCGAATCCCGTTGCAGCACTTCGGTTCCGTACCCGAGCCAGAGTCCGATCGCGGCGACCACCGCCAGCGCGCTCACCGCGAGTACGGCACCGCTGATCTCGCGCTTCTGCTTGTCCTTCGGCGGATTCGATAGCCATGCGGGGGAGAGTTCGTCGTCGTTCAGCGGGGCGACAGGGCCGCTCGACGGCCGCACCGACCGTGCGAGCAGCGCCGCGCCGCGCGCCATCACGGTCTCGGGGCTGTCCGGCACGATCACCGGAACGCCCATCCACCGCTCGAGCACCTTGGCGACAAGCGGAATCCGCGCGCAGCCGCCGATGGCGAGCACACCGTGTACCGGCCGATCCGAGCGCACGATCACATCGCGCGCCATCCGCGCCGAGGATTCCACGGCGAGCATGATCAGCGCTTCGAAGTTCTCCTGCGCCAGCAGAACCAGACCCTGTTCGCTGGGCAGCGCCACCGCGGTGTTGGTGGACAGCTGCTCCTTTGCCTCGCGGCACAGCGCGTCCAAGGCGGCGAGCCCGGCGTGATCCTGGGGATGGGCGATGCGGCCCGACGCGATCTGCTGTTCGCGGATCAGCGAATCCAGATAGTCGCCGCTGATATCGCTGGTGCGTTCGCTGTGGCGGACCTCGCGGGTGTGCGTATCGACCACGCTCACTGACAGGCCGGAACTGCCGAGGTCGTATACCACCAGGGAGGAGATGCCGCGGATATCGCCGGTGGATTCGGCGAACTCCAGCGCCGCGACGATCTCCGGGACGAGTTCGTAGTTGGTCAGCTGCTGGCGGGCCATCGCGGCGCGGATGCCGTGCTGCTCACCGCGATAGGCGATGACGGTCGCGCCGATATCGCCGATCGCCTCCAGGGTGACGCCGATCGCCTCGGCGGCCAGTTCGTCGACATGCTGTGGGCCGACCGGAATGGTCTGCAGATCGAAAGCGTGCGGCGCGACGTGGCCGTGGGTGCCCCCGGCGTGTGGCCGCGCCATACGGACGGCGCCGGCCCCCACCGAAACTCCCAGAACCGAACTCATCAGCTGCCCATCTCGTTTCACACTTACGACATGCGAGCCTGCGCCGACGACCGACGGATGGTCCCGCGCTTCGGACCATACCGTCGAGGACCAGCTACATGTAAGGCAGGACCCGGAGGCGGAGGCGACGCCGCCATCAGGCTCTGCCGAGCCACTTTACGGTGTGCCGAGTCCGGCGTACACCCATCCCGCATCCCTCCAGGTGGCACGATTGAGACAGTTCCGGCCGTCGATAATCGAACGGCTACGCACCACTTCGCCGAGGTCTTGCGGACGCAATGCGGTGAACTCATCCCACTCGGTGAGCACGAGCACCACATCGGCGCGCTCGCACGCCTCGGCCACCGAGGTGGCGTAGTTCAGTGTCGGGAACACCCTGCGCGAATTCTCCAGCGCCTTCGGGTCGTACACGGTGACCACCGCGCCGTGCAGCTGGATCATGCCCGCCACGTTCAGCGCCGGTGAATCGCGCACGTCGTCGGATTCGGGTTTGAACGCCGCACCGAGCACCGCGACATTCGCGCCGAGCAGTGAACCGCCGCACGCCCGCGTCGCCATGTCCACCATCTTGGTGCGGCGGCGCATGTTGATGTTGTCGACCTCACGCAGGAAGGCGACCGCGTGATCGGCGCCGAGCTCGCCCGAGCGCGCCATGAACGCGCGGATGTCCTTCGGCAGGCAGCCGCCGCCGAAACCGAGTCCGGCATTGAGGAATCGGCGGCCGATGCGCGCGTCGTAGCCGAGCGCGTCGGCGAGCACGGTCACATCGGCGCCGGTCGCCTCGCACACCTCCGACACTGCGTTGATGAAGGAGATCTTGGTCGCCAGAAAGGCATTCGCCGAGACCTTCACCAATTCGGCGGTGGCCAGATCGGTGAGCAGGAACGGCACCTCGGCGGCGATCAGGTCGGTGTAGATCTCGCGGACCAGTCCCTCGACCCAGGCCGCGTTGTCGCGGGCGCCGTCGACGCCGAGCACGAGCCGGTCAGGGCGCAGCGTGTCCTGTACCGCGAAGCCCTCGCGCAGGAACTCCGGATTCCAGGCCACCTCCACCTCGGTGCGGGTGAGTGCGCGGACCCGGTCGCCGAGCGCGGCGGCGGTGCCGACCGGAACGGTCGACTTGCCGATGATCACCGAGGGGCGCTCCAGCATCGGCGTCAGCGTATCCACCACGGCGTGTACGTATTTCAGGTCTGCGGCGTACTCGCCCTTCTTCTGCGGCGTGCCGACGCCGAGGAAGTGCACCTGCGCGTGCGCGGCGGCCTCGTCGTAGGAGGTGGTGAAGCGCAGCCTGCCCGCATCGAGGTTGCGCCGCAGCACCTCTTCCAGACCTGGTTCGTAGAACGGCACCACACCGTCGGACAGCTTCGCGACCTTGCCAGGATCGACATCCACCCCGATGACGTCATGCCCGAGTTCGGCCATGCACGCCGCGTGCGTGGCACCCAGGTACCCGGTTCCGAATACTGTGCATCGCATGATCGATTGGTAAGCCCCGCCGATGGCCGTGCCACATCACCCAAGCAAGGCACTGCGCAACATCTGGTGTACAAGCGGCGACGTAGGTCACACTCACCCACCCTGACCTGCGGCAACTGCTCATCGTGCCGGTGCGGCGGAACTGAATTGCCTGGCTTGCGCGGCGGCCTCGTCGCCGCCATTGCCGTCGGGCTGTGGCGGGTCTACGTCAGCCCGCGCCGCGATCGCCCGTGTCCGCTGACGCGTTCTTGTCATCTTCGGGGACCGCCTGCGCTGTGGCGTATCGGGCTCGAGTCTGATAGATGTATCCGATCCCAATAATTGGGAACGGGGGCTACGGCACTGCCGCACGATTCACCGGGGGCGCATCGTCTGCGTCCGCTCAGTTCGATCAGGGGGATTACAGCGTATGACTTATTCGTGGCGCGAATACACGTCCAGTCCGGCACGGATGATCGCGGTTGTCGGTGGAGTGCTGCTCGTCGGCATCACCGGCATTGCCTGCGGCAGTGACGAAACGAGGAGCGCGTCGGCGCGGCCGAGCGCCTCGTCCGTGAGCAGCAGCACCACCGTGGTTCCGAGTACCACGATCGCGCCTAGTGTGCCCAGTGCGCCGAAATCGACTGTCGCCGTACCGAAGGCGACAGTCGCGCCGCCCGCCCCCGCTGCCGCGAAGGTGCCCATGCCGAATGTGGTGTGCATGAATCTGCAAGACGCGCAGAACAAGATTCAGGCGGCGGGTGTGTTCTACTCCCGCTCCAAGGACGCGTCCGGCCGCGGCCGCGCACAGATTCTCGACCGCAATTGGCTCGTCGTCTCCCAATCGCCAGGTCCTGGCGTCGCGATCGGCGAAGGCGACGCGGTGCTCTCGGTCGTCAAATACGGCGAACCCAACTCCTGCCGCTGAAGGACTGTGCTCCCGCAGCAGCTAACTGCTACTTTCTGGATCGGTGGGTCCCGCTGATGTCTATGCTCCGGGAATCGCGGTCTGCTCTGTCAAGTGCTTCAGTGCGGTGCCGACATGATCATCGGTGAAGATTCGTCCCTTCCGCTCGGTCCAACTTCGAACGGCCTCGGCCGCCGCGCGATGGTCGCACGCGCCATGCTTGCTTGCCACCCAATGAGTGCTCGCGAGCAGTTCAATACCGTACGGTCCCTCGAAACCTTCGACGACCTGGAGAACCGCGCGAACGATATCAGCCACGTGCGGCCCGTTCTTCGACTGAAGATAGGCTTCCAGATCTCTTTCGCCATCCTTCGTCATCGAGATGGGGTTATTCGCAAGCGTCTTTGCGGTGCCGTCGCCTAGGCCGACGGTATACGCACCCTCCATCTCCTGGAGGATGTGACGTACCTTCTCACTGTAGGGCCCGTACCGTGCAGGCGTGAAGTCAAGTTTGAGCGAGGGTTCGAAGAGATCGGCGAAATACATCAACTTTTGTATCTCTAGGTGAGATGCACCTGCGGGGTTCTCCCACGGTTCAAGGGCTTGTCGCCGGTTGATGTAGCTCCGGATCAGGTCCAACAGCAACGCCCTGCCCCATGTCATACGTATTCCCTTGGGGGCGGCGAGCCTTCGAGTGGTTTCTGTCGGTGCATAGACGATTGCCAGAATCTTTGGAGCGTCTCCGAAGGCGGAGACCAATCGCGACTCGACATCAGGCCAATCCAGCCCCCCGTTACCGGCTCCGAGTGGCGGTATAGCGATTGTTTTGATTCCCAGCTCGTCGATTACTCGAAGTAGATCGACGAGCCCGTCGTCGATGTACGACAATTTCGACGGTGAACGCCAATGCTTCTTAGTTGGGAAATTGATGATGAACTTCGCGCCTTCGAGCTGCCCTGTCGGTATGACGAGCATTCGTCCGATCTGTACCTCGCCGCGATCGCATGCTTGCTTGTATTCATCGAACATATTTGGATAGCGTCGCTTGAATTGGAGTGCAATTCCTTTTCCCATGACTCCGACGCAATTAACGGTGTTCACCAGCGCTTCTGCCTCCGCTGTCAGCAGATCGCCCTCTCCCGCAACTATCATTGTTCACCTCCTCAGTAGTACATCTCAGGGTTGACCCCATACTCCCTCATGCCACTGACAAGTTCCAGGTGCCCCTTGGCTAGCTCCAGAGTTGCTTCGTTGGAGCAGCACACCCGGGTGACCAGCTCGAGTGGTACCTGTGCCAGGACCAGCACCTCGGCCGAGCGCCTTCGCTTCCGGTCGCCGTCATCTGGGGTGTTGGACCAGTCGCGCTGGCGCAGTAGATCGAAATCGATGAACTCTCCGAGAGTTGACAACTCGCGGCTGAATCGGGTGAGCGTCGCGGCAGCATTGCCATCGCTAACGCACCAGGTTGCCCCTGCATCGACAATGTCGCCGAGCGTGACACCGAGGAGGACCAGTGGGTCAGGGCCCTCTTTGTACTCTCCGTGTCCTCTGCAGACCACGTACAACATTGGGGACTTTGCCGCAATGTAGAACGGTACATGTTCACTGACGGTGGCAGTGGGGTAGTGGTGGTCAGGGGTCACCTGTTTCTGTGTTCGAAGTTCCTTGATTTCTTTGTTGGCGACATTGGTGTTCGACTGCATCTTTGACGCTGGCAGTAGTCGTTGCTCGGTCACCATGGTGCTGAGGTTGGTGATGTGCGTGAAGTGCCAAACCAGCCAGTCGCGCGGGTTCTCTCTTGCAGGCTCACCGCCGCGGGCGGCGAAACCTGAGTTACGACAGTACTCGTACGTCAAAGCTCCCACCCCTCGCTCGTGACATGGCCACCTCGCATCAGTCCCTGTCCTCGACCGACTTGCTAAAACTGGTCGCTTGGATCAGAGCCGTAAGACCGGAAACCGTACAGGACTCTCGGCATGTTTGGTCCAAAACGTGTGGTGAAGTGTCGATTTGGTCGTTCAGAGTGCGGCGAAGAAGGTCCAGATGGATTGGGCGGTGTTCAGGTTTTGGCTGGCCTTGCCGATGTCGGATTCGGGAAGGTATTGGGGGGTGCCTGGCCAGATGTGGCCGCCGCCTTCGACAGTGACGAGTTGGACCTGAGTGTTGTTGCGGCAGGACGTGGTCGCGGTGATGGTGATGTGGGTGCCGTCGTTCACCTTGTCCGGCACCGTGGTTGGTGCGGCAGGGGGTTGGCAGCCGTTCTTGGTGCGCCAGAGAGCGGCGGTGTCGGGGGCCGAGAGGACTTCGGTGCCGTCGCCGGGGCCGCCGCGGCTGACCACGGTGCCGCCGTCGTAGGGGACGATCGGGTCGGCGGTGCCGTGCAGCTCGTAGACCGAGAGCGGACGGGAAGGGTTGCAGCGCTTGACATATCCGGCGGGCATGCCGCTGAGCGTCGGGGCGATGGCGGCGAGCTTGTCGGCGGCGTCGCAGCCGAGCATCTGGGTGTAGGCACCGCCGAGTGAGACCCCGGTGGCGAAAACCCTTGTCCTGCTGATGTGCTGGTCGACGGCCAGCTTGTCGATGATGGCCGTGACGTAGCTGACGCTGTTCGCGCTCGATCGGGTACGCGAAGCGGGCCGGAACTCCATGAAGTTGTCGGGGTAGGCAACGACGAAATGGTTGGCGTCGGCGACCGCGTTCAGCCCCGACTTGGCCGCCATCTGCGCACCGGAGCCGCCGCGCCCGTGGAATGCGAGCACCGCGGGCGCATTCGACGGCAGGCCCGGCGGAACATGCAGGACGAACGTGGCCCGCTTACCGTCGACCGTGATCGTCTCGGTGGTGTCGCGCCCATCCTTCGCCACCGTGCTGGACCCACGCGGCGCCGCGCTGGGCTCGCCGACGTCACGGCAGCCTGCCACGCCGAGCGCCAAGGTCAGCACCCCGAGCAGGACGGCAAGACGCACCGCTCGCGGCAGTTCGATCGTTCGCGAGTTCCGCATCCGTCCACCATCGCATCGCCGCCGTCCGAATGGGGAACTCCGCGGCACCGTCCACGATTATGCGTCGTCACAGCGGGATCCGCAGTGCGAGCTCCCGACCGTCGGCCGCCCCTCGCGCGGCCGCTGCGCGATTGGCGAAAAGGCTAACTAGCTGTGAATTTGCCGTGCTGGTTGACAATCTCGTCCGCTTAGGTGAAACTTTGTGCAGCGCCACAGCTGCGCCTTCATCCCGGAAACCGGGATTCATTCTCTCCCCTAAGGAATTACGAACCCTGGTTCGTGTGCGGCCCCGATCCATGCTGGATCGGGGCCGCGGTCATTCCTGCGTCAGTCATCACCGAAGTAGGAGGCACCATGATCGATCCGCGCGCACAGGCATGGAGCAGGTAGCCGACGATGGTGGAAATAGTGGTATTTCCCGATGTGGAAGCTGTTGTGGGGTCCTACCTTTCCGCACAGCTGACCGCGAGGGGCGATAACACCCTGGTGACCAGGGCCGCACCGGAAACCCTGCCGAACCGGATGGTTCGCGTCAAGGGCTTCTGGGGCGCGGACCGCGGCGCCGCGCTCTCGACGCGATACGTCACCGTGCAATGCACCGACGCCTCGCCCGCGGCCGCCGCCGAACTCGCCGAACTGTGCTTCGCGATTCTCAAAGCCGCGTGGCACGACCCTGCGGTACCCGCGATTCGCCAGGTCGACAGCGTCGACGTGGTCACGGTCGAGCGATCTGCCCTGCGGTTGCCCGAACCGAATCCCGCTCGTCCGAACTACCAATTCACGGTTTCGTTACTGCTGCGCGGCAAAGGCCGCTAGCAAGTAGCCGAATTCAGCAAGCTCCAGGCCCGGTCCACGCTGCCTGAAAGGGGCTATCCATCATGGCAAGTACTGTTGCCAACGTTTTCGCCGCCATGCCGAAGGCCACCGGAGCCGTGTTCCGGGCACCGCTCGGCACCGCGGGTCCGGTGACCGCGATCGACGCGCTGAACGCCGCGTTCATCGACTGCGGCTATGTCGGCGAGGAAGGCTTCACCGAGTCCAACACCCGGGAAACCGAGAAGAAGAAGGCCTTCGGCGGTTCCACCGTCAAGGTGCTGCAGACCGACTACACCGCGACCCTGAAGTTCGCCTTCCTGGAGTCGACCAACGCCGACGTCCTCAAGGCCGTTTTCGGTGACAACAACGTCACCGTCGACGCCGCCAAGGGCGACATCACCGTGAAGAAGAACAAGAAGGCGCTGCCGCACAACGCCTGGGTCATCGACACCGTCGACGACGCCGTTGGCGCGATCCGCACCTTCATCCCGAACGGCCAGATCACCGCCGTCGAGGACATCGTCAAGGTGCACACCGACGCCATCATGTACACGGTGACGATGGAGTGCTTCGAGGACGCCAGCGGCAACAACATCTACGAGTACATCCACAAGGCCGCGTAGTACGACAACGCAGGCCGCGTCACGGATCTCGTAACGCAGTCCCGCCCGGTGGGGTTCATTCAACCCTTGGACCGGGCCTGCCCTCACCGGGCGGGCTTCGAAAGGCCCTGTCCACCAAGGCTACTCAAGAAAATCACGAAAGGTCCGGTCCCATGATGGAAAAGTTCAGCTACACCGCGAAGAGCGGCAAGAAGATCACCCTGCCCCGTTTCGACAACATCCCGTTCGGCGTCATCCGCACCCTGCGCAAAGAGGGCGAGACCGAACAGTTCTTCGGTCTTATCGAAGGCGTTTGCAGCGCAAAGGATCTGGCGGTCGTCGACGCGATGACCCAGGCCGAGGTGCGCGAGCTGATGACCGCATGGCAGCAGGAGTCGAGCGTCGACCTGGGGGAATCCTCGGCCTCCTAGAGCTGTGTAATCAGCACGGGGAGGCGATCGAGGCCGACCTCATTCGCGCGGGCGTTCGCCTGCGCGATGTCGGCACGAAGCGGTTCACCTGGCGAGATTTCGCCGTCCTCGTCCGCCAGTCGTCCGCGGACAGCGCGCTACTGCGCGCGATGCATCCGGAACGGTATCGCTGGGGACAGGTCGAGCATCTGCTCGCCGATCTGGTCGACGTGGCAAATCTGCTGCTGTGGAGCAAGACCAAGGACGGCAGCAACAACCGCAATCGTCCCTCGCCCTACCCGAGGCCAGGCGTCGAGGACAAGTCCAAGCGGCAGGTTAAAGGCACCGCGATGCCGGTGGATCAGCTGCACGCGCGGCTCGCGGCACTCCGAACGGGAACTTCCCCACCCACCGCCGGGGCATGACAGATGGAGACACCATGGCGAACACAAATGCGGAAGCTGCCGCAGCTCAGTTATCGGATGAGGTCAGGGAGGCGCTGAAGACCGCCCTGCAGGAGGCGTTCACGCAGGCGCAGGCCGAGACCGAGGTGGTGCCGCCGTCCGCCGCGGACGAGATGAAGGAGGCGTGGCGTACCGCGCTCAAGGATGCCTTCACCGCGACGGCAGGCACCATCAAGGACTCGTTCGCCAATGCCGTGAAGGATGCGGCATCGGGCGGCGGTAACGCGGGAAAGATTCTCACCGAAGGGCTTTCGCAAGGTGTCATCGCCGGCATGCAGGATCTGGCGAACAAGGTCGGCCTCGGTGGCGTCGTCGAGCAATTCGCCGCGGTCGGCAACGAATTCAAGGCCTCGCTGAAGTCGATCCAGGATCAGACGAAGGCGACCGACGCCCAGATGGCCCAGGTCTCCACGACCGCACAGCAATTGGGTGCGGCGCTGCCCGGCAGCTCGGCCAAGGACGCCGCGGCGGCCATGGCCGAGCTGGCCAAGAGCGGCTTCACGGTCGAGCAGGCCATGACCGCCGCCAACAGCACGCTGCAGCTGGCCGCCGCCGCGAAGGTCGACGCGACCAAAGCCGCGGCCGTCCAAGCGCAGGTGTTGAAGGCGTTCGGCCAGGACACGAGTTACGCCGCCACCTCGGCGGACGTGCTCGCCAGCTCGGCCAAGCTGATGGGTGTCAATGTCGCCGATGTCGCCACCGGCCTCGCGGCGTCGGGCGCCGGCGCGAACAAGCTCGGCGCGAATATGGCCGACACCGCCGCCGCCATAGCGGCGCTCACCAAGGCGGGCACGCCCGTCTCCGCGGCGGGAACGATGATCGCCGCGGCATTCCAGGGCCTGGCTTCCGACACCGCACCGGCCAAGCAGGCCATTCAGGATCTCGGTCTCACCGTGACCGACGCCGGCGGCAAATTCGTCGGTATGCCCGCGATTTTCGCGCAGTTGAACAGCGCGGCCAAGACCATGGCGCCGGGCATGTACGAGGCCGCGACCTCCGCGCTGTTCGGCACCGACGCGATGCAGTTGGCATCGCTCGCCGCGCAACAGGGCGTGGGGGCATTCGATGGCATCACCGGGGCCATCGGAAACCAGGGCGCGGCCGCCGATCTGGCGGCGAAGAACACCGCGGGCCATCTCGACGCGCTGAAGACACTGGAAGATGTCGCGCTCCGGGCACGGCTCGCACTCGACGGCATGACGCAGGCCATCGCCGAACGCATGGTCAGCGGTCTCGGCAAGGTGAAGAACGCCATCTCCGGCATCATCAACTTCTACCGCGAATGGAACGACGTCATCCAGGTGCTCGGCGCCACGGTCGTCGGATTCTTCATTCCCGGGTTGATCAGGCTCATCGCGACAACGGTGTGGGCGAAGGCCGTCACCCTCGCCCAGGCGGCGGTCACGCGCGTCGTCACCGCCGCGCAGCTGCTGTGGAATATGGCGATGATGGGCAGTCCCTTCGGCTTGATCATCGCGGCCATCGCCGCATTGGTCGCCGGGCTCGTCGTGTTCTTCACCAAAACCGAATTGGGCAAACGGATCTGGGCCACGGTCTGGGATGCGATCAAGTCGGCCATGGCCACCGC
The DNA here is from genome assembly GCF_044547285.1 of Nocardia sp. NPDC052566. Taxonomy (NCBI): domain Bacteria; kingdom Bacillati; phylum Actinomycetota; class Actinomycetes; order Mycobacteriales; family Nocardiaceae; genus Nocardia; species Nocardia sp. NPDC052566. The sequence goes on along the minus strand of NZ_JBIUAF010000004.1, from coordinate 209,272 downwards.
GTGGGAGTACATCAAACCGATCTGGGACGGCTTCCTCGTCGCCATGAAGGCGGTGGGCGATGCGCTGGTCTGGTTGTGGGGCACCATCATCCAGCCGATCTTCGGGTTGATCGGCACCTTGATCCAGCTGTGGTGGAACGGCTACGTGATGAACGTCTGGAGCGCCTTCACCGCGGCGCTCCAGCTGGTCGGCACCGTGATCGGCTGGCTGTGGTCCAGTGTCATCCAGCCGGTGTTCGGCTTCATCGGCGAGTTCATCTCCGCCTGGTGGAACGGGGTGGTCAAACCGGCCTGGGACGCCTTCGTCGCGGTGATCCAGTTCGTCGGCGATGCCATCAGCTGGTGGTGGACCAATATCGTGCAGCCGGTCTTCGGCTTCGTCGGCGCGTTCATCGCGGCGGTGTGGAACGACGTCATCAAACCGGCGTGGGACGGCTTCGTCGCGGCGCTGCAACTTGTCGGCGACGTGTTCAGCTGGTTGTGGTCGACCATCATTTCGCCGACCATCACCTTTATCGGCGACACGATCTCCGCGATCTGGAACGGCATCATCAAGCCGATCTGGGACGCGTTCATCGGCTCGTTGCAGATGGTAGGCAATGCCTTCCAATCCATGTGGAACGATTTCATCAAGCCTGCGTGGGATCTGCTCCAGGCCGGTATCCAGGCTGGTTGGGCGATCATCCAGACGGCCGTCGAAACCGGCCAGAATGTGTTCAACACGTTGCGCGACACCGTGGTCAACGCGGTCAACACCATCCTGGAGTACTGGAACAAGATCAAGGATGTCGTCGGCACGGTCGTCGATACGGTGGGCAAGATCGGCAGCACCGTCATCAACGGCGTCACCAGCATCATCCCCGGGTTCGCGACGGGTGGTCACATCTCCGGACCGGGAACGGGCACAAGCGATTCCATCGTTGCTCGGCTCTCCGATGGCGAGTTCGTCGTCAATGCGAAGGCGACAAGCGAGAACCTCGGCCTGCTGCACGCCATCAACAGCGGCTCGGTGCCGGGTTCCCCCGAGGGTGGGGCCTTCGGCACGTCGGACGGACTGCCCGGCTTCGCCGAGGGCGGTCTGGTCAGCGCCGATCAGCTGGTCGAATTCGCCAAGGGCGTCGAAGGCGCGGTGTACAACTGGGGCGGGGTCAACTGGGGCGACTGCTCCGGCGCCATCTCCGCACTGGCGAATTTCGTTGCCGGACTGCCTCCGTTCGCGAGCCGGTTCGCGACGGGCAACGAGGGCGACGCGCTGGTGCAGCGCGGCTTCCAGCTCGGTATGGGTCCGGCGGGCAGCCTGCGGGTCGGCTGGTACAACGGCGGCCAGTTCGGCGGGCATACCGCCGCGACGCTGCCGAACGGTGTCAACTTCGAGATGGGCGGCCAGCGCGGCAACGGCCAGTACGGCGGAATGGCTTCGGGCGCAGCCGATTCGATGTTCACCGATCACGCCTTCTTCCAATTCGCGGCCGCGCAGATGGCTTCACCGACCGGAGTCGAACCGGCGCAGTCGAATCCGGCCAGTTCGGCCCCGGCGGCTACCACGCCGGTCGCGGCGACCACCGACAATCGCTCGCCGATGCAGAAGCGGCAGGACGAGACCATCACCTCGATCCAGTCCAACTTCACCAAGGCGGGCGACGCGTTCAAGAACGGCATGTTCGGCGACTTCCTCACCGTGCTCGGCATTCCCGACCTCAGCAGCACGCCGCTGGCGAAGGCGTGGACCGCCATGGACAAGTCGAACCAGCAGTGGAACAAGGACCAGGCCGACCAGGCCAAATGGCAGCAGGCGAACCCGGGTACGCAGGCGCAGACCGACACTTCGATCTGGTGGGACTCGACCCGGGGTCCCGAGCAGCTGCTCGACCTGCCGGGACGGGTGGCCAACCTGTTCATGAGCAAGCTGGTGCCGACCCGATACGACAACGGTGGCTGGCTCGCGCCGGGAATGACGCTGGTGGAGAACAAGACTGGGCAGCCGGAGCCGGTGTTCAACCCGCAGCAGTGGTCGCAGATGTCGGATCTGGTGCAGGGCAACGGTTCTGCCGACAACTCGATCAATATCCAGAACATGCACACCGGGATGACCGCGGCGGACTTCCGCCGCGAGCTGAACCTGCTCCAGACCGAGCGCTCGCTCGGATTCGTGCGCCGATGAACAGCGCACCAGCACTGACCATTTCGATCAAAAGGACGGATCATGCCTGACACGCTGATCGAGCTGGAGGGCCACAACGGCCAGCGATTCACGGTGGCGGGTCCCGGCGCGGGCACCCGCGGTGTGTACCTGGCCCCGGAGAACGACGGCACCGAGTTCGACGGCCTCTACGACGCGCCGGTCAAGACCATCTGGAATTCGACCGCGTTCCAGCTCGGCGCCTCCTATGGCGGAATGCGCGAGGAGAAGTACGAATTCACCCTCGCCTTCCACGTCACCGAATCCGCGACCGCCACGTGGCGGGAGAACGACTCCGCGCTGCGCAAGGCGTTCTCCTACGACAAACGCTCGAAACTCTGGGTGCAGGTGCAGGATTCGCGGCGCTGGCTCGACGTGCAGCTGGTGTCGAATCCGCGGGTGAAGGTCGGCCGCGACCCCAACGATCAGCAGTACGGGCTGGTGCTCGTTCCGCTGGCCGCGGCCTACCCGAGGTGGATGCAGGCCGACGCCACCGCCACCTTCGTGACCACCAAGGACACCACCGACGGCAGTACCGAGCTGGGGTCGGTGCGGATCGCGAATCCGACCGATACCGAGATCTGGCTGAAGTGGATGCTGCAGGGCACCGGCGCCGTCAAGTGGACGCTGCCCGACTTCTCCTTCGGCGACGACCGATTCGACCGCGCCACCAAGGACGCGGACCGGATGATCGTGATGCCGGAACTGCGTGCGGGCGAACACGTCCGGGTCGACACCGACGAGATGGGGATGGAGGGGCAGGTCATCTCGTCGCTGGACACCGCGGTGTACCAGCGGATGAACGGCAAGATGTTCCTCTACCCGATTCCGCCGTACACGCCGGAAACCACACTGCCGGTGGCGGTTACGGGTGCGCCGCAGGGTGCGGGCCTGCAGGTCCGCGCGCCGCGGCCGTGGACGCGTCCGTGGGGCCTGGAATGAGCACGATAGCCACGATCGACTTCGCGGCCGAGTACGCAGCCATCGTCGCCAGGCTGGAAGCGAACCGCCGCAAGCGATTACGGCCGCCGCTGGTGCGGCTCTGGGACGGCAACTGGGTGCTGCGCGGCCAGGTCGCGCACACCTACTCCGGATCGTTCCAGGAGGTCGACTCGGAGACCGGGGTCGGCAAGATCGAGATGCCGGAGGACTACTACCTGGCCAAATGGATCATCGACCATGACGCGCGCAAGACCAAGAACATCCACGTCACCGTCGACAAGGACGGCGTGCGCTGGTCGGGCCGGATGGACTCCTACGAGATCGAGAAGAACTCCAGCGGCCAGACCGTGGTTCGCGTCTTCTTCAAGCACGACTACGAGGAGCTCAAGCACATCATCTGCTGGAGCAATCCGTTCCTGCTCGCCGAAGTCCAGTTCCCGCGACTGTGGTTGATGTTCGGGCCCGCGAAATGGGCGCTGAAACTGACGCTGCTGGTGAACATCATGCGGCTGGAGTCCTCGATCTGGATGCTGCCGGACGACCCGCTCGATCCCAAGCAGTGGTTCAACTTCGACCAGTCGACCTGGTCGATGGTGGTGAAGCCGCTGAAGATCGAGGACGACAGATCGCCGTTCGCCGTGGTGCATTCGCGGTTCAAGGACTTCCACACCGTCGCCAAGAGCATCCTCGCCGACGGTCAGCTGACCCCGACCTTCCGGCGCTATCTCGACGGTGACGAACCCCCGTGGCCCGGCGCCCGGCTCAAGCACGGCTGCCTGGTCATCGATATCGAAGACAAGTCCGGATGGACAAACGGAACCTCGTTCGGCGGTGACCTTTTCAGCGGACTGGTGCACGCCATCACCAACATCGCGGGCGACGGGAAGACCGAGGGCGTCGAAATCATCAGCGACCCAGCGTTTCCCGATGAGTACTATCAGCCGGGCTGGAAGGGCACCTTGCCCGCCGCGCCCGGCATCATCTACCGGGAAACCAAGCGCAACGGCATCGTCTCGTCCGGATTCGTCGGCAGGCCCGCCACCGATGTGCAGGTGGTCACCGGCGGTCACAGCATGCCCGGTGTGAACGAACTGATCAGTGCGGCAATCCAAATGGCGGGCGACCTGATCGCGATGATGATCGGTGTGCCGCCGGTGGGCGGTGCGGCCGACGCGCTGCTCAAACCGCTCTACACCGACACGATCCTGGCCTGGCAGGCGTGGAAATCACCCACCAGAGCGCAACAGCTCGGCTGGTCGCACTACAAGGAGGGGCTCGCCAGCGCCTCCGACAAGGCATACACGCTGTCGGCGCTGATCAACCTGCGCGCCAAGCTCTGGGCCACCCGCGAACAGTTCTCGCACCAGGTCCAGGTCGCGGACGGCGCACCGTGGCTCATCGGTCAGCGCGGTAAGGGGCACTTCTACGTCGGCGACCGCATCGGCACGACGGTCAAGGGCGCACCCAAGGGAAAAATCTACGTGGAGCGGGTTTCCGAGGCCACGCTGTCCTGGAGCCGGGACAGGTCCCCGACGTGGGCGATCACCGTCGGCCACCGCGAAGAACGCGATCCCGTGGTCAAGGCACTGGAAAAGGTGCAGGAACTGTTCGGGATCGCGCACGACCTAGGAGTGATGTAGCAATGCGTCTGCCCACCCAGCAGCTCTGCGATATGGACAAGCCCGACGAGCACCTGCTGTGGGCGCTCGCGCAGATCGCCATGTCGCCGACCCAGCCCATGCTGTTGCAGGAATCCATCGCCCGGGTGATCTCGAAACATTTGTACGAGTGTGGGTTCCGGCATCATCCGGAGTTCCAGGAGAAGAAGTTGCAGCCGCCGCACCGTGGCCAGCAGCACATGCTCAACGGTGCGGCACTCTGGGTGCCGATTGATGAGGACGAGCCGGAACCGGTGGTGCTGCCGGATATGGCGTCGATGACGGTGCACGAACAGGAACATGTCATCAACCAGCTCAAGGCGCTCGGGCGGCTGCCCGAACCCGCCGAAGCGGTGGACGTGGCCGAGGAGACGACGCTGCGCGAGCTCCAGGAGGGGCAGCCATGACAACTCCCGGGCAGGGCGCGCCCGACGGCGCGTTCGTGGTGCGCAGCCGCTACGGGCAGAACATCACCGAGCAGTCCGCGAAAGCGATCATGAAGGGTGGTGTGGTCAAGTCGTTCAGCGGTGCGCAGGACGCCGCGCACAACACCTACAACAACGTGATCGACGATCACTCGCGCAGCATCACCGAATTGCGTGCCGCCTACGACAAATTGGTGTTGCAGGGCAAGGCGATCGTGTTCACCTCCAACAACACCTACACGCCGACGCCGGGCACCGTATCGATCGAGCTGATCATCATCGGCGCGGGTGCGGGCGGCGGCGCGGGGTGGGCCGCCGGGCTGCCCGCCTACGAGAACGGCGGCGGTGGCGGTGGCGGCGGGGGTGAGATCCACGTCAGGATTCCCACCGCCCTGCTGGCCAAGGACGGCGCGGGCAAGTTCGCGCCCATTCCGATCACCGTCGGTGCGGGCGGACCGGGCGGCGTCGCCATCGCCGCTGCCGGAACCGGTGGCGGGAACACGATTTTCGGTAGCGGCGCCCAAGCGCTGACCGTCACCGGCGGCACCGGCGGTACCGGCGGCGTCGAGAACATTCTCAACTCCGGCTTCGGCGGTGCGGGCGGCGTCGGGATGATCTTCGGCGGCAACGGTGGTCGCGCCTCCGCGCAGATCGTGTCCGGCGAGAACTCCGTGCCGTCCAGGGCCGAACGCGGCGGGACATCCCTCAGCTCCTATGAGCTCTACGGTGGCGGCGGCGGCGGCGGTGGCGGCGGATCGGGTGGTCCCAGCGACGCCGGGCGCTGGCCGGGTGGGGACGGCGGCGCGGGCGGCATCGCGCCCGGCGGCAAGGGCGGGGCGAACGGCCTGCCCGGAAATCCCGGCAGCATCCCGAGTTCCATCCTCGCCACCGGTGGTGGCGGGGGTGGCGGTGGCGGCGTCAACGGCGGCGGCAAGGGGGGCGACGGCGCTTACCCCGGCGGCGGGGGTGGCGGTGGCGGCGGCGGTCGCAGCGATGCCGCGCGCGGCAAGGGCGGCAACGGCGGCAACGGCATCGTGTACGTGATCGAGCGCGGAGCCGAGCCGAAGTGATCAGCAGGCTACTGGTGTTCACGGCCAACGCCAGCTGGACCAAGCCTGCCGGGCTGTCCTACATCGACGTGTGGTTGCGCGGTGGCGGCGGCCAAGGCGGTGCGAAAACCGGTGGCGGTGGCGGTGCGGCGGTGGAGCGCCTGCGCATCAAGGCCGCCGATCTCCCGGCGACCGTGTCGATCTCGGTCGGCGCTGGCGGTGGCGGCGACGGTGGCGCCTCGGTCTTCGGTCAGCCGCAACTGACCGCGCCGGGCGGTGCGGCCGGAACGGCGAGCGGCGGTGGCGCAGGGGGGATTTCGTTCATCGTCGGCGGCCGTGGCGGTGACTCGGGAAAGCCGGGCGCAGCGACTACATCCAGCGCGGTCCGGCTGCTCGCCGGTGGTGGCGGTGGTGGCGGATCGTCGGCGGCGGGCGGGAAGTCCGGCCTGGCAACCGTTTCCAGCAATCCGCCGTTCTGGCAGGTATTGCAGTCGGGGGCGGGCGGCAACAGCGGCCAGCCGGGCGGCTATCCCGCGGGTGGCGGCGGTGCGGGCGGTGCGGGCGCGAACGGCGTCGTCACCGTCGTCGAATATCTAGAGGAGAACTGAGATGACAACCAACACAGCCAATCTGCACATCGACGCGGTCGGCGGCTATGTCGGCCCGGCCCGCTGCTATCGATTGGATCCGCCGAAGCAGTTCGAGGGCGAGGCCGTCGAATACGTGACGATCTGGCTCCAGCCGCCCTTCGCGCACCAGTCACCCGAGGTCGGTGTCGTCGCCGCCACCGAAACCGGAGCCGCCGCGGCACGATCGGTGCAGCGCATGCCCGGTTCATTTGTGCTGCAAGACAACCCGGAGTCGCCCGACTACGTCGACGGCGCCTATCGGATGGCTCTCGGCCTGCTCGGCGGTTACGCGATCGCCGAGCGAACCGAGACGTAGCGCCCGACAATCGAATCGAAAAACGGCCCGGAGAAATCCGGGCCGTTTTCGTCGTATCCGGCTACATGCGGTTGAGGAGGTCCTGCTTCTTCGTGGCGAATTCGGCGTCGGTGAGGATGCCCGACGCGTGCAGGTCGGCCAGTTGACGGATCTGGTCGGCGATGTTCGGCGCGGATTGCGCGGGTGCGGGCTGCGCGGCCGGCTGTGCCAGCCACTGGCGGATCGCGTCGGCCAACGGCGCCAGATCGTCCTTCCTGACCTTGGAAATCGTCGCGGTGTTGCCCGAGGCGAAGATCTTCAGCTCGCCGGTGCGCAGGCCTGAACTGGTCTGCACCGACGAGATGGTGTGCAGCGGGAAGTCCTCCAGTCGATTGCGGATCATGCCGTGGAAGAGGAACAGCACGCGCTGGTCGGTGAGCACCACGATGCCCTCGTCGCCTTCGTAGGCGCCCTGGGCGATGAAGCGAACCGTCTCCTCGGCACGCAGATGCTCGCCGAGATGGCCGATCTCCTGAATTCCGCCCCACGTGGCGCCCATTCGGGCCGTCGCGGCGATGACGTCCGGGCGGCCTTCCGGTCCGGCGTACACCTGCGCCGCGCGTTGCTTACTCGCCGCTTCCCGTGCGCGCTGGCGGTCGACGCGGTTGGTGCCGGTGTCGTAATCGATGGCACTGGAATCGATCCCCAGCGTTTGGTTCTGCCGAACGACCGAGAGCAGCCATTCGTGCAGCTGCCGGAACTGCGTGGCCTGCTTGGAACCGAACACGATCGCGTCGGGATCGCTCGGTGTGTTGATGCCACGGTCCACTGCCGGGTTTCCGCCGAGCCCGAGTTGCAGGTAGCCACTCTTCAACGTGGTCGGTTCGCGCAGGAGCACACCAGAGACCGCTCCCAGTGGGATCCGTCGCGGCGCCACCTTGCCGAACCCGACCCTGGCGTTGATGCCCTCCCTGGTGATGACGATGGCGTCGGTTTCCACAGTGATCTGACCGGTCGACCCCTCGTATCGCAACGCTGTCTTCCTTCGTTCCGGCAGGGACACCAGCCGCCCCCATCCGCACGAATCATCACATGACCGCATAGTCGTCGCCACTGCCACGTTCGTCACTCCGCGGACGCCGAGCAATGAATGCGCCGGATCACCGCATAAGTGCGGGCGGGTGACATCAGTTTGCTACGCTGAGGATGGCGGGCCATGGTTCGCCTCGCTTCGGCGCACCGCCGACGGCGACGCATGGTGCACACCCTCCGGGAGGGCAGATGGATTACGACTGGTCAGCGGAGGATCTGAGCTTCCGGGACGAGGTGCGGGCGTTTCTCGACGAGAAGCTGACGCCCGAACTGCGCCGGGCCGGGCGGTTGGCGACGAGTGTCTATCCCGACCACGAGGCCAGCATGCGGTGGCAGCACATCCTGCACGAGCGCGGGTGGGCGGCGCCCGCCTGGCCGGTGCAGCACGGCGGGTGTGCGTGGAGCCTGACTCAGCACTACATCTTCGGCAGGGAACTGGCTTTGGCCGGTGCGCCCGCGCTGTCGCCGATGGGGATCAGGATGGTGGCGCACGCGATCATCGCGTTCGGCACGCCGGAGCAGAAGGATTTCTATCTGCCGCGGATCCTGACCGGGGAAGTCTTCTTCTGCCAGGGGTATTCGGAACCGGAGGCCGGATCGGACCTCGCCTCGCTCACCATGGCGGCCGTCGACGACGGCGACGATCTGGTGTGTACGGGCAGCAAAATCTGGACCACCCATGCGACGGAAGCGAATTGGATCTTCTGCCTGGTGCGCACCTCGCGCGCGGGCAAGAAGCAGGAGGGCATCACCTTCCTGCTGATCGATATGAACACACCGGGCATCGAAATCCGGCCGCTGGTGATGACTTCCGGCGAGCAGGTGCAGAACCAGGTCTTCTTCGACAACGTCCGGGTGCCGAAAAGCAATGTGCTCGGGCGGATCGACGAGGGCTGGACCGTCGCCAAATACCTGCTCATTCACGAGCGTGGTGGCTCGGCGGCACCGTGGTTGCAGGTCATGGCGCAGGATGTAGCCACAGCGGCCACCGAACAGGCCGGGCCGGACGGTTATCCGCTGATCGACGATCCGCTGTTCTCGGCGCGGTTGGCCGACGCCAGGATTCGCACCGAAGTGCTCGAAGTCCTGGAGTACCGGACGCTTTCGGCGATGGCGCAGGGAAAGAACCCCGGCCCCGCCGCCTCGATGCTCAAGATCCTCGCCACCGAACTGAGCCAGCAGATCACCGAGCTGGCGCTGGAGGCGGCCGGGCCGCGCGGACGCGTCTACCAACCGCATGCCACCGAACCCGGCGGCCCGATCGCCGAATTCACCCCGCCCGCCGATGGTTACCGCAGCGGCGCGGACTGGCAGGCCGTCGCGCCGCTGCGCTACTTCAACGACCGTGCGGGCTCGATCTACGCGGGCAGCAATGAAATTCAGCGAAACATCCTCGCCAAAGCAGCATTGGGGCTCTGATGGACTTCACCCTGACCAAGGAGCAGGAGCTCCTGCGTGACGCGCTCGCCGGATTCCTCGGCGCCCGCTACGAATTGGCGAAGAGCCGCAGCGCCGTGAAGTCGGCGGCGGGCTGGGATCCCGCCGTCTGGCGTGGCTTCGCCGAGGAACTCGGCATTCTGGGTGCGACCCTCCCGGAGCGCGTCGACGGAATGGGCGGCGGGCCGGTCGAATTGATGATCATCGCCGAGGAACTCGGCCGTGCGCTGGTGGTCGAGCCGTTCGTCGACACGGTGGTCGTCGGCGCGGGACTGCTCAACCGCTCCGGCGGCGAACGCGCGGATGCGATTCTCCAGCAGGTGGTTTCGGGTGAGGCCCGGATCGCCTTCGCCGCACTGGAACCCACGTCGGGCCACACCATGCACGCGGTATCGACCACTGCCCGCCGTGACGGCGACGACTGGATCCTCGACGGCGCCAAGACCGTGGTGACCACTGCCCCGATCGCCACCCACCTGATCATCTCCGCCCGCACCTCGGGCGAGCGCCGCGACCAGGCCGGAATCTCCCTGTTCTGCACCGAATTCGACGCCGCCGACCCACCGGCGGGCATCGAGGTGCACTCCTACCGCACCATCGACGACCGCGTTGCCTCGGACCTCACCTTCACCGGTTTCCGCCTCCCCGCCGACGCCCTACTCGGCGTCGAGGGCGCGGCCTGGGTCGCCATCGAACCCACCGTCGATGAGGCCATCGCCGCCATCTGCGCCGAAGCGGTCGGCTGCATGAGCAAGGTCCTCACCGACACCGTCGAATACACCAAGCAGCGTCAACAGTTCGGCGTCCCCATCAGCTCGTTCCAAGCGCTACAGCACCGCATGGTCGACATGTACATCGAACTCGAACAATCCATCGCCGCAACCCATCTGGCGATCCACTCCCTACAAGCCACCCCCACGGCCCGCGCGAAAGCGGTCTCCGCCGCCAAGGTCACCATCGCCCGCGCCGCCCGCCACCTCGGCCAGAACGCCGTCCAACTCCACGGCGCCATGGGCATGACCGAAGAACTCCCCATCGGCCACTACTTCAAGCGCCTGACCGCCCTCGAATCCGAATACGGCACCAGAGACCACCACTTGGCCCGCTACGCCACCCTCGCCAAGAATTAGCTCGCAGAACAGAATTGGTCCTGGCACTCTCGCTCTGTGGATTCGACATGGTCAGAACTGCGAAACGATCTGGACCAGATCATCGGCGCCCTGGACGCGGACGGGAATCTCGACCTCCTCCGGGACTCAGGCGCGGTGATCCGCTCGACCCTGGCCGCCTGGCGAGACACGGCTACGGCGTACATCGATCCACAAATCCGAATCGACGGTTCCGACCTCCACTACCTCGACGAAGTCGTGCCGGTACGGGACCCGCGGGGTGGCTGCTGAGCGGTGTGCAGAACTATGTGCCGAGCATCAACTCGACCGCTTCGTGCATCTTGTAGCGCGATGCCAGCACGGCGAGCAGTTCATCAATGGATCGCGCCGGGTTGCGATGGCGCAGTGAGAGTTTGTGTACAGCAACCAATGCTCGGGTCGGATCGACAGCGCAGGTGTTCGCGGCGAACTCGGCTGCGCCGATGACCTGGAGCTCGGACGGTAGGCGTTCGGTCGGAAAGTGCTTGCGATTCTCGGTGACGATGGCTCCGGCCCCGCTGACGACTGCCGCGGCAACTACATGTTCGTCGTCGGGGTCGGGCAAGCCGAAAGAGCCTTCCAGCGGTTCCCAGCCGCAGACCAAGGCGTCATCGAATGCATCGGTCATAACGGTGACCAGTCGGGTTGCGCGGGCCTGTGCCTGCCTTGGATCCTGACCGCGATCGACTAGCTTCCGCGCCTCATGCAGTTCGAGTTCGGCGAGGATGGTGTCGCTCCACAATGGTCGATAGAGATTCTCCACAGCGAGTGACAGCAAGAAGTCCCGTTGCAGACTCGGCCAGAGAACGCAGGTGTCGAGCAGTGCGCTGAACATCAGCGGCGCCGTTTTGCCGCGACCTCCTTGCGGATTTCGCGTAGCTGGGCGAGCACGGCCGCCGGATCGTCCTCGTCGTCCATCTCGATTGAGCTGATGGTGAGGGCTTCGTATTGCTTTCGTCTGCGCTGTTCTCGATACGCCAACACGTCGGTCAGCAGAACCCGTCGTCGGGAACCCGTCCGTTCGGCCGGAATCTCATGCGCGTCGATCAGACGAACGACGGTTGGCCGACTTACGCCCAACAGGTCGGCCGCTTGTTGGGTGGTCAAGGTCAGGCTCTGTGGGGCGACTGTCACGGCCTTGCCCTCGCGCAGTGCCGCGACTACCTGCACCAGCACTCGGTGCACCGATTCCGGCACTTCGACCTGGTCATGCTCGTCCGCCCCGACGAGCAGATATCGAGGGCGGACGGATTCACCGCGCCGGGCCTCGTGGGCGGCGAGGAAGCTGACTACAGGTGCCAACTCTTCAGACGGCTCGGGTAAATAGGTCTGCTGGACCAAGGCTGCTGTCGACATGTGACTACCTCCTTCGAACAAATCGTAATTGATTTCGAAACGTTCGTACAGAGCGATAGCGTCGTTGATGCTGCAAACAAGAAGAAGCCCGGCCTGTGGGACCGGGCTTCTTCTGTGTTCAGGTTAGTTCTTGCGGCCTGGCGCCTTGGCGCCGGACTTGAAGCCGAGGCCGCCTGGTTTAGCGGTCGGCGGGGTTACCTCGGGGGAGCCGTTGCCGTTGGCGGGCTGGTCCGGTTCCGGGGCCGGCTCGGGCTGAGCCGCAGGCGTTTCCGCTGCGGGGGCGGCCGGTGCCGGGGTTGCCGTGCCGGGGGCCTTGGGGCCGGGGCGTTTGAAGCCGGACTTCATGGCGAGGCCCTTGGGGGCTACCGTCGGCTTGGATTCGGTGGGGGCCGAAGCTGGTTCGGCAGCCGTTTCCGTGGCCGGTGTGGATTCGGCGGCCGGTGCCGATGCCGCGGGAGCCGGAGCTTTCGCGCCGGGCGCTTTGGCCGCGCCCTTCATGGCGAGTCCGCCGCCGGGCGCCTTGGCCGCGCCCTTCATGCCCAGACCCTTCACGGGCGGTGCCGTGGGTGTCTCTGCGGCGGGGGCGGATTCGGCAGTAGGTTCGTCGGCGGGCTTGGCGCCGGGTGCTTTCGCACCGCCCTTCATGCCCAAACCGCCGCCCGGTGCCTTGGCCGCGCCCTTCATACCGAGACCACCCGGTGCCTTCGCGGGGCCCTTCATGGCCAGGCCCTTGACCGGTGCGGCGGGTGCGCTGGTCTCCTCGGCCGGGGCGGCTTCGGGAGCCTTCGCGCCGGGTGCCTTGGCGGCCCCCTTCATGCCGAGGCCACCGCCTGGCGCCTTGGCCGCGCCCTTCATGCCGAGACCACCGGGTGCCTTCGCCGGGCCCTTCATGGCCAGACCGCCACCGGTCGGTGCGGCCTTGGGAGCGGCGGGCGCCTCCGCGACCGGTTCCGGCTCCGCCGCAACAGGTTCGGGTTCGGCGGTCTTGGGTTCCTGGATGACCGTCAGGTTCGCGGTGAGCGTGGCGGGTTCGACGCGGTCGATCGCGTCGAGCATCAGCTGGGCGACGTCCACGACCTCGACGCCGACACCCTCGCCCTGTTCCTGGCGCGCGGTGACACCGTCGGTGAGCATGACGCGGCAGAACGGGCAGCCGGTCGCGATCTTGCCGGGAGCGGAGCCTGCGGAGCTCCCCGAAGACGCGGCGAGGATGTCCAACCCCTCGTCGACGCGGTCGACGTTGATGCGCTTGCCGAGCTGCTCCTCCATCCACATGCGCGCGCCACCGGCGCCACAGCACATGGACCGTTCGCCGTGCCGCGGCATTTCGACGAGGGTGGAGCCCGAGGCCTCCATCAGCTCACGCGGCGCGTTGTAGACCTTGTTGTGGCGGCCGAGGTAGCAGGGGTCGTGGTAGGTGACGTTCTGCGTCACCGAGGCGACCGGGATCAGCTTCTTCTGCCGCACGAGGCGATTCAGCAGCTGAGTGTGGTGCACCACCTCGTAGGTGCCACCCACCTGCGGGTATTCGTTGTTCAGCGCGTTGAAGCAGTGCGCACAGGTGACGACGATCTTCTTCTTGCTCTGCTCGACGCCTTCGAACACCGAGTTGATCAGCTCGATGTTCTGCTGCGCCAGCTGCTGGAACAGGAATTCGTTGCCTGCGCGCCGCGCCGAGTCGCCGGTGCAGGTCTCGTCCGCGCCGAGCACCATGAACTTGGTGCCCGCGGTGGCGAGCAGCTCCGCGACGGCCTTGGTGGTCTTCTTCGCGCGGTCCTCGTATGCGCCGGCGCAACCGACCCAGAACAGATACTCGTATCCGTCGAAGGAGTCGGCATCCTGGCCGAAGACCGGGATCTGGAAGTCCATCTCGTTGATCCAGTTGAGCCGGTCCTTGGAGTTCTGGCCCCACGGATTGCCCTTGTTCTCCAGGTTCTTGAACAGACCGGCGAGCTCGGACGGGAACTCCGATTCGATCAGCACCTGGTAGCGGCGCATATCGATGATGTGGTCGACGTGCTCGATATCGACGGGGCACTGCTCGACGCACGCACCGCAGGTGGTGCAGCTCCACAGCACCTCGGGATCGATGATGCCGTGCACGTCCTCGCCGCCGACCAGCGGACGCTCGGCCTCGGCCTTGGCCTCGGCCGAAATCTTGGCCAGCGCGGCCTCGTTCGGGTTGCCCTCGGCGTCGACCAGGCCCACCTCGTCGCCGCCCATGTCCTTGCGGCCACCGGCAAGCAGGTACGGCGCCTTGGCGTAGCCGTGGTCGCGCAGCGACATGATCAGCAGCTTGGGCGAGAGCGGCTTACCGGTATTCCATGCGGGACACTGCGACTGGCAGCGACCGCATTCGGTGCAGGTGGTGAAGTCCAGCCAGCCCTTCCAGGAGAAGTCCTCGATCCGGCCCGCACCGAAGGTGTCGTTGTCCGGGTCGGCGGTCTCCATATCGATCGGCTGGCCCTTGGACATCATCGGCTTGGCCGCACCCAGTGCGACGCCGCCGTCGTCCTCACGCTTGAAGTAGATGTTCGGGAACGCCGAGAACCGGTGCCACGCGACACCCCAGTTGAGGTTGCGCCCGACCAGGAGCAGGAAGGTGCTGCCGGACATCAGCTTCACGAACGCGAACAGCGCGACCATCGTCGCGTTGGCGGGCAGCAACTCGGCGACCTGCATGGTGAAGAAGTCGGTCCACGGGTTCGAGTGGCCGTACAGGGCGATCTTGCCCGCCTTGACGAACACCATGCCGAGGCCCTCGATGAGCACGATGGTTTCGATGGTGTAGGCGGGCCCGAACTTCGAGCCGCTGAAGCGCGAAAGCCGTTCCGGCACGCGAGGGTGATTCAGCTGCCTGATGATGATCAGCGCGACGATGCCGATCACGGTGCCGAGGCCGAGGAGCTCGTCGGCGAGGTGGTAGATCGCCCAGTCGCCGATGATCGGCCAGTGGAATTCGGGATCGAAGGTCTGCCCGTATGCCTCGAAGAAGAGGATGAAGCCGACGAGGAAGCCGATCATCACCAGCCAGTGCGCCCAGCCGACGGTGCGGAACTTCACCATGCGCGTATGCGCGAGGAATTCCACCAGCATCGTCTTGAAGCGCGGGAAGAACGGTCGCCACCGATCGGGTGCGGACTGGCCGATCATGATGGTGCGCGCGATGTTTCGGACGCCGCCGACGAACGACGCCCAACACAACAAGCTGAGCGCCGTCCCAATCGTGCCCAGCGTCACTGTCAGGGCATTCATGTCGCGACCTTTCTTTAGAGGCAACACGAGCGTTGCGGGGCGGCCTGGGCGCCGCCCGGTTGGCTCGTATCCTAACGGGCGGTAAGTTACCCGCCAGTAACAACTACTGTCTATCGTACGATCGGTAGCCGGCCCATCCCCCCTCTTCCTGGGGCTTGACCAATTATCGACCTGTGATCCATCTCACTCGGGATGTTCCATCCGCAGGCGAGTTCGGCTGATCAACACCGTAAACATGGTGGCCTGGGGCACAACGCCTAAGGCCAGGCTTAGTCGAGCCGAAAGTTCAGAATCTGTAAGGCACCTCGCATCTGTGGTCTTGTTCGATTACGCTCACCTCGTTTCTGTTTGCTGTGCCCGTCTTCTCATAGCTCGGGGAGGATCCAGGCTCGAAAGAGCCTGGGCTGAATGGGCTCTCGCGTGGGCGAGGCGGCTGGCGGACAACCTGATGATGGATTGGAAACTGAATGAATCTCCGCAGGACCACTGCGGTCGCCGCCATGGCCATCGGTGCGATGACCATCGGTCTGGGGACCGCGCACGCCGAGCCCGTCGCCGCGCCGTCTGAGCCCGGTCTGAACTACTCGGTCAAAATGGTGGACAAGACCATCGTCGCTTCGCTCAAGGGGGGCACCTTCTCGCTGACCGAGAAGGACGGCGCGACTGCCGATGATCCGAAGACCACCTACGCCAATGTCCAGGACGGGAAAGGCAACACGCTCATCTCGTTCCCGCTCGACTACAACGTCGACGGGCAGAAGGTGCCGGTCAAGCCGGTTGTGAAGAAGGACGGCACCGTCCTCGAGGTCAACGCGGAAAAGCCGGAAGGGCTTGTCGTTGATCCGGCCCGCCCGCTGCAGGTTCAGCAGATCGCCTCGCCGATCGAGAACCAGCGTGCGCAGAACGAATTCGCGAGCAACTTCGGCATCTCGACCGCGGTCGGTGGCTTCATCGGCACCGCGATCGGCTTCGTCGTCGGCTGCATCGTGATCCCCGCCATCGGCTGCCTCCCCGGCGCCGGTATCGGTGGCATCCTCGGCACCATCGCGGTCGGTGGCCCGACCCTGATCGCCGCGGGCATCGAGCTGCTCAACACCCTGCAGGCGCCGGACGGCACCACCAAGTGGGCCGACAAGCCGAAGTAAATCGGCGACCGAGCTCGTAATCGACTGGCCCGCACCCTTTCTGGGTGCGGGCCAGTCGGTGTTTCAGTCGTCGAGCCCGCCGCGGAACGCCACCTCGCCCTTGCGCCGGCCGAACCGCCCGAAGGTTCGCTCCGTCATCTCGAACGATCCGTCCTCGCGCACGAGCAGCACGGTGCTCACCCGGGTGCCGTACGTGGCGTGCGGGATGAACCTGGCCGACGCCGCGCGTTCGATCGGCAGCGGAACTCCGGTGTGCGGCAATTGATCGTCGGGGGCCTGTGTCCGATCGGCGAGCACCTCGAAATAGCGCTCGACGGCGCCGGGTTCGGATTCCACCACCGCCCGCAGTCCCGCTACACCACCGCGAACCTTGGGCCAGATCGGCTGAGGCGCGGTCAAATCGGTGTCGCCGGGGGTCAACCCTGCCGAGGCCACATAATTGCCGTTGGAGAGGCCGTGGAAGCCCGGTGACAGCTCGCGCGGTCGCGGGTCGCCGCGGTTGGTGTGCCACCACAGCGTGTCCAGGTCCGAGACCACCAGGTTGTAGCCGTTGTAGACGTCCGGCGCCGCGGCGATGTCGAGGACGTACTTCTCCGGGCCCGGCGCTTCGCCCGAGCGCAGGAAGTCCATCAGCAGCGCGCCGCGCGAGCGGGCGTCCTGGCGTTCGTTGCCGGGGTCGCGCACATTGGTAACGGTGGTGAAGCGGTTGCGGCCGTTGGCCTGCCGCACCCCGAGCCAGGTGCCGGGCGGATCGCCCTCGACCCGGCCGACGGCGCCCAGATCGCGCCCGGCGAGCAACCCGGGGACCTCGGGCCACCAGCGCATGGACTCGGTGGCGCGGGTGTAGAACTCGTCGCGGTTGGCCGCGACGATCAACCGATATTCCGGATGCGCGCGCCAGCCGATCAACACCAAACACATGCAATCCAGCATGCACCAACTGACCCGCGGGGTAGGGCTCTGTGACAGCAAAAAGGGCCGACAGCGCAGTGCTGTCGGCCCTTTCGATGCTCCAGGGGTCAGTTGGTGCGCACCTTCAGACCCGGGTTGTCCGAGAGGACCACGCTGATCGGCTGACCGAACAGCTGCGGCGCGTTGCCGGTGAGCGCGCCGATCAGGTTCGGGATCTCGCAGATCGGGTAATCGGCCACCGACGACGCGCTGGAGATGCCGAGGGCGAGCCTGCCGGTGACGATCGGGCCGCCGCTGTCGCCGGGCAGCGCGCAGATGTTGGCGGAGAAGCTCTGGGTCTGCAGCCGCTCACCGATCTGCACGGTCTGGTCGACCGCGTTGACCACGCCGCAGCTGAAGCCGGTACGCGAGCCGGACTTGCAGACCGGGGCGCCGACCACCGGGGTCGCGACACCGTCGATCGGGATGGGGCCCGCGCCGGGCACCTTCACCAGGTTGTTGGCGAAGCGGTCCCTGGACTGGTCGTTGATCCGGATGATCGAGTAGTCCTGCTCGCCGAGCACCGACTTCTGGAACTGGCCGAGCTGGGCGCCGAGGCGGTCACCACCGATCAGTTCGAAGACGCCGGAGGCGTTCGGGCCGCCCGCCGCCGGGATATCCGGATTGCAGTGGCCCGCAGAGATATTCACGGTGTTGCCGGAGCGATCGGTGCCGTTGAAGCCGAGCGAGCAGCGCAGCGACATCCGGCCCTGGGTCGAGGCGTAGCCGTCGCCCGCGGCCAGTGCGCCGCGCGCCTCGCCCGCGATCTCGCTCGCCTGCAGCGTCGTCCGCTCGCCCGCGACCGGCGGCGCCATCACGATCACCCGCGCCGGGTCGATGAAGCTCGGCATCGGCAGGCCGACCTGATCGACGCGCACCGCGATGGAGTTGTTCACGGTGTCGATCACGACGCCGCGCACCAGCGAGGCCACCGCGGCGGGCTGGCCGCTGAGCCACCGCTCGAACGCGCTCTTCTCACCGCGCAGCGCCGACTCGCTCTTGGCGACGGTGCGGACGTCGAACCCGGCCGACTGCGCGGCCTTGCGCGCTTCTTCGGCGCCCGGCCCCTGGGCGAGTGCGACGACGCCCTTGCCGCCCTCATCGAGCCAGGAGCCCGCGAACACCTGCGGGTACTGCCGCTGCGCCGTGGTGGCATAGGCGGCGACCTGCTGGGCCGCGTCCGCGCGCTTGAGGTACTCCTCGGGGGAGATCTTCAAATCGCGCGCGATCGCGCTGACGAGTTCGGCCGGTAGGGCCGGGGCCTGCTCGGGTTGTGCGCTCGCTACCGCTGCCGTAGGACCCAACAGCAAGATCGCCGCCGAGGCGGCGATCGCTGTTTTACGGATCATGGTCTGTCGCACTGACGATCGGTATTGACCTCTACGTGGCAGGAGCATGCCCAGACTATATGGGGTCGGAGCCGGTCTGCCTACTCAACTTTGGGAGCGATTCGGTCGATAGCGGCATATCCGACGATGTGATCATCAACTCGCGCGCGCGGTGGTGCGCACGGAGATGCCGTTGCCGAGTCCGCCACCCGAGGACGCGTCGATGTCGGCGAGGATCGCGCGGATCGGAATGCCCAGCGTGGCGGTGCCGCCGTACTGCGCCAACACGGTGTTCGCCTCGTTGCAGTTCGGCGCCTCCGCGGCGTTGGAACCGCTGGTGATGCCGAGGGCGAGCGTGCCGGACACGATCGCGCCGCCGCTGTCGCCGCCGAGCGTGCAGGCCGAGCTGGCGAAGCCGCGCACGATCTTGCTCTCGCCCTCCGCGGTGTACAGCTGGGTCTCCACCCGGTCGGCGACCACGAATCCACAAGTGAAGGTGGACGATTGGCCGGACTTGCAGACCGGGGCGCCGGTGACCGGATCCGCGGTGCCGGTGATGTTCAGCGTGGTGCCGTTCGCGCCGCGCACCGAGGGCCGGTCCATGCCCGCGGTGACCGCGCGCTCGTTCAGCTTGATCACCGAGTAGTCCAGCCCGCCCGCGCCGCCGAGCTTCGCCTTCACGAAGGTGCCGAGCTCGATGCTGTTCGCGATGTCCTTCACGTTCGGGTAGTACACGGTGGCCTGCTGATCGGCCTTGCCGAGATTCGGATCGCAGTGGCCCGCGCTGATGTTCAGCGGGTTGCCCGCGGCATCGGTGCTGTTGAAGCCGAACGAGCAGACGTCGACGCCGCGCAGCGAACTGTCGTTCAGCGAGCCCGCGGTGGTGATGTAGGTGTCGCCGCCCATCGGCCTGCGCTCGACCGGGCCGCCGCTGTTGGGCGACAGGATGACCTTCACGTTGGCGATCAGCGTCGGCAGGTTGATCATGTGGCCGATCGGGGTGTTCGCCACGCTCAGCACCAGCTGGCTGTTGAGGAAATCGATGGCGACCGAGTTGATCGCCTGCGAGATCTCCTTCGGCAGCCCGGTGACCCACTGATTCAGTTGCATCAGCGAGCTTTCCAGGCTGTCCGCCGAGATCGGCGCGATATGGGTCTGGTAGCCGTCGGCCGCGGCGATGCGCGCGGCGTCGGCCGAGGTGACCGAGACGACCGGCTTGCCGTCCGTGCCGATCCAGGCGCCCGCGTAGGAATTCGGTCGCTCCGAACGGAATTCGCGCGCGTAGGTGCTCAGCTGCTGGGCCCTGGCCGACCGTTCGAGATACTCCGCCGGTGACATCTTGAGGTCACGCGCGATGGCCTGGGTGAGCTCGGGTGGCAGATTGTCCGCGGTCAGCTGGGCTGGTGCCGCCGGTTCCGCCTGGGCGGGGATGGTGCCGAACAAAGGGACAAGGAAGACGGTCGCCGCGATTGTGGCTGCCTTGACCGCGGCGCGACGCGCCACCAACTTGCGCATGAAGTCCCTTCATCAGCAATGTCGAGACCTCGTGGGCACGACTTGGACTGCAACAGACCGTCTGTCCGCAATTTTTCCGACAACACCGGTCAGCGGATCACTTTAGGGCACAAACCGGGGTAGGTCTCTATGAATCAACGCTGCCCGGGCGTCTCCAAACCCGGGGGCAGCGGGATCGCGGGAATCGGGAAGAAATCGTTTGGGTTGGTTGGGGTTTGGGTAGGGCGCGAGGGACGCGTCGGCGCGGTCGGGCTCGGCGTCGTCGACGGCGATGTGACGGTCGGTGGCGGCGTGGTCGGTGGCGGCGTGGTGGTCGGCTCGGTGGTGGTCGGCTCCGGTGTTGTCGTCGTCGGCTCGGGGGTGGTGGTCGGTGGCGCTGTCGTCGGCGGCGCGGGCGGGACGATCGGCGGCGGTGGCGCCGACGGGGTCACCGACACCTGTTCGGATTTGGCATCGCGCAACGGTGGCACCGGCGTCTCCGAACCGGAGCGCAGGACGACAGCGACGCCGAACGCACCGAGTGCGAGCCCGATCAGCGCCGCGGCGGCTAGTAGGAGTGAGGTACGGCTCCGCGGCGTGGCGGGTGCGGCAGGCGTGAGCGGCTCGACCATGGTCGGCGCCGGTCCGACGCCCCCGGCGACCGGGATGGCGGCCGAGTAGGCCTGCGGGTGGCCGTCGTCGGAGACCGCGGGGATCACGTCGGTGGCTTCCATCGCGTTTTCCGCGGAGCTCGGATCCGGCGGCGTGGTACCCGCCGGGGTGGACAGCACCGTGGCCAGCGCCGAACGGGCGGCGTCGTAGGCGTAGGCGGTCGTCGGATCGCCGTCGCCGGTGCCGGGCAGATCACCCTCGCTGACCAGCACCACCGACCGCAGCCCGAGATAGTCGAGCGCCTCGCGCAGCGACCGCACGTACTCCGGCGGCCAGTCCGCCGGATGGGTCGCGTAGAACTCGGCCGGGCCGCTGAGATATTCGGCGGTCAGGTTGATCAGGCAGAACAGCGCCGTCGCGACCATGTCCTCGGCGCGGTAGGCCTCGCCGTCGTCGACGGGAATGCCCGTGGGATCGCCGACCTTGGAGACGAACCCGGTGACGGAATGCGTGTTGCCGCTCGGCGCGGGTCCGCCGAGCTCGGTGTCGCCATCGTCGGACATGTGCAGGATCGACTCACGGACGATGTACCGCGGTTCACCGGATTCGGTGACGATCGCCGCCGTGCATGTGTCTTCGGCGATGCGCAGGCCCACCCCTGTGGCCATCGTCAGTTACCTCGCTTCGGCATGGATTCGGCCGCACCGGGCATCACACCAGCAGCGAGCCGTGTCCCATAGCGCGGAGCATCGACAATAACTCTGAACGCGATCTGGCACCGATCCGGCGGCGGATCCGGGCGACATGATGCTCCACCGTCTTGGCGGAAATGTACAGACGCGCGCCGATTTCTCGATACGTCAACCCGAGCAGCACCAGCTCCGCGACCTCGCGTTCGCGCTCGCTGAGCAGCACCGTCGGGGTCGGCGGTGCCGCGGGAGGCGCCGGTTCCTGCGGCGTGACCGCCTGCGGTTGCGGCCGGGCCGGACGTTCCTGCGGCTTGGCCTCGGCGCGCACCGTGCGGGCGAGCTTGAGCAGCGCGGTGGCGGTCGCGGAATCGGCGGCGGCCAGCGCCGCCTCGCTGGCCAGCCGGGCGGCATCCCAGATCAGGCCGATCTCGCGCAGCTGTGCCACGACGGCCTCGACCGGCGCGATCTCGACCTGTCCGCGCAGGACGAGCACCCACGTCCGTCCCGCGTCGGCGAGTACGGCGGCGTGCCGGTCGCCCGCCTCGGCGGCGGCCTTGAGCGCGTGGGCATGCGGCAGCAGCTCGTCGGGGCTCTCGTGTGCGATACCGGCTTGGACGCCGTACCAGTGGAAGGCATTCGCCCAGGCGGGTGGCTCGTCCAGGCCGCGAAGCAGCGCGAGCGCCGCGTCGACGAGCGGGGCGATCGGGCGCTCGTCGCGCAGCCGGATTCCGGCCAGCCACAGTTCGCCGATCGGGAGCAGGGCGAGCAGATCGGTGTCGACGTCGTCGAACAGCGGGCGCGCGGCCTGCCAGGCCACGGTGAGCGCCGCGTGATCGCCGCCGCGGCGGGCAAGGCCGACCGCGACACCGTGCGCGAGCAGGCGATCGCGCACGTCGAGCGAATCGTGGTCGAGCGCGTCGACGGTGGCCGAAGCGGTCTGCTCGTCGCCGCCGAGCATCGCCGACCAGGCGGCGAGCACGTCGAGCTGATGGCAGCGCAGGCCGCCGGTCCGCGCGCGCCGCAGCGCGTCGGCGGCACGGCGCGGTTCGCCGGTGCTCAGGCTCAGCAGCGTCGCGATGGACGCGGCGGTGCACGGCAGGAAGCGGTCGACGCCCGCATCCGCGTTGGCCGCCTGAACCAGCGCGGAAACCGCCGCGGCCGTACCGGATTCGCGTTCGGCGATGGACTGTGCCAGCGCCGTCGCGATCAGCCTGGCGTGCGCGTTGGCCTCGGTCGGCGGCCACTGGGGCGCCGAGCCGGACAGCTCCGCCGCCGCGCCGACATCGCCCGCCAGGTACTGCACGGTCGCACCGACGGCCCAATCCGCGCCGATCCGCTGGGCGCCGAGCCAGTTGTACAGCTGGGCGGCGCGGCGGACCAGGCCGCGACGGGTGAGCACCGCCGCGCAGATCCGCACCGCGTCGGCGAGTTCGGGCCCGCTGACGCCGGGGCGGCCGATCACCGGCTCCGCCAAGCGAATCGCGGTCTCGCCGTCACCGGTGCGGGCGGCCGCCTCGGCCCAGCGCAGCGCGATCAGATCGGGATCGGCGCCGGTCGCCGCGGCGGCGGCGTAGTAGCGGACCGCCTCGCGACCGGCCTTTTCCGCTGTGCCGCACAGGAATTCGGCGAGCCTTCGATCCTGGACGCCGGATTCGGCGAGTAGCAGTGCGGTGTGGTCGCGCAGCAGGCCCGAGTCGAGGCGCGCGTTGAGCAGGCGGCGCTGCACGGCGACGAACCTGCGGTCGCCGAGCAGCGTGCGCAGCGGTGCGACCGCTGGGGTCAGCAGCAGATCGGCATCGGTCACCAGTGCGCTGGCCCGCGCTCGATCGATGAGGTCCTGTGCCGCCGCGGATTCGATGCCGAGCACCTCGGTGAGCTCACTGGAATCCAGGCCCGCGCCGGTGGTGGCGACGACCAGGGTTTCCAGCAGATCCGGCTCGACATCGTCGAGCAGCGCGCGGGTCCAGCCGGACACCGCCTCGTCGACCGCGCGGATACCCGCGTCGAGGCGGGCCGAGCAGGCGGCGCTCAGCGCGGCGACCACACCGCCACGGATGCCCGCGGTCTGCCGATGGATGTGCTGGGCCACCTGGCGGGGAACCATCATGCCGAGTTCCCTGGCGAACGGCGCGATATCGGCGACGCCGAGCGCGCGCAGATCCACCACGCGGCCGCGGCGGGCCACCGTATCGGTGAGCGTGCGCACGCGTGGGTCGTGCGGGCGCGGCTGGGCCGCGACCACCACGGTGTGGCAGCCGGATTCGATCGTGGCGCACAGGCTTTCGAGATCGGCATCGTGCAGCGTATGCGCGTTGTCGATGATCAGGGCGGAGCGCGGCTGATCGGTGCGCCGGTGTGCGCCGCCGTTGCCGTTCGCCCTGGTGGCGATCGTCTCGACCGTGTGCGCACCGAGCGTATGGGTGCCGAAATCGGTTGCGGTGGAATCGATCAGCGCGGGATCGTCATGGGTGAGGATGCCGTGCGCGCGCAGCCGGGCGCGGATCGCCGCGAGCAGGGTGGTCTTGCCGGTGCCGGAGCGGCCGCGAATGAGATAGACGACGGGCTCGTGATCGGCGGAATCGACCTCGCGGAAGATCTCCCGTGCGCACGGCATCGTGTCGAACGCGGTATCAGCCACCGTTGCCTCCGAGGATCTGGCCGGGTATCTGCGCGGCCGAGCTGGCGGCGCCGCCGACCTTGTCGACCGCGTCACCCAGTCCGCCGATCGGCGGCGACGGCAGGTTCGGCAGGTTGGGCGCCGGTCTCGGTTGCGGTGGCGGCTGTTGCGTCGTGCCCGGCGCCTCGGGTTGTGGCGAGTTCGGCTGCGGTGAGTTCGGTTGTGGTGCGGCGGGTTCCGCGGGGGCCGTGGTGTCCGCCTGGGTCGTCTGGTTATTCACGGTCACGACGCTGCTCGTCGGCGCGGGATGTGCCGCACCGGGTTTCGGGTTGGGGTTGGTGGTCGGAGTGGTCGCGACGACCGGTGCCGTCGTGGCTGCTGGGGTGCCTGTCGGTGCCCCCGTTGTCGCCGCGATCTCGGCGGCGCCTGGAGTCATCGTCGAATTCTGCACCGAGGCAGGCGGATTCGGGCCGGATTGAGCACCAGTTCCGATCGCGACCGTCCCGGTGGCCAATGCGGCGAGCGCGATCGCGGTGCCCGCGATGATCGCGGCGCGCTGTTTGCCCGTCAGCCTGCGGCGGGCGCGGGCGGTCGGCAGCGACTGCTGCTTCGATACCGAGGGCAGCTCTTTGGTTTTCGGCGCCGAGGGTGCCGGTATGGCGGTCACGGCCGCGATCGGCGCGTGCGTCTCCTTGGCGGCAAGCAGATCCGCCGAGAGCACGGCGGCGCCGCGGGCGCTGGTGAGCGCGGGCTGTGGCGCCGCGACCACCGGGAGACCGAATTCGGACGAGATCAGCTCGGTGACAAGGGGAATCGCACCACCGCCGCCGGTGAGCAACACCCGGCCGATATCGGCGATCTCCAGCCCGGCGCGATGCACCGCGTCGCGCATCACGTCGATCGAGGTCAGTAGCGGTTCGCGGAGTAAATCCTCCAGCTCGCCGCGGACCAGGCGGACCTGCTCACCGCGCGGCGCGGCCGGATCCAAGCGCACCGGAACAACGGTCGCGGTATTTATGGAGAGCTCTTCCTTCGCATTGCGGCAGCGGGCGCGCAATGTCGACAATTCGCGTTCCACCGCCGGGTCGAACGGATCGAAGTCATTTCCGTGCAGCGCATTTGCCAGGACATAGCGCATGGTCAGCAGATCGAATTCGGCGCCTGCGACATCGGTGGCGCGCAGCGGTGTGCCGAGTAGGCGTGCGTGCTCGCCGGTGCGCACCACCGAGACCGTCAGGCCGGTGGCGCCGAGATCGTAGACGACCACCGCGCCGTCGCCGAGCGGTCCGTGCACCGATTCCAGCCAGCGCACCGCCGCGGTCGGCTCGGGGATCAGGGTCACCGCTGCCAGCCCGGCCTGTTCCAGCGCGGCGCGCTGGGCCTCTACGGTATGCGCCGACCACCACGCCGGATGGCATGCTATCGCGGAATCCGCTGCCCCCGTGCCGATCTCGTCGATCAGGCAGCCGATGGCCGTGGCCACCAGCGTTGCCGCGGAATGGGCGGTGCCGTCCTCGGCGAACATGTCCACCGGATCGCCGACCCTGGTCAGGAAACCCTCCAGCACCGTGGCGCTGGAATGGCGGCCGATGGATCGGGCATCGCCGCCGAGTGCGGGCGGTGCGCCGGCCGCGAGTCGTAGCACGCTCGGATGCGTGACAACGTCCTCACTACCGTCCCCCGCCGCCGCAATGGCGACCGAATTCGACGCCCCGACAGTGATGCCGAGCGCCAGACGCTCTGTCATTACGAGAACCCCGTTCGAAAACTGTGTGGTCCGGTAGTCCGCTGTTGTGTATCCGGTGGTGCAAAAGACTGTGGGGTCAGCCGACCCACCACTTCTGTCGGTTGCTGGGGGGCCACCGTTACCGGTTGGGGAAGGTTCGGGGAAATTCCCCTAATGGTCGTGCTGCCCCTAACCGGCGCCGTCCGTGGACCGTGGGGGTTCGCCCCGTTTCCCGTAACGCATCGCGTCCCTAGCGTGAAATGCATTCCAACGTCAGCGGATCGGTAGGTCCGCCGCATCTGTAGGAGGATTTCGGTGACACCGAACGCGATTCTGGAGTTCATCCTCGATCTGCTGCGCCACCCGGAGGCCGCGGTCGGCTACTGCGCCAACCCGACCCAGGCGCTGGCCTCGGCCGGGCTGTCGGCGGTGACGCCGGAGGACATCGCCGCGGTCGCCCCGATGGTGGCCGAGTCGGCGCTGATCACCGGCGGGTCTCACCTGTCCGCGATCGTCGCCGCCGGTGGGCAGACCGGAGCCGCCGCGCAGACCGGCGCGGCCGCAGGCGCCGGACTCGGCGCGGCGGTACAAACGGGTGCGGCCGTCCAAACCGGCGCCGACCTGGACCTGAGCCTGAACACCGGCCTCGATGCCGCGATCGGCGCCGGCATCCAGGCGGGCGCCGACCTGAGTGCCGCCGCCAACGCGGGCCTCGGCGGCATGGTGCACGCGGGCGCGGACCTCGGCGCCGCCGTGAACGGCGCGATCGGCCTCGGCGCCAACGCGCTGACCGGCCTCGAACTCGGCCTGTCCACCGGCGCCGACCTGGCCGCTGGCCTGCAGGGTGCACTGCACACCGGCGCCCAAGCCGGGGCCGACCTCGACACCGGCCTGCAAGGCGCCCTCAACGGCGGCCTGCACGCGGGCACCGACCTCGGCACCCATCTCACCACCGCCGCGAACGGCCTCATCACCGGCGCGACCCACACCACAACCGGCCTGGAAGCAGCCATCTCCACCGGCATCAACGCAGGCACCGACCTCACCACCGGCCTGCAGGGTGCACTGCACACCGGCGCCCAGGCCGGAGCCGATCTCAATGCCGGTTTGCAGGGCGCACTGAATACCGGCGCCCAAGTCGGCACCGACCTCACCGCCGGTCTGCAAGGCGCAGCGAACGCGGCCACCAGCCTGACGACCGGCGTAAACGGAGCCCTCGACACAGCCGCCCAGGTGACAACCGGTCTCGGTGCAGGCGCGCACGCCGCAACAGACCTGTCCAGCAACGTAGTCGGCGCGGTCACCACCGGCCTCGGCGCAGGCGCCCAGACAGGCGCTGACCTCAATGCTGGTCTGCAGACCGCAGCGAACGCGGCCACCCACCTCACCACTGGGGTCGACGGAGCCCTCGATACCGCCGCCCAGGTGACAACTGGTCTCGGCGCGGGCGTGGACGCTGCTACGGGGTTGTCCAGCAACGTGGTTGGTGCTGTGCACACCGGCCTCGGTGCCGGTGCGCAAGCGGGCGCGGATCTCAATGCTGGCCTGCAAGGCGCAGCGAACGCGGGTACTGGCGTCGCCGCAGGACTGAACGAAGCGCTCGACAGTGCGGTGCAGGTCACCAGCGACCTCGGCACGGGGGGTCTCAACGCGGGTGTGGACGCTGCAACGGGGTTGTCCAGCAACGTGGTTGGTGCTGTGCACACCGGCCTCGGTGCCGGTGCGCAAGCGGGCGCTGACGTCAACGCCGGTCTGCAAGGCGCTGCGGATGCGGGTGCCGGTCTTGGTACCGGTGTTGATGGGGCCCTCGATGCTGCCGCGCGGGTGACGGCTGGTCTCGGTGCGGGTGCGGATGCTGCTACGGGGTTGTCCAGCAACGTTGTTGGTGCTGTGAACAGTGGCGTCGGTGCCGGTGCGCAAGCGGGTGCTGGTCTCGGTGCCGGAGTTGATGGGGCCCTCGATGCTGCCGCGCAGGTGACGACCGGTGTCGGTACGGGGGCGGACGTAGCTACTGGCCTGTCCAGCAATGTTGTTGGTGCGGTGGGCACCGGTGTTGGTGCCGGTGCGCAGGCGGGTGGGGATCTCACGACGGGTGCGCGGGGTGCGGTCGACGAGGCGCTCGGCGCGGGAGCTTCGGCTGGAGCGGGCGGTGCGGTCGATACTGCTTTCGACGCAACTGCCGGGGTGTCCAACGTGGTTGGCGGGGCGGTGGGTGCTGGTGTGTCCACCGGGACACAGGGGGTTGTGCATGCTGCCACCGGTGTCGGCGGTGCGCTCGATGCAGCGGCGGACGCGACGGCCGGGCTGGCGACCGGGGTTGGTGCGGTGGCCGATACTGGTGCGCAGGTTGGTACGGGGGTGTCCACCGGGGTGCAGGGGGCGACGCAGGTGGGGGCCGGGCTGGAGACCAGTGTGGCTTCGGGAGTGGGAAGTGTGGTTCCCGCTGGTGCTCAGGCGGGCGCCGGAGTGTCGACCGGGGTCGGGGCGGTCGGGAACGTCGGGGGTGGGCTTGATGCGTTGTTGTCCACAGGTGTGTCGGGGGTTGTGAATACCGGTGCACAGGTTGGAAGTGGCTTGGGGACAGGTGTTTCCACGGAGGTCGGCGGTGCGGTCGATGGTGCTGCTCATGTCGGTTCGGGATTGGAGACCGGGTTGTCGACCGGGGCCGGGGCCGCAGCGGACATCGGTGCCGGCGTCGGCGGTGCTGTGCATGCGGCGACCGGGTTGTCTACGGGTGCCGGGACATCTGCTGGCGTCGGGAGTGCTGTGGATGGTGCGGTACAGGTTGGAAGCGCTTTGGGGACTGGCGTTTCCACAGGCGTCGGCGGTGCTGTGAACGGGGCGACGGGGGTCGGTGCTGGAGCTGCTGCCGGTGTCGGCGGTGCCGTCGACGCGGCGACGGGCCTTTCGACCGGTGTCGGCGGTGCCATCGGCGGAGCGGTCAATGCGGGGACCGGGCTGTCGACCGGTGTCGGGGCCTCTGCCGGTGCTGTTGATGCGGCGGTGCAGGTCGGAAGTGCGTTGGGGGCTGGGGTTTCCACAGGTGTTGGCGGGGCTGTGGATGTAGGGACGGGTATTTCGGCGGGGGTCGGCGGTGCTGTGAATGGTGGGACCGGGGTCGGCGCCGGGACTTCTGCGGGTGTCGGTGGGGCTGTGGATGCCGGGGCGCATGTGGGTAACGGTGTGGGGGCGGGGGTTTCCACAGGTGTGGATGGGGCGGTGCGAGTGGGGACCGGGTTGGAGACCGGGCTTTCGACTGGCGCTGAGGCCGGTGCCCATGTTGGTTCGGGGCTGGAGACCGGGTTGTCCACCGGTGCCGGGGTTTCCGCCGAGGTCGGGAGTGCGGTGAATACCGGGCTGCACACCGGGAGTGGTTTGGGTACAGAGGTTTCCGCTGGTGTCGGCGGTGCTGTGGATACCGGAGTGCATGCCGGGAGTGGTTTGGGCGCGGGGGCCTCCGCTGGTGTCGGCGGTGCCGTGGACACCGGAGTGCATGCCGGGAGTGGCTTGGGGGCAGGGGTTTCGGCAGGGGTGCAGAGTGGGGCTCAGGCGGCCTCCAGTGCGGCGGCCGGTACCTCGGCCGGTGCGCACGGGGCTGTGGACAGTGGGCTCGGGGTGCATGCGGGCGGGCCTTCGTCGACGGTGGACGCGGCGGCGAATACGTGGTCGTCGCTGGATGTTTCGAGCGCGTTCGGCAATGGGATCGACAGCAATGTGGGGGCGCACGGTGATACCGGACTGCATGCGGATACGCACAGTGGAGTCGATCTGACCGGGACGGCCGGTGCCGACGGGCACGGCGATTTCCTGCTGCACTGACCGTATCCACAACTGAAAGAGGTTTATCGCGCGATGGGTACCCCCGTACCTGCTGCTCAGCCACCTGCGGTTTCGCTGCTGTCGGTGCTCGGCGAAACCATCGCGGCCGCGCGGGCCGCGGGGCGCACGGATCTGGTCGCACGCCTCGAGGCCGCGGCCGACCGTGTCCGAGATCCGCGCCGCCGGATCGTCATCGCCGGGCAGCTCGGCCAGGGTAAGAGCCGATTCGTCAACGCGCTGTTGAACATCGAGATCTGCCCGGTGGGCGACGATGCGACGACGACGGTGACGACGCTGCTGGCACACGGGCCGCAGCCGCGAGCGGAGCTGATTCTCGGCGGCGCGTCCGGCGTCGACGAGACCAGGGTCGCGGTGCCGATCGAGGAGATCGGCGCGATCACCGCGCGCACGCCGCTCGCCGAGGGGCGCCGGGTCCTGCGGCTGGAGGTACAGCTGCCCAATCCGCTGCTCGCCGACGGCATCGTGCTGATCGACACCCCCGGCGTCGGCGGGCACGGAACCTCCAGTGCGGCACACGTACTCGGCTTGGTCGCGGCGGCCGATGCGGTGCTGGTGCTCTCGGATGCGTCCACCGAGCTCACCGAGCCGGAGCTGGCTTTCCTGCGCCAGGTGCACGAGCTGTGCCCGTCGGTGGCATTACTGCTCGCCAAAACCGATCTCTACCCGCACTGGCGTCAGGTGCACGAGGCCGATCTGGGGCATCTGAACCGCGCGGGGCTGGATATCGCCACCATCCCGGTGTCCGCGCTGCTGCGCGCCCACGCACTGCGCCTGCAGGATCAGCAGCTCGGCCTGGAATCCGGGTTCGGCGTGCTCTATCAGTTCCTGCGCGATCAGGTGGTCGCCCGCGATCAGGCGGCGACCAGGCGTGCGGTGGCACTCGATATCCAGTCCGCCGCAGAGCATTTGGCGCTTGCGCTGGGCAGTGAGCTGGTCGCGCTGCGCGATCCGGCGCAGGGCGCGGCGGCGGTGCGCGAGCTGCAATCCGCGAAAGCCGTTGCCGAACAACTGCATCGGCGCACCGCCGCGTGGCAGCAGACGCTGTCCGACGGCATCACCGACCTGGCGGGCGATGTCGACCACGATCTGCGCGAGCGGCTGCGCGGTATCGCGCGCACCGGGGAGGAATGGATCGACGAGCACGATCCGGGCAAGCACTGGGAGCGGATCGCCGAATGGCTTTCCGGCACCGTCGATACCGCGCTCGGTGACAACCTGCTGTGCGCCCACACCAGGGCGGTGCAGCTGGCCGAGCGGGTCGCCGAACACTTCACCGAGGTCGGCACCGTCGATCTGCCCGACGTCGGCGCCGGCCTGCACGCCGAGGACAGTCGTGCGGGCACCGGCACCCTCGCCGATCTGGAACCGGATATCGGTTTCGCCAGCAAGGTGCTCGTCGGCATGCGCGGTTCCTACGGCGGCGTGCTGATGGTCGGGCTCGCCACCACCTTCGCCGGGCTGGCGATGCTCAACCCTATCTCGCTCGGCGCGGGAGTCCTGGTGGGCGGCAAGGCATTCCGTGACGACAAGCAGGCCAGGCTGCAGCGCCGCCGCAACGAGGCCAAACAGGCGCTGCGCCGCTTCCTCGACGACGTCACCTTCCAGGCGGGCAAGGAAACCAAGGACCGCCTGCACCGTATCCACCGCGCCCTGCGCGACCACTACGCGGGCGTCGCCGAACGCAGCCTTCGCTCCATCGACGACTCACTGCGCGCCGCCCAGGAGGCGGCAACGATGGAAACCGCCCGCCGCACCGAACGCAGCGCCCTCCTCGAACGCCAACTCCACGTAGTCGCCGAACTTCGCCGCTACTCCGACGCCATGAACCCGACCCCCGCCCTAGGCCCTGGCGCCACATAGCCCTTCCCCTCCGAGAACTCGGCGCTCAGCCTCGGTCCTGGCGGGTGGCCCGCTCCGCCCGCTCGCGCAGCGGCCGCGTGCTGCGATCAACGCTCGCACGCTGGGGCATGGTGAGCGTTCGGCCGTCGATATCGAGTGCGTTTGCGCTGGTGGGAGGGGGCAGGTGCGGCAGGGTGTGATACGAAGGCGGTTGGGGGCGATGTGTAGTGATGTGACCGGACGAGAGCATGGGAATGGCGCGGGCAGGGTGGCGCCGGGGATTGTCGCCGAGACGCATCGGCTGGTGGATGCGGCGCGGCAGGCGTTCGCTGGGCGGGGCAGACCGCGCGCGCTACTCGACGACTGCGCGCGGCGGCTGGAGCAGCCGTTGCGGGTCGCGCTGGCCGGTTCGCTGAAGGCGGGCAAGTCGACGCTGTTGAACTCGCTGGTCGGGCAGAACATCGCGCCGACGGACGCGACCGAGTGCACGCGGGTGGTCACCTGGTACCGGTACGGCTCGACACCGAGCGTGACGGCGTACGCACCGGACGGCGTGCGGGCGAATGTGGTGGTGCGCCGCGGCGGCGGCGCGCACGGTCTGACCTTCGATCTGTCACAACTCGCCTGGGCCGTGCCCGGCCCGCGCGAGGTCGACCATCTCGAGGTCGAATGGCCCGCGGCGGCATTGGCGCACACCACGATCATCGATACGCCGGGCACGTCGTCGCTGTCGCGCGAGGTTTCGCAGCGCACCGCCCGGCTGCTCACCCCGGAAGACGAGGCGGATACGGCATTGCCCGGCGCCGACGCCGTGGTCTATCTGCTGCGCAGGCTCGATGCCGCCGATATTCGCTTCCTGGAGCGCATCGGCGCGGGAACCGTTGCCGGACCGGGAATGTCGGGTACGCCGAGCCCGCTCGGGGTGATCGGCGTGGTGTCCCGGGCGGATGAGATCGGCGCGGGCAGTATCGACGCGCTGCACTCGGCCCGCGATGTCGCGGTGCGTTTCGCCGGCGAGCTGGAGCGAACCGGGTTGTGCCAGGCGGTGATTCCGGTGGCCGGGCTGCTCGCGTTCGCCGCGGCCACGCTGCGCCAGCAGGAGTTCGCCGCCTTCGAGGCGCTGGCGGGTGTGCCCGTCGAGGAGCTGGGCGTGGCGCTGCTGTCCGCCGATCGTTTCGCCCGGCCCGATGTCGTGCTGCCGGTGCCGCCGGAATTGCGCGCGCAACTCGCGGATCGCTTCGGCCTGTTCGGTATTCGCATGGCCATCACGCTGATTCGGCTCGGCGTCCGCGATTCCGCGACGTTGTCCGCCGAATTGACCAGGCGCAGTGGCGTCGACGAACTGCGCACGGTGCTCGACGTGCAATTCGGCCAGCGCGCCGACCAATTGAAGGCCCACTCCGCGTTGACCGCGCTGGCCCGCGTGCTCACCGCCCACCCTGGTACGCCCGCCGACCAGCTGCTGCCCCGGGTGCGCACGCTGCTCGCCGATGTGCACGGTTTCGCCGAGCTGCGCCTGCTCGGCCGCCTGCGCACCGACGAATTGACCATGCCCGCAACCGATCTCGCCGAACTGCACCGCCTCATCGGCGGTTCGGGCGTCGCGCCCCACCTGCGCCTCGGCCTCCCTATCGATACCTCGGTCCGAGCCCAGCGCACCCAGGCCGTCGCGGCGGTACGCAAATGGCGCGCCCGCGCGGGTCACCCGCTGGCCGACCAGTTCACCACGACCGCATGCCTCACCGCCGCCCGCAGCGCCGAGGGCACCCTGACCTTGCTTTCGGAGTGACGGGGCTAGGCGGACACAATTCGCCTGAGCGTGGCGATATCTGCCACGCGACGATGAAAAGTGTCCGCCGAGGCTCGGGGCACGCAGTAGGACGGATCCGGCTCGGTACCCGGTCTGGACCGGCGGTCGTGTGAGCCGCGCGGGGTGGGGTACGCGGTCGGTACCGAACGTGGGAGACCGTGATGAATCAGCAAGACGTGGTGCGGGCGTTGCTACAGCGGGCGGGCACCGGATATGCCGAGGAGGCGGGGATAGCGCTGGCGGACAAGCCCGCGCCACTGTTCCAGCTGCTGATGCTCGCTGAGCTGCTCAGCACTCGGATATCCGCGGCTCTCGCGGTGGCGGCGGCGAAGGAGCTGGTCGGCACCGGGTATCGGACCCCGCGGCGGGTGGCCGACGCGGACTGGCAGGAACTCGTCGACGCGCTCGGGCGGGCGCACTACCGGCGCTACGACGAGAGCACCGCTTCGCGGCTCGGCGCGAACGCCGCGCTCGTGCTCGACCGCTACGCCGGGGACCTGCGCAAGCTGAGCGAGGAGGCCGAGCGCGATCCGACGCGGGTGGCGCGGTTGCTGCAGCAGTTCCAGGGCATCGGGCCGACCGGCAGCGATATCTTCCTGCGTGAGGTGCAGGACGTGTGGACCTGGGTGCGGCCGCATTTCGACGAGCGTGCGCTGCGCGGCGCCGAGCGCATCGAATTGCCCACCGATCCGGGCGAACTCGCAGCACTCGCACCCCGCGAGCGCACCGCGGACCTGGCCGCCGCGCTGGTGCGCGTCTCACTGGACGAGGACATCGCCGAAGCGGTGCTCGCCGCCGCACACTGATATGTCCTACATCACAGTCTGATTCGGCAACGTACGGTCACAGTGCCGCCGAATTCGGTGTCAGAACCGGTGAAAGCAGTTACCGGAAAGGACGCCATCATGAACGCCATCACGCTCAACCCGCAGGTCCTCGGCCAGGCCGAGAACGCGCACCGCGCCGTGCTCGACGAGATCCTGCGCAACCCCGGCATGACCTACCGGCAGTGGGTCGGCCTCACCCTTGCCGTCACCGCGGGCGACGATGTTCCGCTCGATGAGCTGATCGCCCGCCTCGCCGGTGCGCTGAAGGCCGATATCGCCACGGTGCGAAGCACTCTCGGCGAGCTGGCCGATGCCGAGCTGATCGAACCGATCGCGGACGCGGCGGCGCGGATCCGCGTCACGGCGCTCGGCCGCACCCGCTTCGGCGGCGTCCGCTCCGATATCGAAGGCGCGATGAAGCGGGCATACGCGGATATCCAGGCCGGCGAACTGGCCATCGCGGGCCGGGTGCTCGCCCAGGTCACCACCCAGATGAACGCTGTTCTGGCGGGTGTCAGGGGGTGACCGCGGCGCTCGCGGGGTCGATGAGGATCTTCGCGTGGTGTTCCGGGTTGCCCAGCGCGGTGAAGGCATTGTCGACACCGTCGAGGCCGACCGTGCCGGTGATCAGCGGCGCCGGGTTCACCTTCCCGTCGGCGAGCATGTGCAGGGTGTCGCGGAATTCGCCGGGGTCGTAGGCGAAGGCGAAAAGGAGTTCGATCTCTTTGTTGATCGCCATCGCGGGCTGGAAGTGGTCGTCCTGCATGCAGACCCCGACGACGACCACCCGCGATCGCGGCGGCGCCGCGGTAACGATCTGGTCGATAATGCCTGGTACGCCGACACATTCGAAGACAACGGGGCCGGACGGGCCCACGTTGAACGTGTGCGCGAGCCGGAAGACGTACCACCAGGGCAGGTTCGGCACTTGCCGCAGCCGCTCCATGGCGTCGAAGCCGAGGTTGAGTATGTCGGTGACGCCTTTGCCGCCGGGTTTCGCCCCGGCCGTCCACGGCGATTCGGTGGCGGGATCGACCACCACATCGGCGCCGCAGCGTAGCGCGAGTTCGCGGCGGCGCGGGGAGAAGTCGCTGGCCACCACGGTGCGCACGCCCGCGGCCTTCAGCATGCCGATCACCGCGAGGCCGATCGGCCCGCAGCCGATGACGAAGGCGGTCTGCCCCTTGCCGATTCGCGCCTTTCGCACTGCGTGCCAGGCGACAGCCATCGGCTCGGTCAGCGCCGCGTATTCGGCGGACAGCCCGTTCGGCACCGGCAGTGTCATCGATTCCTGGACCACCACCTGCTCGGCATAGCCGCCGGGCGCCGCGGCCGAAAGACCAACCAGCTGTGGCTGCTTGGCCTGCCGGACGATCGGCAGCGCGACCACCGGTGTGCCCGATGTCCAGCGCCGACGGCAGCCGGGCCCGTATTCGGCTATCTCCCCGCTGAATTCGTGGCCGAGCACCACGCTCTGGCTCGAGCGCATGAACTGGTCGTAGCCGGTCGCGTCGGCGAGGTCGGCCATCGCGTCGGCGTGCATGCGCGCGTGCAGGTCGGAACCGCAGATGCCGCAGCGGGATACGTTGATCAGCACCTGTCCCCGGCCGGGCACCGGCGTCGGCAGCTCCTCGACGTGGAACTTGGTGTTGGTGACCACGGCAGCACGCATGACGACTCCTCGAATCGGCGCGTCGAGGGCGCTCCTCGAGCGGCCCCCAGATGCAGGCACAACCCTAACCGGGGTGACGGTCGTGCAGACCGGAATCCACAGTCATGCAGACGGAATCCGCAGTCATGCAGACGGAATCCGCAGTTACGCAGACGGAATCCGCAGTCACGCAGACGGAATCCGGCTCAGTTGTGCGGATAGAGCTCAGCTGT
Organism: Nocardia sp. NPDC052566; assembly: GCF_044547285.1. Taxonomy (NCBI): domain Bacteria; kingdom Bacillati; phylum Actinomycetota; class Actinomycetes; order Mycobacteriales; family Nocardiaceae; genus Nocardia; species Nocardia sp. NPDC052566. The sequence goes on along the minus strand of NZ_JBIUAF010000004.1, from coordinate 173,045 downwards.
GCGGGACAAGCTCAGCTGAGCGGACACTTTTCGCCGCAATTCGCGCGGAATCCACCCAAACGGCCGAAAACTGTCCGCTCAGCCGAGGAAGGCCTAGCGACAGCGGCTATACAGAGGTCAGTGCCCCGGCTAGCCGTAGGTCAGTTGCCCCGGCGAGCCGTAGGTCAGTTGCGTCAGCTACACGGAAGCCAGCTGCGCCGCTTCCTCTTCCAGCGTCTTGCGGTCGTAAGTATTACGGGCGGTGGCGATCTCGTTCTGGTGATCCTCGGTCCAGGTGACCAGCGCCTTGATCGTGGTGTGCAGGCTGGCGCCGAGCGGGGTCAGCGCGTAGTCGACGCGCGGTGGCACCGTCGGATAGACGGTGCGCTCGACAAGCCCGTCCCGCTCCAGGTGGCGCAGCGTGCGGGTGAGCATGCGCTGGCTGACACCGTCGATCTTGCGTTTCAGCTCGGTGAATCGCAGGCTGCGCTGATCGAGCAGCGCGATGACGAGCAGCGACCACTTGTCCGCGACGCGGTCGAGGATCTGCCGTACTTCGCAGTCCACCCGGGTATCCCATTGCAGTACTGCGTAATCGGCCTCGGTATCCCCGCAGTCACCGGGTGACTTGAAAGTGCCTTCTTCCACGATTGGTCATACTGCCCCAGAATTTGGGCGGTAACAAGAGGGAACCGACCCCACCATTGGGAACCAAGGCTTTTGGGAGTGGTAATGCTGAAATCCGAACCGGCGGCGGTCTTCACCGCGATGACCGGCCGCGCCTGGGGTGTGCTCGCGGTGCTATCCGGTGCGATCTTCCTGGAGGGCGTCGACGTGGCGATGCTCAATGTGGCGCTGCCGTCGATCCGGGCGGAGCTCGGCCTGTCCACCGCGATGCTCAGCGGCGTCGTCTCCGCGTATGTGCTCGGCTACGGCGGGTTCGTCCTGCTCGGCGGTCGCGCCGCCGACCTGCTCGGGCGCAGGCGGATGTTCCTGTTCTGGTTGACGGTCTTCCTGGTCTTCTCCGGCCTCGGCGGCTTCGCCACCACCGGCTGGATGCTGCTGACCGCCCGTTTCGTCACCGGTATCGCCGCGGCGTTCATGGCGCCGGCCGGGCTGTCGCTGATCACCACCAACTACGCCGACGGACCGGTGCGAGAGAAGGCGTTGCTGGTCTACGCGGGGGTCGCTGCGGGCGGATTCTCGCTCGGCATGGTGGTCGGTGGCCTGCTCACCGCGCTCGGCTGGCGCTGGGTGTTCTTCGTGCCGGTGCTCGTTTCCGCGGTGCTGCTCGCGGCGGCGATCGTGCTGGTACGCGATTCCGGTGCGCCGCGGAACGTTACGGAAGGTAGGGCGGGCCGATTCGATGTAGTCGGCACGCTGAGCGTCACCGCGGCGATGCTGCTGCTGGTGTACGGCGTTGTCCGGCTGGAACATCCGAGCGAGATGCCGGGCCTGACCGCGGGCGTATTCGCCGCCGGGCTCGCGGTGCTCGCCCTGTTCGTCTGGAACGAACGCCGGTCCGCCGCACCGCTGGTCCGGCTCGGCATCCTGCGCTCGGCCAATCTGGTCCGGATCAACCTGGTGGCCGTGCTGTTCATCGGCTCGTTCATGGGCTTCGCCTTCCTGGTGACGCTGTACTTCCAGGAACTGCGCGGCTGGAGCACTGTGCAGACCGGCCTGGCTATGGCGGTGATGGGCCTCGACGCGCTGCTCGCGCCGCTGCTGACCCCGTGGCTGGTGCGCAAATTCGGCAATACGCGGGTGATCTTCGGCGGCGTGCTGACGGCACTGCTCGCCTACGCCCTGTTCCTGCCGACCGACCTGGATCGCGCCTACCTGGCCATGCTCCCGACCATGCTGCTGCTCGCGGTGGCGTTCGCCATGGTCTACGGCCCCCTGACCATCGCGGGCACCGAAGGCGTCGGCGAGGAAGAGCACGGCCTCGCAGGCGGATTGCTCTACACCGCAATCCAATTCGGCGCCGCGCTCGGCATCTCCGCGGTCACGGCGGTGAACGTCGCCGCCACCGGCACGGGTGGGTCCGCCATGGACGGCCTGCGCACCGCGCTGATCGTGCCCGCCGCGGCCGCGGCACTCGGCGCCGTCATCGCGGCGACCGGCGTGCGCCGCAACGCAACCGCCGTCGCACCGGAGCTCGCGTTCGCCCAGGTCTGAGCATCGCGAGCGCTTCGGTCGCGTCGACCGTGATGGTCGATCGCGGCGGCAGCTGTGGGAGGTTCTCGCTAGATGAGCACGCCCGGATTGAGGATGCCGCCGGGATCGAGTGCGGACTTGGCCGCTCGCAGCGCGGCTGCGAAGGGCTCCGGTCGCTGCCTGTCGTACCACGGGCGGTGGTCCCGGCCGACCGCGTGATGGTGGGTGATGGTGCCACCCGCGCTCGACAGTGCCTCGGAGACAGCGGCTTTGATGTCATCCCACTGGGCGAGTGTGCTGCCCCAGCGGCCCGCGGCGTAGATGCCGAAATAGGGTGCTGGCCCGTCCGGATAGACATGGGTGAATCGGCAGGTGACCACGCCGGTCGCGCCGACCGCGCGGATCGCCTCGTTCGCCGCCGCGGTCACCGCGGCCTTCAACGAGTCGAACTTGTCCCAGGTGCAGGCGGTTTCGAAGGTTTCGGTGATCATCGACTGGGCCGCGAGCGCATCGCGCTGATACGGCATCCGCAGGAACGACGACTTCCAGGTGTCGGCGGCGCCACCGGAGGTGCTGTTCCCGGAATCCGAATAGCGCACGGCCTCGGGCAGTTTCCCGCCGTGGTCGGCGACCAGCTCGACCGCGCGGTCCATCCATGGCCCGACCGGATGATCGGCGGATTCGAAGCCGAGTACAAGCACGCCGCCGCCGGTCGCCGCGCCCGCGTTCAGGAACGCCTCGGCGGGATCGAGCAGCCGGCAATTGGTCGGAGACAACCCCGACTGCGCGATGGCCCTGGTGGCCGCGACGGCCGCGCCGTAGTCGTCGAAGTGCACGGAAGCCGTTGCGCGCCAGCGCGGTCGATCCTGCAACCGCATCCACGCCTCGGTGATGATGCCGAGCGTGCCTTCGGAACCGAGGAACATCCGGTCCGGCGAGGGGCCCGCGCCCGAGCCGGGTAGGCGCCGCGACTCGCCGGTGCCCGCCGGAGTCACCACCCGCATCGACTCGACGAGATCATCGATGTGGGTGTACAGCGTCGCGAAATGCCCACCGGCCCTGGTGGCCAGCCATCCGCCGAGCGTGGAGAATTCGAATGATTGCGGAAAGTGGCGCAACGTCAGGTCGGCCCCGCGGAGCTGATCCTCCAGCGCGGGCCCGAAGACGCCCGCCTGGATCCGCGCCGCCCGGCTGACGCGATCGATCTCCAGCACCCGATCGAGCGCACCCAGATCGAGGCTGACCGCACCGGCGAAGTCGCCGTCGAGCCGCGGCTCCACGCCGCCCACCACGGAAGTGCCGCCGCCGAACGGGATTACGGCCACCTCCGCGCGCGTCGCCCAATCGAGCACATCGACGATGTCGGCCTCACTGCGCGGCCGGATCACCAGATCGGGCGGATTGTCCACCTGCCCATGCAGATTCCGCACCACATCCCGGAACGCCTTCCCGTGCGCGTGCGCCGCGCGATCCGCCGCATCCGCCGAGGCGAGCCCGGCAAGCGAATCCGGTACGGCGACACGCGGTTCGGGCAGCCCTAGCGAGTCGACCGTGGGCGGCTCGTGTGCCGTGAGATCGGCACCGGGCAGGATCGCCGCGACCCGTGCCGTCAGCGCCTCTCGCTCCGCGCCGTCGACCGCATCCTCGACATTGCCCCAGCCCCACCATGATCGCGTCTTCGCGCTCACCTTCGCTCCTCTCGGCGCCGCATAGCCGGAAATACCCCGCGCGCGCCCATCATTGCTCGCCGCGCGCGAACTCGCCCGCCATCCGTGTCGTCCGGTCGCCCGTGGGCTACGCATCCGCCCGAGTGAATTCGCTGCCGACCACCTGAACGTCCGCACGGTCGGCTGGCGGCTTCGAGTGAGCTTCGGCGCCGATGCCGGACCACTGGCCGATGAGGCGGCGCTGGACCGGGCTGGCCTGGGTCGAGCAATTTCGCTGGGTCACAACTGGCACACAATTGCTGGTCAGAGGCCATTCGGGTGACAAGAATGGCGCAGGGAAGGCCCGCTCGATCGCGGATCCGGGAATTATTCGCGACGGCCGCCCGTTGAGCTCTTGGACAAGGTTGAGTGGCTACGGCTCAAGTTTCAGTTGACTCCCGGACGGAATCGAGGGCAAGATTGAGCCGACCACGCTCACCGTAGCGACTGCTCGCAGGTCGCTCGAAACAACCAGCGTTGCTGGGACCGTGCTCCGTGAGGTGCTTGGGGCGAGGTCTCGCGGCAGATGCCAGATGCCGCAGAACGGGCTGTTCACGCAGCTCGAGCAGACACCAGGCACCGACAAACTGTTACGTCAACTAGGAGGAACCACTATGGCTCGTGCGGTCGGAATCGACCTCGGGACCACGAACTCGGTCGTCGCCGTTCTCGAAGGCGGCGAGCCGGTCGTCGTCGCGAACTCGGAAGGCGCGCGCACCACCCCGTCGATCGTCGCGTTCGCCAAGAACGGAGAGGTACTGGTCGGGCAGCCGGCCAAGAACCAGGCGGTCACCAACGTCGACCGCACCATCCGCTCGGTCAAGCGCCACATCGGCACCGACTGGTCCGTCGACATCGATGGCAAGAAGTACACGCCGCAGGAGATCAGCGCGCGCGTGCTGATGAAGCTCAAGCGCGACGCGGAGGCCTACCTCGGCGAGGAGATCACCGACGCGGTCATCACCGTGCCCGCGTACTTCGAGGACGCCCAGCGTCAGGCCACCAAGGAAGCCGGCCAGATCGCCGGCCTGAACGTGCTGCGCATCGTCAACGAGCCCACCGCGGCCGCGCTGGCGTACGGCCTGGACAAGGGCGACAAGGAACAGACCATCCTGGTCTTCGACCTCGGTGGCGGCACCTTCGACGTCTCGCTGCTGGAAATCGGCGAGGGCGTCGTCGAGGTCCGCGCCACCTCCGGCGACAACCACCTCGGTGGTGACGACTGGGACGAGCGCGTCGTGCAGTGGCTGGTCGACAAGTTCAAGGCCAGCGCGGGCATCGACCTGACCAAGGACAAGATGGCGATGCAGCGCCTGCGCGAGGCATCGGAGAAGGCGAAGATCGAGCTGAGCTCCAGCCAGAGCACCTCGATCAACCTGCCCTACATCACCGTCGACGCGGACAAGAACCCGCTGTTCCTCGATGAGCAGCTGACCCGCGCCGAGTTCCAGAAGATCACCTCGGACCTGCTCGACCGCACCCGCGCGCCGTTCCAGTCCGTGATCAAGGACGCGGGCATCAACGTCGCCGATATCGACCACGTCGTGCTCGTCGGTGGTTCCACCCGCATGCCCGCCGTCTCGGATCTGGTCAAGGAACTGACCGGCGGCCGTGAGCCCAACAAGGGCGTGAACCCGGACGAGGTCGTCGCCGTCGGCGCCGCGCTGCAGGCCGGTGTGCTCAAGGGCGAGGTCAAGGACGTCCTGCTGCTCGATGTGACCCCGCTGTCGCTGGGCATCGAGACCAAGGGCGGCGTGATGACCAAGCTCATCGAGCGCAACACCACCATTCCGACCAAGCGCTCGGAGACCTTCACCACGGCCGACGACAACCAGCCCTCGGTGCAGATCCAGGTGTTCCAGGGCGAGCGCGAAATCGCCTCGCACAACAAGCTGCTCGGCTCCTTCGAGCTGACCGGCATCCCGCCGGCCCCGCGCGGCGTGCCGCAGATCGAGGTCACCTTCGACATCGACGCCAACGGCATCGTGCACGTGACCGCGAAGGACAAGGGCACCGGCAAGGAGAACACGATCAAGATCCAGGACGGCTCCGGCCTGTCCAAGGAGGAGATCGACCGGATGGTCAAGGACGCCGAGGCGCACGCCGCCGAGGACAAGGCGCGGCGCGAGGAGGCGGAGACCCGCAACCAGGCCGAGTCGCTGGTCCACCAGACCGAGAAGTTCATCAAGGAGAACGAGGACAAGGTCCCCGCGGACATCAAGTCCAAGGTCGAGGCGGCCATCGCCGAGGCGAACGAGGCGCTCAAGGGCACCGATATCGCCGCGGTCAAGGCGGCCGTCGAGAAGCTGGCGACCGAGTCGCAGGCGCTCGGCCAGGCGATCTACGAGGCCTCGGCCGCCGAGTCGGCCGCGTCCGGCAACGGCGCGTCCAGCTCCGCCAACGATGACCAGGTGGTGGATGCCGAGGTCGTCGACGAGCCGGTCGACACGGAGAAGAAGTGAGCGACGGAAACTCCGAACAGGAGCCGATCACCTTCGTGGACAACCGCAAGATCGACCCGGAGACCGGCGAAATTCGGGAAGCGGTGGCAGACAACGGGTCTGCCACCGCCCCGGCCGAAGCCGGTGACGGCGCCGAGGTGCTCGCCGACGCGATCAGCGTCGAACTCGCCGAGCGCACCGCCGATCTGCAGCGGCTGACCGCGGAGTACGCCAACTATCGGCGCCGTGTCGAGCGCGACCGCAAGGTCGCCATCGACACCGCCAAGGCGGCCGTCGTCACCGAATTGCTCGGCGTGCTCGACGATCTCGATCGGGCGCGGGCCCACGGCGACCTGGAATCCGGGCCGCTCAAGGGCGTGGCCGACAAGCTGGCCGCGGCGCTGCAGAAGCAGGGGCTCGAGGAATTCGGTTCGGAGGGTGAGCCTTTCGACCCGACCCTGCACGAGGCCGTGCAGCACGAGGGCTCCGGGCACGACCCGGTACTCGGGCTGGTCATGCGCAAGGGCTACCGCTTCGGCGACCGGGTGCTGCGGCATGCGCTCGTCGGGGTGACCGATGGCGTGGCCGATCTCGATCGGGCCGCGGCAGAGACAGAGGCATCCGACGATGCCGACGCGAATACTCAATAGAGACGCGAGAGGAGGAGATATCCAGTGAGCCAGCGGGAGTGGATCGAAAAGGACTTCTACAAGGAGCTGGGTGTCTCCTCCAGCGCCTCGCAGGACGAGATCAAGAAGGCGTACCGCAAGCTCGCCCGCGACTTACACCCGGACGCCAATCCTGGTGACACCAAGGCCGAGGAGCGCTTCAAGGCCGTCAGCGAGGCGCATGCCGTGCTGTCGGATCCGGCCAAGCGCAAGGAGTACGACGAGACCCGCAAGCTGTTCGCAGGCGGGTATCCCCGTGGCGGGTTCAATCCCGGTGCGGGCGGCGGCTTCTCGCAGGATTTCAACATCGGCGATATCTTCGGCAACGCCAATGCCGGTGACGGCGGGCTGGGTGACCTGCTCGGTGGCCTGTTCAACCGGGGCGGCACGCGGACCGCGAGCCGCCCGCGCCGTGGCGCCGATGTGGAGACCGAGACGACGCTCGGCTTCCGCGAGGCGGCGCAGGGCGTCACCGTTCCGCTGCGGATGACGAGCCCGTCGCCGTGCACCACGTGTCACGGCAGCGGCGCCAAGCCGGGGACCAGTCCCCGAGTTTGCCCGCTCTGCAACGGAACCGGTGTCGTCAGCCGCAATCAGGGTGCGTTCGGCTTCAGCGAGCCGTGCGACGAATGCCGTGGTACCGGCTCGATCATCGACGACCCGTGCGTCGACTGCCACGGCAGCGGCATCCAGAACCGCACCCGCACCATCACGGTCCGTATCCCGCCGGGAGTCAGCGACGGGCAACGGATTCGGCTGGCCGGACAGGGCGAGGCGGGACTGCGCGGCGCGCCGTCGGGTGACCTGTATGTCACCGTGCACGTCAGCCAGGACAAGGTCTTCGGCCGCAACGGCGATGACCTGACCTTGGTGCTGCCGGTCAGCTACAGTGAATTGGTGCTCGGCACAACGGTTTCCGTGCCGACGCTGGAGGGGCGCGTCGGCGTCAAGGTGCCGCCGGGCACCGCGGACGGCCGCATCCTCCGTGTCCGCGGTCGCGGCGTGCCCAAGCGCGGCGGCGGCGCCGGTGATCTGCTGGTCACCGTCAAGGTCGCGGTGCCACAGAAACTGGACGACAATGCTTCCGAGGCGCTGCGGCGCTTCCAGGAGGCGGAGAAGGCCAGCGGCTTCGATCCACGTGCGGGATGGGCAGGTGCGTGATGTCCACTGATCCGAAGAAGGCGGCCGGATCTCCGGGACCCGGTAGCGCGTCGCAGCGTGCCGAGTTCTTCATGATCTCGGTGGCGGCTCAGCTCGCCGGCATGCACGCGCAGACGCTGCGCACGTATGACCGGCTGGGACTGGTGACGCCGCAACGCACTTCGGGCGGTGGGCGGCGCTATTCGGCCAGGGACGTGGAGCTGCTGCGCGAAGTGCAGCGGCTGTCCCAGGACGAGGGCGTCAATCTGGCCGGTATCAAACGCATTATCGAACTCACCAATCAGGTGGAGGAATTGCGGCAGCAGGTCACCGAGCTGGCGGCCGAGCTGGAGCGGATGCGGGCGGGCTACCGCCCCGACCTCTCTCCGCCGCAACGCAGTACCGCGCTGGTGGTCTGGCAACCACGACACCGGCGTTCGATGTAATCAGCAAACCCGTTGAGCCCCTGGCTACCGTCCGCCCGGTTTGGGTGGAGCCGGGGGCTCTTCGGCATTCTGGGGCATTCGCGATCCTGAATTAGCTGAGAGTAAGCCGTAATTCGGGGGTTGCGCGCCGCGAGCCGGTGTGCCAGTTGCCTTTCGGATGCCCGTCTTGTGCCGGGTGGCGGTCGTCGGATGTTTGCTGGCACAAACTGGTCGGTCAAATCTGTTGTGTTGCTACAGGATCGCTCCGCTGGTGCCAATTCGGACGAAGCTTGCAAATCGGGTCACACAAATTCGGTGAAGGTACGACCGAGTTAACCCCCGAGAAGCGGTCTTGCAGTCTGTTTTTGACCGCAATAGCGCGCCCAAACCTAGTTTTTCCGGAATTACACGCTTGATGTTTAAACGTAGGATTCCGTTGCTGGCTAACCTCGCTTACACTCCTTGGCAACGGCTGCTGACGAGTGTCCCGCAGCACCTCACTCGCCGGCACGGTTTGTGTTCGAGTGCGAAATGGGGTTGTGACACAAATGGATTCGCGGACTGTCGCTTTGATCAGAACCACGTTCAAGGCGGTTGCTGCGGAAGAAGGGGGACCGGAAAAGTTAGCCAGATCGTTTTATGCGATCTTGTTCACCGACTATCCGCAGGTCCGCGATTTCTTTCCGGCATCCATGGATGCGCAGCGCGACCGTCTCGTCAAGGCCATCGTCTATACCCTGGACCGGCTGGAGGAGCCGGACAAGCTGTTGCCGTTCCTTGCCCAGCTCGGGCGCGACCACCGCAAATACGGTGTCCAGCCCGCCCATTACGTCGCCGTGGCTACTTCTCTGAAATCGGCGGTCAAGGTGTTCGCCGGAACCGAGATGTGGACCGACGAGGTCGACCGGGCCTGGGACGAGGGCCTGACCATCATCGGCGACACCATGATCGGCGCGGCGGAGAAGGAGATGACGCCCGCGGTGTGGCACGGCACCGTGGTCGAACGCCGTGACGTACTCCGCAATCTCGCGGTCATCCGGTTGCAGCTGGATCAGCCGATGCGCTATGCGGCAGGGCAATACCTGAGCGTGCAGGTGCCGGCCCGGCCGCGGATGTGGCGCTACCTCTCGCCCGCCGTACCCGCGAATGCCAACGGGGAGATCGAATTCCACGTCCGCGGCGTGCTCGGCGGCTGGGTCAGCCCGGCCATCATCGCCAGGACGGCGGTGGGCGAACAGTGGCAGCTGAGCTCGCCGCTCGGCGGGCTGGGCATCCCGCGCAACACCAAGCGCAAGATGCTGATGATCGGTTGCGGCACCGGCATCGCGCCGCTACGCGCCCAACTGATGGCGATGGCGCAGCGGCGCACGAATCCGCGCACCCACCTGTTCGTCGGCGGGCATCATCCCTGCGACCTCTACGATCTGGAGACGCTGAGCAGGCTGGCCGTCTCCAACAAGTGGCTGACCGTGACACCGGTGACCGAGACCGACGAAAACCCGTGGTGGTACCCGGGATCCGGCGAGCCGGGCGCGGCGCTACCCGGCTTGGAACAGCGGGTCACCGGTCAGATCGGCAAGGTGGTCGCCGGCTTCGGCCCGTGGTCGGATCGCGATGTGCAGATCGTCGGCGCGCCATCCATGGTGCAGACCACCAAGTTCCGGCTGATGGCGGCGGGCACGCAGACCAAGAACATCCGGCACGATCCGCTGTTCTGACGATCCCGCGGACTCAGGCGCCTTCGTACTGAATGTTGCGCAGCGGCGTGCCCGATTCGACGAGCCGGTCGACCGTCGCGCCCACCATTGCGGGCGAGCCGCACACCAGCACCTGGTGACTGTCGAAGGCGCCGTGCGAGGAGACCACGTCGGCGAGGTTGCCGTGCAGCAGATCGTCCTCGGCGAAGCCGATATCGACCCGGGAATGCTCGTACCATTCGTCGGCCCAGTTCGGATCCGACGTGCTGTCCACCACCGGAACCACGGTGAGCCATGGCAATTCGTCGGCGAGCAGGGTCAGCATGTCCGCGGCGTACAGGTCGCGCGGCGACCGGCCGCCGACGAACAGGTAGGTGCGCGGCTGCTCCGGCTTGCGAGCCAGATCCAGGATCTGCGCGCGCATCGGCGCCAGGCCGGTGCCGCCCGCGATCATCACCACCTCGGGGCCGCTCGGTTCGATCGCGAAACTGCCTCGGGGAGCGCCGATTCGCCACTCGTCGCCGGTTCTGGTGTCGGCGACGATCGAACCGCTGCACCAGCCGCCCGGCACGGTGCGCACGTGGAATTCCAGCTTGCCGTCCAGCGACGGCGGCAGCGCGGGGGAGAGCCTGCGTCGCATACCTGGCTGCTGCGGCACCTGCACCTCGACGGACTGTCCCGCGGTGAACGGCACGAATTCACCGATCAGGCGGATCACCGCGAGATCGTGGCGCAATCGGTGGTGCCCGACCACGGTCGAGGTCCACACCGGCGCCTGGTGGCCGCCATTGCCGAGCGCACTCGGATCGATAGTCATACCCTCACTGCTTCTTGCCTACGTCCACCCCGTCTACACGGGATCGGAGCTGATGTTCTGCTCCGGTGTGCCCACCGCGATCAGTGCGCGGCGGGTGTCCGCGATCATCCGCGCCGAGCCGGCGATCTGGATCTGCCGGTCCGCCCATGCGCCGAAGCTCGCGACCACCGCGCCCAGATTACCGATCAGCCGCCGATGCATGCCGTACGGCGCATCCTGCGGCGGATGTGGATACCACCACGGGTTGGTCTTCTGCTCGCAGACCGGGACGACGGTGAGCCACGGATTGCTCTGCGAGAGCTGCCACATGTTCTCCACGTCGTACAGATCGCACGGGTAGCGGCCGCCGATGAAGAAGTGCACCCTCGGGTTGATACCGCGCTGCCCCATCTCGATCAGCTGGGCGCGCAGCGGTGCGATGCCGGTGCCCGCGCCGATCAGCAGCACATCGCGGCCGGTGTCCCGATCGATGTGCAGGCCGCCGAGCGGGCCCGCGATCTGCCACCGGTCGCCGACCCGCGCCTCGTTGACGATGGCCGGGCTGACCCAGCCGCCGCGGATCTTGCGCACATGGAATTCGATCTCGCCGTACGGATTTGCCGGGATGGCGGGCGATAGGTAGCGCCACATCTTCGGCCGCTGCGGCACGGTGATCGGCACGTACTGACCGGCCTGATACGGGATCGGGGTGTCCGATTGCAGCCGCACGATGGCCAGATCCTCGAGCACCCGCCGGTGCCCGACCACGGTCGCCTCCCAAAACGGTTGCGACCGGTCGGAATTCGCGCCGATGGCCATGGACGCGGAGATCAGGATGGTGATGTCGCGCCATCCCTCGTCCAGCGCCCGGGTCCAGCCGCTGCCGTTGTAGGCGCGGAACGCGGCGTGCAGCGCCCGCCCGGCCACGTCGTAGTGCGCGGCCTCGACCCCGTACTTGCGATGGTCGCGAGCCAGCTGCTCGAGAAACTTCTGTGCCCTGCCCCAATCCTCGAGATGGTCGAGGACATACTGAATGGCGGTCGCCAGTCGTTTGGGTTGCATGTCCATAGCCGGCGGGAACAGTTCCCGCAGCCGAGGGTTCTCGGCGAACAGGTGACCGTAGAACGCGCTGATCAACCGCTCGGGTCCGTTCGGTGACTCGATCACCGAACGGAAGTTGGCGCGGACCAGCGCTGCTGAACGCGCATCCACGACGTGGAGCTTCCTTTCCCTCAAAATGCTCACCCGGCGACCTGTCCGTAACCGGCGGTCCTCCGGGGTCAAGTATCCCTGAAAATGGCGTAATGGTGTCGGTATGAGTCGGGTCCGACCCGGCCAACGGTAACCCGTGGGCAAACCGCGCTCGCACGGCCCCTGACGGGAATCTGAAACGGCTCGAATTCGGTTGGGCGGCCGACCATCTCGGGACTTCAGATGGCCAGCACCGTCTTCCCGCGCGCGCCGGTCGCGCCGATCACGGAGGCGGCCTCGGCCAGCGGCACGGTCCGGTCGACCGGCACCACCACATCGCCCTCGGCGACCCGGGCCAGCAGCCGTGCGAGTTCCGGCGCCTTGCCCTTGGATTCGATATTCCCGCCATGGAGACCGCGCTCGCGCAGCGCGTCCTCGTCGGCGGACCAGATGGTCGAGTAGACGGTGCCGCCGTCGCGGACGAGCGCGGTCAGCTCGGCCAGCGTCTCGGGCGGGCTGACCAGATCGAACAGCACGTCGACGCCGGCGGGGTACGCGGCGCGCACCTGGTCGGCGACCGGGCCCGCGGTGTAGTCGACGGTCTCGGCCGCGCCGAGCCTGGTCACCTGGTCGGCGGCCGCACCGCGCGCGGTCGCGATGACCTGCGCGCCCGCGATATTGGCCAGCTGCACGAGGAACGAGCCGACGCCGCCGGTCGCGCCGATGATGAGCACCGTCTGGCCCGGCTCGATCTTGCTCGCGTCGACGATGTCCTGCGCGGTGACGCCCGCGGTCGGCAGCGCGGCGGCGGCGACGGTCGATACCGCCTCCGGGATGGGCACCAGCGTGCCGGACTCCGGGGAGAGGGTGAACTCGGCGAAGCTGCCGTGGCCGACCGGCGGGTAGAGGAACTTGCCGACGACGCGATCGCCGACCGCGAACACGGTGACGCCGGGCCCGACCGAGGCGATGGTGCCCGCGCCGTCCACCCCGAGGATCATCGGAAACTCGTGCGGCAGCTTGCCGTCCAGGATGCCGTCGGCCATCTTCCGGTCGAACGGGTTGACGCCTGCGGCCTCGACCTGCACCCGGACCTGGCCGGGGCCAGGCTCCGGCATCGGCATGTCGGCCAGCTCCGGTGCCGCCCCGAACTTCCGTACGACGATCGCGCGCATCCATTCGCTCCTTGTAGTTTCGACCGATCTGCAAGCAATCGCTGATGCATCAACCAATGGCCAGGGTCATCGTAGGCGTGCTACCACCGCAGACGGGATGATTCGTCCCATTCGGTGGTGTCGCGGCGTAGCGTTTCGACCGAGTCATGGACAGAAACTCAAACTTGAGCGGAACAGACTCAACCTTTCCGACGTTGAACGAATGGACGCGGCGCCGAAGAACCCCGGCGGGCCGCGAAAATCGACCAGTAGGAAGGTGACTTGTGGACTCGTTCAATCCCACCACCAAGACGGGGGAGGCCCTGCAGGCCGCGCAGCAGACGGCGGCAGCGGCGGGCAACCCGCAGATTCGCCCGGCGCACTTGTTGGTGGCGTTGCTGGATCAAAACGACGGCGTCGCCGCCCGCCTGCTGACGGCCGTCGCCACGGATTCGGCGGCCGTGCGGCGCGAGGCACAGGAGATCGTCGACCGGCTGCCGCGCGCGACGGGTGCCACCACGCCTCCCCAATTCGGGAACGAGGTGCTCGCCGCCATGAAGGCGGCGCAACAGTTGGCCACCGAGCTCGGGGACGAGTATGTCTCCGCCGAGATACTCCTGCTCGGGCTGGCTCGCGGTGATTCCGATGTTTCGCAGCTGCTGCTGAAGTACGGCGCGAGCGCGGACAAGCTGCGCGAGGCACTGTCGACCGTGCGCGGCAATGCGCGGGTGACCACACCCGATCCCGAGGGCACCTTTCAGGCGCTGGAGAAGTACTCGACCAACCTCACCGAGCTGGCCAAGCAGGGCAAACTCGACCCGGTCATCGGTCGTGATGCCGAGATCCGGCGCGTGATACAGGTTTTGAGCAGGCGCACCAAGAACAATCCGGTACTGATCGGTGAACCCGGCGTCGGTAAGACCGCGATCGTCGAGGGGCTGGCCAGGCGCATCGTCGCAGGTGATGTCCCAGAGTCGTTGCGTGGCAAGTCCGTTGTGTCGCTGGACCTCGGGGCGATGGTGGCCGGTGCGAAGTACCGCGGCGAGTTCGAGGAGCGGCTCAAGGCGGTACTCGCGGATATCAAGAAGAGTGACGGCCAAGTCATTACCTTCATCGATGAGCTGCACACTATCGTCGGCGCCGGGGCTACCGGTGAATCAGCGATGGACGCCGGCAACATGATCAAGCCGATGCTGGCCCGCGGTGAGCTGCGCATGGTCGGTGCGACCACGCTCGAGGAATACCGCAAGCACATAGAGAAGGATGCCGCGCTGGAGCGGCGCTTCCAGCAGGTGCTGGTCGGGGAGCCGTCGGTCGAGGACACCATCGGGATCCTGCGCGGTGTCAGCGAGACTTACGAGCGATACCACGGGGTCCGCATTACCGACTCTGCACTCGTCGCCGCGGCTACCTTGAGCGACCGCTACATCACCTCTCGATTCCTGCCGGACAAGGCGATCGACCTGGTCGATGAGTCGGCGTCGCGGCTGAAGATGGAAATCGACTCGCGCCCAGTCGAAATCGATGAGGTCGAGCGTGCGGTGCGGCGGCTGGAGATCGAAGCCGTCGCACTGAGCCGGGAGACCGATGAGGCATCCAAGCAGCGCCTGGAGAAGCTGCGCAAGGAACTTGCCGACGGCCGCGAGAAGCTGAACGAGTTGACGGTCCGCTGGGAGGGTGAGCGGAATGCCATCAACCGGGTCCCCGAACTCAAGAAACAGCTGGAATCGAAGTACAGCGAAATGGAACAGGCTGAGCGTGACCGTGAATGGAAGCGGGTCTACGAGCTGCGCGTCCAAGCCGAGGACCTCGAACAGCAGGTGACCGAGGCCGAGCAGGCATTGGATGCGCCGGGCGATGGCGAGGTGATGCTCAAGAACGAAGTCGGCCCGGACGATATTGCCGAGGTGGTGGCGTCATGGACAGGTATCCCGGTCGGCCGCCTGCTGGAGGGCGAGACGCAGAAGCTGCTCCGCATGGAGGAAGAACTCGGCAAACGCGTTGTCGGACAGGCAAAGGCCGTGCAGTCGGTATCCGACGCGGTGCGCCGCGCCAGGGCCGGTGTCGCCGATCCGAACCGCCCCACCGGCTCTTTCCTGTTCGTCGGTCCGACCGGCGTCGGTAAAACGGAGCTGGCAAAGGCGTTGGCGGACTTCCTGTTCGACGATGAGCGCGCCATGGTCCGGATCGACATGAGCGAGTACAGCGAGAAGCACGCGGTGGCCCGCCTCGTCGGCGCGCCGCCCGGCTACGTTGGCTACGACCAGGGCGGTCAGCTCACCGAAGCGGTGCGGCGCAGGCCATACACGGTGGTGCTGTTCGACGAGGTGGAGAAGGCACATCCCGATGTCTTCGACATCCTGCTCGCGGTGCTCGACGAGGGGCGCTTGACCGACGGTCAGGGACGCACCGTGGATTTCCGGAACACCATCCTCATCCTCACCTCGAATCTCGGCGCGGGCGGTGACGAGGAGTTCGTGATGAACGCGGTGCGCGCCGCATTCAAACCGGAGTTCCTCAACCGGCTCGACGATACGGTCATGTTCCATCCGCTCGATGAGGAGCAGCTGGTATCCATTGTCGACATCCAGCTCGACCAGCTGCAGAAGCGGCTGTCGCAGCGCAGGCTGAAACTGGACGTCAGCGATCCGGCCAAGAGCTGGCTAGCGGTCTTCGGCTACGACCCGGTCTACGGCGCCCGCCCGTTGCGCAGGCTGATCCAGCAGTCCATCGGCGACACCCTCGCCAAGGAACTGCTGGCAGGCGAGGTCAGGGACGGTGACACCGTGAAGGTGAACCTCACCGAGAACGGCGACGGCCTGATCGTCGGCAGCTGAAGCACACCGTGCGCGTCGTGTGAGGTGAACGACCTCGCGCGGCGCGCACGGTGCTGTCAGCACCTGCGATAACCAGTGCTGCTGTCACTGAGCAGTATTGGCTCTTGGCGCGCTGGACCGTGCTGGACCACAGTGGAGTTGGGGGCCGGTGCGGGGCGATCGAGCCGGACGGTCTTCCTGAATGGTCAGGCAGCGATCCGGAGGATGATATGGCGAAAACCGTGGGCGAACTGAACGTCGTCGAAGGCGCCTTGAAGCACAACCTGCCCTATCTGGCGCTGGGCTCCGGCAGGCCGCTGGTGTTCCTGCGCTGGTTCACCCCGGACCACGCCAACCCGACGGGGTGGATGCGCAAGGCCGAGATCAAGATGCTCGCGCCGCTCGCCGAACACTTCCGGGTGTACGCGGTGAATCGGGCGCCAGGCATGCCCGCGGGCACGACGATGGCCGATATCGCGGCGCAGCACGCCGATGCGCTCAACGCGGAATTCGGCGAGCCGGTCGATGTGGCCGGTGTCTCCTCCGGCGGTTCGGTGGCGCTGCAGCTGGCCGCGGACCACCCGGAGGTGGTGCGCAAGCTGGTCGTCATCTCGTCCGGATACCGCTTGGAACCGAACGTGCGCAAGGCGCAGCTGGCCTATGGGGAGGCGGCCGCGGCGGGGCGACGTGGCCTGCACCATGCCGCGGCGGTCGTCGTGAAGTCGCCTGTCCTGGCCCGCCTCACAGCGGCCGCGGTGTGGTTGATCGACCCGCTGGCCCGTCCGAAGGATCCAGCGACCACCCTGGCGTTCATCCGCGCGGAGGACGGTTTCGATCTGACCGGCCGCCTCGCCGACGTCACCGCGCCGACGCTCGTCATCGGCGGCGACCAAGATGCCGCCTACCCGGTGACGAACCTGCGCCACACCGCCGACGGCGTCCCGAACGGCCGGTTGATCGTCTACCCGAAGACCGGCCACGCCGGTGCGACGAAACATCCGCGCCTGGCTCCTGACGTCACCGAATTCCTCACGGCCGCGGTCTGATCGCCGCGTCAGCCGTTGGTGCTGCCGTCGATCAGTTCGCGCACGATGTCGGCATGCCCGTTGTGCTGGGCGTACTCCCTGATCATGTGGAGCATCACCCAGCGCACGTCGATATCGCCGAACCTGCGGTGCGTGCGGACGTCGTCGAGCGATACCAGCGCGAAGATCTCGCGACTGCGCTCGCAGGCGGCGAGATAGCGCCCGACATCGGCCGCCAGGCTCGCGCCGTCGTCGAGGCGGAAGTCACCGTCGCGCACCTCGGGAAAGCCGAAGGGCGCGGGTTCGCCGAGCGCGGCGATGACGGTGACGAACCAGACGTGCTCCACCTTCGTCAGATGCCGGACCAAGCCGTGCAGCGTAGTGAGCGAGGGCAGCACGCGGCGGCCCGCCTGCTCGTCGTCCAGACCGTCCAGCTTCGTGAGCAGCTCGGCCCGGTGGCTGTCGAGCCAGGCGGCCAAGGCCTCCCGCTCGGAGGCGATGTGCGGCACGTCCGGCTGCTCGAGCGGCGACTTGAATCCCATGGGGAGACGCTAGCTCTGTGTCGTGACACCTGGCGCGGCACGGGGTTTCGGTGCCGCCCATGCCCACAGTGCGGCGCGGTCCGGCCGATCCGCTGTGCCATGGACACGCCGCGCCGCAGGCACGGCAAAAGCGACAGAGCCTACCCTGGAACGCATGACCAACCCGAACGATCCCTGGGGGCAGCGGCCGGAAGACGCGCCGACCGAGCACCTGGGCGCGCCGGGCAAGTCCGGGTTCGAGCCGCCCATGCACACCTCGGACCCCACCGAGGCGTACGGGCATGCCCCTGGCGCGCCGAGCGCGTATCCGGCCACCGAACAGTTCGAGCCGTGGTCCCCGCCGCCGCCCAACGCGACCCGCGCGTATCCGACCGGTGAGAGCCAGTCCTACGAGACGCCGTGGACCTCCTACGGTGACCAGCCCGGCGGCCCGGTGCCACCGGGTGGTCCGGTGCCGCCGGGGCAAGCGCCGCCGCCCAAACGCAATACCGGGCTGTGGGTGCTGCTCGCGATCGGCGTCATCGTGCTCGTCGCGGTGGCAGGCCTGATCGCGGGTGTGCTGCTGGGCAAGAACGATTCGACCGATACCGCCGCCTCGGCGCCGACCACGACGGCCAGGTTCCCGGCACCGGCGACGCCGCGTTCCGGTCAGCCGACGCCCTCGGTGAATCCGAGCATCCCCGGCCTCGGCGACATCGATCTCGGCGCGACCATGGGCACGATCACCGCCAACAACAACGGCACACTGACGCTGAACAGCCTCGTCGGCGGGACAGCGGTGACCGTGCGGACCGACGAGCGCACCCAGGTGGTGTCGCTGGCCGGGAGCAAGGTGGCCGATCTGCCCGTCGGCGATGTGGTGCTGGTCCAGGGCGACAAGTCGCCCGACGGTTCGGTGCTCGCGAAGGTCATCATCAGCACCTCGCTGCCAGGCGGCGGAAGATGAGCCGCCGCGCTGGGTTCATGCGCGGTCTGTCGACGGACTTCGTCCGACTGCGTCGATTAGGGTAGACGGCGATGACGGCTATGTGGTTCGGGTTGGCGGCGATCGCGCTGGTTGGTGCGATCGTGCTGCTCTATTTCGATCGGATCCAGCGGCAGCGGACCGGTCATGCGCGCCAGAGCTGGGCGAAATCCCAGGGCTATACCTATGTTTCGGTCGAACCGGCACTGCCGTCGACCTGGCGGCGTGGCGCGCTGGCCAAGCTCGGCTATCTATCGGCCGTCGATGTGGTGTCCGGTGTGCGCAAGGGCGAGAAGTTCGTGCTGTTCGATCTGGAGGATTCCGCGACGCTGGTCGCGGTGCGCCGCCAGATCGGCTCCGACATCGATATCGACATGCGGCTCAAGACCGCGTCGCCGCCCAAGGACGCCGATCTGGAACTGCTCGGCGCGATCGGTGACCGGGTGGTCTTCGCGACCAATCCCGAGATCGCCAGGCACGCCGTGGATCAGCGGATGGTCGCCTTCATCGAGACGCTGCCCGATACGGTGCAGATGCTGTGGAGCGAAGGCAATTGGACGCTCGGCATGCTGGCCGTCGGCACCTCGTCGCGCGAATGGGAGACCGCGATCGACGCGGTGCTGCGGCTGTCCGGTCTGCTGCACGTGCTGCCGCCGGTGGCGGAGCCGGGGCGCGGCGTCGATTCGGCGCACGATCCCGGCCGCCCGCATCCGCGCACCACGTCGCGCGGCGGCGAGCCGGATGAGTATGGCGCGGACGACGATTCGGATTACGACGATCCGGCCGGGCCCGATCTGCGCAAGGGCGGCTACGACAAGTCCTACGACGACGACCCCTACGACGACGAGCCCTATCCGCCGGACGCGCCGAGCGAGGCGCCGCGGCGTCCGTCGCTCGCCGTTGTCCCGGACGCGCGCGCCAGGGCGACCGGCGATCGCGCCAGGACCGACGATGATCGGGCGCGGACCACCGACGACCGCACCGGCGCCGATTGGCCGCCCGCCGACGACGAATGGGCCGACGATCCGCGCGACCGCCGCCCCGCACCGCGCGGCGACGACGCACAGGACCCGCCCGGCGGGCCGTTCCACCCGGGTTTCCGCCCGTACCAGGGACCTGTTCCGCAGTGATCCGCCGCGCTCGTTCCGTGCCGCGGTGATGACCGGACGTTCCGCGCGCCTGCCCGGCGCCGTCCGTCCTGTCGCCATGATCACCGGCCCGACCTCGGGGATCGGCTGTGGCTACGCCGCACGCCTCGCCGCACTCGGCTACGACCTGGTTCTGGTCGCCCGCGACGAGGAACGGCTCGCCGCGCTCGCCGTCGATCTCGAGCACCGCTTCGGCACCCGCTCCGAGGTGCTGCCCGCCGATCTGGCCACCGCGGCCGGCCGGGATCGGGCGGTGGCCAGGGTGGCCGACGGCGTCGAATTCCTGGTCAACAACGCGGGATTCACGGTGTCCGGCGAGTTCTGGACGCTGCCGCCGGAGCGGCTGCAGGCGCAGCTCGACGTCAACGTCACCGCGGTGCTGCAGCTCACCAGGGCGGCGCTGCCGCCGATGATCGCCGCGGCCAAGGGATCGGTGGTCAATGTGGCCAGCGTCGCCGGTCTGGTGCCGGGACGGGGATCGACGTATTCGGCCTCGAAGGCCTACGTCGTATCCTTCACGGAAGGGTTGGCGGGCGGGCTCGCCGGCACCGGCGTCCGTGTACAGGCGCTGTGCCCCGGGTTCGTGCGTACCGAATTTCATGAGCGAGCCGGTATCGAGATGTCCTCGCTACCGGAAGCGCTGTGGCTGTCTGTCGACCGAGTTGTCGCGGACTCCCTGCGTGATCTGGAGAAGGGCCGGGTGCTCAGCGTGCCCGGCGTGCAGTACAAAGCGATCACCGCCGTCGCCGGAATACTCCCGCGAACCCTGGCGGCCCGAATGAATCGCGGTCTGTTCAACGCACGCGGAAGGACTTGATAACAGACATGATCGATCAGGCAAGCAACGATCGCGACCGATTGGCGGCGCTCGTGCGCGAGCTCGCCGTCGTGCACGGCAAGGTGACGCTGTCCTCGGGCAAGGAGGCCGACTACTACGTCGACCTGCGCCGGGCCACCCTGCACCACGGCGCCGCGCCGCTGATCGGCAAGCTCCTGCGCGAGCTGGCCGCCGACTGGGATTTCGACGCCGTCGGCGGGCTGACCATGGGTGCGGATCCGGTCGCACTGGCCGTCATGCACGCGCCGGGCCGCCCCATCGACGCGTTCGTGGTGCGCAAAGCCGCCAAGACGCACGGTATGCAGCGCCAGATCGAGGGACCCGACATCGTCGGCAAGCGGGTGCTCGTCGTCGAGGACACCACGACCACCGGCAACTCACCGCTCACCGCGGTGCGCGCGCTGCGTGAGGCAGGCGCGACCGTGGTCGGCGTCGCCACCGTCGTCGACCGGGAGACCGGCGCCGACCAGGTGATCGCCGCCGAGGGGCTGGAGTACCGGTCGATCCTCGGTTTGAAGGATCTCGCGCTGAGTTAGTTACGCCGGACGTCCGCGAACCGATACTCACATCGCTGTGCTGTATCGGTGGCGCTCGCGGACCATGCGTGGTCGCGCAACCCGCTGCCAGCAGGCTGGTCCGGTGTATCGCTGGGTTAGCCTGGACGTTGGTCTAGTTGTCCGTCCGTGAAGGGTCGTGTGAGTCACACCGTGGTGAGCCTTGCAGTTAACAAGAGTCGTGCGAACGTTGCGATGCTCAGCATCGGTGCCTATCGACCCCAGCGCCTGGTCAGCAATGCCGAGGTGTGCGAGGTACTCGACTCGACGCCCGAGTGGATCTTCGAGCGCACCGGTGTCCGCAATCGCCGCTGGATCAGCGGCGACGAGACGCTGCAGTACATCTCCGCGCGGGCGGGCGAGCGGGCGCTGAACAACTCCGGCATCGACCGGTCCAAGATCGGCGCGCTGATCCTGTGCACCTCGAGCTGGCTGAAGCTGACCCCGCACGGCGCCCCGAGCGTCGCGGCCGACCTAGGGATGAACGGCATTGTCGCCTTCGACCTGACCTCGGGCTGTGGTGGCTTCGGCTACGGGCTCGGGGTGGCCGCGGACCTGATCAGGGCGGGTTCGGTCGATTACGTGCTGGTGATCGGGGCCGAGACGATGACCGTCGGCCTCGATCCCACCGACCGCGGCACCGCGATGATCTTCGGTGACGGCGCGGGCGCCGTGGTGGTCGGCCCGAGCGAGGAGAACGGCATCTCCCCGACGGTCTGGGGCAGCGACGGCGAGAACGCGGGCGCCATCGCCCAGGACATCGACTTCCTCGAATACATGCAGCGTGCCCAGGCCATGCAGGGCGTCGACCCCGAGGTCGAGAAGATCGGCCGGATGTCGCTGCGGATGGAGGGGCCGCGGGTATTCCGCTGGGCCGCCGTCACTTTGCCGCGCGCGCTGTCCACCGCGCTAGAGGTGTCCGGGGTGGCCAAGGAGGACATCGAGGTGTTCGTGCCGCATCAGGCGAACGCCAGGATCAACGAGCTGATGAAGAAGAACCTCGGCCTGGCCGACGATATCCCGATGGCCAACGATATCGAGAACACCGGCAATACGTCGGCGGCCTCGATTCCGCTCGCCATGGAGGAGATGCTGGTGACCGGCAAGGCCAAGGGCGGTCAGCTCGCGCTGCTGCTCGGCTTCGGCGCCGGGCTGAGCTATGCGGGGCAGGTCGCCGTGCTGCCACCCGCTCCGGCCGAGCCGAGCTTCTAATAATGTCGCGCCCGTTCCGGGCCGGTTTCCTCGCCGCCGCGGCGGTCACCGTCTACGGTGCGCTGACCGGCCGCGAGAAGCTGCAGTTGATCGCCAAGCCGCTGATGATGCCGCTGCTCGCGGCGGACGTGGCCACCGCGGGTAAGGACATGGCACCGGCCGACCGGACCGTCCTGCTCGGCTCGCTCGGCGCGGCCACCCTCGGTGACGTCCTGCTCATCGAGCCGGACAACGATCGCCGATTGATCGCGGGCGCTTCGGCTTTCGCGGTGATGCAGGCCGGATACGCGACGCTGTGGTGGCGCCACGGCGCGCGCCCGCGCGTCGATGTCGCGCTGCCGAGGCTCGGCGCCTGGGCCGGTGCGGCGACGCTGATGAGCGCCAAGGCGCGCACCGTCGCGGCTCCGCTGGCCGCCTACGGCGCGGCGCTCGGTACCGCGGCCACCCTCGCCTCCGATCCCCGCCTCGCGCCCGAGGCGAAAACCGTTGCGGGCGTGAATGTTCCCGGTGCCGATCCGCGCAGTCGGCTCGGTATCGGCGCACAGCTGTTCACCCTGTCCGACGGCCTGATCGTGCTGCGCCGCATCTTCGCGCGCGGCGAGCGCGCACGCCGGGTCGGCGAGGGCGTCATCCTGGCCACCTACGCCGCCGCGCAGTATCTGCTGGCCGACCCGAAGGCGCACGAGCGGCCTCGCGCATAGCGAATCGCGGCACCGCACGGGACGGGCCAGCGAATTCCCTTGTGGCAGTTCACAGTACGAGGATGATGCGGTCGCGGTTCTGTGGGTCGACCCTGATGGACACGGTTTCGCCTACGGCAAGCCGGGATTCGTCGACCGGCATGACGTCGAAGACGATGGAGCCGTGGTAGGTGGCGGAGCCGGGAATGGTGAGCTCGAGATCGAATTCGGTCAGCGTGCTGTGATGATCGGTGCGCTCGATCGGGTGCGCGGCCTCGATGGTGGCCCACCCCTCGATGCCCCGCCGCCACAGCCTGCGATCCGCGCGTGACGGGCGCACCGCGAGCAGCATGCCGATCCCGACGCCCGACCCGAACAGGCCGACCAGCGCCACGATCTGATACGGCAGCGTCCCCGGTGGCGTGTGCTGGACCAGCCAGCCCAGCCACAGCCCGAGGATCACCAGGTACCCGGCGGTGACGCCGAGCACCGTGCGGAGAATGCGCGCGTGGTCCATCCGAGCCTCCGCCCCGGCCGATCAGATCTCCAGGATAGTTCCGGCGCCCTGCCACCAGGGTCTCATCGGCATTTCGAATATCAATCGGAATTCTTATTTATCCGAAACTGATTTCACGGTGACGCGCTCGGTGACGGGGTATACCGATTACCGTTTTACTGTTTGCCGCGTGAGTAATGCATATCCGGAAAACCATCCGAAGGCCACCACGATCATGGTGCTCGGCATCCTCGGCCTGGTGCTGTGCCAGCTCCTCGGCCCCGTCGCATGGATCATGGGCCGCGGCGCGCTGCGCGAGATCGACGCCTCGGGCGGTCGCCTCGGCGGTCGCAGCAACGTCAAGGTCGGCTACATCTGCGGCATCATCGGCACCGTCGCGCTGGTCCTTGCCGTCGTCGCCGGTGTGGTGGCGGCCGTCAGCGGCGGCGGTGGCGACACCGCCGAAGCATTCGGCCTCGGCGCCGCGGTGTTCAGCCTTTGAGCCGCAGCACCGCGAGCACCCGCCGATGATGCGTATCCGACGGCGGTAGATCGAGTTTCGTGAAGATATTGCCGATGTGCTTTTCCACCGCGCGCTCGGTGACGGTGAGTGCCTCCGCGATGGCGTTGTTGGACAACCCCTGTGCCATCAGTTCAAGCACTTCACGTTCCCGCGGTGTGAGCCTGGCCAGCGAATCCTGTTGCCGCGACGCGCCCATCAACTGGCTCACCACCTCGGGATCGAGCGCGGTGCCGCCGGTGGCGACCCGGTAGAGCGCGTCGACGAACTCGCGCACATCGGCGACCCTGTCCTTGAGCAGATAGCCGACGCCCGCCGCGCCACCGGCGAGAAGTTCGGTGGCATAACGGGTTTCGACCCACTGCGAGAACACGAGCACACCCGTCATGGGGTACTTGCGGCGCAGCTCGATGGCGGCGAGCAGCCCCTCGTCGGTGAAGCTCGGCGGCATCCGCACGTCCACGACGGCGACGTCGGGATTGTGCTCGGCGACCACGTCGGCCAGGGTGGTCGCGTCGCCGACCATCGCGACCACCTCGTGCCCGCGCTCGGCGAGCAGACCGGCCAGGCCGTCGCGCAGGATGGCGTTGTCCTCGGCGATCACGATCCGCAGGCTGGATGTCTCGGTCATCGGGCCGCCTTCGGGAGCAGGATGGTGACAACGGTGGGGCCGCCGGGCGGGCTCTGCACGGTGAGTGTGCCGTCGACCGAGCGGGCACGCGCGGCCAGTCCGGCGAGTCCGCTGCCGACACCCAGCGCCGGGGGCATAGGTGCGAGTACGCCGCCGATTCCGTTGTCGCGCACGGTGATCGCGATGGTGTGCGCGTCGTGCGGCAGCGCCGAGACCCAGGCGTTGGTGGCGTTCGCGTGCTTGACCACGTTGGTGAGCAGTTCGGCGACGGAGAAGTAGGCGATCGCCTCGACCGCGGGATGCGGGCGCTCGGGCAGATGCACGCGCAGCTCCACCGGCACCGCGCAGCGGGCGGCGAGCGTTTCCAGCGCCGGTCCGAGACCCAATTCCAGTGCGGGCGGATGGATTCCGCGCACCAGCTCGCGCAGCTCGGTGAGCGCCTCCTTGGAGTTGGCGCGCGCGTCGGCGATCAGATCGGTGGGGTCGCCGCCCGCGGCGAGCCGCTCCTCGGCGCGGCCGAGCGACATCGCGATGGTCACCAGCCTGGCCTGGGTGCCGTCGTGCAGATCGCGCTCGACCCGCCGCAGCGTCGCCGCCGAATCGACCACCGCGGCCCGCCTGCTCTCCTGCAGTTCGAGCAGCCTGCGGTCGCGCGTCGTCGGGCTCAGCAGCGCCATGGTCAGCAGGCGGTGCACCAGGCAGACGAGGCGAAGCACCCACGGCAGCACGAAGCAGAGGACCACGCCAACCGCCGAGAACGCGATGACCCCCGGCCAGGTTTCGACGTAGGAGTCGCCGAACTGGAACAGCGAATGGTGTTCATTGCCTTGGGCATCGATGTTGATCGGGTGGAACAGCACCCATGGGATCGGTGAGATCGCGAGGAAGACCACCATGGCCGTCACGATCAGCACGAAGTAGCCGAGCACTGCGCCGAGCGCCGCCTGCGCGATCAGGAACAGCAGCGCCCGCCAGCTCGTGCGATCGGTGAAGGCGCTCTTCAGGAACCCGAAGAAGCCGGGCTCGGGGCGGAAAGGCGGCGGTGCGTCCAGCGGTGTGTCGAGCAGGTCCTTGCAAAGCGCCCGATAGATGACGCCCCACAGCCGCGTGCCGAGCAGGACACCCGCGAGCACCGGTATGCCGATGAGGGTGAACGAGATCATCAGTCCGCCGCCGAAGCCGACGAACCCGTAGACCCACACGAAGCAGCCGAGGATGAAAACGGTGAGGATATACGCGAATTCCTTCCAGGTCCGAGCCTGGATCGGCGCACGAAGGATCGCGCGGGCGACCTTGCTCGCCGTCGAGCCGGTCCGGCCCGCGGACGGGTCGAGCACGAGGGTGGGTTCGGCCTGTGTATCCGTCATGGCTCCATCGTTGTCGCGGCGGCGGCGGTATTCGATCGGGCTGTCCGCCGAATTGATGGTGTAGCCAGCTACACCATTCGGCCGCCAGCCTCTAGCATCCAGCTGTGAGCGCGGGATCGCGCCGAGTGCAGCGGAGGGGACCATGAACTATCCACAACAGCCGTACGGGTATCCAGCCTATGGTCCGCCGCCGGATCACCCACAGGCCACCACCGTGCTGATCCTCGGCATCCTGAGTCTGGTCGTCTGCGGTGTGCTCGGCCCCTTCGCCTGGGTGATGGGCAAGCGGGCGCTCGACGAGATCGACGCGTCGGGCGGCGCCGTCGGCGGGCGCGGCAATGTCCAGGCGGGCTATATCTGCGGGATCATCGGCTCGGTCATGCTGCTGCTCGCCATCGTCTCCGTCGTGGTCTTCGTGATCCTGCCGCTGATCCTCGTCAGCGCAGGCGCCGCCACCACCTACTGATGTCGGCCGCCCGGCCGGAATTAGGATCAGCCGGGTGAATCACGCCGACACCTCGGAGCACGACCTCGCCGGACCCACCGAGTGGGGCGAGCATCCGCACGGTGTCGGGCCGTGGGCCGACGAGCACGCCGTGCCACCGCCGGACGATCCGCGCCTCGACCCCGAGCTGCTCGCGAACGGCGACCGCCGCAATGTGGTCGACGCCTACCGGTACTGGACCCGCGAGGCCATCGTCGCCGATATCGACCTGCGCAGGCATCGCTTCCACGTCGCCATCGAGAACTTCGGGCACGACGCGAACATCGGCACCGTGGTGCGCACCGCCAACGCCTTCGCCGCCGCGGCCGTGCATATCGTCGGCAGGCGCAGGTGGAACCGTCGCGGCGCCATGGTGACCGACCGCTACCAGCACATCGAGCACCACACCGATATCGCCGAGCTGCTCGCCTACGCCGAACGGGCCGGGCTGACGGTCGTCGCGGTCGACAACGTGCCAGGGTCGGTGCCGCTGGAAACCGCGGAGCTGCCGCGCGACTGCCTGCTGCTGTTCGGGCAGGAGGGGCCCGGCGTCACCGAGCACGCGAAGGACGCCGCGCTGATGACGGTATCGATCGCGCAGTTCGGTTCCACCCGCAGCATCAACGCGGGTGTCGCCGCGGGGATCGCCATGCACGCCTGGATCCGCCAGCACGCCGATCTCGCTACGGCGTGGTGAGACGCGCGCACACGCACAACTCCGCTTCGAATCAGTCACAAATCGGACACGGAAATCCATATGGAACTGGCACCATTGACAGCATGACCTCGCGGAGCGGCCAGCATCCACCGACCAACTCCGGCGCCGCCCAGAGCAATACCGGCGCCGGCCGGTCCGACGTGCCGGGCAAACGCCGCTGCGGCGATCAGTCCGATACCGGTGGCGCCACGCCGGCCGTCTGGTCGGAGCGCGCCGATATGGCCGAATCCGCGATCATCTCCCGGCACCTGCGGGCGCTGTGGGCCTTTCCCGGTACGGAATTGGGCGTGGTCGGCTGGCCGGCCACCAAACGCGAACGCGGCTTCGCCTCCTGGCATTACTGGTGGCAGGCGCATCTGATCGACTGCGTCACCGATGCCGCCAACCGGACACCGACCGCGGCGCGCCGCAAACGACTCGCCGCGCTGACGCGCTCCCACCGCATCCGCAATATCACCGGCTGGACCAACAGGTACTACGACGACATGGCCTGGCTCGCCATCGCGCTGGAGCGCGCCGAACGCACCCAGAACATCACCGGTGCGCGCGCGGCGTTGATCGCGCTGGAGCGCCGGCTCTACGACGCGTGGGCTCCGGCCAAGGGTGGCGGACTGCCGTGGCGGGTCGCGTCGGATTACTACAACGCACCGGCGAACGGGCCCGCCGGCATCGCGATGATCCGGCTCGGGCACGTCACCAGGGCGCAGGAGATCGCCGACTGGCTCGACGCCACGCTGGTCGACAAGGAATCCGGCCTGATCCTCGACGGCATCCACCTGCCGTCCGGTGAGATCGAGACACCGGTGTTCACCTACTGCCAAGGCGTTGTCCTCGGTCTGGAGACCGAGCTCGCGGTGCACACCGGCGAGCCGAGGCATACCGAACGGGTGCACCGGCTGATCGCCGCGGTCGAGGAGAGGATGACGACGAACTGCGTCATCCACGGCGGTGGCGGCGGGGACGGCGGCCTGTTCAACGGCATTCTGGCCCGCTACCTGGCGCTGGTCGCGATGATGCTGCCGGGCGACGGCCGTGCGCAGATCGCCGACCGGCGCATCGCGGCCACCCTGGTGCGCGAATCGGCAAGCGCCGCATGGGCGAATCGGCTCGAGGTCGAGGGCGAGCCGCTGTTCGGCAGCGACTGGAGCAGACCGGCGCAACTGCCCGGCGGCAGCGCGGGCGCGGGCCGGTTCACCGCGGGCGGTTCGGTCACCTCGTCGAAGGTGCCGGAGCGCGATATGTCGGTGCAGCTGTCGGGATGGCTGCTGATGGAGGCGGCCTACCTGGTCAGCGCGGCCGGGTTGTAGTCGGCCGGTTCAGTTTTCGGCGTCCGCCGCGCCGGACGGTGTCGGCTCCAGCTCGAATTCCTCGGCGGGCTTGCGCATTTCCTGCCGGTAGTGCCGGACGCCGAAAATGGTGCCGAGGATCAGCCCGACCACCAGCGTGCCGATGACACCGGGCATCAGCCACGGCACCCGCTCCAGGAAGCTGCCCGCGTAATAGCCGATGAGCAGCAGCACCGGCGCCCAGATGATCGCGCCGATGGTGCTCGCGATGGTGAACTTGCGGTGATCCATGCCCGCCGCACCCGCCACCGTCGGGCACAGCGTGCGCACCCACGGAATCCAGCGCGCGACGAGCACCGCGAGGAAGCCGTGCTTGTGCAGCAGTTCGGCGACCCGCTGCAGGTTGCGGGTGTTGATGTAGCGGCCGTTCTTGCGGGCGACCAGCCGGTGCCCGGTGCGCTTGCCGATGACGTAGCCGGTCTGGTTGCCGACGATCGCGGCGACCATCGCGCCGAGCGAGAGCGCCCACACCTGTGCCTCACCGGCCGCGTTGGAGGCCATCACGATGCCCGCGGTGATGAGCATCGAGTCACCGGGCAGGAAGAGCCCGAGGATGACCGCGCACTCCAGGAAGACGAAGGTCAGTACCACCGTCCACACCAGCGCCGGTCCCGCCGAGATCAGCGGATCGAAACTGCCCACCGCTAGGGGCAACTGCGCCGTGGACACGGGCTCAGCGGGTCTGCTCGTTCGTCGCGGCGGTCAGCCCGGCCTCTTGCGGGACGCTTTTGTCGCCGCCTCGGTTGAGCAGCCGCTTCGCGACGTGGAGGATGCCTGGCAGGATCGAAAGCAGCACGATCAGCAGGAAGATCGCCTCGACGTTCTTCCTGATGAACTCGACGTTGCCGAGGAAGTAGCCGAGTACGGTGACGCCGCCGCCCCACAGCACCGCGCCGACGATGTCGAAGGCGACGTACTTGCGGTAATCCATCTTGGAGACACCGGCGAGCACCGGCATGAAGGTGCGCACGATCGGCACGAACCTGGCCAGGATGATCGTCTTCGGCCCGTGCTTCTCGAAGAATTCGTGCGTCTGCGTCACGTAGTGCTTCTTGAAGAAGCGGGTGTCCTCCTTGTGGAACAGCGCGGGCCCGATCGCCCTGCCGATCCAGTAGGCGCACTGATCGCCGGCGAACGCGGTGAGCATGACCAGCGGCAGCAGCACCCAGATCGACACCGGCGGGTTGTCCTGTGCGGAGAGCAGACCACCGGTGAACAGCAGTGAGTCGCCGGGCAGGATCGGGAAAAGCAGGCCGGTCTCGATGAAGACGATCGCCAGGATCGCAGGCAGCACCGCGTTCTTCAGCCATGTCTCCTGCAACAGGTACATGGGATCCAGCAACTGCGGGAGCGCGACGTTGTTCGCCACCGATTCGGTCGCTGCCAGCAGAATCACGCGGCCTCCTGTCCGGGTACGGCTGGTCTGCATCGCTCACCACCGCGGGGAAGCCGCCAGCCCGAATTACCCGGACCACAGTACCGGGTGCTGTGTTGGATGTGCAGCGCCTGCGGCGCTGCGGGGTTGGCGGCCCCCTGATGTCTCGCGTCCGAGCGGCTGCAGGGGTGCATGGATATCGCCTGCCTCTTAACACTAGGAAAGGCCGCTGGCTTACGCTTGGCCCTGACAGAATTGTCTCTTGCCGCACGAACACGGAGGTCTTCACAGTGCCCATCGCGACTCCGGAGGTCTACGCCGAGATGCTCGGTCGGGCCAAAGCGAACTCCTTCGCCTTCCCGGCCATCAACTGCACCTCGTCGGAGACGATCAACGCGGCCATCAAGGGTTTCGCGGACGCAGGCAGCGACGGCATCATCCAGTTCTCCACCGGTGGTGCGGAATTCGGTTCCGGCCAGGGTGTCAAGGACATGGTCGTCGGCGCGGTGGCGCTTGCCGAGTTCGCGCACGTTGTCGCCGCCCGCTACGACGTGACGATCGCGCTGCACACCGACCACTGCCCGAAGGACAAGCTGGACACCTTCGTGCGCCCGCTGATCGCCATCTCGCAGGAGCGGGTGAACGCGGGTAAGCACCCGCTGTTCCAGTCGCACATGTGGGACGGCTCGGCCATCCCGATCGACGAGAACCTGGACATCGCCAAGGAACTGCTGAAGTCGACGCACGCGGCCAACATCATCCTCGAGGTCGAGATCGGCGTCGTCGGCGGTGAAGAGGACGGCGTCGAGGCCGAGATCAACGAGAAGCTCTACACCTCGCCGGAGGACTTCCAGAAGACCATCGACGCGCTCGGCGCGGGCGAGAACGGCAAGTACCTGCTCGCCGCGACCTTCGGCAACGTGCACGGCGTGTACAAGCCGGGCAACGTGGTGCTCAAGCCCGAGGTGCTCGCCGAGGGCCAGCGCGTCGCGGCCGCCAAGCTCGGCCTGGCCGAGGGCGCGCAGCCGTTCGACTTCGTCTTCCACGGCGGTTCGGGCTCGCTGAAGTCCGAGATCGACGACTCGCTGCGCTTCGGTGTGGTGAAGATGAACGTCGACACCGACACCCAGTACGCGTTCAGCCGCCCGGTCGCCGGGCACATGTTCGCCAACTACGACGGTGTGCTGAAGATCGATGGCGAGGTCGGCAACAAGAAGGTCTACGACCCCCGCAGCTACCTGAAGAAGGCAGAATCGTCGATGGCGGCGCGTGTCGTCGAGGCGTGCAATGATCTGAAGTCCGCGGGACGCTCGATCAGCGCCTGAACCTTTTACCCCACGGGGGGCTCGAGAACACATGAGTCTGGATGTACGTGTGCTCGGGCCCGTCCGGCTGCTCGTCGGCGGTGAGCCGGTGGCGGTCGGCGGGCCCAAGCCGCGGGCCTTGCTCGCCGCGCTGACCGTTAATCGGCGGCGCGCGGTGTCCTCTGCCGCGCTGGCCGATATGGTCTGGAACGAGGATCCGCCCGATTCCTACGCGGCGAGCCTGCAGGTATTCGTCTCGAATATCCGTAAGGCGCTGCGTAATTCGGGTGTGGATCCGGCCAAGGTGCTGCGCACCGAGTCCTCGGGCTATCGGCTGGAGATCAGCGAGGAGGCCTGCGATCTGGGCCGCTTCGAGGCGTCGCGGGAAGCGGGCGCGCGGGCGGCCGAGGTCGGCGATCATATGGGCGCCGCCCAGCTCTACGGCGCCGCGCTGCGCGAATGGAGCGGTCGCGCGCTCGCCGATCTGGCCGGATTGCAGTTCGCCGACAGCTTCGCCACCGCGATGGACGAGGAGCGGCTGCTCGCCGCCGCCGCTCGCATCGACGCCGAGATCGCCTGCGGGCGTGCGTCTTCGGTGATCGGCGAGCTGGTCACCATGACCACCGAACATCCGCTGCGCGAACCGCTGTGGGGGCAGCTGATCACCGCGCTGTACCTATCCGGCCGCCAGGCCGATGCGCTCGAGGCGTGTCGCCGGGTGCGCGCCGTGCTCGCCGACGAGCTGGGTATCGATCCGGGGCCGGCGCTGATCCAGCTGGAACAGCGGGTGCTGCGCCAAGAGCCGCTCAGCACAGTCGAATTCAAGCGCGTCGAGCGAATGGCCGCCGCGATGACCGAGACCGTCACCGAGATGCCGCGCGCGGTGCGCAGCGGTCAGTTGCGCATGCCGGACGGCCGGGTGATCCCGATCGGCCACGCGGGCATGCGGATCGGCCGGATGACCGATAACGATCTGGTGCTCGACGATCCGAAGGCCAGCCGCTACCACGCGCACATCATGCCGAGCCGGGCCGGACTGCTGATCAAGGATCTGCATTCGGCCAACGGCGTCTTCGTCAACGAGGATCCGATCGACAGTGGTGCGCTGCTCGCCGACGGCGACATGATCCGGATCGGTGCGACCGTGCTGACGTTCCAAGCCGCGGGTTAGTCAGATGTCGCCTGCGTCGCAGGCGACGCCGTCGCCGTCGGAGTCGAGGTAGGACCAGTAGCCGGGCTGGCCTCGGTGCAGCCGGAACTTGCCGTCCGCCCTGGCTTCGGCGCAGCTGTTGTAGAAACCGGTGTGCCCCTCCTTCTTCGGGCGGTCCTCGGGGTAGTAGGTGTCGCCGTTGCCCCTCGGCCCGCTGCGCTCGGTCGTGACCGTGTCGTCGGGGTGTATCGCGCTCGCCACGGGGGCGAACACCACACCCGCCGAGAACAGACAGGCGGCGGCGACGGCGGGGAGGGTACGGCGTGGGATGTCGGAAACCTTCACGCCCTCCATCCTGCGCCGTAATCCAGGGAGGTGCTTGTCAAGAGCGCTGGCCGGAGCTGTCGCGCAGCATCGGTGCGCGGTCGGCCGCGAGCGGGAATCTGTTGTGCGGATCGGAAAGTCGCAGGTGATCTTGGTGGGTCAGGGGGTAGGGTCACTCGCTGGTGCGTGTCCTACCTGACGATTCCGAGGGGTTGACTATGGCCAGGCGGGTGATGGCCGCGGTCGGCGCTGTGGTGTTCGGGGCGGGGGTGCTGGTGTACGCCGATCGGCCCGCCGCCGCCGCGCCGGAAGAGCGGACCGTGGTGGCCGGTGGTGGCCCCTGCGTGAGCGATCCCAAGCCGACCCATGAGGCACTGGTGCCCAAGACGCTCGAGGTGCCGATTCCGTATCCGGCGATCACCGTGGTGCCCCAACGCCCCGTCGACCCGGTGCCGACCCGCACCGCGATGGAGTTGCCCGCCGACCCGTGCACCAATCCGTGCCCGGATCTGACGGATCTGCCCGCGCCGCCGCCGAGCCTGGCGGGCAGGCTCGGCATTCCGGAAATCTTGTTGAACCCCAAGCCTTTCTACTTCGCCTTCCCCGGTCCGAGCCCGGATCCCGGGCCGGTGCCGCCGCCACCCGCGCCCGTCGAGCCCGCGGTCGAAGCGGCGCCCCAGGTTCCGGCCAGGCAGGCGCCGCGAGTCGCCGCCGTGCGCGAGGTGGCCAAGCAGACCGGCGCGAATTCGGTGAACCGCACCGATAAGCGCTGGCAGGTGGACGGCACCGATCTCGGCATCATGTGGGAGAGCAAGCCGGGGGAGATCGCCACCGCGTTCGGCGACACCGTCGGGCGCGGCTTCCATCCGCCCGGCGGCATGGGAATGGATTGGCGCAGCAACGTTTTGGCGTTCAGCACCGACACCGACCTGTCCGACGGGATGACCTACGACCGGATGGTCACCGACGACCGCTGCCACGCCGCCGAGGTGCTGTCCAGCCGCAAACTCGACAACGTCGAGATCACCACCATCCCCACCTCGGGATTCGCCCTCGGCGACCGGCAGTACATGA
Organism: Nocardia sp. NPDC052566; assembly: GCF_044547285.1. Classification (NCBI taxonomy): domain Bacteria; kingdom Bacillati; phylum Actinomycetota; class Actinomycetes; order Mycobacteriales; family Nocardiaceae; genus Nocardia; species Nocardia sp. NPDC052566. Next base: position 139,123 of record NZ_JBIUAF010000004.1, on the reverse strand, counting down.
GCTACATGTCGATTCGCACCTGGAACAGCATTCCCGGCAGCTTCTTCACCAACTACGGCGGCATCGCCTACTCCGACGATCACGGCCAGACCTGGACCAAGGATCCGTACGCCCGCTGGGACAACATCTTCGGACTGTCGAATTTCCAAGTGAGCGCGATGGTTCCGCAGGGCGACTACGTGTACATGTTCGGCACGCCCAATACCCGCCTCGGTTCGGTCGGCCTCGCCAGGGTGGCCAAGGATCAACTGCTGAACATCACCGCCTACCAGTACTGGCGCGACGGGAACTGGACGCCGGTGCGTGCCGCGGGCCTGGTCAGCCCGGTCGTCGAGGGCACCGTCGGCGAGCTCTCGGTGCGCTACGACGCGTCCAGGAATGTCTGGCAGATGAGCTATCTCGACACCGCGCGCACCGCCATCGTTGTGCGCGAATCGGATTCACCGCAGGGCGGCTGGTCCGATGCCGTGCCGACCGTCAAGGTCACCGATTATCCCGAGCTCTACGGAGGTTTCATCCACCCGTGGTCCTCGGGGGCCGATCTGTACCTCAACATTTCGACGTGGAGCGATTACAACGTCTATCTGATGCACGCCACCCTCGACTGAAACCGGCTCAGGCGAAACGTACTTCGGCGATCGCGCGCCCGAACAGCTTGCGCCCCTCGGCGGTTCCGCCGAGCAGCACCGTCGCGGTGCGGCGCTGCGGGTCGAGCGATTTGATCTTGCCGGTGAATTCGATGCGGCTCGCCGCGGCGGGCGCCACCGGCACGAAACCGGAGAACCGCACGCTGAACTTCTCGATCGCCGTCGGATCGCCGATCCACGAGGTCAGGTACTCGGCGGCCAGACCCATGGTCAGCATGCCGTGCCCGACCACGCCGGGCAGGCCGGCCAGCTGCGCGGCCTCATCGCTGAAGTGGATCGGGTTGGCGTCGCCGGATACGCCCGCGTAGTTGGCCAGATCGCCGCGGGTGACCCGCGCCGAGCCAGGCGCCAGCTGCTGGCCGGTGACCAGCTCGTCGAAGTCGGGGGTGGTGTTCACCGGGACGGCCGTGCGCTCGCCGACGATCGGCGGCACATCCGAGCCGAGTTCGATCAGCGCTTCGCTGTCCGCGACACTCGCCGACGCGATCTTCGGCACGTGCATCATGATGTTCTCGACCGCTTCGGTGAGGTTCGGGTCGACCACCGCGCCGCGGCGCGCGACGATCGTGGTCGTCCCGACCTGCGCGACCTCGCCGTGCTGATTGGTCAGCGCGAACTTCACGGTGATGAAGTCGTTGTCGCCGTACTGGCGGATGGATTCGATGGCGATATCGCTGGTGAGCCGGTCACCCGCGACGAGCGGGCGGTAGATCTCGAAGATCTGGTCGGTCTGCAGCATCTGCGACAGGTCGTACTCGGTGAGCACGGTGTCGAGCAGCGCGTGGGTGATGGTCAGGCCGATCGTCGAGACGAAGGTCGGCGGCGCCACGATGCCCTGGTAGCCGAGTTTGCGCGCATCCGCCTCGTGGTGATGCGCGCCGTGCTGGTTCTGTACCGCGCGCGCGAACTCGCGAACCTTTTCTCTGCCGACCTCGTAGTGGTCCCGAACCCGGAACCGCTGTCCTGCCAGCGTCGCCGTTGCTGCCGTGTCGTCGGCAACCGGCCGCGCCATTGTCTCACTGCCCATGATCCGGGTCATGCTACTTCCGAAGCGGTCGATTGACCAGGTAGATGTGACGCGTACTACCGAATATCGCCAGGTGGAAGGCCTAACGCAACGCTCTGGGCGGCGGTGGGTGGTCGTAATTGCGACGAATCAGACAGGTTGGTGCTAGCGCTTTTACGCCATGGCGCGGCGGCGCTCGCCGGAGCGGATCCGGCAAGCGCCGACGGCACTACGGGGTGCCCGGCGGCTGATCGCAGACCTTCCACCCGTCGGCGGTGCGCTGCAGATCGAAGGTGCGCGCCGAACGCTTACTCGGATCGGCATCGGTGTAGACGATGGCCTGCGCGATCGCGGTGTTGTCGGTGATGCGGATCGCATCGATGGTCTCCACCACCGGAACGCTCTTGCGCTCCATGGACAGCCGGTGCACCGCGGTGAACTGATCCTCGGGTAGACCCTGGTAGTAGTCGTGCAGCATGCCGCAGGTCGAACTGCGCAGCGTGGCTAGATCGCCCTTCTTCAGCGCATCCGTGTAGTCGGTGATGACCGCGCGGACCTTGGCCTCTGGCGAGTTGTCGTCCGAATTCGCGACGACCGCGACGATCACCGCGATCAGCGCGACCACCAGCGCCGCGGCACCGGCCACCGCGATCAGCCAGCGCCGCGGCTTACGCGCGGCCGCGGGCGCCGCCGGCGTCACCTGCTGCTGTGCGGGCAGCTGACCCGACGGCTCGATGCGCTGCGGCGGCGCGATCGTGCGCGGCTGCGGCGGGCGCGGGCCGAGCACCGACTGCGCGGGCAGCGTCGGCTGCATATCGGCGGGCGACGGCGCGGTGGCGACCTGACGCGGTGCGCCCGGCGGCCGCGGCGCCGACGGCCTTGTCTCCTCGGTGGGATCGGGACCGCCCTGCGGCGGCGCCGAAGGCCCCTGCGGACCAGGCTGTTTCGGTCCCGGCGCGGATCGCGGCGTGCTCGGCGGCTTGGTCAGCGGCGCGGGCCCGCCTGCGGGCGTGGTCACCCGATCGGTGCCTGCGGGCTTGCCCGGCTGCTGAATCGGCAACGCCATGGTCTTCGCGTCGTCCACAGCAGGCACGATCCGCATCGCGACCGTCTTGTCCTCCGACCCCGGGACCTCATCCTGCGCCGGCTCCGGAGCCTTTGTCTGCATCGAAACGGTGACCGCATCGGGATCCCCGGCCCCCGCGTCGACGGCCGCAGCGCCCTCCGCGACCGGCGGCACCGTTCGCATCACGGTGGTGACCGCCTCGGAACCCGTGGTTTCACCGCCGGATTCGCCGGATCCCTGCTGGTCCTGCCCGGCAGTGGCCTCTTCCGCGGCCTTATCCGCTTGCGCGGCAGGCGCTTCCGTCGCACCGCCGCTCGGCGCGGCGGCAGGTGCTACCGGCGATCCGGCTGGCTGCGTCGCATCGATCCGGTTGATCTTCGGAATAGCGCCTGGTTCAGGCGGACTCGCCGGTCGCTCCGCCGCAATGCCTTGACGGACCGTCGGCGCGGCATCGCCACCCGGTGCGGCCGTTCCCGCGCCGGTGCCGATCCCTTGCGCGCCCGCATCGCCCGCCGGAGTGTTACCGGCAGCGGACGCTGCGGCTGGGTTGCCGTGACCGGCTACAGGTGTACCAGCGTTACCGGGCGTTGCTTGTTGCGGCGCGCTACCCCCCTGAGTAGCAGCGGTTTCCGCGCCGGAGCCTGCCCCTGGCGCGGAGTCGGGTACCGAGCCCGGGGCGGCCGAGCCGGGAAGCTGAGTCGGTGCAGTGCCTACGACCGCCCCGCTCGATGCTGCGCCGCCGGGTGTTGAGCTCTGACCGGTCGGTTGAGTCGCGGCTGGAGACGGTGCACCTGTGGCATTGCCCGAGCCGGGTGTCGATCCGGCAGTGGGCTGGTGTGCGGCTTCGGCCTGCTGCGTTGCCTCGGCGGTGGCCGAGCCTGCCGTCGGGCCGCCCGCGGTTGTGGCGCCGGGGTTCGGGTTGCGTTGGATCGCAGCGGTTTCCGCGGTGGCGTCGACCGTGGGTGTGGTGGGAGTGCCGGGCGTAGGGGCGGTGTTCGGGTCATCCGAAGAGCTCACGGGGGTACCTGGCTGTGCCACACCGGGGGTAGGCGCTGTGGCCTCTGCTGTCGACTGGCTTGCCGGGGGTTGGCTCGCGGGGGTGCCGGGCTGTGGCATCGCGATGGTCGGCGCCGCGCGGCCCGGTGCCTGCGGGGCTGCGACAGGGTTCGGCTGGGCGGGGGCCGGGGTGGCGCCGGGGTCGGCGGGCTTTTGTTCCGCGGGGGTGGGGCGCGTGGCGTCCGCCGCGGGGCGCGCGGCATCGCTCGCCGGGTTCTTTTCGTCGTTCGGGTCGGACACCACTACCCCTCGCTCAGGCGGAACTGTGAACTCGTCGGCCAGCGTAGCGGCAGTGGCAGGACCGAGCCCGCCTTTGACCAAGCGCTCCGCCGGACAAGGGTGGTGCACAATGATCCGCATGACCTCGTTCGGTGATCTGCTCGGACCGCAACCAGTGCTTCTACCCGAAAACTCCGACGCGGAGCAGGCTCTGCTCGACAAGGCCGATCCGGTTCAGGTGGCGGCCGAACACCCGGCGGCCTCGATCGCCTGGGCCTATCTCGCCGAAGCCGCGCTCGGCCGCGGCGAGGGCCAGGAACCCGCGATCAACCACGACATCGTCGCCGCCTACGCGTTCGCCCGCACCGGCTACCACCGCGGCCTCGATCTGCTGCGCCGCAACGGCTGGAAGGGTTTCGGCCCGGTGCCGTGGAGCCACGAACCCAACCAGGGTTTCCTGCGCAGCGTCGGCGCGCTGGCGCGGGCGGCGAAGGTGATCGGTGAGACCGAGGAATACGCGCGCTGCCTCGATCTGCTGGAGGATTGCGACCCGCGCGCCGCGGCCGAGCTCGGCCTCAACTGAGCCAGCGTGCTCGACCCGAATTCGCCTGTCGCCGTCGCCAAAGCGAGCACGGTCGAAACGCTGCGGGAGGCGTGGGCGCGGTTACGCCTTTCCGCGCTGCCGATCGTCCAGTGCGCCGTCGGCGCGGCGCTCGCCTGGTTCATCGCGCACAAGGTGGTCGGGCATCCGCAGCCGTTCTTCGCACCGACCGCGGCGGTGGTGTCGATCGGTATCTCGTTCGGCGCCAGGCTGAAGCGCTCGGTGGAGCTGGTGGTCGGCGTCGCGGTCGGCATCGGCATCGGTGACCTGTTCATCACCAGGGCAGGCACCGGTGTCTGGCAGATCGCGCTGGTGGTCGCGGTCGCGATGGCGCTCGCGGTATTCCTCGACGGTGGCTCGATCATCACCATGCAGGCGGCCGGTTCGGCCGTACTCGTCGCGACGCTGCTGCCGCCGTCGGCGGGCGGCGGCTTCGCGCGGATGATCGACGCGCTGGTCGGCGGCCTGGTCGGCGTGGTGATCGTCGCCGCGATTCCGCTGCACCCCGTGCGCAGGGCACGCGAGCAGGCCGCGGAAATCCTTGCCGTGATGGGGAAGTCGCTCGCCGAGGGCGCGGACGGGCTGCTCGCCCAGGACCCGGAGAAGGTGCGGACCGCGCTGGAGGCGGTCCGCGCGACCCAGCCGCAGATCGACGCGCTGCGCGCCACCCTGGAGGGCGGCCGCGAGATCAGCCGGATCTCACCGCTGTACTGGAACTCGCGCGCCAGGCTCGATCGCATCAAGGCCACCGCGGATCCGCTGGACAACGCGGTACGCAACACCAGGGTGCTGCTGCGCCGCTCGCTGAGCCTGGTCCTGGACGACGAGATCCTCGACCCCAGGCTCATCGACGAGGTGGAGCGGCTCGGCCAGGCCGTCGAGGTGGTGCGCAGGATGATGCTCGCCGATCCGGGCCAGCAGCCGGACCAGGCCGAGGCGGCCAGGGTGCTGCGCTCCGTCGCCAAGGAGGCGCGGCCGGAACTGGTTGAGGGCGCCGGTCTTTCGGCGCACGTCGTCTTCGCGCAGGTGCGCTCGACGCTGATCGACCTGATGCAGGTGTGCGGGGTGAAGCGGATCTCCGCCATCGCGCTGCTGCCGCCGACCGTGCCGAACCCGCACGTGCCGCCCGCGGTCTAGCTACAGCGTCGACTACTCAGCCGATTTCGGACATTACCGGTCGCCGCATGTCCGCGGCCGACGCGCCGCGCGCCGAACAGCCGCGCTTTGGGGTAGTCGGCTACTCGTGTTCGACGCGCCGCCCGGCCCTACTTTGAGCTGGTACCGCAAAACGACGAGGGGTGTTGCGGTCCAGCTTCGCTCACGCAGTCGCGGCCTCACCGGCCATTATTGGTGTGGTGGCCGGGCGGGAGGGGCCGCGAGCAGCGAAGGCGAGGAGCAGAGCCGCCTTGGTCAATGAGGTCGACCAAGGCGGCTCTGTGTATATGGCAGCGCCTGCGGCGCTGCGGGTTGGCGGCCCCCTGTGTCTCGCATCCGAGCGGCCGAGACTCGCGCCTGCGGCGCATGCGCTTCGGCCGCTCGGATGCGAGACGGGCCGCCAACGGTCGCTCGTAAGACTCGCTCCGGACGGGGTTTTCGGTGCTTCGAACGTTGCGGCTGCGGTGGCTCACAACCAGAATCGGACGAGGTAACCGCCGTACTGGGACCAGATGCGCGGGACGCCGGAGAGTTCGAAGATGGCGTAGATCATGCGGCCGTATTCCGGTGTCCTGGGCGAAGATCGCGGAAATGTCCGATGACCTGCGCGGCAGTTCCTATTCGTTCTCAGCAGTTTCGGCTGCTCCCCGGCCTCGCACGGCCTGGCGACGGCCTGATTCCAGCTATGGCCGTCTGCTCCGGAGGCAGCCCCGGGCCGGTTTTCGGGATACCTGGATGGTCGTTGCTGTCCGGCCACCTGGCGGTTTTCTCCGGCTGTGTCTGGCTGTGTCCGGCTTAGTTCGCGGGACTTGTGACATCGTGGTGACATCGAGCGTCATCATGGACCGTCTGATTCGTAGTCAGTCAGATGAGGTGTACCTAATCATCGTGCCTTCCAGTGGTTGGGTGATGAGCGCGGCGGGGATGTCGTCAGTGCCGTCGGCGTTGTCGTCGGATCTGTCGTACGCTCCGGGGGCGGACTCGGGCAGTTCTTCGAGATATCCGGAGCGTCGTCTGTCGGACAATGCCTCTAAAAATTAATGTGTATCAAGCGGTTCCTTAATCGCGATAATTAGTATGTGCTGTTGGCCTACCTAGATGAGTCGTATGACGCGGGAGAGTACTGGGTAGCTGCCGTCATTTGCCCGGCTGATGAGGTTCTCAAGCTGGCAAATAGCCTTGACGAGGTAGCAGGCAAAGCAGCAAGCGCGTGGTCAATTGATCCGCGGGCCGAGCTTCACGGAAACGACCTCGTGCAAGGTAAGAACGGCTGGGTCCGACTCGCACCACAGATCCGTGTGCGCATCGGCGTCTACCACGACGCACTGAAGGCCATCGCCGGGACTGCCGATCTGAAGCTGATATATCGAGGTGTCGACAGGAAGGCACTTGTGGCGCGGTATGTGAACCCGTGGTCACCACATCGAGTCGTGTTGGAGCACGTTCTGCAGTCGATTAACGGCTACGCAGTCTGCGTCAGCCAGCCTGTTTTGGTCATCGCTGATGAGGTTGGCGGTCACGACGGTCACCGTAAGAGCGTCTGGGAGTACCAGCATGTTGGCACCGGTGGCTACTTTGGAACGAAGTTGGAGATGGTGGCCGACACGATTCACTTCGCGCCCTCGTGCGACAGCCGCCTGCTACAGGCCGCCGATTTGGTCTCGTACTTGCACTATCGGATCCGGCGTACACCGATCGTAGATCCTCGCGCCGAGAAAGCTAATGCCATGCTATGGGCGACAATTGAGCCGAACGTACATTACAGATACCTCTGGACACCCTGAAATGCACGACGACCCCGCACTCATTGGCGGGGTCGAAGGCTAATCGGAATCCTCTCGGATGTCCTTTTATCAGGCTAACATGCGAACACTCATGTGTGAACAGAGAACTCGATCACAGTATTACAGCTATTGCGATCACAAAATGCAGGAAGATTGCCCCTGGGATGGCTGGGGATGCATCCAGATGTGGCCTCGCGCCGCACCGACTGCTCTTCTCCCAGCTTCCTCGTCCCGGCCATCCCTGAGCGGAGGGAGGGCGTGTCAAGGGCGCTCTTTCCCTTGACACGCCCGAGTGAGGTCAGACAATTGGGCCATGAGGAGGCAGGGGGCCTACGTGACCATCGGCCACCGACCAACCGCGGCGTGCATCTCCATCTCGTCTCCATCGGCCGGGACCCACAGCTGGTCACCCCGTACGGTGCCGGCCGATTCGTGCTCGGGCTGCGGGAGAGCAAGCCGGGTACGGCTCTCGTCGTGCCCAGCACTTCCCGGTTATCGCAGAGGTGACCATGCATGTCCTGGAGCAACATTGGAGGCGCAACCGTGCCGCCGACGTGCCGACGCGCCCGGCGGTGAGGTTCGAGCAAGACGGTTGCGCGTCGTAGCGCGGCGGCGGCGCGGTAGCGCCGCCGCAGGCGCTCTTGATCCTGTATGGCGAAATTCGGCAACTGATCGTGAAAGGGCGTGGTGCCCGGGAGAATTGCCTACATGACTGGCCTAGCGCTGACGACCGAACGACGGACCGAGCTGGCTGCGCTGCTGGACGACGAGCAGCGGCTACGAGCGGAGTATCCCCGGGTGGCGGACTACTTGGACACGGCTCCGCAGCTGTCGGGTACCGGTGATGCTGGAGCTGATTCGGCGTTCGACCTTCGTCTTGTGCATTACATGACGGGTGGGGAATCGCCTACGGGGAACCCGTATTGGGACATCGTCGGCCCATCGGTAGGTGATGGCGATGGCGGCCGTGTGGTGAATGGCGGGCGGGCGAATGGGAGTGTGCGTCTGGGGTTCGCTCAGACGATCTTGCAGTCGGTGTACGCCTACGCGGTGCCGTCACCGGAGACGTTGCGGTGGATCGGCGAGTTCAGCGGGGGAGCCAAGGTGCTCGAACTCGGTGCGGGCCGCGGATACTGGGCACGCCAGTTGGCGGACACCGGGGTGGAGGTGGCTGCGTTCGACTCGGAGCCGCCGGACCAGGTGGAGAACGTTTCATTTCCTGGCGCTTCCGGCCAACGCGACATCTGGTACCCGGTTGGCGACCTGGATCAATTCGCGGCCGAGCGCCAAGGGGAGGGCGTCCTGTTCATGTGCTGGCCGCCCGGCTGGGGCTCGCCAATGGCGTCGGAGGCCTTGCGAGCGTTCGAGAAGGCGGGCGGTGAACGCGTCGTCTACATCGGCGAACCGAAGGGCGGGAAGACCGGCGATGATGCCTTCTTCGATCACCTCAGTGCTGCCTGGCACCTCGAATCCCAAGATGCGCAGCATGTTTCGTGGTGGAACCTGACCGATATCTGCCAGGGGTGGGTTCGCCGCCGCTGAGCGGACATGACAACGCCCGGACGATTGCTCCTGGGAGAAGCGGTTGCCCGGGCGTCTTATGTGGCGATGGGTCAGTCGGCGCTGGGGGTGACAGGCTCAATGTCGAGATCGAGTCGCATCCGGAAGACGAACGCTTCGTAGCGATCCCGCGGGTACGACACGTCCGAGATCATGAGCACTCGGTCGTCCTTGGTCAGGAATCGCTGATGTACGGCTTTCACCAGGTCGCCCGATGCGACGCCGAGCCATTCGCCGTGGGCGAGAGGCGGGATACGATCCGCGATCGTCTCCTCGAGGAGAACCGCGTCCGTGGTGCCGTGCACGCCGAGGGGCTGGTAGGTGTCCGATATCGAGATCGGTCGGCCCCCCTCGGTGGCGAGCGTGATGACATGAGTCAGCTCGTCCCCTGTGGCGATTCCGAAAACCTCGGCGAGCTCGGGTGATGCGGGTATGTGCTGGGTGTCGCGTTCGATGCTGACCTCTCGATCGGTCTCGCGGCTGTAGGTCATCTCAGGACTCTCCATCTGTCGTTCGGGGGATACACGAACCAGATTCGGCCGATCGGCGACGAAGGTTCCTCGGCGTTCGACCGTCCGTACCAATCCTTGGCTGAGCAGTAGCTCTATTGCCTTGCGGATGACGATTTGCGATACGCCGTGTCGTTCGGCGAGCTCGGCATAGCTCCGCAGCTGCGTCCCGGGGGCGAGATCCCCGCCGCGAATCTGTCGGGCGTACTCCCCTGCGATCGACACATAGGCCGGTTCTGCCATGGAGCTGCATCCTTTCGAGTGGTTCCGATGTTGACGACATTCTCAGTATACGCAACTGCGTATACGCACAGGTCAACGGCGCTTTACTCAACCGCCGCAACCGGTCGGGATCAAGCTGTGTATACGCAGACGTTGTGTGTATACACAGTTGTGTATACACTGGGCTTGTCCCGCTGACGCGGAAGCAACCCGCAAGGCGAATTCGCAACAGATGCAAGGGAGTTCAGCAATGGCGATTAAGAGGGGCTATCAGTTCCCGATCCGGTTCGGTTCGGCGTTCCCGCAGAAGCTGGTGTTGCTGGGGGAGATCACGCGGATGACGAAGTACAACCCGAACCCGAACGCAGCGCCGGAGGGCATGTTCGACCTGGATCGGGAGGGGCAAGGAACGGGTCTGCCGCTGTGGAAGGCGACGGTGACCGATCCGCACGAGGAGAAGGCGAAGCGGGCCAGTTTCGAGATCATCTTCGTGGCGGAGGTTCAGCCGGTTCCGGCGACGGAGGAGATCGTTGCTGGTACTGGCATGCGGATGGTCGAGCTCGAGGGTCTTACCGCCGAGCCGAAGGTGATGGGGCAGGGCGAGTTCAAGTACCTGGGCTACCAGTACCGCGCGACCGGCATCGTGGGTGACGCTTCCGGTGCCAAGGTGCCGCCGGCCGATCCGGGTGCTGCTCGCCCGTCCAGCGCTAAGGCGGCGTGATGAATGCGGCGGACCGGTCGGTGGGGATGCGGTTGGCGCGCTGGTCCGCCGTTGTCATCCTCGCGGGTGTCGGGGCGGCGGCGTTTCGGTTGTCGTTCGCGACGCTGCGGGATCTGGCGATCCTGGCTCATATCCCCGCCGGAGATGCCTGGCTGTTCCCGGTGATCGTGGACGGCACCATCATCCAAGCCACTTTGGGTGTGTTGGTGCTGGCGAAATCTCGTGAGCGGCAATGGTTCCTGTGGGTGCTGGTCGTCGGCGCGGTCGTGTCGGTGGTTGGCAACTCTCTGCACGCGATCGCTGCCGGACGCGAGTTGCCTTGGTGGGCTTCGGCGCTGGTTGCTGCGATCGCCCCGATTTCCCTACTGGCCGATACCCATGGTCTGGCTGTGCTGTTCCGTGCGGCCCAGCATGATTCGCGCTCAACTCCGGCCGTGGCCGAGGAGGCTGCTCCGACTATCGCAGTATCCGGCGAACCGCCAGTCGAAGTGCCTGCGGCTGTTCCAGTCGCTGAGCCGGTGGTGGCTACGCCGAAGATTCGCCCGGCTGTCGTGCCGGTGCGCCCTATTCGCCCTGTGCGGCCGGTGCAAGAAGCGCTGCCGCTCACGGTTTCCTGACAAGGAGTTCTCATGTCCGACAAGTACTACCCGGTCCACAGAACCGGCCGAAACGATGACGTGCTGGTGACCATGGCGGCGCATGCCGTGTCGTTCGAGGTCCACTTCTACGGCAAGAAAGTGTTCGTGAGGTTCGGCACCAGCTGCTTCATGCAGCTCGACCTGTCCCAAGCCGTGGCACTGCGCGGGCTGCTCGATGCCGGTATCGCCGATGCGATCGCCGATCAGCAATCCGGGCGGGTTGATCTGGTGAAGGCGGTGGCGTGATGGCGCACGAGATTGCGATCTGGACGTGTGTGGCGTGCGTGATCGTGCTGGCCGTGAGCGTCGTCGGAATGGGTCTGGGCAGGGTGTTCACGCTCGTCGACACGGTTTACATGCTCGAAAGCTGGATCGGCGAAGTGCGGATCGAGCTGCTGGCCCAAGAACAGGCCGACGAGTTCCAGGCGATGCGCCAGCGCATTTCCGAGGTCAATAACCGGCTCGACGCGTTCGCTGAGGCCATGGGCCAAGCCGAGCCAGACGATGACGGCGAGCCCGGCGACGACGAAGCGGGCGGCGAGCCGTGGCCTTTCATCGACCTCGCCGAGGTGTACCCGCCGAGTGGTGATGGGTGGAGGGCGTCATGATCACGATTGCTCTGAGGCGCCCGGGATGGGTCGCGGTGTTCGTGCTGGCCGTGATGGTGGTGCTGCCCGTGACGCTGCTGCTCACCATGGGTCGCGAGTCGGCGGGAGAGATTCCCCGGACTCCGGCCCGGCCGGACGGATGCGTGATGTTTTGCGCGACTTCCATTACAGCACAGGGGGTTCAGTGATGTCGTCGAGTGAGATGGTCCGGGCCGAGGGCTATTGGGTTTCGTCGGATCCGCAGCGTCATGTGTCGTTTGAACTGCCGGAAACCCGTGTGAGTGGTCATGGTTCGCCTGGTGTCCGGTATGTGACCGAGGGTGAGCATGCGGGGTTGGTGTGGCTGACCCTGGGTGGTCATCACGCGGGCGGCAGGATGCCGTTGCTGATCATGAACCTGGATGCGGCGGCTGAGCTGGCGCAGTTGCTGGCGGCGGCGGTCAATGAGGGCCGCATCATCGAAGGCGCTGACCTGCCATCGATTCCGTTCCGCGATGTCACCGGTGATCGGTGCAATTGCCCGGCATGCGATGACGCGTTGGTTGCTCTGCTCGAGGCTGAGGCAGGGCAGTGACATGGTCGCAGCTGAGCTGGTAGTGGCTGGTAGCGCGTTCATCGGCGCGGCCGGTATGTGGTGGATGCGGCATTCAGGAGCAGGCGCCCGCCCGATCACGGCGCAGGACATCGCCGCGCAGGCGCCGGCCGAATTGCGCACGGCGGTCACGATTTTGGCTGATCCGATGCAAACCAACCTGATGTTCGAGGCCCTCGGACTCGGTTCACGCAACGACGGCTTCCCGCACGTTGACGGCTACTACTACGACGAATCCGGGCTGCATGTCGATGTGATGATGCTCGGCGGCCAGAAACCCAAGGACTGGAACAACGACGACATCCTGGCCCAGTTCGCCACCTACTTCCAGGTGCCGAAGGTGACAGCGCTGTCACCCGAGCCGAGCTGGGTCCGTCTCCAGGTGAGAGTGTTCGACACCCTCGCCGCCCCGGCAGCGTCGCCGGAAGCGGTTCACAACGAGGTGGACCTGGAGGCGGTCCCGGTCGGGATCACCGAGTACGGCGCCTTGTGGCTGCTGAAAATCCTGTACGTCCACATCCTTCTCGCCGGTGCGATGGGCTCGGGTAAAGGGTCGGTGCTGTGGTCGATCCTGCGCGGGGTCGGCCCGGCGATCAAAACCGGCCTGGTGGACGTCTGGGTGGCGGATCCGAAAGGCGGTGCGGAGTTCGGGCGTGGTGAGAACCGGTTGTTCGTCCGGTTCACCGTGGATACCGCCAGCATTCTCGCGATGCTGCGCGAAGCCGTGGAGCTCATGGACGAGCGGCTGGTGCGGATGCGTGCGGCCGGTATCCGCAAGCTGGTCCCGACCATCGATGAACCGCTGATTCTGATCATCATCGATGAGGCCGCGGCGCTGTCGTCCTATGCCGACCGCAACGAACAGGAGGAGTTCCGGCGCCTGACCGGGCTGCTCCTGTCGAAGGGGCGCGCGGCGGCGGTGTCAGTGGTCGCAGCGTTGCAGGACCCGTCCAAGGAGACGATGCCCAACCGGCAACTGTTCCCGGTCCGCATCGGCCTGCGCCTGGACGAACCGACCCAAAACGCCATGGTCCACGGCCAAGGCGCGAAGGACCGCGGTGCTCGCTGCCATGAAATCTCCGACCAGACACCAGGTGTCGGGTATGTGGGTGAGGACGGCACCACCGAGTTCGTGCGGGTCCGCGCGTTCTGGGTCGACGACGACGCAGCGGATGCCATCGTCGACGCGTACTCACCTGCGCCCGAAATCGCCGGGCCGACAACTGATTACAGCGACTTCGACCCTGACGACCTCGGCGACGACGACGGCCTGAGTGGGGTGGCGGCATGAACGACAGCGCTCGCGCGATTCCGGCATCGGCGGTCGATGTGCGGCTGTACGGGTCTCGCTCGAAGGTGGACGAGATCGTGAAGCTGCTGGCGGAGATCGGGTTCGACATCCGAGAGGACGAAAGCTATGCCGGTCTCTCCCCGACCGAAGTAGCCCTCTACGCCACCGTCTACCCACGTCAGCTCTACCCCCGACGCTGGCTGCCGAACCCGCAAGAGGGTGGTCGGTGATGAAGGCGGGATTCGTGATCGAAGAACACGTCGTCGTCTACTGCGACGGCTGCGGAGACCACTACAGCGAAAAAGACAACGAGAGCATCTGTTTCCACTCCATTGCCCAGGCCATCGCCTACTTCAGCGCCCACTCCGCAACTGTCGGGTGGGTCTACGACGGCGACCGCATCCTCTGCGACGGCTGTATCGCCACCCTGCATTGCCTTCAGTACGGACACACCTACCCCGACACCTGGCAGACCACGGTGTGGCCGCTGGGCAAACTCACCCGCTCCCGCAGCTGCGCAGAGTGCGGCATCCCTGAAATCGAGGCCCAATCATGAACGCACGCACCAACATCCGCCACAGCTCCCGCCAGACTTCCCGCCAGTTCGATCGTGAGGACATCGACGCCGCAGTCCATGTCCGGTCGCGTCGGCGCTGCCAGTTCGAACGCTCCGGGATGGACCCGATTTCCATCGCGGTGCACCTGCTCGCCGAGACCGGCGATGTTCCCGGCTGGGATGACGGTCTCGATGACGGCGACTGGGCGGCATGAGCACAACCAAGCGGACGCAGTGGGGCGTGATGGTCGGCCGGATCATCCGCCCTCTGCCCCACGCCACAACCGCCGCCGAAGCTCACATCTGCGCCGCCAAGGTCAATGCCGTGAAAACGGTTGTGGTGTACCGCAATTCGAACAGGGAGATGTGGCGGACCTGGATCGGTGAGCGTGAGCAACCGACCCAACTCGCCTTCGACCTACCCGAGAAGGGGCAACGACTATGACGAAAACAACCGGCACACAGTCGAGAACCGAGATCGACATCGTGTTCGAGAAGATCGCCACCGCTGTCCTGGTCACTATCGTGAAGACCGTCGCGGTGAGCGTGTGGTGGGCACTGCTGTTCCCCATGATCTCGATCCCGATCGCAGCCGCGGTTGCGGTGGGCGTGTGGCTGGATTGGCGGGCAGGTGTCGCGGTGGTCGGGGTGTTCATCGCGGGGATGGTGCTCTGGCGAGCAGGGAGCCCGGAGACCTTCGAGCGGTGGATCACCTCACGGGCACGCACCCGGTTCCTGATCTGGTGGCGCTACCGACGCCTGTGGGACCGCCGGATCGAGGCATGCGGGCTGACCCTCGTTCGCGACGACGCGGTGTTCGTTCCACGGCTGCTGGGTGTCGAGATCGGCGACACCGTGGATCGGCTGCGGGTCAAGATGCTGCCCGGCCACTGCCCCGAGGACTACGAAAACCGCGTCAAGCGGATCGCACACACCTTCGGCGCCCTGGACTGCCGGGCCATCGTCACCGCCCCAGGGGTGATGGAACTGGTAATGCGCCAATCGGATTCACTCGCCCACCCCATCACCGCACCCCGCATAGACACGCCTCGCTGGAGAAAGGGCGCAGCCTGATGAACGACACCCCCGACAAGCCCCAGACAGGAGCGACAGCGGCTCAGCGCCGCGCCCTACCCGACCTGCACGAGGTCGCCCAAGCCGCCGCCGAACAGTACGACGTGTGCCGCCGGCCGATTCCGATGCGTGTGGAGGACCCGCGCACCGGGACCGTCACCTACGAAGGCGCCCCGTGCAAGTCCACGATCGAATCGGTGTGCCCGGCCTGTGCCAAAGCCAACCGGCTGCTGCGGATCGCGCAGTGCCGCGAAGGCTGGCACATGAGCATCGAGCTCGATGACGAGAAGAAGGACCCGACCCCGGCCCAAGTTCAATTGCTCACCGCTCGAGCCGATCTCGTCGCCCAATACCGGCAGGCGGTGGCGAACGGCGATGAGGGGATGGCCGAGAGCTGCCGGGTATGGGTGGCTGACTTGGATTGCGAGTTGCGAGAATCCGGGCTGCGTGGTCGGCTTCCGGCCCTGGATATGGTTACCAAGGATCGGCGGCGACGCTCTACTCGGCGGCGTCAGGATGTGCCGAACCTGCCGCGCCGCAAGGTCACCAAGCGCACCATCGGCGAGGTGTTCGCGGGCAAGCACCAGCCGAGCATGTTCGTCACCCTCACCATGCCGGGCTACGGCCGGATCAATCGCGACGGCGCAACCAACGACAAGGGCGAGCCATGCTCGGACGGGTCTCCGGTCGATCTGGACTCCTACGACTACGTCACTGCCGCACGCGACATTGTGTTCTTCTCCAAGCTGGTCGACCGCTGGATTCAAAACCTGCGTCGCGCAGTGGGTTACGAGATTCAGTACTTTGCGACCGTGGAGCCGCAGAAGCGCGGTGCCCCGCACCTGCACATCCTGATCCGCGGTGCGATCTCCCGCGAGATCCTCAAGCAGGTGACCGCGGCTACCTACCACCAGGTGTGGTGGCCTCGGTTCGATGCCGAGAACCAGATGTACGGCGGGGATTACTGGCCGGTGTGGGACCACCGCAAGGCCACTTTCGTCGACCCCGGAACCGGGAAGGCGCTGACGTACTGGGATGACGCCCTGGACATCCTCGACGCGGTTGATGACCTCGAACCGGCGCACACAGTGCGGTTCGGAACGCAGATGGATCGCAAGCACATCAAGGGCATCGTCGGCGGCACCGAAAAGGCCGGCCGAGCCATCGGCTACGTCACCAAGTACCTGGTGAAGTCGATCGCGGAAATCGTTGAGCCTCAATCGGATCGGGCCGCCGAACACTACGACCGGCTACATGCGGAACTCCAGCACACCCCATGCTCGCCGCGCTGCGCGGTCTGGCTGCGCTACGGCATCGTCCCCCAGGGCGCCAGCGACAAGACCGTGCCCGGACGCTGCCGGGGCAAAGCACACCGCCGAGACACCCTCGGGCTGCCTGGTCGGCGAGTACTGGTGTCGCGGCGTTGGTCGGGAAAGACCCTGATCGACCACAAGCAAGACCGTGTCGAGTTTGTTCGGCAACTCCTCGCCGACGCCGGAATCGTCAAACCTGACACATCGCATTTGAAGGTGACGCCAGTCGAACCGGGAGACAAGTCCCGGCCCCTGCGTGAACACCTGATCATGGGCGCGGTATCCCGGCGCACCGTCTGGCGTGCCGAGTACTTGAGAGCACGGATGGCGGCTGAACCACCCGAACCACCCAGACCGGAGAAAACTTCGGCAACTCAGCAAGCGGCGTAGGGGAGGGGTGATGGTGATGGAGCTACCAGATAATCGGCTTTGGAATGTTGAGGAGACGGCGTACTTCCTTGGCGTGCCGGTCAAGACCCTGTACCAGTGGAAATGGACTGGTGAAGGGCCTCCTGTCCGCAAGGTCGGCCGACATCTGCGCTACAACCCCGCACGGGTACGAGCCTGGGTCGATTCGGATGAGGCGGCGGCCTGATGGGGCACGTAGACGATCGCTGGTGGCGACCCCAGCGGGACGAGAACGACAAAATCGTCGTCAACGGCCGCGGCAAACCGGTCATGGAGAAAACCGAGCTGTACGGGCGTGGGCTTCGCTACCGAGTGCGGTACATCGATCCCGATGGAGTCGAACGATCCAAGTCGTTCGCCGATCGCGAGAAGAAGCGCGCCGACGACTTCCTCATCGAGGTCGAATCCGACAAGCGCGAGGGCAAATACATCGACCCCCGTGCGGCGACGAAGAAGTTCCGGCAGCAAGGCGAAAGCTGGTACAAGGCGCAATCGCCCGATCCCGCGACCCGTGCAGCATTGCGGAGTCGGCTCACCAGCCGGATCTATCCGACGTTCGGCGACTTGTCCCTTGGTCGGGTCATGCCGTCGACCATCCGTGATTGGGTGGCAGAGCTGGAGACGAAGAAGTACTCGGACAACTACATGGCGGTGTTGTTCGCGATGGTGTCCGGGATTCTGGACTCGGCCGTTGACGACAGGATCATTCGTGCGAATCCGTGTAAGGCCAAGACAGTACGCCGCCCCGTGGCGAAGAGCCCGAAAGTCGTTGTCTGGCCGGAGAGTCGGATCACAGCGGTGCGTCGTGGATTGAGCGAATCGAAGCCCCGGTTCTCGGTGGTGGTTCCTATCGGTGCGGGGCTCGGCCCTCGGCAGGGCGAGATTCTCGGTCTGTCGCCCGATGACATCGACCGTGAGGCCATGGTCGTACACATTCAGCGCCAAGTGAAGTACGTGGAGGGTGTGCTGATGTTCGCGCTACCGAAGCGGGAGAAGACGCGGTTCGTGCCACTGTCGAAAGCGGTGCTGGATGAAATCGATGAGCACATGAAGGAGTACCCGCCGCAGTCTGTGACGTTGCCTTGGGGCAGCGCTGATGGCAAACCTGTCACCGTGCTGCTGCTGCTCACCGACCACAATGGCGCGACGATGAGCGGTGATGTGTTCACCAAGACCGTCTGGAAACCGGCCTTCGCTGTTGGCGACCTGATCTACCGCCCTCGTGCCGATGGAATGCACACCGGACTTCGGCATCTGTATGCATCCACATTGCTGGCGCGCGGTGTGTCGATCAAGGAACTGGCGGACTTCCTCGGACACGAAGACCCCGGGTTCACACTCCGGGTCTACACACACCTGCTGTCGTCCAGTAACGAACGCGCCCGCCAGGCCGTGGACGACACGGCGGCCTTCTGGAAGCTACCCGCCGATGACGGCCTGGAGACGGCCTGAGAGATGCCTAGCCAATCGAAAACCGATCAGGGAACCAGAAATCCGGTGCGAGTCACGAACAAGGCTCGCACCGGATTTCTGCGTTCTACCAGGGCAGATGAGTTACAACCAGAATCGGACGAGGTAACCGCCGTACTGGGACCAGATGCGCGGGACGCCGGAGAGTTCGAAGATGGCGTAGATCATTTCGAACAGGGGGCGGTACAGCGCGGGGGTGAAGACCAGGACGAACAGGATCAGCATGCCGAAGGGCTTGTACTGATCGATCGAGCGGCGGGTCTGGTAGCTCAGCGAGGGCTCCAGGATGCCGTAGCCGTCGAGGCCGGGGATCGGCAGCAGGTTGAGGACGGTGGCGGTGATCTGCAGGAAGGCCAGGAAGCTCAGGCCGAACCAGAAGGCGGGATGTTCATAGGTGCTGCCGAACAATTTCACGATCAGCAGCAGCAGCACCGCGAAGACCGCGTTGACGGCCGGTCCGGCGCCGCTGATCAGGCGCTGGATGCGCGGGCTGAAGTTGTGCGAGTGCACGTACACCGCACCACCGGGCAGGCCGAAACCGCCGAGCGCGATGAACACCATCGGCAGCACGATCGACAGCAGCGGATGGCTGTACTTCAGCGGGTTCAACGTGAGGTAGCCGCGCAGCTCGACCTCGTGATCGCCCGCCCGCCACGCGATGAACGCGTGCGCGAACTCGTGCAGGCACAGGCTGACGATCCAGCCGAACACCACCAGGACGAACACGCCGACCTTCGCGCGCACCGATTCGACATCCGCGTCCCACGCCAGCGCGCCGCCGACGATCGCCGCGATCACCACGACAAGGAACACCGGGCTCGGCCGCACCGCGCCCAATCCGCTCGCGCGGCGATTCTCCGGATAATGCCAGGTCATCGGACCAGCAGCCAGGGCTCGTGGTGGCGGTAGAAACTCGACCGCGGCACCGTCCGCTCACCGCGGATCCCGTCGCGGGTCACCACCGCGCCCGGCGTGCCGAGCTGCGCCGCGCGCCCCTCGACCCAGCGGCGCCTGCGGATCCCGCGCTGTGCGGTCGCCCGCACCCCGGGTAGCTCCAAGGTCGGCGACACATGCATCGCCGTGACCTTTCCCGAAAACAATTGTGTGTCGTCCACGTAGGCCTCCCCTTCCAATTTCTCCCCGTCCACCCCCGTGATCGTGGCACGCCCGACCAGCACCTTGCCGGTGTCGTCCCTGATCAGCGGTGTCTCCGTGGCCTTTCCCTCGATGGCGCGCTTCGCCGCGGCATTGCCGGTACCGGTCTGGTAGGCGCGCGAGCCATAGGTCTTCTCGATCGGTACGTAGCCGATCTCCACATGCAGCCGCTCGGTGCGCATCAGGTGCGTCAGCACCGCGGCCAGCCCGGCGTCCTCGCCGAGCACGATCAGCCGGGGCAGCGAGTCGGCGGCGAGCACCGGCAGCAGCTCATCGATCTGCCCGGTATCCGGAATGGCGGCCGTTTGGGTCGTCGGCAGCGCTGCGAGTGCGATGGGTACCGGCGCGCCGTCGCAGCGGAGAACGTGGGTACTCAAACTGCCGTACACCCTCCTCGGTCCGGCCGACGCTCGTCGGTTCGCTTTCCGTGCAACCATAACCGCGCCTTGGTCCGCCCACACGGTTCCGGCCGCACGGTTGTCGAGCCCCGCGGCGTGAGCTCAGGGCCCGGAGGCGGTAGCGAAGCGTAACCACGCAGGGCCTCGCGAACGCCGCCATTCAGATTACGATGTCAACCGCTGCGTCGCCGCTGTCGACGCGTCTACTAAACTGTGCTTCCGGCCACCGCCTCGATACGGCAGGTAGCTGCAACACTGGGCTTCACCCGTGTTGCGCGTCGAACCGTAGGAGACACGACCATGCCGGCAATCGTCCTGATCGGCGCCCAGTGGGGCGACGAGGGTAAGGGCAAAGCGACCGATCTACTCGGTGAGCGGTTGCAATGGGTCGTCCGCTACCAGGGCGGCAACAACGCGGGCCATACCGTGGTGCTGCCCAACGGTGACAAGTTCGCGCTGCACCTGATCCCGTCGGGCATCCTCACCCCCGGTGTGAAGAACGTCATCGGCAACGGTGTCGTCGTCGATCCCGGCGTGCTGCTCGACGAGGTGGCCGGCCTGGAGGAGCGCGGTGTCGACACCTCGAACCTGCTGCTCTCCGCCGACGCGCACCTGATCATGCCGTACCACGTGGCCATCGATAAGGTCACCGAGCGCTTCCTCGGCAACAAGAAGATCGGCACCACCGGCCGTGGTATCGGCCCCTGCTACCAGGACAAGGTCGCCCGCGTCGGCGTCCGCGTCGCCGATGTGCTCGACGAGAAGATCCTCACCCAGAAGGTCGAGGCCGCACTGGAATTCAAGAACCAGGTGCTCGTCAAGATCTACAACCGCCGCGCGCTCGATCCGCAGCAGGTGGTCGACGAGGTGCTGGAGCAGGCCGAGCGCTTCAAGCACCGCATCGCCGACACCCGCCTGCAACTGAACGAGGCGCTGGAGCGCGGTGAGACCGTGCTGCTGGAGGGCTCGCAGGGCACCCTGCTAGACGTCGATCACGGCACCTACCCGTATGTCACCTCGTCCAATCCGACCTCGGGCGGCGCGGCGGTCGGTGCGGGCATCGGCCCGAACAAGATCAGCACGGTGCTCGGCATCCTCAAGTGCTACACCACCCGCGTCGGCTCCGGTCCGTTCCCGACCGAGCTGTTCGACGAATTCGGCACCTATCTGGCCAAGACCGGCGGCGAGGTCGGCGTGACCACCGGCCGGGCCCGGCGCTGCGGCTGGTTCGACGCGGTCATCGCGCGCTACGCGACCCGGGTCAACGGCATCACCGACTACTTCCTCACCAAGCTCGACGTGCTGTCCAGCCTGGAGACGGTGCCGATCTGCGTCGCCTACGAGATCGACGGCGTGCGGGTCGAGCAGATGCCGACCACGCAGACCGAATTCCACCACGCCAAGCCGATTTTCGAGGAAATGCCCGGCTGGTGGGAGGACATCTCCGGCGCGCGCACCTTCGAGGATCTGCCCGCGAACGCGCAGGCGTACGTGCGGCGCCTGGAGGAGCTGTCGGGTGCGCGGATGTCGTGCATCGGCGTCGGCCCGGGCCGCGATCAGACGATCGTGCGCCACGATGTGCTCGGCTGAGGCTGCGAAGAGCTGAGTGGCAAAGTTAGCCACCGATGTGCCCTTTGGGCGTAGAATCGCTGCTGTCACGCAAGTGATGAGTGGACAGGGAGTCGAGCGCTCCTTTCTGGATACGACCCCCTGTCCGAATGGGGTTACCTAGTCCGAATGATTCGGATCAGGATGTAGAAGAGCCCGGCGGCTGCGACAGCGGTTGCGAGCCATACTGCCGGATTCGCCGGCTCTTCTTTCCGGTGTTTACCCATCTCCCCATTCACCTCCTTTCCTGGTTGTGGCGGTGGGGAAGGCCGCCACAACCGGGAGGAGGCGGCCATGACCATACCGGTTGGCTATGACACCTGGTTGCGAATTCGTTATCTTGTGTGCCCGTTGATGGTTCGCTGAAGCGCGGGGGCCATGCCCGATCTGGGCGGCGGATGTTCGATCACGCGGGATTAGGGCCGGAAACAGTCTGAAAGCCTGTGCCCGTTCATCTTCGATACCTTCGATCATGATCTCCGACGCTCTACAGTTAGAGCTATGGCTCGGAATTGGCCGATGATCGAGCGCGAAAGCGAGTTCGAGGCGATCCGCGCAGCGCTCACCGGCTCGGAACACGTGGGTGTGGTGCTAACCGGCGATGCCGGGGTGGGCAAGACGACGTTGGCCAGACAGGCGACCGCGGCGGTCGGCGGCAATATCCGCTGGGTCGCGGGCACCGAATCGGCGCGCAGCATCCCCCTCGGCGTCTTCGCGCACATGGTCGGCGTCTATACCGCGCACGACCCCGTGACGTTCATGTCCGCGGCGCGCGAGGCACTACTTGCCGACGGGCACACCATCATCGGCGTCGACGACGCGCATCTGCTCGACCAGCTGTCGGCGACACTGCTGCTGCAACTGGCCATCGATAAGGCCGCGCACATCGTGGCCACCGTGCGCAGCGGCGTCCCGGTACCCGACGCGGTCACCTCGTTATGGAA
This sequence comes from Nocardia sp. NPDC052566, assembly GCF_044547285.1. Taxonomy (NCBI): domain Bacteria; kingdom Bacillati; phylum Actinomycetota; class Actinomycetes; order Mycobacteriales; family Nocardiaceae; genus Nocardia; species Nocardia sp. NPDC052566. Next base: position 116,522 of record NZ_JBIUAF010000004.1, on the reverse strand, counting down.
AGACGGGCATCTGCTGCGGCTCGACCTGCGCCCGTTCACCCAGCGGCAAAGCGTCCACCTTGCCGAATCCATGCTCGGCGGTCAGCTGGAGGGCTTCACCGCCAACCTGATGTGGGAGTCGTCCGGCGGAAACGCGCTGTTCCTAAGGCATTTGATCGAGGGAGCGCTGGAAGCGGGCACGCTGCGCCAAGTGAACGGCGTCTGGCAGCTGCGCGGGCGGGCCGCGGTCACCTCGGAATTGGCCGCGCTGCTGGAGGATCGGGTCGAGCAGCTGCCGGATCCGGTGCTGCGGGTACTCGAGCTGCTCACCTTCTGTGAGCCGATCGATCTCGACGTGCTCGCCGAGCTGGCCGGTGAGGAAGCGGTCGAACAGGCCGAAAATCGCGGTGCGATAAGGGTTGTGGAGAACTCGCACCAGCTGACCGTGCGCTACAACCATCCGCTGTTCGGCGAGGTGATCCGGCGCAGGCTCGGCATCGCGTCGGCGCGCCGGTTGCGCGGCAGGCTCTACTCCTCGCTCAAGGAACGGCGCATCAATTCGGCGGCCGATCGCATCCGTTTAGCCGAATTGGCTTTGGACAGCGATAAATCCGCCGATCTCGAGCTGTTCGAGGCGGCCGCCGCCGACGCCATCAACCTGGCCAACCTGCCACTGGGCGAACGCTTCGCCAGGGCCGCGGTGGAGCGGCGCGGCGGTGTGGAGGCCGCCGATCTGCTCGCCCGCGCGCTGCTGTGGCAGGGGCATCGGATCGAAGCGGAGCGCACACTGGCCAGCTTCGATCCGGATCAGCTCACCGAGGTGCAGCTGGCCCGATGGGGCAGCACCAGGGTGTCGAATCTGATGTGGGCCATGGGCGATGCCGATCGCGCCGACGACGTGCTCGCGCAGATCCGCAGCCGGGTCTCCCAGCCGAAGATCGTCGCGACGCTCGACGGGCTGGCCTCGGCGTGCGCGGTCAACGAGAACCGCATCGACGTCGCGTTCGCCGAGGCGGAAAAGGTGATGTCGCAGGCCGATGCGCCACCGTGGGCGGTCTGGTGGGCCGCGTTCGGCGGTGTGCTCGCGCTCGCGCTGATGGGCAAGGGCGAGGTGGCGCGGCAGTACGCGGCGCGCAGCCACGAGGTGGAAGGCAGTATCGACGGGCTCAACCGGTTCATGTCGACCCATGCCGAGGTGCTCGCGCTCACCTACACCGGTGATCTGGAGGCCGCGCGGCGTCGCGCCGCGGCGAATTTCGGCTACTCCGCGCCGGGGCAATATCTGGCCTGGGGCATGTCGAAGATCCTGCAGGGCACCGTCGACGTCGCGCAGGGCAGGTTTCCGGACGGCATCGAACACCTCGAGCAGGCATTGGCCGCGCTCACCGCGGAGGGCGCCGCCGCATGGATGATGCCCGCCAGACTCCGCCTGGCCGAAGCCTATTCGGCGCTGGGGCGCGCCACCGAGGCCGCGGAATCGGTGGCGGCCGCGGCCGAGCGCAGCGGCAGGCACAGCGCGGTCTACGAGCCACAGCTCGAAATCGCCCGCGCCTGTTTGGCGGCCGCCGAAGGCACCGTCACCCCGGCCATTCGATACGCGATGAGCGCCGCCGATGCCGCGGCCAGATCGCATCAGCACGCGATCGAGGCGATGGCGTTGCACGCGGCCGCGCGCTTCGGCGATACCTCGGTCGCGGGCAGGCTCGCCGATCTGGCGGCCAGGGTGGACGGCGGGCTGGTGCAGGTGCAGGCCAGGCACGCGGTCGCGCTCGCCGCGCACGACGGCCCGGGGCTGGACGCGGCGTCGGCCGAATTCGAGCGGATCGGCGCGCTGCTCTCCGCCGCCGACGCCGCGGCACAGGCGGCGTCGGCACATGAACGTGCGGGTGATCGTCGTCGGCTGCTCGAATCCGCCGCTACCGCAAACCGTTTGGCCGCGACCTGCGGCGGTGCGAGCACCCCGGCCCTGCGTCAGGCCGCTCAGCCGCTGCCGTTGACCGCGCGGGAACGCGAGATCGCCAACCTCGTCGCGGCGGGACTGTCCAACCGGCAGATCGCCGATCGGCTCACCGTCTCGGTGCGCACTGTCGAGGGTCATCTCTACCGGGCCTGCATCAAGATGGACGTCACCGACCGCGAATCGCTCGGTGCGCTCATGCGGGGCGAGTCACCGACCGAATAGCGTGACCAGCGGTGCAAGCCCGACGCCGCCGGTCACGAAAGATGCCGGGGCCCAACGGGATCCGGTCGGTGCGCCGGTCAGCGCCATGGTGGGACCACGGACTTGTGCATTGCCACCATGACGACCCCGCGTGACCGCGATCGCACCGTGCCTCGATTCTTCCAACGCACCAGCCCCAGCGGATCGCCCATAGGTACTGTCTGTCACCCCTCCTCCGGCGTACGTCCGCGGGCGCGAGTGCGCGACCTTGTCGGTAGACCGCGAGTGGGACCTACTGGCTGCACGCTCGTCTGTGGGTCTGTGGGTCTGTGGGTCTGTGGGTCTGTGGGGGCCGTGGAGTCGTGCGGGGGTTGGGCTGTGGGGTTCGGCGGGTACGTTGCGGCCGATGTGGGCAGTTGGTCACTTGCTGGCTAATTGGTGAGATTGCGTAAATGGGGATGTGAGCGGGGGATTGGTGCTGGAATTTGGAATTAGGGCAGTCAGGTTGGGGCGTGTTGGGGTTGTCTGTCGACTTGACAGCATCCGGACAGCTACGGATAGGGTGCGAGCGCGGTACGCGGGGACGTGCCGTCCGACTCAAATCCTGATGGTGGTGTTTCGACGTGGCTCGTCATCGTGCATTGAACAACTCGGGGGTCCGGCGGGCCATCGCCGGAGCACTACCGCTGGTGGTCGCCGTTGCCTGCGCCGGTGTCGCCGCCGCCGACCCACAGCCGGGGACCTCGACCCAGCCCGGCGTGACCACGCCGAGCAAGCCGAGCGGCTCCGACAAGCCGAGCCCCGAGCGCTCGCCGAGCCAGCCCGGCGTCAGCACGCCGAATCAGCAGGGCGCCACCGGCCCCGGCCGTCCCGTGCCCGCCGAGCCCGCGCCGCAGAACCTGGAGTACGCACGCCCTGTTCCGGAGAAGCAGCCCGCTCCACCGATCGAACCGCAGCAGCTGCACGCACCGCGACCGGTGGCGCCGGTTGCCCCGATCGCGCCGCCGCCGCGCACCCTGCGCATCGGTGACTTCAGCACCCCGGTCCCGAACGAGGTGCCCAACGAACTACTCGACGGCGTCAACGGCGCCGCCGCCAACGCCGAGGCGGCCATCGCCACCGGCGGCCGCTCCATCGGCATCAACCCAAGCCGCTCCGACAAGATCGCCGCGGCCACTGCGGCGGGCGCCGTCGGTGGCGCGCTGGCAGGCGCCGCGATCGCGGGCGTCCCGGCCGCCGTGGTCGGCGGTGTCGGCGGCGGCCTGATCGGTGCGGGCGTGGGTGCGGGGATCGGCGTCATCGTCGGCGCCGGTGCCACCGCAGCGGGCGCCGCGGCCATCGGCGGCGTCGTCGGCGCCGCCACCGGCCCGGGCGCGGTAGCCACCCTGCCCGCGGTCATCGGCGCGGCGGTCCCCGTCATCGCCGCCACCGGCGCGGCGGGCGCGGGCGCGGGCGCACTGATCGGTGCGGGCGTAGGTGCCGCGGCCGGTGCCGCGGTCCTCGGCATCCCCGCCGCCCTCGCGGGCGGTGTAGTCGGCGGCATCCTCGGCGGCACCGCGGGTGCAGGCTTCGGCGCCACCCTCTGACCACCCCGCGCACCCACCACCCGGCGCGCCCGGTGTGGTCAGAAGAGGGTTGGTTCGCCGAAGCCGGGGGTGCGTTCGATGGTGAGCAGGCGCTGTTTGGTGTCGATGCCGCCGGGGGCGGAGAAGCCGTTCAGTGTGTGGTCGGCGGCCAGGACTCGGTGGCAGGGGATGATCAGGGGAATGGGGTTGCGGCCCAAGGCTTGTCCGACGGCTTGGGCGGCGCCCGGTGCGCCGATGCGGTCCGCCACCTGTCCGTAGCTGAGGGTGTGGCCGGGGTCGATGGCGCGGGTCACCTCGTAGACCGCGCGGTTGAAGTCGGGAATTCCGCTGGTGTCCAAGGGGATCCAGCGCAGGTCGTCGAGTTCGCCCGCGAGATGCGCCTGGATCACCGCGATCGCGTCGGCGATCGGGCCGGAGGCGGGTTGCCCGGTGACCTCGTCACCGCCGCGCCGGTCGGTGATTCGCGCGCGCGTCTTGGCGGGATTCGTTTCGGGAAGGGCGAATCGGATCACCGCGCCCTCGCGCCATGCGATCGCGCAGATACCGATGGCGGTCTCGAACAGTGCCGCCTCGGCGGAGACACGAGTCGACTCACTCATACCCGTCAGTGTGCACCGTCCGACCGACAAGTGCGTATCGAGAAGGCCAGTTTTCTGGAACTGGCATTGTCGTCCCGGGTCTGGTGTGCGGTCCGGCCGACCAGCAGGTGATCCGGCGTCGTTGCCGAAAGCACCAGCGGTCTGCCGATCAGCAGGCGGTAGCGGGCGTCGAAGTGATCGCCGGGCCAGGGCGGCGGCGTGGGGATCGGTCCAGTTCGCCAGGGGGCGTGGTGATTTCGGTCGCGGGCACGGCACGTCGAGGTGTGCGCGGCTCGCTCCGGCACGGTTCGGCCTGGTGGGGTTCGGTCTGCTCTGCGATCGGCGGGTTCGCGCGAGCCGGACCGGTTTTGCCCGATCCCGGTGTCTTCGAGTTGGGTGAGGTGGCCTCGCTCGGCGCGCTGTACGCGCTGGCCGGCGCGGCTTCTTCTGTCGAATTCGCCACGGGCGGACCGGGATCGGGCATATCCCGGCGACCGTACACGGCGACGAGGTCGGTGTAGCGGCGCTGCTCGTCGTAGTAGGAGCTGCTCCAGTCGGTCAGCGGTGACGGCGGGCGGTAACGGTCGAGGCGGAAGGCTTCGTCGTTGCGGTACGGGGCGTACCGGCGGAGGAAGTAGCCGAAGGCGATGAGGGCGAGGAGAGCGGCGAGGGCAGTCATAACGGATAGCCTGCACCCAACTGGCCTTGCCATTGAATATCCACTCGGTGAATACTGGACCGTATGGCGACGAGAGTGATCGGTGCGAGCAGTCTGGCTCGGGATCTGGGCAGCTGGCGCACGGTCGGCGAGGGCGGCGAATCCGGTGAGCACCGCAAGCCGTCGCGCCCGGCGTATCTCGCACTGGCCGAAGGAATTCGGCTGCTCATCCACGACGGCCGCGCCCCGCTCGGCGTCGCCCTGCCGAGCGAACGGGATCTGGCGACCATGCTCGGGGTCAGCCGGACCACCATCACCTCCACCTACGCGCTGCTGCGTGAGCACGGCTATCTGATCAGCCGTCAGGGCTCGCGCAGCACCGTCGCGCTGCCCGCCGCGCTGCCGAACGACGGCAACCGGCCTGCCAGGGGCATCATGGCGACGATGCCACAGTCCGAGCTGCCGACCATCGATATGACCTATGCCGCGATGGCCGCTCCGATGGAGATGCAGGACGCGTATTCCGCTGCACTGGAAGGGATTCCGGCCTACCTAGGCACCCACGGCATGGACCCGGTCGGTGTGCTCGCGCTGCGCGAGGCGCTGGCCCGCCGCTATACCGAGCGCGGCCTGCCCACCGATCCCGATCAGATCCTGGTCACCCTCGGCGCCCAGCACGGCCTGCGGCTGCTGCTCAATGTGCTCACCGCTCCGGCCGCCCGCGTGCTCATCGATCATCCGAGCTATCCGAACGCGATCGAGGCGATCCGCGATGTCGGCGCGCGCCCCGTCCCGGTGCCGCTGCGCCCGGAGACGCCGGATTCGGGCTGGGATCTGGACGGAATCCGCAGCGCCGCAAGGCAAACCGCGGCAACGCTGGCCTATCTCGTACCCGACTACAACAACCCGACCGGGCTGCTGCTCGACGATAGCGGCCGCGCCGAACTGGCCGCCATCGCCCGCGACACCAGGATGACCATCGTGATCGATGAATCGATGGCCGATCTGCACCTGACCGACAACCCGGCACCGCTGCCGGCGGCGTCGTTCGCCAGGGGCGCCGAGATCGTCACCATCGGCTCGGCCTCGAAATCCTTCTGGGGCGGCCTGCGCGTCGGCTGGATCCGCACCAACCAGTCGTTGATCACCAAGCTGCTCGGCATCCGCGCCACCGTCGACCTCGGCACGCCGGTGATGGACCAGCTGGCAACGGTTTTCCTGCTCGAGCACGCCGACACCATCCTCGCCCGGCGCCGCGAGCAGTTGCGCGATCAGCGCGCCGCGCTGCTGTCGGCGCTGGCCGAGCAGCTGCCGGACTGGCGGGTCAGCGATAGCGCGGGCGGCATGTCACTGTGGGCACAGCTGCCCGCCCCTGTCTCCACCGCGCTGGCCGCGACCGCGCCCAACCACGGCGTATTGCTCGCCGCCGGACCACGTTTCGGTGTTCAGGGCGCCTTCGAACGGTTCCTGCGCCTGCCGTTCACCCATCAGGAGCACGATCTGCGCCTCGCGGTCAAGGCGATCGCCGCCGCCTACGAGGGCCTCACGCCGCGTGCCGCCGACCCGCTGATGTCGCGAACGTTGTACTGAGCGTTCACATTCCGCTGCGCCGTCCGACGCCGTTGAGCAGTGTGTCGATGACCCGGCTCGCGAGGATATCCGGGTCGGTGAGGTCGTCGGCGGTGCGGCCGTGCACGGATTCGGCGATCAGCGCCAGGTAGACGCGGCGGACCCAGGCCAGGTCGGCGTCCGCGCCGATGCTGCCCGCGGCCTGCGCTCGGGCGAGCACCGCATCGCATTTCGCGAAGACATCCGCCTGTAGTCGGACGAGTTCGCCGTCCTCGGGGTCGGCGCGGTCGAGGGCGAAGGCGGCGCCGTATTTGATCTCGATGACGTTCGCCGTTGCCTGATGCAGCGCGACCAGTGGCGGCGCGGTCTGCGGCCGGGCCGCGTCGACCGCGGCGTCGATGCGCCGCCAGCTGGAGATCGCCATGGTGCGCACCAGATCCTCGCGGTTGGCGAAGCGCCGGTGCACCGTCGTCCTGGCGACGCCCGCGGCCTCGGCGATCTGTTCGAGTGTGGCGCTGGGATTTTCGCCGAGTACCCGTTCCGCCGCGTCGAGGATGGCGCGCACGGTGCGTTCGGCGTCGGCGCGCAGCGGGCGCCCTGAGGTGGTCGGCATGGATGTCCTCTTCGTCGCGATCGTAGAGACATAGTACATCGGGCGAGCTATTTCAGAACTAACCGCTACATGACTGTTGCAGTTATCGAAAATTGAGCTACTCTTGTGTTGCACACCAACCGAAGGAGCTCACCATGACCCACTCCGGCAAGACCGCACTCGTCACCGGCGCATCCGGCGGAATCGGCGCCGAATTCGCCAAGGCGCTGGCCGCGCGCGGCGACAATCTTGTGCTGGTGGCGCGTTCCGTCTCGCGCCTGGAATCCCTTGCCGCACAACTGCGTACCGAACACGGCGTGCGGGTGGAGGTGATCGCGCACGATCTCAGCGCCCCCGACGCCGCCGCCGGCGTGATGAACGAGCTCGCCGCCAGGGAACTTTCGATCGACACCCTGGTCAACAACGCGGGCTTCGGCAGCGCGGGCCGCTTCGAGGAGCTGGACGCGGACCGCGAACAGGATCAGCTGATGGTGAATGTCGTTGCGCTGGCGGCACTGACCCGCCGCATCGTCCCCGGCATGCTGGCTCGCGGTGGCGGCGAGATCGTCAACGTCGCCTCCACCGCGGCATTCCAGCCGTCCCCCTACTTCGCGACGTACGCCGCGGGCAAGACCTTCGTCCTGAATTTCAGCCTGGCCCTGTGGAGCGAATACCACGACCGCGGCATCAAGGTCCTCGCCCTCTGCCCCGGACCGACCGAAACCGAATTCTTCGACGTCGTCGGCACCCGCGCCGCGGGCATCGGCGGCAAATTCGGCACCCCGGCCGCCGTGGTGGACACCGCCCTGCGCGCCCTCGCGCGCAACAAGGGCTACGTCGTCGCTGGCCCCAACACCTTCGCCGCCGCCCACCTGATGCCACGCCGCCCCCGCACCCTGGTGGCCCGCATGGCGAAAATGGTCACCCGCACCGTCGCCGACGCCGCGAGCCCGACGCCCGCCGCGGTCTGAGGATCCGTGGACGAGGTGAACTCGGTGGACTGCGCAGGCGGGTGTGATGGCTCGCATTCGACGACGAGCTCGGCAGGTGTTCGCCCCACACAGGTTTCGTGCGGGTGGTAACGACGGCGCGCCGATATCGACCGGCGCGCCGTCGGAAGGTCAATCCGCCCAGACGGATTCGATGGGGGTGGCGACCTCGGGGGGTGGGGTCGGGGTACCGGCCGGGGTGCGGGAGAAGCGGGGGGCCGGTGCGTGCTGGATGACGCCGTCGATATCGATGAGGCCGGTGCGGGCGACGATGTGGGGGTTCTGCTCGGCCTCGGTGAAGGTCAGGACCGGGGTGGTGCATGCGTCGGTGCCCTCGAAGATCGCGGTCCACTCGTCGCGGGTCTTGGTCTTGAACTTCTCGGTGAACAGCTTCTTCAGGTGATCCTGGCCCGCCGGATCGATCTGCATCGGCAGGCCGTCGGGATCGATCTCCAGGCCCTTCAGCAGTTCGGCGTAGAACTGCGGTTCGATCGCGCCGACCGCCATGTACTTGCCGTCGGCGGTCTCGTAGGTGTCGTAGAACGCCATACCGGTGTCGAGCAGGTTGGTGCCGCGCTCGTCCGACCACAGGCCGACGCCGCGCATCCCCCAGATCATGTGCGAAAGGGCAAGTGCGCCATCGATCATCGCGCTATCGATGACCTGGCCCTTACCGGAGTTCTGCCGTTCGACGAGCGCGGCGAGCACGCCGAACACCAGGAACATCGAACCACCGCCGAAGTCGCCGACCATGTTCAGCGGCGGCACCGGCCGCTCGCCCTTGCGGCCGATCGCGTTGAGCACGCCGGTCAGCGAGATGTAGTTGATGTCGTGTCCGGCACGGTCGGCCAGCGGGCCGTGCTGGCCCCAGCCGGTCATCCGTCCGTACACCAGCCGCGGATTGCGGGCCAGCGCCGCCTCCGGACCGAGCCCCATCCGCTCGGTGACGCCGGGCCGGAAGCCCTCGATCAGCACATCGGCCTTCTCGATCAGCCCGAGCACCTTCTCGACATCCGCCGGATCCTTGAGGTTCGCCTCGACGATGGTGCGGCCGCGCCACTGCGGGCGCTCCATGAAGCCGGGCAGCATATTCGCCCGCTGTACCCGCACCACATCGGCGCCGAGGTCGGCGAGCAGCAGTGCCGCGTGCGGGCCGGGGCCGATGCCGGCCAGCTCGACGACCTTGATGCCCGCGAGCGGGCCCTGCTTGGCGGTGGATGGTGTGCTCACGCCTACCTCGGTTCCTCAGGTGATTTCGCGCACCGGCCGGAGCCGGTGTTGACAGTATGACAATAGCGAACGGCCACTAACATCCGGCCCGCGCGCATGCCTGGTCCGTGCGCCGGACCCGCGGATGCGCCAGAATTCGAGCAGCGGATACGAGCGGAGGAGCCGTTAAGTGAATACGTGGGGCGAGGTCGTCGTCGGCCTGGTAATTCTCGTCGGTCTGCTCGGCGTCATCGTGCCGATCCTGCCCGGCGTCATCCTGATCTTCGGCGCGATCCTGGTCTGGGCGATCATGACCGGCGGCGCCACGGCGTGGACCGTATTCGCCATCAGCACAGCGCTTCTCGTGCTCTCCGGCGTCGTCAAGTACACCTGGCCCGGGAAGAACATGAAGGAAGCAGGTGTCTCCAACCGAGCGCTGTTCTTCGGCGCGGTGCTCGGCATCGTCGGCTTCTTCGTGATCCCCGTGGTCGGGCTGTTCCTGGGATTCGTTCTCGGCGTTTATGTTTCGGAACTGCACCGGCTGCGCGCGCACAATCAGGCCTGGCCCGCGACCGTGCACGCGCTCAAAGGCGTCGGTCTGTCCATGCTGATCGAACTGTTCGGCGCCCTGCTCGCCACCGGTGTCTGGGTGGCGGGCGCGCTCATCACCTGAGCTATTCGATGGCCGGGAACGGAATAGTATCCGTCACTTCGACTTTCGGCAGCTGATCGCGGCGCAGCGGTAGCGTCGGCTGGTCGGCGCCGCGCAACGGGAGGGTGGGCCGCGGATCGGCGGGGACCGGCCGTTCGCGGACCGGCAGCCGATAGCAGGCGCGCGCGTTGTCCTCGAGCACGGCGAACATATCGCTGCCGACGACATCGCAGATCAGATCGACATCGGAGTCACGGAACGGACGGCCCGCCCTGGTGCCCGGCAGATCCGTACCGAACATGAGCGCGCCGGGATTGACCGCGTGAATCCGGCGGATGGTGTCCGCGACGTTCATCGACACCCGCCCGAAACCCGTTGCCTTGACCCGGGTTCCGCGATCGACCAGATCCAGCAGATAGGGCAGGCCCTCATCGGACATGCCGAGATGATCGATGGTCAGCGCGGGCAGTTTCGAGATCACCGGCTGCAACGACGCGAGCATCTGGCCGTCGATGTACAGCTCGACATGCCAGCCTGCCAGCTCATGGGCGCGCAGCGCGAGCAGCGTCATGCCGGTGATGTCGGCGGCCGCGCGCTTGAGGTTGAACCGCATCGCGCGCACGCCGACCCGGTCCAGCTCGGCGATCTCCTCGTCGGTCGCGTCCAGGTGCAGATTCGTCACCCCGACCCAGTCCGTGCCCAGCTCGGCCAGCGCCGCCTTCAGGTAGCTCTGATCGGTGCCCTGGAAGGAGCCGCTGACCACCGCGCCACCGACAACGTCGAAGCGCGACATGCGCTTTCGGTAATCGGCCAGGGTGTAGGGCTCCGGCAGGTATCCGTCGTTCTCGACCAGCGGGAACCGCGGATCGATGATGTGGACATGGGCATCGAACACTTGTACAGAATGCCACGGTGTGCGGTCTGCCGCTCCCTCGTCGCGGCGTGTTCGCCGCCCCGGGAGTGGTGCGTCAGACCTTGTGCGGCTCGCTGGCGCGCAGCATGTCTTCGCGCTCCACGACCTTGACCCGCTCGCGGCCCTCCGGCTCGCCGAGCGCGCGCTCGTGCGCGTCCAGGCGGTACCAGCCGTCCCAGGTGGTGAACGGAATGCCCTTGGACTCCAGGAATTCGGTGACGGCCTCGAGTTCGGGCTTCGGCGCCGGGGTGAAGTTCGCGCTGTCGTCGAGCAGGCAGGCCACCGTCTCGTTGGCGTCGCCCTTGGTGTGGCCGATCAGGCCGACCGGGCCGCGCTTGATCCAGCCGGTGACGTAGGTGGCGGGCATGTAGCGTGCCGCGCCGTCGGCGTCCTCGTCGCCGATCACGCGACCGGCCTCGTTCGGCACGGTGCCCGCCTGCTCGTCGAACGGCAGGTTGGTGATGTTCTGCGACAGGTAGCCGACCGCGCGGTACACGGCCTGGATATCCCACTCCTTGAAAACGCCTGTGCCCTTGACGTTTCCGGTGCCGTCGAGCTGGGTGCGCTCGGTGCGCAGGCCGACGACCTTGCCGTCCGCGCCGAGCACCTCGGCGGGCGACTCGAAGAAGTGCAGGTACAGCTTGTGCGGCCGGTTGCCCGCATCGCGAATCGCCCACTGCTCCAGCGTGTTGGCGACCATGTCGACCTGCTTGGAGTGGCGGCGCGCTGCCTCGGAGCCCTCGTCGTAATCGATGTCCTCGGGGTCGACGATGACCTCGATGGTCGGCGAGTGGTCGAGCTCGCGCAGTTCCAGCGGGGTGAACTTGGCCTGCGCGGGACCGCGGCGGCCGAACACGTGCACCTCGAGCGCCTTGTTGGCCTTGAGGCCCGCGTAGACGTTCGGCGGGATCTCGGTGGGCAGCAGTTCGTCACCGGTCTTGGCCAGCACGCGCGCGACGTCGAGCGCGACGTTGCCGACGCCGAGCACCGCGACCTTCTCGGCCTCGAGCGGCCACTCGCGCGGCACGTCCGGGTGGCCGTCGTACCAGGAGACGAAATCGGCGGCGCCGTGGCTGCCGTCCAGGTCGATGCCCGGGATGTCGAGTGCGCGGTCGGCGTTCGCGCCGGTCGAGAAGATCACCGCGTCGTAGAACGTGCGCAGGTCGTCGAGGGTGATGTCGACGCCGTAGTCGATATTGCCGAGCAGGCGGACCTGCGGCTTGTCGAGCACCTTGTGCAGTGCGGTGATGATGCCCTTGATGCGCGGGTGGTCCGGTGCGACGCCGTAGCGGATCAGGCCGAACGGCGCGGGCATGCGCTCGTACAGGTCGATGCTCACCTCGGCGTCGGACTTCATCAGAGCGTCGGCGGCGTAGATACCGGCCGGGCCTGCGCCGACAATCGCGATGCGGAGCGGTCGGGTCCCTGCGGTCTGTTCGGTCATCTTTTACGCGCACCCTTATGGTCGAGAAAGTTAATGGCGTCCGTCTTAGCTTAGGCTAAGTTGGCGCACCGCTTGCTTGCACCTGACGATGCGGACGCTGGTGAATGCTGGCTCGTGGCTACGGTCCCAGGTCGCCGCGGTTGTGAGCTGTCGTTATGGCTATGACAGCAGGCCGTGGTCTCGCGATTCTATCGGTGGTGTCACATACCTACTACCGCGGTGCGGTGAACTGGGTGGATGCCATGCGCCATCATCGACGCATGACCGAGCAGCAGCCGACCCCCGAGGACGACGAAGTCATCACCGTCGACCAGACCGACAAGCGCAGTATCGTGCCGTTCATCGCCGCCGCGGTGCTCGCCGTGGTCGTGCTCGGCGCCATCGTGGCGGGCGGGCTGCTCTCGCCCGCTGAGAAAAATGTCACAGAATCGGACAAGATCACCGCCGCGGTGCGGAATTTCGTCGAGGGCAGCAATACGACCGACCTGGTGCCGCCGCCCGGCACCGGCTGCCAGGGCTTCGATCCGAAGCGTTCACCGCTGGCCGGGCGGCCTGCCGGAAAGACCGTCGAGATCACGAAATTGGAGAATCCGGCGGTCGACGGCAATCGGGGGAAGGCCACCGTCACCGTGAAGATCGATGGCGCGGAGACCACCTCGACCTGGAATCTGACGCGCTCGGGCGACAAGTGGCTGGTCTGCAACTGAGTATTCCCGCACTTTGAGAGGGCGTTTGACACGGCGGCACTCGTCGTTGCAATCTCAACCGAAGGTCATGAGTGCCAGTTCCAAGCCCCGGCTAGCTGGTCGGCAACCCTCCTCCGCGGTGGGGTGCTCCGGGTGACGACCTGGCCGTGCGCCGAACCCGGGCGCGGCAAGTGCGGATTCCACAGGAGGTCCACATGAGTGACCATTACACACTCCTCGCTTACTCGTCTCGAACCATCAAATGCACGCCTTCGACGCAAGGCGAGTCGCGTCTCAAGGAGGTCGTGCAGTGAGTTATGCCGGTGACATCACCCCGCAGCAGGCCTGGGAGCTATTGCGGGACAACCAGGAAGCCGTCCTCGTCGACGTGCGCACCGAGGCGGAATGGCGCTTCGTCGGCGTGCCCGACACCAGCTCGATCGAGCGGCCCACCGTGCTGATCGAATGGGTGGACGGCACCGGAACGCGCAACGGCGCGTTCGCCGAGCAGCTCAGCGAGGCGCTCGACGGCCGCGACAAGGAGGCGCCCGTCGTCTTCCTGTGTCGTTCCGGTCAGCGCTCCCAGGGGGCGGCCACCGTCGCGACCGGGCTCGGATTCGGCCACTCCTACAACGTGCTAGAGGGTTTCGAAGGCGGACTCGACGCCTCCGGGCACCGCGGCGGCACGGGCTGGCGCGCCATCGGGCTGCCGTGGCGGCAGTCATGAGCAACGTGTGCTGTTCGTGCTCGGCCGATAGGAGCCAATCGTGATTACCGGTGGTGCGTTCGACAAGCCGCTGCCCGAAGGCGTCGGCCCGGCGACGCTCGGCGTCCGAGGCGGCTTGCGCCGCTCCGGATTCGAGGAGACCGGCGAGGCGCTGTACCTGACCTCCGGCTTCGTCTACGAGAGCGCCGAGGCGGCCGAGGCCGCGTTCACCGGCGAGATCGAGCATTTCGTCTACTCCCGCTACGGCAACCCGACGGTGGCCATGTTCGAGGAGCGGCTGCGCCTGATCGACGGCGCCGAAGCCTGTTTCGCGACGGCGAGCGGTATGTCGGCCGTATTCACCGCGCTCGGTGCGCTTTTGGGCGCGGGCGATCGACTTGTCGCCGCGCGCAGCCTGTTCGGCTCGTGCTTCGTGGTCTGCAACGAGATCCTGCCCCGGTGGGGAGTCGAGACCGTCTTCGTCGACGGTGACGATCTGGACCAGTGGGAGCAGGCGCTTTCGGTGCCGACCCAGGCCGTGTTCTTCGAGACGCCCGCCAACCCGATGCAGACACTCGTCGACGTCCGCCGGGTGACCGAGCTGGCCCATGCCGCGGGCGCGAAAGTGGTGCTGGACAACGTCTTCGCCACGCCATTGCTGCAGCGCGGCTTCGAGCTCGGCGCGGATGTCGTCGTCTACTCGGGCACCAAGCACATCGACGGCCAGGGCCGGGTGCTCGGTGGCGCGATCCTCGGCGCGCAGGACTACATCGACGGTCCGGTGAAACAGCTGATGCGCCATACCGGTCCGGCGCTGAGCCCGTTCAACGCGTGGACCTTGCTCAAGGGCTTGGAAACCATGCCGCTGCGGGTGCGCCATGCCACCGACTCCGCGCTGCGCGTCGCGCAGTTCCTGGAGGGCAACGACGCGGTCTCCTGGGTGAAATACCCGTTCCTGGAATCACATCCGCAATACGACCTGGCCACCAGCCAGATGAGCGGCGGCGGCACCGTGGTCACCTTCGAGCTGAACGCGCCTGCGGACGAGGCCAAGAAGCGTGCCTTCGAGGTGCTCAACCGGCTGCGGATCGTCGACATCTCCAACAATCTCGGCGACTCCAAAACCTTGATCACCCACCCGGCCACCACGACGCACCGCGCCATGGGCCCGGAGGGTCGCGCCACCATCGGTCTCACCGACGGCGTCGTCCGCATCTCGATCGGCCTGGAAGACGTCGAGGACCTCCTCGGCGACCTCGACCACGCTCTGAGCTAGCCACCGGTTTCGTCGAAGGCGCGGGTTCCCTCGGGGCCCGCGCCTTTCGCGTCCTGCTGGAATCGCGCCGATTACCCTTGTGACATGCGGATATCGGTAGCTGTGGACGAGCGAGTCGGGGTGGCCGAGGAACTGGTCGCCGAACTCGGCAAGCGCGGGCACGAGGCGGTGTTGCACGGTGCGCTGTCCGAGGACGAGCGCGACGATTGGGCCTGGGCCAGTGCGGCGGCGGCGCGCGATGTCGCCGAGGGGCGGGCCGAGCAGGGGATCGTCTGCTGCTGGACGGGTACCGGCGCCTCGATCGCGGCGAACAAGGTCGCGGGTATTCGCGCCGCGCTGTGCGCCGATGCCGCCACCGCCGCGGGCGCTCGCAAATGGAACGACGCGAATGTGCTAGCCCTGAGCCTGCGTTCGACTTCCAGCGCCGAACTCACCGAAATCCTCGACGCCTGGTTCACCACAGCCCCGAGCTCGGATGCGGACGATCAAGCCAACATCACCCACCTCGCCGACCTCGAGCGCTAGCCCGTCGCCCGATCATTGACAGCATGCTGTCGAATATGACAGGATGCTGTCATGATGAAAACGGTGCACATGGCGGTTTACGACACGCTCGCGGATTGGGAGGTCGGTGCGGCGGTCGCGCACATCAACAATCGGGCTTGGCAGCGGGAGCCGGGGGCGTTCCAGGTCAGGACGGTTGGGTTGACCTTGGATCCGGTGGTGACGATGGGTGGGGTTCGCATCGTGCCGGATCTGGCGGTGGCCGATCTGGCGCCGGAGGACAGCGTGATGCTGATTCTGGCGGGGGCGGAAACGTGGATGGGCGAGGAGCTGGTTCCGTTCGCGCGTAAGGCGCGGGAGTTCGTCGAGGCCGGTGTGCCGGTTGCCGGAATGTGCGGCGCCACTTTCGGTCTGGCGAAGGAGGGGCTGCTCGACGAGCGCAGGCACACCAGCAATGTCGCCGAGTATCTGCAGTACAGCGGGTATGCGGGCGGTGCGAACTACGTAGACGAGCCCGCGGTCACCGACGGTGACGTGATCACGGCAAGCGGCACAGCGCCTTTCGACTTCGCGCGCGAGGTGCTCGGCAGGCTCGGCGTCTACGAATCGCATGTGCTCGACGGCTGGTACCGGCTCTACGCGAACTCCGATCCGGCGGGGTACGCGGTGCTGGCGGAGTACGAGGCGCGGCAGCTGGCGGCCGCGCAGTGAGGCGCGGACCTGTGTGGTATTCGACGATCGCGGCCATGGATCATTGCGGCATGAGCGAATCGGCAACGGAGCGCGGCCGTGAGTGACGCCCGCGAACAGGAGCTGTTCAGTACGGCGGCGATCACCTCATTCCGGCTCAACGGCCAATTCCTCGCCATCGCAGAGGAATTGGCCGCTCCGGCCGGCCTGACCGCCGCCTGGTGGCAGGTGCTCGGCGCGGTATTGCGCGAGCCGCTGCCGGTCTCCGGCATCGCCCGCGCGATGGGCATCACCCGCCAAAGCGTCCAGCGCATCGCGGACCTGCTGGTGGACAAGGGCCTTGCCGAATACCACCCCAATCCGGCCCACCGCCGCGCCAAACTCGTCGCCCCCACCGCGGCGGGCCGCGAAGCCATCGCCCGCATCGACCCCCAGCACGCCGTCGTCGCACAGCGTTTGGCGAAGGAGCTCGGCCCCGAGCAACTGGCCCGTACCGCGGCAGCACTCACCACCCTGTCGGCCGCGCTCGACGCCATCACCGCCGACCCGAGGCTGACCGGCTAGAACAATGCAGGCGGCGCAGACCGGAGCCGCCACCCCTCGGGGCCTGGTGCCGCACACCATAGACGTTGGCGCGGACAGGTTTTGGGCTGCTATCCACTGGTCCCAGATAGTCGGGGCGTGGGTTACTTACCGAAGGGGGCTTCGGTGCGGCCGACGAGGTCGGCGACCGAATCGACCACCAGGGTCGGGCGGTACGGGTACTGCTCGACGGAGCCGAGGGTGGAGATGCCGGAGGTGACGAGGATGGTGCGCATGCCCGCCTCCAGGCCGGCGACGATATCGGTGTCCATGCGGTCGCCGATCATCACGGTGGACTGGGAGTGCGCGCCGATACGACGCAGGGCCGAGCGCATCATCAACGGGTTCGGCTTGCCGACGTAGTACGGGTCGCGGCCGGTGGCGCGGGTGATCAGCGCGGCCACCGAGCCGGTCGCGGGCAGTAGGCCGTCGCGCGACGGGCCGGTCGGGTCGGGGTTGGTGGCGATGAAGCGGGCGCCGCGCTCGACGAGGCGGATCGCGGTGGTGATCGCCTCGAAGGAATAGGTGCGGGTCTCGCCGAGCACCACGTAGTCCGGATCGCTGTCGGTGAGCACGTAGCCGATCTCGTGCAGCGCGGTGGTGAGCCCGGATTCGCCGACGACGTAGGCGGTTCCGTTGGGCCGCTGATCGTTGAGGAAGGTCGCGGTGGCCAGCGCCGAGGTCCAGATGGCCTCTTCCGGGATGTCGAGCCCGGTGTGGCGCAGCCTGGCCTGCAGGTCGCGCGGGGTGCGGATGGAGTTGTTGGTGAGCACCAGGAACGGCGTGCCGTTGTCGCGCAGTTCGGCGAGGAATTTGTCGGCGCCGGGGACCAGGTGGTCCTCGTGCACCAGGACGCCGTCCATATCGGTGAGGTAGGACAGGATCGGCTCGTTATCTGCGGTCACCAGCCAATTATCCGCTATCGAGTGAGTTGGGCGATCGTACAGTGTCACGGGGCGGCCGAATCGACTCGGCTACCCGGACACTTTCCGCCGCTATCGCCGGATTTCGGGGACAAACAGAGCGAAAAGTGTCCGTGGGGCAGCGGTCCTTACAGCGCCAGTGTCGCCGTCGACGGATCGACCGAACTCCGCGTCAGCGCCTTCGCCTTGGTCCGGATCAGCGCCTCGCGCGGCGCCCGGGCGATATCGCTCGTGACGGCGGCCAGTGCCGCGGGCAGCTCCGCCAACGGCACCACCTCGCTCACCAGGCCGAGCCGCAGTGCCTCCGCCGCATCGATCTCGCGCCCGGTCATGCACAGGTACCGCGCGGCGGCCCCGCCGATCAGATCGTGCAGCGGCCCGTACACCACATCGGCCCAGGAATGCTCGGGATGGCCGAATCGCGCTGTGTCACTGGCGATCCGGATGTCGCACAGCGTCGCGAGATCGAATCCGCCCGCCAGCGCCGGCCCGTTGATCGCGGCGACGACGGGCAGCGGGAAGCGCAGCACCGTGTGGTGGAATCGATCGCTGGACGGCCAGAGTGCCTGCTGCACTTCGGGATCCGACGAGCTGAACTCGCGCAGGTCGAAGCCCGCGCTGAATACCGCACCGGCGCCGGTCAATCCGACGACCTTCACCGATTCGTCGGCAGCCAGCGCGTCCAGCGCGTCGCTGAGCTGATCGCGCAACTCGATGGACAGGGCGTTCTTCTTCTCCGGCCGGTCGAGGGTCAGCGTGACGACGCCGTCGACGATGGCGGAGATGTCGATCATCTGCACCAGGGAATCTTCACTCGCCCAGCGGCGGTTGGCTAGTCTCGGAAAGTAAAAGCTGCTGTGGCGGACGAACCTCGAGGAGCAAGCATATGGGCGTACTGAAGCTCGGATACAAGGCATCGGCGGAGCAGTTCGGCCCGCGTGAGCTGGTCGAGATCGCAGTGTCGGCCGAGGAGCACGGCCTGGACAGCGCGACCGTGAGCGATCACTTCCAGCCGTGGCGGCACAAGGGCGGGCACGCGCCGTTCTCGCTGGCCTGGATGGCCGCGGTCGGCGAGCGCACCAAGCGCATCCAGCTCGGCACCTCCGTGCTCACCCCGACCTTCCGCTACAACCCCGCGGTGATCGCGCAGGCCTTCGCCACCATGGGTGTGCTGTACCCGAACCGGGTGATGCTCGGCGTCGGCAGCGGTGAGGCGCTGAACGAGATCGCCACCGGCTACACCGGCGAATGGCCGGAATTCAAGGAGCGGTTCGCGCGGCTGCGCGAATCCGTCGACCTGATGCGTGCCCTGTGGACCGGCGAGCGCACCGATTTCGACGGCCAGTACTACCGCACCGTCGGCGCCTCGATCTACGACGTGCCCAAGGACGGCATTCCGGTCTACATCGCCGCGGGCGGTCCGCTGGTGGCCCGCTACGCGGGTCGCGTGGGTGACGGTTTCATCTGCACCTCGGGCAAGGGCATGGACCTCTACACCGAGAAGTTGATGCCCGCGGTCGTCGAGGGCGCGGCGAAGGCGGGCCGCACGCTCGACGATATCGACCGGATGATCGAGATCAAGATCTCCTACGACACCGATCCCGAACTGGCGCTGGAGAATACGCGCTTCTGGGCGCCGCTGTCGCTGACCGCGGAGCAGAAGCATTCGATCACCGACCCGATCGAGATGGAGGCGGCCGCCGACGCGCTGCCGATCGAGCAGATCGCCAAGCGCTGGATCGTCGCCAGCGATCCGGACGAGGCCGTCGCGCAGATCAAGCCCTATCTCGACGCGGGCCTCAACCACCTGGTCTTCCACGCGCCCGGCCATGATCAGAACCGGTTCCTCGACCTCTTCCAGCGGGATCTGGCGCCGCGGCTGCGCGCGCTGGGGTAAAGGCGTCTTTGCAGTGCCCTGAGGTTTGACGGCCCCGAAGGTGTTGTGCTGGAGGGGCATCCGGGGAAAGATCCGGTCGTGTGATCAACAGACGAGTTCACGGAGTCATGCTGCTCGCCGCGTCCGCGGCCGCGGCGGCGTTCATTCCCGTCACCGCCGCGCCCGCCGGCGCGGCGACGACGTTCAAGGTCCCCGAGGTCAGCTTCGCGGGCACCGCGGCGGGCACGGTGACCGCGACCCTGCGCAATCCGAACGACCGCGGCCGCTGCTGGGCCGAGGCCGGTATCGGCCCCGACAACAACCACCGGTTCTTCGGTGACGGCAGCCCCGATTCGCTGGCCAATCCCGGCCAGACCATCAAGATCTCGATGACCGGCCTCGAGCCGGGCACCACGATCACCGCGCGCGGCGGCTGTGCCAACGACGCTCCCGGCGAGTACCTGCTCGGCGACACCGTCACCGTCACCGTGCCCAAGGACAAGCCGGCCACCGGCAGCTTCGGCTTCTGATCCGAAGGGCGACATGATCAGTAAACGAATGCCGGGAGCCCTGCTCGTCGTGTCCGCCGCGGCGGTGCTGTTCGCCCCGGCCGCCAACGCGATCGAGGACGGCGCGACGAACCCGCTGCAGACCCCCGAGGTCAGCTTCGCCGGTGCCGGACCGGGCGCCGTCACGGCCACGGTCCGCAACCCGAACGACCGCGGCGTGTGCTGGGCGCTCGCCGAGAACGGCCAGATCTTCGGCGGCGACCAGTCGCTGGCCGGTCCCGGCGCGACCATCAAGGCCACGCTCGAGGGCCTGAAGCCGGGCAGCACCATCCAGGCCACCGGCATCTGCGCCTACCGCTATCCGGTCGAAAAGGCCGACTACTCATGGTCGCTGGCGCCCATCACCGTCAACGTCCCCGACAAGAAGCCCGCCACCGGCAGCTTCGGCTGACCTGTTCAGACCTCGACCGGCGTCAATGTCCAGCTGCCGCCGCCGTCGAGCTCGAGCCGCTGCGTGTGGTGCCGATCGACCGTGCTGCGATGCGCGACGCTGACCAGCACGGTCTTCGGCGTTTCGGTGCGGACCAGGTGATACAGGGTGTATTCGAGGCCCTCGTCGACCGAGGATGTCGCCTCGTCGAGAAACGCCAATTTCGGTGCGAGCAGCAGGATTCGGGCGAACGCGACGCGTTGCTGCTCACCGGGCGACAGGGTGGCCGCCCAGTCGGCCTCCTCGGCGAGCCGGTCGGTCAGGTGCCCGAGGTTGACCTTGATCAGCGTGTCGCGCAAGGCGTCCTCGGTGACGATGTCGGGTGCGGCCGGATAGGTGATGGCGGTGCGCAGATCGCCGAGCGGCAGATACGGCCGCTGCGACAGGAACAGCGTGTCGTTGCCGAGCGGGCGGCGCACCTGCCCCTCGGTGTAGGGCCACAGCTCGCCGATACTGCGCAGCAGTGTCGTCTTCCCGACGCCCGAATCTCCTTTCACCACAAGCGCATCGCCCGGTGTGAGCCGCAGGTGCAGGTCCGTGATGAGCGGGGTGCCGTCGGGTTTGCTCACCCGGACACTGTCGAGTTCGAGCCCCTCGGCGAGCTCGCTGGTCGAAATCGTGGGCAGCTCCCTGGACTGCCGGTCGGCCTTCAACATGCCGTCGAGCCGGACCAGTGTCGATCGGTAATAGGTGAACGCGTCGAACGACATCTGCGGCATCGACAGTGCGTTCTGCACCTGGGTGAACGCACTCGCGGCCTGCTGCAGATCGCCGATGGTCGTGGTGCCGGTGAACACCCGGGGGCCGAGCAGCAGCACCGTGAAGATGGCGGCGGTCTGATTGGTCACCAGATTCCAGCCGTAGAACTTCAGCAGCCGGTACACCCGGGCCCACATATTGGCGATGACCGCGCCGAACCTGGCGAACAGCCCGGCCCGTTCGACCTGCTCGCCGTGATAGAACGCGACGCTCTCGGCGTTCTCGCGCAACCGGACCAGCGCGTAGCGATAGTTCGCCGTGAAGCGCTGGAACAGGAAGTTCAACTTGATCAGCGGGTACACGATCCAGAACGCCATCCCGGTGGCGAAGGCGATCCACAGGAATGCCGCGAATACCAGCGCCTTCGGGACCTCCCAGTCGAATAGGTGCAGCGGGCCGGACAGCCGCCACAGGATCGGGGTGAACGACACCAGCCCGAGCCCGCTGCCGATGACGCCGTTGCCGCTGACCGAATACGGGCCGACATTGCCGCCGAAGCACAGCGCGAACGAGCCGTTCACGAAATCCTGCGCGTCCTGCTGAATGCGCTGATCGGCGTTATCGATGGTGGTGTCGATGAAGCGGCCCCGGTAGTAGGCCTTTCCGGCGGTCCAGTCGTCCAGCAGGCGGTTGTTGACCCAAGTCCACCAATGGATTTGGAAGGCGTTGTTGAGCCAGTAGGTCACCATGCCCATGACCACGGTGATCGTCGCGAGCACCCCGAAGACCCGCAGGCTGTGCCAGAACATCGCCTCGGCATGCGCGGTGGCCTCGCTGCCCTTGTTCTCCACCAGCGCCTGCACGCCGAGCTGTAGCGAGGTGTACAGATCGTTGTAGAAGTAGGTGACCAGCACCGTCATTCGCACGCTGTACACCGCGAGCAGCAGGACAACGGCGAACAATGCCCAAGCCCGCCAGCTCTGCCTGCCGACGAAGTACCCGCCGGTGATCCGCCAGAACATCCGCCCCCACTCGGTGAACCGCAGAATCCCCGCGGTAACCACCAGGAAGACCAATGCCGTGATGACAAAGGCCTTCCCGATCCACCACGCGCTGAGTACGGTCTCGTTCCCCCAATCGAGCCCGGCAGCCACCACCATGCGCGGAGTCTAAGCGCAACCCACCGGCAACCCGCCGGCCGAAACGCCGGAATACCAGCCGATATCGGCCGAGCCAACCGGCGCGCCATGGAGTTGTGTCCTGTAATGGCAGGCCATGGACGGCCGATCTCACGATTGAGCGACCCAGCGCTGGCTGGGCGTCGAACATCGGAGTGCACAGTGCCATCCCGGATCGGCTTTCTGACTTCCGCCGTCATCGGTGCGAGCGCGCTGTCCCTGGTCCTCGGCGGTTGTGCAGCGCCGCGGGAATCTCAGACCGATTCTGCCGCAACAACACTCGGTTCTACCGCGCCCATAACCGCAACACCCTCGGTGACTTCGGCACCTTCGACGAACACCGCGCCCGCGACCAACACCGCATCGACGACGAACGCGGGACCTCCAGCAAACGCGGCGTCGTGGGCGACGATGCGTCCCGCTGCCGCGCACACCGCGGTCCCGTCACCGACCCGGCTCCGGCACCGTCGCCCGCTCCGGCGCAGCCCGCGCCCACTGCACCCGCACCGCTGGCCGTTCCGCCACCGGCTGCCCCGCCACCGGCGGCCGACCCGGCGCCCTCCTGCGGACCGGACTCCTACATCAACTCCGATGGCGTCTGTGTCCATCGCCCCGCGCAGGCTCCCGGCCCGCCGTCCGGCGCCACCGCCAAATGCCGGGATGGCACCTATTCGTTCAGCCAGCACCGCAGCGGCACGTGTTCGGGCCACGGTGGTGTCGCCGCCTGGCTGTAGACCTGCTCAGGCGCGGGTGAGGGTGAAGATGCGGAGGTCGCGGGTGGTGCGGGAGCGGTAGGCGTCGTAGGCGCCGGTGATTTCCACGAAGCGGCTGAAGAGGGCGGCCTTTTCGGTGGGGTCTTCGATTCTGGTCGCGGTGACGGCGATGCGCTGGCCCGCGATGGCGACCGTGGCGGCCGGGTTGGCCAGGAGGTTCGCGGTCCAGGCGGGGTGTTTGGCCTGGCCGAAATTGCTGCCGATGACGTGCAGTTTGTCGCCGTCGTGCACGTAGAGCAGCGGCTGGGTGCGCGGTTCGCCGGATTTGCGGCCGATGCTGGTCAGCAGGATGACCGGGGCGCCGATCGGGCCGAGCACGGTGTACTTGGCATCGGTGCGTTCGAGTACCGCGCGATCCAGCGGAGTCAGCTTGCGAACGACCCAGGAGCCGGGTTTGGTCGCCGCGAACTTGTTCGCCACGCGGGAAAGGACATTCGTGCGCGAACCCCAGATCTGGTTCGGGAACTGCTCGGCCATGCACCGAACTATAGGCGGCGGCTCTGCGCCGCGCGCCGAGATCACACCCCGTCCCTACTCCGCGGTAACCGGTTGCTAACTAAGCTCTCGGATATGGCCGATCATGCTCCGTCCACCGTGTACATCGCATCGCCCGAGGGTGACACCGGCAAATCGACGGTTGCGCTCGGTGTGCTGCAGATGCTGTGCGCGACCACCGCGCGGGTCGGGGTGTTCCGGCCCATCACCCGCTCGACCACCGAACCCGACTACATCCTCGAACTGCTGCTCGAGCACAGCACCGCCGATATCGACTACGCACAGGCCGTCGGCGTCACCTACGAGGACGTGCACGCCGACCCGGACGCCGCGATCAGCGAGATCGTGATGCGCTTCCACGAGGTGGCCAAGGTCTGCGACGCGGTGGTGGTGATCGGCACCGACTACACCGATGTGGCCAGCCCGAGCGAACTGCGCTACAACGCCCGCATCGCGGTGAACCTCGGCGCGCCGGTGCTGCTGGTGGTGCGCGGTTCGGGCCGCACGCCGGACGAGGTGCGCCATCTGACCGAATTGTGTGCGAGCGAACTGGCATTGGAGCACGCGCAGCTCGCTGCCATCATCGCGAACCGCTGCGACCCGGAGCAGCTGGACGAAGTCTGTTCCGCCCTCGGCGGTTTCGATGTTCCCTCGTGGACGCTGCCCGAGGTGCCGCTGCTGATCGCGCCGACCATGGCCGAGCTGTGCGGCGCCATCGACGGCGAAATGTACAGCGGTGACCCGGAACTGCTGCAGCGCGAGGCGCTGAAGATCATGGTCGGCGGCATGACCGCCGAGCACATCCTGGAGCGGCTGGTCGACGGCGTCGTGGTGATCGCGCCGGGTGACCGCTCGGACGTGCTGCTCAGCGTGGTGAATGCCCATGAGGCGGAAGGGTTTCCGTCGCTGTCGGGGATCATCATGAACGGCGGCATGCTGCCCCATCCCGCGGTGGCCAGGCTGATGACCGGCCTGAAGCCGAAGCTGCCCATCCTCACCACGGGCCTGGGTACCTACGACGCCGCGAGCGCCGCCTACCGCACCCGCGGCCGGATGTCGGCGGGCAGTCCGGTCAAGGTCGATACCGCGATCGCGGTGATGGAGCAGCGGGTGAACGCGGGGGAGCTGTTGCGCCGCTTCGCTGTTCCCCCGAGCAATGTGGTGACCCCGCAGATGTTCGAGTACCAGCTGATCGAGCGGGCGCGGTCGGACCGCAAGCGCATCGTGCTGCCGGAGGGCAACGACGACCGCATCCTGCGCGCGGCGGGCCGGGTACTGCAGCGCAAGATCGCCGATCTGGTCATTCTCGGCGATGAGGCGACGGTGCGCGCCCGCGCCGCCGAACTCGGTGTGGACATCGCCGACGCGCAGGTGCTCGATCCGCGCAACTCCGGCTACCTCGAGGACTTCGCCGCCGAATACACCGAGCTGCGCAAGCACAAGGGCATGACGCTGGAGCGGGCCCGCGAAACCGTCTCCGATATCTCGTATTTCGGCACCATGATGGTCTACAAGGGCATCGCCGACGGCATGGTGTCCGGCGCCGCGCACACCACCGCGCACACCATCCGGCCGTCGTTCGAGATCATCAAGACGGTGCCCGGCGTGAACACCGTCTCCAGCGTGTTCCTCATGTGCCTGGCCGATCGCGTGCTGGCCTATGGCGACTGCGCCGTCGTACCGGATCCGAGCTCGGAACAGCTTGCCGATATCGCCATTTCGTCGGCGGGCACCGCCGCCAGGTTCGGCATCGAGCCCAGGGTGGCGATGCTGTCCTACTCGACCGGCGAATCCGGCAGCGGCGCGGATGTGGACAAGGTGCGGGTGGCCACCAAGCTGGTCCGCGAGCGCGAGCCGGACCTGTTGGTGGAGGGCCCGATTCAGTACGACGCGGCGATCGAGCCGACCGTGGCCAACACCAAGCTGCCCGACTCGGAGGTGGCCGGTCGCGCGACGGTCTTCATCTTCCCCGACCTCAATACCGGCAACAACACCTACAAGGCCGTGCAGCGCAGCGCGGGCGCCATCGCGATCGGCCCGGTGCTGCAGGGCCTGCGCAAGCCGGTCAACGACCTGTCCCGCGGCGCGCTGGTCGCCGACATCGTGAACACGGTGGCCATCACCGCGATTCAGGCCCAGGGCGACTAGGTGAGTTACGAGACATGGGCGGCGTGATGCGGAACAAGCGCGCGACCGGCGCGGTTGCCGATCGTGTACGGATTACGGCTCTGAGCAGGGAGGCAGCATGAGCGAGGATCTGGTCCTTGTGATCAATTCCGGCTCGTCGTCGATCAAATACCAGCTGCTCGACCCGGAAACGAGCGCGGTCGCCGCCTCCGGGATGGTCGAGCGGATCGGCGAGGCCGAGGGCGGCATCGAGCACAAGGCCGACGGCAAGACCGTCGAGCATCGCGGGCCGATCGCCGATCACACCGCGGGGCTGCGCCTGGTCTTCGACATGTTCGCCGAGACCGGGCACGACCTGGCGAGCGAGGGCGTGCACGCGGTCGGGCACCGGGTGGTGCACGGCGGCGAGGTGTTCTACCGGCCGACGCTGATCGACGACGGAGTCGTCGAGGCCATCTCGGAGCTGTCTTCGCTTGCACCGCTGCATAATCCGGCCAATGTCGCGGGCATCGAGAGCGCGCGTGAGCTGCTACCGGGCGTGCCGCAGGTCGCGGTGTTCGACACCGCGTTCTTCCACGGACTGCCCGCCGCCGCCAAGACCTACGCGATCGACGCGAAAGTCGCCGCCGCGCACGGTATCCGGCGCTACGGCTTCCACGGCACCTCACACGAGTACGTCTCCGGCCAGGCCGCGGCGCTGCTCGGCCGCGATCCGGGTGCGCTGAATCAGATTGTCTTCCACCTGGGCAACGGCGCGTCGGCCTCGGCCATCCGCGGCGGCAACCCCGTCGACACCACCATGGGCCTGACCCCGTTGGAGGGCCTGGTGATGGGTACCAGATCCGGCGATATCGATCCCGGCATCGTGGCGCACCTGGTGCGCTCGGCGCGGATGGACATCGATCAGGTCGACGAACTGCTCAACCGCGATTCGGGCATCAAGGGCCTGTCCGGCGTCAACGACTTCCGCGAACTGCAGCGTCTCATCGATGCGGGCGATCCCGCGGCCCGCCTCGCCTACGACGTCTACATCCACCGCCTGCGCCGCTACCTCGGCGCGTACCTGATCGAATTGGGCGGTGTCGACGCCATCACCTTCACCGCGGGTGTCGGCGAGAACAGCCCGCAGGTCCGCGCCGACGCACTCGCCGGACTGACCCGATTCGGCATCGCGGTCGATCCGGACCGCAACACCGCGAAAGACCGCGCCGCCCGGCGCATCTCGCCGCTGGACGCCGAGGTCGCGGTGCTGGTGGTGCCGACCAACGAGGAGCTCGCGATCGCCCGCGCCGCGCGCGAGGTGGTCGCGGCGGGCTGACGCTTCACGAAATTTTCACGATGGCCGCGCCAAGATGGGTCATGGATCAGGTTCGCGGCGCACCGAAGACCATCGGGCCCAAACCATCCGCGCAGCACAGGATGACGATGACCCTCGCACGTCCGATGGTGCTGTCCCGGACTGCCCTCTGGACAGCCCGCGCGGATTCGATGGGGGAGCCCGCGGTGTGCCACTGCCTCAGCGACTGATCCACAGCCCCGGCCGGCCTCCCTCCCGGCCGGGGCTGTTCCGCCTCTCCGCGACTTGTGCCGGTCGTTGGCGGCGGGGTGGGTGCCGCGGCGGGACGGCGGCGTGTTGCCCGGTTGGGAATCCCGTGGTCGACCCGTGCGCCAGGTGATCAGACCCAGGTTTTCGCGCGGATGGTGTTGGCGAGGTCCACCAGCGCGTAGCGGTGTTTGCGGCCTGGGGCACTGCGTGCCAGGGCGCGCAGGCCCGCTTCGGTGCCGGTGCGGAGGTCGCGTTCGGTGAAGGGCTCGCCGAAGAGGGTGGCGTCCGGGCGTTTCGGGGTGTTGTCCGCCTGCAGCCAGGCCAGTGCGGCGCCGAGGACGAGGGTGCGCATCTGCGTCGCCCGGTGCTCACCGGCAGGCAGGCCTGCCACCCGGGACGCGGCGATATGCAGGGTGGATTCCTCCAGCTCGCCGACCGGCGCCGCGGTGAGCAGCAGCCATACGGCGGTCATCCGCGCCGTGGTGTAGTGGCGCGAGGTAGCGGGCACCTCGTCCAGCGCGTGCACCGCGTCGCCGACCCGGCCCGCCGCGGCGAGCTGCCTGGCCAGGCCGAAGGCGGCGCTGACGGCCGCGCGGTCGGTGCGCCACACGGTGTCGTAGAACCTCTCGGCGAAGCTGCGCCACTGTTCCGGATCGGCGGATTCCCAGTGCTGTAGTACGAGTTCCGCGGT
Organism: Nocardia sp. NPDC052566; assembly: GCF_044547285.1. Classification (NCBI taxonomy): domain Bacteria; kingdom Bacillati; phylum Actinomycetota; class Actinomycetes; order Mycobacteriales; family Nocardiaceae; genus Nocardia; species Nocardia sp. NPDC052566. Next base: position 88,441 of record NZ_JBIUAF010000004.1, on the reverse strand, counting down.
CGCGGCGAGCGCCAGCTTGGGCGCGATCTCGCCGGGGAGCACGCGCAGCACCTCGTCGAAGCTGGCGTAGGCCTTCTCGTAATCCAATTCCAGCAGCCTGGCCTGGCCGTTGAACCAGTCGACCCGCCAATCGCGCTCGACCGGCATGCGCGAAAGCAGGTGCTGTACCGCGGCGGATTCGCCCATATCGAGCCGGATCCGCGCCTCGGCCAGTGTCAGCTCCAGATCCAGTGTCTCCGGGGCATTTTCCGGATCTGCCGCGGCGCGTTCGCGTGCCTCGCGCAGCGCGTCGAGCGCCTGTGCCGGTTCGGGAAGGACGGATGCGGCGAGCAGCGGCGCGGCGGGATCGGTCGGGTCGAGCAGCGGAACAGGCAGCGCGGCAACGACATCGCGCGCTGTCAGCAGTTTGCTGCGGGCGATGCCGTCGGCATAGGCATCGGTCTGGCTGAGCAGCTCCTCGGTGCCGAAGCTGGCCCGCATCGGGCTGAACACGGTGGACAGCTGGGGATGTTCGGCGCCGGTATCCATCGCCAGTATCTCCCGCAGCACGCCCGCCATCTGCGCGGACATCGCACGGGCCGAGGGGAATCGGCGCGCGGGATCGGGATCGGTGGCGCAGAGCAGCAGCCGGTGGAAGAACCCGTAGCGCTCGAGCAGCGGATGTTCGGCGGGGTCGGGAATGCCGTCGAGGTAGCGGCCCTGCTCCATCGGCATCCGCAGCGTCAGCACCGCGAGGGTGCGGCCGACGGTGTAGATGTCCGAGGCGACGGTCGGGCCGGTCTTGGCGATCTCGGGCGCCTGGAAACCCCTGGTGCCGTACAGGTTTCCGTACGATTCCACCGTCGCGACGGCGCCGAGATCGATCAGTTTCACCTGATCCTCGGTGACCATGATGTTGTCCGGCTTCAGGTCGTTGTAGGTCAGCCCGATGGAGTGCAGATAATCCAGCGCGGGCAGGATCTCCAGCACATAGGCGATGGCTTCCGCGACCGGCATCCGCTCCGGGCGCGGATAGGCGTCGAGCAGATCGCGCAGCGACTTGCCGCCGACGTATTCCATCACGATATAGCCGACGGCGGTGCCGTCCGTTCCGGTGTGCTCGACGAAGTTGTGGATCTTCACGATGCTGGAATGCGCTACCTCGGCGAGGAATTGGCGTTCGGCGACGGCCACCGCCTGCGCCTCCGCGTCGCCCGCGTGCAACAGGCCCTTGAGCACCACCCAGCGGTCGCTGACATTGCGGTCGATCGCGAGGTAGATCCAGCCGAGCCCGCCGTGCGCGATACAGCCCTGGATCTCGTACTGGCTGGACACGACATCGCCCTCGTGCAGCGACGGCCGGAAGTCGTAAGGCGCACTACAGGTTTCGCAGGTCCCCGCGGTCGTCGCCGGGCGCGTGGCCGTCGCGCGCCCGACCGGACTGCCGCAGCGCCAGCAGAATCGCTTGCCCTCGCTGACCACGGGATCGTCCAGCACCGCCGTGCGCGGATCGGTGGGCGGCACCGTCGGGATCTGCACCAGCCCGGCGCCGAGCCTGCGCACCGAGGGCCGCGAGCGCGCCGTGCGCACGCTGCGCCCCGAAGTGCGTACCGTCGCACCGGAATTCTCCGCGGCGTCGGTGCGCCAGCCGCCGCCGACGGTGAATCCGGCCGCCATGGTGCCCGCCGCGGCTTCGGCGGCCGTGGCGTCCTGCCTGGTGACCAGGGAGGTCTTCTCGATGACTTCCGCACCGTCGGGCTGGTCGGTCGACTTGCCCGCCGGCGGTGGCGGTTCACCGGATGTCTCGGAATGCTCCGTCCCGGAGGCGGATTCGGCGGATTCCTGGCTCGGCCGTTCAGACATCGAGCCGTCAGTCCTGATACGTGGGGGTCGGCGGACCGGAGGGTCCGAGCACGGGCTGTAACCACTGCCGGTAGAGGCGATTCCAGGTGCCGTCGGCCCGGATGCGCTCCAGCGTGCCGTTGACGAAGCGCACCAGATCGTCGTTGCCCTTGGGAATGCCGATGCCGTACGGCTCGGGGCTGATGCTGTCGCCGACCACCTCGGTGTACGGGTCCTGCGCGGCCATGCCCGCGAGGATCGAATCGTCGGTGCTCGCCGCGTCGACCTGCCGCTGCTGCAACACCACGAGGCAGTCGGCCCACGTGGTGACCGTGAGAATCGAAGCGGCGGGCTGATATCGGCGGATGTGGTCCAGCGAGGTGGTGCCGCGCACCACGCAGACCTTCTTGCCGGCGAGATCGGCGATGCCGCTGATACCGGAGTTCTTCACCACGAGCACCCGCTGGTTGGCGCGCAGGTACACCGTGGAGAAGGTGACCTTCTGCCGCCGTTCACAGGTGATGGTCATGGTTTTGGCGACGAGGTCGACCATGTGGTCCTGCAGCGCCTGCTCCCGGTCGCCCGAGCCGAGGTTGCGGAATTCGATCAGGTCGGGGTTGCCGACCAGGTCGCGGGTGATCTCGCGGGCGATATCGGCATCGAAGCCGACGATGGCGCCGCTGATCGGATCGCGGAAGCTGAAAAGGTTGCTGCCCGCGTCCAATCCGACGATCACCCGCCCGCGGGCGCGGATGGCGTCGACGGTCGGCCCGCCCGCGGACGAGGGGCGCAGGCTCGCTGTCGGATCGCCGCACTGCGCCTGGTTAGTCGACGGTAGCGGTGAATCCGTCACCAGCGGAACGGCTTTGGCGGGTAGTGGCGGTTCGGTGTACTTGGCGGTTCTGGTACCGATCGGCACGTTGTCGTCCGCGGCGGTGCAGCCGCCGAGCAGCGCGACCGCGGCGACGACGAGCGCGGCGTAACCGCGCGCTGCTCTCATCGGTACTCCCGTAGTCGAGGCCAGAGACCGATCCCGACGCTCACCGCGGCGAGTATGCCGAGCCCCATCGCGCCGGGCGCCAGGAAGTCCAAGATCCGCGCCGCCTGAGAGATATTGCCGCGCAGGTTGTTCCGTGTCGTGATGATGCCCTGGTCCAGCGCGTTGTCGAGCGCGTTCACCTGCGCGTCGGCGTCCGCGGCGCCGGGGCCGGTGGCCACCAGTGACGCGCCGACGAAGTCGCCCTTCGCGAGGGTGTCGTTCATCCGCTGGTGCGCTACCCGCCAACGGTTCAGTGCCGCACGGGCATTCGTGACGGCATCGGCGGCGGGCGCATCCTTGGGGTAGCCGCTGAGCAGCTCGTTCACCCGTGCGACGCTCGTCTCGTAGGTCCGGTCGTAATCGCCGGTGGCGTCGCGGCGGGCCAGCTTCAGTGTCTCCGCCGAGCGGGCCTGCTGGGTCAGGATGCGGCTCTCGGTCAGTCGGGAGGCGGGCACCGCGCCCTCGTCGCGGCCATCGATCATCGCCGCCGCCGAGATGGTGCCCGCGATCACCGTCCATGCCAACAGGATCAGCATCGCCGCCGAGGCGACGAGCAGCCCGGGATTGAGCACCCGCCGCCAGCGCCGCGCCAGCTCGAACTGCACCCAGGTCAGTGCGCCGAGGGCGAGGAGAAGCAGCGCGATCGCGGTCCACGGCGGCTGCACGTGGTGGCGCTGTGCCGCATCGACCGCCGCCGAGCGGTGGTTCTGCAGATCCTCGGCCATCGGCAGCAGCGTCGCCTGCATCTGGTTCGACGCTTCGCTCAGATAGGCGGCGCCGACCGGATGTCCGCTGCGGTTGTTCGCCCGCGCCGTCTCGATCAGGCCGGTGTAGACGGGCAGGCCGGTGGCGATCCCGGTGCGCAGCCGGACATCGGCGTTGCCGGGCCCGGTGCCGTGTCCGGGCTGGGTGACCAGTTCGGCGGCCGCCTCGCCCACCGCCTGGGCGTACCGGTCGCGCACGCCTTGGGGCTCGAGCCCGCCCGCGATGAACGCGGTGCTCGCCGCGGCATCGGCGATGGACAGCGAGGTGTAGAGGCGGTGCGCGGAGTTCGCGTCCGGTTCGGTGTCGTCGAGCAGGATGTCGAGCGCCTGCTGGCGGTCGCTGACCATCGCGGCGGTCACCGAGCCCGCGGCGAAGCAGACCCCGATCAGCACCAGCGCCATCACGATCAGCCTGCCCGGCGAGGACAGCGCGAACGCGCGCACATCGGCCAGGTCGAGACGCTCACGCGCGGTGGCTCGCAGACCACCGGGCTGCTCCCGGGTGGCCGGCGTCTGCTCGATGAGCGCCATGTCCACCCCTCCAGTCTGGGCCGATCGCCGGTGTTTCTCAGAGCCTAATGTCACAGCCGTGCGCAGACCGGCAATAGCCATCGGCACGGCTGAGGGGAGCCGCATATTGTGGGTCCTGGTGGCAGCGCTGGACGAAGGTGGACGACATGCGTGGTGACGGTGACGGCTGGTCGCGTGGTCCGGACGGGCTGCGGCACTGGGGCCGTTTCGGCGCCGCCGGACTCCTGTTGCGCGCACCGCTCACCGGCGGCGGATCGGCGGTGCTGCTCCAGCATCGGGCCCCGTGGAGTCATCAGGGCGGGACGTGGGCGCTGCCCGGCGGCGCGCGCGACAGCCATGAGACCCCGGTGCACGCCGCGGTGCGCGAGGCATGGGAGGAGGCGGGCATCCACCCCGCCGACGTGCACGTGCGCGGCGAACGGGTGACGTTGTCCGCGCTGAGCGGCTGGACCTACACGACCGTGATCGCCGACGCCGTGATGACGCTGCCCACCGTGCACAACGGTGAAAGTACGGAACTGGCCTGGGTTCCCGAGGACGAGGTCGACGCCCGCCCGCTGCATCCCGGCTTCGCCGCCTCCTGGCCCGCGCTGCGCGCCGTCCCCGCCCGCATCGATCTCGCCGACCTCGACGATTCGCGCGCGCTGGCCGCCGCACTCCCGCGCACGGTCGATCTCGCCGAGCAGGGTTTCGTCTGGCTGCACTCGGACCCCGACGGCCCGGGCGGCTACGCCCGCCTCGTCGAATCCGAACCGGCCGTTCAATCCGCGGCGCCGTCCCCCGTTGCCGTCGTCGCGCTCACCCGCGGGCAGATCCTCTCCTGACGCTCTCGACGATCAGCCGTTCGCGAGCACCGCGGCCTTGAGCTCGCGCGCCGCGGCCTCCGGATCGCGTGCCTCGGTGATCGCCCGCACCACGACGATGCGGTCGGCGCCCGCCGCGAGCACATCCGGCACCCGTTCGAGGTCGATGCCGCCGATGGCGAACCACGGCCGGGTGGGGTGCGCGTCGGAGGTCGAGCGGATCAGGTCGATGCCCGCCGCCTGGCGACCCGGCTTGGTCGGGGTGGTCCAGACCGGGCCCGTGCAGAAGTAATCGATGTGTTCGTCGATCGCGGCGAGCCCGGCCTGTGCGCGATTGTGGGTCGAGCGGCCGATCACCACATCGGGGCCGAGGATGCGCCGCGCGTACCAGGGCGGCAGATCGCCCTGCCCGAGATGGAGGACATCGGCGCCCGCGGCCAGCGCGAGATCGGCGCGGTCGTTCACCGCGAGCAGCGCGCCGTGCCTGCGTGCGGCGGCCTTCAGCTCCGCGAGCGCGCCGAGTTCCTGGCGCGCTTCCAGCGGTCCGAACTTGGCCTCGCCCGGCGATCCCTTGTCCCTGAGCTGGATGATGTCCACCCCGCCCGCGAGCGCCGCCTCGGCGAACTTGGCGAGATCGCCCTTCTCCCGTCTGGCGTCGGTACATAGGTATAGCCGCGCGGTGGCCAGGCGTTCTCTGGGTGATACGGGCCGGTAGGGGTGGGACGGTTGCACGTCTTGAACCGTAGCCGCGCTACCGTGGGGATGCGAATAGGAGACGCGATCCGCGGCGTGAACGCGCAGCGTAGGTGTCGTGAGGCAGGTGGAACGAATGCGGAGTCTGGCCGTCGTCGGTGGCGGCGTCATCGGGCTCGCCGTGGCGTGGCGGGCGGCCGAGGATGGCTGGTCGGTCACCCTGTTCGATCCGTCGGTCGGTTCCGGTGCGTCGTGGGTGGCCGGTGGGATGCTTGCGCCGCTGTCGGAGGGCTGGCCCGGTGAGGACGCCGTCCTCGCCTTCGGCGCCGCCTCGCTGGCCCGCTGGCCGGAGTTCGCGCGCCGGATCGAAGCGGGCACCGGCCGCTCGGTATTCGTCGCCGACGCGACGCTGACCGTCGCGCTCGACGCCGCCGATGTCGCGGATATGCGCACGGTGGCCGAGTGGCTGCGCGGGCGCGGCCACGACCTGCGGCTGCTCGACCGCGCGGGTGTCCGCGCACTGGAACCGACGCTGACCCGCACCGCGCGCACCGGTCTGCTCGCGCCGACCGAACCCGCCATCGACAACCGCGTACTGGTCGGGGCGCTGCGTCAGCTGGCCGAGGCGGCGGGCGTCCTGGTGCTCGCCGAATCCGTCGAGTCCCTCGATCTCTTGCCCCACGATCAGATCGTGCTCGCCGCGGGCGCGCACTCGGCGAGTCTGTGGCCGGACCTGCCGGTGCGGCCGGTGAAGGGCGAGATCCTGCGGCTGCGCAGGCGCCCGGGCGCGACGCCGGTGCCGGGCAGGGTTATTCGCGCCAGGGTGCACGGCCGCTCCGTCTACCTGGTACCGCGCGCAGACGGAATCGTCGTCGGCGCAACACAATACGAGGCGGGCTTCGATACCGCCGTCACGGTGGCCGGCGTGCGCGATCTGATCGCGGACGCCGAAGAGGTGCTGCCCGGCATCGGCGAGTACGAGTTGGCCGAGGCGGCGGCGGGTTCACGCCCGGGCAGCCCGGACAACCTGCCGCTGATCGGCCGCCTCTCCGACCGGGTGGTCTCGGCCACCGGCCACGGCCGCAACGGCATGCTCGCGGTGCCGCTCACCGTCGACGCGGTGCTGAGCCTGCTCGCGGGGGCCACGCTGCCCGACGCGGAAGCGGCCGACCCGCAACGTCTTTCATCCCAGCTGGCGGTGCGAGCGACGGGCCAGGAGGCGACAGCGCGGCGTAACCACGGAGGGCCCCGTGAGCGCCGCCAATCAAGTACAGGAGGAGTTCGATGACCGCAACATCCATTCCGATCGGTGTCACTGTCAACGGGCAGGATCACGAGTTCGCCGAATCGCTCACCGTGCGTGAGTTGTTGGAGCGGCTCGAGTTGCCGACCCAGGGTGTCGCCGTCGCCATCGATGGCGCGGTGTTCTCGAAGTCCCGGTGGGACGAGCCGGTCGGGCGCGGCTGGGAGATCGAGGTCCTGACGGCGGTCCAGGGTGGCTGAGGCACTGGCACCGCTGCGGATCGCGGACCGGGAGTTCGGCTCCCGGCTCATCATGGGCACCGGCGGCGCGGACAATCTGGCCGTGCTGGAGGAGGCGCTCGTCGTCTCCGGTACCGAGCTGACCACCGTCGCCATGCGCCGGGTCGACGCCGTCGGCGGCACGGGCGTGCTCGATCTGCTCAAACGGCTGGAGATCATGCCGCTGCCGAATACCGCGGGCTGTCGCACCGCGGCCGAGGCCGTGCTCACCGCGCAGCTGGCCCGCGAGGCACTCGGCACCGACTGGGTGAAGCTCGAGGTGATCGCCGACGAGCGCACCCTGCTGCCCGACCCGATCGAGTTGCTCACCGCCGCGGAACAATTGGTCGACGACGGCTTCGTCGTGCTGCCCTACACCACCGACGACCCGATCCTGGCCCGTCGTCTGGAGGACGCGGGCTGCGCCGCCGTCATGCCGCTCGGCGCACCGATCGGCACCGGACTCGGCATCGGCAACCCGCACAACATCGAGATGATCGTCGCGGCCGCCGGCGTGCCGGTCATCCTCGACGCCGGCATCGGCACCGCCAGCGATGCCGCGCTGGCCATGGAGCTCGGCTGCTCGGCGGTGCTGCTCGCGACCGCCGTCACCCGCGCGCAGCAGCCCGCGCTGATGGCCGCCGCCATGCGCGACGCGGTCACCGCGGGCCATCTCGCGCGGCACGCGGGCCGCATTCCGAAACGCTTCTGGGCACAGGCTTCGTCTCCGGCGCGCTGAGCAAGGGTTGCGTCCCTCGTGTCGGGGTTGTGGTCATACTCAGGGATGACGGAACAAGACACTTTGTATTGACGCGCGCGGCCGCGTTTTACGGAAAGCTGGTCATCATGATCGAGCTGAGGGGCCTGACCAAGCATTTTGGCCAGACCGTCGCGGTTCAGGATCTTTCCTTCACCGTTCAACCCGGACAGGTGACGGGGTTCCTCGGGCCGAACGGTGCTGGCAAATCGACCACCATGCGGATGATCCTCGGGTTGGACAAGCCGACCTCGGGCACCGCGCTCATCCAGGGCAAGCGCTACCACGAGCTGTCGCATCCGCTGCGCGTCGTCGGTTCGCTGCTCGACGCCAAATGGGTGCATCCGAATCGCTCGGCGCGCGCGCATCTGCAGTGGATGGCCGCCTCGAACAACATCCCCAAGGCGCGGGTGGAGGAGGTGCTGCGGCTGGTCGGCCTGTCCGAGGTGGCCGGTCGCGCCGCGGGCGGTTTCTCGCTCGGCATGTCCCAGCGGCTCGGCCTCGCGGGCGCGCTGCTCGGCGATCCGCCGGTGCTGCTGTTCGACGAGCCGGTCAACGGCCTCGACCCGGAGGGCATCCTGTGGATCCGCCGGTTCATGCAGCGCCTGGCCGCCGACGGCCGCACGGTACTGGTGTCGAGCCACCTGCTCTCCGAAATGGCATTGACCGCCGAACATCTGGTGGTGATCGGGCGTGGCCAGCTCATTTCCGACTCCACCACCCAGGAATTCATCGAACGCGCCTCGGAATCGACTGTGCGCGTGCGTAGTCCGCAGCTCGACCAGCTGCGCAGCCTGCTCACCTCGAACGGGATGACCGTGCGCGAGGACGGCTCGGGCCAGGACGGACCCGCGCTGGTGGCAACCAACGTGACCAGCGACGCGATCGGAAAGCTGGCCGCCGCCAACGAGATCACGCTGTTCGAGCTCTCCCCGCAGCGTGCCTCGCTGGAGGAGGCGTTCATGCGGATGACCGGTGGCGCGGTGCAGTACCACGGTGAAGGTCTCGATCAGGTGATGGGAGGTGCGCTCTGATGGGAGTGCTGACGGCCGAACGAATCAAGCTCACCTCGACCCGCTCGCCCTGGTGGTGCGCGGCGCTGACCATTGTCTTCGCGCTCGGTATCACGGCACTGTTCGCGCTGCTGCTGAACGTGTCGATGGACGCGTGGCAGAAGGATCCGACGCTGAGCCAGGAGCCGCCGCGGGCGGAGAACGTCCTGGCCGGGCTCGGCATCACCGGCGTCGCGCCGATCATCCCCGGCTTCGGCTACATCCTCATCATGATCCTGGCCGCGCTGTCGGTGACCAACGAATACCGCTTCGGCACCATCAAGGTCACCTTCTTCGCGACGCCGAACCGGTCGCTGGTGCTGCTCACCAAGGCGGGCATGATCGCGGTGGGCGCGGCGCTGCTCTCCGCGGTGCTGACCTTCCTGAGCTTCTTCATCCTCAAGGGGCTGACGACCAGTGAGGTCGGCCGGAACCTGAGCCTGAGCACCGGTGATCTGAAGATCTTCTACGCCATCCCGATCTTCGTCGCGCTGACGGTGTTCCTCGCCGTCGCCGTCGCGGCACTGCTGCGCCAATCGGCGGGCGCGCTGACGCTGCTGATCGTGTGGCCGGTGCTGATCGAGCCGATCATCGGGGCATTCGGCAAGTACGGCAAGAACATTCAGGTGTTCCTGCCCTTCCAGAACGCGGGGCGTTTCCTCGGCACCGTCGAGGATTCCAGCTACTGGCACTGGGGACCGATCGCCAGCCTGGTCTACTTCGCGGTCTTCATCGCCCTCGTGTTCGGTGTCGCGCTCTTCGTGGTGAACAAGCGCGACGCATAACTCAAAAGCGACCCGAGTTGCCCTCCCTCGCCACTCGGGTTCGGGGTGCACGGCCTTGTCGGGAGGTCCGTGCGCCCCATCCACCGCCAGCCACTGCCCGGCGGCGGTGTGGCCACCGGCCCGGTGTGATCCCCTTCACGCCGGGCCGGAAGTGCGCACGCCCGCATTCGCTCCGGCCGTTCAGGTAAACATCGCAACAACTGTGCGGCGGCGTCCTTCCGTCCGGAATCAACGCTGACTAGCCTGTGTTACAGCAACCAACGCGTTACCCATCGGCGGACCCAACGGCGTGCCCGCTCCGCCCGATGAGAGGTGCAAGGTGGCGATCATCAGTAACTCACCGGCCGCTGACGGGCTGGGCTACGCTCGTGGGCGTGAGCGAGGCGCAGACGGACCCAGCGCACTGGCGAACGATGGAGCCGAGCGTCAGCGAGATGAAGTCGTGAGTCAAACACCTTCCGGTGGTGCAGAGCCGGGGGCGGAGCCGGAAGTCGATGGCGGCGTGCCGCCCGAGCTTGTCATCCCACTTGTGCCCTCGGACGAGCCGGAATCCGGCCGCCGCCGCGGCGCGGGGTTTCGCGCACGGCCGTTCTCCGCTCTGGTGAACGCCGCCAATCAGCGCCCGGATCTGATCGGTGTGCTGCGCAAGGCGCGCGAGCAGCTGCCGGGTGATCCCTCGTTCGGCGACCCGCTGTCGGTGTCCGGGCCCGGTGGCGCCCGCGCGGTGGCGCGCGCGGCGGACAAGCTGGTCGGTGACACGCCGAGCGCGGCCCGCGAGATCGGATTCGGCGCGCTCCAGGTCTGGCAGGCCGCGCTGGAGCGAGTCGGACGCGGAAAAGGTAGCGAAGAAGTAACTGTCATGTTCACCGATTTGGTGGCCTTCTCCCGATGGTCGCTGTCCGCCGGTGACGAGGCGACCCTCGAACTGCTGCGCCGGGTGGCCAAGGCCATCGAGCCGCCGATCGCTGAACGCGGCGGCCAGGTGGTCAAGCGGATGGGCGACGGCGTGATGGCGGTGTTCCCCTCGGCCGATCGCGCGGTCCGCGCCGCGGTCGCGGCCAAGGCCAATCTGGCCGATGTCGACGTGCGCGGTTACCGCCCGCAGATGCGCATCGGACTGCATACCGGCTCACCGCGCGAGATCGGCGGCGATTGGCTCGGTGTCGACGTCACCATCGCGGCGCGGGTGATGGAGGCGGGTGGCAATGGCAACACCATGCTCTCCGAGGCCACGCTCCAATCGCTGAAACCAGAAACACTCGAGCAACTCGGCTACGCGGCCAAGCCCTACCGTCGCAGCTTCTTCGCGGCCCCGCTCAGCGGGGTGCCCGAAGACCTGCGCATCTTCCGCCTGTCGTCGAACTAGCGCGCCGAGCGCAGTCGAATGGCCTTGCGACACGCCGCAATCGAGGGCCATATGACTGCGCTCGACGGATTCCGGCTACCTCGGCGGCCGGGTAGCGGCACCGGCTAGCGCAGCCAGAGGATGGCGCCCGCGGCGGCGAGCACCGCGCAGGCGCCGAGGGAGATCGACAGCCAGCGCAGGGTCTTCCAGGTGCTGTAGGCGCCGCCGATCAGGAAACCGGCGAGGGCGAGCAGCAGGATCGGGGCGGCACTGGACGACATTCCGCCTATTCTGCCGTGCCTTGCGCCTGGTCCGGCAGGCCGGTGCGGTGCGCGGCGCCTGCCCACTGCCGGACCGCCGCGGGGTCGACAGAGCCTTGCCACCCACCGGTGCGCACCGCGCTGCCGGTATGGAAGGCGCGCACTCCGGCATCGCGCAGCGGGGGGATGTGGGCCAGGCGCAGGCCGCCGCCGACGAGTAGCGACACCGGCGCAGCCGTGCGCGCGCTGATTTCCCGCGCGGGTGCGGACAGGCGGGCGTTTGCCGGAAGGTGTGTGGCCGCATGGAAGGGCTCCCAGGCCGCCGCGCGGATCAGCAGATCCCACCCCGCGTCGATGCCGTCCGCACTGCCTGCGGAAAGGATTGTGTCGCAGCCGAGTTCGGCCGCATCCGACCAGGCCCGCGCGATATCGCCCGCATTGTCGACGGCGCGGTGGCAGGTCCACCGGCACCCGTCCAATTCGGTGAGCAGTGCCTTGCACGCGCCGCTGTCGAGGGTGCCGTCCGCGGTGAGGAACCCGAGCACGAACTCGCTCGCGCCCGCCTCGCGCAGCGCGACGGCGTCGCGGCGCAGCCGGTCGAGGTCGGCGGGCGCGAACCCGGCCTGGTCGCGCAGCATCACCCGCACCGGAATGTCGACGGCGGCGAGCACGCTGCGCAGGGTGGCCACCGAGGGGGTCAGGCCGTCCGCCGCGATATCGGCGACCAGTTCCAGCCGATCCGCCCCGCCGGCCTGCGCGGCCACGGCATCCTTGGTATCGAGCGCGATGATCTCCAGCAACTGCCCCACGGCGATAACCCTAGTGGCCGCGTCCAGGCCAGCTGAGAGCAATTAACAAGCACGCGTGCTTGCTTTTTTCGAGATCGAGTGTGATGCTGAACCCCGAACGTGGACCCGCTGTGCAAAGCACGGCCAAGGAGGCATCCCCGCTGATGAAAGCGCTATCCGCCGATCCGGAAGTGATCCGCATCGGCAACTGTTCCGGCTTCTACGGTGATCGGCTCAGCGCGATGCGCGAGATGCTCGAGGGTGGGCAACTCGACGTGCTCACCGGCGACTATCTCGCCGAGCTGACCATGCTGATCCTCGGGCGCGACCGGATGAAGGACCCGAGCCTCGGCTACGCGAAGACCTTCGTCCGGCAGATCGAGGAGTGCCTCGCACTGGCGCTGGAGCGCAACGTGCAGATCGTCGCCAACGCGGGCGGTCTCAATCCGGCCGGGCTGGCCGAGCGGCTGCGCAAGGTGGCGGCCGACCTCGGGCTCGAGGCCAAGATCGCGCACGTCGAGGGCGACGATCTGCTCGGCCGCGCGAGCGAACTCGGGCTCGGCGCACCACTGACCGCGAATGCCTACCTCGGTGCGTGGGGCATTGTCGAATGCCTGAACGCTGGCGCGGATATCGTTGTCACCGGCCGGATCACCGACGCCTCGGTGGTCGTCGGCCCGGCCGCGGCCCATTTCGGCTGGGGCCGAACCGATTACGACCGGCTGGCGGGCGCGGTGGTGGCGGGCCACGTGATCGAATGCAGCACCCAGGCCACCGGCGGCAACTTCGCCTTCTTCACCGAGCTGGCCGATCTGGGCAGGCCGGGCTTTCCGATCGCCGAAATCCGCAGGGACGGCAGCAGCGTCATCACCAAGCACGCGGGCACCGGCGGCGCGGTCACCGTCGACACGGTCGAAGCGCAGCTGATGTACGAGATCCAGGGCGCGCGCTACGCCGGACCGGATGTCACCTCGCGGCTGGACAGCATCGAGCTCGAACAAGCAGGTCCGGACCGCGTGCTGATCAGCGGGGTGACCGGCGAGGCGCCACCGCCGCGGTTGAAGGTGTCGCTGAATACCCTCGGCGGGTTCCGCAACGAGATGGAGTTCGTGCTCACCGGCCTCGATATCGAGGCGAAAGCCGCGCTCGCGCAACGACAACTGGAGGCCTGGCTGCCCGCGCGGCCCGCCGAGCTGAGCTGGACGCTCGCGCGGCTCGACCGGCCGGACGCCGACACCGAGGAGCGGGCCAGCGCGCTGCTGCGCTGCGTGGTGCGCGATCAGGACCCGAACAAGGTCGGGCGCGCGTTCGCCAACGTGGCGGTGGAACTGGCGCTGGCCAGCTATCCGGGCTGCACCTTCACCACCCTGCCCGGCAACGGCGGTCCGTACGGCGTGTACACGCCGGGATACGTCGATGCCGCCGAGGTGCCGCACGTCGCGGTGCTGCCGGGCGGTGACCGGATCGACATCGCACCGGCCTCGGAAACCGTTGAACTGGACGAGGTTCCGGAGCCAGCGCTGCCGGAACCGTTGCCCGCAAGCGAGACCCGACGCGCACCACTCGGCGCCATCGCGCTGGCTCGCAGCGGCGACAAGGGCGGCAATGCCAATATCGGCGTCTGGGTGCGCACCGACGACCAATGGCGCTGGCTCGCACACACACTGACCGTGGCGCGGCTCAAAGAACTGCTGCCCGAGACCGCCGCCTGCACCGTCACCAGGCATGTACTGCCGAATCTGCGCGCCGTCAACTTCATCGTCGAAGGCCTGCTCGGCCAGGGCGTGGCCTATCAAGCCCGTTTCGATCCGCAGGCCAAGGGACTCGGCGAATGGCTGCGTTCCCGACACCTCGATATTCCGCTGGAGCTGCTTTCATGACCAAACCGTGGGAAACCCCCGAGCGGCGCGCATTGCGCGCCACCGTACGAGGTTTCGTCGAACGCGAGGTGCTGCCCTACCTGGACGGCTGGGAGCGGGCCGGTGAGATCCCGCGCGAGCTGCACAAGAAGGCGGGCGCGCTCGGACTGCTCGGCGCCCAATTCTCGGAATCCGTCGGCGGATCCGGCGGCGACGGTATCGACGCCATGATCGTCTGCGAGGAATTCCATCAGGCCGGCGCCTCCGGCGGCCTGTTCGCCTCGCTGTTCACCTGCGGTATCTCGGTGCCGCACATCATCGCCGCCGGCAATGCCGCGCAGATCGAGCGCTGGGTGCGGCCGACGCTGGCCGGCGAGAAGATCGGCTCGCTGGCCATCACCGAGCCCGGCGGTGGCTCGGATGTCGGGCATCTGCGCACCACCGCCCGCCGCGACGGCGACCACTACATCGTCAACGGCGCCAAGACCTACATCACCTCCGGCGTGCGCGCGGACTACGTGGTCACCGCGGTGCGCACCGGCGGCGAGAGCTCCGGCGGCATCTCGCTGCTGATCATCGACAAGGACACACCGGGTTTCACGGTCAGCCGCAAGCTGGAGAAGATGGGCTGGCTGGCCTCCGACACCGCCGAGCTGTCTTACGTCGACGTCCGCGTGCCGGTGGAAAACCTGGTGGGCCAGGAGAATTCGGGCTTCTATCAGATAGCTGGCGCCTTCGTCAGCGAGCGGGTCGGGCTTGCGGTGCAGGCGTATTCGAGCGCACAGCGCTGCCTGGAGCTCACACTGCGCTGGGTGCGCGACCGGGAGACCTTCGGCCGCACGCTGATCAGCAGGCAGGCCGTGCAGAACACGATCACCGAAATGCACCGGCGCATCGACGTGGCCCGCGTCTACACCCGCGCCATCGCCGAGCGTGCCGCCGAGGGAGAAACCGATCTGATCGCCGAGGTGTGCTTCGCCAAGAACACCGCCGTCGAGGCGGGTGAGTGGGTGGCCAATCAGGCCGTCCAGCTGTTCGGCGGCCTCGGCTACATGCGGGAATCCGAAATCGAGCGCCAGTACCGGGATATGCGCATCCTCGGCATCGGCGGTGGCACCACCGAGATACTCACCGGCCTGGCCGCGAAGCGATTGGGGTACCAGTCATGACAGCGCTGCGCACGACAGTGGATACCGAAAGCCCGGAATACCGGTCGGCCGCCGAGGCGATGACCGCCAAGCTGACCGAGATCGATGCCGAATTCGCCAAGGTGATCGCGGGCGGCGGCCCGGACAAGCTGGCGCGGCATCGCAAGCGCGGCAAGCTGACCGCGCGCGAGCGCATCGAACTGCTCATCGACGAGGATTCGCCGTTCCTGGAGCTGGCGCCACTCGCGGCCTGGGGCAGCGACTTTCACGTCGGCGCCAGCGTCATCGCCGGTATCGGCATCGTCGAGGGCGTCGAATGCATGATCGTCGCACCGGATCCCACGGTGCGCGGCGGCACCTCGAATCCGTGGACGCTACGCAAGAACCTGCGGATGAACGATATCGCCATGGAGAACCGGCTGCCGGTGATCGGCCTGGTCGAATCCGGCGGCGCGGATCTGCCGACGCAGAAGGAGGTCTTCGTCCCCGGCGGCCGGATGTTCCGTGACCTGACCCGGCTTTCGGCCGCGGGCATCCCGACCATCGCGCTGGTCTTCGGTAACTCCACCGCGGGCGGCGCCTACATCCCCGGCATGTCCGACTACACGGTGATGATCAAGGAGCGCTCCAAGGTGTTCCTCGGCGGCCCGCCGCTGGTGAAGATGGCCACCGGCGAGGAGTCCGACGACGAATCGCTCGGCGGCGCCGATATGCACGCCAGGGTCTCCGGTCTGGCGGATTACCTCGCGGTCGACGAGCAGGACGCGATCCGGCTCGGCCGCTCGATCGTCAAGCGGCTCAACTGGGCCAAGCGGGGGCCGCTGCCGCGCGCCGAGGTGCGCGAGCCGCTGTTCGATCCGGAGGATCTGCTCGGCATCGTCCCGCCGGACCTGAAGATCCCGTTCGATCCGCGCGAGGTGATCGCCCGTGTCGTCGACGGCTCCGATTTCGACGAGTTCAAGCCGCTCTACGGCAGCAGCCTGGTGACGGGATGGGCCGAGCTGCACGGCTATCCGGTCGGGATACTCGCCAACGCGCGCGGCGTGCTGTTTTCCGAGGAGTCGCAGAAGGCCACCCAGTTCATCCAGCTGGCCAACCAGAAGAACACGCCACTGCTGTTCCTGCACAACACCACCGGCTACATGGTCGGCAAGGAGTTCGAGCAGAAGGGCATCATCAAGCACGGCGCGCAGATGATCAACGCGGTGTCCAATTCCAAGGTGCCGCATATTTCGGTGCTGATGGGCGCGTCCTACGGCGCCGGGCACTACGGCATGTGCGGACGTGCCTACGATCCGCGCTTCGTCTTCGCTTGGCCCAGTGCGAAATCCGCCGTCATGGGCGGTGCGCAGCTGGCCGGTGTCATCTCGATCGTCGGCCGGGCCGCCGCCGAGTCGAAGGGGATGCCGTTCGACGAGGAGGCCGACGCCGGGATGCGCGCCATGATCGAGGCGCAGATCGAGGCCGAATCGCTGCCGATGTTCATGTCGGGGCGGCTCTACGACGACGGCGTGATCGACCCGCGCGATACCCGCACGGTGTTGGGAATGGCGCTGTCCGCCATCCACAATGCCCCGATCAAGGGCGCCGATGGCTTCGGCGTCTTCCGGATGTGAGGCCGCGATGATTACTACTGTCTTGGTAGCCAACCGCGGTGAGATCGCCCGGCGCGTCTTCGCCACCTGTCGCCGGATGGGGCTCGGTACCGTCGCGGTGTATTCCGACGCCGATGCCGCGGCACCCCATGTCGCCGAAGCCGATGCGGCCGTGCGCCTTCCGGGCAACACACCGGCGCAGACCTACCTGCGCGGCGAGCTGATCATCGAGGCCGCGCTGGCCGCGGGCGCCGACGCGATCCACCCCGGCTACGGATTCCTTTCCGAGAACGCCGAATTCGCGAAGGCCGTGCTGGCGGCCGGGCTGGTCTGGATCGGCCCGCCGGTGGAAGCCATCGAGCAGATGGGGTCGAAGGTCGCCTCGAAGAAGATGATGGACGCGGCCGGTGTCCCGGTGCTCGCCGAGCTCGACCCGGCCGAGGTCACCGAGGCGCAGCTGCCGGTGCTGATCAAGGCATCGGCGGGCGGCGGTGGCCGCGGCATGCGGGTGGTTCGCGCGCTCGCCGACCTGGAATCGCAGATCGAGGCGGCCCGGCGCGAGGCCGAATCCGCGTTCGGCGATCCGACGGTGTTCTGCGAGCGCTACCTCGAGACCGGCAGGCATATCGAGGTGCAGGTGCTGGCCGATACGCACGGCGCCATCTGGGCCGTCGGCGAGCGGGAATGCTCCATTCAGCGCCGCCACCAGAAGGTGGTCGAGGAGGCGCCGTCGCCGCTGGTCGAACGCACCGATGGCATGCGAGCGCGGCTGTTCGAGGCGGCACGGCTGGCGGCGGGCGCGATCGGCTACACCGGTGCGGGCACGGTGGAATTCCTCGCCGACGAGGCGGGCGAGTTCTTCTTCCTGGAGATGAATACCCGCCTGCAGGTGGAACATCCGGTCACCGAATGCACCACCGGGCTCGATCTGGTCCGACTGCAACTGGAGATCGCCGCCGGTGGCGAACTGCCCGCCGAACCGCCTGCCATGCACGGGCATTCGATTGAGGTCCGGCTCTACGCCGAGGATCCGGCGCACGACTGGCAGCCGCAGAGCGGCACCGTGCATCGCATCGACATCCCGCTGGTGGCCACCGAATTCGACCTGCTCGACCGGCCCGGCGTGCGGCTCGACTCCGGCGTGGTCGACGGTTCGGTGGTCGGCGTGCACTACGACCCGATGCTCGCCAAGGTCATCTCCTACGGCGAAACCCGGGGCGAGGCAGCGCGATTGCTGGCCGCGGCATTGCAGCGTGCCCGGATCCACGGCCTGGTGACCAACCGTGACCTGCTGGTCCGCGTGCTGCGCCACCCCGCCTTCCTGGCCGGTGAGACCGATACCGCGTTCTTCGACACCCACGGATTGGCCACGCTGGCAGCCCCTTTGGCGGCCGAGGCCGACGAGGCGCTGTCCATCGTGGCCGCCGCACTGGCCGACGCCGCGGCCAATCGTGCCGCGGCGCGGGTCGGCGGCGGCCTGCCGAGCGGCTGGCGCAATCTGCCCGCGCAGCCGCAGCGCAAGTCCTACGAGAGCCGAACCAGCGGTGTGCACGAGGTCGACTACCGGTTCGGCCGCAACGGGGTCGAGGTGGCAGGCCACGAGGGTTTGACCGTGCTCGCGGCCGCGCCGGATTCGGTGGTGCTCGCCGTCCCGGGTGAACGCGGTGCGGTCCGTAGGCAATTCGGCATCGCTCGCTACGGCGATCTGGTGTGCGTCGATTCGCCGCTCGGCCCGGTGTCGGTGCGGCGGTTGCCGCGCTTCAGCGATCCGGCCGATCATGTCGCGAGCGGGTCGCTGCTCGCGCCCATGCCCGGCAGTGTGATCCGGCTCGGTGCCGAGGTCGGCAGCCGTGTCGAACAGGGGCAGCCGATCCTGTGGCTGGAGGCGATGAAGATGGAGCACACCATCGCCGCACCGGCCGCCGGTGTGCTCAGCGCGCTCAATGTCACTGTTGGCCAGCAGGTCGACATCGGTGTGGTCCTTGCCGTCGTCGACCCCGACAACGCCGTCGAAAACCAGGAGAACTAGATGTCGTTCATCGAAACCGAAGAGCAGCAGGCGCTACGCGCGGCGGTGGCCGCGCTGGCCGCCAAGTACAACTATCGCGACTACGTGCTGCCGAAGGCGCGCAACAACGAGCCGCTCACCGAATTGTGGGAGGAGGCGGGCAAACTCGGCTTCCTCGGGGTGAACCTGCCGGAGGAGTACGGCGGCGGTGGCGCCGGCATGTACGAGCTGTCGCTGGTGATGGAGGAACTGTCGGCGCACGGTGCGGGCCTGCTGCTGATGGTGGTGTCCCCGGCCATTTGCGGCACCATCATCACCAGGTACGGCACCGACGAGCAGAAGCAGCAGTGGCTGCCCAAGCTCGCCGACGGCACCGGGAAGATGGTCTTCGGCATCACCGAGCCCGATGCCGGATCCAACTCGCATCAGATCACCACCACCGCCCGTCGCGACGGCGACGACTGGATCCTCAACGGCCGCAAGATCTTCATCTCCGGTGTGGATCAGGCCGAGGCCGTGCTCATCGTCTCGCGCACCGAGGATCACAAGACGGGCAAGCTCAAGCCCGCGCTGTTCATCGTCCCGACCGATGCCGAAGGCTTCCACAAGACGCCGCAGGACATGGACATCATCGAGCCGGATCACCAGTTCACGCTGTTCCTCGACGATGTGCGCCTGCCGTCGAATGCCCTGGTCGGCAAGGAGGACGCGGCGCTGATGCAGCTGTTCGCCGGTCTCAACCCGGAGCGCATCATGGGCGCGGCGATGGCGGTCGGCGTCGGCCGCTACGCCATCGACGCCGCCGTCGCCTATGCCAAGGAGCGCACGGTGTGGAAGACGCCGATCGGTGCGCACCAAGGCATTTCGCATCCGCTCGCCCAGGTGAAGATCGAACTGGAGCTGGCCAAGCTGATGATGCGCAAGGCCGCGACGCTCTACGACGCGGGCGACGAGATGGGCGCGGCCGAGGCCGCGAACATGGCGAAATACGCTGCGGCGGAGGCCAGTATCAAGGCGCTGGATCAGGCGATTCAAACGCACGGTGGCGCGGGCCTGACCAAGGAGTACGGCTTGGCCGCGATGCTGGCCGCCGCGCGCATCGGCCGCATCGCGCCGGTCAGCCGGGAGATGGTCCTCAACTTCGTCGCCCAGTACTCGCTGGGCCTGCCCAAGTCCTACTAGGAGACGCCGTGACGGAGCCCTACGTGCGCTACGAGGTGGCCGACGGTTTCGCCGTGCTCACCTTCGATTCGCCGCACAACCGGAATGCGTTGTCGGCCAAGCTGGTCGCCGAGCTGCTCGCCGGATTGGATGCCGCTGCCGCCGATGACGCGGTGCGCGGCATCGTGCTCACACACACCGGCAACACCTTCTGCGCGGGCGCGGATCTGTCCGAGGCGAGCAACGCCGACCCCGCGGTGGCCGCAGATGAGCGCACCCGCGTGATGATCGGCGTGCTGCGCAGGCTGATCGCCACGCCCAAGCCGGTGATCGCGCAAATCGATGGCAATGTGCGCGCGGGCGGTATGGGCATCGTCGCCGCCTGCGATATCGCGGTGGCCGGGCCGACCAGCAGCTTCGCCCTCACCGAGGTGCGGATCGGGTTGGCGCCGTTCATGATTTCGCTGACCCTGCTGCCGAGGATGACCTCGCGCGCGGCGAGCAGGTACTACCTGACCGGGGAGAAGTTCGGCCCCGATATCGCCGAGCGGATCGGGCTGATCACGATCAACGCCGACGATCCGGCCGCCGAGGTGAAGCGGCTGCGCGCGGAGCTGCGCAAGGGCTCACCGCAGGGCCTGGCCGAGGGCAAGCGCCTCGCCAACGCCGCCATGCTCGCCGGATTCGACGCATCGGCCGAGGAACTCGCGCAGCGTTCGGCGAGCTTCTTCGGTACCCCCGAGGTGTTCGAGGGCATGGCGGCCTTCCTGCAGCGCCGCCCGCCGAGCTGGGCAGAATAAAACCCATGGCGACACCCAACGAACCCAAGCAGGACCGCAGCCGAGCCACCCGGCAGCGCCTGCTCGAGGCGACCATCGACTGTCTCGCCGAGATGGGCTGGGCGGCGGCGACGGTGTCGGTGGTCGCCGAGCGGGCCGGGGTGTCGCGCGGTGCGGCGCAGCATCATTTCCCCACGCGGGAGGAACTGATCACGGCCGCGCTCGAGTACATGTTCGACAGCCGGACGGGCCAGTCCAAGGAGGAGGCGCTCGCGGTCGCCGAGATGGCCGAGGGGCTGGCCCGTACGCAGGCGGTGGTCTCCGGCCTCGTCGATTCCTACACCAGCCCGCTGTTCAAGGCGGCGCTGCAGGTGTGGACCCATGCCGCCGCCGATCCGGCGCTGCGGGAACACATCGTCCCGCTGGAGGCGCGGTTCGGGCGGATATCGCATCGGCGCGCGATCGAGGCACTCGGCGTGGACGATGCCGATCCGGTCACCCACCACCTGGTGCAGGCGACGCTCGACCTGGCTCGTGGGCTCGGACTCGCCGACGTACTGACCGACGATTCCGCGCGGCGCAAGGAGATCGTGCAGCAGTGGGCGGCGACATTGCACGCCGCACTCGACGCACGGCGCTGAGCCGTCGGGTAGTGCCATTCGTTAATTTTTGACCGATCGGTCTCGATGAGACTATGCTACTGGCATGGCAAGGGCGAAGGAGTTCGATCCGGACGAGGCGCTACAGTCCGCGCTGGAGCTGTTCTGGGCTCGCGGCTACGAGGCGACGTCGATGTCGGATCTCGTCGCGCACCTCGGCATCGCCAAGGCGAGTATCTACGGCACCTTCGGTGGCAAGCGGGAGCTGTATGCCAAGGCGATGCGCCGCTACCTGGAGCTGACCGATCCGAAGATCGTCGAGGAGCTGTCCGGGCCCGGTCCGGTGCTGCCGTCGGTGCGCGGCCTCGTCGAGCGTTTCATCGGCGAAGCCGCTGGTGACGAACGCCATTGGGGCTGCATGGTCGTCAACACCGCGGTCGAGATGGCCGATCGGGATCCCGAGCTGGCGCGGCTGGTCGAGTCGAGCTGGTCGAATCTGGAGACCGCGCTGACCTCGGCGCTGCTGCGGGCACGGGCGCAGGGTGAACTGTCCGAATCCGCCGACCCGAGGGCGCTCGCGCGCCTGCTGCTCGTCTTCTTCCAGGGCGTGCGGGTACTCGCGCGCACCGCCGATCCCGGCGTCCGGCTGCGCGACGCGTCCCGTGTTTTGCTCGCGCTGCTGAGCTGAAGTTTTGCCTTAATTCAAGACTGATCGTTCTAGTTATAAGGAGTGCTCATGACGACTCGCTTCGACAACAAGGTCGTGCTCATCACCGGCGGCGCGGGCGTGATCGCGCGGACCACCGGGCAGGCCTTCGCCGAGCGCGGCGCCACCGTCGTGCTCGCGGGCCGCGACGAAACCAAGCTCCGCGAGGCCGCCGGGCAGATCGTCGCCGACGGCGGCAAGGTCGACTGGGTGCTGGCCGATGTCGCGGATTCCGGGCAGGTCGCCGAGCTGATCGCCGAGGTGGTGCGCAGGCACGGCGGCCTGCACATCGCGTTCAACAGCGCGGGCATCTTCGGCAAGGGCGCGCCCGTCGCCGATCTCGACGAGGGCGTGTGGTCGGCCGTGCTGAACGTCAACCTCACCGGAATCTTCCTGAGCATGAAGCACGAGATCGCGCATATGCGCGCCAACGGCGGCGGCGTCATCGTCAACATGTCGTCGAATATCGGCGCGCACGGCCGCCGCCCCGGCATGGCCGCCTACGCCGCGTCCAAGGCGGCCGTCAGCGTCCTCACCCAGACCGCCGCCCGCGACCACATCGGCGACGGCATCCGCATCAACGCCGTCAGCCCCGGCGCCAGCGATACCCCGATGTCCTTCCGCCCCGGTGAAACCAGGGCCGACCGCGATGCGCGCGTCGCGACCACCGTCCCCGCGGGCCGGGTCAGCGAACCCGCCGAGGTCGCCGCCACCGTGCTGTGGCTGGCCTCCGACGACGCCAGCTTCGTCGTCGGCCACGACCTCGTCGTGGATGGTGGCGCCACCGCGTAGCGGCCGTGGCGCGCATCACATGTCACACTCGTGCGCCCTGCGTCGTCGACTCCATGAACGCGGAACGAATCCGCTGAAGCCGACGATGAGGAGTAGCAATCATGACCACGACCAAGAAGATCGCGGTGGCCGGAGCGACCGGGCGTCTGGGCAAGCATGTGGTCGACGTGCTGACCGAGCAGGGCCACGAGGTGGTCGCCTTCTCCCGCGCCAACGGCGTGAACATCGAGACCGGTGCGGGACTGGTCGAGGCGCTCGACGGCGTGCAGGTCGTCATCGACGCGTCGAGCACGCCGTCCGCCGATAAGGACATCGCCACCGAATTCTTCCTCGCCGCCGCGAAGAACCTGCACGAGGCGGGGCGGAAGGCAGGGGTGGCGAAGCTGGTCGTGGTCTCCATCATCGGCATCGACAACACCGTCGCCGGGTACAACGCGGCCAAGCTGGCGCACGAGAAGGCGTTGCTGGAAGGCCCACTGCCGGTGCAGATTCTGCGCGCCGCCCAGTTCCACGAGCTGGTCGAGGTGATGACGCAGTGGGGCACCCAGGGCGACGTCGCCTACCTGGCGAACATGAAAACCCAACTGGTCGCGGCGCGTACGGTCGCCGAGGCGCTGGTGGACTTGGCCGTGGCTCCGCTGCCGGAGTCGCTGGACGGTCCGTTCCCCGAGATCGCCGGTCCCCGTGCGGAAACCATGGCGGGCGCCGCCGCGCTGCTCGCCGCCCGTCGCGGTACTCCCGCCGAAATCCGTGAGGTGAGCGACCCGGACAACGCCGACCGCGAAATCTTCGAGGACGGCACCCTGCTCGCGAGCCCACATGCGATCCTCGCGGGTCCCACCTTCGCCGAATGGGTCGACGCCACCGAACCCGCCGCGAAATAACGCCCATGCCTCGGTGACTCCGATGTGGTGTCCGAGCCGCCGAATCAGATCGGCCCCGGTGTCGAAAAGCGAAGCCGGGGCCGATCTTTCGCACCCCGTCGCGGCTGACCACCGCGGCGGATCCGGCGGTTCGGTGCCGAACCGTCATCCGAAGAAGAGATCCGCACCGGTTCGCTGAACCACCGAGCCGGTGCGGGTCTTTGGCGTTCACCGGCGCATGCGACAGTGCGGCGTCGGTTTCTAGCGATGCGTTTCGAGTTGTGTGCTTGCCGGCGCATACGTGCGGTCGCTGATCCCCCGGGCGAAGCGGCCAGGGGAGGTGCCACGCCATTGTTTGAAGGCGTTGGAGAAGCTCGGTGCGCCGGAATAGCCCATCCGGTAGGCGACATCCTCGACCGTGAGCCCGGTCGCCAGCAGTTCCTCGGCGAGGGTGCCGTAGATATCGACGCACAGCTCGCGGTAGGACGTGCCCTCCTCGGCCAGCCGCCGCCGCATCGTGCGCAGGCTCATGTGCAGCGTCGCCGCCACATCCTCCTGGGTGACCCGGCCGTTCAACCGGTGCAGCAGCACCTCCCGCACCGAACCCGACGTACCGCGCATCAGACCGCGGCGGCGCAGCAATTCCGTGCACTGCTCGTCGAACAGCGCGGCGGTCAGCGCGTTGGCCTGCGGCATCGGCTTATCGAAGGCGCTGGTGTCGAATACGGTGATATGCGGGCCCTCGCAGTCGGTCGCCGGTACCTCGAATCGCTCGAGGATCGGCGCGAGACGTGGGCGCAGGCCGCCGCCGATCTCCATCCGCAGCACCGGCGGCGGGAACCCGAACACGCGCAGCCAGTTCGACTGCACGAACGCCACATCCCGCTCGAGCAGGAAGCCGCGGAGCCGATAGGGCAGCTCGTGGTCGTCGACGTAGAGCCACAATTGGTTGTCCCGGTACAGATGCCAGGCGCGCGACAGCGAGACCATCAGGCTGAAATACCGCATCGCGATGTCTACCCCGGCCCGCCTGGTCGGACTGCTCAGCAAGGCCATGGCGAAGATCCCCGTCGCGGTGACGGGCGTGTGCGCACCGGCCTGCAACCCGACGCCGGGCCGATCGCCGAGCGCGTCGACGATATTGCGCGCCAGCGCCATCTCCTGCGCCGCGGTGATCTCCGCGCCCGGCGTCTTCAGCAGCAGCGGCTCGATACCGGTATCGCGTAGGCACTCGTCGAGTGTCAGCCCGTGATCCGCCGCCACCTCCATGAGGATCGCCGAGAACGTCACTGATCGCCGCCACTCCCAGGAGGCCACCTAGTCATCGTTGTTGACGCTGGCCCAAATCCGCAAGATTTTGGCCGGACTCCGCAAGATCGACGCTGATCGGTGACCGGTGCCGATCGCGCTGCCGCGCACTGATCGCGTCGCCGCGCTGCGAATATCGCGTGATTCGGTGCGCGGCGTCGAGATGGCCGCGCACCGGCGCAACCCGCACCGGCCTGTCGAGGCGGGCCGGTGCGGGTTCCGCGGTCAGTGAGTGGTCAGGTTGTAGAGGGTGACTCCGTCGACGGTGGTCGGGGTGAAGTTCTCGGTCACCCACTGCGTGATCTGGGCGCTGGTGGAGGTGGTGTTCGCGCCGTTTCGGCCGGCGCCGCGGCCACCGGCGATGAAGTAGTGGATCTTTCCCTGGGCGACGTAGTCCTTGAACTGGTCGAGGGTGGGGGATGGGTCGCTGCCGTTGAAGCCGCCGACCGGCATGACCGGGAGTTCGGTGGCCAATTGGAAACCGGCGGCGCTGTTCGAGCCGACGGCGGCGGCGACCCAGGTGTAGTCGGTGCCGTTCTGTTCGAGCAGCCGGACGACCTGGTCGCTGGGACGCGCGGCGTTCAGCAGACCGCCGATGGCGCCGGGGCCTTCCTGGCCGCCGAACCCGTTGGGCCCCTGCGTGCCCGGTGGCATCTGCTGGCCGCCAGGGCCACGCTGCGGTGCCCGGCCATCTTGCTGCCTGCCGTCGGCGCCATCGCCCGGCCCGCCCATTCCTGGACCATCGGGACCGAATTCGCCATTGCCCCAAGGCATTCGGCCGTGGCCGACGTTGGGTCCGGCACTCGGCATCGCGCCCGCGTGGGAGGTGCCGATGGCGTCGACCGCATAGGCGACAGGTCCGCTGAACGCCACGAGCGCGGCGGCCGAGGCGGTGACGACCGCCAGCTTCCGCGGTGCGGGAATGGCGACCGCGATGGTCGCGACGATGCCGACGACGAGCACGGTCCAGCGCAGCCACGGCAGGAAGGATGCGCTGCGGCTCAACAACATCCACGCCGTCGCCGTGGTGAGACCCACCGCGAGCGCCATGGCGAGCCGTGCCCACAACCGGTGCCGTTCCCGCCACAGCAGCACCGCGCCCGCGCCGACCAGCGCGGCGACCGCCGGAGCCAATGCCACCGTGTAGTACGCGTGGAAGATGCCCGCCATGAAGCTGAACACCAGGGCGGTCACCACCAGCCAACCGCCCCACAGGATCAGCGCCGCCCGCCGGCGATCGGTGCGATCGGCCTTGCCGCACAGCACGATTCCCGCGATCAATGCCACCAGTGCGGCCGGGATCAGCCAGGCGATCTGACCGCCCTGCGCCGGTTCGAACATCCGGGTGATACCGGTGCTGCCCCACATGCCGCCCCCGCGAGCGGGCAGATCGCCGCCGCTCGGGCCGACGCTGCCGCGTTCGTTGCCGTTGAGCCTGCCGAGCCCGTTGTAGCCAAGGGTGAGTTCCAGGATCGAATTGTTGTGTGAGCCACCGATCCACGGCCGCGAGGAGGCGGGCCACAGCTCGACGGCGAGCAGCCACCAGCCCGCCGCCACCACCATCGCGAGACCAGCGGCGAGCAGTTGCGCGATGCGCTTGCCGAGCTTCGGTGGACCGGCGACGAGGTAGGTCAGCGCGAGCGCGGGCACCACGAGCAGCACCTGCAATTGTTTGGTGAGAAAACCGAAGCCGATGAAGACGCCGGTGAGCACCAGCCAGCGGGTGCGGCCGTCGTCCACCGCGCGGGTCATCGCCCAGGCCGCCGCGACCATCAGGAAGACGAGCAGCGCATCGGGATTGTTGAAGCGGAACATCACCACCGCGATCGGCGTCACCGCGAGCGCGAATCCGGCGAGCAGTCCGGCCGCCGGTCCGAACGGCCTGCGTACCGTGGCCCACAGCAGCGCGACGGCGCCGACCGCGAGCAGCACCTGCGGCACCAGGATGCTCCAGCTGTTGAGCCCGAACGCGCGCACCGACAGCTCCATCAGCCACAGCGAGGCGGGCGGTTTGTCGACGGTGATCGAATTCGCCGCATCCGACGAACCGAAGAAGAACGCCTTCCACGACACCGAACCAGCCTGTACCGCGGCGGAATAGAAGGAGTTGCCCCAGCCGTTCGCGCTCAGGTTGATCAGGTAGGCGACGGCGGTGCCGATCAGAAGTGCCGCCAAAGCCGGGTATTCCCAGCGGAGTTCGCGCTTCGGCAGCGGCTCGGGCGACATTGTCGCGGTGGGCGCACTCACGGTCGTGGTCATCGCTGCTTGTCTTCCTGTCCGTTCCGCTCGGCGGTCGTATCGATCGCCCCAACGGTCATTTCCATCGCCTCCGACAGCGCCGCGACACCCTGCCTCCGCTCGCCCGCATTGCGGAACACCCAGCGCAGGCCGACGAAGCGGAGCAGCGTGGCCAGCAGATTGGCGAGGATCAGCACCGCCAGTTCGAGATGCACCGCCGCATCGGGCGCCCAGTGATGCAGCGCGAAGAGCGATCCGCTGGTGAGCGCCAGCCCGACACCGAAGATCACCAGCCCCTGGAACTGCTGTGCAACAACGCCACTGGAGCCGCGCACACCGAAGGTGAAGGCGCGGTTGGCCGCCGTATTCGCCACCGCCGTGATCAGCAGCGCACCGAAGTTGGCGATCTGCGCCCCCGTGAACGGTTGTAGCACAACGTAGAGCAGCAAATAGGCCAGCGTGCTCAGCACGCCGACGATCGCGAACCGCACCAGCTGCCCGACCATGCCGAGCGGCACACCCGGCACCAGCGGTTCGCGCCCGACCGCGCCGCGCAGCTCGTCGAGCGGCAGCGCGCCGGTGGCCAGCGCGCGCAGCAGCCGCCCGATACCGAGCAGATCCTTACGCGCGGTGTCCACGATGTCGACCCGGCTGTCCGGATCATCGATCCAGTCGACCGGCACCTCGTGGATCCGCAGCCCGGCCCGCTCGGCGAGCACGAGCAGTTCGGTGTCGAAGAACCACTCCCCGTCGCGCACCAGCGGCAGCAGCCTGCGCGCCACATCGCCGCGGATCGCCTTGAATCCGCATTGCGCGTCCGAGAAGTGGGCCTGCAGCGCGGCTTTCAGCAGCAGGTTGTAGCAGCGCGAGATGATCTCGCGCTTCGGCCCGCGCACCACCCGCGACGAGGCGCTGAGCCTGGTGCCGATCGCCAGATCCGAATGCCCGGTGATCAGCGGCGCGACCAGGGGCAGCAGCGCGTTCAGATCGGTCGACAGGTCGACGTCCATATACGCGACCACCTGAGCGTCGGAGCGCTCCCAGGCCGCGCGCAGCGCGCGCCCCCGTCCCTTGGCGTCCAGGTGCACCACCCGCACGTCGTCGAGCTCGCCGGCGAGCAGCCGCGCGACCTGGAGCGTGGCGTCGGTGCTCGCGTTGTCGGCGATGGTGATCCTGGCCGGGAACGGGAACCCGGTGCGCAGATACTCGTGTAGCCGACGGACGCAGACGCCGAGGTCGGTTTCCTCGTTGTAGACGGGGATCACCACATCGAGCACGGGCGTGATCACCGCTTCGGTGGATTCCGCCTGGTCGATGGCGGTAGCGGTATCGGTCATGGCTGCGCCTCGCTGGCGCTCGGCTCCGCCATACCCTCGAATCGGGCTGTGTTGTCGATTCCCTCGCTGCGCTCGGTCATGCCGATAACCCTCGATGCCCCCGCTGGCTCCGAGCTGGGCCTCAGCTGTGAGGTTCCTGGGTGTGCCGATCCGCTACCACTCCAGGCCGTACCGGTCCCGTGCGGCTCTGCGGGTCCACCGGTAGAGCGGTGCGCCCAGATCGGCATAGCTCGCGCCGAGGACGCGGGGGAGCAGATCGAATCCCCTGGCGTCCGCGCCGATCAGTACCCGCGCCTTGTTCTTCTCGACGCCGCGCAGGATGATCCGCGCTGCCGAGCTCGGCTTGGTCAGCGCCATCGCATCCCATCCGCTGCGCAGCAACTCGATATCGGCGCTTTCGGGGATGCCGCGTGCGTGCACGGCGATTTCGGTCTTCACCCCGCCGGGATGGACGCAGGTGACGCCCACCGGATGACCGTTGATCCGCATCTCCTGCCGCAGTGCCTCGGTGAAGCCGCGCACCGCGAATTTCGCCGCGTTGTAGGCGCTTTGGGACGGCACGCCGATGAAGCCGAACACCGAGGACACATTGACGACATGCCCGTCGCCCGAGGCGATCAGATCGGGCAGGAATGCCTTGGTGCCGTGCGCGACGCCCCAGAAGTTGATGTTCATCAACCAGTCGAAATCCGCCCACTCCATATCTTCGACGTAGGCGTTCAACGCCACACCCGCGTTGTTGATCACCAGGTTCACCTGGCCGAATTCACCGCGCACATCGTCGGCGTGCGCGTATACCGCCGCTCGGTGCGCCACGTCGAGCTGGTGCGCGATCGCGGTGGCGCCGAGCTTCTCGCAGCGTCCCGCGGTATCGGCCACGGTGTCGGTGTCGATATCCGACAGCGCGAGTTTGGCTCCGCGTCTTGCCAATTCGAGGGCCAGTGCCCGCCCGATACCCGCGCCCGCACCCGTGATGACGGCGACCTTGTTCCGGAAATCCCTCATCGCAGTTCCTCGGCTCGATTCGGCGGCGCGGCGGGGAATGCCTGCGCGGGAACGTCGTCCAGCACGATGGTCGGCCGCACCCCGTGGCTCGGGCGTGGACCGAAGAATTCGTACTCCGCCGGATCGAGCCGCCGGGTCCGCAGCCAGTACTGCCAGGTGAAGCCGGACCACAGGGTGCGGTTGTTGCCGTGCTCGTCGAGATACCAGCTCTTGCAGCCGCCGGTGCTCCACACCGATCGGGAAAGTCCGTGCTGCAGCCGGGCATTGAACCGGTCCTGGGCCGCGCGCCGCGGCGCCAGTGCGGCGGCGCCTTGGCTCTGGGCCAGCCGAATCGCCTGCAGCACATAGTGGATCTGTGACTCGATCATGAAGACCACCGAGTTGTGGCCGAGTCCGGTATTCGGGCCGAGCAGGAAGAAGGCATTCGGCATATCCGCCACCGTGATACCGAGGTGTGCCTGCACGCCCTCGCGGCGCCACCGCTCGCTCAGGTCGATCCCGTCGCGGCCGGTGATGGCGACGTTGACATAGGAGTCGATGACGTGGAATCCGGTGCCGTAGATGATCACATCGACCGGCCGCGTGACACCGTCGCCGGTGACGATGCCGTCCGCGGTGAGGTGGTCGATGCGCGCGGTGACCAGTTCGGTCTTCGGATCGGCCAGCGCCGGATAGTAGGTGTCGGAGCCGAGCAGCCGCTTGCAGCCCGCCCGGTAATCCGGCGTGACCAGCGCGCGCAGCTCCGGATCGGCGATCTGGTGCGCGATATGCCGCCTGCCGACCCACTCCATCCCTTTCAGCAGGTCCGGCCGCCAGTTCATCGCGTAGGCGCCGAGTTCGGCGCCCCAGTAGATGGCATTGCGCAGGGCGAAGCGCAGGCCGGGTATCCGGCGCAGCCGATGCCGGAACTGCTCGGAGAATTCGACGTCGGCGCGCGGCATCACCCACGGCGCGGTGCGCTGGAAGACGGTCAGTTCCGCCACCCGGTCCACGATTTCCGGCACGAATTGGATTGCGCTGGCGCCGGTTCCGATCACCGCGACCCGTTTGCCGCGTAGCTCGACCGAGTGATCCCAGCGCGCCGAATGGAAGGCGGGACCGTCGAACGTCCCGGGAAGTTCCGGGATATTCGGCACGTGCAGCGCGCCGACGGCGGAGACCAGGAACTGTGCGACATACTCCTGGCCGTCGGCGCCGAACATATGCCAGCGCCGCGCCTCGTCGTCCCAGTGGCCGCGCTCGATCCGCTCATGGAACCGAATGTGTTCGCGCAGACCGTATTTGTCGGTGACCTCGAGCAGATAGTCCTGGATCTCCTGCTGCCCGGAGAACAGCCGCCGCCAGCCCGTGCGCGTTTCGTAGGAGTAGGAGTACAGGTGCGTCGGCACATCGCAGGCGCAGCCGGGATAGGTGTTGTCGCGCCAGGTGCCGCCGATCTCACCGGCCTTCTCCACGATGAGGTAATCGGAAATGCCCGCCCGGTCCAGTGCGATACCCATGCCGAGCCCGGAGAATCCGCTGCCGACGATCAGCACCCGAGTATGGATGGCAGGCGAATTGTCCTGTGCCATGGCATATTCCGTCCTCGCTGACGAAACCATCGGTACCCAATACCGTCGGTCCCGCGTATATTCACGAGTGTGTGCCGGGTCGCACCCGATGTCAACGGCGAAGTCGCGGACATCGAGCGGGAGAATCCGGCGCCGCCGGTGACAGGTAGCATCCGTTGGTTATGACACGCAAGGGCAGAGAGCTGGACCGAGTGCCGCCCAAGCGCGTCGACGCCCGCACCGAGCGCTGGCGCGAACATCGGCGCAAGGTCCGCGACGAATTCGTCGACGCGGCGTTCCGCGCGCTGGACCGGTTCGGGCCCGAGGTAAGCATGGGCGATATCGCCAAGGAGGCCGGCGCGGCCAAACCCAAGCTGTACCGGCATTTCGAGGACAAGACCGATCTCTACAACGCGATCGTCGACCGGGTGCGCGACATGCTGTGGGAGCGCATCATCGCCTGTATCGACCTGACCAACGATTCGGCGCGCGCGCTGGTCCGTCGTGCCGCCGGGGAATACGCGCTGGTGGTCGGCGAGCATCCGAACGTCTTCCGCTTCATGCTGCACAGCCATTTCGCCCAGCAGGCCAGCGACACCGAGCGCGCGCTGCAGTCGGCGCGCCAGTCGGCCAGGCGGGCCGCGGAGCTGTTCACCCAGGTGCTGCAGGATGATTCGGTCGAGGTGGCCAGCGTCGAGCTGGTCAACTACTCGATCTTCGGCGCCGTCGCCTCGGCCACCGATTGGTGGCTCGGCGTGAATCGCGCGCAGCCCCAGGCGATGCCGGTCGAGCAGTTCGTCGACTATCTCGCCGAGATCATCTCCGCACTGGCCGAGGCCAACTCCCGGCTCAACGGCATCACCGTCGACGCGGATCTGCCACTGCGCCTAGCCTTTACGAAGGAGTAGCCGTTACGAAGCAGTAGCGCGCAGGCGCCACAGCGGCGACACCGGGCCGTGGCCAGCGCCGAGGTCGTAGGACGCCTCGAGGCAGCGCCGCGTCCACTCCTTCGCGAACTCCACCGCATCCGGCACCGCGTACCCGTTGGCCAGCGCGCAGGCGATGGCCGCGGCCATCGTGTCACCGCCGCCGTGGTCGTTGCCGGTGGCGATGCGCGGCGCGGTGAACTCCAGGAACCGGTCACCGTCGAAGAGCAGATCGGTGCTGACGGCCGAGGAGCGCAGGTGCCCGCCCTTGACGATGGCCCACCGCGGGCCGAGCTTGTGCAGCGCCTCCGCGGCGCGGCGGGCCGTGGCGTCATCGGTCACGTCGATGCCGGTGATCAGGCGCACCTCGTCGAGGTTCGGTGTCACCACGGTCGCCAGCGGCATCAGCGTGTGCCTGACCGCGTCGAGCGCCTCCTCGTGCAGCAGCGGATCGCCGTGCATGGACGCGGCCACCGGGTCGACCACCAGCGGAATGGTTCCGTCGCGCCCGATGCCGACCTCGCCGCACACCTGCGCGACCGCTTCGATGATGGCGGTGGAGGCGAGCATGCCGGTCTTGGCCGCGCCGATGCCGATATCGCCGACCACCGCGCGCACCTGATCGGCCACGATCTGCGGCGGGATCTCGTGGAACCCGCTCACCCCGACCGAGTTCTGCACGGTCACCGCGGCCACCGCGACACACGCGTGCACCCCGCACAGCGCCATGGTGCGGGAATCGGCCTGGATCCCGGCACCGCCGCCGGAATCGGTCCCGGCGATGGTCAAGACGCGGACCGGAGTCTGCCCGTCGGGCGTAAGTGGCAGCAGCTTCACAAGTACAGACCCTACGACGCGCATCGCCCGAATCGGACACGACCGCACCTCCGGGGAATTGGAATCTGGGGGATTGCATCCCTGTGCCCAGTGGTTCCGCTCCGGTTCGATCGGACGAATGTCTCTGACTTTCCACTGGTTTCTGCCCACCAACGGCGACAGCCGCAATGTCGTCGGCGGTGGTCACGGTGCGAACGCCACCTCCTCCGCGGGCGATCGCCCACCGAGCGTGCACTACCTCGGCCAGATCGCCGCGGCCGCCGAGGCGGTCGGCTTCGAGGCGGCGCTGACCCCGACCGGAGCATGGTGCGAGGATGCCTGGCTGACCACGGCGATGATCAGCCAGAACACCGAGCGGCTGAAGTTTCTCGTCGCCTTCCGTCCCGGTTTCGTCGCGCCGACGCTGGCCGCGCAGATGGCGAGCACCTATCAGCGTCAGACCGGTGGGCGGCTGCTGCTGAACGTGGTCACCGGTGGGGAGTCCCGCGAGCAGCGCGCCTTCGGCGACTTCCTCGACAAGGACGCGCGATACGTGCGGACCGGTGAATTCCTCGATGTCGTGCGCAGGCTGTGGGCGGGCGAGACGGTGAACCTGACCGGCGAGCACGTGCGGGTCGAGGACGCGGCGCTGGCCCGTGTGCCGGATCCGGTGCCGCCGGTCTACTTCGGCGGCTCGTCGCCGATCGCGGGCACCATCGCGGCCAAGTACGCCGACGTCTACCTGACCTGGGGCGAACCGCCCGCGCAGGTCGCGGAGAAGATCGCCTGGGTTCGCGGGCTCGCCGAGCGCGAGGGCCGCACCGTCCGCTTCGGCATGCGACTGCACGTCATCACCCGCGACACCGCTGAGGCGGCATGGGCGGAGGCGGACCGGCTGCTTTCCGGATTCGATCCGGCCGCCGTCGCCGAGATCCAGGCCTCGCTGGCGCGCAGCGAATCCGAGGGGCAGCGCCGAATGCTGGCACTGCACAACGGAAGCAGCGACCGGCTGGAGATCTATCCGAACCTGTGGGCCGGTATCGGCCTGGTCCGCGGCGGCGCGGGCACCGCGCTGGTCGGCAGCCACGACGAGGTGGTCGACCGGATTCTCGAGTACCACGACCTCGGCATCGAGGAGTTCGTACTGTCCGGCTACCCGCACCTCGAGGAGGCGTACTGGTTCGGCGAGGGCGTGCTGCCCCGGCTGGCGGCGCGCGGACTGTGGCGGCATCCGGCCACCGCCGCGCCCGCGAATCTCGTGTCCGCGCCGATCGCGTCCGCCCGTGGTGGTCGCGCGGTCGCGGCGCTCTAGCGTCATGGATGTTCACACCGAACGTGCGTTCGCCGCTGCCTCGGCCGAACGGAGTCTTCCCGGAGCCGCACCGAGCGCCCGAGCATCGGAATCGACCGCGAAAACCGGGCGGCGTCGACCGCGGGTGAGCCGAATCCTGTTGCCGCTGTTGTCGCTCGCGGTCTTCCTGGTGGTGTGGCAGCTGGTCGCCGTCGCCGGTATCTGGAACGAAACCTTCGTGCCGCGCCCGATCACCGTGTGGCACGCGGCGATTCAGGTGTCGACCACCCACGACGGCGTGCGCGGTTATCAGGGGTACCTGCTGTGGGAGCACCTGTATATGACGCTGCGCCGGGTGCTGGCCGGTGTGGTGGTCGGTGTCGCCGCCGGTGTCGCGCTCGGCGTCGCCATGGGCACCGTCGGCTGGCTGCGCAGCATCCTCGAGCCGTGGCTCACCTTCCTGCGCACACTGCCGCCACTGGCCTACTTCTTCCTGCTGGTGATCTGGCTCGGCATCGACGAGGCGCCGAAGGTGACGCTGCTCGCGCTGGCCGCGCTGCCCGCCGCCGCGATCGCGACGACCACGGCCGTCGCGGCCGCGCCGATCGGGCTCGTCGAGGCCGCGCGGGCGCTGGGAGCGACCCGCGCCCAAGTGATTCGGGATGTCGTCGTGCCCGCCGCACTGCCGGAGACCTTCACCGGTATCCGGCTCGCGATCGGCATGGCGTACTCGTCGGTGGTCGCCGCGGAGCTGTTCAACGGCCTGCCGGGGGTCGGCGGCATGGTCAAGGACGCCTCCAACTACAACAACACCCCCGTCGTGCTCGTCGGAATCGCCGCCATCGGTAGCTCCGGTCTGCTCATCGACGGTCTGCTGCGCGCGGTGGAAACCCGCGCGGTCCCATGGAGAGGAAAGATATGAGAACCCTGGTGAACGCGCTGCGCGTCGGGGCGGTCGCGGTCGCGGGCGCGGTGACGCTCGCGGTGGCCGGGTGCGCCGTCGACCACTCCGGGACCGATGCGGGCAAGCCGACCATTCGCCTTGCCTACCAGACGTTTCCGAGCGGCGATCTGATCGTCAAGAACAACAGGTGGCTGGAGCGGGAGCTGCCCGGCTACAACATCAAGTGGACCAAGTTCGATTCCGGCGCCGATGTGAACACCGCGTTCGTCGCCAAGCAATTGGATTTCGGCGCACTGGGTTCCAGCCCGGTCGCACGCGGATTGTCCGCGCCGCTGAATATTCCGTACCAGGTGGCCTTCATCCTCGATGTCGCCGGCGACAACGAGGCGCTGGTCGCGCGCAACGGCACCGGCATCGAGTCCATCGGCGATCTGCGCGGTAAGCGCATCGCCACCGCCTTCGCCTCGACCGCGCACTACAGCCTGCTCGCCGCCCTGGATCGAAACGGGTTGAGCGCGAACGACGTCAAGCTGGTCGACCTGCAGCCGCAGGCCTCGCTGGCCGCCTGGGAGCGCGGCGATATCGACGCCGTCTACACCTGGCTGCCCACCCTCGATCAGGTGCGCAAGAACGGCAAAACCCTCATCACCAGTAAGGAACTCGCGACGGCAGGCAAGCCGACGCTCGATCTCGCCGTGGTGGCAACGGATTTCGCCAAGGCGCATCCCGATGTCGTCGAGATCTGGCGCAAGGTCCAGGCGCGGGCGCTGCAGACCATCCAGGACAAGCCCGAGGACGCGGCCAAGGCGGTCGCCGCCGAGATCGGCACCACCACCGCCGATGCGGCGCAGCAGCTGAAGCAGGGCGTCTTCCTCACCAAGGACCAGCTCACCTCCGGCCAGTGGCTCGGCTCGGAGGGGTCGGTCGGCGAGATCGCGGCCAGCCTGCAGGCCGCGGCCGAATTCCTCGCGGCGCAGAAGCAGATCGAGGCCGCACCCGGCGTGGCGAAGATCCGCGAGTCCATCTACGTCAAGGGACTGCCCGGTGGTCTCGGCTGAGCTCGCCGCGGCGACCGCACCCGTCGGCGGGGTCGGAAGCATTCGGGTAGACCAGGTTTCGCACCGGTATGGCCGCGGCGCCGACGCGGTGACCGCGCTCGGCCCGGTCGACCTCGCGGTGCCGCCCGGCGAATTCCTGGTGCTGGCCGGCGCTTCCGGCTGCGGTAAGAGCACGCTGCTGCGGCTGATCGCCGGATTCGAGACGGCCACCGAGGGACGGATCGAGGTGTCGGGTACCGCGCCGGTGCCGGGGCGCACCTCGGGCCTGGTGTTCCAGCAGCCGCGGCTCTTCCCGTGGCAGAGCGTCGGCGGCAATGTCGACCTGGCGCTGAAATATGCTGGCGTGCCGCGTGATCGGCGCGCAGAGCGGCGCGAGGAGCTGCTGCGCCGGGTCGGGCTGGACGGCACCTCGGGCCGCAAGATCTGGGAGATCTCCGGCGGTCAGCAGCAGCGGGTCGCCATCGCCCGCGCGCTGGCGGCCGACACCTCGCTGCTGCTGCTCGACGAACCTTTCGCCGCGCTCGACGCGCTCACCAGGGAGCGGTTGCAGGAGGATCTGCGCAGGGTCGGCACCGAATCGGGGCGCACCGCCGTGTTCGTCACGCACAGTGCCGACGAGGCCGCCTTCCTCGGTTCGCGGGTCGTTGTACTCACCAAGCGGCCGGGCCGGGTCGCGCTCGATCTGCCGATCGCGCTGCCCCGCACCGGCGTCGACCCCGATGACCTGCGGGTATCCCCGGAGTACCTGGCGCTGCGGCGAGAGGTGGCGCTGGCCGTGAAATCGGCGGCCGCCTGACCCCGCTCGGCTCCGCTAATTGAAAACCATTATCATTAGCGGCATGCCCACTTCATCGCTGCCCGTCACCGTGCTGTCCGGCTTCCTCGGCGCGGGCAAGACCACGCTGCTCAACCACATCCTGGCCAACCGCGAGGGCCGCCGGGTCGCGGTCATCGTCAACGACATGAGCGAGGTCAATATCGACGCCGCGCTCGTCGCGGGTCACGGACACCTGGATCGCACCGAGGAAAAGCTGGTCGAGCTGACCAACGGCTGCATCTGCTGCACGCTGCGCGAGGATCTGATCGAGGCGGTGGCACAGCTGGCCCGCGCGGGTCGCTTCGATCAGCTGGTCATCGAATCCACCGGGATCTCCGAGCCGATGCCGGTGGCCGCCACCTTCGACTGGGAGTTCGAGGACGGCTTCCGGCTCGGCGCCCTCGCCCGGCTCGACACCATGGTGACCGTCGTCGACGCCTCGACCTTCCTCGGCGAGCTCGCGCGCGGTCAGGCATTGGCCGAGCGTGCGTTGGCGGCGGGCGAGGGCGATGCGCGCACCATCGCCGATCTGCTCGTCGATCAGGTCGAATTCGCCGATGTGCTGCTCATCAACAAGACCGACCTGGTGAGCGAGAACGCGGCGGGCACC
Organism: Nocardia sp. NPDC052566; assembly: GCF_044547285.1. NCBI lineage: Bacteria > Bacillati > Actinomycetota > Actinomycetes > Mycobacteriales > Nocardiaceae > Nocardia > Nocardia sp. NPDC052566. The sequence continues at coordinate 50,912 of NZ_JBIUAF010000004.1, read as the reverse complement.
GTCGAGGCCACGGTGCGGCGGCTCAATCCGCGGGCCAGGGTGCTGCGCACCGCCGACGGCGTCGTCGACCTGGCCGAGGTGCTCGACACCGGCCGGTACAACCCGGTGGTCGCCGCCGAATCCGCGGGCTGGGCCGAGGAATTGGCGGGCGGGCATACGCCGGAGACCGAGGAATACGGCATCAGCAGCCTCACCTACACGGCCGAGCGTCCGTTCCATCCAGGTCGGCTGGCCGATGCGCTCGCGCAACTGCGTGGCATGTTGCGCAGCAAGGGTTTCTGCTGGCTCGCCAGCCGTTCGCGGCTGGCCGCCGTCTGGTCGCAAGCCGGGCCGAATCTCACCTTCGAGCCCGCCGCCTGGTGGGCGTCGCTGGAAGTTCCGCCCGGACAGGAGATCGTGTTCATCGGAGTGAAGCTCGACGGCGACAGGGTGCGCGCGCTGCTCGACGGTGCGCTGCTCACCGATGCCGAATTTGCTGCGGGACCGGATGTTTGGGCTGGTTACGCCGATGAATTCCCCGAATGGGGCGGGCTGCACGAACATGCCTGAGCACCGTGATCTGCCGAAATGCCTGTCGCTCACGGCATGTCATGGCTTCGACGGGTCGAAGCGCCGGGTGTGATCGCTGCATTGTTGCTCACAATTTGATGAATGTTGTTGCGGCAAAACCGCTTCGTCCGATGCTCAGCTTGGTTATTGTGTGGCGCCGCGGTGTTCGGGGTTGACCGTGGAACGCACGGCGACCCACGCACCCCGAACGGGGCGTGGGTCGCGCGTGCGTAGGCCGATGGCGCCTGCTCGACACGGATTCCCCCGCGTCAGTTGGAGATACCCGGCGCCTGCTTGATGTAGGTGGTATCCGACAGCTGCTCGAGCATGAAGGCGGCGATATCGGCGCGGGCGATCTTCAGTGCGAGCCCCTTCTCGTTCGGCCCGAAGCCACGGCGGAAGGTGCCGGTGCGCGGCCCGTCGGTGAAGGCGCTCGGCCGCACGATGGTCCAGTCCAGCGCGCTGGTCCGCACGTACTCCTCCTGCTTGACGTGATCGGCGTAGGCCGGGCGCAGCAGCATCCCGAACATCACGTACTTCCACAGGAAGTTCAGGTTGGGCTTGCTGTCGCCGACGCCGAGGGTGGTCTGGCAGATCAGCCGCTTCACGCCGGTCCGCTCCATCGCCTCGATCGCGGCGCGGGTGCCCTCCGCGCGGACGACGCCCTTGCGGCCGTTGCCGAGCGAGACCAGCACCGCGTCCTGCCCGATGACCGCACGCTCCACCGCCGCCGGGTCGAGCACGTCGCCCTCGATGATCCGCAGCCGGTCGTGCCGCGTGCCGACGCCCGCCGCGTTGCGGGTGAAGGCGGTGACCTCGTGGCCCTGTGCCAGTGCCTGCTCGACGACCAGACGGCCGACCGTGCTTGTCGCGCCGAAAACGGTGATCTTCATGGTGTTCTCCCTGTGTTGAAAGCTGTTGAGCTGTTGGTGAATCCAGTACATCAACCGGGAGCGAGACGAACCATCGCCGTGCGTCTCGTACACATAAGCGACTGTCTACGAGACGGCGGAACATGCGAAACCGGCGCCCCTGAACCAGGGGCGCCGGTCGGTTGTGCTGGTCAGCGCAGTCGATCGAAGAACTGCCTGATATCGCCGACGAGCAATTCGGGCGCCTCCTCGGCCGCGAAGTGACCGGGGGCGTCGTTCGGGCCGCCGACCACCGAGCCCGCGTCGTAGGAATTCCAGCCGACGATCTTGCTGTGGTCCCGCTCGGCGAACCGGCGGATCGACTGGAAATCGCCCTTGAACATGGCGAGCGCGGTGGGCACGGTGGTCGGGGCGCTCGGCTGCTCGGTGGTGTGCGCCGCCTCGTAGTAGTACCGCAGCGAGGACCCCGCGGTGCCGGTCAGCCAGTACAGCGCGACATTGCCGATGACGAACTCCGGATCCAGGCTCTCGCCGAAAAGCTGTGCGTTCCAGCCGAGTAGCCCGATCGGTGAATCCGAGAGCGCGTACGCCACCGTTTGCGGCTGCTGGCTGCAGAAGACGTTGAACGCCATCTTGTTGTCCTGGAACCACTTCAGGTGTTCGAGTGCGGCGTAATCCTCCCCGTCGAGGTTCTCGAATTCGGCCGGATCGCCGGACGGGAACGAAAACAGTTGCGTCACATGCACACCGATCACCCGGTCCGGCGCGATCCGGCCGATCTCCGGGGAGATCATCGAGCCGCCGTCGTTGCCGATGGCGGCGAAGCGCGCGTAGCCGAGCCGATCCATCAGCTCGAGCCAGGCGCGCGCCGTGCGCGGAATGTTCCAACCGGCGCTGCGGCTGGGGCCCGAGAAGGCAAAGCCGGGCAGCGACGGGATGACCAGGTGGAACGCCGGTGCGTCCGGTGATTCCGGCTCGGTCAGCGGCGTAACGGCATTCAGGAATTCCAGGATCGATCCCGGCCAGCCGTGGGTGAGGATCGCCGGGATCGCATCGGCGCGCGAGGACCTGATGTGCAGGAAATGGAGGTCCTCGCCGTCGATTTCGGTGCGGAACTGCGGGTAGGAGTTCAGCCGCGCCTCCACCTTGCGCCAGTCGAAGGAATTCATCCAGTACTCGGCGAGCGCGCGGACCCTGGCACCGGGAACGCCATAGGAATCGCCGACATCGGGCAGCTCGCTCGGCCAGATGGTGCGGCGCAGCCGATCCGCCAGGTCGTCGAGCTTGTCTTGGGGAACATCGATGGTGAAGGGGCGGATGCTGGTCATGGCAGACTCCTCGGTCGATCTCGTGTCGCTACTTCTGGTGGATCGGTGTCCGTGCGGCACCCGGGAAACGATGCCGGGTGCCGCACGGGGGCGCTATCGGGCGAATGCCCGGTGATTCGGGGTGTTTCAGCGGTACTGCGCGAAGAATTCGGTGATCTCGTTCGCCATCAGCTCCGGCGCCGAGTGGTGCAGGTAGTGGGTGAAGACGTCATGGGTCTTCCAGGACACGATGTTTCGGTGATCGCGGTCGGCGAAGCGGCGGATGCCGTGGAAATCGCCGTTGGAGCCCGACAGCGACAGCGGCACCGTGGTCGGCTCGGTCGGCTGCTCGGCCCTGGCCTTCTCGAAGTAGTGCCGGATCGCCGAACCCGCTGTGCCGGTGAGCCAATGGATCGCGATATTCGTCAGCACGAAGTCGTCGTCCAGATTCGGATCGAGCAGCTGACCGTTCCAGCCGACGAGCCCGGCGGGTGAATCCATGATCGCGTGGGCCAGCGTCTGCGGCTGCTGCGACTGCAGGATGTTGAAGCCCATCTTGTTCTTGACGAACCAGTCCAGCGTCGCCAGCGACTGCTGCTCGTCCTCGGTGAGATCGGCCAGCTCGGCGGGATCGCCGGTCGGGAACGAGTACACCTGCGAAACCTGCACGCCGACAACGTTGTCCGGCGCCACCCGGCCGACCTCGGGGGAGATCTGCGCGCCGCCGTCGTTGCCGACCGCGCCGTAGCGGGTGTACCCGAGGCGGCTCATCAGCTCGGCCCACGCCTTGGCGATGCGCTGGTCGTTCCAGCCGGATTCGGTGGTGGGGCCGGAGAATCCGTAACCCGGCACCGACGGGATGACCAGATCGAAGCCTGCGTCGGTCAGCGGCTCGATCACGCCGAGGAATTCGACGAAGGTGCCCGGCCAGCCGTGGGTGAGGATCAACGGAAAGCTGGTGTCTCGCACCGACTTCACGTGCAGGAAGTGAATGTTCTGCCCGTCGATCTCGGTGGTGAACTGCGGGTACGCGTTCAGCTTCGCCTCGACCTTGCGCCAGTCGAACCCGTCGCGCCAGTAGTTCACCAGGTGCCGGACCCGATCCACACTCACGCCGTAGGTGTCACCCGAACCGTCGATCTGATCGGCCCACCGGGTGCGTGCCAGCCGGTCCCGCAGGTCGTCGAGATCGGCCTGGGCGATGTCGATGGTGAAGGGGGTGATGGCGCTCATGTCGTTCTCCTTGTGAAACGGAATGCTTCGTTCTGTTTGAAACAGTAGCAGAACGGATCATTCCGTTTCAAGTGGTAATCTGGGTTCATGTCGAAGATTGCCGAATCCTCAGCTCAGAAGGGCCTGTCCGGCCGCAAGGCGCAGGCGGCCCGCAACGACGGCCTCATCCTGGAGGCCGCCAGGGCCGTATTCCTGGCCGATGCGGGCGCGCCGATCGCCGCCGTGGCGGAGCGCGCCGGTGTCGGCATCAGCGCGCTGTATCGCCGGTACCCGAGCAAGGAGGTGCTGCTGCGCACCCTCTGCCACGACGGGCTGCGCCGCTACAACACCGAAGCCGATGCGGCGCTTGCCGATCCGGACGGGTGGTCGGGCTTGGTCGGCTTCCTGGAGCGGGTGGTCGACGCGGACGTGCACTCGCTGACGGTCCATCTGGCGGGCACCTTCTCGCCGGACGAGTCGATGCTGCCCGACGTCACGCACTCGGGGGAGGTCACCGAGGAACTCGTGCGCAGGGCGCATGCCTCCGGGCGGCTGCGCGCCGAGGTGAATCCGCAGGACCTGGGACTGATACTCGAATCATGCGCCGCGATCACCGTGCCCGATCCGACCCGCACCGCGCAGCTGCGCCGCAGGACGCTGGCACTGCTCATCGACGGCCTGCAGGCCGACGGTGGACTGCCGGGGCCACCGCCGCAACCGGGCGAGTTCGCGTGGCGCTGGCAGCGTCGTCAGTGACTGCCGCCGATGAATTCGGCGGCGCCGTCTCGTCTGCACGGGTAGGGATAGCTCTGTCCGCACACCGAAGGAACTCGCCATGAACTGGACGCTCGAAGTCGTCATCGTTCCGGTCTCGGATATCGACCGGGCCAAGGATTTCTATTCGCGCCAACTGGGTTTCGCCGTCGACCACGACACCGTGATCGGCGACGAGATCCGCATCGTGCAGCTCACCCCACCCGGCTCCGGCTGCTCCATCGTCATCGGCAAGGGCGCGGTGCCGAAGATGGAGCCGGGCAGTCAACAGGGCCTGCAGCTAGTTGTCGCCGACCTGCGCAAGGCGCATGCCGAACTCGTCTCGCGCGGTGTCGAAGTCGGCGAGATCCAGGTGCTCGGCGCCAACCCGAGGCCGGTGCCCGATCCGCTCGACAACGTCGGCTTCTTTTTCTTCACCGACCCGGACGGCAACGGCTGGGGCGTCCAGCAGATCTCCAGCCGCGCCTAGCGGTTGCCCAGGTAGAGCGTCTGGGTGCTGCGCCCGAGCGGGCCCTTCTCGTCGAACAGGGCGGATTCGGCCATGCCGATGCCGTGCGGCTGGGGATAGGTGACGGCGTCCAGGCAGATCCATTCGCCGACCGGCTGGCGGTGCAGCGTCACCGTGAGATCGGTGTTGATGAAAAGGTAACGCTCCCAGTCCAATACCGCGCTGACGCCGTTCCCGGAGTCGGCGGCCGCGAGCGTGCGCTCCAGCGGGCTCGGGGTGGTGCCCGCGACGATCGGGTACTTCAGCCGGATCCAGCAGATGGCGGGGCCGGGTTCGTCGAAAGATCCGGTGACGAACCGGTATTCGATACCGGTGTGGAATCCGATCGGCTGGCTCGAGGGGAACGGGGAAGGGCCCGAAGCGTGCTCGGGGCCGGGGCGCGCGCCGGTCGGCAGGAACCGTTCCGGCACTTCGAGGTCCGGTTCGGACAGCTTGAAGCGCCAGGCGTTGGCCCGCATCACGGGCCCGCGTTCGGTCGACAGTGTCGCCTCGATCAGCTCCACGCTGCGGCCCGGCCGCGCCAGCCTGGTCTCGACCGTCAGCGGCGCCAACGGCACCGGGCCGAGTATCTCCACCGCCACTCGGCCGACCTGGAAGCCCGCGCGCGGCTCGCAGCGCTCGATGGCATGGCCGAGCAGCGCCGACGGCGGCCCGGCGTGCTGGGCATCCGGCGACCACGGCCCGCGGGTCAGCTCGGTGGATTCGAACCGATTCGGGTCAGCGGGATCCGGCAGGTAGAAGGCGTCGGCCACGTGTTCGTCCGTCCATGACGCCCGACAGCTGCGTCGGGCAACGAATTCTTCGGTCCGGTAACGAAGGTACGCGTGCCCTTCCGATCGGCTGGAACCCCCTCGGTATCCGTCCGGTCCGCGCGGAGACGCGCCGCGGGCCGTGGCCGCCGCGATTGCGGGCCGGCTCAGACGCGGCCGAATGCCAGGGCCACGTTATGGCCGCCGAAGCCGAAGGAGTTGTTGAGCGCGTAGTCCATGCGCTGTGCACGGGCGGTACCGGCGACGATATCCAGCTCGATCGACGGGTCCCTGTTGTCGAGATTTAGTGTCGGCGGCACGATTTGGTCGCGCAGGGTGAGCATGGTGACGATCGATTCGAGGGCGCCGACCGCGCCGATCGAATGGCCGAGCGCGGATTTCGGCGCGTACACCGAGGCGCCCGGCGTGACGGCGGCGATGGCGTCGGCCTCGGAGGCGTCGCCGATCGAGGTCGAGGTGGCGTGCGCGTTGACATGCTCGATATCCGAAACCTGAAGTCCCGCAGTGCTTATTGCCTTGCGCATGGCCCGTGCCGCGCCCGCGCCACCGGGCTCCGACGCGACGATGTGATAGGCGTCGGAGGTGATGCCCGCGCCGAGTACCCTGCCGTGGATCTCGGCGCCCCTGGCGCGCGCGTGCCGCTCCGATTCGAGGACGAGCAGCGCGCCCGCCTCGCCGAAGACGAAGCCGTCCCGGTCGCGGTCGAACGGGCGCGACGCGCGCTCCGGTTCGTCGTTGCGGGTACTCATCGCCCGCATCATGGCGAAGCTCGCGATGGGCACCGCGTCGATGGGCCCCTCCACGCCGCCCGCCACCACCACATCGGCCTCGCCGGTCATAATCAGCCGCCAGGCGTGCGCGATCGCCTCGGACCCGGAGGAACACGCCGATACCGGCGCGAAAACGCCTGCCTTGGCACCGATTTCGAGGCCGACCGTGGCGGCGGGCCCATTCGGCATGATCATCGGCACCGACATCGGCGACACCTTCCGGTAGCCGCCCGCGCGCATCGCGTCGACCGCGCCGACCAGCGCGTCGCCGCCGCCGAGTCCGGTGCCGACGGCCACGGCGAGCCGTTCCCCTTCGACCTCCGGTGCGCCCGCCTTGCGCCAGACCTCGCGGCCGAGCACCAGGGCCAGCTGTTCGACGTAGGAGTGCCTGCGCTGTTCGATGCGGGTCAGCTGGGCGGCGGGCGAGGACTTCAGCTTTCCGCCGATGCGCACGGGCAGGTCGTATTCGGCGACGAAATCGTCGTCGAGCACGCCGATGCCGGTGCGGCCGGACAGGAGGTCGGACCAGGTCGCGTCCATATCGGCGGCGAGTGACGTGGTGGCGGCGTACGCGGTGACGACGACCGAGGTCCGAGTTTCTGAAGCGATTGTTACAGTCACGATGACATGGATACCTGTACCAATCGCTACAGTCAACCAATGGCCCGCCCACTCGACCACGCCAAACGCGCCGCACTGCTCGCCGATGTGGTGCGGTACATCGCCGATCACGGCCTCGCGGACCTGTCGCTGCGCCCGCTCGCCGCCGAACTCGGCACCAGCTCCCGCATGCTGATCTACTACTTCACGACCAAGGAAGAGCTGCTCGTCCAAGCGCTCACCACGCAGCGCCCGGACATCCAGGCGATGTTCGCCGACGTCGCCGATGCCGCGGCGCTGCGCGAGCGGCTCGCGGACTTCTGTTCCGCGAGCATGGCGGGCGAGGGCACCACGAGCGTGCGCGTACTGCTCCAGGTCCTCGGCGCCGCCTGCGCCCCGCACAGCCCCTACGCCGAATACGCCAACTCCGCGATAGCGACCTTCATCGCCACCCTCACCGCAGCCCTGCGCCGCCTCGATATCGACGACACGGAAGCCGTTGCCACCCTTCTCGTTTCGGGCCTGCGCGGCATCATCCAAGACCGCCTGATCACCGGCGACAGCGCGCGCACCGACCGTGCCGCCCGCCTGTTGATCGACCAAACCATCCGCTGACCCGCGTCCCCTCCTGTTCCTGTCCGGAGGTATCCGTGTGCGCCTGCCCGGGGGCTGTGCGCATACGGGCGGATCGCATCGCGTGCCGATGGTCGCTCGGTCCGTGTGGTGCTGCCCCTGGTCGGACAGTCGCGCTCCCGTGGGCACGGCTCGCGTGCGTGGAAGCGCGAGCCCGGATGCCCGCGGCGAGTCCGTGCGTTCGTGTGGTCGGCGTGGATTCGACGCCGCTTCGGCTCGGTAACTTGATGTTTGCTTCAGGCCGGGTAATGCTGGCTTGGTTCGGTCGGGCGAGCGAAGGGGCACTATGTCTGTGAGTTTGCCGAAGTGAGCGAGCCGGTGCCGACGGTCGGCGGCACGCGCTGGGTGATGCTCGGGGTGCTGTGCGCCAGCCTGCTGCTGGTGGCGATGGACGCCACGATTCTGAACGTCGCGCTGCCGTCGCTGATCGATGATCTTCAGGTCGGTGTGCTGGAGCAGCTGTGGATCATCGACGTCTACGGCCTCGTGCTCGGCGGGTTGCTGATCACCACCGGCGCGGTCGGTGATCGGGTGGGGCGCAAGCTGCTGTTCCTCGGCGGTTTCGTGCTGTTCGGGGTGGCCTCGGTGGTCGCGGCGACCTCGCACAGCGCCGGGCAGTTGATCGTGGGGCGGGTGCTGCTCGCGATCGGCGGCGCGATGGTGATGCCGTCCACGCTGTCGCTGATCCGCAATATCTTCACCGATGCCAGGGAACGCACGCTGGCCATCGGCATCTGGGCGGCCGTCGCCGGTGCGGGCGCGACCATCGGCCCGGTGGTCGGTGGTTTCCTGGTCGAGCGGTTCGGGTGGGCGTCGGCCTTCTGGCTGAATGTGCCGGTGGTGCTGATCACGGTGGCGGTCGGTGTCTGGCTGCTGCCCGAATACCGTGCGCCGCAGTCAGGTTCGCTCGACTGGTGGTCCGCGGTGCTGTCCATCGCGGGCATCGTCAGCCTGGCCTGGGGCATCAAACATGTCGCCAAAGGTGCTGCCGCCCCGGTGGATTGGGTGATTCTCGCGCTTGCCTTCGTGCTGCTCGCCTGGTTCGCCCGCCGCCAGCTCCGCGCCGCCGATCCACTGCTCGACGTCCGGCTCTTCCGCAACGGGCCGTTCCTGGCCGCCGCACTGGCCACCCTGCTTGCCATGCTCGCCATCGGCGCCGCGCTGTTCCTGATCTCGTTGTGGCTGCAATACGTTCACGGCTACTCACCCTCGGAGGCCGGTCTGCGCACGCTACCGTCGGCGGTGACACTGTTGGCGGCCTCACTGACCACCCCGTGGCTCATGCAGCGCATCGGTGTCCGCCCGGTACTCGCCATCGGCCTCGGCGCACTCGCCCTCGGCTTCCTCGTACTCGCCCTGAGCCCGGAGCCGACAACGTATCCCTATGTGGCCCTTGTCCTCGCCGCCATGGGCCTGGGCGACGGCCTCGCCATCACCGCGGCCGCCGCCGTCCTCGTCTCCGCCGTCCCACCGGAACGCGCGGGCCAAGCGGGCGCCGTCTCGGAAACCAACTACGAACTCGGCATCGGCCTCGGCGTAGCCCTACTCGGCAGCATCCACGCCCGCATCTTCACCGACAACATGACCAACCTCCCCCTGCAGGGCGCCGAACTCGACCAGGTCCGCGGCTCAGTAGGCGGCGCCGTCGAAGTAGCCACCAACCTCGACGCCGCCCGCTCCACCCAAATCCTCACCACCGCATCCCACGCCTTCGATCAAGCCCTCACCACCACCTCCTACATCTCCGCCGCCCTCGTCGCCACAGTCGCCGTCATCGCAGTCCGGCTGGTACCCAGCGGTTTCCGCATCACCGGCTCGCATTGACTCCTGTTCATGATCATCAGGAACTGAGGTAACTGTCTTCTCGCGGTTTACTTACCTGAGTTCCTGATGATCATGACGTTTCGCGTGTTCGGCGGCGTTTCATGCGCGAAGAGGCCGTGCCCCGGTCAGTCGACGACGGTTTCGGGGTGCAGGTGGTCGAAAACGCGGTGGAGCAGGCCGGTGAGTTGGGTGCGCTCGTCAGGGGTGAGTGGCGCGAGGAGTTCCTCGCGGACTTGTCGCGCTTCCTTGTGCAGCGCTCGCAGGGTGCCGCGGCCAGGTTTGGTGATGCACACCGAAAACCGGCGGCGGTCGGCGGGGTCGCGGGTGCGCTCGGCCCACTCGGCGGACTCCAGGTCGTCGACGATCTTGGCGACGTCGCTCGGGTGGATGCCGAGGCGGTCGGCTAGTTCGCGTTGGGCGTGGGGGCCGAAGTCGGCGAGGGCGGCGAGGACGGCCATGTGCCACAGGCGGAGTCCGCGGGTGGCGAGGCGGTCGCCGAAGCGGGCGCGGGCGGCCTTGCCGATGCGGGAGAGCAGGTAGGTGTCGAGCTCGAGCAGGCTCGGTGGCAGAGCGCGTCCGGCGTCCATGGGGCATATTCTAGGTGTAGACCTATGATAGGTCTGCACCTACTAATTGGAGAGCGATATGGACGCATTGCACCCACGGCTTCTCGTCGATCGGTTCGCGGAATGCTTCGGCTTCTATCAGGCCGTGCTGCCGACATTGCTCGGTGCCGAGCTGATGAAGGGCAATGCCGATGGCCCCTATGCCAATTGGGATGTCGACGGCCAAGCGGTGCTCGTGCTCTTCGATCGTGCCGCCATGGCCGCGGTTGTCGGTACGGGTGGGCTACCCACGCTCGCTCAGGACGCCGTCATGTTCGTCTGCCGGGTCGATGACGTCGATGCGGGTGCGGATCTCTGTGTGCGCCATGGCGCGACGCTCGCCGTCGCCGCCACGGACCGCCCGGACTGGGGGCCGAATCTGCGCACCGCACACCTGCGCGATCCGAACGGCACCCTCATCGAACTCCAGTCCTACTGAACCGCGCGGGAATTGGTGGCGCTCCCTCTCCGCGCAACGCCGCCACCAATTCCCGTTCGCCGGAACCTCGGCGGGCTCTGCCCACCGCCGGCCGCATCCGCATCGCGCCATGGTCGGTGAGGACCGGCACCATGTTTCGCCGCGCGTCGGCAGTGGGCGACCCCAGCTTCGCCTCTGCTCAGCGGCATTCGGACGCGCCGTGTTCCGGATCGCACACGGCGGGAGCGGCGGCACCCAGAACCGTTCGCTCCCGCCATGGGCGAAACCTAGGAGACCACCGGCAGATACACCGCGTTGCCGTGGTCGGCGAACTCCGCCGACTTGGCCGCCATACCGGCCTCCAGCGCCTCCACGTCGGTGAGCCCCTGCCGCTCGGCGTATTCGCGCACATCGGCCGAAATGCGCATCGAGCAGAACTTCGGCCCGCACATCGAGCAGAAGTGCGCGGTCTTGGCCGGCTCGGCGGGCAGGGTTTCGTCGTGGTACTCGCGCGCGGTGTCCGGGTCGAGCGACAGCGCGAACTGGTCGAGCCAGCGGAATTCGAAGCGCGCCTTGGACAATTCGTTGTCCCGGTCCTGCGCGTGCGGATGCCCCTTGGCCAGGTCCGCCGCGTGCGCGGCGATCTTGTAGGTGATCACGCCGACCTTGACGTCGTCCCGGTTGGGCAGGCCGAGGTGCTCCTTCGGCGTGACGTAGCAGAGCATCGCGGTGCCCGCCTGGGCGATGATCGCGGCGCCGATGGCCGAGGTGATGTGGTCGTAGGCGGGCGCGATATCGGTGGCGAGCGGGCCGAGGGTGTAGAACGGCGCCTCCTCGCACAGCTCCTCCTCGAGCCGCACGTTCTCCACGATCTTGTGCATCGGCACGTGGCCGGGGCCCTCGATCATCACCTGCACGCCATGGGATTTCGCGATCTTCGTCAGCTCGCCGAGGGTGCGCAGCTCGGCGAACTGGGCTGCGTCGTTGGCGTCGGCGATGGAGCCGGGGCGCAGGCCGTCACCGAGGGAGAAGGTCACGTCGTACTTCGCCAGGATCTCGCAGAGTTCGGCGAAGTTGGTGTAGAGGAACGATTCCTGGTGATGTGCCAAACACCATGCGGCCATGATGGATCCGCCGCGCGAGACGATCCCGGTGACGCGCTTGGCGGTCAGCGGCACGTAGCGCAGCAGTACGCCCGCGTGCACGGTCATGTAGTCCACGCCCTGCTCGCACTGCTCGATCACGGTGTCGCGGTAGATCTCCCAGGTCAGCTTCGTCGGATCGCCGTTGACCTTCTCCAGCGCCTGGTAGATCGGCACGGTGCCGACCGGAACGGGGGAGTTGCGCAGGATCCACTCGCGGGTCTCGTGAATGTTCTTGCCGGTGGACAGGTCCATGATGGTGTCGGCGCCCCAGCGGGTGGCCCACACCATCTTCTCCACCTCCTCGGCGATCGAGGAGGACACGGCCGAGTTGCCGATATTCGCGTTGATCTTCACCAGGAACTTCTTGCCGATGATCGTCGGCTCCAGTTCCGGATGCTTGTGGTTGGCCGGGATCACCGCGCGGCCGGCGGCGACCTCGTCGCGCACCAACTCCGCCGAAACCCCTTCGCGCACAGCGATGAAGCGCATCTCGGGGGTGATGATGCCCTGGCGCGCCCAGGCCAGCTGGGTGCGTGGGCCGTCCACGTCGGGCTTGGTCCATCCGTCGCGCAGCTTCGGCAGGCCGCCCTCCAGATCGATGGTCGCCGCATCGTCGGTGTACGGGCCCGAGGTGTCGTAGACATCGAAGTGCTCGCCGTTGGTCAGGTTGATCCGGCGCACCGGAATCCGCAGGCCGTCGACCTCGTGATAGTGCTTGACGCTGCCTTCGATGGGACCCGTGGTGACGGTGTCGACAGGCGTGGCTGTAGCCATGGTCTTTCCTCCCTACGCCGGCATTACCCGGTCAGGTTCATACGGTCGACGGCCCTAGCCGTCCTCTCAGCCCGCTGGTGCGAGCCCCCGTTGGCGTTCTGAATTTTTTCTCGGCCGACCATACCTGCCCGCGCGGTACCCCCGCCCGGTGATGACGGTAAATCGCACAATCGACCAGTTTGTCCTGGTGTGCGGCGCCGATGTGCTGTAGAAATTGACAAATGTAACTCCAGTCACATCTATCACAGGAGTGTGCGATGAGTTGCTCGCGAGCTGGGCGAATGGCATTGACGAGCGTCGTGCTGGCCGCCGCGCTGCTGACCACGGCGGCCGTCGGATCGGCGACGCCGTCGGGCCTGGTCGATGCACCGGTGGCGCCGACGCAGCTCATCGCCGCCGCGAAGAAGCAGGACGCGAACCTGCCTGTCTTCGGCGCCAACGACTGGACCTGCAAACCCTCCGCCGCGCACCCGCATCCGGTGGTGCTTGTCCACGGCACGTTCGCACCGCCCGCCGCGGTGTTCGCCGACCTGGCCCCGCTGCTGAAGCTGGACGGCTACTGCCTGTTCGCGCTGCACTATGGGCTGGCGCCGATCCTCGGCGAAGTGCTGCCGGGCGTACAGAAGATCGATCAGGTCGCCGAGGAGCTGTCCACCTACGTCGACGGCGTGCTCGCGGCCACCGGCGCGAAGCAGGTCGATATCGTCGGGCATTCGCTGGGCGGCATGATGCCGCGCCAGTACCTGCGTTTCAACGGCGGCGCCGCGAAAGTGCGCACGCTGGTAGGTATTTCACCCACCAACTACGGCACCGAACTGTTCGGTATCAACCGGCTGGCCCAGCTGCTCAGCCCGGTCCGTGACGGCGTCACCGCGCTGTGTCCGGCGTGCACCGATCAGCTCGACACCTCCGAATTCATCGAGCACCTCAACGCGGGCGGCGATACCGAGCCCGGCGTGGCGTATACGGTGATCGCCTCCCTGCTGGATCAGGTCGCCCAGCCCGCGGTGAAGTCGTCTTTCCTGCGCGACGCCAATCCGAAGGTCGACAACATCCTGCTCCAGGACGTCTGCCCGATCGCCATCGACATGCATCAGACCACCTCGCTGAACCCGCTGGTGATCCGGTTGGTGCGCAACGCGCTCGACCCCGATCACGCGACCGGGGTCGACTGCACCAACCTGATCAACCCGTGACGGTCTTGCCGTCGTAGGCGTCGCGCATGGCCGATCCACCTCCTCCCGGCTGTCGCGGTTCGCACGCGACGGCCCCCGACTGGTCCGGTTCCAGTCGAGGGCCGCGCGGGCGGGTGGTTCGGTCAGCGTTCTCGGGGGCCGATCGGGAAGCCGAGGGCGCCGAAGGTGGCGTTGAGGTTGATTTCGATCTGGGAGAGCAGGGCGTTGAAGTCGGCGAGCATCGAGACGACGTCGTCGGTGCGGCAGCCGATCTGGTCGGGGGCGTTCGGGGCGAGGCGGGACTTCAGCCAGTTGAAGGTCTGGGCCATGCCGAGGGAGGGCAGGGTCAGGTGCTCGCTGAGGTGGTCGCGGGTGTACTGCACCGACGCGCCGCCGGCGCACCAGCGCTGGGACAGCCGATCATTGGTCCACACCGGGACCGCTTCGTCGAAGACGCCCTGGTACAGGAAGATCGGCGCGGTCGGGATGTTGCTGCCGAGCACGGTCGCGTCGAAGACCTCCTTGATCTCCGGCAGTGCGAGGAAGTCGGCGATCGGAAGGGTCAGCAGCCGTTGATAATCCACGAACATCTGGGTCAATGCGTTGCGCGGCAGGCACTGTGCGTTGGTGCGGTCCATCAGCGCCTGCCCCTCGGGGGTCAGGTGCGCGTAGGTCGCATCGTGGAACTTGGGGTACGCCTTGGACAGTGAGGCGATGCCGATGCCGATCAGGCTGGCGAACATCGACCCGTTGACGTGCAGCAGCGACACCACATCCGAGGTCGGCGCACCGAGCGCGATCCCCTTGACGTTCAGTTCCGGCGCATAGCTCGGCTGCATTTCCGCCGCCCAGCCCGAACCCATGCCGCCGCCGGAATAGCCCCACATCGCGACGGGTGTCTCGGCCCCGGCCAACCCGAGTGGCTGGAATCGCTCCGCCGCGCGGATACCGTCGAGCGTCATGTAGCCGGGCTCCTTGGCCACGGCCAGATGTCCTTGCAGGCCTTCGTAATCCGGGATCGAGACGGCCCAGCCCTGGCTGATCAGCGCCGCGAGGGCGATGAGTTCGCTCTGCGAGTGGATGCCCTCGACGCCGGGCAGTCCGGCGCCCTGTTGCAGCACGAACGACGGCGCGCAGTCCGGGCTCGCGCTGTCGTAGTAGAACTGCAGCGACACCAGCGGCCGCGAGCGGTTCGGATCCGCGCCCGCGGGCAGGATCACGGTGCTCACCGCGACCGACGGCTGATCGAAGAGATCGGTGGTGCGGTACATCAGCTGCCAGGACCGCACATTCAGCGGCAGCACGGTCAGCACCGCGAGGCGCACCTCGCGTGAGCGAAGGACGGTGCCGGGTTCCTGGGCTTCGAAACCCGCGGGCGGTTGATAGAACGAATCCTGCGACGGCGGTACCACCGCAGCGGCCGGCGCGGCGTTCATGCCGCCTGCCAGCAGAGTTGTCGCCGTGGCGACGGCCATCCCCACCGCGGCCGCGAGCACGCGCAATCCCTTGTGGCGGGTCCGATCTCCAGTGATCACAGACACGTCGGTCCTTCTTCCTCATCGGTGTGCCAGTGATTACAACACGACATACAGTTATCAACAAGAGCTCTTGTTGAAGTTGCGCCCGCTATGGTCGAAATATGACCCGCAGCAAATCCGCCGCGCGGCCCGACGCGGCCACGGTGCGGCGCCGCATTCGCGGCCTCGACGCCGAGCAGCGCAGCGCGCAGCGGCGCAGTCAATTGTTGGATGCCGCCACGGAACTGTTTGCCGAGCAGAGTTATTCGGGCACATCGATCGAACAGATCTGCCAGCGCGCCTATGTCGGGACGAAGGGTTTCTACGATCACTTCGAGAGCAAGGAAGCGTGTTATATCGCGCTGCTGGAACAGATCACGGTGCAGATTCAGCAGCGGGTGATGGCCGGCGCCGCGGCCGTGGAGGGCCAGGAGTGGCCGCAGCGCGCGCATGCCGTGATCGAGGCCTTCGTCCATGCCATCGCCGACGATCCGCGCCTGGCGAAGGTGACCTTCGGTGAGGCGGGCGGCATCTCGACCACGGTCGACAAGCAACGACGCAGCAACCGCCGCTGGTCGGCGGCCTTCCTCGATCAGCAGTGGTCGGGCACCGGTGACCGTGCCGGTATCGCGCTCGCGCTCGCCACCATCGGCGGAATGTTCGAGCTGGTGGTGGACTGGCTGCACCACCATGACGACGGCGGCGCCCCCGATGCGGTCGCTACGCTGGCCGAAGACCTCAACCGCTTCGTCGATGCGGTCTACGTCGGCCGCGCGGCGATCGCCGCGAAATAGCGAAAAACGGGCCGGTCCTTTCGGACCGGCCCGCCTCGATTGATCAGGCGCCTACTTCGCGCCGCCACCCTTGGACGAGCCCGTGCTGATCGCGCTGAGCACGTCGACGAGCACCTTCGCCAGGCCGGAGCTGCAGGTCGGCGGCTGGGCCGAGGTGCAGCCGCCGGAGCCGGAATCGGCGACCGCGGCGGGCGCCTCGGCTGCGGCGGAGGCCGAGGTGGCGGAGACGAGCTGGCCCGGAACGAGCAGAGCACCGGCCAACACGATTCCTGCGATAGAGCGCTTCATAGATCCTTCTTCTCGATATCCCACCCGACGGTCGTCTCCTCGGAGAGGACGGTAATGCGTCGAAGGTTCTCTCTGAAGCCCTCGATTCCGGGGTTACCGATGCGTCAATGCCGGATGGATCCGGCCCCTGACCTCGCCCAATCCGATACGCGCCAGATCGGGGCCCGGCGCCGTCGCTGTGATGACGACCTCGTCGCCGTCCTCCAGGAAGGTGCGGTGCTGTCCGTTCACCGTGACGGGTTCGGAGCCACCCCACGACAATTCGATGAACGAGCCGCGCTGGTCCCGCTCCGGGCCGGAGATGGTGCCCGAGGCGTAGAGGTCGCCGGTGCGGGTGGCGGCGCCGTTCGCCGTGAGATGGGCCAGCATCTGCGCCGGTGACCAGTACATGCGCGAGAACGGCGGATGCGCGACCGTCTCACCGTTCCAGGACACCGTCAGATCGATGTCCAGCCCCCACTCCTGCTTGCCTTGCAGGTAGGGCAGTGGCTCCGGCGACTGCTCCGGTGTCGGCACGCGGGCCGCGTCGAGCGCGGCGAGCGGCGTGATCCACGCCGACATCGATGTCGCGAACGACTTGCCGAGGAACGGCCCGAGTGGCTGGTACTCCCACGCTTGGATGTCACGGGCGGACCAGTCGTTGATCAGCGCGACGCCGAAGACGTGCTCGGCGAAGTCGTCGGTGTCGATCGAGGTGCCGAGTTCGGAGCCCGCGCCGATCACGAAACCGAGTTCGGCCTCGATGTCGAGCCGCCGCGACGGCCCGAAATCGGGTGTGCCCGAATCCGTTCGGCGCTGGCCGCGCGGGCGCACGATCCGCGTGCCCGACTCGACCACCGTGCCAGCCCTGCCGTGGTAGCCCACCGGCAGATGCCGCCAGTTGGGCAGCAGCGGCTCCGAATCCGGGCGGAAGAGCCTGCCGAGGTTCGTCGCGTGATCGATGCTGGCGTAGAAGTCGACGTAATCGCCGATCTGTACCGGCAGCATCATCCGCACATCGCCGAGCTGATGCAGTGCGGCGGAACGGATTTCGGTATCGACGAGCTCACGTACCCGCTCGCGGACCTCACGCCAGCGATCCGGGCCCTGTGCCAGAAAGGGATTCAGGCTCGGCGCGGTGAACACCGGGTCTGTCAGCGCCATCCCGAGATCGATGACCTGCTCGCCGATCCGCACGCCGACCCGCGGTTCGCCGTCCACCGGCGCGAACACACCGTAGGGCAGGTTGTCCGGGCCGAACAGCGAATCCGCCGGTACTTCGATGCGAGTCTTCACGCGGGCCCCCGTCCCGACCATGTCCACGCGTAGGCGGGGTCCTCGCAGGCCAATGCGCCCTCGCCGAGTTCGAGCGGGCGGAAGGTATCGACCATGACGGCGAGCTCGTCGAAGTACTCCAGTCCGATGCTGCGCTCGTAGGCGCCGGGCTGGGGGCCGTGCGCGTAACCGCCGGGATGCACCGACACCGAACCCTGTTCGATCCCGGATCCCTTGCGCGCCTCGTAGTTTCCGCCGCAGTAGAACATGATCTCGTCGGAGTCCACGTTGGAGTGGTAGTACGGCACCGGGATCGACAGCGGGTGGTAATCGACCTTGCGCGGCACGAAGTTGCACACCACGAAGTTGGTGCCCTCGAAGACCTGATGCGCGGGCGGCGGCTGGTGGATGCGCCCGGTGATCGGCTCGAAATCGGCGATATTGAAGGTGATCGGATACAGGCAGCCGTCCCAGCCGACCACGTCGAACGGATGGGTCGCGTAGATCATCCTGGTGCCGACCACTTTTCCGCCGGGCCGATGCTTGACCAGCACCTCGACATCGGTGCCGGTGGCGCTCAGCGGTTCGGCCGGTCCGTGCAGGTCGCGTTCGCAGTAGGGCGAATTCTCCAGCAGCTGACCGAATTTCGACAGATAGCGCTTCGGCGGGGTGATGTGGCTCGATGCCTCGATGACGTAGGCGCGCAACGGTTCCGGACCGGCGGGCAGCCAGCGGTGGGTGGTCGCCCGCGGGATCAGCACCTGGTCGCCCTGACGCGCCCGCAGCGCGCCGAACACCGTCTCGACCACGGCCGCACCGGATTCCACGTACACCAGCTCGTCGCCGATGGCGTTGCGGTACAGCGGTGAGGCGCCCTTGGCGACCACGTAGGAGATGCGCACGTCGGCGTTGCCGAGTATCAGTCGCCTGCCGGTCACCGGGTCGGTGGTGGACGGCGTATCGCCGGGGAACAGCTCGGGCAGCCGCAGATGCCGGTGCCGCAGTGGATGATTGGGGGTCGTCGTCTGATCCGGCAGCTCCCACACCGTCGAATCCACGATGGCGGGCGGCAGCCCGCGGTGATAGAGCAGCGAGGAATCCCCGGAGAATCCCTCCTCGCCCATCAGCTCCTCGTAGAAGAGCTCCCCGTGCTCGTTGCGGTGCTGGGTATGCCGCTTGGGCGGCACAGCGCCGACTTGCCGGTAAAAAGCCATGGCTCTACCTTCCGCCAGATCAATGGTCGGATGATCCGATTCGCATCCTAGGCTGGGCGGATCCGCACGGGGCCCGCTTTCGGCCCCGCCCGGTTCACCCCGCGCGTACCCCACGGTCCTACCGTGTCCGGCCACGCGGACGCACCGTGTCCGCCACTTGCTGCGCACTGTGCCTAGCCCGCCGCGATCGAGTGCGCATTTTGCGAGGCAGGATGCGCACCTGCCCTCGCGTATTGCCTATGCGGTGCCCGAGTCGATGTTCAGGCGTGGCGCAGCGCGCGGAAGACGGCGGCGCCGACGAACGCGCCGAGCGTCTGCGGCGTCCAATCGCCTTCGCCGCCAAGCAGAGTGCGCACCGCGCCCTCGCCGGCGGAGACCCATAACTCGACAAGCGCGGGCAATTTGTGCTCGGCGTTCTCGGTGCCCCAGGCGCGCAGCGTCGGCCGCAGCAGCTGCGTGCAGCGTTCGACGGCGAGCGTCCGTCCACGGCCGAACGAATCGGCAACGGCCGGATCGGGATTGCCGTACAGCAGCCGCCAAGCGTCGGGGCGTGCGTCGACCTTCTCCAGCAGTGCGCGGAAGCCATCGATGAATACCGCCTCGCCTGCGTCGACATCGCGGTGCAGCAGTACCGCGCGCAGGCCGTCGATCAGATAGCTCTCCTCGCGGTGGATCAGCGATTCGATCAGCTCGACCCGGTCGGCGAAGCAGGCGTACACCACCGGGCGGGTGACGTTCATCCGTTCGGCGATGGCCGCCATGGTGACCGCGGCGATGCCGTCCTCCACCGCGATGGCCAGCGCCGTATCCAGCACCTGCGGGCGGCGGCGCTCCGGGCCGAGATGCTGTGCCCGCTGGCGTGGCTGCACGGCCGACTCGCTACCCATGGCATCCAACATATCAGCGCCTTTGCCCGGATTATGGCTGGTCTCCGGGGTGAAGATCAGCTTCCTACGTCATCGTATAATAATGCTACATTGCTGAATGAAACCGTTCCGGCGACGTTGCCACGGCCGAGGAGCCACCGATGACCGAAACCCTGTTCAACCCGAAGACCTGCGAGTTCGCCGAGTTCGACGCGGAGACCCGCAGGCTGCTGCGCGCGACGGTCGACTGGTTCGAGGCGCGCGGCAAGGCGGCGCTGAAGCGGGATGACCGGGAGCGGATCTGGTACGCCGAGTTCCTCGACTTCGTGAAGCGCGAGCGGGTGTTCGCGACCTTCCTCACCCCGGCGGCCGAGGCGGGCGGCGACCCGAACAAGCGCTGGGACACCGCGCGGAACGCGATGCTCAGCAAGATCCTCGGCTTCTACGGGATGTCCTACTGGTACGTCTGGCAGGTGACGATCCTCGGCCTCGGCCCGATCTGGCAGAGTGGCAACGCCGCCGCCAAGCGCAAGGCCGCCGCCCAGCTCGATTCCGGCGAGATCTTCGCCTTCGGCCTGTCCGAGAAGGAGCACGGCGCCGACGTGTACTCCACCGATATGGTGCTCGAGCCGCAGCCGGGCGGCGGTTACACCGCGACCGGCGGCAAGCACTACATCGGCAACGGCAATCTGGCGGGCATGGTGTCGGTGTTCGGCCGCCGCGCCGACAAGCCGATCATCGACAGTGCCAAGGCGCTGGAAAGCAAGCCGACACAAGAGGATTACGAGGGGTACCTGTTCTTCGTCGCGGACAGCAAGCACAAGAACTACAAATTGCTGCGCAATGTCGTCGACAGCCAGATGTACGTCGCCGCATTCGATCTGGAGCAGTACCCGGTCGCCGAGGAAGACATCCTGCACCGTGGCGAGGAGGCGTTCCATGCCGCGATGAACACGGTCAACGTCGGCAAGTTCAACCTCGGCTTCGGTGCGATCGGCGCCTGCGAACACGCCTACTACGAGGCGATCACGCACGCCGAGAACCGAATACTGTTCGGGCACCGGGTCACCGAATTCCCGCAGGTGCAGGCGCTGATGACCGACTCGTACGCGCGGCTGGTCGGCATGAAGCTCTACAGCGAGCGGGCCATCGACTACATGCGCTCGGCCAACCCCGAGGACCGGCGCTACCTGCTGTTCAACGCGATCGAGAAGATGACCGTCACCCGGCAGGGCCAGAAGATCATCGAGGACCTCGCCGACGTGGTCGCCGCCCGCGGCTTCGAGAACGACATGTACTTCCCGATGGCCATGCTCGGCCTGTTCGGCCTGCCGCGCCTCGAGGGCACGGTACACGTGAACATGGCGCTGTCGCTGAAGTTCATGGCCAACTACATGTTCCACCCGGCCGACGCCGGACTTGCCGCGCTGCGCTACCTGCCAGGAGTCGCACCGAAGGGCGCGGTGCGCGCGGTGTCCGGTGCGCTCAGCTGGTCGAGCCGCAAGCTGGCCCCGCGTGCGGGCGCGGCGGTGCCCGCACTGGCGAAGGAGCTGAAAAACGCCTCCTATCAACCGGTTCCGACCCGTCGCGACGGCGCCGACGACGAATTCCTGTTCCGCCAGGGCCCGAGCAGCGGCCTCGGCCGAATCCGCTTCGTCGACTGGCGCCCGATCTTCGAAAAGTTCGCCCACATACCGAATGTCGCGGTGTTCCTGGAGCAGGCGCTCGCCTTCCAGACGCTGCTCGCCGCCGCCTCGCCCACCGCGGCGCAGCAGCGCGACGTCGACTTCCTCTTCGCGCTCGGCGAGCTGTTCACCGCGCTGCCCTACGCCCAGCTCATCCTGGAACAGGCCGAGATCGAGGGCACGAGCGCGGCCGTACTCGATCAACTCTTCGACGTCTTCGTCCGCGAATTCGCCAAGAACGCACTGACCTTGCACACCAAGCCCGCGGCAACCAAAGCTCAGCAGACTCGTGCCCTCGACTTGGTTCGCCGCCCGGTGGCCGATCGCGCGCGGTTCGATGCCGTGCTCGCCGAGGCCCGCGCCCACGCCGGCGCTTACGAGATGAATCCTTAGATCCCTGCGGCCGCGCCCCGACCCTGTCAGGGTGCGGCCCGTACCTACATCTGGGAACGTCTTCAGCGTCGGCGCTCCGAACGGCAGCGTTACCACGGTGTTGGACACGGGCCCGTCGGTGGCGATCACGAAGCCCGCACCCGCCACACCGAGCGCTCAGTCGGTGAATTCGGCGATCACCGGGGCGTGGTCGCTGGCGCCCTTGCCTTTTCGTTCGTCGCGGTCGACCATCGCGTCTTTCGCGCGGGCGGCGAGGGTGGGGGAGGCAAGGATGAAATCGATGCGCATACCCTCTTTGCGGGGGAAGCGCAGTTGGGTGTAGTCCCAGTAGGTGTATACGCCGGGACCGGGGGCGAAGGGGCGCATGACGTCGGCGAAACCGGATTCGGTGAAGGCGTGGAAGGCGTCGCGCTCCGGCTGGGAGATATGGGTTTTGCCTTCGAAGAATTCGACGGACCAGACGTCGTCGTCGGTCGGTGCGATATTCCAGTCGCCGACCAGGGCTATCTGGTCCTCCGGGTGGTCGGCGAGCCAGCGGGCGCCGTTGGCACGCAGGGCGGCAAGCCATTCCAGCTTGTAGGCATAGTGCGGATCGTCGAGCGCGCGGCCGTTCGGCACATACAGGCTCCATACACGCACGCCGCCGCAGGTGGCGCCGAGCGCGCGCGCTTCGACAACCGGTGTGCTGAGCAGTGATTCGCCCGCGTCCTTGTCGAAGCCGGGCTGATCGGGGAAGGCCTGCTCCACGTCGGTGAGCCCGATGCGCGAGGCGATCGCGACGCCGTTCCACTGGTTCAGCCCGAAATGGGCGACCTCATAACCGAGTTCGTCGAAGCGCTCATAGGGGAACTGGTCGTCGCGGCATTTGGTCTCCTGGATCGCGAGCACATCGATGTCCTGGCGGTCCAGGAACTCCGCGACCCGGTCGATACGGGAGCGGATCGAGTTGACGTTCCAGGTCGCGAGGCGCACGACAGACCTTCCTTCGCATGGGTTATAGGACTTTTCTACCGGAGCCCGGCTGGTTCAGCGAGTGCCCTCCGGCGTGGCGTAACGGTACGAGTGGTGTTCGATGAACCCCAGGTCGCGGTACAGCGCGAGCGCGCCGGTGTTGTCGGCCTCCACCTGTATATAGGCGTGCGTCGCGCCGCGGTCGCTGCCCCACCGGAGCAGTTCGGCGCACACCAGCGTGCCGAGCCCGCGCCTGCGATGCGCCGCGCCGACCGCGACGCAGGTGAGCCCGATCCATGTGCGGCCGTCCGGCGCGGTGGTGAGCGCGCCGCGCCCGATCGCGATCGGCTCGGGCAGCCCGAGCGAGGCGAAACCGAGCACGCCGTTGTGCACCGACGTGAGCACCTCGATATCCGGAACCTCTTGTCCCGCAGGGTCTTCCCCGCCGTAGCGCTGCATCGCCAGCCAGGCGGCATCGGGCTCGGCGGCGATGCGCACCATCGACGGCCCCTGTGGCAGCACGAAATTCTCGATATCGATGGCGAGCAGGACCGTCTCGCGAAAGCCGCGCCAGCCCGGCGGGATCGGCGCGAGGCGATCGGGCAGCGCGAGCTGCACCGGCAGCCCGTGCGCGGTATACCACTCGCCTATCCGGTGCAGCGTCTCCGCCGCGATCACCGCCGGTCCATCGGAGCTGCCAAGCGGCACAGCGGAATTGGCGCGGCTGGTGTAGCCGCGCCCGGCGCGCAGCAGCCAGCCGTCGATCCACGCCCGCTCGAGTCCCGGCCAGCCGTCGGCGGCGGCGGCCTCGACGGCCCGGATCTCCCGTATGCGAATCGGCCTCGGCCCCAAGGCCTTCAGCGCGACAACCCGGTCCGGCGCGACTGCGACGACCTGCCCGTCGGCGCCGCGCACGGTCGGCGGATCGAGCGAGACGAGCTCGCCGATCACATCGGTGAGCGGCTGTGGATAACCGGCGGGCAGCCGATAGCGCAGCACCACCCGGCGGCCGAGCGGAATGTCCGGCAGCGACACCGGTTCAGTCGTCGTGCCCGAACGGGTCGGGCACGGTGCCCGGGATCCAGCTGAGTCCCGGTGCGCCCCAGCCGTTTCGCTTGATCGCCTTCTTGGCCGCGCGGGCATTGCGGCCGATCAGCACGTCCACGTAGAGGAAACCGTCGAGGTGCCCGACCTCGTGCTGCAGCATCCTGGCGAAGAAGCCCTTGCCCTCGATCTCGACCGGGTTGCCGTGCTCGTCGGTGCCGGTGACCTTGGCCCAATCGGCGCGGCCGGTGGGGAACTGTTCGCCGGGGACCGAGAGGCAGCCCTCTTCGTCCTCGTCCGGATCCGGCATGGTCTCCGGCAGGTCCGAGGTCTCCAGTACCGGGTTGATCACCGCACCGCGCCGCCGCGTCGCGGTGCCGTCCGCCGCGACGTCGGGGCAGTCGTAGACGAACAGCCGTAGCGGGACGCCGACCTGGTTGGCGGCGAGGCCGACGCCGTGCGCCTCGTCGAGGGTGTCGTACATATCCGCGATCAGCTCGGCCAGTTCCTCCGGAGTCTGGCTGACCTGTTCGGTGGGATTGTGCAGAACGGGGTCACCAACGATCACGATAGGGAGGATTGCCATGGGGTAATTATGGCCGCGCCCGTCGTCGCGGTCGCGACACACCCCCTACCTGCCGGTAACCGAACACGCCGAGCGGGTGGCCCGGCAATCCGAGCGGCCCGTGGTTGAATGATCCGCGACGTACAAGCATCATTTTTCGTCTGGTGGTTACTCGGCGAGGGAGCAAGATGGACGGCGCAGCGGCACGGAATCTTTCCGCGATCCAGGACGGTCCTTCCGCGAACGACGACGAAGCCACGGTAGGGGGCTCGACAGTGGTGGGCGACCTATCGGCGCAGGCCGATACCGAGGACGGTGACGGCCTCAGCCGTCGCGAACACGAAATCCTGGCCTTCGAGCGGCAGTGGTGGAAGTACGCCGGCGCCAAGGAAGAGGCCATCCGCGAGCTGTTCGGCATGTCGCCGACCCGCTACTACCAGGTGCTCAACGCGGTCGTCGATCGGCAGGAGGCCATGGCCGCCGACCCGATGCTGGTGAAACGGCTGCGGCGGTTGCGGGCGAGCAGGCAGAAGTCCAGAGCCGCGCGGCGTCTCGGCTTTCAAGTCTGAGTTGCGACTAGGGTCATTAGAGTGAGCTACCCGAATTCCACCTCCGGTGGACCGCCATTGCGCGCGCTCGCGATGGTGTTGATCGCGCTTGCCATCGTCTTCGGTGGTCTCGGCGCGATGTCGTTGTCGAGTTCCGATTCGGACAGCAACGGAGCGGGCTCCACCAGCACGTCGGGTACCGCGGCGCCGCAGGTGACGGCGCCCGCCAAGACCACCGTCGCGGCGCCGCCGGTCACGGGCGCCCCGAGCAGCGCGGCGGCCAGTACCCCGCCGGTGACAAGCACCACCCCGCCGGTAACCACCACTGCCGCACCCACGTTGCCGCCGACGACCACGAGTGCCGCTGCGACGGTGAATCATTCGATTCCGGTGCGGGTGCTCAACAACAGCCTGGTGGTCGGCCTCGCGGCGCGCACCGCGAGCCAGCTCAACGCCAACGGCTGGAGCAATACCCAGACCGGTAACTATCCCGGCGAGAACGTCGCGAAAACGACTGTGTACTACGGCAACTCACCTGGTGAACGGGAAGCGGCACTGGAGATCGCGAGCGAACTCGGCGTCACCGCCGAACCGCGCGGCGCCGGGCTGTCGGATCAGGGTTCCGGCGTCATCGTCATCGTCACCGGCAACTGAGGTCACCGGCGCACGGCGTGTCCGATGCAACACGGCCCTGTCATGGTCTGACACGGCAGGCGTGGCATCATCTTGTCCGGTAATGATCGTGCCCACGTAGCTCTGCTCGTAAGCTTGGTACTCGTAAAGGAGTTCCCCGATGGCCCCGTCCACAACTCGTCGCCCGTCCTGGCGGACTGTGACCCCGGTGCTTGCGGTCGCGGTCTTCGGCCTCGCTGCCTGTTCGAGCAGCCAGGAGTCGAGCGACGTCAAGGGAACGAACCCGCCGGTCTGGACCGGTGCGGCCGCGCCGCCCTCCGCCGAATTCGGCAAGGAGAAGGGCGACGCCTTCGCGAACCCGGGCGCCAAGGTCGACCTGAAGGACGCCGCCGGCGCCTCGGTCGGTACGGCGAACATCACCAAGGACGGCAACTTCCTCAAGGTCGCCGTCACGGCGAACGGCCTGCGCCCCGGCTTCCACGGTCTGCACTTCCATCAGATCGGCAAGTGTGAGGCCAATTCGGTGGCCCCCACCGGCGGCGCCGCCGGCGCGTTCCTGTCCGCGGGTGGACATCTGCAGGTCGGCAGCGCCAACGCGCACCCGGCCAGCGGTGATCTGACCTCGCTGGAGGTGCGCCAGGACGGCAGCGCCCAGCTGGCCACCACCACCGACACGGTGACGCTGGACGATCTCAAGGGCAAGGCCCTGATCATCCACGCCGACGCCGACAACTTCGGCAACATTCCCAACCGCTATGTTCGCGCCGACGGCGTCGCGGGCCCCGACGATACGACGCTAGCCACGGGCGACGCGGGCGGCCGCGTCGCCTGCGGTGTCGTGCAATAGGTAGGTCCACATGACCGGGGCAAAGATCGAGTCGGTTCCCTTCAAAGGCTCGCCCCGGCCCACGATCGGTATCGAATGGGAGATCGCGCTTGTCGACAAGGTGACGCGCGATCTGTCCAATACCGCCGCAGCCGTCTTCGACGTGGTCGGTGATCGGCGCGCCCATGACGGCACGCCGCAGGTGACGAAGGAATTGCTGCGCAATACCGTCGAGATCGTCACCGGCGTGCACAGCACCGTCGGTGAGGCGGTCGAGGATCTGCACGGCACCATGGACGCGGTGCGCCGCGCCGCGGATCCGCTCGGGGTCGATTTGTTCTGCGCGGGCACGCATCCGTTCGCCCAGTGGTCGGCGCAGCAGCTGACCCGCTCCGAGCATTACGACGAGCTGATCGAGCGCACCCAGTGGTGGGGTCGCCAGATGATGATCTGGGGCGTGCACGTGCACGTCGGAGTCTCGCACCGGGACAAGGTCTTTCCGATCCTGAACGCGCTGTTGTTCGCGCATCCGCACCTGCTCGCGCTGTCCGCGTCCTCGCCGATGTGGGCGGGCTCGGACACCGGTTACGCGAGCAACCGCACCCTGATGTTCCAGCAGCTGCCGACGGCCGGGCTGCCGTTCCAGTTCGAAAACTGGATCCAGTTCGAGCATTTCGTGCACGACCAGCTGAAAACCGGTGTGTTCGAACAGCTCGGCGGTATGCACTGGGATATCCGGCCCGCGCCCAAGTGGGGCACCATCGAGGTGCGCATCTGCGACGGCCTGTCCACCCGCAGCGAGCTGGCCGCGATGGCCGCGATGATCCACTGCCTGATCGTCGATCTGGACCGCAGGATCGATAACGGGGAGAAGCTGCCGACACCGCTGCCGCCGTGGCATGTGCAGGAGAACAAGTGGCGGGCCGCGCGGTACGGCCTCGACGCGATCATCATCACCGATGCCGACAGCAACGAGCGATTGGTCACCGAGGATCTCGACGAGCTGCTGAACCGGCTGGAGCCGACCGCCGAGCGGCTCGGCTGCGCGAAGGAGCTGGCATTCGCCGCCGAGATCCCGCGGCGCGGCGCCTCCTATCAGCGCCAGCGCAAGGTGGCGGCGGCCGCGCAAGGCGACCTGGTCGCGGTGGTCGACGCCCTGGTCAAGGAGCTGGACGAGTAGCTCCCCGGACCGTGCAGGTCGGCTTTCGTTCAGCTGGCCAGGGGGATGACGTTCACCGCCCGTTTACTATGGTCGGATGCTTGTCGAAGACCCGGGATCGAGAGTAGGCGGCGCCGCCCAGCGGGTGCGCGCGCCGGGTCGCCGGATCTGGGGCGCCGCCGGAATCGCCGCGGTGCCGGTGCTGCTCATCGCGTTGCAGCTCGGTTCGATCGGTAACGATTTCGAGGGACCGCTCGGCAGCCTGTGGCACGACTACGTCGGCACCCCCAAATCCATGTCGGTGCCGTGGGCGGGCCTGGTACTGGCGCTGGTGGGACTTCCCATGCGGCGCAGGCTGATCGCGCTCGGCATCGCCGTCGGCATCGACGCGGTGTGGCTGGGCATCCGGCTGCTCGCCGATCAGCCCTTCGCACTCGGCAACGGCCCGACGATCGTGCTGACCGGTATCGCGGTGGTCGCCGCGCTGCGCTGGCACGGCGCCGAGCGGCGCAACGCGCTGCATGCCGCCGCGCTCGGCGCGCTGCTGGTCCTGGCCACCAAGGTCGGTGACGTCTGGCTGCACATCACCATCGTCACCAGGCCGAAGGTGTACGACGCCTATGTGGTCCTCGCCGATCACGCGCTCGGTGATCCGTCCTGGGTGATGGGCCGCGTCCTCGACGCGCTCGGCCCCGCCGTCTACGCGGTACTGCACTGGGTGTACATCGAACTGCCCGTCGCGGCCATCGTGGTCGCCGTCTGGCAGCTGCGCCGGGTGGTGCGCAGCGGCGTCTGGCCGAACCACTACCTGGTGCGCACGTTCCTCGTGCTCGGCCTGCTCGGCCCGGTCGTCTATGTGATCTTCCCGGTGGTCGGTCCGATGTTCGCCTTCGGGCCCGACGGCCACGGCCTGCA
Organism: Nocardia sp. NPDC052566; assembly: GCF_044547285.1. Lineage (NCBI taxonomy): Bacteria > Bacillati > Actinomycetota > Actinomycetes > Mycobacteriales > Nocardiaceae > Nocardia > Nocardia sp. NPDC052566. The sequence continues at coordinate 22,324 of NZ_JBIUAF010000004.1, read as the reverse complement.
GCTCGGTAACTTCTGGCCCGGCCTGCTGCCGCCCATCGACCACACCCCGGCGCCGATGTCCTTCGATACCGTGACCCCGCGCAACTGCATGCCCTCCATGCACACCGCGTGGGCGCTGTCGGTATTCCTGCACACCCGCCGCGACACCGACGGCACCCTGGCGCCCTTCTGGTTGCGCGCCCTCGGCACGTTCTGGCTCCTGGCCACCTTGGCCGCCACCCTCGGCTTCGGCTACCACTACGGCGTCGATCTCGTCGCGGGCGCGGTGCTGTGCCTCACCATCGAGTCGGCGCTGCGCGCACCCGACCGCGGCTGGGGCTGGTTCCGCATCCGGCTGATCGCATTGGGCACGGTGATACTGGCCGTGCTGCTGCTCGGCTACCGCTACCTCGCCGTGCAGATGGCCGAATACCCGGTGCTCGCAGGCACTATCGTGCTCGCGCTGCTGGCAGGCCTGGCCGCCGCCTTCCACGCCACCTGGTTCGCGCGCCACCCCCACGGCGTCGCGCCGAGCCGGGAAACCGAGCACGCGACGCACTGATCAGCCGAGGTCGTCGCCCAGTTCGTTGACGCGGAGGAGGCCGTCGCGGTCGCGTTGTTCGCGGTAGGCGGTGCGGCCGATGAGGTGGGCGATGACCGGTGCGGTGAGCAGGGTGAACAGGCCGACCAGAGCGAGGGCCCAGATGTTGCCGTGCCCGCGCAGCTGGATCATCGCGCCCGCGAGGATCAGGATCAGGCCGATCACTTGGGGTTTGGTGGCGGCGTGCATGCGCGAGAGGGTGTCGGGGAAGCGGACGATCGCGATGGCGGCGGTCAGCGCGAGGGTGGCGCCGGTCAGGATCAGCCCGCCGGATATCCACTCCCACACCGTTTCTCCCGCGCTCACCGGTCGTCCCTGACGCGGAAGCGGGAGACGGCGGCCGAGCCGAGGAAGCCGACCAGCGACAGCGCGACGATGGCAGGCACGACCGTGGCGTCATCGCTGTAGGCGGCCCAAACGGCAAGGCCGGCAGCGGCGATGGCGGTGAGCGAATCGATGCCGACGATGCGATCCAGCGTGCTCGGCCCGGCGAGCACGCGGTAGCTGGTCAGCCCGGCCGCGCCGAGCAGCAGGACACCGGCCACTACCGCGACGACCGTCATTGCTGTGCCTCCTGTGTCATGACCGCTAGGCCTGCGTGGTTACGCTGCGCTGCCGGCTCCGGCCCTGACGCGGTCATGACGGGACCTCCTTCTGCCACGCCGACTCGTCCCATTCGGCGGGACGCTCGAACGAGGCGATGAGTAACTGCTCCAAACGCTTTGTGGTGCGGTAGAAGTGCTGCACCGCGGCATCGCTGCCGACATCGAGGACGTGCACGTAGACCAGCCGACGCTCGCGGTCGATCTCGAGCACCATGGTGCCGGGGATGACGTTCAGCAGATCCGAGCACAGCACGAGCACCAGATCGGATTTGATCTCCAGCCGGACCCGCAGCACGCCGGAGATCGGCGGCGGCGCGGGCCGGATCGCGAACCAGGCGATCTGCAAACTGGATTCGAGCGCGTAATAGGCGCTCAGCGCGATCAGCCTGACCAGCGACAGCAGATGAACGCGCCCCGCCACCGGCACCCGTGGCAGCGGCAGGGCGAGCATGATGATCGCGCCGATGACAAGGCCCGCAACGATATTGGCGACGGACAAGTCACCCCACAGCGCCACGTAGACGACGGTGAGCCAGATCAGCACGCCCACCTGGACCAATCGTTCCCGGCTCACCTTCATGGCTTGCCGCCCGAATCGCCCAGCACCGCACCGACATACACCGACCGATCGAGCAGATCATCGGCCGCGCGGTCGGCGACGCCGAGTATCGGCCCGGCCAGCACGGTGAGCCCGAGCCCCACCGCGACGAGCACCGCGGTGGACGCCAGCATCAGCGCGGGCATCCGCCCCGGATCGTCGCGCTCGTCGTAGAGCATGTCGGTGTCGTCCTCGACCAGCGTCGGCAGGGTAGCGGCGGCGAGGTGGCCCTCGGGCGCGTCGGCGCGCGGGCGCCAGAAGGCCTTGCTCCACACCCGCGCGACGGCGTACAGCGTCAGCAGGCTGGTGAGCACCGACCCCGCCACCAGCACCCAGGCCAGCACGCTGCCGTCCGCCGCACCGGCCTCCAGCAGCGCCATCTTGCCGATGAATCCCGAAAACGGCGGAATACCACCGAGATTCAGCGCCGGAATTAGGAAGAGCACGGCGAGTACCGGGCTCACCGCGGCCAGCCCGCCGAGCCTGCGCAGCGATGCCGAACCCGCCTGCCGCTCGATCAGCCCGACCACCAGGAACAGCGCGGTCTGCACCAGAATGTGGTGCGCCACATAGAACACCGCGCCCGCCAGCCCCTGCTCGTTGGCGAGCCCGATGCCGAAGATCATGTAGCCGATATGGCTGACCAGGGTGAACGAGAGCAGCCGCTTGATGTCGTTCTGCGCGATCGCGCCGAAGATGCCGACAAGCATGGTGAGCAGGCCCGCCGCCATCAGGATGTCGTCGAAGCGCCCGTCGGCGAACAGCAGCGTGGTGGTCCGCATGATCGCGTACACACCGACCTTGGTGAGCAGGCCCGCGAACACCGCGGTGACCGGTGCGGGCGCGGTGGGGTAGGAGTCGGGCAGCCAGTTCGACAGCGGGAAGACCGCGGCCTTGATGCCGAACGCCACCAGCAGCACCGCGCAGATGGCGGCGCGAATTCCGGTGGGCACGTCGTCCATTCGCACGGCGAGCTGCGCCATGTTCAGCGTGCCCGTCGCCGCGTAGGCCATGGCGATGCCGCACAGGAAGATCAGCGACGACACCATCGACACCATCACGTAGGACACGCCCGCCCGGATCCGGTCCCTGGTGCCGCCGAGGGTGAGCAGCACGAACGACGCGCCGAGCAGAATCTCGAAGCCGACGAACAGGTTGAACAGGTCACCGGCCAGGAAGGCGAGCGAAATGCCCGCGCTCAGTACGAGATAGGTGGGCTGGAAGATGGAGGTCGGCTGCTTCTCGCCGCCGTCGCTGATGTTCTGGCCGGTCGCGTAGACCATCACGGCGAGCATCACGATCGCCGAGACCACCAGCATCGACGCCGAAAGCCGGTCCACCACAAGGGTGATGCCGATCGGTGACTCCCACCCGCCGACTTGCAGCACCGAAATGCCGTGCTGGTCGGCCAGATACAGTTGCAGCCCGCTGACCACCACCTCCGAACTCAGCGCGAGCAGCGTGATGCCGCGCTGGATGCGCGGCCTGCGCCCGGCGATCAGCGTCACCGCCGCCGCGAGCAGCGGAACGAGCACCGGCAGCGGTGTCAGCTCGGTCAGCACATGCGGAGACAGCATCATTCTTCTGGATCCTCCCGCTCACGCCTGGTCGCGACCTCGGTGTCCTCCGGATCGTTCTCGACCTGGTCGGTGGTGGTGAGCATGTAGGAGCGGTAGGCGAGCGCGAGCACGAACGCGGCGATGCCCATGGTGATCACGATGGCGGTGAGCACCATCGCCTGGGCGAGCGGATCCGACATCCGCTCGTCCGCGGGCTCTGTCGCGCCGAGGATGGGCGGGCGCCCGTCCGGCCCGCCCATGGTGATGATCAGCAGGTTCACCGCGTTGCCGAACAGGATCATGCCGAGCAGCATCTTCGACACCGCGCGCTCCAGGATCAGATACACCCCGCACGCGACGAGCACGCCGATCACGATCAGCAAGGTCAGGTTGGCGCTCATCGCGAACCATCCTGCGCCGCAGTGGTTTCCGGTAAGGGTTCCAGCTCCGAGCCGAGCCGGACGCCGAGGCTGCGCAGCACATCGAGGACCAGGCCGACCACGATGAGGTAGACGCCGAGATCGAAGAAGAGCGCCGTCACCAGCTTCACCTGGCCGAAGACGGGCAGCGTCAACTGGACGATGGCCGAGGACAGCGGCGGCGCACCGAGCAATACCGAGGCGGTTCCGGTACCCGCGGCGAGCGCGAGTCCCGTGCCGAGCAAATGGCCCGCCTCGATCGGCAGCGCCTCGGCGAGCTCGTAGCGCCCGCCCGCGAGATAGCGCAGTACCAGCGCGAGCCCGGCGGTGAGCCCACCGGCGAAGCCGCCGCCCGGTGCGTTGTGGCCGGAGAAGAAGAAGTACACCGAGAGCACCATGACGGTCGGGAAGACCAGGCGGGTGGTGATCTGCAGGACGATGGAGCGATAGCGCCGCTCGAGCAGCCGCCCGGCGGGCAGCCAGCTCACCAGATCGGGCCGGTAGTGCGGTGATTCGACCGCGCGCGGCAGGCTGCCGAAGCGGCGGCTGCGGAACATCAGCGAGGCAACGCCCGTCGCGGCGACGACGAGGACCGAGATCTCGCCGAGGGTGTCCCAGGCGCGGATATCGACGAGCAGCACGTTCACCGCGTTCTTGCCGCCACCGAATTCATAAGCGGCAGGCGGGATCCGGTGCCAGATCGGCTCGGTGGAGCGCGCCGACGTCGCGAAGGCGGCCAGCCCGGTGACGACCGCGCCGACGAGCACGGCGAGCAGCGCCCTCGGCGCGTGGAACGCGGTGGCGCGGCTGTCGTCGATCTCCGCGGGGAAGGCGCGCAGCACCAGCACGAAGATCACCAGAGTCAGTGTCTCCACCAGGAATTGGGTCAGCGCCAGATCCGGCGCGCCGTGCAGCGCGAACAGCACGCCGCAGCCGTACCCGGTGACGCCGACGAACAGCACCCCGGCCAGGCGGTTGCGCAGTATCGTCGCGCCGAGCGCCATCACAACCATGATCGCGCCGATGGCCGCCTGCAGCGGCGAATCCCACAGGCGTAGTTCGACTCCGGTGCGGGTGCCGAGCGCGAGCATGACCGTCGGCAGGATGATCAGCGTGATCAGGATCGTGGTCTGGCTCAGCGGCAGCGAGCCGCGCTGGGTGGCGCGGGTCATCCGCAGCGACAGCCGATCCATCGCGGCCAGGGTGGCGTCGTAGGCGCGGTCGGCATTGCCGAGCCGTGGCTTCGCGGATTCCACGATGCGCCCGCGCAGCAGGAACAGCGCGATACCGAGGACGATCACGAGCGCGGTCAGCCCGAGCACCGGCGTGACGCCGTGCCACAGCTGAAGATGCGAATCCAGCACTCCCGGCAGGGTTTCCGCATAGGGGCGCAAGAGGCGATCCATGCCCGACGCCGCCAACCCGGCGGCGAGTGACGCCACTGCCAATATCGCAGGCGGAGTGAGGAACATCAGCTCCGGCGCATGCCAGCCGCCATCGAACCGTGCATGCGGATCCGGGCTGCCCACATCGTGCGTTCGCCCGATGTCCCGCCGCGCCGCGCTGTCCCCGCCAACGCCGGGATCCACTGCCGTCCCCCGGCTTTCGCGAGGAAGAGGAAGGTGGGGAGAACTCACGCCAGAGGTGCCGGGAGAATCCACGCCGTAGGTCCGGGGCGATCGCGAACCGAGGTGCCCGGTGGCGTGCGTGCTCGACACGCGATCGCCCTTGTCCGCGAACGCGCCCCAGAGGAACCGCGCGCTGTAGCCGACCGTCAGTGCCGACCCGAGCACCAGGCCGACGACCAGCAGTACCCGGGCGGGCGCGGCCAAGTTGTCCGCTTCGAGCATCGCACCCAATGCGCTTTCCTTGCCGACGAATCCGAGCATCGGCGGTATGCCCGCCATGCTCAGCGCCGCCAATACCGCGGTGCCGCATAGCCAAGGCGCCCGCCGCCATAATCCGGACAGTCGCCGCAGATCACGCGTCCCCGCCCCGTGATCGATGATCCCGACCACCATGAACAGGCTCGCCTTGAAAAACGCGTGCGCCACGATCATCGTCACCCCGGCCAGCGCCGCGTCGGGGGTGCCGAGGCCGACCAGCACCATCAGGAAGCCGAGCTGGCTCACCGTGCCGAACGCGAGCACCAGCTTGAGATCGACCACCTGCAGCGATCGCAATCCGGCAAGCAGCATCGACGCGAGCCCGAGCGTGAGGATCATCGGATGCCACACCGGATTGCTCGCGAACGCGGGCGCGAGCCGGGCGACCAGGTAGATACCGGCCTTCACCATGGCCGCCGCGTGCAGATAGGCGCTGACCGGCGTCGGCGCGGCCATGGCGCCGGGTAGCCAGAAGTGCAGCGGCACAATGGCCGATTTGCTGAGCGCGCCGACAAGCAGCAGCGCGACGCCGGCGTTCACCGTCATCCCGTCGAGCGGTTGCGGCCGCGCGAGCAGGTCCGAGAGCAGATAGCTGTCGTTGGCCTCGCCGACGATGATGATCCCGACGAGCATCGCCAGCCCGCCCGCGCCGGTGACGAGCAGCGCCTGGATCGCGGCGCGCCTGCTCGCCGCCTGCTCGGCATTGTGGCCGACAAGCAGGAACGACAGCACCGTCGTCGTTTCCCAGAACACGAAGAGCAGCACCATATTGTCGCTGGTGACCAGCCCGAACATGGCGCCGGCGAAGCCGACCATCTGCGCGGCGAACACCTCGAGCCGCGGTTCGTCGTCCTCGAAATACCGGCCGCAGTAGGCCAGGATCAGCGTGCCGATGCCGAGGACGAGCGCGGACATGATGGCGGCGAGCGAATCGAAGCGCAGGTCGATGTTCAGCTCGATGCTCGGCGCCCACTCGAGCCGAACCTGTTGCGTACTACCCCACTTCGCGATCACCCAGCCGAGGCCGCCGAGCGGTACCAGCGCGAGCGGATAGAAAGCGTTGCGCCCCAGCGCCCGCACGCACCACGGCGCCAGCAGTGCGGCGATCGCGTGGGCGAGCAGGATTATGAGCAAACTTCACTCCGTCGGTGGTAGCGGCGCGGTTATGCCGCACAATCGTAGGGACGAGCCAGGGGTTTTCGCGCTTCGAGCCGCTATGGCGTTCGCTATAGCGGCGCCGATGTGGCTATGTGTCCGCAAACGTTTCATCCTCCGCCTCGACGGCGGGCCTGCTGCGGCTGCGCGGCCGAATCCGGTACAGCACAGCCAAACCCACCGCGCTGCAGAGGGTGACGGCCAGCGCCGCCGTGCCGGGTGTGCCGGTGTGCTCGCGCAGATCGTGGCTCGGCCAGCCCTGGTGGACGAGCGGCATCGCGGTCACTATCGACGGCAGGTACAGCGCGGCGAGTGCGAGTACCGCGCTCGGTGCGTACCTGGGATGGACTGTGCTGCAGCAGTATCCGGCGACGGTGGCGAGCACGCAGCCGCCGGCGACGAAGACGATCGCGTTGTCGTGCGTGGTGCGGAAGATGGCGAGCGCGCCGACTACGCCGATCACCGTGATCGCGAGCGTGTAGGAGGGGAACCGGATTCCGGCGGCCAGCCCGACCGCGGTGAGCGCGATCATCCCGAGCACATTCCAGGTCGGCCTGGTGGCATCGCCGAAGGCGTCCGCGGTGGTGATCAGGCTGACGGCCAGGTAGACGCCCGCACCGTCACGGCCGGGCAGCAGCATGGCCGCCGCGGTGGCCGCGAGCACCGTCGCCACTACGGCGAGCCCGACATCGACACCGTGCCCGATATCCGGCGCCTGTTCGTATTGGCGGGCCAGCCATTCGAAGACCGAAAGCATCACCAGGCCGAGCACCATGGCGGCGAGGATCGGGGTGATGGGCAGCTCGACAGCGACCCGCCACGCATTCGGTTCCTTCGGCGTCGACCGGTTGTGGCAGGCGCCGAGGAACAGCATGATCAGCGCGACGACGATGAGCCAGCGCGGCGGCGCCTCCAGCACCGCGTACGGGTCGTTGTCGGCGATCTCCAGCAGTTCGGCGACATCGCTGAAGATCAGGAAGCTCGCGGTGCCGAGCGCGAATCCCATGGCGGGCACCGGCCTGCGCAGCACCGCCGCGCCGAGCGCGCCGAGCAGTGCGCCCGCGCACACCGCGTCCACGTAGTTCTGGGTGGTCAGCATCTCGGCCGAGGAAACATGGCTGCCGGCAATGTGATTGATCAGCAGGCCGCCGCCGCCCACCAGCGCGAGCAGCCATCCGGTCACCGGGCGGCCGAAGGTGGTCACCACCACCGCGACGGCGACACCGACGATCATGCCGAGCGCCGCGCCGCGCGGGACGCTGTTGATCAGGCTGGCGACGCGATACGGAGTGCTGTCCGCGGGCCAGCTGAAGGTGATCGGCAGGAACAGGGCGATACCCGCGACCGCGGCGCCAAGGAAGGCCGCCATCGCGTCGACCACATCGCCTATCCGTCGCACCTGCCGAACATACCTGCGCCGGACCCGCGAACCTGTGATTGCCATCACTTTGCCGAGTCATGTCGGAAAGGTTTTACGGCCAGGAAACTGGTGATCACCGGGTGTTTGCCATCGTGTTCGTGTTTGCCGCGGTGTCGTGTTCGCGCGGCGGCGGGCCGGTCCGGCCTAACCGCGTTGTTCCGCGTAGCGCCGCAGCGATTCGACCTGTTCGGCATCCAATGACGGCCGCACCACCGCCTTGGCCGCGGCCACATCGGCCGCGGTGACATCGGCGGCGGCCACATCGCGGCGCATCGCGGCGAGCGCGGCCTCGCGCAGCAGCGCCGCGCAGTCGGCCGCCGAATAGCCGTCCAGCTCGCCGGCCAGCGCGCCGAGGTCGACGTCGTCGGCCAGCGGCACCGACGCGCCCGCCGTATCCAGGATCGCCCGCCGCGCGTCCGCGTCCGGCGGCGGTACGAAGATCAGCCGTTCCAGCCGCCCCGGTCGCAGCAGCGCGGGATCGATCAGCTCCGGCCGGTTGGTCGCGCCGAGCACCACCACATCGCGCAGCGGCTCGACGCCGTCCAGTTCGGTCAGCAGCGCGGCGACCACCCGATCGCCGACGCCGGAGTCGCCGCTCTGCCCGCGGCGCGGCGCGAGCGCGTCGATCTCGTCGAGGAAGATCAGTGAGGGTGCGGAATCCCGTGCGCGCTGGAACAATTCGCGCACCGCACGCTCGGAGGCGCCGACCCACTTGTCCATCAGCTCCGCGCCCTTCACCGCGTGCACGCTGAGCTGGCCGGTACCGGCCAGCGCACGCACCAGGAAGGTCTTGCCGCAGCCGGGCGGCCCGTAGAGCAGCACGCCGCGCGGCGGTTCGATGCCGAGGCGCGCGAACGAATCCGGATGGCGCAGTGGCCACAGCACCGATTCGGTCAGCGCCTGCTTGGTCTCGGCCATATCGCCGACATCGTCGAGCCCGAGGCTGCCGATCGCGAGTTCCTCCATGCCCGAACGGGAGAGCGGCCGGATAACCTCGAGCGCGCCGAGCAGATCCTGCTGCGTCAGCCGCGGCTCCGACTGCTGTTTGCTGGCACGCGATGCCGCGCGCAGCGCCGCCTCCCGGCACAGGGCCGCCAGATCGGAGACCACGAAACCCGGTGCACGCGCGGCGATCTCGTCGAGCTTCAGCTCCTCGGTCGGCACCTTGCGCAGCAGCTGTTCCAGCAGCGCCTTGCGCACCGTCGCGGTGGGCAGCGCCAGCGCGAGTTCGCGGTCGCACAGATCCGGTGCGCGCAAACGGGTGTCGATACCGGCCGGATGCGCGGTGGTCGCGAGGAAGGCGACACTCGGCTCGGCCACCGCGGCGCGCAGCTGGTCGAGGATCAGCGTGGCGACCGGTTCGGCCTGCGCGGGCAGCAGCGCGTCGATATCGGTGATCAGCAGGATCCCGCCCTGGCCCGAGCCGATATCGGCCACCGCGGCCGCGACCTCGCGCAGCCTCGCGCCGCTCTCCGCCGCGCCGACCGTCGGCCCGTCCAGCTCGACGATGCGGCGCGGCGCGGTCACCGCGCGGGCCAGCGTCGCCTTGCCGACGCCGGCCGGTCCGGTGATCAGCACGCCGAGATGTGGTCTGGCGCCGAGGGTTTTGAGCAGCTCTGGCTCGTCGAGCGCGAGCCGCAGCCACTCGTCGAGCTTCGCGGCCTGGCCGCGCACGCCCGCCAGATCCTCCACCGCGACCGGCGCCGTCCACTCACCGCTTCCGGCACTGCGGCCCGGTGCGACGGTCGCGTCGGCGGAGCTGCCGTCGGCCATGGCCAGCGCATCGATCGCGATCGCGTTGGGCAGTGTCTTACCGGTCGTCACCGATTCGGTCAGCGCCCGGTCGGCGGCGTCGCGCGCGGCGACGACGCCCGCGCCCCACACCACCGAGGTATTGGGCTGCACGCTGACCGGGCCGCGACCGGGATCGATCGCCGTCACCGTGAGCAGCTCGGTGGTCCACGCGATGCCGAAGGTGCGCGAGAGCGCCTGACTCGCGGCGGCCGAGCTGATGTCGGGGCCGAGATCGCGCGGCAGCAGTGAGACCGCGTCGCCTACCGTCACCACCTTGCCGAGCAGCGCTTGGCGCAGCGTCGCGGCGGGGATGGTGCGGGTGGCGTGCACCGAACCGCTCACCGAAATCTGCTTGGCGCCGTATACGGTCACCGGCGCGATCACCACGGTCGCGTTCTCGCGCAGCCCGGCATTGGACAGCGTGACGTCGTCGAGCAGTGCCACCCCGGCGGGTGTGCCCGCGGGCGCGACCCCGGCCACCGCCGCGGTGCGCCGCGACCCGATCAGCGCGATACCGTCCCACTCGCGCAGCCCGAGCGCGGCGAGCGCCTCGGGATGCAGCCGCACCATCCCGCGCCTGGCATCGGCCGCGGACGGATTCAAACGGGCGGTGAGTGCGAGATCTGCCACCGTGTCATTCTGCCCGGGTGACGCGGCGCGCGCGGTGGGACCGGTCGGCTTACTTGTCCTTGGCGATACCCGCCGCCACCGCGACCGGCGTGTCGGCCACCGAGGAGGACAGGCAGACCAGTTTCGCGGTGCCGAGCGCGACATTCGGGCTGCCGTCGAACGGGCTGCCCGGGTTCTCCGCCAGGATCTGCTCGATCAGCGTCTTCTCGGCCGCGCTGTCCAGCTTCTTGAATTCGGCACAGGTGGTCTTCGATGCCGCGCCCGCCGCGGCGGGCTTGCCCGGCGTCGTCGACGCGCCCGCGCTCGGCGTGCTCGCCGGGCTCGCGGTCGAGCTGGTGCTCGGCGTGCCCTTGCGCAGGCCGTTCGCGTCGGTGGACTCGTCTTTGGACTGGCCGCAGCCGGTCAGCGTCAGAGCTACCGAAGCGGCGGCCAGAGCGATGACGAAATTACGCTTCATATCGTGGGTTCCCCGGTGGTCGAGACGCGCCGGAGCCTCCGGCGCGTTGGCAGCGTACCGGGTGCTCCGCCGACGTTGTGATCAGAGCCTCAATGTAAATATCGGTCGCAGACATTCCCGCGCAACCGATTCCAGGATCGGTTGCGCGCCTTGGCGTCCGCCAATCGATGGCTGAAGGCCGTCAGTGGATGTGGTCCTGCCAGTCGGCCGGTACCCGGCCGCGCGGGCCTGGCACGCCCTGATCCTCGGGGTGATGGGTCGGCGCGGCCAATTCCGGTCCGCCGTTGTACATTTCCTCGCTGCGGAAATCCCAGAACCAGTCCTCGCCCGGCTCGAAGCTCTGGATGAACGGGTGCCCGGTGTCCTTGGCGTGCTTGCTCGCGTGCTGTTCGGGCGAGGTGTCGCAGCAGCCGACGTGCCCGCACTGGGCGCACCGGCGCAGGTGCACCCACCAGCCCTGTGCCGCTTCGCATTCCATACAGCCCGGTCCGCTGGGCGGTACCGACTGATCGATCCCTTCGAGTTCCCGCGTCATTGCTGGCCTCCTGCTTCGGGTGCTGCCCCGGTGTCGTCTGGACGGTTCAGCGGCAGCCGGACGATGAATCTGGTGTCGCCTGGTTGGGAATCTACGTGGATATCGCCGCCGTGCTTGTTCACCACGATGCGGAACGAGATATCCAGGCCGAGCCCGGTGCCCTCACCCATGGGTTTGGTGGTGAAGAACGGCTCGAACACCCGCCCGCGCGCCGCCTCGGGGATGCCGGGGCCGGTGTCGCCGATTTCCACGACCGCGCAGTCGTTCTCGTGCCTGGTGCGGATGGTCAGCCTGCCCTCGCCGTGCATGGCGTACACCGCGTTGTCGATCAGGTTGGTCCACACCTGATTCAATTCCGCCGCGTAGCAGGGCACCTGGGGCAGCGCGCGGTCATACTCCTTGACCACCGTGATGCCGTCGCCGATCTTGCGGCTGAGCATCACCAGTGTGCTGTCGAGCAGATCGTGGATGTCGACCACCTGGAAGGGGGCGCGGTCCATCTGCGAATACTGTTTGGCCGCATCGACGAGCGAGGAGATCCTGGTGGTCGAGTCGGAGATCTCGTTCATCAGCAGCTCGGTCTCGATGGTGTAGTTGAGCCAGCGGATCGCGCCCTCGAACACCTTGTTCGGACAGCCCTCCAGCGTGCCCCACACCCGCTCCAGCCAGTCGACGTCGAAACCGGCCTGCACGAAGTTCGGCGCCAGATTCCAGCCGTCGGCGATCTCGTGCTCCTCCAGCCATTCGCCGAGCAGGTCCTCGCGATCGGCCGCCTCCATCGGCGTCAGCTCGGGCGCCTTGGCCACCTGGGCCGCGGCCTCCTCCTGCAAACGCACCAGCGTGACAAGCACTTCCGGCTGGAATTTGCCCTCGGCCATCATCGCGAGCTTGTGCCGCATACCGGCGACGCGCTCGCGCAGGCCCGAGGTGGCCCGCACCGCGGCGGCCGCCGGATTGTTCAGCTCGTGGGTCAGGCCTGCCGACAGCGAGCCGAGCGCGAGCAGCCGTTCGCGCTCGCCGATGCGGGCGTTGGTGTTCCTGTTGCCGAAGAAAGCGCCCTCCAGCAGGTGCACCGCCATCGGGAACCACTCGTTCATGATCCGCGCGAAGGTCGGCGCGTCGAGCACGAAGAACCGGGATTCGCGGGTCACATACATTGTGCCGCTGTAGGTTTGCTCGACCTTGTCACCGATGTAGGCCATCCAGGCGCCCGAGTAGGCGCCGTGATGATCGGTGCGCACCATCTCGATCTCGGCGCCGCTGGAGATCTTGGTCAGCCGTACCTCGCCGTCCATCAGCACGTAGAAGCACGTCGCCGGATCGCCCTCGCGGAAAACCAGTCCCGGCGCGATGGTTTCGACCCGCCCATCCCTGCACAGCTCCTCGAGCTGTGCGTCGGTGAGCTTCTCGAACAGGAACAGGCTGCGCAGTTCGTCGGGATCGCACACCAGCCTGCTGTGGCGATCGGCCTCGGCATCAGTCGAATTCATCATCCAAGCCTTTCGGTTATGCCAGGTAGCGGTGCACGAGCATGACGGCCATCGCGCCCTCGCCGACCGCGGAGGCGACCCGCTTGGCCGAATCGGCGTGTACGTCACCGGCGACGAAGACGCCGGGGACGCTGGTCTCCAGGTGATGCGGCGGTCTCGGCAGCTCCCAGCCCGCGGGCCTGCCGCCGTCGACCACCAGGTCCGGCCCGGCGAGCACATAGCCAGCGGCGTCGCGCTTGACCACGCCGTCGAGCCAGTCGGTCTGCGGCGCGGCGCCGATGAACAGGAACAGCCGCTCCGCGTCCGCCTTCTCGTCGGCTCCCGTCTCGTTGTTGCGCAACACGATTCGCTGCAGGTGATCGTCGCCGTCGGCGGCGGTCACCTCGGTGCGGGTGTGCACCTTGATATTCGGAATCTGCGCGATCTGCTGAATCAGGTAGTGCGACATGGATTTGTCCAGCGAATCACCGCGCACCACCAGGTGCACCGTTCGCGCGTTGCGGGACAGGAACACCGCGGCCTGCCCGGCCGAATTCGCGCCGCCGACGATGTAGACGTCGTGATCGGCGCATTCGGTGGCCTCGGTCATCGCCGAGCCGTAATAGACGCCGCGCCCGGTGAAGTCGTCGACGCCGGGTGCGGGATGGCGGCGGTAGTCGACGCCGGTCGCGATGATCACGGTGTGCGCGCACAGCTTCCCGCCGTCGGCGAAGCGCACCGTGCGGGCCGACCCGTTCACCTCGAGCCCGACCACCTCGCGGGTGGTGATCACCTCGGCGCCGAATTTGGCCGCCTGCCGCCGCGCACGGTCCGCCAGCTGCGCGCCGGACACCCCGTCGGGGAAGCCGAGGTAGTTCTCGATGCGCGAGCTCTGCCCGGCCTGTCCGCCGGTCGCGGTGCGCTCCACCAGCACCGTGCGCAGCCCCTCGGACGCGCCGTACACCGCGGCGCCGAGCCCGGCCGGGCCGCCGCCGACCACGATGAGGTCGTAGAAGTCGCCGGTGGGCATCGTGGTGAGCCCGACGTTCTCGGCCAGCTCACCATCGGAGGGTTGGACCAGCGCCTGCCCGGTCGCGGTGATCACCACCGGGCAGCGCTCGGCATCGGTGCCCGCCGCCTCGAGCAGGCGCGCGCCCTCGGGCTCGTCGGCCAGGTACCAGCGGTAGGGCAACTGGTTGCGCGCCAGGAACTCCCGCACCTGCGAGGAGCGCGGCGACCAGCGGTTGCCGACCACCTTCGTCTCGGTGACCGGGCGGTGTTCGCTGCCGCGCCAGGCCTCGAGCAGCGTGTCGAGCACCGGATACAGCTTCTCCTCCGGCGGATCCCACGGCTTGAGCAGATAGTGGTCGAGGTCGACGACGTTGATCGCGTCGATCGCGGCGCTGGTGTCGGCATAGGCGGTCAGCAGCACACGCCGGGCGTACGGGTGCAGGTCCATCGCCTGCTCCAGGAATTCGATGCCGTCCATGCCTGGCATCCGGTAATCGGCGATCAGTACCGCGACCGGCTGGCCGCGCAGTTTCATCTCACGCAGTGCCTCAAGCGCCTGTGCGCCCGATTCCGCACGCAGAATCCGGTAATCGGCCCCGTAGCGGCGGCGCAGGTCACGCACGACGGCGCGGGAAACCCCTGGATCGTCGTCGACGCTGAGGATGGCCGGCTTCGTAGCAGCGGGTGAAGTCACCTCACGAGTATGGAGCCTCGGTGATCTCTGTGTCGCGGCCGTTTCAGACCTGCCGATGCCGGACCATATCCAGTTCGCTGGGCGTTAGCAGGCGTTCGAGCCGTTCTTCCTGCGCGGGCTTGGTGCGTAGGGCGAAAGTGCCACGGAGGGAAAGCCCGTCTTCGGGTTCGACAGCGGGAAGCACGGGAACCTGATCCGCCGGGCGGCGGTGGAGGAGGGAGCGCAGTTTCACGGCCGATCACCTCACGTTGGACGGGAAAGCTGGTGGCTGTGTCTGATGCTTCGTCTATAAGTAATTGTGCGCTCGGTATTACAGAGGCCGAAGTGCAACATGCGAAAATGTGACGTAACTGTCTTCCCGATTAATAATGTCCGATACCAGCAGTCACATCAATCGGAGGCACCGTTGCCGAACACACTCGAAGCCACCATCGATATCTCGGCGCCGCCGGAGCAGGTCTGGGCGGTGGTCTCCGACTTCAAGCGGGTCTCCGAATTCAGCCCGCACACCGTCAAGATGGTTCCGCTCGGCACCCCGAAGGCGGGGACATGGACCGTCAACTGGAACAAGGACGGCAAGAAGTACTACCCGACCACCTCGCGCATCGTGCGCTATGAACCCAACCAGGCCTTCGCCTTCCGGATGAACGAGAACTTCACCGTCTGGAGCTACACCCTGGAGCCGACCGCGACCGGTACCAAGCTCATCCAGCGCCGCGATGTGCCCAACGGCGTCTCGCTACCGGTACGCAAGGTGATCGACGCGGTGCTCGGCGGCGAGCAGTCTTTCGAGGCCGATCTCGTCGACGGCATGCAGGTGACCCTCGGCCGGATCAAGGCCGCGGTGGAATCGCGCGGCTGAGGTCGCCACGCGCGCACGCTGATGCGCGTAAGTTCCGGCTATGCGACCAATGACGCGTGGTGCGGCGGCCATCGCCGCCATAGCGGGTACCGGCCTGCTGCTCACCGGATGTGGCTCCGCCGACGGTGGCGCCGACCGTGATGTCACGGTGGTCGGCACCGGCAAGGTGCGCGGCGCCCCGGACAGCCTGAATGCGGATATCGGCGTCGAGGTGACCGCGGACAACGTGTCCGCGGCCATCTCCGGCGCGAACGAGAAGTCGAAGGCGATGACCGACGCGATGGTGGCCGCGGGCGCAAGCCGCGAGGACATCCGCACCAACGACGTCGCCATCCAGCCGCAGTACGCGAACGGCCCGGACGGCGGCAACACCGTCATCGGCTACCGCGCCACCAACATGGTGCACGTCGTCGTGCGCGACCTGCCGAAGGCGTCGGCCGTGCTCGACGGCGCGATCAAGGCGGGCGGCAACGAAACCCGCCTGCGCGGTGTGTCTTTCGCGCTCGACGACAATTCCAAACTGCTCTCCGACGCGCGGGCCCGCGCCTTCGCCGACGCGAAATCGCGTGCGGAGCAGTACGCGGTGCTGGCCGGGCTGAAGCTGAAGGACGTCAAGACCATCAGCGAGGCCAGCAACCGCGACGACATCAGCAACGCGAAGGTCGCGGGCTCCGCCCCCGATGCGTTCGCGCTGGAACCGGGCACCCAGACGGTGACGTTCAGCGTGAAGGTCACCTGGTCGCTGGGTTGAAGTTGAATGAGCTGAGATCTACTTCCAGTTGGGCAGATTGACGACCTGTGCGGCGTAGGAGAGACCGGCGCCGAACGCGATGAGCAGCGCGGTATCGCCCGGCTTCGACTCGCCCTTGCGCAGCAGCGCCTCCATGGCCAGCGGGATCGAGGCGGCCGAGGTATTGCCGTTCTCCTCGATGTCGTTGGCGAGCGCGGTGCGCTCCGGCAGCTTGAGCACCCTGGCCATGATCTCGATGATCCGCCCGTTGGCCTGGTGCGGGATCATCGCGTCCAGATCCTCGGTGGACAGCCCGGCGCGGTCGATCGCGTCGCGGCACACCTTCTCCAGCGAGTGTGCGGCCCAGCGGAATACCGCCGTGCCCTCCATCGTCAGGTAGGGCCGCACCGCGTCCAGGCCCTTCTCGTCGATCTCGGCGAAGAACTCGATCCAGTTCTTGTCCTGCCGGATCGCGTGATGCTGGGTGCCGTCCGAACCCCAGACCGTCGGGCCGATGCCCTGGGTCTCGGACGGGCCGACGACGACGGCGCCCGCGCCGTCGGCGAACAGGAAGGCCGTCGAGCGGTCGGCCGGGTTGATGGTGTCGGTCAGCTTCTCCACGCCGATGACGAGCACGTGCGCCGAGGTGCCGCCGCGGACCAGATCCGATGCGAGCGCCAGCGCGTGACAGAAGCCGGCGCAGCCCGCCGAAATGTCGAATGCCGCAGCGCCGTTCATGCCCAGTTCGGTCGCGATCTGTGGCGCGGCGGCCGGTGTCAGCAACAGATGTGAGGACGTAGCAACGATCACGCAATCGACCTGATCGACGTCGACCCCCGACGATTCGAGCGCGCCGCGCGCGGCCGCCACGCTCATGCTCTGAATGGTCTCCGACTCCGACGCGAAGCGCCTCGTCTTGATTCCGGACCTGGTTCGAATCCACTCGTCGCTCGAGTTGATCGGGCCCGCCACCTCGTCGTTCGTGACCACCCGAGCCGGGCGGTATACGCCGAGCCCGAGGATCGCGGTGTGCTCTGGCCCTGTGGTCTGGGCGATTCGAGCAGCCATGGTCCGTCTCCTATGTACCTGCGGCGGCGCCGCCGGGTTGTACCCCGAAGCCTCGGAAATGATTCCCTCATCCGACCCGATACCTACGATTCCGTAGACATGAGGCCCCCTCATATTAGCCCCCGGGTCGCCGGATGCGAGTGCGTATTCTCACATTGCGCGGGTACACCCCCGTTAGCACGTCACCGGCTCAATGGTGGCGTGTTCCCAACTAGTGATGCGAGGACACCATGCTCGGTCTGGGGATTATCGGGTGGATCATCATCGGCGGACTTGCCGGCTGGATCGCCAGCAAGATCATGAAGACGGATGCGCAACAGGGCATCCTGCTGAACATCGTGGTGGGCGTGGTCGGCGGCCTGCTCGGTGGCTTTGTCTTGAAGTTGTTCAACGTCGATGTGGAGGGCGCCGGCCTGTGGTTCAGCTTCTTCACCTGCCTCGGCGGCGCGGTGATTCTGTTGTTCTTGGTGAAGCTCGTGATGGGCAGCCGGATCAGTCGTTGACCGGTCACTGAGAAGAGGGCGGCCACGGGCTCCGTCCCGTAAGGTGTGATCGCTTGCGCTGGACCTATCGTTGAGGGGCGCAATCCATCTGCACCGAGCACGAAAGAGGAGCCTGTGGCACGCCGTCCCACCCCGCCCGGCACGCCCGAACGCACCGGAATCGGCCATGTCGCCGATCTGGTCCGCAATGCGATTCCCCCGCTGCACCCGGCCGGGCTGCCGTTCGTCGCCGCGCCGCTGGCCATCGCTGTCGTCGGCGGCAAGCGCAAGTGGGTGCGGCGCACCGGCCTGTTCGCCGCCGCGGCATGCGCGACCTTCTTCCGGCACCCGCACCGGGTCCCGCCGAACCGTCCCGGTGTGGTCGTCGCGCCCGCCGACGGTGAGGTCGCGCTCGTCGACACCGCCGCTCCGCCCGCGGAATTGGGCCTCGGCGACAAGCCGCTGCCCCGGGTGAGCATCTTCCTTTCCGTGCTCGACGTGCACGTGCAGCGCACCCCGGTCTCCGGTGTGGTGCGCCAGGTCCTGCACCAGGCCGGTCAGTTCCGCTCGGCCGATCTGCCCGAGGCCAGTTCGGTCAACGAGCGCAACAGCATGGTGCTGGAGACCGAGGCCGGTCAGCAGATCGTCGTCGTGCAGATCGCCGGACTGCTGGCGCGTCGCATCGTCTGCGATGCCAGGCCCAATGACAAACTGACCATCGGCGAGACCTACGGGCTGATCCGATTCGGCTCCAGGGTCGACACCTATTTCCCCGCGGGCACCACCCTGCTCGTACAGCCCGGCCAGCGCACCATCGGGGCCGAGACTGTTTTGGCCGAATTGAACTCTCCTGGTTCAACGCGGGCCGGTTCATCAACCACCGACTCATGATGGAGGCGGCACTGCCAACGCCGAAGCGACGACCGAGACCCATCCGGCTGCTACCGAGCATCGTGACCATCCTGGCGCTATGCGCCGGGCTGTCCGCGGTGAAGTTCGCGCTGGACGGCAAGCTCGATCTCGCGCTCGCCATGATCGGCGCGGCCGCGGTGCTCGATACGCTCGACGGCAGGCTCGCCCGCATGCTCGACGCCACCTCCAAGATGGGCGCCGAGCTGGACTCGCTCTCGGACGCAATCTCTTTCGGCGTCGCGCCCGCGCTGGTGCTGTACGTGACCGTGCTCGATCGGGAGAGCGCGGGCTGGATCATCGCGCTGCTGTACGCGGTGAGCATCGTGCTGCGGCTGGCCAGGTTCAATACGCTGCTCGACGACGACACCAGGCCCGATTGGTCGCGTGAGTACTTCGTCGGCGTGCCCGCGCCCGCGGCCGCGCTCATCGCGCTGGTGCCGATCGCGCTGCTCAAGCAGTTCGGCGACGGCTGGTGGGTCGGCTTCTACGAGTGCGCGGTCTGGACGATCTTCGCCGCGGCGCTCGCGGTGTCCACGATTCCGACGCTGGCCATGAAATCGGTGTCGGTGGCGCCGCAGGCAGCGGCGGGTCTGCTCGTGCTCGTCGCGGTCGCGGCGGCCGCGCTGGTCACCTTCCCGATCGTGCTGCTGCTCGTGCTCGTCGCGCTGTACCTGGGCCACATTCCGTTCGCCTGGCGCTCGCAGCGCTGGGTGGCCGCGCGCCCGGAAACGTGGCAGCACAAGCCTTCCGAGCGCAGGGCGCAGCGGCGGGCCGATCGGCGCCGTCCGGTCATCCGCCGTCCGGTGATCCGCGATTCCGGTGCGCGCCTTCGGTTGCGCCGCCCCGGCGGTAAGCAGCGGCAGCCCGACGAGATCCAACATTGATCCGAACTGCTGGCCTTCCTTAAGGTTTCGCTAAGAATGGCGGCGGACGCTCGGGTGATATGAACACTCTTGCGGCACTCGGGGGGTTCGGGCTCGGTGAATTCGAGCTCGGGGGATTGCGGCTGTGGCGGTGGTTCGATGCGGGCCGGTTCGCGAGTGTGCTGCTGGAGCACCCGCGCGCGCGATCGATTGTGAGCGGTACGGTCATCACGAGCGAGCGAACGCGGGAGAGGGTACCGGTGGAAGAGGATGGACTGCGCGTCTTTCAGACGCATCGGCCTCGCTTGTTCGCGCTGGCCTATCGGATGCTCGGCTCGGCGACCGAGGCCGAGGACGCGGTGCAGGAAACGTATCTGCGCTGGGACGGCGCCGAGCGCGCCGAAATCCGGTCCGCCGAGGCCTGGCTCACCACGGTGCTGGTGAATCTGTGCCGCAGCTGGCTGGTTTCGGCGCGGGCGCGCAGGGAGAGCTATGTCGGGCCATGGCTGCCCGAGCCGGTGCCCACCGCGCGCGGTCAGCTCGGGCCGCTGGAAACCGTCGAGGAGCGCGAGCTGGTCTCGCTGGCGCTGCTGACCACCCTGGAGCGGTTGAGCCCGGTCGAGCGCGCGGTTTTCGTTTTGCGCGAAGCATTCGGATATGCGCATCGGGAGATCGCCGACATGCTCGCGGTGACCGAGTCGAACTCGCAGCAGATCTTCCGCAGGGCGAGTCTGCGCGTGCGCGAAGGACACTCGCGCTACGACAGGCCGCGGGACCAGGGGCGTGAGCTGATCGAGCGATTCCTCAAGGCCGCGCGCACCGGCGATATCGAGGCGCTGGAGCGGATGCTGGCCGCGGACGCCGTCGCGACGGCCGACGGCGGCGGCATCGTCACCGCGGCCAGGCGGCCGATCCTCGGCGCGCACAATGTCGCGCGCTACGCGGCCGGGCTGTTCCAGCGCGAGATCCCGGGTTTGGAGGTCGTGCTGGAGGAGATCAACGGCGCCTACGCGGTGGTCGCGCGGATCACCGGCACCCCGTTCGGCGTGGTCGGCGTCGAGACGACGGCGGATGTGGTGACCGGGCTGCGGCTCATCCTCAATCCGGACAAGCTCGGGTACCTGAGCCGGGTGTGACCCGGCTCATGCCCGTGGCCTGTCATGGATCGGGTGGCTGTCGAGTCTGAGGTGTGTCGGCAAGCGAAAGGACACATCATGAGCGGACATCGGATCGTCATCCTGGGCGCGGGGTACGCGGGGTTGTCGGCGGCCAAGCGGTTCGCGCGCACCGCGCGGGAGGCCGAGATCACCGTGGTCGACGCGCGCGCCGAATTCGTCGAGCGGGTGCGCCTGCACCAGCAGGCCGCCGGGCAACCGATCGCCTCCTGGGATCTGCGAGAACTGCTCGAGCGCAAGCGGATCCGCTTCGTTCAGGCGCGGGCGACCGAGATCGATACCGAGCGCAAGCAGGTGCTGCTCGATGACGCGCCCGCACTCGGCTACGACACCCTCGTCTACGCGCTCGGCAGCACCGGAGGCACCGGGGCGGTGCCCGGCGTCGCCGAATACGCCTACTCGGTGGCGACACCGGAGGACGTGCGGCGGCTGCCCGCGTCCCTCGGCACCGGGCCGGTGGCGGTAATCGGTTCCGGCGCAACGGGAATCGAGCTCGCCGCGGAATTGGCTGAGGCGCAGCCCGATACGCGGGTGGTGCTGCTCGGCGCGGAGGAGCCCGCCGCCTGGCTCGCACCGAAGGCGAGCGCGCATGTGCGGCGGGTGCTCGAGCGGCTCGGCGTCGAAATCCGTGGCGGCGTCAAGGTTGTCGAGGTGACCGGCGATGGCGTCTGGTTGGCCGACGGTGAACTGGTTGCCGCCGCGGCGACGGTGTGGACCGCCGGATTCGATGTGCCCGATCTGGCCGCGCGCACCGGTCTCGCGGTGGACGGCGGCGGCCGGGTGCTGACCGATGCGTCGCTGCGCTCGGTCTCCCATCCCGACGTGTACGCGGCGGGCGATTGCGCCGTCATCGCCGGACCCGGCGGGCGGGAGCTGCGGATGGCCTGCGCGACCGCTTTGCCGACCGGCATGTACGCGGCGGAGGTGATCAGTGCGCGGATCCAGGGTCGCGAACCGCGGCCGATGAAGTTCCGCTACCTCGTCCAGTGCCTGAGCCTCGGTCGGGACGACGGCCTGATTCAGGTGCTGCATGCCGACGATTCCCCCGCGAAGACCGTGCTCACCGGCCGTTCGGCGGCCTGGCTGAAGGAGCGCGTTGTCCGGTTCGCGGCGGCGGGTGCGGGACTGTCCTAATTCGTCAACCAAGGGTTGACGGCGACCGATCGTCAACCTATGGTTGACGCATGACCTCTCCGCTCCGGCTCGACGATTTGATCGACGCCATAAAGAAAGCCCGACCAGACAGCGCGCTGGATCAACTGTCCGACGCGGTCGTCGCCGCAGGACATCTCGGCGAAGTGGGCGCTCATCTGATCGGCCCCATCGTCGACCAGGCCCCGCGCGCCGGCGCCGCATGGTCCCCTATACGCGTAAACCAGGGTGTCACCCAACAGGGCCCCCCCCAGCCGGTGCTGGCCAA